>NZ_JBZFLL010000004.1:0-591734 GCF_058448995.1 Stappia sp. G46H5W | reverse complement strand
GCCGCAAGACCCCACACCATCGGGCCGCCGAGAAAACCACGGCCCGCCGCCGCCTCGACCTCGGTCTCGACCTCGCGCGCCGTCTTCACGACCCGTTCCTCCGCCTCGTGCACCGCATCAGAGACCGCCTCGCCGACATCGCCGGGAAGCCGCGACAAAGCCGCGCTCTTCGCCGCCTCGATCTCGCCCGCATCCGGCTCGTCCGCGAACGCCGCAGCACCAGCGCCAGCACCAGCACCAGTCTCGCCCGACGCCGCGCCGCCCTCCACGATCTCCTTGAACTTGCCGAAGAACTCGTCCGCCATCTTGCGCGACGTCGACACGATCAGCCGGCTGCCAAGCTGCGCCAGCTTGCCGCCGACCTGCGCCTTCACCGTGTAGCTCAGCACCGTCTCGGCCCCGTCCTCGGCCAGCGACACATCCGCCGCGCCCTTGGCAAAGCCGGCAACCCCGCCCTTGCCCTCGCCGACAATCGTGTAGCTCTCAGGCGGGTTCAGGTTCTCAAGCGTCACCGCGCCCTTGAACGTCGCCTTCACAGGCCCGATCTTCGCAACGACCGTCGCCGTCATCTCCCGATCCGAAACCTTCTCAAGCTCCTCGCAACCGGGAATGCACCGACGCAGAACATCCGCATCGTTCAGCGCGGCCCAAACCGCACCGCGACCTGCCAAAATCCGATACTCGCCAACCAAATCCATGAAAGCTCCTCCCGGCCCGGCCTCTGGCGTCAAGATGCCTGGCAGGCCGTTTGCCCGGTCTCCCTCCAGGCGCCCTCAGGAAAAGGCAGCGCACCCCCCTTGTACACTGTACTTTCGGTCAAAGCCGAACGTCTGCTTGTCACGTCGAAGCGAGCGGACCTAGACTGGGCCGTCGCCACAGCGCCATCCGGGAGCCGGCCTTGCCGGCAGTCCGGAACGGGGAGATGGCGGGCGGCGCGAGGGAGGAAAACGTGCAGCCGAACGGCGGCATCGAACACGCCTGCGGCGTCATCGCGCTCGATTGCGACGACCCGGGCGATGCGGGATACTGGGCTCGCGTGGCCGCCGCGCGCGAGCGCAATCGCGCGGGCTTTGCCCTGGTGTTCTTCTCTTCGGCGCGCTTTGCAGCCGAGGATGTGACAGCTGCACTGGCCGCGACATGCCCCGACTTGCCCTATGCGGCCTGCTCCACTGCAGGGGAGATCACCCGAAGCGGCATCTGCGAGGGCAATCTCGTCGTCATTCTCTTCCCGGCCGCCCGCTTTCGGATCGCCGCCCACAGGATCCTGGACATTCGCCGCGCCGGCATGGAGAGGATCGTGGCACAGGTCAGCGAGGCCAAACGCGGGTTTCTCGGCCCCGCCGCCGCAAGCCCTGCCAACACATTCGCCCTGTGCCTGATCGACGGCCTGTCGTTCGCCGAGGAATCAGTCACCGCCGCGCTTCATTGGGGCCTCGACGACATTCCCCTTCTGGGCGGGTCGGCCGGCGATGACATGCGCTTCGGCGCGACGACCCTGCTGCTGGACGGGGAACCGGCAAGCAATGCCGCGATCCTGATCCTGGTGGAGACGCAGGTTCCCTTCCACATCTTCAAGACCGACAATTTCGTCCCGACACCGGACAAGCTGGTGGTGACCCGGTCCGATCCCGACAGGCGCATCGTCCACGAGTTCAACGCAGCCCCAGCCGCAGAAGAATATGCCCGTGTGATCGGCATGGATCCGCAGAGCCTGTCGCCGATGAGCTTCGCCTCGCATCCGCTCGTCGTACGGGTCGGCGGGGAGTACTACTGCCGCTCGGTCCAGAAGATGAACCGCGACGGCTCGCTTTCCTTCTTCTGCGCCATCGACGACGGCATCGTCATGACCGTTGCCGAACCGGCCGGCATGACCCGCACCACGCGTGCCGCCTTCGATGCGGTGCGCGAGCGCATCGGCGGCATCGACTTCGTACTCGGCTTCGACTGCGTTCTGCGGCGGATCGATGCCCGCAACCGCCAGGTGACACACCGCATCGCCGCGATCTATCGTGAGAACAAGGTCATCGGCTTCAACACCTATGGCGAACAGTACCTGTCGATGCACCTCAACCAGACCTTCACCGGCATCGCCTTCGGTCTGGGACAGAGCGGCGGGAGCGGTCCGTGAGCATTCTCGACATCGACGACGCGGAACGCCTGAAGCGCATCAACGATGCGCTGATCAATCGCGTCGAGCGCGCGATGGATCAGCAGCGCAATGCCTTTTCGCTGTTCCAGACCGCCATCGCGCTGGAGGGACAGGTCCGCAGGCGCACAGACGAGTTGACCTCCACCCTGCGCAATCTCGAGAAGACCAACGCGGAACTTGCCCGGCAGAAGGAAATCTCGGAGCGCGCCGACCAGTCGAAGACACGGTTTCTCGCTGCCGCAAGCCATGACGTGCTGCAACCCCTGCACGCGGCCCAACTGACCATGTCGGCACTGTACGACCTGCAGGAGAGCGAACGCGGCCGGGCGATGGTCATGCAGGTCGAGCGCTCGCTCGACACCATGAACGAGCTGCTGCACACGCTGCTCGATATTTCCCGCCTCGATGCCGGAGTGATGGTACCCGACCCCACGGCGGTGCCGCTGGTCCCGGTCATCGAGTCGCTGCTGTCCGATCTGCGCCCCATCGCCGAGGCGAAGGGCCTGCGCCTGCAGACCTCGATCACCGGGGACCATGTGCGCTCCGACCGGACCATGCTGCGGCGCGCCCTGCAGAACCTGATCTCCAACGCCATCCGCTACACCGACCGCGGCGGCGTGCTGATCGGCACCCGGCGGCGCGGCAACATGGTGGCCATCGAAGTGGTGGACACGGGCTGCGGCATCCCGCTCGACCAGCGCGAGCTGATCTTCGACGAGTTCCACCGTGGGCCGGCAGCCAAGGGCCATGCCGGGCGCGACGACGACTGCGCTCTCGGCCTCGGCCTTTCCATCGTCCGCCGCCTGGTGACGGCACTCGGCCACGAACTCAGCCTGACATCGGAAGTCGGCAAGGGCAGCCGTTTCCGCATTCTCGCCGAACGGTGCGAGCCGCCTTCGCCCGGCAAGGCCAGGCCGCAAGCGGCCCAGCGGCCGGCCAGCGATGCCACCCTTGCCGGCCGGCGCATTCTGCTGCTGGAAAACGACATCGAGGTGACCCGTGCCATGTCGACCCTCCTCGACGGATGGGGATGCGAACACCGGATCGCAGCGTCGCAGGCCGGAGCGGACGAACTGCTGGACGAAGGCTTCGTGCCCGAGCTGATCATCGCCGATCAGCATCTCGACCATGGCGACCAGGGCACGCGAACGGTCGCGGCACTGCTGCAGCGCCTGCGGCGCCGGGCCCCGGTGATCCTTGCCACGGCGGATATCTCCGAGGCAGTCGTGAAGGACGCGGCGAACCTTGGCGCGGAATTCATGGCCAAGCCGGTGAAGCCCGCACAGCTGAGAGCGCTCATGGCGCATCTGCTGGCCGCGGCACCGTAGAGGCGGCCAGCAAGTGAAGACGGTCAGGCGCCGGCCTTGCTGCTCTTGCCGTGCGCAAAGGGGTCGAAGAGATCGGGGCCCGAAATCTGTTCCAGCTTCGACATCTCGATCACCACCTGGGTGCGGCTGAAGACGTTGAGCTTCCGCAAGATCTCCGAGACGTGCGCTTTCACGGTGGTCTCGCCCACCTCCAGCTGGTAGGCGATCTGCTTGTTGAGCAGCCCGTCGCAGATCATCCGAAGCACCTTGAGCTGCTGCGGCGTCAGCGTGGCCACCCGGTCGATCATGTCCTGGGCATGTGCGTCGATCTGGTCGTCGCTGCCCGCCAGAAGATCGTCGGGCACGAACACCGCACCGTTGATGACTTTCTGGATTGCGTCGGCCAGGGCCGCCTTCTTGGCCGACTTCGGGATGAACCCGGCCGCCCCGTAGGCGATCACCTGCGAGATGACCTTCCGCTCCTCATGACCCGAAACAACCACCACCGGAAGACGCGGAAAATTGGTCCGCAGGTGCAAAAGCCCGTCCATGCCGCGCACGCCCGGCAGGTTGAGGTCGAGCAGCGCTAGGTCGAAACCGCCTTCCGCGGCAAGAATATCACAGGCTTCCGACAGCGATGCGGCGTCCTGGGTATCGGCATCCGGATAGGCCTGCGTCACCGCACTGTGCAGAGCCTCTCGAAACAACGGATGATCGTCGATGATCAGGAATTTGGCCATGGCACCAGATTGAACTGACATGTCGGTCTCTCCGACCATCGCATCAAATGCGTGATCTTCAAAGGCTTTGTCCGCAAGAGGCCGACAAGCGCCGGCACACCCTGACAAGGAGTGTCGCCAAGCATCGACACCCCGACAAGCGGACTAAAGAACGAGAGGAGTGGAGCGCAGGGTCGCGGGAACGCTCAGGCGAAGCGGGTAAAGAGCTCCGCCTCGCTGCTTTCGCTGTCGCCGACGGCCTCGAAGCACACGACCGGCCCCTCCGACAGGGCGGCATTGTAGGCAAAGCCTTCCGCGCACAGGCCGGAGAAGATCTCGATCATGCCGGCCTTGCCGATCTTGTGCGGATGCACTTCCAGCACGATGCGCTTGAGGCCACCGACACGCAGGTTTCTGAACAGGTCGAGTTCCGCGCCCTCGATGTCGGCGATGAGAACCGTGATCCCCTTGTCGGCAATAAAGGCCGAGGCATCCACTGCCGGCACGCGCACAGTCTCTGTCACGCCCTCCTGGTCCTGGCCGATGCCGGAGCGCCAGAACTCACGGTGCAGGGTGAACTCGACGAAACCCGTCTTGAGGATCTGCGGATCGGAAACGAAGGCCGCGTTGATCACCTCGACGCCGGACACACCGTTCTTGCGGTGCGTCTCGCGAATATGCGGGATGAGACGGGCATCCGCCTCTACGGCGGCGTAGTAGGCAGGGCCGACATTGCGCATGACGCCGGCCGAGATGAAGCCGATGCCGGCGCCAAGCTCCAGCACCCGGTCGTCCTTGCGCACGAAGCGCGAAGCCATCGACAGCTCGGACGCCTCGTAGCGGCCGCGCCGGATTTCCTCGATGATGCGATCATTGGCAACGGTCTCGTCCAAAGACAGCACCAGCCCGCTGGTGCGATGGGTTACCAGTTGCCCCGACATCCGATCCACTCCGTCCTTCGGCATGCGATGGCGCCACGGCCCGACCCGCAACCAACTGCATCCGTATTTTTGTCAATGCTCGCAATGCGAGCAATTCCATACTTCTTGTCGCAAAGCTTCGGGCCTTGCGCAAGAGCCGCAGTGGATGGCGATACCGAGAAGATCAGCGGGGTGCCGGATCGGCCAGTTCGAGAATGGCGGCAACCAGAGCTTCGGCCGCCTCGTCGAGTTCGCCGCTATTGTCGATTGTGCAGGCGGGGGCGACCGGAAGCTGCTCCTTGGCCCGCGCGATGCGGGCGGCAATCTCGTCCGCGCTCTCACGCCCGCGCGCGGCCAGCCGCGCGGCGAGCACCTCCGGCGCTGCGGTGATCTGTATTACCGCGAATGTCGGAAACCGCTCCTTCATGCCCGCCAGAGCCTTGCGCGACCCGTTGATCACGGCGGGATGCCCTCTTGCCAGATGGTCAGACAGGGAGGCAGGAAGCCCGTAGCCCAGCCCATGCGCCCGCCAACAATAGGCGAAAGTGCCCGCGCGCTCCGCCTCATCGAACGCTTCTGCCGTGATCGGCAGATGCTCCTCGGCATCCGCACTGGCCGGCCGGGTGATCGACCGGCGCACGAAAAGAACATCCGGTCGATCGGACAGGGCGGCGCGTGCCCGCGAAAGCAGCGTGTCCTTGCCGACCCCGCTCGGTCCGACGACGGCGATCAGCGGCCCCTGCCCGCCCGAAGCTGCCCCCTGCATCGGTCAGACCACCCGGTTGCCTTCGCGCCACACGGTGCGCACGATCGGAATGTGCTCCTCGACGCGGACACGCACCAGGTCGGCGCGCTTGCCGATGGCAATCTCGCCGCGGTCGTCGAGCCCGGCGGAGCGGGCCGGCGTGCGCGTGACCATGGCAATCGATTCCGGCAGGTCGATCCCGTCGACCACCTCGCCCAGGAAGAAGGCGGACTGGATGAGGCTGAAGGGGATGTAGTCCGACGACAGGATGTCGAGCAGCCCGTTGGCTGCAAGATCTCGCGCCGAGACATTGCCGGAATGCGAGCCGCCGCGCACCACGTTGGGAGCGCCCATCAGGACCGCCAACCCCTGCGACTTGGACGCCCGCGCGGCCTCCAGCGTGGTCGGGAATTCCGCAACGCGGATCCCCAGTTCCACTGCCTCGTCGACATGGGCGTCGGTCGCATCGTCGTGGCTGGCCAGCATCACCCCGCGTGCCCTCGCGCGCTCGGCGACGATCTTGCGGTTCTTGTCGGACCAGGTTGCCGACTGGGCCATCCGCCGCTCGCAGAAGTCGTTGAACTCCGCGTCGCTCATGCCCCGCTTGCCCTTGTAGTAGACCGCGTAGGCTTCAAGGCTCACGAACTGGCGCTGCCCGGGCGAATGATCCATCAGCGAGGCGATGCGCACGCGCGGATCGTTCTCGAAAACCTCGAAGCTCTCCAGGCAATTGGGCGCGGACACTTCGCAGCGCAGGTGGATGAAATGCTCCGCCCGCAGCCGATCCTTCGCCATGCCCGCCTCGATGGCATCGGCCAACCGCCGCATGTCGGCATCGGTGATGTCGGTGTCCTCGTCGAGCCCGACGCGCAGGGCATCGAAGACCGTGGTGATGCCGCTGGCAGCGATCTGCGCATCATGGGCGCAGACGGCCGCGATAGGATTCCACCGGACCTTGGGGCGCGGCGCATAGTGGTTTTCCAGATGATCGGTATGCAGCTCGACCAGCCCGGGGATCACATAGTCGCCGCCCATGTCCTGCGCGCCCGGCAGCGACGAGGGGCCGCTGTCGATACCCGCGATGCGGCCGTCGCGCAGATGCAGCGAGCCCTCGACAACCTGGTCGGCCAGCACGATCCGGGCATTGGTCAGTATGGTATCCATCGGTCCGTCTTTCTCGAAGGGAACGGTCTGTCAGCCGCCTGTTCCCGCAAGCGGCGCCTGATGCAGGCAGATGAAGGGAGCACCTGGAGCCGGCTCCGCGAAGATCGCCAGCCGGTCGAAGGCAACCGGGCTCGCCACCAGTGCATCGAACTGCTCGTCCAAAGCCCGGCGAACGGCAACTGCCGTCTCGCCGTCCAGCCGGTCGCTGAGCGTCATGTGGAAGCGGAATGCGTCGAAAATATAGGGATAGCCCCAGCTCTCGAGCAGCTCCCGCTGGTGCGGCGACAACCTCTCCGGTCTGCGGCGCGCGATCTCCGCCTCGGTAAGAGGCGCCCGGAACGGCTCGAAGTGCCGCACGATGCCGCTAGCCAACCCGTTCAGCTCGTCCACCGGGCCGGCGGGCGTCAGCGCGAAGAAGCCGTCGAGGTCCGACAGCTTCAAGCTCACGGGAGCGATGGGCCGCGTCGTGCCGCAGAAGGCATCGAAAGCGGCAACCAGTTCGTTCTCGCTCCGCCCTGCAGCCAGACGGAACGGCGCCTTCAGCGTCCCGTGAAAGCCGTAGCGCACCGCAGAGGCGATCAGGCCGGCCCGGGCCTGCGGCGAGAACCCGCCGATATCCGCCGGCTCGACCGTACGGCCGAATGCGCTGCGGCCGAGCCAGTCCTCGGCCGCGCGGACCAGCGGATGCCCGGCATCGGGCGTGAAGTAGATCGCGTATCGCATACGTTCCGCTTTTCGTGGAGCCGAAAGCCGGTCAGGACATCTGCGCCAGGGGCCGCAACGCCATGCACCGGCTCCGG
The DNA here is from genome assembly GCF_058448995.1 of Stappia sp. G46H5W. NCBI lineage: Bacteria > Pseudomonadati > Pseudomonadota > Alphaproteobacteria > Hyphomicrobiales > Stappiaceae > Stappia > Stappia sp. G46H5W. Next base: position 583,930 of record NZ_JBZFLL010000004.1, on the reverse strand, counting down.
TGACGGGCAGGACCTGCCGGGAGAGTCCCCGACAGTAAGCCGTCAAACTTACGTCCGACCGGTCCGACCGATCAACAGGCCTCTGAGCCATCCGGACAGGCTGTCCATCGCCATCACCATCAGGACGATAAGGACGATGTAGTAGCTGACCTCCTCCCAGTCCTTCTGGGTGATGATCGCCTGGGTGAGCAGCAGGCCGATACCGCCGCCGACGATGGCACCGATCACGGTGGCGCTGCGCGTGTTCGATTCCAGGAAGTAGAGAACCTGGCTGAGCAGCACCGGCACGATCTGCGGCATCACGCCGAAGCGCGCCTGCTGGATCGGCGAGGCGCCGGTCGACTGGACACCTTCTACCTGCTTGCGGTCGATGTTTTCCAGCGCCTCCGAGAACAACTTGCCGAAGGAGCCGGTGTCCGTCATCAGGATCGCCAGCGATCCCGTCAGCGGACCGGGCCCGAAGGCGCGGCTGAGGATGATGGTCCAGATCAGCCCGTCGACGCCGCGCACGAAGTCAAACACACGCCTGAGCGCAAAGCGCACGATCCGTGCGGGCGTGAAGTTGGACGCGGCGAGGAACGCGAGCGGCAGTGCAACCAGCGCCGCGCCCATGGTTCCCAGGAACGCCATCAGTACCGTCTCGAACAGAGCCCAGGCGACGTCACCGTGCCGCCACATCTTGTTGGTCCAGAATTCCGAGAGCATGTAGGCGATGTTCGGCCTTGCCGGATCGATGCGCTCGCCCGAGACGGCGAGACCTGCCAGCTCGGACACCGACCGGCCGCTGAACGGACTGTCGAGCGTGAAGAAGAACAGCTCCCAGCCCGGCTCGTAGCGGAAAGTCTCGGTCCGGTTGCGGGTCATCGAGAACCGCCCCTGTGGTGTCGTCGCGGTGACGCGGGCGGACGATGCGTTGATCCAACCCGGAACCTCGCCCTCCGGCAGTTCCAGACGGATGCCCCGCCCCTCCGGCTCGACGCGGATCACGCCGTAATCGGGAACAGTGAAACGCGCGCCCTCGCCCTCGTAGACGACTTCGTAGCCCTCGCCGAGATCGATCCGGGAGACGCCATCCTGCATGCCTACCCAGTCGGGCAGACGGCCGGGCGGATAGGTGCCCTTGTTCTCGCCTTCGATGGCCACGGTGACGTTGCCGGTGCGGTTGTCCCGCGTGACATGGGTCTTGTGGCTCCAGAAGTCGGACAGGAGGATCGCCGCATTGTCGGTCCTCGCATTGGCGACGATGCCCGGAATGTCGAAGGCGAAGAACACGTAGGCCAGGTAGAGGAGAACCACCGCAGGGATGGTGAAGGCAAGCCGCCGCTTGCGGTCGAAGGCGGCAACCGCCGCGTCGCCGAGCGGGCCGGCCTGCGCTGTGGAGATCATGGCAGTCATGTCAGTGCCCCTTCACCAGCTTGTGCCGGAAATGGCTCGACACCTGGTCGATGACGACGATGGTGGCGAAGAGCAGCAGGAAGATCGCGACAACCTGGTCGTAGCGGCCCTGCCCCCACTGCATCGCTGTCTTGAGGTCGTAACCGATGCCGCCAGAGCCGACGAAACCCAGAATGGCGGAGGCACGCACATTGATCTCGAAGCGCAGGAGCGCATAGGAAAGCCAGTTCGGCAGGACCTGCGGCAGCACGCCGAGCCACATCGACTGGCTCCAGCTCGCGCCCGCCGAGGCGAGCCCCTCGACCGGCTTGCGGTCGGCGTTCTCGCTCACTTCCGAGAACAGCTTGCCCAGTGCCCCCGTGGTGTGGAAGGCGATGGCGATCATCGCCGGCACCGGCCCGCCGCCGAGCAGAAAGATGAGCACGAGGGCGATGACGATCTCGGGGATCGCCCGCATCGCATCCATCAGCCTCCGGAACACGGGGATCAGCGCGGGAAACCGCGCCAGCCCGCGCGTCGACAGCAGCGACAGCAGCGCGCCCCCGCAGGCTCCGATCAGCGTCGCCACGCCGGCAATGTTGATGGTCTCGATCAGGGACGGCAGAAACGTCCACATCAGGCCCGGCAGGTTGCCGGCCTTGGCGATCGCCTCGCTCACCACCTCTGACGGGAAGTCGAAGAACTGGTGGATGCCGGCCCAGAAGCCGCCGGCATTGCGGGCATCGGCAAGCTGGAAGCCCGATACCATCAGCAGGGTGAAGACCAGCAGCAGGATGCCGCTGTACATCTGCCGCTGGCGGGCATGGGCGAGATAGTCGGCGCGGATATCGCCCGACCTAGCGGAAGCCGTGTCCGTCATGAAGTCCTGCTACCATTGGCATGGGCCAAAGCGCACGGGCGGGACCAAGGGTCCCGCCCGGCTGTCACGAAGATCGGTCGATCAGTTGCTCTTGGCCTTGCGGACCGCGATGATCGACTCGTAGGCGTCGTGGGTGATCGGGGCGAAGCCCGCGGTCTCGCCGGCGGCCACGTTGTAGGCGCACTCCGGATCCTTGCCGTGCAGGTCCTTCAGAAGCTGCGTGACCTTCTCCTTGACGTCGGCCGGCAGGGCGCGGCGCAGGACGACCGGACCTTCCGGGATCGGCTTCGAGCGCCAGATCTCGACCAGGTCGTTCATGTCGACGAGACCGGCATCGACCGCCTTGCGCAGGGCGCCGGAATTGTAGCCGTCGATCCACTCGCCCTGGCCGTCGGCCCAGGTCACGCCGCCGTCGACATCGCCGTTCTTCACGGCAACGATGGTCTGCTCATGACCGCCGGTGAAGACCACTTCGCCGAAATAGGCGCCGTTTTCCATGGAAGCGCCGGTCTGCTGCGGGATCTCGATGGACGGGATCAGGTAGCCGGAGGTCGAGTTCGGGTCACCGAAGCCGAACTTCTTGCCCTTCATGTCGGCCAGCGAGGCGATGCCGCTATCCTTGCGGGCAAAACCGATGGAGTGATACGAGAACGAGCCGTCGAGGTTGGTCTTGACCAGCACGACATCGACCGCTTCCGGATCGGTCAGGTAGGTCTTCGCGTAGCCCGAAGCGCCGAGCCAGGCCAGGTCGATGGAGCCGCCGAGCAGGCCCTGGATCACGCCGTCATAGTCGGCCGGGGTGAAGATCTTGGTCTCGACGCCGAGCAGGTCCTGCACATAGGAGCGCAGGCACTCGTTGGAGGCCAGGCGGTCCTGGGCGTTCTCGCCGCCGAGAACGCCGATGCGGAACTCGGTGATCTCCTGCGCCGTTGCACCGACAGACATGGTCGCGACCGCGGTGGCGGCCAAGAGAAGCTTCCTGAGCATATGACGTCTCCTGAAAGAGGTCGTTTGGTGTTCGTTGCGTGTGACCGCGCGCGGAGAGCCGCGCCGGATCCTGCGGCTCAGGCGGAGGCGGAGGCCGTCCGCAGCATGGCCGGGGATGGGGAGACCACCGCAGCCGGCATCGGCGTGGCGGTGATGCTGGTCGAGGTGATGGCCTCGGAGATTTCGTTGCCCTCGCCATCGGTGCCGTAGATCTCGCGCACCGCTTCGGCTGTCAGCTCATTCGCGGTGCCGTCGAACACGACCCGCCCCAGCGACATGCCGATGATCCGCTCGCAATAGGTGCGTGCGGTATCCAGCGTGTGCAGGTTGGTGATGACGGTGATCCCTTCGCGCTCGTTGATGTCCTTGAGCGCATCCATGACGATCTTGGCATTCAACGGGTCGAGCGAAGCGATGGGCTCGTCAGCAAGCAGCACCTTCGGCGATTGCATCAGCGCGCGGGCAATCGCCACACGCTGCTGCTGGCCACCCGACAGGGCCTCGGCCCGCTTCAGCGCATGCTCGGCCACGCCCAGCCGCTCCAGGATGTCGATGGCGCGCAGGATGTCGGCCTTGGGAAACAGGTTGAACACGGTCGAAAGGGTCGAGCGGGCATTGAGCGTGCCGTGCAGCACATTCGACACCACGTCGAGGCGCGGCACGAGGTTGAACTGCTGGAACACCATCGCGCAGTCGCGCCGCCACGAGCGCAACGCCGATCCCGACAGCGCCGAGACCTCGGTGTCGCGGAACAGGATCCGTCCGCCATTCGGATCGACCAGCCGGTTGAGCATCCGCAGCAAGGTGGACTTGCCGGCACCCGAACGGCCGATGACACCGACCATCTGTCCGTCCGGAATGTCCAGCGTCACGCCATCCACCGCGGTCAGCAATCCGAACTTTCGCGTCACACCGTCGAGCTTGAACATTTGCGCCTCAATCCTGATGATTGAAGCTTGCGTATCCTGTATAGATGACAGGGAATCTGCGGTTTTATGACAATTCCCTGACGTTTCCCGGCTCCGAAAAAGCAATGCGCCGGCTCATGACTTCACTGAATTGCCTCGTAACGGTCCAGAAACGCCTGAGCATCGAGATTTCGAAAGTCTTCGAGCGTTTCGCGCAAGCGTTCATGGCTCCAGTCCCACCAGGCAAGCGCCTGCATGCGCGCCACGACATCGGCCGGAAAACGCTCCCGGATCAACCGCGCGGGAACGCCGCCGACAATGGTATACGGCGCGACATCGCGCGACACGACGGCCCCCGATCCGATCACCGCGCCATCGCCGACCGACACGCCGGGCAGGATGGTGGCACCGTGGCCGATCCAGGTGTCGTGACCGATCCGGACCCGCAGCGCACGGCGCCGCCGGAAGAAGTCGGCCTCCTGCTCGGCATCGTCCCAATAGTCGTTCGCGCGATAGGTGAAATGGTGCAGCGTTGCCCGCTCCATCGGATGATGGGTGGCATTGATCCGCACGCAGGCGGCGATGTTCGCGAACTTGCCGATCTCCGCGTTCCAGATCATCGCGTCGCGCATCACATAGGAATAATCATCCATGCGGGTCTCGCTGATGCTGACCCGGGCATCCACCTCGGTGTAGCGGCCGAACTCGCAGTCGCTGACCTCGGCGGTCTGATGGATGAACGGAGTTTCGGAAAGTCGTGCCATGCCCCGCCCCTCAGGCTGCGCGCGCCGGCGCGAAGCCGCGCACGTCGATGATCCGGTCTGCGACAGCCTCGCGCACTTCCTCGTCGTGGAAGATGCCGATCTGCGCGACGCCCTGCACCTTCTTCTGAGCGATCATCTCGATCACCACGCGCCGGTTGGCCGCATCGAGCGAGGCGGTCGGCTCGTCGAGCAGCAACACCGGATGATCGGTGATGAAGCCGCGGGCGATGTTCACGCGCTGCTGCTCGCCGCCGGAAAAGGTCGCTGGCGGCAGCTGCCAGAGACGCTGCGGCAGGTTGAGCCGCTCGAGCGTCCGTGCAGCCCGCTCCCGCGCGGTGGCTGCATCGATGCCGCGCGCAACCAGCGGCTCGGCGACCACGTCGATTGCCGCAACGCGCGGAACGGTGCGCAGGAACTGGCTGACATAGCCGAGGGTCTCGCAGCGGATGGCCAGCACCAGCCGCGGCGAGGCCGCAACCAGATCGACCATCGCCTCGCCGTGGCGGATCAGGATCTCGCCGCCCGTTGCGGCATAGTTGCCATAGAGCATCTTGAGGATGGAGCTCTTGCCGGCGCCCGACGGGCCGCCGAGCACGACGCATTCTCCGGCATGCACCTCGAAGGACGCACCCTCCACCACCGGCAGTTCGAGACCGCCCTGCAGGTGCATATGGAAGGACTTGGACAGGGCACTTGCCCGCACGGCGACGGTGCCGGCTTCGCGGCTGACGAGATCGGACATGGTCACACCTGCAGAATGGAAGAGACGAGAAGCTGGGTGTAGGGCGCCTGCGGATCGTCGAGCACCCGGTCGGTCAGTCCTTCCTCGACCACCCGGCCATCCTTCATCACGATCATCCGGTGCGACAGCAGCCGGGCGACCGCGAGATCGTGGGTGACGACGATGGCGGCAAGACCGAGGTCGTTGACGAGACCGCGCAGCAGATCGAGCAGACGCGCCTGGACCGACACGTCGAGACCGCCGGTCGGCTCATCCATGAACACGAGGCGCGGTCCGGTCACGAGGTTTCGGGCGATCTGCAGCCGCTGGCGCATGCCGCCTGAAAAGGCGCGCGGCTGATCGTCGATGCGGTCGGCGGCGATCTCCACCCGCGACAGCCAGTGGGTGGCGGTGTCGCGAATGCGGCCGTAGTGCCGCTCGCCGACGGCCATCAGCCGCTCGCCGACATTGGCGCCGGCCGACACGGTCATGCGCAGCCCGTCCGCCGGGTTCTGGTGCACAAAGCCCCAGTCCGTGCGCATCAAGAGGCGCCGTTCGGCCTCGCTCATCCGGTAGAGATCGCGGCTCTCGCCGTCCCGCATGCGGTAGCTGACGCTGCCCGCACTCGGCTCCAGCCGCGTCGAGATGCAGTTGAGCAGCGTCGTCTTGCCAGAGCCGCTCTCACCGACGATGGCCAGCACCTCGCCCGGGTAGACCTCGAACGAGACATCCCGGCAGCCGACCCGCTCACCGTAATAGCGCGACAGTCCCGCAACGCTCAGCAGCGGCGTTTCATCCAGCATCGTCATCGCGCTGCCTCCCCTTCACCCTTGCCATGGCCCGTATAGGCCTCCTCCGGCGACATGCTGCCGCGATGGCCGGCCGCGCGGCGGTCTTCGCAATGGTCGGTGTCCGAGCAGACGAACATCCGCCCGCCGCGGTCGTCGAGGATCACTTCGTCGAGATAGACGCCCTCCGCGCCGCACAAGGCGCAGGGCTCATCGAATGTCTGGATCTCGAAGGGATGGTCCTCGAAATCGAGGCTGACCACTCTTGTGTGCGGCGGAATGGCGTAGATCCGCTTCTCGCGACCCGCACCGAACAGCTGCAGCGCCTCGCTCATGTCCATCTTCGGGTTGTCGAACTTGGGCGTCGGCGAGGGATCCATCACATAGCGACCCGACACCAGCACCGGATAGGCATAGGTGGTCGCGATATGGCCGTGACGGGCGATATCCTCGTACAGCTTGACGTGCATCAGGCCGTATTCCTCGAGCGCATGCATCTTGCGCGTCTCGGTCTCGCGCGGTTCCAGGAAGCGCAGCGGCTCGGGGATCGGCACCTGGTAGACCAGCACCTGTCCGGCCTGCAGCTTCTCTTCCGGGATGCGGTGGCGCGTCTGGATGATCGTCGCCTCGCGCGTTTTCGTGGTCACCGCGACGCTGGCCACCTTCTGGAAGAACGCACGGATCGACACCGCATTGGTGGTGTCGTCCGCCCCCTGGTCGATGACCTTCAGGACGTCCTGCGGCCCGAGGATCGAGGCAGTCACCTGCACGCCGCCGGTGCCCCAGCCATAAGGCATGGGCATCTCGCGACTGGCAAAGGGCACCTGGTATCCGGGAATGGCGATGGCCTTGAGAATGGCCCGGCGGATCATCCGCTTCGTCTGCTCGTCCAGATAGGCGAAGTTGTAGGTGGCGAGGTCGTCGCCGAGTGCGGTTGCAGCGCTCATTCGGCAGCCTCCTGCGTGTCGCTTTCACGTGTCTGCCGCGCCTCGAACTCAGCCCGCATCCGGCGGACGAGATCCAGCTCCGCCTGGAAGTCGACATAGTGCGGCAGTTTCAGATGCTCGACGAAGCCCGTCGCCTGGACGTTGTCGGCATGGGAGATGACGAATTCCTCGTCCTGCGCCGGGGCAACGCGGTCCTCGCCCAGCTCGCCGGCGCGCAGCGACCGGTCGACGAGTGCCATCGCCATCGCCTTGCGCTCCGACTGGCCAAACACCAGGCCATAGCCGCGGGTGAACTGCGGCGGCAGTTTCGCCGAGCCGGCGAACTGGTTGACCATCTGGCATTCGGTCACGCGGATGCGGCCGAGCGAGACGGCAAAACCGAGCTCGGGCACGTCGATCTCTACCTCAACCTCGCCGATGCGGATCTCGCCAGCGAAGGGATGCGTGCGCCCGTAGCCGCGCTGGGTGGAATAGCCGAGGGCCAGCAAAAACCCCTCATCGCCGCGCGCAAGAGCCTGAAGGCGCAGATCGCGCGCCATCGGAAACTCCATCGGCTCGCGCGTCAGGTCGCCGGAGGGTTCCTGCGGCATCTCGGCCGGGTCTCCCGAATAGGCCCGCTCGATCAGGTCTTCCTGCGCCAGAATGTCGGCGACGCGGGTCAGCGGCTCGCCTTCGCTTTCGCGCGCCGGGGCCGGCGCCACCGTCTCGTCGCCGGCAAGGGCAGGATCGAGCAGGCGATGCGTGTAGTCGAAGGTCGGACCGAGAACCTGTCCCCCGGGCAAATCCTTGTAGGTGGCCGAAACCCGCCGCTCGGCAACCATCTCGCCGGTCTCGACCGGCAGCGAGGCACCGAAGCGCGGCAGGGTCGTGCGATAGGCGCGCAGCAGGAAGATCGCTTCGATCATGTCGCCCCGCGCCTGCTTGACGGCCAGCGCGGCAAGCTCAGGCGCGTAGAGGGAGGCTTCCGCCATCACCCGGTCGACGGCCAGCGCCAGCTGCTCGACGAGCTGTTCGACGGTGATCGAGGGAAGGGACCGGTCGCCGCGGCGACGGTCGGCCAGCATCTTGTGGGCGTTGGCAATGGCCGCCTCGCCGCCCTTGACTGCGACATACATCAGCCCGCCTCCGTCTCGTTGGCATGGGATACGACCGTGCTGCGCGGCAGCGCCATCATGCGCAGCCCCGCGACGAGCACGACATCGACACCGCGCGGAAAGAGCGCCCGGTTCGCGGCGCGTTGAGCCACGAAATCTTCCGGCAGACCGACCGGCCCCACGATCCGCTGACCGTCGATGCCGGGCCCCTCCAGCATCAGGCGCACGCCGCCCTCCAGCGCCTCCACCTCGACCACCAGCGTCGTCGAGCGGTCGGGATATTCCTGCGTTCCGACGGCAAAGGCGTCCATTGCCGGCATGTTCGCGCCCCTTGCGAAGGCGAAAGCGGACCTTTCGGCCCCCAGCACCACCGGCGCACCGCACTGGAAGGACAGCCAGGCCCGCACGCTCTCGCTGTCGGCCCCTTCGCCGAGCCAGACCGGCGTATCGGGATCGCACATCGCCAGCGCCACTGCCCCGGAGCCCTGCCCCAGCGGCGCGGGCGGCGCGATGGAGACGGGAAGATCATGAACGGTGCCGGGGCGGGCCATCGCATCCATCAGGGCGCGAAAGACGGCCTGCGCCTCGAAAACCGGACCGTTGAAGCCGCCGGAGACGGCAACCGTGGAAAGAAGGGCTTCGGACATCAGTCGTCTCCCCGGACCATTGTGAAGAAGTCGACGCGGGTGGCCGCCGCCTCGCGCTTGACGCGGGAGATCTCGCCCGCACGAGCCGCTGCCAGCGGCGCCAGCACCTGCGCCTCGATTTCGTCGCGGCGCGCGCCCTCGCTCCACATCGCGGCAAGCACTGCACAAAGGCGCGCCTTCGCCCGGTCCTGCCCGAGCGCATAGGCATGGCCGACAGTGCCGCCGGCAAGCCGGACGGTGGCCCGTGTCACCGCCGCCTCGCCGAGGTTGAAAGGAGCGCCATCACCACCGATGCGGCCGCGCACCATGACCAGGCCGATCTCAGGCCCGCGCACCGGCATCGCCTCCGGCAGATCGCCGAGCGCCGCCGCGCAGGCCGCGATCTCCACGCCGGGAGAAGCCGCCAGCACGTCCATCAGCCGCTTGAGGCCAGGCCCCGCCTCGCTTTGCGTTTCAGCTTCCGCCATCTGCCGCTCCGTTCCTGAATTCGCACTTGCCCGGACGATTGCCAGTCACCGCAACCGCGGCGGCATGCCCTTCGGGCTCCAGGCTGACTACACCCGCCATCTATATTTGTCTAGTATTATAGACAACCGACATAATGGAGCCTACAAGTTCCGCGTGACGACGGCATGACAGCGCCAGCCCGCCCCTCGTCCGTGGGCCTGGGCCTGGGCATGAGCAAGCACATGCCCCGACAGTTGTTGGCTGTCAGCGCCCGGCCTTGCTAGAAGAGCAAGGGCCGAAGCGGCGGCGAAGGGACACGCATGAGCGGAATTGAACGGCAGACGGGGGTCGCCCTGTGGCGGCAGATCGCCGACGAAATTCGCGCTGCCATCGGCAATGGCGACCATGACGACACGGGGCGCCTGCCGACCGAGGCGGTGCTGGCCGCGCGCTTCGACGTCAACCGCCACACGGTACGGCAGGCCCTGGCGGCACTTGCCCGGGAAGGCGTCGTGGAGACCGTGCAGGGGCGCGGCACCACCATCGTCCCGCGTCGCCGCGTCACCTACCCGATCAGCACCCGAACCCGCTTTTCCGCCGGCCTCGGCGGTCAGGTGGCTCAGGCCGTCACGCGCCTCGTCGGCGTCTCGCAGGAAAGCGCGACACCGGAACTTGCGGCTCAATTGCGGCTCGCCGAGGGGGCCCCGCTGCTCCGGCTCGAAACGCTTGGCGAGGCGGACGGGGTCCCCCTGTCCCGCGCCGTCCACTGGTTCGACGCCGAGCGCTTCGCCGGACTGCCCGACGCCTATCGCCGCGAAGGATCGATCACGCGGGCACTGGCGGCCTGCGGCGTCGCTGATTATGTGCGTCAATCGACGGAGATTTCGGCAGCCCCGGCCACCGCCTCCGACCGGGCGGACCTTGCCCTGCAGCCCGGTGCCGTGGTCCTGCTCACCCGTTCGCTCAACGTGGATGCGCAAGGGCATCCGATCCAGGCCAGCCACAGCCGCTTTGCCGCAGACCGCGTCAGCCTCTCGGTCGCAACCGAGCCCGGCTCGTCGTCCTGAGCAGAGGAGCGTTGTGCAGCCTAGGAAGCGCGCAGACGACCGGCCAGCCGCTCGAGCATCGCAAGACATGCTCCGAGCTGATCGAGCGATACGAACTCGTCCGGCTTGTGGGCCTGCGCGATCGAGCCCGGGCCGCAGACGACGACCGACATTCCCAGCTGCTGGAAAAGACCGGCCTCCGTCCCAAAGGACACGACATCGGCACCGTTGGCGCCCGTCAGCTCGGCGACGATGCGGCGCGCCTCGTTCTCTTCCACCGGTTCCAGTCCCGCGACTTCCCCCACCACCTCGCGGCGGATCGAGGCCTGCGGATGCACGGCGCGCATGGCCGGCAGCAGCTCGTCGTGGACATAGGCATCGATGGCTTCGCACACATAGGCACGGTCGGCCTCGGTGACCGGGCGCATCTCCCAGTCGAGGCTGGCGAGCCCGGGGATGACGTTGTGCGCCACCCCGCCCATCAGCCGCCCGAGCTGGAGCGTCGTCCAGGGCGGATCGAAGCGGCTGGCTGCAGGCGCCCTCTCCTTCAACTGCTCCTTCAGCTCCATCAGCCGCATGCCGTAGCGCAGCGCATATTCCACCGCGTTGACGCCGGCATCGGGAGCCGAGCCATGCCCCTCCAGGCCGCGAAAACTCGTGGTGTACTCGCAGCAGCCCTTGTGCCCCTCGATGATCCGCATTTCCGTCGGCTCGCCGATGACGGCGAGCGCCGGCCGCACGCCCATGCCGGGCAACTCGCTCACCAGTTTGCGAGCCCCCAGGCAGCCGACCTCCTCGTCATAGGTCAGGCAGATATGCACCGGTCGCGACAGCTTCGACGCGGCAAAGAGCGGCGCCGTCGCCAGGACCGCGGCGATGAAGCCCTTCATGTCGCAGGCACCGCGCCCGTACAGCAGCCCATCCGCCTCGCGCATGCGGAACGGATCGGACGACCAGTCCTGATCCGCCACCGGCACCACATCGCTATGGCCGGACAGCACGATGCCGCCATCCTCGTTCGGACCGATGGTCGCGAACAGGTTGGCCTTGCTTCCGGTCTCGTCGACCATCACCCGGATCTCGGCGCCTAGGTCTCCCAGCCGGTCCGCGGCCCAGGCTATGAGCTCCAGATTGCCGTCGCTCGAAACGGTGGCGAAGGAGATCAGCTCCCCGAGCAGGGTCTTGGTGTCGTCGATCAGTGCCATACCGGTCCGTCCTGCCGCCTCAATCCTTGACGAAGAGCGCGCGCGGACGGTTGCACAGGCACTCCGCCGGGCCGTCTTCGCGGATCAGGATGCTCTCGGTGATCTCCAGCCCCCAATTGTCCATCCACAGGCCCGGCATGAAGTGGAAGGTCATGCCTGCTTCCAGCACCGTGTCGTCGCCCGGACGCAGCGAGATCGTCCGCTCGCCCCAGTCCGGCGGATAGGACACGCCGATCGGATAGCCGCAGCGCGCGGCACGGTCGATGCCGGCCCGCTCCAGCGGAGCGCCCAGCGCCTCTGCGATATCGCTGGCCCGGTTGCCGGCGCGCGCGGCCTCAAGACCTGCCTCCAGCCCCTCGACCAGGGCCTTTTCCGCATCCAGCAGAAATTGCGGCGGCTTGCCGAGATAGACCGTCCGGCAGAACGGCACGTGATAGCGCCGGTAGCAGCCGGCGATCTCGAAGAACGTCGCCGTATCGGCGGCGATGTGCCGCCCGTCCCAGGTCAGGTGGGGCGCCGCCGCATCCGATCCGCTCGGCAGCAGCGGAACGATCGAGGGATAATCTCCCCAGGCGTCCTCCGTGCCGCGGATCGCGTCGGCGTAGATGTCGGCGACCAGATCCGTCTTGCGCATGCCGGGATGGATCCGGTCGAAGATGCCGTCGATGATCTTCTCCGAAATCCGCGCGGCCCGGCGCATGAACACAAGTTCCTCGTCGGACTTCACCGCACGCTGCCAGTTCACCAGCGCTGTCGCGTCGACGAAGGTCGCCTGCGGCAGTTCCTCCTGAAGGGTCAGGAAGGCCTTGGCGGAAAAGTAGTAGTTCTCCAGCTCCACGCCGATCCGGGCCTTGCCGAGCCCGGCCTCGCGGATCAGCTCCGCCAGCGTCTGCATCGGATGGCGGACGGTCGATTGCACATAGTGGTCGGGATAGAACGCAACCCGCTCGTCGGGCATCCACACGGTGCGCACGGCGCCGTTGGCGTCCTGCCGGCGGCCCCACCAAAGGGGATCGGCGTCATGGAAGACGAGGACGCCCTGGTGGACGTAGAACGACCAGCCGTCATAGCCGGTCAGCCAGGCCATGTTGGCAGGATCCTCGACGAACAGAACGTCGATGTCCCGCTCGCGCATTTCCTTGCGCACCTTTTCGAGTCGCCTGGAGAATTCCGCATCGGAAAACGGAAGTTCGGTGGCCGGCATTCCTGTCACTCCCCAACGGCCGGACATTCGCATGGCGATCCGGCAAATCATCGGCGCACTGTGCACGCTCCCCCTGCCATTTGAAAACCCGTCAGAATGAACCATCGCGGCCGCGTCTTGAACGCCGTGGCATCCTCTGGCAGATGGACTCTCCTGCCCCAACCCCGCTATGACCCCTGCATGATCCGCCTCGACGACCGTGACATCGCCATCCTGAAGGTCCTTTCCCGCGAGGGCCGCCTGTCCAAGGCGGAGCTCGCGCGGCGCATCAATCTCAGCCCGACGCCCTGCTGGGAGCGGCTCAAGCGGCTGGAAAAGGCCGGGGTCATCGAGGGCTATCGGGCCGAGGTCGCCCTGCGCAAGACCGCCCCCCATGTCACCGTCTTCGTCACGCTTGAGCTGGAAAACCACAGTTCGGCGGCCTTTCAGGCCTTCGAGCGGGCGGTGGAGACCTATCCGGAGATCGTCCAGTGCTGGGCGCTCGGGGGCGGGTTCGACTACCTGCTGCAGGTGGTCACGCGCGATGTCGACAGCTATCAGCGGCTGATCGACCGGTTGCTCGACCAGGGGCTCGGGCTGGCCCGCTACTACACCTACATCGTCACGAAACCGGTGAAGACGGGACACGCCCCGCCGCTCGACCTGCTGCTCGGCAAGGCAGACTGATCGGCCTGCCGGCCAGCCGCAAAAAAGACGAATCGTCTCCCTCGCCGGGCCGCTTCAGACGCTTGTTCCTCCGTTTTCGCGCCATGGTGTCCCCGTCGCGGCGAACAGCGCCGCATCGACCCAGTCACATGCGGGAGACGGAACATGACGGCACCGGTCACCAGATCCGCGGAACGGACCGCCCCTCTTCTCGAGGACGCCCGCCTGCTCAGGCAGTTCTCCTATGTCGCCGGACGCTGGTCGGCGGCAACGGACGGCCGCACCTTCCCGGTGCGCAATCCCGCCGACGGCAGCCGGCTCGGCGATGTGGCCAGCCTCTCTGCGGATGAGGCGCGCGCTGCCATCGACCCCGCGCACAAGGCCTTCACCAGCTGGTCGGCCCTCCTGCCTCAGGAGCGCACGCGTCTTCTGCGCCGCTGGTTCGAGCTCATCTGCGACAATCGCGAGGATCTCGCCCGGCTGATGACGCTGGAGCAGGGCAAACCGATTTCCGAGGCGCGCGGCGAGATCGACTATGCGGCTGCCTTCGTCGAGTTCTACGCCGAGGAAGCCCGCAGGCCGGATACGCAGAGCGTCACCTCGCACCTGGCGGATGCGGAGATGGAGACCTGGCTTGAGCCGGTTGGCGTCGCTGCTCTCGTCACCCCGTGGAATTTCCCTTGCGCGATGATCACCCGCAAGGCCGCGGCGGCCCTTGCCGCCGGCTGCACCGTCCTCGTCCACCCCTCGCACGAGACCCCGTTCTCAGCGCTTGCGCTGGCGGAACTGGCCGAGCGCGCCGGCTTTCCGGCAGGCGTCTTCAATGTGGTGACCGGCGATGCGGCGACCGTGGTCGGCGCCTGGATGGACGACGCCCGCGTGCGCGCCGTGTCCTTCACCGGCTCCACCGAGATCGGCCGCCTGATCTACCGGCAGGCCGCCTCGACGGTGAAGCGCCTTGTGCTGGAGCTGGGCGGCCACGCGCCCTTCCTCGTCTTCTCCGATGCGGATCTGGAGCGTGCGGTGGCAGAAGCCGTCAAGGCGAAGTTCGCAACCTCGGGCCAGGACTGCCTCGGCGCCAACCGCTTCCTCGTGGCGCGGCCGCTCTACAAGGCCTTCTGCAAGCGCTTCGCCGAGGCGGCGGCCGCGCTTACCGTGGGACCGGGACTGGAAGACCCGGCCATCGGCCCGTTGATGAACGAACGCGCCGTCGCCAAGCAGGAGGCACATGTCGCCGATGCGCTGGAGCGCGGCGCGAAGCTGCTCACCGGCGGCAAGCGCCTTGCGGCCGGCCCGCTCTTCTACGCACCGACGGTGTTGTGCGACGTGCCGGACGATGCGCTGATCATGCGCGAGGAGACTTTCGGCCCCGTTGCGGCGATCCGCCCCTTCGACAGCGAGGAAGAGGCTGTCAGGATCGCCAATGATAGCGAGTACGGCCTGATCGCCTATGTTCACAGCGAGGATCCGCGCCGCATCTACCGCCTGTCGCGGGCCCTGCGCTACGGCATGATCGCCGTCAACCGGACCAAGGTGACCGGCGCGCCGATCCCCTTCGGCGGCATGAAACAATCCGGCATCGGCCGGGAAGGCGCCGCCGATGGCATGCGCGCTTTCATGGACCTCAAATACGTCTGCCGCGACTGGGCCTGATGCCCGCCGGCCTCAACCAAGGGAGCTATTCATGCTGACCAACGACCAGCTCGACAAATGGGACCGGGAGAATTTCTTCCACCCTTCTACCCATCTGGCACAGCACGCACGCGGCGAAAGCCCCTCGCGCATCGTCACCGGCGGTGACGGCGTGTTCATCGAGGACCGGGACGGCAACCGTCTGCTCGACGCCTTTGCCGGCCTTTACTGCGTCAATGTCGGCTACGGCCGCACCGAGATCGCCGAGGCGATCGCTGCGCAGGCGAAGGAACTCGCCTACTATCACGCCTATGTCGGCCATGGCACCGAGACCTCCATCACGCTGGCGAAGATGGTCGTGGAACGCGCGCCGTCCAACATGTCGAAGGTCTATTTCGGCCTCGGCGGCTCGGACGCCAACGAGACCAACGTCAAGCTGGTCTGGTACTACAACAACATCCTGGGCCGGCCGGAGAAGAAGAAGATCATCTCGCGCTGGCGCGGCTATCACGGCTCCGGCCTGATGACCGGCTCGCTCACCGGCCTGGAGCTGTTCCACAAGAAGTTCGACCTGCCCTTTGCGCAGGTGCTCCATACCGAGGCGCCGTACTATTTCCGCCGTCCTGAGCTCGACATGACCGAGGCCGAGTTCACGGCCCATTGCGTTGCCGAGTTGGAAGAGCTGATCGTCAACGAGGGCGCCGACACCATCGCCGCCTTCATCGCAGAGCCGGTCCTGGGCACGGGCGGCATCGTGCCCCCGCCGGCCGGTTACTGGGAGCAGATCCAGCGCGTGCTGAAGAAGCACGACATCCTGATGATCGCCGACGAAGTGGTCACCGGCTTCGGCCGTCTCGGCACCATGTTCGGCTCCGATCACTACGGCATCGAGGCCGACATCATCACCATCGCCAAGGGCCTGACCTCGGCCTATGCGCCGCTGTCCGGCTCGATCATCTCCAAGAAGGTCTGGGAGGTGCTGGAACGCGGTACCGACGAGAACGGACCGATCGGCCACGGCTGGACCTACTCCGCCCACCCGATCGGCGCTGCAGCCGGCGTCGCCAATCTCAAGCTGATCGACGACATGGGCCTGGTCGCCAATGCCCGCGAGACGGGCGCCTATTTCAACCAGGCCATGAGCGCGGCCCTTGCTGGCCATGCGAAGGTCGGCGACGTACGCGGCGAAGGTCTGCTCTGCGCGGTGGAATTTGTCGACGACAAGGCCTCGCGCCGCTTCTTCGATGCCTCTGCCAAGGTAGGCCCGGCGGTTGCCAGCGCCCTGCTGAAGCGCGGCGTCATCGGCCGCGCCATGCCCCAGGGAGACATCCTCGGCTTCGCGCCGCCGCTGTGCCTGACCCGGGCCGAGGCCGACCGCATCGTCGAGGAGACGCGGGCGGCCGTCACCGAGGTCTTTGCCTGAACCGGCAAACCGCCATCACGATACGAAAAGGGCCGGAGCACACGCTCCGGCCCTTTTTTCTGTTTTTGTCTCCGAAAGGCGGATCAGGCTGGCAGGCCGGCCTCCGCCGGCCCGCTTCCCCCCGTCGGTTCGTCCGGTTCCAGCAGGTCGGCCACCGTATGGAAGGCCCGGATGATCGAGGCCTGATCCTCCGCACTCATCGCCGCCATGCCGGAAAAGAAGCGCTTGTGAATGAGCGGCGGAGCATCGGCCAGCACCGCCTTGCCGGTTTCGGTCAGCTCCGTATGGACAATCCGTCGGTCGACTGTGCTCCGGCGCCGGGTGATGAGACCGCGCAGCTCCAGCTTTTCCAGGATCGTCACCGTCGTCGGAGGGCTGATATTCGCCACGCGCGAAATCTGCGCGGTCGTTGCCGCCTCGAAGTCCCGCACGGCATTCAGCACGACGATCTGCGGGATCGTCAGACCGGTTTCGCGCGCCACCCGCTTCGACCGCACGTCCATCGCCTGCACGATCCGCCGGATCGAGCGAATGACATCGCTTGCATCCTTTTGGGCTGCTCCGCGTTCGTCCGTCACGGGCTCTCTCCTTGGGTTGATTCTCGTCGGATAGCTCGCAGAAATAATTACACCACAAAAGATTTGATTTCAAATGATTTGTACACTAACTAATAACGCAAGCCAGCCACCGGATCCGGTGGGCCCTGTGCCCGCCCCGATGGCAGAAGTCATCCGCAAGCCTCGGAAAACCGGACCTTGCGGCAACACGAGAAGCAGCAAAGGGGCTTCCTTTCATGTGCGGTATTGCCGGCGAATTTCGCTTCGATGGACAGTTTGCGGATGCGGAGGCAGTCGCCCGGATGACCGAGCGTCTGGCGCCGCGCGGTCCCGACGGATCCGGCGTGATGGCACAAGGACCCGTGGCGCTCGGCCATCGGCGGCTGAAGATCATCGACCTGTCGGAGAAAGCTGCCCAGCCCATGGCCGATCCGGCGCTGGAGCTCTCCATCGTCTTCAATGGCTGCATCTACAACTACCCGGAGCTGCGCAAGGAGCTGGAGGCCAAGGGCTACAGCTTCTTCTCGCACGGCGACACCGAGGTGATCCTCAAGGCGTTTCACGCCTGGGGCGCCGACTGCGTGAAGCGCTTCCACGGCATGTTCGCCTTCACCGTCCATGACCGCCGCGACGGCTCGGTCACGCTGGCGCGCGACCGCTTCGGCATCAAGCCGCTCTACCTTGCAGAAAAAGGCAAGCGCATTCGCTTCGCCTCCACCCTGCAGGCGCTGCTGGCCGGCGGCGATGTCGACACCGGCATCGACCGGGCGGCACTGGCCTGCTTCATGAGCTTCCATGCGGTCGTGCCCGCGCCGCGTACGATCCTGTCGGGCGTGCGCAAGCTGCCGCCCGCGACCGTGCGCCGGATCGAAGCCGACGGGAGCTCCAGCGAGCATCGCTACTGGAACGCCTCCTACACCCGCCGCGAGGAAGACAGCGGCCTGTCCGCCGACGACTGGCGCGACCGGGTGCTGGAGGCGCTGCGCCTCGCCGTGCGTCGCCGCATGGTCTCGGACGTCCCGGTCGGCGTGCTGCTGTCCGGCGGCGTCGACAGCTCGCTGATCGTCGGCCTCCTTGCCGAGGAGGGGCAGAAGGACCTGATGACCTTCTCCATCGGCTTCGAGGAAGCCAATGGCGAGAAGGGCGACGAGTTCGTCTATTCCGACCTGATCGCCGAGCGCTTCGGCACCGACCATCACAAGATCTTCGTGCCCTCGGCCGATCTGATGACGTCGCTTCCGGACACCATCGCTGCCCAGTCGGAACCGATGGTCTCCTACGACAATATCGGCTTCTTCCTGCTCAGCCGCGAGGTGTCCAAGCACATCAAGGTGGTGCAGTCGGGCCAGGGCGCCGACGAAGTGTTTGGAGGCTATCACTGGTATCCCCCGCTCGCCGGCTCCAATGATGTGGTCGCCGACTATGCCCGCGTCTTTTTCGACCGCTCGCGCGAGACGATGGGCCGGCACCTGTCGCCCGAGTGGATGGCGGACAAGGACGAGGCCCTCGACTTCGTCGCCGCTCACCTGATGCAGGGTGGGGCCGAAACCCCGGTCGACCGGGCGCTGCGCCTCGATGCCGAGATCATGCTGGTCGACGACCCGGTCAAGCGGGTCGACAACATGACCATGGCCTGGGGCCTGGAGGCGCGCGTTCCCTTCCTCGACCATGAGCTGGTCGAGCTCGCAGCACGCATCCCGCCTGATCTGAAGCTGGCCCAGGGCGGCAAGGGCGTCCTGAAGGAAGCGGCCCGCAAGGTCGTCCCGCACGAGGTGATCGACCGCAAGAAGGGCTACTTCCCGGTGCCGCAGCTCAAGTACATTCAGGGCCCCTATCTCGACATGGTGCGGGATGCCCTGACCTCGGCTCCGGCACGCGAGCGCGGGCTGTTCCAGAAGGACTATCTCGACAGCCTCTTTACCGACCCGACGGCCCACATCACGCCGCTCCAGGGCTCCGAGCTCTGGCAGGTGGCCCTGCTCGAGCTCTGGCTGCAGACCAACGACATCTGAGGACACGACGATGACGGCAAGCAAGACCGGCGGTTCCGGGGGGAAGCGCGGCGAGGGATCGGGGCGCACGCCCCGCGACGCCCGCCAGAAGGACGCACGGCACCGGGACGCCTATTCGCACCGGCTCAAGCGCATGCGCGAGCACGGCCTGAAGCCGCCGATCGACAACCAGTCCAGCGACGCACCGGCGGTCACCGCCGACTGTGCGCTGGATCTCGGCTGGGGGCGCCTGATCTTCGGGCAGACCTTCTCCGAGCCGGAACGGCTGGTCGCGACGCTGGAGGGCGAGCTGCCCGACCGTCGCGACATCGCCGTCTATGTGCGCGATCCGCACGTGCTTCTGGCAAACGCCCCGCAGGAGATCTTCCTCGATCCCTCGCATACGTTTCGTCTCGACCTCTCCACCTACCGGGCGTCCAAGCGGGCGCCTTCCGGCTTCTTCCTGCGCCGCCTGACCTCGCAGGCCGATGCCGAGGAGATCAACCGCATCTATGCCGGACGCGGCATGGTCCCCGTGCCGCCGGACTTCTTCTGGTCCAAGCGCGATGCCCGCTCGATCTGCTACTTCGTGGCCGAGGACGAGGTCAGCGGCGAGATCCTCGGCACCGTCACCGGCGTCGACCACTTCCGCGCCTTCAATGATCCCGAGCGCGGCGGCTCGCTCTGGTGCCTTGCGGTCGATCCGCAGGCGCGCCATCCCGGCGTTGGCCAGGCCCTGGTGCGGCACCTTGCGGAGTATTTCGCGGCACGCGGCCTCGCCTATCTCGACCTTTCCGTCATGCACGACAACGACCAGGCCATCGCGCTCTACGAAAAGCTCGGCTTCCACCGGGTGCCGTATTTCACCGTCAAGCGGAAGAACCTGATCAACGAGACCCTCTATACCGGCCCCGATGTCGACGATGCGCTGAACCCTTACGCCACGATCATCGTGCGCGAGGCGCGCCGCCGGGGCATCCGGGTCGAGGTCACCGATGCCGAACACGGCTTCTTCTCGCTGTCCCAGGGCGGCCGCACGATCCGCTGCCGCGAAAGCCTCAGCGAACTGACCAGCGCCGTCGCCATGTCGATCTGCGACGACAAGACCGCAACGCGAAAGGTGGTCGAGGGTGCCGGCGTGCATGTGCCTGCGCAGATCCTTGCCAGCGCCGGCGACGACGCGCTGGAGACCTTCCTGCGGGAGCACGGCAAGGTCGTCGTCAAGCCCGCACGCGGCGAGCAGGGGCGCGGCGTCTCCGTCGGCCTCACCTCCATGGACGACATGCGCGCCGCCATCGATGAGGCCCGCCAGCTCTGCGACACGGTGCTGGTGGAAGAATGCGTCGAAGGCCAGGACCTGCGCCTGATCGTCATCAACTACCGGCTGGTTGCCGCCGCCATCCGCCGGCCGCCGACAATCGTGGGCAACGGCCGCAGCACCATTCGCGAGTTGATCGAGGCGCAGAGCCGCCGCCGCGGCGCGGCAACGGGCGGCGAGTCCCATATTCCGCTCGACGCAGAGACCGGGCGCACCATTGCCCAGGCCGGCTATACGCTGGACGATGTTCTGGAGAGCGGGACGCAGCTGCAGGTGCGCCGGACCGCAAACCTGCATACCGGCGGCACGATCCACGACGTCACCGACATCGTCCATCCCGTGCTGGTGGAAGCGGCGGTCCGCTCCGCGCGCGCCATCGATATCCCGGTGACCGGCATCGACCTGATGGTCGCCTCCCCGACCGAGGCCGATTACCGCTTCATCGAGGCCAACGAACGGCCGGGCCTGGCGAACCACGAACCGCAGCCGACCGCCGAACGCTTCGTCGACCTGCTGTTCCCGCTGTCCATGCCGTCGACAGCCCGTCAGGTCGTCGTCGACCAGCACGCCAACCAGGGGGCCACATGACACGACTGAACATCGACACGGACTATCTCGCCGACACCCTGAAGGCGCTGCTCGCGATCCCCAGCCCCACGGGCTACACCGACACCGTGGTTCGCTATGTCTCGACCGAGCTGGAACGCCTCGGCCTTCCGGTCGAGCTGACCCGTCGCGGCGCCATCCGCGCGATCTGGCGCGGCCATCAGGCCCGCGGCGCGCGCGCGCTCGTCTCGCATCTGGACACGCTCGGCGCGCAGGTGAAATTCCTCAAGGAGAACGGCCGGCTGGCTCTGGTTCCCATCGGCAACTGGTCGGCACGCTTTGCGGAAGGCGCGCGCGCCACCCTGTTCTCCCA
This sequence comes from Stappia sp. G46H5W, assembly GCF_058448995.1. Classification (NCBI taxonomy): domain Bacteria; kingdom Pseudomonadati; phylum Pseudomonadota; class Alphaproteobacteria; order Hyphomicrobiales; family Stappiaceae; genus Stappia; species Stappia sp. G46H5W. The sequence goes on along the minus strand of NZ_JBZFLL010000004.1, from coordinate 562,433 downwards.
TTCGGGCGCCTATCGCGGCACCATCCTGCCGCTCAAATCGTCGGGCCACACCTTCAACGAGGAGATCGACACCTCTCCCATCGGCTGGGACCATGTGGAGCTGCGCGTCGATGCCCTCGCCTTCGGCCGGGCGGATCTCGACCGCCTCGGTATCGAGGTCGGCGACATCATCGCCATCGACCCGCAGCCGGAGTTTCTCGAAAACGGCTTCATCATCTCCCGCCACCTCGACAACAAGGCCGGCGTCGCGGTCATGCTGGCGGCGCTGAAGGCGATGACCGAGGCCAAGGCAGAAACGCCGGTCGACATCCACTGGCTCTTCACCATCGCCGAGGAAGTCGGTGTCGGCGCCTCCTCGATCATCACCCACGACGTCGCCTCGCTGGTCGCGGTCGACAACGGCACCACGGCGCCGGGGCAGAATTCGAGCGAGTTTGGCGTCACCTTCTCGATGGCCGACCAGACGGGCCCCTTCGACTATCACCTGACGAAGAAGCTCGTGGACCTGTGCCAGGAGCACGACATCCGCTACCAGAAGGACGTCTTCCGCTACTACCGCTCGGACTCCGCATCCGCCATCGAGGCGGGCGCAGACGTGCGCACCGCCCTGATCACCTTCGGCATCGACAGCTCGCACGGCTACGAGCGCATCCACATGCATGCGCTGCGCTCGCTGGCCGAGCTGATCACTGCCTATGCAGCGAGCCCGGTGGAAATTCCCCGGGACTACGAGGAAACGGCCGGCGTTTCCGGCTTCACCCGGCAGCCGACGGCGGAAGCGGAACAGACCCTGACGCCGGATGCGGAAAACACCGACCTGCCCCAGGGCTGAGACGCAGCCTCAGAGCGCGAGGCCGCATGCCTCGAACGCGGCGCGGGTCGCCTCGCGCTCCGCATCGGTCAGCTGCAGCAGCGGCGGGCGCACAGGCCCGCCGACCTGGCCCAAGAGTTCCTGCCAGTATTTCTGGTGCGCCTGCGGCTTGCCGCCCGGCCGTGTGCCGCGCAACGCCTTGCGCACCGGATCGAGGCTGGCGCTGATCGCCTTTGCCCGCTCGGCATCGCCGGCAAAGGCGGCCTGCGTGTAGTCGTGCATGCGACGATCCTTCGCCGTCTGCAGCAGGTAGGGAGGTGAGGAACACAGGTAGAGCTGCCAGCCGAGCTCGAGGATGTTGTCGAGCCACTCTTCTTCGGAAGCGGTGGAGACCAGGATCTTGTCGCCGACCATCTCCGTCAGCTGCACATACATCGGCCGCGGCACGCTGTACTTGATGGCGACGATGTTCGGCAGTTCCGCTACCCGAGCGCACAGCTCCGGGCTCATCAGATAGCCCGAATCCGGGTGGCTCCACATGGCGATGCCGATGTTCACCCGCTCGCAGATCGCCTTGTAATACTCGTAGACCGTGTCGTCCTGATCGCTGATGAAATGCAGGACCGGCGCATGCACCACGATGTAGTCGGCACCCACCGCTTCCGCGTGGCGGGCGAGCTCGATCACCGTGTCGAAGTTCTGGTCCGAACAGGACATGATCGTCCCGGCCTTGCCCGCCGTCTCCTCCACCGCGATCTCGAAGTTGCGCTTGCGCTCGGCGAGCGACATGGAGAAGAACTCGCCCTGCTTGCCGGCGATGAACAGCCCGGCGATGGCGAGATCGTCCACCCAGTGACGGATGTTCGACCGCAAGCCTGCCTCGTCGAAGGAGAAATCCTCGCGGAAGGGATTGAGCGCCGCTGCCCAGATCCCCTTCATGTTGGCGCGGGCATAGGCCTTGGCGTCGAGCCTCGAATAGTTCATTTCGGTCACCTCGTTGGAGCCGAGCGCAGGGCGCGCCACAGCGCCTCGGCGGTCAGCGGCATGGACAGGATCGCGGCGCCATGGGGGCGCAGCGCGTCATTGGCGGCATTGAGGATTGCGGCCGGGGCGCCGATGGTGCCGGCCTCGCCGACCCCCTTGGCACCCAGCGTGTTGGCGGGCGAAGGGGTCGACATCTTGCCGATGGAAAGGCTCGGCATGTCGGACGCGCGCGGCAGCGCGTAATCCATCAGCGAGCCGGTCAGGAGCTGACCGTCGGCGTCGTAGACGATGCGCTCCATCAAGGCCTCGCCGATCCCTTGCGCGAAGCCGCCCCGGATCTGGCCCTCGACCATCATGGGATTGATCACCGTGCCGATGTCGTCGCAGCAATGCGCCTCCTCGATGGTCGGCGTGCCGGTGTCCGGATCGATGGTCAGAAGGACGAGATAGGCGCCATAGCCCCAGGCTTCGCCCTTGGCCTCGTAGACCACCTCGGCGCTCACCGGCTTGCCGCGATCTGCGCCGTCTTCGAGCTTCGCCAGCAAAGCGTCGCAGGCCTCGGCAAGCGCGCTTCCGCCGATCGGCGTGCTGCGGCTGGCCAGGGCGCCGATGCCGGTCGGACAGTCGTCGGTGGACCCGTGCAGCACGCGCACCCGCTCCAGCGGCAGGGACAGACGGTCGGCCGCAATCTGGGCGAAGGCCGTCTCGCGGCCATGACCCTGGCTGCTACCGCCGGTCGCCACATCCGCACTCCCGTCCGGATGCAGCGTCACCCGTGCACTCTCCCAGCCCGTTCCGCAGGGCTCGACATAGAAGGCGAGGCCAAGACCGGCGACACCACCCTCGGCCCGCATACTGTCTCGCGCCGTTTTCAACCGATCGTAGTCCGCGTCCCGCGCCAGCTTGTCGAGCAACTCGGCATAGCGGCCGGAATCGAGCTTTGTACCGGTCGGCCCTGTGTGGGGCAGTCGGTCGGGGGATAGAAGGTTGCGCCGGCGGATCTCCAGCGGATCGATACCGCTGGCGCTGGCGGCCTCGTCGACGAGCCGCTCCATCAGGCAGTTGGCCTCCGGCCGCCCCGCACCGCGATAGATGCCGACCGCCGCGCTGTGCGACAGGCGCGCCCGCGAACGGATGTCGACCGCCGGAATGTCGTAGCCGCCCGGCAGGATACGCCCGGCATTCCAGGCCGGAATGCCGGCGCTGTTGGGCAGCCAGTGGCCAAGCGGACAGTCGACGGCGGCCTCGAGCGCCAGGAAGCGCCCCTCGGCGTCGAGCGCCAGCCGTCCCCGGCTGCGCGCGCCGCGCCCATGCGTTGCGGAAATCAGGTCCTCGCTGCGGCTCGACGCCCAGCGAACGGAACGGCGAAAGCGGAAGGCGGCCCAGACGGCGAACACCTCTTCCGGGTACAGCGAGGCCTTCATGCCGAAGGCACCGCCGACATCCGGCGCCCGGACCGCGATGCGCGCCTCTTCGATACCGAGTATCCGGCAAAGCTCACGCCGCGCCCGGTGCGGCGTCTGGGTCGAGTACCAGACCAGCGCACGATCCCGCTCCGCGTCGTAGTCGACGGCAATGGCACGCGGCTCGAGCGGGGATGGGGCAAGGCGCGGGTGCTCCACCTCCACCTCGACCACGAGGTGCGCAGCGGCGAAGCCGGCGGCCACGTCTCCGCAGGACCAGTCCCCGCGAAAGCCGGGCGCATCCCCGTTGGAATAATCCGGTGCCGCACCGTCCTCGTCGATGTCGACGCCGATCAGGTCCGCCGCATCCTGCGCGGTGGCCCTTTCGCCTGCCAGCACCGCCGCGACAGGCTGGCCGACGGCCGCGACAGAGCCGCATGCAAGGACGGGGAACTCGGCCTCGCCCTCGAACGGCAGGACCGGATTGACGGCGAGCCGGCCAAGGGCCTGGCCATCGCGCGCGCCGAAGCCCGAGAGATCGTTCCCTGTCACCACATGGGCGACGCCGGCCATCTCCCGTGCAACCTCTACATCGCAGCCAAGAATGGTGCCGCGCGGCAAGGGACTGCGGACGAAGGCGAGATGCAGCGCATCGTGCAGCGGAATGTCGGAAACGTAGCAGCCCTGCCCGGTCACCAGTGCATCGTCCTCGCGGCGACGCACGGCACGTCCGACAAGCGCATTGGCGTCGGCTACGCCCTCGTCCCGCACCGTCTGCGAAGCATGCCCGGTCTTGATCGTCACAGCGGCCACCCGTCCTCCCGCGTCCTGCCCTGACAGCGGGCCGGCGTCTGTTGGGCGGAGAGTGGCGTCGTTCAGGTATCGCAGCAAATACCATGTTTCAAATCTGCTATCTGGATATTGGATAGCAAATCACCTGCTGTTCGCGCAGGATGGAAGGCAGGATATCCTTCGGAGCCTTGCATGAAACACGTCGCGATCATCGGCTACGGTGCCATCGCCAGCCATGTCATCCGTGCCATTTCCTCATCCTCCGCCGTACGGCTCGGCGGCGTGATCGGTCGTGCCGAGCGCCTCGCGGCGGCACGGGAAGCGGTCGGACCGAACGTTGCCGTGGTCGAGAGCATCGACGGTCTCGCGGCACGTCCCGACCTTGTACTGGACTGCGCCGGCCATCCGGGCCTGATCGCCCATGGTGCCGTCATCCTGGAACGCGGCATCGACCTCGTCAGCGTCTCCGCCGGAGCACTGGCCGACGCGGCGCTTTACGAAACGCTGGCGCGCGCGGCCTCCGCCTCCGGCGCCCACCTTCGCATCGCCTCCGGCGCCATCGGCGGGCTCGACGTGCTCTCGGCGGCGCGGCGCGGCGGGCTCGACCGGGTGACCTATCGCGGCCGCAAGCCGGTCGCCAGTTGGCGCGGCACGCCGGCGGAAACCGTGCTCGATCTCGACACTCTCATGGATGCCCGGATCCATTTTCGCGGCACGGCACGCGAGGCCGCGCGCCTTTATCCGAAGAACGCCAACGTCACCGCCAGCGTCGCCCTTGCCGGCATCGGTTTCGATGCGACCGAGGTGGAACTCGTCGCCGACCCGACCTGCACCTACAACTGCCACGAACTGGAGGCGGAAGGCGCCTTCGGCAATTTCTCGCTGCGCCTCAACGGGTACCAGTTGGCCGACAATCCGAAGTCGTCGGCCCTCACCGCCATGAGCATGATCAACGCCGCGCTCTCGCTCGAAGAGCCGATCCTGGTTGCGTGAGCCCGGTCGATCAGGTACCGGCTGAGGGCGCGCCCCTCGCGCAAGGACGGCCGATGAGCGAACCGACACCGAAGCATTTCCGCATCGTCGAGCGGATCCTGACCCGGCTGAAGCTCAAGCAGCTTCGCCTGCTGGTGGCGGTCGAGCGGCACAATTCGATCCTGCATGCCGCACGCGAGCTGAACCTGTCGCAGCCGGCCGCAACCAAGCTGATCAAGGATCTGGAGACCGACTTCGGCGTCATGCTCTTCGAGCGGACCAACCGGGGCGTCGTCCCGACTATCTACGGCGAGGCGCTGGCCCGCCACGGCAAGCTCATCTTCGCGCAGATCTCGCACGCCGCACAGGAACTCGACGACCTGTCGGAAGGCTCCAGCGGCCGGATCGTCGTCGGCACCCTGCTGGCCGCCTCCGCCTTGCTTCTGCCCCGCACCATCGCCCGGGTCCTCGCCGAAAAGCCCAACCTGTCGATCAAGATCCAGGAAGGCACCAACGAGGTGCTGATGCCGGCTCTGCGCTCCGGCGAGCTCGATCTGGTGGTCGGGCGCCTGCCCACGCACCGGCACCGCGACGAGTTGCTTCAGGAACGGCTCTACGAGGAGAAGGTCATCGCCGTCACCCGCGTCGGGCACCCGCTGCAAGAGCGCAAGAAGGTCACCTTCGCCGATATGATGGAGTACGGCTGGATCCTGCCGCCGCCGGAAACGACCCTGCGACGGCAGATCGACATGGTCTTCCTCGACCACGGCCTGTCCTCGCCGATCAATGCGGTGGAATCGGTGTCGTTCCTCGCCAATCGCAGCCTGCTGGTCAATTCCAGCATGATCGGCGTCCTGCCGAGCCACGTCGCCGAGCAGGACATCGCCGCAGGCATCCTCGCCCGCGTCGCCTGGGACGTACCGATTCCCATCGGCCCGGTCGGGGTCTCCTACCGCAAGGGCCGCAGCCTGACGCCGGCGGCCAGCTTCTTCCTGGAGCAGTTGCGCCAGGTCGCCGCGAGCTTCTGAACGGGTTTCAGCGGATCAGCACGGTCGAAATCGACGGCGCCCAACTCAGCAGCAGCAACACCGCAGCGACCGCCGCCAGGAACGGATAGAGCGCACGGAAGATCGCCATCGGCTTCGCCCCGCTCATCGCCGAGGCGATGTAGAGCCCTGCTCCCACCGGCGGCGTCAGAAGCCCCAGCACCAGGTTGAGGCAGACGATCACCCCGAACTGGAACGGATCGATGGCATAGTGGGTCTGCGCGATCGGCAGCAGGATCGGCACCACCAGGATCACCGCGGCGATGCCGTCGATCACCATGCCGATCAGGAACAGCGCCAGATTGACGATCAGCAGGAAAACGAAGGGATCGGAGGTCAGTGTGGTGATCTGCGCGGCCAGCTTCTGCGGGATCGCCTCGTAGATGATCACCCAGCCGAAGACATTGGCCGAGGCGATCAGGAAGATCACGAGGCTGGAATTGGCGGCGGTGCGCACGAACAGCGCGCCGAGGCGGGTGATCTTCAGCTCGCCATAGACGAAGCGACCGATCACGAAAGCCACCAGCGAGGCGACCGCCGCCGATTCCGTCGGCGTCGCGATACCCAGAAGGATACCCCCGACAATGGCCAGCGGAATGAGCGCGGCCGGCAGGCAGTCGCGGATCGCGGCAAGCGCCACTCCCGGCGACATCCACTCGCCCTTCGGGAACTGCTCCTTGAGGCCGACCAGCGCGACGATGACGAAAAAGCTCGCGGAGAGGAGCAGGCCCGGCAGGATGCCGGCCATGAACATGTCGCCGATGGGGATCTGCGCCAGCACGCCATAGATGACGAACAGCATGGACGGCGGAATGATCGGCGACAGCAGCCCGCCGGCCGCCGTCGTCGCGGCGGCGAATTCCCGGCGGTATCCCTCCTCCTCCATCGCCGGCACCATGGCCCGCGACATTACCGCGATCTGCGAGGCTGCGGAGCCGATGATCGCTGCCATGAACATGTTGGCGAGCAGGTTGATATAGGCAAGGCCGCCGCGAAAGCCGCCGACGAAGACCCGCGCCGCCTGGATCAGCCGCTGGGTCAGACCGCCCTCGTTCATCAGCTCGCCGGTGAGCATGAACAGCGGGATCGCAAGCAATCCATAGCTCTCGACGCCGGCGAAAAGCTGCTGCGCGAAGCTGGAATACAGCACCGTGTTGCCGCTCGCCTGGATGTACCAGACCGCCGACAGGCACAGCACCAGGCTGATCGGGACGCCCGCGAAAAGCAGGACGAGAAAGACGACGCCGGTCATTCGCCGCTCCTGCCGGGAGCAGCGAGCGCGGTAAGCGAACGCGACAGGTTGGCCGCCGCGTGCAGCAGGAAACCGAAGGTGAAGAGGATCATGATCAGCCAGACCCAGGCCTTGCGGATCCCCAGCGTGGTGGTCGGCTCCGCATAGATGAAGTTGAAGGTGTTGCCCTGGAAGGCCTCGATGTCGAAGCCGGCGGCCGCAAGGCCTGCGGGATCGAACCACAGCCAGCAGAACCAGCCGAGCGCGACGCCGAAGCCCAGCGCCACCAGGTCGAGCACGGCGACAAGGCGGGCCTTCGCCCGGTCCGACAGCATGTCGCCGACCAGCGTCACCGCCACGGCGCTGCGGTCGTGCACGGCAGCGGAAGCGGCGAGGAAGGTCATCCAGATCATCGTGTAGATCGCCGCCTCGTCGATCCAGTAGATCGCCATGCGGGCGGTACGCGTGGCGACGTTGATCAGGATCAGGACGGTGATCGCCCCCGCAAGCACGGCGGCCACGGCGATTTCGCAGCGCGCCCACAAGGCCGACAGGCGGTAGAGCATCGCGGGACCTCCCTCCCTCTGGCCCGAAACAGCGCGGGCGGCGATGTCCGCCATCCCGCGCCGGCAATCTCGGCGGATCGTCCGGGCGACACGACTGCCGCCCGGCGCATTCCTCCTCAGCGGGTTTCTTCGGCCACCTTGCGCAGATCGGCAAGCGCCGGGGCCTTCTCGGTCCAGATCGCCTCCCACTTGGCGATGGCATCGGCGAAGAACGCGGCATCCGCCTCCACGACCGTCTTGCCCGTGCCTTCGATGGACAAAAGCCACTCGCCTTCCTTCTGGACGTAGGTGTCGATGGCCCCGTCGAGATGGCGCTTCATCAGCTCGGCCACCGTCTTGCGGTCGCCCTCGGACAGGCCCTGCCAGACCTTGGCCGAGACCAGCCCGACCATCGGGAACATCATGTGGTTGGACAGCAGGATCGTGTCGGCGTGCTCGTAGTACTTGAGCCCCCAGATCAGCTCCGCGTCCATGTCGATGGCATCGACCTGGCCGTTGGCGAGCGCATCGTAGACCGCCGGCAGCGGCATCGGCGTCGAGGCGGCGCCCAGCGCGTTGTAGAAGTCCTTGATCGGTTCGAACGGGGTGATGCGCAGCTTCTTGCCCGAAAGGTCCGCCGCCGTCGTCACCGGCGACCGGCTGACGATCTGGCGCAACCCGCCCATCGAGTAGCCGATGCCGACGACGCCGGCTTTCTGCGGCAGGCCCTGGAGCAGGCCGGTGGCGACGTCCGAGCGCAGGATGCGGGCCGCATGGCCGACATCGTCGGCGAGATACGGCGCGTAGAAGGCGCCGAAATCGGGCACCCGGTTCGACACTTCGGCGATGGTCAGGAAGGCCATGTCGAGCGCGCCCGTCTGCAGCTGCTGCATCATCTGCGCCTCGTTGCCGAGTTGCTGCGAGGGAAACACGGTGACGCTGTGCTCGCCGCCGGAGGCCGACTTCAGCTCGTCCGCGAACGAGTTCGCTGCAACCGTCCAGATATGCGGCGGCGGGGTGATCAGGCCGAGGCGGAATTCCTTCGCCTCCGCAAGGCCGGCGCCCAATGTCGCCATGGCGATGGCTGCGGGCAAGAGACGGGCAAGATGCTTGGCTTTGGTCATGTCATGCTCCTCCCGGCACGGCGCTGCCCCGGCGGGCGGGCCGGCCGTCTTCTTCAGTCTTTGGAATGGTCGGGACGCGGTATCCGGTTCGTTCAGAGAACGACCCAGCCTTCCGGCGGCTCCTTGCCGGGATGCAGCGTGCCGCAGTTCGGGCAGGTGCGGTCTTCCTCGGAGGCGTAGAACGCCTTGTAGACCGGCGGCAGGTCGTCGACGATCGACTCAAGGTCGAGCTCGGCGCGGTGCACCAGGTGCTGGCATTCGAAGCAGTACCACTCGATGGCATCGAGCGCGCCTTCCGGACGGGACGGCTCGATGACGAGACCGACCGATCCCTCCTGCGGGCGCTGCGGCGAATGGCGCACATGCGGCGGCAGCAGGAAGATCTCGCCCTCCCGGATCGGCACGTCGTAGAACTCCTTGCCGTCGTAGAGCTTCAGGACCATGTCGCCCTTGAGCTGGTAGAAGAACTCCTCGACCGGATCGTCGTGATAGTCGGTACGCTTGTTGGGCCCGCCGACCACGGTCACCATGAGATCCGCGTCCTTGAAGACCTGCTGGTTGCCGACCGGCGGCTTCAGCAGGTGCTTGTGCTCGTCGATCCATTTCTGGAAGTTGAAGGCCGCAAGTCTCGACATCTATGGCTCCCCGCACTGGCTGGCTCGCGCACGGCGCCGCTTGTTTTCAGGGCCCCCGCCCCACGGTCGTCCGCACGTTTTTCTCAGCCAAGGAGACGGCAGAGTGGTATGTCAATCAAATACCAATATTCGAAGCAGATATAACGAAACCGGATATCCGAGCCTGGCGTCGCGTCCGTTTGCGCACAAGGCCCGGCAGCACCGCACGAGGCACGCCTTGCAGCAGCGGTATATCGCCGGAAGGGCTGGTCAGTCGCCGATGGGCTTGGGGCCCACATCCTTGGACAGCGGTACCAGCGAGGTGCGGATACGGCGCAGATACTCGCGCACGCGCTCGGGCCGCTTGCGCGCGGCGCCGGCAGCCAGCACGTCGATGATCGCCACATAGGCAAGCCGCGAGGCGCTCGGCTTGTAGATGTCCTGGTCCTCCGGCAGATCGAGGCCAAGCGCGATGTCGGTGGCGCCGGCAAGATCCGATCCGGCCTTGGTCAGGCTCAGCGACTGCGCCCCGTACTGGCGGGCGATGGCGACGCTGTCGAGCAGTTCGGCCGGCGTGCCGCTGGCCGAGATCGCGAAGACCACGTCGCCGCGCTCCAGCGTCGAGGCGATCATCCGCTGCAGATAGCCGTCCGAATGCGCCTCCGCCGGCACGCCCAGGCGGAAGAAGCGGTTCGCCCCCTCGCGAGCGACATTGGCCGAACCGCCGCCGACGCCGAAGAAGACGATCCGTCGCGCCCCGGCCAAGAGGTCTATCGCCGCCTCCACCGCAATCGGGTCGAGCTGCGCCCGCGCCCGGTTGAGCGTGTCCATCAGCGCGCCGAACACCTGAGACACCAGCGCATCGGACAGGGATCCGCTGTCGGGCGCATGCACGTCCATGTATTGCAGCGAGACGGCCACGCTCTGGGCGAGGCGGATCTTGAAGTCCTTGAACCCGTCGCAGCCGAGCGTCTGGCAGAAGCGGTTGACCGTCGCATCGGAGACACCGGCGCCCTGGGCGATCTCGCTCTGGCGCTGGTAGGCGATGGTCTCCAGGTTCGCCAGCACATAGTCGGCGACACGCTGCTCGCGCTTGGGGAAGGCGCCGTCGAGCCGCCTGAGCTGCGCGATGATGTCGATCACCTTGGCCACGCCCCCGGCCCCTTCCCTGCCATCCGCCCCGGTCTGCGGGGCGAGATTAATCGGCTTTGTAGGCGATGACATCCATCTCGACCTTCGCATCCACCATCAACGGCGACTGCACCGTGGAACGTGCCGGAGGGTGGGCCCCGAAATGCCGCTCGAACACGGCGTTGAAGCTGGAGAAGTCGCGCGCATCATCCAGCCAGACATTGACCTTGACCACATGCTCCAGTCCGCAACCGGCCAGCGCCAGCACCGACTTGATGTTCTCGATCACCTTTTCGGTCTGCGCGACGATGCCGCCGGTGATGATCTCCCCCCCTTCCACCGGCACCTGGCCGGAGACATAGACGAACCCTCCGGCGGTGACCGCCTTGGCGAACGGGCGCTTCTGTCCACCGGCTGCGAGGTCGGCGGTGTCGTGACGGGTGATGCCCTTGGTCATGGAAATTCTCAGCTCCGTATGAAAGTTTCTTTCATTATCTACCGCGGTTTGGCGGGAAACTCAAATTCCCGTTTGACAGTTTAGGCAGATTATGAAAATTTTTTACACAACGAACAGCCGGCGCAGACACGGCAGATCGTGGGATGGCTGCACGGCCGGCGAATGTACGTCGCCTGCCCGTGTAGCCCATTCGGGCTACCCAGAGGACCCTGTATTTGGAGGAGTGGAATGTTTCGGAACACCCGCTGGAAAACCGTGTTCGCCGCGGCGATCGCGACATCCATGGCCAGTACCGCCTTCGCGGCCGGCACCCTGCGCTACGCCACGGTCGGCGAGCCGCCCAGCCTCGACCAGCACGTCGTCACCTCGGACCTGTCGACGACCATCGCCCACCACATGTTCGAGGGTCTCTACACCTTCGACGCCAGCAATTCGCCGGTGCCGCTTCTGGCCGAGAGCGACCGGCTGGAGGATGACGGACGCACCATCGTCATCACCCTGCGCAAGGACGTGACCTTCCACAACGGCACCGACATGACCTCGGCCGACGTGGTTGCCTCGCTGAAGCGCTGGGGCGAGTTCGGTTCGCGCGGCAGCCTGCTGTTCTCGAATGTCGACAGCATCGAGGCGACCGGCGACCATGAGGTCACGCTGCGCCTGAAGCAGCCGTTCGGCCCCTGGAAGAACCTGCTGGCCTTCATCAACGGCGGCCCGGCGATCTATCCCGCCTCCGTCATGGAAGGCGCCGGCAAGGAGCCTATCGCACCGGAAAACTACATCGGCACCGGCCCCTACCGCTTCGGCGAGTGGCAGCCCAACCGCCATGTCGAGCTCGTCCGCTTCGACGACTACGATTCGCCGGAAGGCGAGCCGAATGGCTATGGCGGCACCCGCAAGGCCGAGTTCGATGCGCTGCGCTTCATCCCGGTCCCCGACGTCGGCACCCGCGTCAGCGGCCTGCAGGCCGGCGACTACGACTATGCCGAGAACATCCCGGGCGACCTCTTCGATGCCCTCGATTCCAGCCCGGACGTCACGACGATCCTGAACGGCGGCCCGATCTTCGGCCTGGTCTTCATGAACTCCAAGGAAGGCCCGCTGAAGGAGAATTTCGCCCTGCGCCGCGCCATCCAGACGGCCATCAACAAGACGCCGGCGCTCCAGGTCTCGATCGGCCCGGAAAAGCTGTGGCGTGCCAACGGCTCTTTCATGCCGCAGGGCAATGTCTGGTACACCGAATCCGGCGCTGATAACTTCAGCAAGGGCGATGCGGCCGCGGCGAAGGAGCTGGCCAAGGAAGCCGGCTACAACGGCGAGCCGATCAAGTTCATGGTGTCGACCAACTACCCGTTCCACTACGACACGGCGATCGTCTACACCAAGCAGCTCGCCCAGGCCGGCTTCAACATCGACCTGCAGGTCTACGACTGGGCAACGCTCATCAAGAAGCGCGGCGAGCCGGACCAGTGGGACCTGTTCTTCACCCATCACGGCTTCGTGCCGGATCCGATCCTGATCTCGGTGATGAACCCCAACTACCCCGGCTGGTGGGCCACCCCGGAAAAGACCGCGCTGTCGGAGAAGTTCACCGCCTCGGCCGATCCGGCGGAGCGGCAGAAGCTGTGGGGCGAGCTGCAGGCGCTCGTCTACGAGCAGGTCCCGACCATGAAGACGGGCGACATCTACACCTACAACATTGCCTCCCCGGCGCTTAAGGGCCTCGGCGAAGCAACCCTGATCTGGCCGCACTTCTGGAACGTCTCGAAGTAACGCACGATCCCGTCGTCCCCCTCCGGCCTTTGCGAAACAACGTCCGACGGACAACACTCGCAACAGGCCGGGGGCGGGCTGGCCGCCTCCCGACATTTCGCGGAAAGTCACGCTCATGCTCGGATATGCCCTGCGGAGACTGCTGACGCACGTGCCGACGCTGCTCGCCGCCTCGCTGCTGGTCTTCCTTTTCGTGCACCTGATCCCCGGCGATCCGGCTGCCGTCCTGCTCGGCGATAGCGCCACGCCCGAGGAAATCGCCAGCCTGACGCGCGAGCTCGGTCTCGACCAGCCGCTCTACACGCAGTACCTGCTATGGCTCGGCAACGTGTTGCAGGGCGACTTCGGCACCTCGATCTTCTTCCGCGTTCCCGTCACCTCGGTGATCGCCGACGGTGCGGAAACCTCGATCCTTCTCGCCCTGATGACGATGGTCTGGATCGTCATCCTCGGCGTGCCCATCGGCGTCGTCGCCGCCAGCTATCGCGGCACCTGGGTCGACCAAGTCACCTCCGGCGGCGCCATGCTCTTTGCCTCCGTGCCGACCTTCTGGCTCGGCCTCTACCTGATCCTGATCTTCTCGGTGACGCTCGGCTGGCTGCCCTCGTCCGGCTTCCCGTCAGTGACCGACGACGGCGGGCTCGCGAACCTGCGCTATCTGCTGCTGCCGAGTTTCACGCTCGCCGCGCCCAACGCCGCGCTGATCATCCGTCTGGTGCGTGCCTCCATGCTCGACGTGCAGCGCGAGGATCATGTACGCACCGCCCGCGCCAAGGGCCTCGCCCCGTGGAAGGTCTCGGTGAAGCACGTCTTCCGCAACGCGCTGATCGCCGTTGCCGCCGCCTTCGGCTTCACCTTCGCCGCCCTCGTCTCCGAGGCGGTGGTGACCGAAACCGTCTTCTCGCTGCCCGGCATCGGCCGCCTCGTGGTGCAGTCGATCCTGCGCCGCGACTACCCCGTCATCCAGGGCGTCATCCTGGTGATCGTCGTCCTCTACATGGTCATCAACCTCCTGGTCGACCTCGCCTATGCGCGCCTCGACCCCAGGGTGTCGCTGAAATGACCCGGACCCGTTCTCTCAAGCCGCAAAGCCAGGGAGCTGAGGCATGACCGCGATCCTCACCATGGGCCGCATCTTCCGCGGGCGCTGGCTCGCCACCGCCGGACTGTGCTGGCTGATACTGGTCGCGCTGGCCGCGATCTTCGCCCCGCTCGTCGCGCCCTACGACCCGCTCGAGCTCGACCCGCTCGTGCGTCTGTCGCCGCCGAGCCTCGAGCACCTGTTCGGCACCGACCACTATGGTCGCGACAGCTTCTCGCGCAGCCTCTACGGCGCCCGCATGGCCATCATCATCGGCATCGGCAGCGTCGTCGTCGCGCTGGTCGCCGGCGGCCTTGCCGGCATGGTCTCGGCCTATTTCAACCGCCTCGGCCATGTGATCATGCGTGTCGTCGACGTGCTGATGGCCTTCCCGGCGCTGCTGCTCGCCCTCGTTCTGATGACCCTGCTGGAGCGCAGCGTCGTCAACACGGTGATCGTGATCGGCATCGTCTACGCCACCACCACCGCCCGCATCCTCTTCGGCATGACCTTGAAGCTCAAGGGCGAGGTCTTCGTCGATGCCGCGACCTGTTCGGGTGCCGGCCATGCCAGCATCCTGTTCCGACACATCCTGCCGAACCTCGTCTCGCCGCTCCTGGTGCAGGCAAGCTTCATCTTCGCCTTCGCGCAGCTGCAGGCCGCGGCGCTCGACTTCCTCGGCCTCGGCCTGCCGCCGGAGGTTCCGAGCTGGGGCAACATGCTGTCGGAATCGCGCATCTACGTCACCCGCGCCTCCTGGCTGCTGCTGTTCCCCGGCGCGCTGATCATCCTGTCGGTCTTTTCCATGAACCTGGTCGGCGACGCCCTGCGCGACAGCATCGACCCGCGGTTCCGCAACGACATCAAGGGGGTGTGAGATGACACGCCCGAATTCAGACACCAGCGACCTGTTGCTCGACATGCGCGGCCTGACGCTCGGCGTCGCCACGCCCGACGGCATCCTGCCGGTGGTGCAGGACCTCTCGCTCAGCCTGTCGACCGGCGAGACGCTCGGCATCGTCGGCGAGAGCGGCTGCGGCAAGAGCCTTACCTCGCTCGCCATCATGGGGCTGCTGGAGGGAACGCCCGTGCGCGTTCTTGCAGGCGAGATCTTCTTCCGCGGCCGCGATCTCCTGCGCCTGTCGCCGCGCGAGCGCCGCGCGGTCATGGGCAACGAGATGTCGATGATCTTCCAGGAGCCGATGACCTCGCTCAATCCGGTCTACCGGATCGGCGACCAGATCATCGAGGCGATCCGCGAGCATCAGCCGATGTCGCGCCGCGCCGCCCGCGACCGGGCGCTGGAGCTGCTGACCATGGTCCGCATCCCCGACCCGGCGGGGCGCATCGACAGCTTCCCGCACCAGCTGTCCGGCGGCCAGCGTCAGCGCGTGATGATCGCCATGGCGCTCGCCGGCTCGCCGCGCCTCCTGATCGCCGACGAGCCGACCACCGCCCTCGACGTCACGGTGCAGGCGCAGATCCTCAAGCTCATCGTCGAGCTGCAGAAGGAAACCGGCATGGGGGTCATGCTGATCTCCCATGACCTCGGCGTCATCGCCGAGACCTGCGACCGCATCGCCGTGATGTATCGCGGCCGCGTGGTCGAGACGGCGGGTGCGCGCGAGCTCTTCCAGGACATGCGCCATCCCTACACGCGCGGCCTGCTGGACTCGATTCCCGAGGCCGACGAGGACGTCGATCGGCTGTCCGCCATTCCCGGACGCGTCCCGACGCTCGACGAGACCATCACCGGCTGCGCCTTCCATCCGCGTTGCGCGCGGGCGGGCGCCGGTTGCGACAGCGACCAGCCGGCGCTCGCCGCCTTCGCGCCCACCCATTTCGCCCGCTGCCACTACCCGCTGGAGCCGGACGCATGACCGACGCAGCCCCCCTCCTCCAGGTCCGCGACCTGAAGACCCACTTCACCTTCCGCGCGCCCTCAACCGGCGTGTTGCCGGGCCCCAAGCGCATCCTCAAGGCGGTCGACGGCGTCTCCTTCGACCTTGCCGAGGGCGAGGTGCTCGGCATCGTCGGCGAGAGCGGCTGCGGCAAGTCCACGGTCGGGCGCACGCTGACGAAGCTCGAGCCGGCGACGAGCGGCGAGGCGCGGTTCCGCGGCCGCGACATTCTGGGGCTTTCAGCGGGCGCCTTCCGGCCGCTGCGCCGCGAGATTCAGATGATCTTCCAGGACCCCTTCGCCTCGCTCAATCCGCGCCTCACCATCGAGCAGACGCTGGCCGAGCCGGTCCGCATCCACGGCCTTGCCCGTACCCGCGAGGAGGTGCGCGCCCGCATCGCCGACACGCTGGTGAAGGTCGGCCTCGATCCGAAGGTGATGACCCGCTACCCGCACGAGTTCTCCGGCGGCCAGCGCCAGCGCATCGGCATCGCAAGGGTGATGATCGTCGAACCGCGCCTCGTCATCGCCGACGAGGCGGTCTCCGCGCTCGACGTGTCGATCCAGGCGCAGGTGCTCAACCTCATCAAGGACCTGCAGCGCGACAGCGGCATCTCGATGCTGTTCATTTCCCACGACCTCGGTGTCGTGCGGCACATCTCCGACCGTGTCGCCGTCATGTATCTCGGCCGCATCGTCGAGACGGCCCCCAAGGCCGCCATCTTCGAAAAGCCGGCGCATCCCTACACGCGCCTGCTGCTCGCCTCCATCCCGCGCATCCGGCCGGGACGGCAGCCGGTCGCCGATCTCGGCGAACCGGCAAGCGCCGCCTCGCCGCCCTCCGGCTGCGCCTTCCATCCGCGTTGCCCGCTGGCCACCGATATCTGCCGCTCGACGCGGCCCGATCCGGTGGACCTCGGCAACGGACGTTCCAGTGCCTGCCACCATGCCGGCCAGCTTCTCGGGGAGGCCGCCTGATGGCCGAAATGAAACGCGTATTCGTCGGGTCCCTGGCAACGGAGACCAACACCTTCTCGCCCCTGCGCACGGACCTGCAGGACTTCCGCGACAGCTTCTATGCCGGCCCCGGCGAGCATCCGGCAACGCCGACCCTGTGCAGCGCGGTCTTCCCGGTCGCCCGCGACCGCGCGCGGCAATACGGCTGGCACGTGATCGAGGGCACCGCGACCTGGGCGGAGCCGGGCGGCCTCGTCAACGCCCGCACCTGGGAGCTCCTGCGCGACCAGATGCTGGCCGAGATCCGCGCCGCGCTGCCGCTCGACATCGTGCTGCTCGGCCTGCATGGCGCGATGGTCGCCGACGGCTGCCTCGACTGCGAAGGAGAGATCCTGGAGGCGGTGCGCGCCATCGTCGGGCCGGACACGATCGTCGGCGCCACCTTCGATCCGCACAGCCACCTGTCGGCAAAGCGCACCGCCAATGCCGACTTGCTGGTCGCCTTCAAGGAATTCCCGCACACCGATTTCGTCATCGCCGCCGAAAGCCTCATAGATCTCGCCCACCGCACCTCGGTTGGCGAGGTGAAGCCGGAAATCTCCGTCTTCGACTGCCGGATGATCGAGGTGTTGCCGACCAGCCGCCAGCCGATGCGCGGCTTCGTCGACAAGCTCAAGGCGCTGGAAGGACATGACGGCGTCCTGTCGGTTTCGGTGATCCATGGCTTCATGGCCGCCGACGTGCCGGACCTCGGCTCCCGCCTCGTCGTCATCACCGACGGCGACCGGCCGAAGGGCGACCAGCTGGCGCGCGAACTCGGCATGGAGCTCTTTTCCTATCGCGGCCGCACCCGGCCGGATTTCCTCACCCCGGCGCAGGCGCTCGACAAGGCGGCCGAGACCGACGGCCATCCGGTCGTCATCGCCGATGTCTGGGACAATCCCGGCGGCGGCGTGCCGGGCGATTCCACCATCGTGCTGCGCGAGATGATCGCACGCGATCTCACGGATGCCGCCCTCGCCTCCATCTGGGATCCGGTTGCGGTACGCACCTGCATTTCCGCCGGCGAGGGCGCGACGCTCCCCTTGCGCTTCGGCGGCAAGATGTCGGCCGCAGCCGGCGAGCCCATCGATGCCGAGGTCACGGTGGAGAAGGTGGTGCGCAATGCGGTGCAGAGCTTCGGCACCAGCGTCGTGCCGCTGGGCGATTCGGTGACAATCCGCATCAAGGGGCTGCGCGTGGTGCTCAACACGGTGCGCTCGCAGATCTTCAGCCCGGACGCCTTCGCCAACATGGGGATCGACCCGACGGCAATGAAGATCCTGGTTGTGAAGTCGACCAATCACTTCCACGATGCCTTCTCGCGGATCGCCTTCGACATCCTCTATGCGGCGGTCGACGGGCCCTACCCGAACGATCCGGCGACCAACACCTACCACACCCTCACGCGCGCCATCTGGCCCCGCGTCGAGGATCCCCACGCCGCCTGAGACGAACGGACCACTCCATGACCGCCGACGCGCCCTTCCAGCCCGAAACGCCCGCCCTCGTGCTGGACGAGGCGGTTGCGCTCGCCAACATCGCCCGCTTCCAGGCCCATTGCGACCGGCTCGGTCTCAAGAGCCGGCCGCATATCAAGACGCACAAGCTGCCGCGCTTCGCCAAGGCGCAGATCGAGGCCGGCGCGCGCGGCATCACCTGCCAGAAGATCGGCGAAGCCGAGGTCATGGCCGATGCCGGCATCGACGACATCCTCATCACCTTCAACATCCTTGGCGAGGCCAAGCTTGCGCGGCTGAAGGCGCTTGCCGGGCGCATCGCCCGCCTTGCCGTCGTCGCCGACAGCCAGACGACGGTGGACGGCCTCGCCGCCGCCTTCGCGGACGGTGCGGCAACGCTGCATGTGATGGTGGAATGCGATACCGGCGCCGGACGCTGCGGCGTCCAGACGCCCGAAGAAGCGGCAGATCTCGCCGCCCGCATCGCGGCTGCGCCCGGCCTCGTCTTCGCCGGACTGATGACCTACCCCGCCCCCGGCAAGGCCGGCAATGTCGAGCGTTTCATGGGCGAGGCGCTCGGCCTGCTCGCCGCGCGGGGCATCGAGTGCCCGGAAATCTCCAGCGGCGGCTCGCCCGACATGTGGCATGCGGGGGAAGCGGAAGGCGGGTCCCGCAACCTCGTCACCGAGTACCGGGCCGGCACCTACATCTACAACGACCGCTCGCTGGTCGAGCGCGGCGCCTGCGCCCTCGACGACTGCGCCCTGACCGTGCACGCCACTGTCGTCAGCCGCCCGACACCGACGCGTGCGGTGCTGGATGCCGGCTCCAAGGCGCTGTCCTCAGACCTGCTCGGCCTCACCGGACACGGCACCATCATCGGCCATCCGGATGCGCATATCGCAGCGCTCAGCGAGGAACATGCGGTGGTCGATATCCCCGCCGGCAGCCTTGCCGTCGGCGACCGCGTCCGCATCGTGCCGAACCATTGCTGCGTGGTGACAAACCTGTTCGACAGCGCCTGGCTGCTCGGCGCCGACGGCAGCGTTCAGCAGATCGATATCGCCGCGCGCGGCCGCATGACCTGACGGACTGACCGGCGCGACCCTCTCCTCAGGCCTCGTCGGGATCAAAATAGTCTGCGTGGGCGGCCCGAATATCGTCGATGATGCCGGCGATACGGGCCAGATGCGACCGCATCCGCGTGATCGCCCCGTCCTGGTCGCCGTCACGCACCGCCGCCAAGATCGAGATGTGGTCGTTCAGCGCCAGCCGGGCGCCGTTCTCCAGCGACAGGTAGCGGACCCGGTCCATATGGGCCTTGTGGTCGCGGATCAGCGCCCACACGTGCCCCTGCCCGGCGATCTCGCAGATGCGGTTGTGAAAACTGTCGTCGAGCGCATGGAAGCCGGCCCGGTCGTCGCGATCCACCGCCTTTTCCTGCTCGCCGATCATGTCTTCCAGCTCGCCCATCTCCGCCTCGGTCATGTTGGCCATGGCCGCGCGCATCGTCTCCAGTTCGAGCGCGGTGCGGATGAAGCGGGCACGGTGCACCGCCTCCACCGAGATCGGCGTCACCACCGTGGCGCGCTGCGGACGAATCAGCAGGAAGCCCTGCTGCGACAGCCGGTAGAAGGCATCGCGCACCGGCTGCCGGCTGACCCCCATCTGCTTGGCGACTTCCGCCTCCGACAGCTTTGTGCCGGGCAGAAGATCGAGGCCAACCACCCGATTGTAGAGTTCGGCAAACACCAGATCGGTCACGGACGGCACGCGCGACATGTCGAGCGTCCTGAGCTTGATCTGTTCCGTCATCCACCTGCCCTCCCTGCGACCACCGCAGCCCGCCCGCAAGATCGGACGAGGCCTTGGCGCCGCGCTGCCGGACGTGCCGTCCGCGCCGGTTTTCCGGCATTTGCCGGGAGGCTCGTCCTAGCGACTGCCGCCCGGTTTGACAATTCGCCGCCCCCGTTTCGGCGGGCGTTGACTCAACTTGCAGACTAACATATTAGATTACTAGTTAGTTCGCCAGCCCCAAGAACGAGACGCGGACAAACGCGACAGGGCCGGCAGGGAGGATCCGAATGGCGCTACTGGACGAGGACCGGCTGTTTCCGGTGGAGCCGCGCACGCGCGGCCTTGCCCGCGACATTTACCGGACCATCCGCGACCTGCCGATCGTCAGCCCCCACGGCCATACGGACCCGGCCTGGTTCGCGCTGAACGAACCGTTCCCCGACCCGGCCGAGCTTTTCGTGGTGCCGGATCACTACGTCTTCCGCATGCTGTGCTCGCAGGGCATCGCGCTGACCGATCTCGGCGTTCCCCGCGTCGACGGCGGGACAAGCGAGCGCGATCCGCGCCGCATCTGGCAGCTCTTCGCCGACAATTTCCACCTGTTCCGCGGCACGCCCTCCGCGCTCTGGCTGAACCACGCCTTCCAGGAGGTCTTCGGCATCGACGAGCCGCTGGGTCCGCAGACCGCGACGCGCATCTACGACCATATTGCCGACTGTCTCGCTCGCCCCGAATTCCGACCGCGTACCCTGTTCGACCGGTTCAACCTCGAGGTCATCGCCACGACGGAATCGGCGCTGGACCCGCTGGAGCATCACCGCACGATCCGCGACAGCGGCTGGGGCGGCCGGGTCATCACCGCTTATCGGCCGGACGCGGTCATCGATCCCGAGTTCGAGGGCTTTGCCGCCAACGTCGCTCGTCTCGGCGAGATCACCGGCGAGGACACGACGAGCTGGCACGGCTATCTCGCCGCCCACCGGGCCCGCCGGGCCTTCTTCAAGCAGCACGGCGCCACCTCGACCGATCACGGCGCGCCCAGCGCCCGCACCGAGGACCTTTCGCCGACTGAGGCCGCAGGCCTCTTCGACAAGGCGCTGGCCGGGCGCTGCACGGCGGAGGAAGCCGACCGGTTCCGCGGCCACATGCTGACCGAGATGGCGCGCATGAGCCTCGACGACGGGCTGGTGATGCAGATCCACCCCGGCGCCTTCCGCAACCATTCCCCTGCCGTGATGGCCCGGCACGGCCGCGACAAGGGCTTCGACGTCCCGACGCGCACCGACTACGTGCGCGCGCTCAAGCCGCTGCTCGACGCGGTCGGACACGAGCCCGGCCTCACCATCATTCTCTTCACCCTGGACGAGACCTCCTACGCCCGCGAGCTGGCGCCCCTTGCCGGCGCCTATCCGGTGCTGCGCCTCGGTCCGCCCTGGTGGTTCCACGACAGCGCGGAGGGCATGCGCCGTTTCCGCGAGATGGCGACGGAAACCGCCGGTTTCTACAACACCGTGGGGTTCAACGACGACACCCGCGCCTTCTGTTCCATCCCCGCCCGCCACGACGTGGCCCGGCGGTCGGATGCGGCATTCCTTGCCACACTCGTCGCCACAGGGAGGCTCGGCGAGGGCGAGGCATACGAGGTCGCACGCGACCTCACCTACACCCTGGTCAAGGCCGCCTACAGGCTGTGACCGGGCCGAAACTGCTCTAGGGAGGAACTGAACATGAAACACTGGAAGACCATGACGGCAGCCTTCGGGCTGCTCGCCGCCTCCGCCATGACGGTGCAGGCGGCCGACATCGTCCTGCGATCCTCGGACACCCATCCGGACGGGTATCCGACTGTCGAGGCGGTCAAGTATCTCGGCGAGCTCGTCAAGGAGCGCTCCAACGGCCGCATCGAGATCGAGGTGTTCCACTCGGCCCAGCTCGGCCAGGAGAAGGACACGATCGAGCAGACGCAGTTCGGCGTGATCGACATGAACCGCGTCTCGCTCGGGCCGTTCAACAACATCATCGAGGAGACCCAGGTTCCCTCGCTGCCCTACATCTTCCGCTCCGTCGACCACATGCACAAGGTGATGGACGGTCCGATCGGCCAGGAGATCCTCGACGCGTTCTCCGACCATGATCTCGTCGGCCTGGTCTTCTACGACGCCGGCTCGCGCTCCTTCTACAACCGCCAGAAGCCGGTCGAGAACATGGCCGACCTGTCGGGCATGAAGTTCCGCGTGATGCAGTCGGACCTGTTCGTCGACATGGTCAACGCGCTCGGCGCCAACGCGACGCCGATGCCCTATGGCGAGGTCTATTCCTCGATCCAGACCGGCGTCATCGACGGCGCCGAGAACAACTGGCCGTCCTTCGAGAGCTCCGGCCACTTCGAGGTCGCCGGCTACTACACGCTCGACGAGCACCTGATCGTGCCGGAAGTCCTGGTCATGTCGAAGAAGAGCTGGGACAAGCTCTCGGCCGAGGACCAGGCCTTGATCCGTCAGGCTGCCAAGGACTCCGTCCCGCACATGCGCAAGCTGTGGGCCGAGCGCGAGGCCGCCTCCGAGGCCAAGGTCCGCGAGGCCGGCGTCAAGATCGTCAGCGAGATCGACAAGACGCCCTTCATCGAGGCGATGAAGCCGGTCTACGAGAAATACGTGACCTCCGACAAGCTGAAGGACCTCGTCGCCCGCATCCAGGCGACCGAGTGATCCCTGCCTGACCTCGAACCCGCGGCGGCCGGTCCGCCGCGGGTTTCTTCTTGCCGGGAGGACGCATCTTGCAAGGGACAATGCGCGACATCGCGCGGATCACGGGCACCCTGGGCCGCATCGCCCTGTGGCTGTCGGGCACGGGCCTCGTGCTGATGACCGCATTCATTTCGGTCCAGGTCTTCTGGCGCTACGCGCTCAACGACAGCCAGTCCTGGACGGAGCCCGCCTCGGTGATGCTGATGGGCTGGTTCATCTTCCTGGGCGCTGCCGTCGGCATCCGCGAGGGCTATCACCTGTCCTTCGACGTGCTGCTCTACGTGCTGCCGCTGAAGGTCAAGCTGGCGCTGCATTCGATCTCGGACGCCGTGGTCATCGCCTTCGGCGCGGGCATGGTCTGGTACGGGGCCGAACTCGCCGCCAAGACCGCCGGCAACAAGCTGCCCTCGCTCGGCATTTCCGGTGCGTTCGACTTCCTGCCCCTCGTCGGCGGCGGGATCCTCATCGTCCTCTTCTCGCTTGAGCGCCTCGCCCGCCGCGCCGCCGGCCTGCCGACCGCCCGCTTCGGCGAAACCGAACTGGAGGATTGAGAGATGGAACTGTTGATCCTCTTCGGCACCTTCACCGTCCTGCTGCTGATCGGCACGCCCGTCGCCTTCTGCCTCGGCGTCTCGTCCTTCGCCACCATCGCCTATATGGGCCTGCCGCCGGTGGTCGTGTTCCAGCGGTTGAACTCCGGCGTCTCGGTCTTCGCGCTGATGGCGATCCCCTTCTTCATCTATGCCGGCGAGCTGATGGTGCGCGGGGATATCGCCCGCCGGCTGGTGGCGCTCGCCGGCGCCCTGGTCGGCCACCTGCGCGGCGGCCTCGGCCAGGTCAACATCACCGCCTCAGTGCTTTTCGGCGGCATTTCGGGCTCCGCCGCGGCCGACGCCTCTGCGATCGGCGGCCTGATGATCCCGCAGATGAAGGCGCGCGGCTACGACGTCGACTACGGCGTCAACGTCACGGTCGTCTCCTCGATCATCGCGTTGATGCTGCCGCCCTCGCACAACATGATCATCTATTCGATCTCCGCTGGCGGGCGCATCTCCATCGCCGACCTGTTCACCGCCGGCATCCTGCCGGGGCTGCTGCTGGCGCTGTCGCTCATGTTCGCGGCCTGGTACGTCGCCAAGAAGCGCAACTACCCCATCGATCCGTTCCAGGGCTGGGGCATTGTCGGCCACCTGCTGATCAACGCGACCCCCGGCATCCTGCTGATCGCCATCATCTTCGGCGGCGTGCGCTCCGGCATCTTCACCGCCTCGGAAAGCTCCTGCATCGCGGTCGTCTACGCGCTCTTCATCACCGCCGTCGCCTACCGCACCATGCACTGGCAGAACTTCGTGCTGGCGACGACCGCCGCGGTGCGCACCACCGCCATGGTGCTGCTTGTGATCGGCTGTGCCGCCTCGTTCGGCTGGCTGCTCGCCGTTCTGCGCGTACCCGCGACGCTCGTCGCCGTCATGCAGGACGTCTCGCAGAACCCGCTTCTGGTGCTCTTGCTGATCAACGTGATCCTGCTGATCCTCGGCACGTTCATGGACATGTCGCCGCTGATCGTCATCACCACGCCGATCTTCCTGCCCGTTGCCCAGGCGTTCGGCGTCGACCCGGTCCATTTCGGCGTCATCCTGATCCTCAACCTCGGCATCGGCCTTTGTACCCCGCCGGTCGGCGCGGTGCTCTTCGTCGGCTGCGCCGTCGGGCGGATCACCGTCTGGGATGCCGTCCGCACGATCTGGCCCTTCTACTTCGCCGCCGTCGGGACCCTGCTGCTCGTCACCTATGTGCCGGCGCTGTCGCTCTGGCTGCCCTCGCTGTTCCACTGATCACATCGGAGCCCGTCCATGTCTCCCCTTGCCGCCTTTCCGGAAGTCGCCACCGGCCCCGGCGTCACCCGCCGCGTCGTCGCCGACAGTCCGCAGCTGATGGTCGTCGCCTTCACCTTCGAAGCCGGCGCGGAAGGCCCGCTGCATAACCATCCGCACATCCAGTCGACCTATGTGGAAAGCGGCCGCTTCGTCTTCTCGCTGGACGGGGAGGAGTTCGAGGTCGGCCCCGGGGACAGTTTCGTCATCCCCTCCAACGCGGTGCACGGCTGCCGCTGCCTTGAGGCAGGGCGCCTGATCGACGGCTTCACGCCGCGCCGCGACGATTTCCTCTGATCCCGAAACCCACCCCTTCAAGGAGCCGCCATGCTGAGCGTCGAGACCCGCCACGCCGTCCACCAGGACCATGCCAAGGGCATGGACACGGACGAGCTGCGCCGCCACTTCCATGCCGGAGGCCTGTTCCGCGACGGCGAGATCCGCCTCGTCTACACCCATTACGACCGCTTCGTGCTGGGCGGCGCGGTGCCGGGCACCGGCACCCTCACCCTCGACAAGGTCGAGGAGACCCGCACCGCCACCTTCCTGGAGCGGCGCGAGATGGCCGTGGTCAATATCGGCGCCACCGGCGAGGTGTCCACGCAAGAGGGAGGCTGGACGCTGGAGCGCGGCGACGTGCTCTATCTCGGCATGGGTGCGGGACCGGTCACCTTCTCCGGCGGCGGGCGGTTCTACATCACCTCCGCCCCGGCCCACCGCACCCTGCCCGCGCGGCTGATCCGCCTGTCGGAGGCCAACAGCCTGAAGCTCGGCGCCACCGAGACCTCCAACAAGCGGACCATCAACCAGTTCGTCCATCCGCTGGTGATGGAAAGCTGCCAGCTCGTGCTCGGCTACACCACGCTGGAGGACGGCTCGGTCTGGAACACCATGCCGGCCCACGTCCACGACCGGCGGATGGAAGCCTATCTCTACTTCGACATGACGGAGGATCAGCGCGTCCTGCACCTGATGGGCGAGCCGCAGCAGACCCGCCACCTCATCGTCGCCAATGAGGAAGCCGCCATCTCGCCGCCCTGGTCGATCCACTCGGGCGCGGGCACCGGCAGCTACACGTTCATCTGGGCGATGGCCGGGGACAATGTCGACTACACGGACATGGATTTCGTCAGCATGGCGGAGATGAAATGAGCACCTCCTTCTCGCTCTCCGGCCGCAAGGCGCTGGTGACCGGCGCCAATACCGGCATCGGCCAGGCCATCGCCCTCGCGCTGGCCGCCGCCGGCGCCGAAGTGACCTGCGCCGGCCGCCGCTCCTGCCTTGAGACCGTCGCCGCGATCGAGGCTGCCGGCGGCAGCGCCTCCTCGCTGACCCTCGATCTTGCCGATCCGATGGCGGCGCGCGACGTCTTCGCCGGCACGGGCCATTCGATCCTCGTCAACAATGCCGGCATCATCCGCCGCGGGGACAGCGTCGACTTCACCGAAGACGACTGGGACGCGGTAATGGACGTCAATCTCAAGGCGCTGTTCTTCACCACCCAGGCCTTCGCCCGCGACCTGCTGGCGCGCGGCGAGGGCGGCGCGGTCGTCAACATCGCCTCCATGCTGTCCTTTCAGGGCGGCATCCGCGTGCCGTCCTACACCGCCGCCAAGCACGGGGTTGCGGGGATAACCAAGATCCTCGCCAACGAGTGGGCGGCAAAAGGCATCAACGTCAACGCCGTCGCGCCGGGCTACATCGCCACCAACAACACCAAGGCGCTGCGCGAGGATCCGGACCGCTCCGCCGCGATCCTCGACCGCATCCCGGCCGGCCACTGGGGTGCGCCCGAGGATATCGCCGGGACCGCCGTCTTTCTCTGCTCCCCGGCCGCCCGCTACGTGCACGGCGCGGTGATCCCTGTCGATGGAGGCTGGCTTGCCCGCTGACCTGCCCCGCCTGAAACCGCGCCGCGAAGGCCCCCGCCCCGGCACCGGCATCGTCCATCTCGGCCTCGGCGCCTTCTTCCGCGCCCATGGCGCCCTCTATGTCGCCGAGGCAATGGCCGCATCCGGCGGCGACTGGGGAATTGTCGGCGTCTCGCTGAAGCGGCCCGACCAGCGCGACCGGCTGGCGCCGCAGGACTTCGCCTATACCGCGCTGGAGCTCGCCCCCGGCGGCGAGGTGCCGCGCATCGTCGACGTGCTGGCCGGCGTCCTCGTCGCGCCGGAAGACCCGGAAGCGGTGGTCGCGCTGATGGCCGCCCCCGCCACCCGGATCGTCACCCTCACCGTCACCGAAAAGGGCTATTGCCACGAGCCGGCGACGGGCCGGCTGTCGCTCACGCATCCCGACATCGCGGCCGATCTTGCCGATCCGGCACGGCCCGCCTCGGCGCTCGGCTTCCTGGTGCGCGCGCTCGCCCGCCGCCGCGCGGCGGGGATCAAGCCCTTCACCGTGCTGACCTGCGACAACCTTCCCCACAACGGCGCGATGCTGCGCGGCCTGGTGCTGGAGCTGGCCGAGCGGATCGACCCGACCCTTTCCCGGTGGATCGCGGCCGAGGGGCGGTTCCCCTCCACCATGGTCGACCGCATCGTGCCGGCGACAAGCCCGGCCGATCTCGACCATGTCGCCCGCCTGATCGGCTGCCGCGACGAGAGCCCGGTCCTGCACGAACCGTTCCGCCAGTGGGTGATCGAGGACGACTTCGTCGACGGCGACCGGCCGGACCTTGGCGCCAGCGGTGCGGAACTCGTCGCGGACGTCGCCCCGTACGAGCTGATGAAGCTGCGCTGCCTCAACGGCACGCACAGCTCGCTCGCCTATCTCGGCTATCTCGCCGGGCACGAGACCATCGCCGACACCGTCGCGGATCCGGCCTTCTCGGCCTTTCTGGATCACCTGTGGGCCGAGGAAATCCTGCCGGGCCTCACCCCACCTCCAGGCGTCGACCTTGCTGCTTATGCCGCCCGGCTGAAGGAGCGCTACGCCAATCCGGCGATCCGCCACCGCACCTGGCAAATCGCCATGGACGGCTCGCAAAAACTGCCGCAGCGCATCCTCGGACAGCTGGAGGAAGGGCTTGCCGCCGGACGGCCGATGTCCGGCCTCATCCTCGCGGTCGCCGCCTGGATGACCTATGTCGGCGGCACCGATCTTTCGGGGAAATCCATCGACGTGCGCGATCCCATGTCCGAGCGCCTGCGCGCCCTGTGCGATGCGGCCGAAGGCTCGGCGGCGAAGGTGGCCGCCCTCTTGGCGCTGCGCGAGATCTTTCCGGCAAGCCTTGCCGGCAACACCGCGTTCCGAACCAGTCTCACCGAGGCCCATGCGGGTCTTGCCGAGCGGGGCGCCCGCGCAATGGTCGAGGCCTGTCATGCTTGAGAGCTGGCGCTGGTACGGACCGCTCGACCGCATCGGGCTTCACGAGATTTCGCAGACCGGCGCGCGGGGCATCGTCACCGCGCTGCACGAGATCGCTTACGGAGAGATCTGGAGCCGCAAGGCCATCGCCGCCCGCAAGGCGATGATCGCCGCCAGCGGCCTCGACCTCTCATGGCAGGTGGTGGAGAGCCTGCCGGTACACGAGCGCATCAAGCGCGGCGAGGGCGACCTCGCCCCGCTCTTTGCCAACTACCGCCAGTCGCTGGCGAACCTTGCGGCCGAGGGCATCTTCACCGTCTGCTACAACTTCATGCCGCTGCTGGACTGGACGCGGACCGACCTTGCCAGCCCGGTCCGGGGCGGCGGCACCTGCCTGCGCTTCGATGCCGCGCGCATGTGCGCGCTGGAAATGTTCATGCTGGAGCGCGAAGGCGCCGAGGACGACTACCCGGAGGAGGTGCGCCACCGCGCCCGCCAGTGGTTCCAGGCAAGCGATACGGCCGCCCACGAGGACCTCGTCGCATCGATCATGGCGGGGCTTCCCGGCGCCTACGACCGCTACGACATCCCGGCCCTGCGCCAGGCGCTGACACTGTATGACGGCATCGACGCCAACGCTCTGCGAGCGAATTTCGCCCGCTTTCTCAAGGAGGTGGTTCCGGCCGCGACAGAACTCGGCATGCGCCTGTGCGTCCACCCGGACGACCCGCCGCGCGACATCCTCGGCCTGCCGCGCATCGTCTCGAACGCGGAGGATATCGCCTGGATCCTCGACCAGGACGAGGCGACGGCGAACGGCCTGACCCTGTGCTCCGGCTCGCTCGGCGCCAATCCGGAAAACGACGTGCCGGCGATTGCCCGGCGTTTTGCCCCGCGCATCCACTTCGCGCATCTGCGCAATGTCGCGAAGGAGCCCGACGGCAGCTTCGAGGAAGCCGCCCACCTTGCCGGCGACACCGACATGGTGGCGCTCGCCGCCGTGCTGCTGGCCGAGGAGCGCCGGCGCCGGGACGAGGGCCGGGCGGACGCGGAAATCCCCTTCCGCCCCGACCATGGACACGCGCTGTTGTCGGACTTCGACCGCGACACCCATCCAGGTTATCCTCTGATCGGACGCATGCGCGGCCTTGCCGAACTGCGCGGCGTCATCACGGCCCTCTCCCATCCTGGAACCCGTCATGCCTGACAACGCAACCGGCCTTGCCGACCGCCCGCCGCTCGTCCTTTCGGAACGCGACAATGTCGCGGTGCTTGCCGCCCGCGCGGAGGCCGGCAGCGATCCGCTGGAGTTGGGAGCGCCGCTTTCGGCCGCCGTCGCGCCGGGGCACAAGATCGCCCGCCGCCCGATCGGGGCGGGCGAGCCGGTCGTCAAATACGGGCAGGTGATCGGCTATGCCACGGCCGCAATCGCCGCCGGCGAGCATATCCATTCGCACAATTGCGAGATCGGCGAGCACGAGCGCGCCTACCGCATCTCCGACAAGCTGGCCGAGGCGCGCGCCGCGATCCCGCGCCTCAACGACGGGGATATCGCGGGCAGCTTCCTCGGCTACCAGCGCGCCGACGGGCGCGCCGGCACGCGCAACATGATCGCGCTGGTCGCCACGGTGAACTGCTCGGCGACAGTGGTGCGGCGGGCCGCCGACATCCTCAACGCCTCCGGCATGCTGGACGACTGGCCGAACATCGACGGCGTCGTCGCTTTCGCCCACGGCACCGGTTGCGGCATGTCGTCGAGCGGCCCGGGCTGGGAGATTCTCCAGCGCGTGCTGTGGGGCCATGCGACCCATCCCAATGTCGGCGCTGCGGTTTTCGTCGGCCTCGGCTGCGAGGTGATGCAGGTGGCGCGGATGAAGGCGCTCTACTCGGATGGCGCGGAGACCCGCTTTCACGGCCTTGCGATCCAGGAAAACGGCGGCACCCGTGCCACCATCGAGCGGATCGTCGAGACCGTGCGCGAGCTGTTGCCGGAGGTGAACCGCACCGCCCGCCGGCCGACGCCGGTTTCGGCGCTGAAGCTCGGTCTGCAATGCGGCGGGTCAGACGGCTGGTCGGGGATAACCGCAAATCCGGCGCTCGGCATCGCCTGCGACCTCTTGGTGGCGCAGGGCGCAACGGTCGTCCTGTCGGAGACCCCGGAAATCTTCGGCGCCGAACAGCTGCTTCTGTCGCGCGCGGCCTCACAAGAGGTCGCCGACCGCCTGATCGAGCGCATCCGCTGGTGGGAGGACTATGCGGCAAAAAACGGCGCCTCGCTCGACCAGAACCCCAGCCCCGGCAACAAGGCCGGAGGCCTCACCACCATCCTGGAAAAGTCGCTGGGGGCTGTTGCCAAGGCCGGCGCCACGCCGCTGAACGAGGTGGTCGGGTATGGCGAACAGGTGAAGGGGCCGGGCCTCGTCTTCATGGACACGCCGGGCTACGATCCGGTCTCGGCGACGGGACAGATCGCCGGCGGCTGCCAGCTCGTCGCCTTCACCACCGGGCGCGGCTCCGCCTTCGGCTCCAAGCCCGCCCCGACCTTGAAGATCGCCACCAGCGACCGGCTCTACCGCGCGATGCGCGAGGACATGGACGTCAATGCCGGAGACGTGCTGGAAACGGGCGTTTCGCTGGCCGAGAAGGGCCGCGAGATCCACGACCGGCTGATCGCCGCCGCCTCTGGCGAACAGACGAAGTCGGAGGCCCTGGGCCTTGGCGACCACGAGTTCGTACCCTGGCAGATCGGCGCGGTGCTGTAGGGATCGGCCCTGGCGCCTGTCTCCAGACGCAAAAAAGGCCGGGCGAACCCGGCCTTTCCCAAGTGCCTCGATGAGTGCTGCCAGTACATCCGTGGTCAGCGCTCAGAAGCACAATTGCGTTGTCAGGCTGCGCGCTTCAGGAGCGCGCTGCCCGACCCTGCGGGTCGTTACGCGACCTGCAGGTTGTCAGCAGCAGCCTTGCCGCTGCGGCGATCGGTGACGATCTCGAAGCTGACCTTCTGGCCCTCGACGAGGCTGGTCATGCCAGCGCGCTCGACCGCGGAGATGTGAACGAAGACGTCGGGCTGACCGCCGCCCTGCTCGATGAAGCCAAAGCCCTTGGTGGAATTGAAGAACTTAACGGTACCGGTGTTCATGGCGATTTCCTTTTCAGATCGCGAACGGGTATGTGCCTGCCGCGCGCAGAACGCATGGCAAACGGTTCAGATCGATTTTGAGAGAGGAAGATCGCCGGTCGCGCGCCAAGCGCGCTCAGGAACAAAGTTCAACAGCCAAGATCGATGACACACATATGGACGGCAACGGTGTTCAAAACAAGGCCGCATTCTCAAGGGGGGCAAAATAAATCCGGCGGCGACCGGGAATAACCTGCTGCCGGTGGCAGAACCGCGCGGGGATAACCCGCATCCGGCGGCCCACGCGGTTTTGAGAGACCCAGCGCGGAAAAGGCTCAAGAAATGCAAATACGCTCATGATTTCAATGTTTTGAGCGCAACGAGAAATTGAGACGGATTTTGCGAAATTCCGTCTCGAAACGCCCCGGAATTGCAGTTTGCCGTCTCAAAACCGGCGTCAGGCGGCGTATTGGCGGGCAACGTCCGACAAAGTGGCCAGAAGCGGCGTCAGCGGCTCGCGCTGGACCATGACCAAGCCGACGGGCTCGCCCTCGTCCTCGTCCCGGGCGGGCGACTTACCCCCGCTCCGCTCGGAGGAAATCGGCACGGCGGCGATGGAGCCGGCGGAGACGAACATGCCGGCGAGCTTTTCCGGCACGACCGACGCCCACTTGCCGGTCATGACATGACCGACGAGCGCGATGATCGAGTTGGACTCGATCCGCGCCTTCGGCGTGACGCCGGCCGCTTCCAGATGGCGGTCGACGATGGCCCGGTTCTGCATGTCGGGGGTAAGAAGGCAGAGCTGCTCGCCGCCGAGCTCGTGCCAGCCGACCCGGTCGCGGGCGGCCAACGGGTCGGAGACGGCGACCAGCAGTCGGTAGCGCTCGCGGTAGAGCGGCAGCACGGTACGCCGGCGCCGCGCGTCGGCATCCAGGTAGGTGATGCCGGCGTCGAGATCGAGCCGGTCCATCTGCTCGAGAATTTCGGCCGAGGTGCGTGAGAAGATCTGGAACCGCACCTGCGGATGGCGCAGCGCGTAAGGAGAGACGAGATCGGCGACCATCGGCAGCGCCGTCGGGATGACGCCGATGCGCAAGGTGCCCTCGAGATCGGAACGCACGGCGCGCATCTCGTCGCGCAGGGCCCGCATGTCGCCGACGATCCGCAGCGCCAGCACATGCACCCGCTCGCCCTCCGGCGTCAGCCCCTGGAAGCGCGAACCGCGATGCACGAGCTGGACGTTGAGCTGGTCCTCCAGCTGCCGGATGGCCGAGGACAACGTCGGCTGGGTGACGCCGATGCTTTCCGCCGCACGCCCGAAGTGGCGCTCGCGCACCAGCGCAATGAACATTTCCAGCTTGTCGATCATTCCCGCCGCACCCGTTTTCTCCCTTATCGACGATCTGCCCTCAGGCGACCGTCGCGATTGCGCCGGACGATAGCACGGGCACGACCGGGGTGGAGGGTGCGGACGGCAAGGACAGTGGAAAGCGCGTCAGATCGAGCGCTGGTTGACCCGCGCCGAGACCTCCGCTGCCGTCTCGACCCGCTCCGAATAGCGGTCGACCAGAGCGCCAGAGCGCCCGCGCACCATCAGCGTAAACTTCACCAGTTCCTCGGTGACGTCGACGATCCGGTTGTAATAGGAGGACGGCTTCATCCGGTCGTCCTCGCCGAACTCGGCAAAGGCGCGGGCCACGGAAGACTGGTTGGGAATGGTGACCATGCGCATCCAGCGGCCGAGAATGCGCATCTGGTTGACCGCGTTGAAGCTCTGCGAGCCGCCGCAGACCTGCATCACCGCCAGCGTCTTGCCCTGGGTCGGGCGGATGCCGCCGAGCGACAGAGGCAGCCAGTCGATCTGCGTCTTCATCAGGCCGGTCATCGCCCCGTGCCGCTCCGGCGAGACCCAGACCATGCCTTCCGACCACATGGCGAGCTCGCGCAGCTCCTGCACCTTGGGATGCCCGGGATCGGCCCCGTCGACGAGGGGCAGGTCGTGCGGATCGAACATCCGCGTCTCGCAGCCGTGCCAGTCGAGCAGGCGGCGGGACTCCTCCGCAACCAGACGCGAGAAGGAGCGCTGCCGCAGCGACCCGTAGAGCAGCAGGATGCGCGGGGCATGGAAGGCCTCGCCCGGCAGGGCGTAGTCGGCCGGGTCGACCCGGCGCATCTGCGAGAAATCGATGTTCGGCAGGTCGGCGGCGGCAAGATCGGCGACGGAACTCACGAAGCCGTCTCCCCTGCCCCGGCAGCTCCACTGGAAGCGGAGCCGGCCACGACGACCTCGCCGTCTTCCTTGCGGAACGTGCCGATCGCCGCATTGGGCAGGATCTCCAGAACCGTCTCCGACGGACGGCACAGGCGAATGCCCTTTTCCGTGACGACGATGGGCCGGTTGACCAGAACCGGATGCTCCAGCATGGCGGCGAGGATCGTCTCGTCGTCGACGGACGGATCGGTGAGACCGAGTTCCTCGGCCGGCGACTTGGCAACGCGCAAGGCGGTGCGCGGCGTCAGCCCGGCGCCGGCGAACAGGGCCTGAAGCTGCGGCCGGGTCCAGCCGGTCTTGAGGTATTCGATGACGACGGGCTCCTCGCCGGAGGCGCGGATCATCTCCAGCACGTTGCGCGAGGTACCGCAGGCGGGATTGTGGTGAATGACGATGGTCATGAGCTTCCTTCGCATATGGCAGGTCCCGGCGCGCAACAGGCCGGCAGCGCCGCCAGGACGGGACGGCAGACATCGGGCGCGCCGCCGCAGCAATCTTCCATCAGGAAGGCAAGCAGCGCCGTCAGTCCGCCCATGTCGGCGAAATAGCGGATCGACCGCCCCTGCCGGCGACTGTGCAGCAGGCCGGCACGGGTGAGGATCGCAAGATTGGTGGAAAGCGTGTTCTGCCGAACCTCCAGGGCAGCGGCGATGTCGCCGGCCGTCATGCCCTCGCTCCCTGCGCGGATCAGCAGGCGCAGGACGTCGAGACGGGTTTCCTGCGACAGGGCCGCGAAGGCCGAAAGGGCATCGTTCTTTTCCATATTTCGAGAATACTAGATATATTAGACTCGTCAAGGTCGGCAATGGCGCGAGGCATGAATGCAAAACGGCCGCGCGAGGAACCGCGCGGCCGTCCTGGCCGAAATTCGGGAAAAGCGGAGCCGTCAGGCGGGCTGGGCGCCGCTGGTGCTCGTGTCGCGGAACTCTTCGGGCTTTGTCTCGCGACTACCCGGCGTCGGCGCAGGCGCCGAGGCGCGCAGGCGCGTGTCCGAAAGCTCGCCGCAGGCCTCCAGGATCGGCTGGGCGACGACAACGAAATGGCCATGGATGCGCTTCAGGTCGCGCAGCACGTCCATGTGGATCGAGGTCGTCTCCATCGACAGCTTCACCCCGTCGCGCAGCCGGGCGTAGTGGCGCTCGGCATAGTGGCGCTCCAGATCGCGGATAGTGGTCTTTTCGGCGAAGAGCCGACGCGCCAGATCCGCATCGCCAGTGGCGAAGACATTGAGCGCGGTGGCGAAGTTCGACGCGATCCGGGCATGGAAGGCGCGAAGGTCCGCAAGGCCCTCCGACGAGAAGGCGAGGTTGCCGCGCCCCTTCTTCTCCGCCAGTTCCAGCAGCTGCTTGTCGATGACGTCGCCGATATGCTCCAGGTTGGTGGTGAAGGAGAGGATCTCCATGAAGCGGCGAGAATCCTCCTCCGACATGCCCTTGCGGGACATGCGCACCAGGTGCAGCTTGATCGCCTCGTTGACCGCATCGACCGCATCGTCGGACGTGCGGATCTCGCGGATTAGCTTCGGATCGCCGGTCTCCAGCGCCTCCATCGACTTGACCAGCATCGCCTCGACCCGGTCCCCCAGCGCCAGCGCCTCGCGATGGGCGGCGGCCAGCGCCTCGGACGACATGTCGGTGGCGGCGCTGCCGAGATAGCGCGGGCGCTTGGGATCGGCCGGCTGGGCCGCGGCGGGAACCAGCCGCTCCAGCAGGCGCGACACAGGGCCGACCAGCGGAATGAAGATCAGCGCGACAACGATGTTGAAGGCAAGGTGCGCATCGACGGTCAGCCGCGCGCCGACCAGCCCGTGGCTGGTGGCGATGTCGGCGAGCACGCCGGAAAACGGCACCAGCACCGCCGCCACCGCACCGCGCATCAGCATGTTGCCGAGCGGCACGCGCTTGGTCTCCGGCGCCCCGCCCCAGTTGGCGGAGAGCGGCGCGGCAGCCGCGCCGACATTGGCGCCGAGCACGGCGGCGATCGCCAGCGTCGGCGTCACCGCCCCGGTGAGCGCCAGGGTGGCGATGACAAGGACGACGGCAAGCGAGGAATGCGCGGCCCAGGTGATGCCGGCGGCAAGGATCGCGGCCAGGATCGGTTCGCTGCCGAGGGCGGCGAGGACGAGGCCGAAGGTCTCGGATTCGGTCAGCGGCACCACGGTCAGCCGCAGGGTCTGCAGCGACAGGGTGAGCAGGCCGAGGCCGATCAGCGCCCGGCCGATGCACTGGGCCCGGTCGGCCTCCATCGACAGGAAGGTGAAGACGCCGGCGGTGACGAAGACCGGCCAGAGATAGGAGACGTCGAGCGACAGGATCTGCGCGGCGATGGCCGAGCCGACATCCGCGCCCAGCACCACGGCCAGCGCCATGGCGAGCGGCACCAGGCCGCTGCGCGAGAAGGAGGTCAGCAGCATCGCCGTCGCCGTCGCGCTCTGCATCAACACGGTGACGCCGGCGCCGGCCATCGCGGCCATCGCCCGGTTGCGCGTCGCCGACGCAAGAACCGCCCTGAGGGAGGAGCCGAACGCCCGCACCACCCCGGTGCGTACCATCCGCACGGCCCAGATCAGCAGCGCCACGCCGCCGATCAGCTGCACGAAGACCGCACTCGCACTCATCATCGTTCTGTCGTCCTCTAGTCGCGCCGGCTCTCGTCGCAATGGCCGATGCCGCTTTTCGGGCTCTTGTCCCGGGAGCAGCAATCGCCGATTGCTATTGGCGCCGGCGCCATGATCCGGTGTCCTGCCTCCAATTTTCCGGCCAGATTGGTGATTCTGACAGGGAAAAATGGCGGCAACGTGCCGAGGAAATCGCTTTTCCATCGGCCGAATACGTGGAAAAACAATGATGACAGATATTTGTCGGCTAAGTAAGAGGAAAGCATGAGCGGATCCGCCAACCCGGAAGTGACGTTGCGTTTTCTTGCTCTTCAGGGACTTGCCGCGGAAGCCGCGGCCCTGGCAATGCGGTATTTCGAGAACCGCGACGCCATGGCGATCTCCCTGAAAGGCGCCCAGGACTGGCTCACCGAGGCCGATGGGGCCGTCGAGGCGCTGATCCGCTCGCGCATCACCGAGGTCTTCCCGCAGGACAGCGTGCTGGGCGAGGAAGGCGGCGGCGAGGTGAGCGAGCGCATGTGGATCGTCGACCCCATCGACGGCACCGCCAATTTCGCCCATGGCGACAACACCTGGTGCATTTCCATCGGCTTCCTGCTCGACGGCACGCCGGAACTCGGCTGCATCGCCGCGCCCGCGCTCGGCGAGACCTTCCTTGCCCGCCGCGGCCACGGCGCCACGCTGAACGGCAAGCCGATCCAGGTCGCCGCCACCGACACGATCACCCGTGCCACGCTGGAGCACGGCTGGTCGCCGCGCCTGCCGGTCGCCGGCTATATCGACAATGTCCGCGCCCTGTTCGAGGCCGGCGCCAACGTCAAGCGCTCCGCTTCCGGCGCGATGGGCCTTGCCTCCGTCGCCTGCGGACGCAGCGACGGCTATCTGGAAGGCCACATCAACTCCTGGGACGTGGCCGCCGGCGTGGTCATCGCCAGCGAGGCGGGCGCCCGCGTCAGCAACTTCTTCAGCGGCGACTGGACGCGCGGCAATCCGATCGTCGTCGCGGCCCCCGGCGTTGCCGACGAGGCAGCCCGCGTCACCGGCCTGCCCCTGTAACCTTCCGCTAAGACAGGAGATTGACGACCGGCCCTGCGCCGTTCAAGCTGAGCCAACGAATGCACAGCTTTGCAATGATGCATCGTAATGGGAGGAGAACCATGAAGATCAACGTCAGCCTGCAGGTGCTTGCGTCAAGCGCCGCCCTTGGCCTGTCCGGACTGATGTGGGCGGTGCCCGCATCGGCCTCCGGCGAGCTCACCGTCTACTGCTCCGTCCAGGAGGAGTGGTGCCGCCCGATGGTCCAGGCCTTCGAGCGCGAGACCGGCATCAAGGTCAACATGACCCGCAAGTCGTCCGGCGAGACGCTGGCGCAGGTCAAGGCGGAAGCGGCCAACCCGCGCGGCGACGTGTGGTGGGGCGGCACCGGCGATCCGCATCTGCAGGCCGCCGAGGAGGGCCTGACGGTCGAATACAAGTCGCCGATGCTGGACCAGCTGCAGCCCTGGGCCGTGTCCCAGGCCGAGCAGTCGGGCCACAAGACCGTCGGCATCTATGCCGGCGCGCTCGGCTACTCGTTCAACACCGAGATGCTGGCCTCCACCGGCGCGCCGGAGCCGAGCTGCTGGTCGGATCTCCTGCGCGAGGAATTCCGCGACGAGGTGCAGGTCGCCAACCCGAATTCGTCCGGCACGTCCTACACGATGGTCGCGACCTTGGTGCAGCTGATGGGCGAGGACAAGGCCTTCGAGTACATGAAGGCCCTGCACAAGAACATCAATCAGTACACCAAGTCGGGCGCCGCGCCGGCGCGTGCCGCCGCCACCGGCGAGACGCTGATCGGCATCACCTTCCAGCACGACGGCGTCACCCAGGTCGTCCAGGGTGCCCCGATCAAGGTGGTGTCCCCGTGCGAGGGCACCGGCTACGAGATCGGCTCCATGTCGATCATCAAGGGCGCCCCGAACATGGACAACGCCAAGAAGTGGTACGACTGGGCGCTGACCCCGGCCGCGCAGGAAATCGGCGCGTCGGCGAACTCGTTCCAGGTGCCGTCCAACAAGGGCGCCAAGGCTCCCGAGCAGGCCCCGGACCTGTCGTCGGTCAAGCTGATCGACTACGACTTCGCCAAATACGGCTCGTCGGCCGAACGCACCCGCCTGCTGACCAAGTGGGATGCGGAGGTCGGTGCCGCGCCGAAGTAAGGCGCGCACCGTCCCCGACAGCGACAGCATCGCGATGATCGACCGTTTTCCGGTGATCCTGGCCGCTGCCGGGCTGATCGGCCCGGCGGTGCTGGCCTACCATGCCGACGACGGAACCCGCCTGGCCGGAGCGCTTGCCTCCGGCCACGTGGCGCCCGCGCTCGGCTGTCTGGCGCTGGTCCTTGCGGCCGGCGCGAGCCTTGCCGGGGCCCAGCGCGCCAGCGCCCTTGCAGGGGCGATCGGCGGCACGCTGGCGCTCCTCGCGATGATCCTCGCCGGCTTCTTCCCGGCCTTGGCCGTCGGAATCGGCTTCGCCGAGACGGAGGTCGGCCGCGCCATCGGTCCGGGCGCGGGCATTCTCGCCCTTGCCCTGGTCGCGCTCGTCGCCGGCGCCATCGCCCGCTTCGGCGCCTTCAGGAACGACCGCTTCGTCTCGGTCAGCGTCATCACCATCGGCGCGCTGGTAGTGATGTTCGTGTTCTGGCCGGTGCTGCGGATGCTGTCCGAGGCCTTTCACGGGGAGAGCGAGGCACGCGCCGCCGTCTTCCTCGACCGGCTGCTGCAGGGCGACATCTGGTCGCTCGCCTGCCTGTGGTCGACGGCCCGCTGCGGCGTCGCGCCCAACACCGTCATTCTCGGCGTTCTCGCCGCCTTCTTCTCCACCACGCTGGCGCTCGGCCTTGCCCTGATCGCCGTGCGCACCAATGTGCGCTTCCCCCGCGCCTTCGACGCGCTCGCCATCCTGCCGATCATCACGCCGCCCTTCGTCATCGGCCTTGCGCTGATCGTGCTGTTCGGGCGCACCGGCCTCATCACCACCGCCCTGTGGGACTGGTTCGGCATTCCCCGCTCGCGCTGGCTCTACGGCCTGCCCGGCG
The DNA here is from genome assembly GCF_058448995.1 of Stappia sp. G46H5W. NCBI lineage: Bacteria > Pseudomonadati > Pseudomonadota > Alphaproteobacteria > Hyphomicrobiales > Stappiaceae > Stappia > Stappia sp. G46H5W. The sequence continues at coordinate 523,300 of NZ_JBZFLL010000004.1, read as the reverse complement.
TGCTGCTGGCGCAGGTCCTGTCGCAGGTGCCGCTGTCCTTCCTGATCCTGGTCGGCTCGCTGAAGGCCCTGTCGCCGACGCTGGAAGAGGCCGCGCAAACCCTGCGCGCCACCCGCACCCGCATTCTCCTGACCGTGACGCTGCCGCTGCTGCTGCCGGCCATCGCCAACACCTATCTGCTCGCCTTCGTCGAGAGCCTTGCCGACTTCGGCAACCCGCTCGTGCTCGGCGGCAATTTCGAGGTGCTGTCGACCAAGATCTTCTTCGCCGTCGTCGGCGCCCAGCACGAGCCTGGCCGCGCCGCGGTGCTGGCCATGGTGCTGCTCGCCTTCACGCTCGCCGCCTTCCTGGTGCAGATGCGCCTGCTCGCCAACGCCTCCTTCGTCACCGTGTCGGGCAAGGGCGACAGCGGCGTGCCGGCCGCCCTGCCCAAGGGCCTGCCCGCCGGCCTGTGGAGCATCATCATTCCGTGGATCGGCCTGACCATCGCGGTCTACTCGATCGTGCTGATCGGCGGCTTCGTGAAGGATATCGGCCGCTTCGACATGACGCCGACGCTCGATCACCTGCGCACCGGCTTCCTGGTGGAATGGACCGACAACGGCCTGTTCTGGGCAGGCTCGGCCTGGGACAGCTTCTGGACCACGGTGCTGGTCTCGGCGGCCGCCGCCCCGCTGACGGCGATCATCGGCCTCCTGACCGCCTATGTGCTGGCGCGCCAGAAGTTCCGCGGCCGCAGGTCGCTGGAATTCCTGACCATGCTGTCCTTCGCCATTCCCGGCACGGTGATCGGCGTCGCCTATATCCTCGCCTTCAACGTGCCGCCGGTGGAGATCACCGGCACCGGCTTCATCCTCATCGCCTGCTTCGTCTTCCGCAACATGCCGGTCGGCGTGCGGGCGGGCATCGCCGCGCTGTCGCAGATCGATCCCTCGCTCGACGAGGCCTCGGCCACCCTGCGCGCCAGCACGGGGCGCACGCTGATGACCGTGGTACTGCCCTTGATGAAGCCGGCCATCGTCGCGACGCTGATCTTCTCCTTCGTCCATGCGATGACGGCGGTCTCGGCGATCATCTTCCTCGTCACGGCGCGCTACAACATGGCGACCGCCTATATCGTCGGCCGGGTGGAGGCCGGCGAGTACTCGCTCGCCATCTCCTACTGCGCCTTCATGATCGTCTTCATGATCGCTGCCATCGCGATAATCCGCCTCCTCGTCGGCGAGGCACGGCTGGGCCGGCGCGGCAGCGAAACCATCGCCGCAGGGGGACACTGATGGGACCGGCAAGCCTCGACTTCATCGGCGTCACCAAGCGCTACGGCGCGGTGACCGCCGTCGACGACGTCTCGTTCCGCTGCGAGGCCGGATCGCTGACCACGCTGCTCGGCCCCTCCGGCTGCGGCAAGACCACCACCTTGCGCATGATCGCCGGGCTGGAGCTGGCGAGCGAGGGGAAGATCCTGATCGACGACAAGGACGTGACGCATCTGTCGGCGGCCGAGCGCGACGTCACCATGGTGTTCCAGTCCTATGCGCTGTTCCCGCATATGAACGTGCTGGACAATGTCATGTACGGCCCGCGCTCGTCCGGCATCGGCAAGGCGCAGGCGGCCGAGATGGCGCACAAGAAGCTGAAGCTCCTTGGCCTGTCCGGCTTCGAGAGCCGGCTGCCGTCGGAGCTGTCCGGCGGCCAGCAGCAGCGCGTCGCCGTCGCCCGCGCGCTGGTGCTCGAACCCTCGATCCTGCTGTTCGACGAACCGCTGTCGAACCTCGACGCGCGGCTGCGCCGCCAGGTGCGCGAGGACATCCGCGCGCTGCAGAAGGATCTTGGCCTGACGGTGGTCTATGTCACCCACGACCAGGAGGAGGCGCTGGCCGTCTCCGACGAGGTCATCGTCATGTCCAATGCCCGCATCGCCCAGAAGGCGACCCCGCGCGATCTGTGGAACGCTCCGGCGAACCTGTTCGTCGCCGACTTCATCGGCGATGCCAATGTGGTCGACGGCACCATCACCAGCATTGCCGGCGAGACGGCGGTGCTCGACATGGCCGGCGCCAGCGTCGAGGCGCCCGCGCGCGGGCTGGAGCCCGGCCCGGTGAAGATCGCCGTGCGGCCCGACGCACTGCGCCTGGCGCCGCTTCAGGCGGGCGATGCCGGCGGGCTGACCGGAACGGTCAGGACCGCAAGCTATCTCGGCAAGCACATGGAATACGAGATCAAGACGCCGCTCGGCGAGCTCTTCATCACCGCCCCTGCCGATGGCGACGAGGTCGGGGTGGGCGCCGCGGTGCGCCTGCTGCCCAAGGGGCACGGCATCGCGGTCATTCCGCAATAGCCGGACCGACTCCGCCCGATCCGCAGGCGCGGCGAAAAACCCCGCCGCGCCCGCGACATGACCGGCGGATGGCAGGCGTCCATCCCCACGCCCCGGCCGCCACGGCGCCGCACGGGCTATAGGGCTGCGCAATAGCTCCGTGCATGCAAAGATATTTCCAGCCGGCCGCCGGACCTGCGATTTTGCGGCCAGCCAATTTCAGGGGCCGGCCCGCGTGCCGCGGCCCGCTCGAGTTCTCAGGGAAAACCATGAACGCCTTCGATCCGACAGCCGAATACAGTGCCATTCGCGACGGTGTCGCCAAGGTCTGCGCCGAGTTCCCCGGCGAGTACTGGCGCGACCTCGACGCGCGCCGCGCCTATCCCAAGGACTTCGTCGACGCCCTGATCCGCGAGGGCTATCTCGCCGCGATGATCCCGGAGGAATACGGCGGGTCGGGCCTGAATCTGTCGGCCTCCGCCGTGATCCTGGAAGAGATCCACCGCAACGGCTGCAACGCCGCCGCCTGCCACGCGCAGATGTACACGATGGGCACGGTGCTGCGGCACGGCAGCCCCGAGCAGAAGCAGAAATACCTGCCCGGCATCGCCGACGGCACGCTGCGCCTGCAGGCCTTCGGCGTGACCGAGCCGACCAGCGGCACCGACACGCTGGCGCTGAAGACCACCGCGCGGCGCGACGGCGACGACTACATCGTCAACGGCCAGAAGATCTGGATCTCCCGCGCCGAGCACTCCGACCTGATGGTGCTGCTGGCCCGCACGACGCCGCGCGACCAGGTGAAGTCGAAGACCGACGGCCTGTCGGTGTTCCTCATCGACCTGCGCGAGCTCAAGGGCAACGGCGTCGAGATCCGCCCGATCCGCACGATGATCAACCACGCGACGACGGAGATCTTCTTCGACAACGCGCGCATCCCCGCCTCCAGCCTGATCGGCGAGGAAGGCAAGGGCTTCCGCTACATTCTGTCCGGCATGAATTCCGAGCGCATCCTGATCGCCGCCGAGTGCATCGGCGATGCCAAGTGGTTCATCGAGAAGGGCTCCAACTACGCCAAGGAGCGGGTGATCTTCGGCGCCCCGATCGGCCAGAACCAGGGCGTGCAGTTCCCGCTCGCCCGCGCCTATGCGCACATGATGGCGGCCGAGGCCATCGTCTACCGCGCCGCCGCCATGTACGATGCCGGCCACAATCCGGGCGTGGAGGCCAACAGCGCCAAGATGCTGGCCGCCGACGCCAGCTGGGAAGCAGCCGAGGCCTGCCTGCAGACCCATGGCGGCTTCGGCTTCGCCGAGGAATACGACGTGGAGCGCAAGTTCCGCGAGGCGCGGCTGTACCAGGTGGCGCCGATCTCCACCAACCTGATCCTGTGCTTCATCGCCGAGCAGGTGCTCGGCTTGCCGAAATCCTACGGGGCCCCGAAGGCATGACGCTGATCGACCGCATCCTCGACCTTGCCATGATGCCCGCCGGCGAGTTGCCGGCTCCGGCGCTCGCCATGGCCCGCTTCTCGCTGTTCGACTGGCTGGTCTGCGGGCGGGCCGGCATCGATGAGCCGCTGGCGGGCAAGCTGCGCCAGCTTGCGGACGAGGAAGGCGGCCGCGGCACGGCCTCGGTGTTCGGCGGCGCGCCCGCCCCGGCGCGCATGGCCGCGCTGGTCAACGGCGCGACGAGCCACGCGCTCGACTACGACGACACCCATTTCGGCCATATCGGCCACACCTCTGTCGGCATCTATCCGGCCGCCCTTGCCGCCGGCGAGACGGTCGGCGCCAGCGCCCGCGCCGTGGTCGAGGCCTTCCTCGTCGGCGCGGAAGCCTCGGTGCGCATCGGCATGGCGCTGGGGTCCGTCCACTACAATCGCGGCTTCCACCAGACGGCGACAGCCGGCGCCTTCGGCGCTGCCATCGCCGCCGGGCGACTCTTCGGCCTGACCCGCGACCAGATGCGCGTCGCCATCGGCCTGTGCGCTACCCGCGCCTCCGGCCTCAAGTCGCAGTTCGGCACGATGGGCAAGCCGTACAATGCGGGCATCGCCGCCGCCAATGGCGTGGAATGCGCAAGGCTCGCGGCCCTCGGCTTCACCTCCGCCGACGACGGGTTGATGAACACGCAAGGCTTCATCCCCACCCATTCCGACAAGCCCGATCCGGACGCTGCCTGGCAGTCGCCGCCGCCGGAGACGTTCCTGTTCGAGGACATCAAGTACAAGCTGCATGCCTGCTGCCACGGCACCCATGCGATGATCGAGGCGCTGCGCACGGTGCGTGGGCAGGAAGGCCTCGGCATCGGCGATGTCGAGGCGATGGTGCTGCACACCAACCCGCGCTGGCTGTCGGTCTGCGACATCAAGGCGCCGCGCACCGGGCTGGAGGTCAAGTTCAGCTACAACTGGCTGGCCGGCATGGTGCTGGAGGACCGCGATACCGCGCGCGACGACACCTATACCGACGCGCTGGCGACCGACGCCGGTCTTGCCGCATTCGCCCCGCGCATCACCGTGGACGGCGACCCGGCCTTGAGCGACATGCAGGCCAAGGGCCTGCTCCGGCTGAAGGACGGACGCAGCATCGCCTTCTCGCACGATCTTGCCCGCCGGCTCGGCGAGGCGGAGCTTGCCGCCGGGCTCACCGCCAAGGCGAAGGCGCTGCTCGGCGAGGAAGGCGAACAACTGCGGCAGGCGGTCGAAAAGCTCGACCGGCTTACGGCCGCCGACCTTGGCACCCTGGTGGGAGCACGGGCATGAGCGACTATGCGGACTGGATCGGCAAGCAAAGGCGGGTGAGCGAGGCGCTCGACCGCGAGCTGCTGGAGCGCTACCGGGCGACCCTGTCGGGCATGCTGTGGCAGACCGACGTGCCGGCCGGCGTGCACTGGTGCCTGGCGCCCGACGTGGTCGAACCGGCGGATCTCGGACGCGACGGCCATCCGCGCACCGGCATCTTCCTGCCGGCGCTCCCCCTGCCCCGGCGCATGTGGGCGGGCGGTCACCTGGAATACCGCAAGGCGTTTTCGCCCGGCGACGAGGTGACCCGCGTGACGACGATCCGCGACGTGACCTTCAAGCAGGGCCGCAGCGGCCCGCTCGGCTTCGTCACGCTGGATCATGTCTACGAGGTGGCGGGCGAGGCCCATGTCGTCGAGCGCCACGACATCGTCTATCGCGAGGATCCGAAGCCCGGCGCCGGTACCGCGCCGCAGCCGGGAGAAGACTGGCAGGCGCTGGCGCGCTGGCAGGTGACGCCGACGCCAACGATGCTGTTCCGCTATTCGGCGCTGACCTTCAACGGCCACCGCATCCACTACGACCAGCCCTACGCCACCGGCGTGGAAGGCTATGACGGGCTGGTGGTGCACGGGCCGCTGCAGTCGATCTGGATGCAGAACCTTGCCGCCTCGCTGCTCGGCAAGTTGCCGGGCGCCTTCACCTATCGCGGGCTGTCGCCGCTGACCTGCGGCCGACCGGTAAGCGTCGAAGCCCGTGAGGGCGAGGACGGCGCCCTGGAGCTGCGCGTGCGGCGCGAGGAGGATGGAGTTGTCACCATGCAGGCCACCGCGAAAGCCTAGGCAACTCTAACCCGGCGGCCATCCGGCGCGCCGGAGCGAGTTGTAGAACTTCACGGCGAGGCTAGCTCTCGATCAGGTTGCCTTCCCAGATGCCGCGGCGCACGAGGTCGCGGGCGACCTCCAGCGTGATCTGCTCGACGGCGCGGCAGGCCCGGCTCGTCGAGCGGGAAGGCTTGCTGACCAGATAGACCGGGCGCGAGATCGTCGGCTCGACGATGGGCGCCTTGAGCAGCTCTCCGCGGGCGACGAAATCGTGCACGGCGGCGGGGGCGAAGATCGTGTGGCCGGAGCCGCGCGCCACCAGCTCCTTGATCTGGGTCATCGCGTCCATCTCGATGACGACGTTGAGATTGACGTCGCAGGCGGCCGCGTGCCGCTCGATGGTCTTGCGCAGCCCGTGCGAGACGCCGGGCAGGATCATCTCCAGCTTTTCCAGCGCATGCATCGGCACCGGCGCGCCGGGCGGGGTGTCGAGCGGCCAGGTATCGGGCGCGGAGAAGAAGAACAGCTGCTCGTCCAGCACGTGGATGATGCGGAAATGCTCGACCTTCTCCAGGTCGTAGATGAAGCCGATATCGACCGTCTCGTCCTCGATCCAGCTCTTGATGTAGCCGCTCATCGCCTCGATGGCGCGCAGCCGCACATCCGGCAGCTCCACCCGCACGGTCTCGGCCAGCGGCACCGACATCACCATCGACACCGACGGCGGCATGCCGAAGCCGACCTTGCCGCGAATGCCGCCGCCAAGGTCGCGCATCTCCGAGATGCAGTGCTCCATGCTGGCGCAGATCTCGCGCGCATGGCGCACCAGGAGGTGCCCTTCCTCGGTCAGCACCGTGCCGCGCGGCGAGCGCTCGACCAGCTGCACGCCGAGCTCCTGCTCCATGCGCTGGACGTATTGCGACAGGGACGGCTGGGCGACGCCCAGCACCTGCGCCGCCGCGGAGAGCGACGGCGCCTCGGAAATGGCGATGAAGTAGCGAAGGTGACGAATGTCCATGGAGGGCAGATTAGCCGGTTTTCAGCCGATCTCCACCACCTGACGGATCGCCGATCCGTCCTCCAGCCGGTCCATGGCAAGGTTGATGTCAGCCAGCGGCAAGCGGTGGCTCAGCATCTTCTCCACCGGCAGCAACCCGCGGCGATGCAGCGCGAACATGCGCGGCAGGTCGCGTTGCGGCACGCAGGAGCCGATATAGCTGCCCTTCAGCGAGCGCTCCTCGGCAACCAGCTTGAGCGCGTTGAGCGCCATGCGCGAATCCGGATGCGGCAGGCCGGCGGTGACTGTGGTGCCGCCGCGCCGGGTGATGTCGTAGGCGGTCTCCAGCGCCCGCACCGAGCCGGCCAGCTCGAACGCGTAGTCGACGCCGCCATTGGTGAGATCGCGCACCGCCTCGACGACGCCCTCGCCCGCCTTCACGGCGTCGGTCGCGCCCATCTGGCGGGCGACCTCCAGCTTGTTCTCGAACGAGTCGATGGCGACGATCTGCCCGGCTCCGGCGGCCGCAGCGCCCAGGATCGCGGCCATGCCGACACCGCCGATGCCGACCACCGCCACCTTGGCGCCCGGCTTGATATGGGCGGTGTTGAACACCGCGCCCGCGCCCGTCAGCATGGCGCAGGAAAACAGCGTCGAGATGTGCGGGGCGATGTCCTGGTCGACCTTGACCAGCGACTGGCGCGCGACGACCGCATGGCTGGCGAAGGCGGAAATGCCGACGTGATGATGCACGGGCCGCCCGTCCATCGACAGCCGGCGGTGGCCGGTCATCAGCTCGCCGACGCCGTGATGCTTGGCCGCCTTCTCGCAAAGGGCCGGCCGGCCTTCCGCACACGGGGTGCAGCGGCCGCAGCCGGGCGCGAAGATGCACACGACATGATCGCCGGGCGCGAGATCGTCGACGCCCGCGCCGACCTCCTCGACATAGCCGGAGGCCTCGTGGCCGAGCACCATCGGCAGCGGGCGCGGCCGGGTGCCGTTGATCACCGAGAGATCGGAATGGCAGACGCCCGCGGCCGCGATGCGGATCAGCACCTCGCCGGGACCGGGCGGCGCCAGCTCGACCTCGCGCACGGTCAGCGGCTTCTCCGCAGCGTAGTTGCCCTTGACCTCGCCCCGCTCCAGCACCGCCGCCGTGATCTTCATGTCTCCACCCTCTTGCTAGTCGGCCTGTCGCCGCGGCCGAAGCGCGGCATTGCCCGTTTCCGTGCGATGGTGCACCCTGAAGGCCCTCCCGGCCGGCGGATCGCACCCCGCTGTCGGGCGGATGCTAGCGGCAAACAGGCCCGAAGACAGACCCTAAATGGCTTCTCGTCTTCGGTCATAGGTTTTTGCAATAGCCGAGCACCAAGCAAATTATTGGTGCGCCCTGTCGGCAATACCTAGGCTTCTTCATCTCACATGCTTTGGGAGGAAAGCCATGAGGGTCTTCAACTGCACTGCGGCGCTCGCCGGGCTCGCGCTCGTCGCCGCCACCAGCCTTGCCCAGGCCGACAATCATAATCACGAATGGACGGAATCGCGCTGGGGCAAGGACGACCAGATCGGGTCGGCGAACCTGATGACGCCGGAGCGGGTCAAGCTCGCGGCCGAACTCGTCACCACCGGCAAGGTCTACAGCCTCGGCATGATCGTGGGCAGCGACACGCCGGCCTTTCCGCCGCGCAGCCTGTCCGTGACGGTGCTCCAGCCCAACCAGATCACCAATAGCGGGCTGGGCGAAAACGCCTTCACCTACAACGACGACATCTTCATGGGCTGGCTCGGCATCGGCCCGCAGATCGACGGTCTCGGCCATGCCGGCATCGACCACGTCTACTACAACGGCCACAAGGCCGGCGACTTCGCCAAGGCCGCGGGCCTGACCGAACTCGGCCTGCACAACCTGCCCGGCCTCGTCGGCCGCGGCGTGCTGCTCGACATGGCCAAGTTCTACGGCGTCGAGATGGTCGAGGAAGGCAAGGCCTACACGGCCGACGACGTCAAGGCCGCCGCCGCCCAGCAGGGCGTCGAGCTGCGCGAGGGCGACGTCGTGCTGTTCAACTCCAACTGGATGAACCTGCTCGACGGGCCGAACGCGGATCCCAAGCGCTTCGGCGCGGCGGAACCGGGCCTCGGCGTCAGCGGCGCCGAATATCTCGCCGAGCTGGGCGTGATGGCGGTGGGCGCCGACACCTGGGGCATGGAGGTCGTTCCGGCCGAGGTCGAGGGCGAGGCATTCCGCGCCCACCAGATCCTGCAGCCGCAGAACGGCATCTACATCCTGGAGAACATGGATACCCGCGAACTGGCAAAGGACGAGGCATACGAGTTCCTCTTCGTTCTCGGCCAGGCCCGCCTGAAGGGCGCGGTGCAGATGATCATCAACCCGATCGCGATCCGCTGATCGGGCAAACGGACACGCGGGCGGCACGCAATCGCCCGCGGCTACTCGAAGGGAGTGAAACCATGCGGAAATTCCTGCTCACAACGGCGGCGATCCTCGCTGCCCCGATCGCCGCTCTGGCGGCGGAAAAGCCGGCCGAGCTCAAGGTCGGCGTCACCACGTTCCTCACCGGGCCGGCCTCCGTGTTCGGCGTACCGGCGCGCGATGCGGCCGAGATCATCGTCGGCAAGCTGAACGCCGAAGGCGGCATCGGCGGCGTGCCGGTCGCCCTGTCCTTCATCGACGAGGGCGCCGGCGCCGAGGCGCTGACCACCGAGTTCCGTCGCCAGGTCGAGGGCGGCGCGCATGCCATGATGGGCGCGATCTCCTCCGGCAACTGCCAGACGCTCGCCCCGCTGGCCGAGGACCTCAAGGTCCTGAACCTGATGTGGGACTGCGGCACCCAGCAGATCTTCGAGAAGAACGACTACAAGTACGTCTTCCGCACCCAGGCGAACGCCACGCCGGAGATGCTCGCCACCGTGCTCTACCTGCTGAAGGTGAAGCCGGACTTCAAGACCATCGCCGTCGTCAACCAGGACTACGCCTGGGGCCGCGACAGCTGGCAGATCTTCTCCGCCGCGCTGAAGGCCCTGAAGCCGGACGTCGAGGTGGTCGGCGAGTTCTTCCCGAAGTTCGGCGCCGCCGACTTCTCGACCGAGATCTCCCGCCTGCAGGCGATGCAGCCCGACGTCATCCTGTCGACCTCCTGGGGCGGCGACCTCGACACGTTCATCCAGCAGGCGGCCCAGCGCGGCCTGATGAACACCTCGACCTTCGTCATCCCGCTGGCCGAAAGCTCCCTGGAGCGTCTCGGCTCGACCCTGCCGGCCGGCCATATCGTCGGCGCGCGCGGCGACCACTACTTCCTGCATCCGGACCGTCGCGACGACGCGGACTTCAAGGAGTTCATGGCAGCCTTCGAGGAAAAGACCGGCGCCCATGCCATCTACCCGGTCTTCCACATGTCGCAGGCGCTCGCCGCGCTGAAGGCGGCCTACGAGAAGGCGATCGCGGCCAAGGGCGGCGAATGGCCGGAAGAGGACGAGGTCATCGCGGCCTTCGAGGGCCTGACCTTCCAGGGTCTCGGCCGTGAGATCACGATCCGCGAGGACAACCAGGGCATCGAGGCCCAGCTCCTCGGCATGAGCGTCCAGAGCGGCGAGTATCCCTTCGCCACGCTGGAAAACATCATGATCTTCGACGGCGCCGCGCTGACCACCCCGGTCGGCCAGGAATCCGTCGAGTGGGTCAGCAAGCTCACGCCCGAATATGTCGAGGGCGTCAAGGTCGACACCTACGAGAAATAAGAAGCGCCGGGACAGAACGGGCGGACCAGGGCAGGCGTGCCCGGGTCCGCCCTCCCCGGCCTTCCTCCCGGCCCGCCCCGGACGGCACCCCGTCCGGGGCGGTTGCCAACGACGCCGCCGCGGCAAGCCTGCGGACTGTTCCGCCCATCGACCGAATGGACGACCATGAACCTCACCATCTTCCTTCTGGCCCTGTTCGACGGCATCGCCTATGCGGCCCTCGTCTTCAGTGTCGCCGTGGGGCTCACGCTGATCTTCGGCGTGATGCGCATCCTCAACGTCGCGCACGGCTCGCTCTATGCGGTCGGCGCGTATCTGACGGCCACGCTCACCGGCTACGTGCTGGCGCTCGGTTTCGCGCCGCTGCTGGCCTTCCCGCTGATGATCGTCTCGGCGGTCCTGGTCGGCGTGCTGCTCGGCGGCCCGATCGAATGGCTGCTGCTGCGACGGATCTACAACAAGCCGGAAGTGCTCCAGCTGCTGGTCACCTTCGCCGTCTTCATGATCCTGGAGGACGTGCAACGGCTGGTCTGGGGCACCCAACCCTATTTCCAGGCCTCGGCGCTGCAGGCGCTCGGCATGGTGAAGGTGTTCGGCGTCAACTACACCGTCTACCAGCTGATCCTGCTGCCGCTGCTGGCGCTGACGCTGCTGGTGGGCCTGCGCTTCTTCCTGCGCCACACCATCCTCGGCAAGCTGATCCTGGCGACCACCGAGGACCGCGAGGCGGCCCAGTCCATCGGCATCGATGCCGACAAGGTGTTCCTGGTGACCTTCATCGTCGGCGCGGCCCTTGCCGGGCTCGGCGGCGCGCTGGCCTCCCCGACCACCTCGATCCTGCCGGGCATGGGCGCGGACATGATCGTGCTGTCCTTCGCCGTGGTGGCGACCGCCGGCCTCGGCCAGATCGAAGGTGCGGCCTTCACCGCGCTGCTGATCGGCCTCGGCCGCTCCTTCGCGGTCTATGTCTGGCCGGAGACGGCGGTGCTCGTCCCCTATCTCATCATGCTGATCGTCCTGCTGGTGCGCCCGGAAGGGCTGTTCGGCAGCCCGACCGCGCGCAAGATCTGAGGAGGAACGGATGACCTTTCGTCTGGCCATTCCGGCCCTGCTCCTGCTCGCCATCGCCGCGATCCCCTTCGCCGCGCCGCAGCTCCAGCTCCTGATGAACCTGGCGCTCGCCAAGGGCATCGCCGTCGTCGGCGTGACGGTGCTGCTGCGCGCCGGCCAGGTGTCCTTCGGCCACGCGCTCTACTTCGCCATCGCCGCCTATGCCGCCGCCTTCCTGTCGGCCTCCATGCCCGGCGCGGATCTCATCCTGGTGCTCGTCGTCGCGGTCGCCGGCGCGGTGCTGTCCGGCGTCATCGTCGGCCTGTTCGTGGTGCGCTACCGCGGCATCTTCTTCGGCATGCTGAACCTTGCCTTCTCGATGATCTTCTGGTCGATCCTGGAGAAGTTCTACCACTACACGGGCGGCGCCGACGGCATCCGCCTGCCGCGCCCGACCGTGTTCGGCATGGCGCTGGAGCGCGGTCCGTTCGAACTGATCATGTTCTACCTGTCGGTGGCCCTGGTGCTCCTGCTCGGCTGGTTCACCATGCGCTGGTTCGCCTCGCCCGCCGGCCAGATCTTCCAGACCATCAAGACCAACGAGACCCGCCTGCAATATCTCGGCGTCTCGCCGCAGCGCGCGCTGCTGTCCGGCTACATCCTGTCGGCGGCCCTGTGCGGCACCGGCGGCGTCATCATGGGCATCGTCCAGGGTGTCGTGACGCCGGAATTCGCCTGGTGGATCCGTTCGGGCGAGATGGTCTTCATCGCCGTGCTCGGCGGCGCGGGCTCGGTCGCCGGCGCCTTCGTCGGCGCGGTCATCTACGAGACCATCCGCACCTACGCCTCGGCCTTTGCCGGCGACGTATGGCAGATGGTGCTCGGCGGCTTCCTGCTCGTCATCATCCTGTTCGCACCCAAGGGCGTGATCGGCATCTACGACGCGGCGCTTGCCCGCCTGACCGGCAAAGGGAGGTCGGAATGAGCGAGATCCTTCTCGAAGCCCGCAACCTGCAGATCAGCTTCGGCGGCGTGGTCGCTGCCGACGACGTGTCGCTCGCCATCGAGCGGGGCAAGAACCTTGCGATCATCGGCCCGAACGGCGCCGGCAAGACGACGTTCCTGAACATCTGCACCGGCTGGATCAAGCCGACCAAGGGCAAGGTCTATTTCGAGGGCCAGGACGTCACGCCGCTGCCGCCGCGCCGCATCGTGCGGCTCGGCGTTGCCCGTGCCTTCCAGATCCCGCAGCTGTTCACCGAGCACACCGCGCTGGAGAACCTGCTGATCTCGGCCGCCGCCCGCGAGCAGCTGCGCCATCCGCTGCAGGACCTGCACCGCATCCGCGAGCGGGCCGAGATGCTGCACCTGCTCGACATGGTCGGCTGCGCCGATGTCGCCGACCGGCTGGTGGTGGAGCTCTCGGAAGGCCAGCGCAAGCTGGTCGACATCGCCGTGGCGCTGGCCCTGCGGCCGAAACTGCTGCTGATGGACGAGCCGACCTCTGGCGTCGCCTCGTCGGAGAAGTTCAAGATCATGGAAATCCTGGTCAAGGCCCTGTCCGAGGCGAAGGTGACGAGCGTCTTCGTCGAGCACGACATGGGCATCGTCTCGCGCTACGCCGACGAGGTGGCCGTGTGGGCCGCCGGCCGGCTGCAGATGCAGGGATCGCCGGAGGAAATCCTGCGCCATCCCGACGTGATCCGCGACGTTATCGGGGAGGCCGTGTGATGCTGGAGCTGAACAATGTCGGCGCCTCGATCGGCATCATCCCGATCCTGCGCAATCTCGACGTCACCGTCGGCGCCGCCGAGACCGTGGCCCTGATCGGCCGCAACGGCGCCGGAAAGACCACCTTCCTGCGCTCGATCATGGGCTTCACCACGGTGACCGGATCGATCCGCTTCGAGGGTGAGGACATCACCGGCCTGTTGCCGGCGAAGCGTCCGGGCCTGGGCATCGGCTACGCGCCGGAGGACCGGCGCCTGTTCTCCGCCTTCACGGTGGAGGAGAACATCCTGCTGCCGGCGCAGGTCGCCAAGCTGGATGCGACCGAGACCAAGCGTCGGCTCGACCGGGTCTACGACATCCTGCCGGAGCTGAAGACCATGGCCGGCCGCCCGGCCGGCAACGTCTCCGGCGGTCAGGGCAAGATGGTCGCGCTTGGCCGCGCCCTGATGCTGGGCACGCGCCTCGTCATGCTGGACGAGCCGTTCCAGGGCCTCGCCCCGGCACTTGCGCTGCGCTACGCCGAGGCGCTGAAGGCGCTGCGCGACGCCGACCGGACGGTGACCCTGATCATCACCGAATCCAACCCCTCCCTGCTGCGCGGCTTTGCCGGCCGCACGCTCCTGATCGAGCGCGGAGAAGTCTCCGAAAGCTCGCTCGAGCACGAAAGGACCCACTGATGACTGCCACAAACGTCCCCCTGCCCCGCGCCCTCAACCTGATCGACGGGAAATGGGTGCCGGCGGCTTCCGGCAAGGAGATGGACGTGCGCTCGCCGATCGACGGCGAGGTGTTCACGAAGATCGCCGACAGCGGCCCCGAGGATGTCGATGCCGCGGTCATGGCCGCCCGAGCCGCCTTCGACGGCGGCCCCTGGTCGAAGCTGACGGCGGCCGAGCGCGGCCGGCTGATGGTCCGCCTCGGCAACCGCATCCTGGAAGAAGCCGAGGCGCTTGCCCGGCTCGAGACCATGGACAACGGCAAGCCGATCAAGCAGTCGCGCGCCGACATGATCGCCACCGCCCGCTACTTCGAATATTACGGCGGCGCGGCCGACAAGGTGCATGGCGAGGTCATTCCCTTCCTCAACGGCTACAACGTGCAGGTCTTCCGCGAGCCGCACGGCGTCACCGGCCACATCATCCCGTGGAACTACCCGGCGCAGATGTTCGGCCGCTCGATCGCCCCGGCGCTGGCCATGGGCAATGCCACCGTGCTGAAGCCGGCCGAGGATGCCTGCCTGACGGCGCTGCGCATCGGCGAGCTGGCGATGGAGGTCGGCTTCCCGGCCGGCGCCATCAACATCGTCACCGGCCGCGGCGAAGTCGCCGGCAAGGCCCTGTCCGAGCATCGCAAGGTCGACTTCCTGTCCTTCACCGGCTCGCCGGAAGTCGGCGTGCTGATCCAGACGGCAGCGGCGCGCAACTTCATCGGCTGCACGCTGGAGCTCGGCGGCAAGTCGCCGCAGATCATCTTCGACGATGCCGATCTCGACGCGGTCTATCCGGTGCTGGTCAACGCCATCATCCAGAACGGCGGCCAGACCTGCTCGGCCGGCTCGCGCGTGCTGCTGCAGCGCGGCATCTACGACAAGGTGATGGCCGAGCTGAAGACCCGCTTCGAGGCGGTCGCGGCCTCCGATTCCGGCGAGGATGCCGTGCTCGGACCGCTGATCTCCGCACGCCAGAAGAAGCGGGTGGAGACCTATATCGCCGAGGCCGATGCGCCGCTGGTCGCCCGCGGCACGGTGGCCAAGGGCTCGCCGGAAGGCGGCTACTACGTCGCCGCGGCCCTGTTCGGCCCCTGCGACCCGAACTCCAGAATCGCCCAGGAGGAAGTGTTCGGCCCCGTGCTGTGCGCCATTCCCTTCGAGGACGAGGCGGAGGCGATCCGCATCGCCAACGGCACAGAGTACGGCCTCGTCGCCGGCATCTGGACCCGCGACGGCGGCCGCCAGCAGCGCGTCGCCAAGGCGATGCATTGCGGCCAGGTCTTCATCAACGGCTACGGCGCGGGCGGCGGCATCGAGCTGCCCTTCGGCGGCATTCGCAAGTCCGGCCACGGCCGCGAGAAGGGCTTCGCGGCGCTGCACGAGTTCTCCCACATCAAGACCGTCGTCCACAATCACGGCTGAGGACAGCAAAGACATGCGACTTCAAGGAAAGACCACTCTCGTCACGGGCGCTGCCTCCGGCTTCGGCAAGGGCATCGCCGAGACCTATGTGCGCGAAGGCGCCAAGGTGGCGATCGTCGACCTGAACGAGGACGGCGCCAAGGCCGTGGCCGCCGAGCTCGGCGATGCAGCCATCGCCATCAAGTGCGACGTCTCCAAGGCCGAGGACGTGGCGGCGGCCGTGGCGAAGACCTGCGATGCCTTCGGCTCGCTCGACATCGTCGTCAACAATGCCGGCTGGACCAACCCGAACCGTCCCCTGATGGAGACGGACGAGGCGACCTTCCGCAAGATCTACGACATCAACGTGCTGTCGATCTTCCACATGACCAAGACCTGCGTGCCGGTGTGGCGCGAGCAGGGCGCCGGCGTGATGATCAATGTCGGCTCGACCGCCGGCATCCGTCCGCGCCCGGGCCTGACCTGGTACAATTCGTCGAAGGGCGCGGTGAACCTGATGACCCGCAGCCTTGCCGTGGAGCTGGCGCCCGACAAGATCCGCGTCAACGGCATCGCCCCGGTGATGGGCGTCACCGGCCTGCTGGAGCAGTTCATGGGCATGCCGGACACGCCGGAGAACCGCGCGAAGTTCCTGGCGACCATCCCGCTCGGCCGCCTGTCGCAGCCGCGCGACATCGCCAATGCCGCGCTCTACCTCGCCTCGGACGAAGCCGACTTCATCACCGGCGTCATCCTCGAGGTCGATGGCGGCCGCACCATCTAGGCAGTCAGCCTGACCGAGCAGCCATACTGAGCAGCCGGGGTCCCCTGCCCCAACCACTGAAAACGCCCGTGCCATTGGCACGGGCGTCTTTTTTTGTGCAAGAATCGAGGGACAGCCGGCCGGATCAGCCGGCGGCGGACCCGGCCCGCGCCAGGATCTGCCGGGCCTTGATGATCACCGGCGCATCGACCATCGCGCCATCGACGGCGACCGCCGCAGCGCCCCCTTCCACGGCAGCAAGCACCCGCTGCGCCCACTCGCACTCGGCCTGAGACGGCGCAAAGCCCCGCCGCGCCGGAGCGATCTGCGCGGGATGGATGATCAGCTTGCCGGCAAATCCCATTTCCACCGCATGGCGGCAGTCGGAGGAGATCAGGTCCTCGTCCTTGAGCGCGGTGGTCACCCCGTCGATGGGGCCGGACTGGCCGGCAAGGCGCGCGGCCATCGCCAGGGCGAAGCGGGCCGGGCGCAGCACCTCGCGCTCATGCGCCATGCCGAGATCGGCGGCAAGATCGATGGAGCCGAAGGCCATCCGGGCGCTGGCACCGGCGACCTCCCCGGCATTGGCAAGGCCGCGGGCGCTTTCCACCAAGGCGATCACCGGCAGGCCGGTCGCCTGCGCAACGCCGGCGCAATCGGCCGCCGTCTCCGCCTTGGGCAGGACGACGCCGGCAAGGCCGGCAATGCCGGCGCAGGCGGCAAGGTCCGCCGCGTGCCAGGGCGTGCCGCTGGCATTGACGCGCACCAGGATGCTCGCCGCGCCGACCAGCGGGGCCAGCGCCTCGGCGAGACCGGCGCGCGCGGCCTCCTTGGCGTCCGGCGCCACCGCGTCCTCCAGATCGACGAAAACCGCATCGGCACCGGCGGCGACCGCCTTGGCGAAACGCTCCGGCCGGTCGCCGGGCACGAAGAGCGGCAGGGTGATGCGGTCGACCTTCTCGGTCGTCTCGTTGGGATGTGTCATGATGGGGTCCGCCAGATGGGTTGGTCAGAAGTGCAGGCGCCCAAAAGAACCCGAGCGGCGCCCGCGTGCCAATAGCGAATTGCGCCCGCCCTCATTGATTGCGGCTATGGCGGAGGCGGGCGGCAGGGCCAGAATGAGTGCCGGGGCATAGATTGCGGCAATAGCTGCGGGCGCTCCCCTCTATTACTCCCGATGCCGCGCTTCGGGCATACTGGCGCCACTTACAGGGAGAAGCTTTGAAAATGCAGGGTGATCTTTCCGGTCTCTTCGTGGTGTCCGTCGAACAGGCGGTGGCCGCGCCCTATCTGTCCGGGCGGCTGGCGGAAGCCGGCGCGCGCGTCATCAAGGTGGAGCGGCCCGAGGGCGATTTCGCCCGCGCCTACGATCATCTGGTGCATGGCGAGAGCGCCTATTTCGTCTGGCTCAACCGCGGCAAGGAATCCGTCTGCCTCGACCTTCGCGACGATGACGACCGCGCCCTCCTGGCCGCGATGATCGCCAAGGCCGACGTCTTCATCCAGAACCTTGCGCCCGGCGCCATCGACCGCCTCGGCTTCGCGCCCGACCGGCTGCGCCAGGAGAACCCGCGGCTGATCACCGTATCGATCTCCGGCTATGGCGACGAGGGCCCGTTCCGCGACCTGAAGGCCTACGACCTGCTGGTGCAGGCGGAAAGCGGGCTGTCGGCAATCACCGGCAATGCGGAAGGCCCGGCGCGCGTCGGCGTCTCGGTCTGCGACATCGCCGCCGGCATGACTGCGCATCAGGCCGTGCTGCAGGCGCTCTTCGCCCGCGAGCGCACCGGCGAGGGTCGGCATATCGCCGTATCGCTGTTCCATGCTCTCTCTGACTGGATGAACGTGCCCTACCTGCAGTTCGCCTATGGCGGCAAGGAGCCGGAGCGCAACGGCCTCAACCACCCGACCATCGCCCCGTATGGCGCCTATTCGGGAAGCGACGGCAAGGACGTGCTGTTCTCGATCCAGAACGAGCGCGAGTGGGCGAACTTCTGCCGCGACGTGCTGGAGCGTCCCGAGGTTGCGACCGACAGCCGCTTCACCAGCAATTCCCGCCGTGTCGCCCACCGCGCCGAGCTGGACGCCATCATCAACGAGGTGTTCTCCGGCCATCCGCGCGATGCGCTGGCCGACCGGCTGCGCGATGCCCGCATTGCCTTCGGCCGGGTGAGCACGATGGACGACCTGGTCCGCCACCCGCAAAACCGCCATGTGGAGACCGACACGCCGACCGGCCCGGTGCGCCTGCTCGCCCCCGGCGCGCTGGTCAACGGCAAGTCACCGGAGTTCGGCCCGGTGCCGGCGCTCGGCGCCGATACCGACAGGGTCCGCGCGGAGTTCTCCCGTGTCGACGCCTGAGGCGCTTCCCGTCCCGCAGACCGGCGAGCGGCTGCTGGAGATCCTGAAGGACCGCAAGGCCCGCAACGTACTGGACATCGGCTGCGGCCACGGCGCGCTGTCGCGCTCGCTGGCCGCCAAGGGCTTTGCGATGACCGGCATCGACCCGGACGAGGCGGCCGTCGTTGCTGCCCGCAAGGCGGTGCCGAATGCACGCTTCGAGCAAGCGACCGCCGAGGCCCTGCCTTTCGCGGACGGGAGCTTCGATGCCGCGATCTTCCTCAACGCCCTGCACCACGTGCCCGAAACGGTGATGCGCCAGGCACTTGCCGAGACCCGGCGCGTACTGAAGGACGGCGGCGCACTGATCGTCGTGGAGCCGCTCGCCCGCGGCACCTTCTTCGAGGTGATGCGCCCGGTCGAGGACGAGACGGAGATCCGGGCCGCGGCCCTGCGCGCGCTCGATGCCGACATCGCCAGCGGAAACTGGCACGTCGCCCGGCACGACACCTACGACCGCCTGTCGGACTTCGCCGCGCTGGAGGAGTTCATCGACTATCTCGTGGCCGTCGACCCGGCGCGCAAGACGGTGGCGCAAGAGCGCCGCGGCGAGCTGGACGCGCTGTTCAAGGCCAATGCAACGGCGAGCGAGAAGGGCTTTCGCCTGATCCAGCCGCTCACGCTCTACGAGCTGCACCCGGCCGCCGGCTGACGCCCGCCCCTTGCAAGTCTCGCCAGCTTGCCCGCTTTGCGGTGCGGTGCTTAACTCGCAAGGCCCACCCAGGGGCCGGTCCGTATCGGGCCGGCCACTCCCAAGCCATGCAGGAGCGCTCCATGCCGGAGACCCCGGTTGCCGACCAGTACCGCACGAGCGGCAATCTCAGGGCGCGCGGCGGGTTGCACGCGCGCTACGCCAACCGAAACTGGTTCGACTGGGTGGGCGCGCAGCTGGAGCTGACGCCGGACAGCGACGTGCTCGATATCGGATGCGGCGCCGGCTGGTTCTGGCTCTCCGCCGGCAACTCCTGCCCCTCCGGCCTGCGGCTTACGCTCACCGACAATTCCGCCGGGATGGTGTCGGAAGCGATCGCCAATCTGGAGCGAGACGACCGCATCCCGTCGCTCGCAGGCAAGACCTGCGACGCGGCCGACCTGCCCTTCGCCGACGCCAGCTTCGACGCGGCCATCGCAATGCACATGCTCTATCACGTGGAGGATGCCGGACGGGCGCTCGACGAGATGGCCCGCGTGTTACGCCCGGGGGGCCTTGCCGCCGTCACCACCAATGGCGAGGACAATCTCGGCGCGCTGTTCGATCTCGGCAGCCGCGCCTTCGGCGATGCCCCGCGCGACCCCGCCGCCCGCATCTTCGGCCCCGGCCGGGCGCTCGAGTTGTTCGGCGAGCGGTTCGATGATGTCGCCCTCCACCGCTTCCAGGACGTCTATGTCATCGCCGACGCCGACGACATCGTCCAGTATCTGACGTCCTACCCGCCCGGAAACCGGGCCGGCGAAGCGGAGATCACGGCACTGCGCCGGCTCGTCGCCGCGCGGCTGGACGAGGCCGGCGGCGTGCTGAACGTTGCCCGCGAGGCGGTTCTCGTGTGCGGCCGCGCCCGAGATGCCCGGCCGGCACGCTGAGGCTCAGCCGGTGCCGAACGGGTCCGGAACCTCGCTGGAGAGGTCGGAATTTCGCACCAGATCCAGAAAGGCAGTGGCGGCCGGCGAGAGCACATGGCCGGCCCGCCAGATGATGCCGACATGGCGCAGCACCTCCGGCTCCACCAGCCGGCGGTAGATCAGATTTCCCGAGCTCAGCACCGGCAGCGTCAGCACCGGCAGGGCGGTCACGCCCAGCCCCTGCGACACGAAGGCCCCGGCGGTGGCCAGATGCGCCACCTCGAAACGCGGGCGGAACGGCAGGTTCTGCTGCGAGCAGGCCGCATCGATCAAAAGCCGCACGCTGGTGCCCTTCGCCATGGCAACCAGCGGCATCTCGACCAGCTCCCGCCAGGTGCAGCTGTCGCGATCCTCCAGAATGCCGCCGGCGGCCCCCACTGCCACGAACGGGTCCGACAAGAGGGTGCGGAACGAGATCCGGTCCGAGCTTTCCACCGCTCCGGCCGTGAAACCGAGATCGGACTCGCCCTGCTCGACCGAGCGGATGACGCTGTCGGAGAGGGCGTCGTTGATCTGCACGTCGATATCGGGATGGCGGGCGAGAAACCGCGCGACCAGCGAGGGCAGCAGACCGGCGGTCACCGAGGGCAGGCCGGCAATCGTCAGCCGGCCGCGCCGCGCGGCGAGATAGGCGTCGAACTCCGCTCCCGCATTGGCGGCGGTGTTGAGCACCTGCTGCGCCAGGCGCAACAAGGTGTGCCCCTGCGGGGTCAGGGAGACATTGCGGGTGTCGCGGTTGAACAGGCGGGTGCCGAGCCGCTCCTCCAGCCGGGCGATCTGCCGGCTGAGCGCCGAGGCGGACATGCCGATCTCGTCGGCGACGGCGCGAAACCGCCCGCCGGTGGCGAGGCTGGAAAAGACCCGCAGATCCTCCAGATCGAATTTGTTGCGATCCATGCATCAATTATCGCAAAATAAGCACTTCTGACAACAAAGAACCTGGGACACTCTTGCAGGCGGGTACAGGTCCGCGGCAGTGTGGGCGCCGGAGGAGCGGCGTCCTGCCGAAACGGCCGACCCGAGATCGCTGCCCGCCAAGGGCACATGGGAGGAAATCACGATGCGACTTTCACATCTCGCCATGGCGGGCGCGCTTGCGCTTGCGCTCGCCCAGCCCGCCAGCGCCCAGGAGAAGCTGCTGGTCGGCTCCACCTCGGCCTCGTCCAGCCATTACGGCTATTTCGTTTCCGTCGCCAAGCTGGTGAACGAGAAGGCGGGGGGCCTGGAGGCTTCCGTCGTGGAGACCGGAGCGACGCTCGACAACCTGCGCCGCATCGAGCGCGGCCAGGTCGACCTCGGCCTCGTCACCACCAATGTCGCCCAGCACGCCCATGCCGGCACCAACGAGTTCGACGGCCGGCCGATGAAGCTCGGCCTGCTGTGGGTCTATACCGGCGCGCCGCAGAACGTCATCGTGCGCCAGGACGCCGAGGTCGGCAGCCTCGCCGAGCTGAAGGACGTGCGCTTCAACCCGGGCATCAAGGGCTCGGCGACCGAGAGCACCACCGAGGCGGTGTTCGAGGCTCTCGGCCTGTCGGCCGACTATGTGCGCGGCTCGACCACCGACGTCGTCGACATGATCAAGGACAACCGCGTCGCCGGCTACGTGAAGTCGGGCGCCGGCACCAAGCTCGACGGCTCGACCCTCGACATCGCCACCTTCACCCCGATCAAGGTGCTCGGCCTCACCGACGAGCAGAAGGCGGTGCTCGCCGAGAAGATGCCGGACGTTTCCATCGTCGACGTGCCCGCCGGCGCTGCCGACGGCATTCCGGCCTACTCGACCTGGAGCTTCGGCGTCGGCGCGGCCGCCGGTCCCGCCCTGTCGGAAGAGGCGGCCTACAAGATCGTCAAGGCGGTGATGGAGGACAAGGAGGCCCAGGGCGCGGCGCTGGCTTCGGTCAAGGGCGCGGATCTGGCCCAGCTGACCCTGCAATACGCCACGATCCCGCTGCATCCGGGCGCCGCCCGCTGGTACCGCGAGCAGGGCATCGAGATCCCGGCCCGCCTGCAGCCCACCGCCAACTGACGTTCGAGCCTCGGGAGGATCGCCGTGCTGAACCGGACCCGCGACGCCCTGGCGCTGCTGACGGGCATCTTCGTCTTCTACACGGCAGCGACAGGTCCGTTCGAGAGCCTGATCCAGCGCGCGATCTTCCTGGCGCTCGTCGTCTGCCTCGGCCTTGCGGTCTATCCGCTGGGCCATGGCCGGCGCTGGCGCCCGCTCGGCCTTGCCGTCGACCTTGCGGCCGCCGGCATCTCAATCGCCGCCTGCGGCTACATCGTCGTCAACTACGACCGGATCATGACCACCCTGCCCTGGGCGACGACGCTGGACATGGCGCTGACCCTCGGCCTCGTCGCCTCGGTTCTGGAGATCGGCCGCCGGGCCGTCGGCATCATCTTCCCCGCCCTCGTTCTCGTCGGCCTCGCCTATGCGCTGTTCGGCGACATGCTTCCGGGAACGCTGGCCCATCGCGGCTTCGACAGCGCCTTCGTAACCGAGACCATCTTCCTCGGCGACCTCGGCATCTGGGGCATGCTGACGGGCGTCGCCGCCACCGTCATCGCCGCCTTCGTCCTGTTCGGCTCGCTGCTGCTGCATACCGGCGGCGGCCAGAGCTTCATGGATCTTGCCATGCGCATCGGCGGCCGCCAGGCAGGCGGCGCGGCCAAGATCGCCACCATCGCCAGCGGCCTGTTCGGCATGATCTCCGGATCGGCGGTGGCCAATGTGGCGACCACCGGCAACTTCACCATCCCGATGATGAAGCGCCTCGGCTACCCGCCGGCCTTCGCCGCCGCCGTCGAGGCCGTCGCCTCCACCGGCGGCCAGCTGGCCCCACCGATCATGGGCGCGGCCGCCTTCGTCATGGCCGAGATCCTAGGCGTCTCCTACATCCAGATCATCACCGCCGCGATCATCCCGGCGCTGCTGTTCTATCTCTCCGTCTTCGTCACGGTGCACATCGTTTCGGTGCGCAAGAACCTGACGCTGGTGCCCGAGGACGAGTTGCCGGCTTGGTCGACCATCCTCGCCCCGCGCCGGGTGTTGCCGATCCTGGCCGCCATCGGCGGACTGGCCATCGGCGTCTATCTCGGCCGCTCGGTCGCCACCACCGCCTTCTACGGCATCACCGGGCTGATGATCGCCTTCGTCGCCACCTCGATCGGCCAGATGCCTGCTTCGAAGATGGCGAGCCTCGTCGTCGCCGGCATCAAGGACGCCGGCAAGGGCATGGTGATCATCGGCGTGCTGCTGGCCGGCGCGCAGATCCTCGTCTCGATGATCAACCTCACCGGCATCGGCGTCACCTTGAGCTCGATGATCGTCTCGCTGGCCGGCGACTCCGCCCTGCTGGTGGCGCTGATCGTCGGCGGCGTCTGCCTGATCATGGGCATGGGCCTGCCGACGACGGCGGCCTATGTGCTGGTCGCCGCCGTGCTGGCGCCGGCCATGACCGCCGTCGGCATCGACCCGCTGGCGGCCCATCTCTTCGTCTTCTACTTCGCCACCATCTCGGTGATCACCCCGCCCGTCTGCGTCGCCGTCTTCGTCGGTGCCGGCATCGCCCAGACCAACTGGCTGCCGGCGGCGATGGAGGCCGTGCGCCTCGGCGCGGTCACCTATGTGGTGCCCTTCATGCTGCTGCTCTATCCCGGCATGACGGCACAGGGCGACTGGATGGCCATCGGCAACGCGCTCCTGTCGGGGCTGGTGCTGGTGATCGCCATTCCCGCCGTGCTGAGCGGGCAGAAACTCTTCGCCATTCGCGCCCTGGACATCGCCGTGTTCGCCACCTCCATCGCCCTCGCCATCTGGCCGCACCCGGCCGCACCGCTGATCGCCGGCCTGCTGCTCGCCCTGTCCTGGCATTTCGGCAAGGCGCGCCGGCCCCTGAGGGGAGCGGCAGGATGAAAAGCCTGAGGATCGGAACCGGCGCCGGCTTTTCCGGCGACCGCATCGAGCCGGCGGTGGACCTCACCGCGCGGGGCGAGCTCGACTATCTCGTCTTCGAATGCCTGGCCGAGCGCACTATCGCGCTGGCCCAGCAGGCGCGGCGCGCCGACCCGGAGTTCGGCTACGACCCGCTGCTGGAGCGGCGCATGCGCGCGGTGCTGCCGGCGCGCGGGACAAACGGCCCGCGCATCGTCTCCAACATGGGCGCCGCCAATCCGCTGGCCGCCGCCCGCAAGACGCAGGAGATCGCCCGCGAGCTGGGGCTCAAGGGCCTCAAGATCGCCGCCGTCACCGGCGACGACGTGCTCGCTGCCGTCGAGGGATCGCAGCTGGAGCTGCTGGAAACCGGCGGCACGGTGCGCGATCTCGGCCGGCCGCTGCTCTCCGCCAATGCCTATATCGGCGCCGCGCCCATCGTCGCCGCGCTGGAAGCGGGCGCCGACATCGTGCTCACCGGCCGCGCCGCCGACCCGGCGCTCTATCTCGCGCCGCTGGTCCATGCCTTCGGCTGGGCGATGGACGACTGGCCGCTGCTCGGGCGCGGCACCCTGGTCGGCCACCTGATGGAATGCGGCGGCCAGATCACCGGCGGCTATTTCGCCGACCCCGGCTTCAAGGACGTTGCCGGCCTTGCCCGCCTCGGCTTTCCCATTGCCGAGGTCGAGGCGGACGGCACCGCGATAATCACCAAGCTTGCCGGCACCGGCGGCGCGGTCACCGAGGCGACCTGCAAGGAGCAGCTGCTCTACGAGGTGCACGATCCGGCCGCCTATCTGCAGCCCGACGTCATCGCCGACTTTTCCGGCGTCGAGATCGCGGCGCAAGGCCCCGACCGGGTACGCATCTGCGGCGGCTCGGGCCGCGCGCGCACCGGCACGCTGAAGGTCTCGCTCGGCTATGTCGACAGCCATGTCGGCGAGGGACAGATCTCCTATGCCGGGCCGGGCGCGGTAGCGCGCGGGCGGCTGGCGCTGGAGATCCTGCGCGAGCGGATCGCGAAAGGCCCCGTGCCCTATATGGAGACGCGCGGCGAGCTGATCGGCGTCGACGCGATCCTGGGCGGATCGAGCTCCGCCGCCCATGAGGCGCGCGAGGTGCGGGTGCGCTTTGCCGCGCGCGCAAGCACGGCCGAGGACGCCCGGCTGGTCGCCGACGAGGTGGAGAGCCTTTATCTCAACGGCCCGGCGGCCGGCGGCGGCGTGACGCGCCAGGTGCGCGAGATCGTCGGCATTCTCTCCACGCTGATCCCGGAGACCGAGGTCTCCCCTGGCCTGACCCTTATGGAAAGCTGACCATGCTGCTGCGCGACATCGCCCACTCGCGGACCGGCGACAAGGGCAACATCTCCAACGTCTCGGTCATCGCCTACGAGATGGCGAACTGGCCGCTGATCGAGGCGGCGGTGACGCCCGAGCGGCTGCGCGCCCATCTTGCCTGGCTGGAGATCGGCGAGATCGAGCGCTTCACCCTGCCCCGGCTCGGCGCGCTCAACTTCGTGCTGCACGGCGCGCTGAAGGGCGGCGTCACCCGCTCGCTGGCGCTGGACGCGCATGGCAAGTGCCTGAGCTCGGCGATCCTCGACATGGAGATCGCCGGGCCGGCGTGACGCGCGCTCAGCGGCGCGGCACGGTCTCGGGTCGCAGGTGGCGCTTCTGCGCGGCGATGCGGAACTGCGCATTGGCCGCGCCATAGCCGCGATAGCCGCCGCGCCGCTCGACGATTTCGAAGAAGAAGCCTTCGCCGTAGTTCGGGCCATAGAGCTGCAAATATTCGCCCTCCCCGTCCCGGTCGTAGAGGATGTTCTCGGCCCTCAGCCTGTCGGCGAAGTCCGGATCGAGGCCGAAGCGCGCCTCCAGGTCGTCATAGTAGTTGCGCGAGATCTCCAACGACGTGAAGCCGCAGGCCTTCAGCGCGGCGGCGGTCGCGAAGATGTCGCGGCTTTCGAAGGCGACATGCTGGACCGCCGAGCCGAAACTTTCGGCGATGAAACGGCCGGCGAGCGTGCGCCGGTTCTCCGCCCCGTTCAGCGTGATCCGCAAGGCCCCGTCCGCCGTTTCGATGGCCTGGCTGCGCACCAGTCCGGCCGGGTCGACCACATCCACCATCGGCGTCTTCGCCGTCGCGAAGATCGAGGTGTAGAACAGCGTCCAGGTCAGCATCTCCTCGTAGTTCATCGTCTGTGCCAGATGGTCGATGGAGACGAGCCCGGCGGCAGCGGACGCCTTGCCGCCCTCGACTAGGCGGAAATCGGTCTCCCAGAGCCCTGCGAGCTTCTCGTCGATGAAGTGCATCACGCCGCCGCCGACGCCCCGGATCGCGGGAATGGCGAGCTCGCCCGGCCCGACCGGCTGGTCGAACGTGTCGGCGCCCAGCGCTCTCGCGCGCGCCACTGTGGCCGCGGCATCGGCGACCTTGAGGCCGATGGCGCAGACCGACGTGCCGTGCACCAGGTAGGAGGAATGGGCAAAGCCCTCCCGCTCGGTGTTGATGAGCAGGTTGATCCCGCCCTGCCGCCACAAGGTGACGTCCTTGGAAACGTGGCGGCCGGCCTCGACGAAGCCGAGGCTGGCGAACATGCGCGCCAGTTCCTCCGCCTCCGCCTCGTCGGCAGCGAACTCGACGAACTCGATGCCCTGCGCCTCGATCCGGTCGGGCATTTCGGGCAGCGAGATGCGCACGTCCGGCTCGCGGCGGCGAACCTGGTCCATCAGGTAGACGAGCGAGCGGTGACCGTCGACGGCGATGGATTTCGGCGAGCCCCCGCGAAACTGGTCGTTGAAGATCTCCAGCGACAGCACCCCGTCATAGCCGGTCGCGGCGACCGCCCGCATGAAGTCGGTGACCGCAAGGTCGCCCTCTCCCGGCATGTTGCGGAAATGCCGGCTCCAGTAGAGCAGGTCCATGTCGATCAAGGGCGCGTCGGCCAGCTGGACGATGAAGATCCGGTCGCCGGGTATCGCGCGGATCGTGTCGACATCGGTCTTGCGCGCCAGCGTGTGGAAGCTGTCGAGGATGATGCCGACATTGGGATGATCGGCACGGCGCACCACCTCCCAGGCATCGCGATGGTCGTTGACGTGCCGGCCCCAGGCCAGCGCCTCGTAGCCGACGCGAAGGCCGCGTGCCGCCGCGCGCGCGCCGAGCTCGGCGAAATCGTCGGCCGCGCGGTTGATGCCGCCGAGCGAGACCGGCGAGACGTTGGAGCAGACCAGCATCAGGTCGGTGCCCAGCTCCTGCATCAGGTCGAACTTGCGCTCCGCCCGGTCGAAGGCGCGCGCCCGGTGCGGCTCCGGCATGCCCTCGAAATCGCGGAACGGCTGGAACAGCGTGATCTCCAGCCCGGCATCGCGGATCATCGCGCCGACATCGCGCGGACTGCCGTCGAAGGCGAGAAAGTCGTTCTCGAAGATCTCGATTCCGTCGAAGCCGGCGGCCGAGATCGCCGCCAGCTTTTCCCGAAGGTCTCCGCTGATCGAGACGGTGGCGATGGACGTCTTCATGGGGCACCGGCCTTGCTGTGAGAGGAAAGGGAAACGCCTGCGGCAGGCGGAACGGCGAGGCCCAGCGGCGGCGGGACCTCGACCTCGCCGCCGGTCTCCGCTGCCCGGCGGATGGCGGCGAGCACGTCGAGCGTCGCAAGGCCTTCCTCGCCGGGGACCAGCGGCACGGCCCGGCCGAGCGCGACCTCGCAGAAATGGCGCATTTGCAGCGCGAAGGGGTCGCCGCCCTGCCGGGTCAGCACCTTGCGCGAGATCGGCTGCGCCCAGTCGGCAGCCCCCTCGTAGTGCCAGAGCCCGAGATCAGGCAGCGACAGCGATCCGGCCGTGCCGCCGATCGTGTAGCAGCTGGCCGAGGTTTCCGGGTAATCCGGGTTCTCGCCGGCCGTCAGCTCCCAGCTCCAGGGCGCGGCGACGGCATCGGAGACGGTCATGGTGCCCAGCGCGCCATTGGCAAAGCGCAGGAGCACGGCGGCCGTGTCCTCCACCGCATGGCCGCGCGCCAGCGAGGAGGAGCGCGCCTGCACGCTGGCGACATCGCCGCACAGGTGGCGGAGCAGGTCGATGTCGTGGATCAGGTTGGTGAGGATCGGCCCCCCGCCCGGTTGGGTGCGCCAGGGTACCTCGAAATAGCTGTCCGGCTTGCGGAACCAGCACAGCGCGTTGACCGCGACCAGCCGGCCGATGGCACCGCTGGAGATCTCCGCCCGCGCCGCCGCGATCAGCGGATTGTGCCGCCGGTGATGACCGACCAGCAGCGCAACGCCGGCAGCGCGCGCCGCGACGACCACCTCGCGCGCCGCCTCCGCCGTATCGGCCAGCGGCTTTTCCACCAGCACCGGCACGCGGGCCGCGATACAGGCGAGCGCCTGCGGTGCATGCAGCCGGTTCGGCGTCGCCAGCACCACCCCGTCTGGCCGCAACCGGGCCAGCATCTCGTCAAGGCTGTCGAACCACGGCACGCCAAAGGCCTCCGCCGCCTGGCGCCCGTCCGCAGACGGGTCGGCGACGCCGGCGAGCTCGCCCTCGCGGGCGGCCTGGGCCATGTGCACGCGGCCGATCTTGCCGGCCCCGACAATGGCGATGCGGGCTTTCGTCTTCATCTCTTCGCTCTTTCGCGCCATGAGGCCCGCCGCTTTCCGGGCGCGGTCTCAGGTCTCCGGCAGATCGGCCCTGCCGGCGGTCATCCCGCCCCGCGCCCCTGCGCCCGCCTTCCCCGCCACGCCTCGCGCGCCATGCGGCCGAGCGGCGTCTGCGAGATCAGCAGCGCCAGGAAGGCGATCAGCAGCACGCAGGAAATCGGATGCGACAGGAAATCCCAGATGAAGGTCGCCGGATCGTTGCGCGCCCCGATCATCGCCCGCCGATAGTTGGAATCCATCATCGGACCCAGGATGACGCCGAGGATCACCGGCCCGACCTGGAAGCCGTAGACCTTCAGGAAATAGCCGAACACGCCGAACAGCAGCATCCAGTAGATGTCGACCGGATTGTTCTGGATGGCGTAGGAGCCGACCGCCGACAGGATGATGATCAGCGGCAGCAGGATCGCCTTCGGGCACTCGACGATCTTGGTGAAGATGCGGATGCCGGTCAGGCCGAAAATCAGCAGGAAGATGTTGGCGAGCGCCAGGTTGCCGACCGTGAACCAGAACAGGTGCGGGGTCTCGACCAGGAGCAGGGGGCCGGGCTTCAGCCCATGGATGAAAAGCGCGCCGATGATGACGGCGGTCACCGCATCGCCCGGAATACCGAGCGTCAGCATCGGCACGAAGGCGCCGCCCACGGCCGCGTTGTTGGCCGCTTCCGGCGCCACTAGGCCTTCCTTGGCGCCCTCGCCGAAGGGCACTTCCGGGTTCTTCGTCGCCCGCTTGGCATCGTCATAGGCCAGCAGGGCGGCAATGTCGCCGCCGGTGCCCGGCAGCGCGCCGATCACCGTGCCGATGCCCGAGGCGCGCATGGCAACGCGGAAATAGCGGCGCACATCGGCAAGGCGCGGGATCACCCGGTCGATCTTCTGTTTCACCGCCGGCAGGTCGAGCTGGTGCAGCTGCACGAAGGCCTCGGCGACGCCGAAGAAGCCGATCATCGCGACCACGTAAGGGATGCCGCCCATCAGGGTGATCGTGTCGAAGGTGAAGCGCCCTTCCGCCGTCATCGGGTCGAGGCCGACCATGCCGATCAAGACACCGAGCGCACCGGCAAAGACGCCCTTGGCGAAGCTTTCGCCGGACAGGGTGCCGACGAGCAGGATGCCGATCATCGCCAGCAGCAGGTAGTCGCGCGAGGTGAACATCAGCGCGAAGTCGGCGAGCATCGGCGCGAACAGGGCGAGCGCCGCAATGCCGACGAAGCCGCCGAACACCGACATCACGGTGGTCAGGCCGACCGCCTCGCCGGCCTCGCCGCGCTTGGCCATCGGGTAGCCGTCGAGCGCGGTGGCGATGGCGCTCGGCGCGCCGGGAATGTTGAGCAGGATCGCGGTGCGCGACCCGCCGTAGACGCCGCCCACATAGACGCCGGCGATCAGCGCCAGCGCGTCGTTGACGCTCCATTTGAAGGTGAAGGAGATCAGGATCGACACGGCCATCGTCACCGACAGGCCGGGGATCGCACCGACATAGATGCCGGCGAGGGTGCCCGCCGCCGTCAGCATCAGCAGCCAGGGGTCGAGCCAGGAGATCGCCAGGTATCCGAAGGACTCGAGCATGTCAGAACAGCCCCTGCAGCAGGGTTCCCTTGGGCAGCACCACCTGGAAGACGAGGCTGAACACCACGTGGATCGCCGCCAGTCCGGCAAGGCTGACCAGAGCCGTCAGCCAGGGGCTGCGCCGCCACAGGAACTGGATCGACACGAACAGGAAGACACCCGAGGCGGCAAGGAAGCCGAGGTAGGGCATCGCCAGGATGTAGAGGCCGACCAGCACCACCATCACGGTCTGGCGCAGCGGCGTGATATCGGCGAGGAACCGGCGCAGACCGCCGCCGGCCGGGGTCATCGCCAGCGCCTTCAACAGGATCACCAGCGAGCAGACGACCATCAGCCCGGTCGCCAGCATCGGAAAGATGCCGGGGGTCGACAGGCCGGAAAAGCCGGAAATCTTGTAGGCCTCGCTGAACAGCCACAGGCTGAGCGCGAGAAGGGCGACGGCGAAGGCGAGCTCGCCCGGCCGCCGCTGGGCTCGCGAGGACATCATGACCCTCCTGGCAGCATGAGGGCTGCGGCCGGAACCCCGTCGTCCCGGCCGCAGCGCTGAGGCGTTACGGGCGCGGGATGCCCAGGCTCTCCGGGCTGACCTTGGCGGCGCCCGTGTCCTGCAGCGCCCAGGCCGTGACCTGCTGCCACTTGGCAAGGAAGGTCTCTGCCTCCTCGCCGGAGATGTTCATCATGACGTTGCCGCGATTGGCCATCAGCGTCTTGAACTCGTCGCTGCCGGCCGCCGTTGCGAAGGCGTCGACCAGCTTGGCCTTGACGTCGTCCGGCGTGTCCTTGCGCACGAAGACGCCGTAGAACGGGCCCCAGGGCAGGTAGGCGGACATGCCGGGGATCGTGTCGGTGACCGCCGGAACGCCCGGCAGCGTGTCGACCGGCTCGGCATTGACGACCGCCAGCGCGCGCATCGTGCCGGCCTTGATCTGCTCGGCCGCCGCCGACAGACCCGACGGCATGAAGTCGACCTCGCCGCCCAGCATCGCGGTCAGGCCGGGGCCCTCGCCGTCGAAGGGAATGGCGGTGACGTCGAAGGGCGCGGAGTTGGAGAGCAGCGCGCTGACCGTCGAAGGCAGGCCGCCGGGGCCGGTGGAGCCCATCTTGACCTGGCCCGGATTGGCCTTGATGTCGTCCAGCAGCTCAGCCAGCGTCTGGTACTTGGAGGCCTGCGGCACGACGATCACGGCAACGCCGCGACCCAGAATGTTGACCGGGTAGAAGTTCGAGTAGTCGAGCTTGCTGACGCCCATGATCGGGTGCAGCTGCGGGTTCTCGGCGCCATAGAGGAACGTGTAGCCGTCGGCAGGCGCGGCGTTCACATAGGCGGTGGAGATGGCGCCGGCGCCGCCGGACTTGTTCAGCACCACGATGGGCTTGCCGAGCGCGGCCTCCGCGGCCGGGTTGACCGCACGGGCGACGACGTCGGTGGCACCGCCCGCGCCCCACATCACCACGCCCAGCATCTCGCGCTCGGGGAAGTCGGCGCTGGCAACGCCGGCGGACAGGGCAAGAGCAGCGACTGCTCCGGCAAGACTGCGGATCATCATTTCCTCCCAGGATCGTTGTTGCGGTCCGCCCGGTCCTCCCAGACCGTGAGATGGCAGCCGCTATTGCATGTCAAAAATCGCATGCCGAAAAACTTAACGCAAATACCAATAATGCAGAGATCAATAACCTGTGGTTATGTCGCCGTGCGCCGGGTCGCCGCGTCCATTTCGCCCCGCAGCAGCTCGATGAAAGCCTCGGCGAAGCCGGAGATCTCCAGGTCCGAGCGCCGCGCCACATAGGTGCGGAACGGCGTCGGCTCACAGATCGGGATCAGACGGATGTCCGGCTCGACGCGCGGCAGATCGGCGACCGTGAAATTGTCGAGAACGGCAACGCCGAGGTTCTGCCGCACCAGCCCCAGGACCGTCGTGCCGAAGCGGGCGCGGATCTCGATGTGGAAGTCGAGACCCTGGCGGGCGAAGATCTCGGCCAGGATCGCGCCGTAAGGGTCCGCCGGGTCGATGCCGATCAGCGGGAAGGCGGCGATCTCCGCCGCGGTGACCCTAGCGCGCGCGGCAAGCGGGTGGTCGCGATGGGCGACGCAGAACAGGTGCCCCTGCGCCAGCGGCTCGAAGACGATCGAGGAATGCTCGAAGCGGTGGCTCATGCACACGAACTGGCCCTTGCCGAGCAGCAGGAAGTCGATGGCCTCCTCGATCTTCAGGATCTCGATGTTCATGCGGATGTCGGGATAGCGGGCCTTCAGCCCGGCCGCCGCCAGCGGCACCATCACATTGGCGATGCTGGGCACGGAGGCGAGCGAGATCTCGACATCGTGGCCGCGTTCCAGCTGGCCGATGGAGACCTGCAGGTGGACGAGCTTCTTGTGGACCTCCTGCAGCTGCAGGAACACCTGCTGCGATTCCGGCGTCGGCACGTAGCGGCCGCCGCTGCGGGTGAACAGCTTGATGCCGAGCGAGGCTTCCAGATGCTTCATCGTCCGGCTGATGCCGGGCTGGGCGACGTTGAGAATGCGCGCGGCACCGGCAATCGAGCCCGCTACCATGACGGCGCGTAGCACTTCGATCTGGCGGAGCGTCAGCGGGGTCTCGTTGGCCATGCGCGGGCAAGGCTACAGCCGCGCCCGCCGCTTGGAAAGCGGCAGCTCGCCAAAGACCCCTCAGGCGAGGGAAAGGCCGTAGAGCGCCTTCACCGCCGCAGCATCGTCGCCGATACCGAAGGCCTCGCGGCCGGCGGCCGCGCGGTCGTAGTCGGTGATGGCCTCGTGCTGGGTGTGCGGCCAGTCCGTGCCCCAGACCACATGGTCCGGCGGCAGCAGCTCAAGCAGCGCGCGGGCATGCGGGGCGACATCGACCGGCGAGCGGTAGGGAGCGGAGAATTTCACGAAGAGACCCGACAGGTCGCCGGCCTGCGCCAGCGCGCAAAGCCAGGGATCGCGGGCCGGATCCGCCTCCTCCGGCAGGCCGAAATGATCGACCACGACAGTGACGCCGCGCGACAGCAGCGGTCCGACGATGGCCGGCAGGCGCGGCCCCTCCAGCTGGATCTCCAGATGCAGGCCGCGCTCGCGCAGGTGCTGAAGCAGCCCGGCGACGGCCGGGCTCTCCAGATCGGGGAGCGGCGCCCCGCGCACCAAGTTCCAGCGGATGCCGCGAATGCCGGCCGCGACCAGCGCGTCCAGCGCGCCCGCCTCGACATCGTCCGGCACCACAGCGACGCCGGCAAAGCGTTGCGGATCGAGCCGCGACAGGGCATCCAGCAGCTGGGAATTGTCGAAGCCGAGAAAGCTGACCTGGACGATGACACCGCCGGAAAGGCCGTGCCGCGCCATGCCGGCCTGCCAGCCGGCGAGCGGCGCCGGCACCGCCGGCACGTAGCGCGCACCGCGCGTCGCGGTCACTTCCTCATAGACATGAACGTGGCAATCGAACCGGATCATCCGCAACTCCCGAGAAGAATTCATATATATGACTAGTTGACTGAATGGGTCAACATCCGCTAAGGAAGATGCGCAGGAGGAGACGGAATGGCCCACAGGATACCCAGCGCGGACGAGCGGCTGCCGGCCTATGCGAGGCTGCGCGACGCCCTTGCCTCCCGCATCGCCAGCGGCGAATGGGGTCCGAACCACCCGATCCCTTCCGAGGCGCGCCTGGCGCGCGAGTACGGCATCTCCATCGGCACGGTCCGCAAGGCGGTCGACGGGCTGGTGGCGGAAGGCCTGCTGGAACGGCGCCAGGGCTCGGGCACCTATCTGCGCCGCCCGTCCTTCGACGCGACGCTCTTCCGGTTCTTCCAGGTGCGCGGCCCCGACGGCGCCCCCTCCTCCATCCCGACCAGCGAGTTGATCCTGCGCGCCCGCACCACGGCGCCGAAGGAAGCCGAGGCGGCACTCGGCACCGGTGACGTCATCGGCATCATCCGTCTGCGCTCCCTGTCGGACGAGCCGGTCCTCTTCGAAGAGCTCTACATCCGCGCGGATCGCTTTGCCGGCTTCGAAAGCCTGCCCGACAGCGCCTTCGGGCCGTTGCTGTATCCGCTCTACTTCGAGCGCTTCGGCGTGCTGGTGAAGCGGGCGACGGACGACCTGTCCTTCGGCCGCGCCGACGAGCAGGTCGCCGCCCGGCTGAAGCTGAAACCCGGCGACCCGCTGGCGATCATCCGGCGAACCGCCTTCGACATCGACGGAACGCCCGTCGAGTGGCGCATCGCCCGCGGCAGTGCCGCTCAGTTCCACTACCGCAGCGAAATCGGCTGACAAAAGCCGCCTCACGGGAGAGAAACAACATGAAAATCAACAAGATCATTGTCGCAGCAGCCCTGCTCGGCTGCACCTCCATGCCCGCTCTTGCCGACTATCCCGAGCGCCCCATCGAACTCACCATCCCGGCCGGTGCCGGCGGCGGCACCGACACCAGCGCCCGCAAGCTGGCCCTGCTGCTGGAAGAGAAGCTCGGCACCTCCATCGCCGTGCTGAATGTCGGCGGCGGCGGCGGCTCGGTCGGCGCCTCGCAGTTCATGCAGGCCAAGCCCGACGGCTACGCGCTCTTCGCCACCTGGAACAGCCCGCTGACCACCGTGCCGCAGGTCCAGAACGTCGCCTACACGCTCGACAGCTTCACGCCCATCGCCTCGACCTCCGAGACGGCCTACACGCTGTGCGTCCATCCGGAGTTTCCGGCCGAGACGGGCGAAGAGTTCCTGGCCGAGCTCGCCGCCAATCCGGACAAGTACACCTACGGCAACGACGGCATCGGTGGCACGATGCAGCTGGCGGCCGAACGCATCTTCCAGGCCCGCGGCATCAAGGCGGTCGCCATCCCGTTCGGCGGCGCCGGCGAGACGCTGCAGAACTTCCTCGGCAAGCATGTCGACATCTATGGCGGCTCGATCTCGCCGGTCCTGCCTTACGTTGAGTCGAAGGAAGCCAAGTGCCTCGTCGTGACCTCGGCCGCGGACGTGCCGGCGCTGCCGCAGGCGGCCGGCCTCGAAAGCCTCGGCCTCGGCGACAAGGAGACCCTGCTGTGGCGGGCGATCCTGGGTCCGAAGGGTCTCGACCAGGCCATCGTCGACAAGCTCGCCGCCGTCATCGACGAGGCGGTCAACGATCCGTCCTATGTCGAGTTCCTGGCCTCCAAGGGCGAGGTCCCGAACGTGGTCAAGGGCGAGGCGCTCGGCGAGCGGCTGAAGGCCGAGTTCGACGCGCTGGCCGTCGTCTCCAAGAACCTGGGCCTGGCGAAGTAAGATGGAGCGCAGCCAGGACCTGGCCCTTGGTCTGCTCTTCGCGGGCCTCGGCCTGGCGGCCGCGTGGCAGGCCGGCTCCTATCAGGGAGCCGGCGGCACCTACCCGATGGTGCTGGGTCTGGTCCTGGCGCTGTGCGGCGCTCTGGTGATGCTGCGCGCCGCCCGTTCGAAAACCGATGCGCCGCGGCGGCTCGTCGACGTGCCGGCCAACCTCGTGAAGGCGCTGGCCGCCGGCGTGATCTACGTGGCGCTGATCCTGCCGCTCGGCTTCTACACCGCCTCCGCGCTGCTGATGCTGGCGCTGCCGCCGGTGCTGGGCTTCCGCCGCCCGCTCTACACGGCGATCGTGGCGGCAAGCTTCGTCGCGCTGGTCTGGATCGTCTTCTCGCTGGTGCTCAACAAGCCGCTGCCGCCCGAGCTGTGGGCCGCCTCGCGCCTTGGAGGCTGAGATGGACTTTTTCCTGAACGCCGCCTCCGCCGTGATGGCGACCGGGCCACTGGTCGCCATGCTGGGCGCGACGCTGCTCGGCGTGCTGATCGGCGCCCTGCCTGGCCTCAACCCGGTCATGGCCATCGCCCTCTTGCTGCCGCTGACCTACTCGATGGACCCGCTGGTCGCCCTTGCGATGGTCGCCGGCATCTACAACGGCTCGATGTATGGCGGCGCGATCCCGGCGATCCTGCTGCGCATTCCGGGCACCCCGGCCTCCATCGCCACCACCTTCGACGGCTTCCCGATGGCCGAGAAGGGCGAAGCGGCCAAGGCGCTGAAGATCGCCTGCTGGTCGTCGGCCATCGGCGGCATCGCCAGCGCGCTGGCCCTGATGACCGTCGGGCCGCTGCTGGCCCGCGCGACGCTCTATTTCGGCCCGGCCGAATATTTCTGGATCGCCATTTTCGGCATGGCCTCGGTCGGCGTCATGGTCGGCAGCGACCCAGTCAAGGGCATCATGGCGGCGGTGCTCGGTCTGCTGCTCGGAACGGTCGGCATCGACCAGCTGTCGGGCCAGGCGCGCTACACGTTCGACCAGCCCTGGCTGCTCGGCGGGCTCGACCTGGTGGTCGTGCTGGTCGGCCTCTACGCCTTGCCGCCGGTGCTGCAACTGGCCGAAAAGTGCGACTTGAAAGGCCTTTCGGCCGCCCAGCTGCGGCTTTCCAGCGTGCCGTTCCGCAAGGGCGAGGTGCGCGGCCTGCTGCCGACCTGGGGCCGCTCGTCGCTGATCGGCATCTTCGTCGGCATCCTGCCGGGAGCGGGCGGCAACATCGCCGCGTTCCTGAGCTACAACGCCGCCAAGAACGCCAGTTCCAAGCCCGAAAGCTTCGGACAGGGCAACCCGCAAGGCGTGGCGGCGGCCGAATGCGGCAACAACGCCGATAATGCCGCCTCGATGATTCCGGCGCTGACCCTTGGCATTCCTGGCAATGTGGTCGCCGCGTTGGTGCTGAGCGCGCTGATGATCCACGGGCTGCAGCCGGGGCCGCAGCTGTTCCACCAGAACCCGGTTCTGGTCGGCGGCTTCATGATCGAGATGCTGCTGACCTCGGTGTTGATCCTGTTGGTGGGCGGCGCCGCAGCGACACGAATTTTCGCGCAGATTCAAAGGCTTCCGGGCGTGCTGCTGGTGCCCTCGATCCTGGTTCTGATGTGCGTCGGCGTCTATGTGATCAACGGACGGCCGGTCGACCTGTGGGTGATGCTGGCGGCGGGTGCTGCCGGCTACCTGCTCGAAAAGCTGAACGTACCGCTGGCGCCGATCATCCTGGGCATGATCCTGGGACCGATGGCCGAGCAGAGCGTGCGCCGCGCGCTGCTGATCAGCCGGGGCGATCCGGTGGAGCTGCTGACGCGGCCGATCTCGGCGGTGCTGGCCGCGGCGACGCTGGCAATGATCCTGTGGCCCGTAATGAAGGCGCTGAAGCGCCGCCGCGCCAAAAAGATGAGCGAAAACAACGGGTAGTCGAAATTCGAGAATTTTCGAGACGGATTTTGCAAAATCTCGAGAAATCTTGACGCAAGCGCTCTCAATCGTCTCAAAAAACAACGCCCGGACGGGACCCCGTCCGGGCGTTGTCGTGTGCGGGGATATCTGACGCTTATCCCCGCCAGCAGTTTTCCAGTAATCCCCGCCGGTCCGACCCGTGGCATGATGGCGACGGATCGGACGAGCAGGTTTGCCGACTGAAGCGGCGGCGTCTCAGGCGGTCGCTTTTCAGGCGGTCGCTTCGGCCGTCTTGCCGGCGCGGGCCGCGTTCGCCTCGCCGATGTCCCAGAAGAGGCCGGCCATCATCGCCAGCGCTTCGCGGGTCATGGAATGGAGCGCGTGCTCGTTCGGCGCGTGCTGGGAGCAGCCGGGGTAGGAATGCGGCACCCAGACGGTCGGCAGGCCGAGAATGTCGGCGAAGGTCTCGTTCGGCAGAGAGCCGGCGAGGTTCGGCAGGATCGCCGGCTTCTTGCCCGTAGTCGCCTCGATGGAGGTCTTGACGCGCGTGACCCAGGGATGGTCGGGGTCGAGGCGCGTTGCATGGAAGAAGCCGCGGTCGGCCGGGACGATCTCGACCATCTGGAAGCCGTTGGCATCGAGATGGCGACGCAGCGCCGGCAGGATGTCGTCGGGATCGGTGCCGACCACATAGCGCAGCTGGCAATGGGCATGGGCGCGGCCCGAGATGGCGTTGACCGGAGCGGACGGCACGCCGCTGGTCTGGGCGAGAATGGCGAAGCTGTTCCAGCCGAAGACGCGCTCGGACGGGGTGAGGCTCTCCTCGCCCCAGTCGGTGTCGACGGTGGGTCCGTCGAAACCGCCGACCGGGCAATCCTTCAGCGCCTCGCGCACGGCCGGCGTCAGGCTGGTCGGGCGCCACTCCGGCACCTGGATCTGGCCGCGGCGGTCGGTGATGGAGGCGAGCGCATGGGCCAGCACCATGGCCGGGTCGCGCAGCAGCCCGCCCCAGTTGCCCGAATGGTGGGCGCCCTCGCGCAGCTCAACGCGCAGGTCGAAATTGACCGCGCCGCGCGAGCCCATGAACAGGGTCGGACGGTCGGGATGCAGGCGCGGGCCGTCGGAGGCGATCAGCACGTCGGCGGCGAAGGTCTCGCGATTCTGCGAGAACAGCTCGGCAAGACCGGGCGAGCCGCATTCCTCGCCCATCTCGATGATGATCTTGCAGTTGAAGCCGAGCGAGCCGCGCTCCTCGAGAATGGTACGCAGCGCCGCGATATTGATGCAGTGCTGGCCCTTGTTGTCGGCGGTGCCGCGCCCGTAGAGCTTGTCGCCCTCGCGCACCAGGCGGAAGGGATGCAGCCCCTCGCGCCACTGGTCGGTCTGGGCGCGGATGACGTCGCCATGGCCGTAGGTGAGCACGGTCTCGAAGGCCGGGTCCTCGATGCGCTCGGCGAAGAGGAAGGGCACGGACGGGTCAACCGGGTTGGTCATGATGCGGCAAGTGAAGCCGAGGCCGGTGAGCTTCGGCTCCATCTCCTCGACGAGGTAGCGCATCAGCTCCGAGCGGCGGGACGGATCCTGGCTCTCGGTCTCGAAGGCGAGCATGCGGGCGAGCTCGGTCTCGTAGCCGCCGCTCGAAAGGAAATTGTCGATGCGCGCGATGACGCTCTCACGGTTTGCCACGTCAGGCTCCCTCGGTTTCGGGCACGGCGTCGCCCCATGGCGACATGATCTCCGTGCACCCCATGTTGATGCCGTCCTGCCGCAGCACGCCCGCCGGGCAGGCGAAGGCATACGGGAAGACGGTGCGGCGGGTGGCCGTCACCGGATGGACGGCGGACAGCGCAGACACGACCGACTGCGGCAGCGTCTCGTCGGCGAGGATCGCCCCGCCGCCGCTGTTGTCGATGCGCGGCTGGTGGAAGGCCCCTTCCAGGGACATGTCGAAGTCCATCAGGAAGGAGGTGAGGTTGAGCACGGCCGGCAGGATCTTGCGGCCGCCGGACGCGCCGATGGCGAAACGCCGG
Source organism: Stappia sp. G46H5W (assembly GCF_058448995.1). Taxonomy (NCBI): domain Bacteria; kingdom Pseudomonadati; phylum Pseudomonadota; class Alphaproteobacteria; order Hyphomicrobiales; family Stappiaceae; genus Stappia; species Stappia sp. G46H5W. Next base: position 483,595 of record NZ_JBZFLL010000004.1, on the reverse strand, counting down.
CCATCCTTCTCGCCGATGGCCGGGCAGACGTTCATCAGGCAGGCCTTGTTGGGCGCCAGCGAGTTCGGCTTGCCGGGCTCCGGATCGAACCACATGATGCCGTTGTTCATCAGGAGGCCCGTGGACGGCGAGACGACGCGCGAGCCGAACACCGCCAGCAGCGTCTGGGTGACGGCGCACATGTTGCCGTGCCGGTCGACGACGCTGAAATGGGTGGTGCAGGACGGGGTGCCGGAGCCCTCCGCCTCGCCCGTGTCGCCCATTTCGCGCAGGCGCCGCTCGTAACTGGCCGACAGGGCGCGGGCCATCTCGGAATAGCTGGTGCCGTCCGGCGCGGAGGACGGCGTGAAGGCGGCCTCCATCATCGCCAGGCATTCGACGAGATTGGCGCCCGCCGTCAGGCCGCGCGCGGCATGGATGGTGCCGCCGCGATAGGAGGTCTCCAGCGCGGGAGCGAGCACCGCCCGGTAGGCGGCAAGGTCGGCCTGCGACAGCGAACCGCCCTTGGCCTGGACGTCGGCGGCCATCGCCGCGGCGATGTCGCCCTCGTAGAAGTCGCGCGCGCCGGCCTCGGCAATACGCCGCAGCGTGCCGGCCAGCCGGGTCTGGTCGAGCCGCAGGTTGGGAACCGCGGTCCAGCCGGAGGATTTCGGCCAGATCCCGTCGTCGAGGAACATGGCCGCGGCATCGGGATCCTTGGCGAGCTCGCGCGCCACGGAGGAGATGATCAGCGAGGCATACCAGTCGACCAGCATGCCCTCGGCGGCAAGGTCGGCCGCCGGCATGACGAGGTCCTTCCACCCCATCCGGCCCCAGGTGGCATGCGCCAGTTCCATGCCGGCAACGGTGCCGGGAACCGCGATCGCCGTGGCGCCCTGGACGTTGCGGTCCTCGACCACGGACGGCCAGGGGAAGAGGTCGTTCGACTTGCCCGCACCCGACAGCGGGTAGTCGGCCGGATCGAGGGCGGCGGGCGAGCGCATGCCGAAATTGATGCTGTGCGCCTTCTGCTCGTCCTCGCGCCACAGGACCATGGCGCCGCCCCCCGCAGGGCCGCTCATCCACGGCTCCAGCACGCCGACGGCGAAGGAGACGGCAACGGCCGCATCCACCGCATCGCCCCCGGCGGCCAGGACGGCGGCGCCGGTCTCGGCGGCCACCCGGTGCTGGGAGGCGACGACGCCGCCCCTGGTCTCGATCACATGCTTGCGCACGGACTGGGTGCGCGAAAGATTGCTCATGGGCGGCTCCTCACCACAGACGGGACGACGGTGCGGCGATGATCAGCTGGCGGGCGCCGCGTGCAGATGGCAGTCGACATGGCCCTGAGGCCCGGCGACATGAGGGGGCGGGGTGGTCTTGCAGATGTCCATGACCTTCGCGCAGCGCGGATGGAAATGGCAGCCGGACGGCGGGTCGATGGGGTTGGGATAGGTCGCGCCGAGATGGGTGTCGGGCACCGAAAGGTTCGGGTCCGGCGTCAGCACGGATTCCAGCAGCGCCTGCGTATAAGGGTGGCGCGGGCCGGCGAAGAGCTCGGACGCCGGCGCCTCCTCGACGATCTTGCCGAGATACATGACGGCAACGCGCGTCGCCAGATGCTCGACCACCGCCAGATTGTGGCTGATGAACAGATAGGTGAGGCCCAGCTCCTCGCGCAGGTCGCCGAGCAGGTTGAGGATCTGCGACTGCACCGACACGTCGAGCGCCGAGGTCGGCTCGTCGCAGATGACGATTTCCGGGTTCATCACCAGCGCGCGGGCGATGGCGACGCGCTGGCGCTGGCCGCCCGACAGCTGGTTGGGATAGCCGCGCAGCACGCGCTGCGGCAGGCCGACGAGATCGAGCATGCGTGCAACGGACTTGGCCCGCGAGGCGCTGTCGCCGATCTTGTGGACCACCAGCGGCAGGGCGATGATGTCCTCGATGCTCTTGCGCGGGTTGAGCGAGGAGTACGGGTCCTGGAAGATCGGCTGGATGCGCCGGGCAAGCACGGTGCGCTCGCGCGCGGTGACCTCGCGCCCGTCGATCAGCACCTTGCCGGAGGTCGGCGCCTCCAGACCCAGCAGGATCTTGGCGAGCGTGGACTTGCCGCACCCGCTCTCGCCGACGAGGCCGAGCACGTCCTTGCGGTGGATCTTCAGGTTGACGCCGCCGAGCGCATGCAGCGGCTTGGGGGCGGAGAACATGCCCTGCTTGACCCGGTAGGTCTTGGTGACGCCGGCGAGTTCCAGGACCGGAACGGCGCCGGCCTCCGGCGTGAGGGCTTCGCTCTTGCCGGCTTCGGTCGTCGTGGTGGGGCTCATGACGGCGCTCCTGCCTGGACCTCGTGGATGCAGCGATACATGTGATCCTCGCCGGTCCGGCGCACCGGCACCTGCGAGGCACACACGGCCTCCGCCACGTCGCAGCGCGAGCGGAAGGCGCAGCCTTCCACCTGGCCGATCAGCGAGGGCACGATGCCCGGGATCGAGCCGAGATGCTCGCCGGGCTTGGTCTTGCCCGGAACCGGGATGCAGCGCAGCAGGCCGCGGGTGTAGGGATGGCGCGGGTTCTCGAAGATCTCGCGGGCGCTGCCCTTTTCCACCACCTCGCCGGCATACATCACCACCACCTTGTCGGCGATGCGGGCGACGACGCCGAGATCGTGGGTGACCAGGATCATCGCCATGTTCATCTCGCGCTGGAGATCGGCGAGCAGGCGCAGGATCTGCGCCTGGATTGTGACGTCGAGCGCGGTGGTCGGCTCATCCGCGATAATCAGCTCCGGCTCGCACATCAGCGCCATGGCGATCATGACGCGCTGGCGCAGGCCGCCGGAGAGCTGGTGCGGATACTGGGAGAGCCGGCTTTCCGCCGCCGTGATGCCGACCTTGCCGAGCAGCTCGATGGCCCGGGCCCGCGCCTCGGCGCGGCTGACCGGACGGTGCAGCTGGAGCGCCTCCATCAGCTGGTCGCCGATAGTGTAGGCCGGGTTGAGCGAGGTCATCGGCTCCTGGAAGATCATCGCCATGCGGTCGCCGCGCAGGGCGCGCATGGCCCGCGGCGACTGCTTGCGCAGGTCGATGCCGGAAAAGTTCAGCCCGGCCGCGTTGCAGCGCATCTTCTTCGACAGAAGGCCCATGATGGCGAGCGAGGTCAGCGACTTGCCGCTGCCGCTCTCGCCGACGATGCACAGGGTCTCGCCGCGCTTCAGCTCGAAGTCGATGCCGCGCACCGCGTGAAGGGTGCCCTGCGCCATCGGGATGTCGATGGTGAGGTTGTCTACCTTGAGGACAGGTTCGCTCATGGATCTCAGCCCCTGTTTTCCGGTGCGGTGACGTCGCGAAGCCCGTCGCCGAGAAGGTTGATGGCCAGAACCAGGATGAACAGCGCGACGCCCGGAATGGCGATCAGCCAGGGCTCGAACAGCATCATCTGCTTGCCTTCCGAGATCATCAGGCCCCAGGACGGGGTGGGCGGCTGCACGCCGAGGCCGAGGAACGAGAGCGCGGCCTCCAGCAGGATGGCGTGGGCCATTTCCAGCGTCGCGACGACGATCAGGTTGTTGACCACGTTCGGCATGATCTCGCGCAGGATGATGCGCCGGGTCGAGCAGCCGATGGCCTTTGCGGCGTTGACGTATTCGAGGTCGCGCACCTGCAGCACGGAAGAACGCATGACCACCGCGAACCGGTCCCACAGCAGCAGGCCGAGGACGCAGACCACCACCTGCAGCGAGCCGCCGAGGATGGCGACGACGGCCAGCGCCACCAGCACCACCGGCATGGCCAGGCGCACGTTGATCAGGAAGGTGACGACGAGGTCCACCCGGCCGCCGAAATAGCCGGCGGCAACGCCCATCGCCGTGCCGATGAGGCCGGAGATCAGCGCCGCGAACAGGCCGATGGCGAGCGAGATGCGGGCGCCGTAGAGCAGCCGCGCGAGATAGTCGCGGCCGAGGAAGTCGGTGCCCAGCAGATGGTTGGGGTCGGCGCCCGGCATCCAGAACGGCGGCTTCATGCGCGCCAGGAGGTCCTGGGCATACGGATCGTGCGGCGTCAGCAGCGGGGCGAACAGCGCCAGCGCGACGATGATCGCAAGGACGACGACGCCGAAGACGAGACCGTAGTGACCGAAGATGCGCTTGCGCAGGATCGCGGCCGGGCTCGGGGTGCGGAGGTCTTCCGCGACGGTTTCGATGGTGCGTGCCATGTCGGATCAGCCCACCCGGATGCGCGGATCGAGCCAGGCATTGACCAGATCCGACAGGAACGTGAAGACGATGTAGAACAGCGAGAAGATCAGGATCAGCGCCTGCACGGTCGGCAGGTCGTTGCGGGCGATCGACTCCCAGGCGAGATAGCCGGCGCCATGCAGGGCGAAGATGGACTCCACCACGATGGAACCGCCCAGCATGAAGCCCATCTGCACGGCGGCGAGGCTGACCACCGGCACCACCGCGTTGCGCAGCGCATGCTTGAACATCACCCGCGTCTCGCTGGCACCCTTGGCCCGCGCGGTGCGGATGTAGTCCGCGTTCAGCACCTCCAGCATGCCGGCGCGCGTCAGGCGCATGATCGCCGGCATGGCGTAATAGCCGAGCACGACGGTCGGCATGATGAAGTGCTTCCAGGTCGCCGAGCCGGACGGCGGCAGCCAGCCGAGCTGGATCGAGAAGACGACGATCAGCACCAGGCCGAACCAGAAGCTCGGCATCGCCTGACCCATCACCGACAGGAACAGCGCGGTACGGTCGATCAGGGAGTTCGGGCGCATCGCCGCGGCAACGCCGAGCGGAATGGCGGTGACCAGCGCGAAGGAGATGCCGCACACGCCGAGCAGCATCGTCGTCGACAGGCGCTCGCCGATCAGTTGGGCGACCGGCACGCGGAAATAGTAGCTCTGCCCGAAATCGCCCGACAGCGCGCCGAACAGCCAGTCGGCATATTGCACGAGGAAGGGCCGGTCGAAGCCGTAGAGGACGCGGATCGCCTCGATGTCGGTGGCGGAGGCGTTCTCGCCGGCAATGGCCGAGGCTGGATCGCCGGACATGAACAGCAGGCTGAAGCTCAGCAGCGACACGGTGAAGGTCACCAGAATGGCGAGCCCCAGCCGTTTCAGGGTGAACATAAGCATCTCGGGTTCCGATCGTCAGGCGGCCGCGGCACGCGGGGGGCGGAGCGAAACGGGCTCGCCAATACCCGGAAGACCGCGCTCCCTTGCGGGGTGCGGACGGCCGGTCACGGCAAGCTGCGAAAGGCACGATCCGCGCCCGGCGAGAGGAAGGCCGGGCGCGGTTCGCGGCTTGGCGCTTAGTTCCAGCGAACGTGGAAGAAGCGCACGACCTCGTCCGGGGTCGGGGTGAAGGTGGCCTCCTTCGTGAACACGTAGTTCGCGTTGTAGGAGAACAGCGGCACCCAGTAGGCCTCGTCGGCGATCTTGTTCAGCGCCTTGGAGTAGTTCTCCTTGCGCACTGCCGGATCGACCGAGGTGTCGGCGACGTTGAGCCACTCCAGGACCTCGTCGTCACGGGCGAAGTCTTCCTTGCCGTGCTTGAAGAACTGGCTGGTGATCGCCGAGGCGTCGTTGACCGAGTAAGAGCCCCAGGTCTGGAAGCTCATGCTGGTCTCGCCCTTGTGGCGCATGTCGCGCAGGGCCGAGTACTGCAGGAACTTCAGGTTGGCCTGGATGCCGACATTGGCGAGGTAGGACAGCATCGCCTCGGCATAGGGACGGTCGCGATAGGCATAGAAGTCGACCGAGAAGCCTTCCGGATAGCCGGCTTCCGCGAGCAGGGCCTTGGCCTTCTCCGGGTCGAACTCGTACTTGGTCACGTCCACGTCGCAGCCGAACTGGCTCGGGAAGCAGGCCGAGTGCACGACCTTCGAGGCGCCCTTGAGCAGGTTGTCGACGATGGCCTGGCGGTCGATCGCATGGGCGATGGCCTGACGCACCTTGGTCTTGGTCATCGGGTTGTCGGCGCCGCTGCGGCCCGCAGCGTCGAGCTCCAGATAGCCGACGCGCATGGTGCTCTCGTTGACCACGTTGACGCGGTCCATCATCGCCAGCTTCTCGGCCTGATCGGCCGGGACGCCCCAGATGAAGTCGAGGCCGCCGCTGAACAGCTCGGCGAGCTGGGTGTTGACGTCGGGAATGGTGCGGATGTCGATGGTGCCGATGCTCGCCATGCCCTTCGGGCCGCCGTGATAGCCCTCGTACTTCTTCAGCACGAAATGCTTGCCGGGCTCGACGCTCTCGACCTGGTAGGGACCGGTGCCGACCGGCTTCAGCGCCATGCCGGCGGGACCGGCCTCGGCGTAATACTCGTTCGGATAGATCGAGACCGGACCGGCGAGATACTCGAGCGCGGCCGGGAACGGGCCATTGGTGAAGATGCGGACGGTGTACTTGTCGACCTTTTCCGCGCCCTTCATCCAGTTGACGTTGCGCTGGACGACGACGCCGTTCTCCGGCTTGGCGACGAACTCGACCGTGTAGACCACGTCGTCGGCGTCGAACTCCTCACCGTTGTGGAACTTGACGCCCTCGCGCAGCTTCAGCTCCAGCGTGGTGTCGTCGACCCAGGTCCAGGAGGTCGCGAGGTTGCCCTCGTACTCGCCGGTTTCCTGGTTGAGATAGAGCAGGCCGTCCCAGATGGACCGCTGCAGGATCACGCCCTCGCGGGCGGAATTGAAGTAGCTGTCGACCGATTCCAGTTCCTTGGTGAAGGCGGCGTTCAGCGTGTCATTGGCCTTGTCGGCCATGGCGCTGCCGGCAGTCATGACGACGGCCAGGGCAACGGTGCTCATCAGGAGGCGTGTCTTCATCTGCTCATTCAACCGGCGCGGCACCGGTCCCTCTGGTTTTCGATTATTATATAATAATACGTTTGACCGTATTATGGTTGAGCGTATTGTCCAGTTTGGAACGTGTCAAGAATCCAAACCTCACGCTATCCGCAAGATTCTTGCGCGAAAGACGGAACGAAGGAACAGGGGAGGTCTATGCCGAAGGGAAAGCAGGACACTTTGTTCGTCGGCTCGCTCGACAAAGGCTTGCGGGTGCTTAGCCTGTTCAACGAGCACAACACGGTGCTGGGCCTGACCGAGATCGCCGAGCTGACGGGCCTCGACAAGAGCGCGGCGCAGCGGCTGACCAACACGCTGCACAAGACGGGCTACCTCAACAAGGACCCGGAATCGCGGCGCTACAGCCCCTCCATCAAGTTCCTGGAGCTGGGCAACGCCTATCAATGGGCCGACCCGCTGGTGCAGCTCGCCATGCCCAAGGCTATCGAGCTCGGCCGCACGCTCGGCGAACGGGTCAACGTGGCGCGGCTCGCCGGCCAGGAGATCGTCTACGTGATCCGCATCCCGACCCAGCTCACCGCCTTCGGCGCGATGGTGGCCGGACGCCGGCTGTCGGCGCTGACCACCTCGAGCGGGCGGGCGATGATCGCAAGGCTGAGCGAGGCCGAGCGCAAGGAGGCGGTCGAGACCTGGCCGATCAAGCCGCTGACGCCGAAGACGACGACGGACCGGAGCAAGATCGCCGAGGCCATCGAGGAGGCGGTCGCCTATGGCTACGGGCTGACCCACAGCGAGAACATCATGAACGAGATCGGCATCGCCGCACCGATCATGTCCGGCGACGGCCGGCCCGTCGCCACGGTGCAATGCTCGGTTTCCAGCATGAAATGGAGTGTGGAGAGGGTGCGCGGGGAACTGGCCCCGCACCTGATCGAGGTCGCCAACTCGATCCACCTGCCGCGCGGCGCATAGGGCCGCGCCTCATGTCCTGCACGGTGACGCGCGCCTGCGCGCGTCACGTCAGGCGGCGAACCGGTCGAAGAGGTCGAGCGGGCCGACCTGCCCGCCCTTGAGCAGCAAGCGCATGCCCTCCAGCGGCGTGCCCGGCGCATGGCCGCGGCATACGGCAACGCCGGAGCCGGCGCGCGCCTCGAAGGAGAGGCTGTCGAAGCCGAGCCGGCGCACCACCGCACCCGAGGTATCGCCGCCGGCGACCGCCAACGCGCCAACGGGATGCAGCGCCAGGATGCGCGCGGCAAGCTCGGCAAGGCTTTCGGACAGCGCATCGGGCGCAAGACCGTAATCCGCCTCCGGATCGAGATGGGCGAGCACGTTGGTGCCGGCGGCGAGCATTTGCGCGCAGCGCGCGGCAAAGATCTCCCGCCCCTCGCCCGCAATGTCCGAGGCGCGCAAGACGAGGCGCGTGTAGCGTGTTGCCGCCGCGACCTGGGCCGCCGTCGCCGCAGAACGGCTGCCGGCAAGCGCAAGGCGCGACCCGGCAACCGGTCCGAGCGCCGAGGCACCGGACCCCGTTCCCGCTGCCTTGCCCGCAACCGCCTCGGCAACGCCGCTGGCCCCGACCAGCAGCAGCGGCCGGCCGTGGGTTTCCAGCAGCGACAGGGCAAGGCCCAGCATCTCGATATCCGTATCGTCGACCGCATCGACCAGCACGCGGCGCCCGCCGCCCTCGGCCATGGCCGAAAGATTGGCCGCCGCATCCGCCAGCTCGGGCCGCGCCAGCAACGCCAGATCGCCGAGCCCTTGCGCGGCGAGATGACGGCGCAGGTCCGCCTCCCCCATCGGCGTGACCGGATGCCGGCTCATCACCGGGTGGCGGTCGATGCGATGCACCGCCCCGTCGGGCGCACGCGCGAACAGCGTGCCGAACAGGCAGAAGCGCTGCAGGCTGGGCTGGCCGCCGAGGATGACGGTGAGCGCCGGCGACAGCTCCTCCTCCAGCACGGCGACAGCCGCGCCGACATTGCCCACATGCGGGGCGGAATCGAAGGTGGAGCAGATCTTGTAGTGCACGAAGCGGGGCTGGCGCGCGCGCACCAGCGGCATCAGGGCGCGCAGGCGCGGCTCGACGATGGACGGCGCGCAGGCACGAAAGTCCGTGGCGATGCCGACGGCCGGAAACGCCCCCTGCCCGCGCGGCGTCTCGGGCAGGCGGGACAGCGAGGGCCCTTCCACGCACAGGCGGGCGGCGATGCCCGCCTCGGCCAGCGTCGCCAGCGTGTCGGACGCACCGGTGAAATCGTCTCCGATGAAGACGTAGCCGCTCATGCCCGTTACCCGGCCTTTTTCCCGAAGAAGGAGAGCGCCCCGGCGAGCTCCGGCCGCGAGCTTGCTGCCTGTTCCAGATCCTCGTTCGCGGCCACCGCCTCCCACGCCTGGCGCAGGCTGGCGACACCAGCCGCCGGGCCCGAAGGATGGGCGAGGATGCCCCCGCCCGCCATGAACAGGAAGTCGCTGGACCCGGCCGCACACGCGGTCACTGGCAGGGTGCCGGCCCACTGGCCGGAGGAGAACGCGGGCATCACCGCGTCGGAGGCATCCGGCGCATCAAGGGCGAGCGGCTGCAGGCAGCGGCGCGCCGCCTCCTCGACTTCCCGCGGCGCGTCGGAGAACTTGCCGCCGATGCCGTGCACATGCATGTGGTCGACGCCGGCAAGGCGATAGAGCGCCTGATAGGCGTCGAAGCCGATGCCGAGCAGCGGATGGCGGGCGAAGGCGCCGTAACCGTTGCGATGGCCGTGCACGACGAGCGGCGTGGACCGGCGCAGCGACTGCATCGCCGACAGTCCGCACCAGTTGAGGCTGGCCATGACGCAGGAGCCGCCCTCGCGCTCCACCAGATCCGCATGGCGGCGCATGGCGTCGAGCTCGTCGGTGATGTTGAAGGCGACCATGACGTTGCGGCCGGTGCGCTCGCGATAGGCCCGCACCTGCGCCATCACCGCACGGACCCGCGCCTCCAGCGGCGCATGGTCCGGGTCGGCGCAGATCTCGTCGTCCTTGATGAAATCGACGCCGGCCTCGCACAGGTCCGCAACCAGCGCGGCGATCTCTTCGGCGCTGAGGCCGACATTCGGCTTGATGATCGTGCCGAAGAGCGGCCGACCAGCCACGCCGAGCACCGCGCGGGTGCCGCCAACGCCGTGCAGCGGCAGGTCGAACCGGGTGCGGCAGGCCTGCGGCAGGGCGACATCGACGAGGCGAAGCCCCGTGACCTCGCCGAGATCGTAGAGATTGCCAGCGACCGTGGCGGCAAGGGTCGGCAGGTTGGTGCCGATATTGGCGAGCGGATAGGCGATGCGCACCCGTGCGCGCCGCCAGGGGCCGGGCGTGCCCTGACGCTCGAGCCAGGCGCTGGCAAGGCTCGGGGCGCTCGCCGGCGCCAAGTCCTCGACGGACAGCACCTCGGCGCCGGCACGGGCGCGCAATTCGTCGCTCTCGCCGGCCACGCGCACGAAGGTGCCGCAGCTCTGCTCGCCCGCCATGATCGCCGCGACCTTTTCCGGCGCGAGCGGCGTCTCGATCAGATAGGTCGCCTCGACGCTGTCGGGTTTGAGGGGGATCGCCTGCATCGCCCGCCTCAGATCGCGGAAAGGTCGGGGAAGGGACGGACCGGATCGCTGCCGTCCCAGCCTTCCGAGGCGGCGCGGATCAGGTCGAACATGCGGCCCTTCGGCCCCATCACCTCGGACAGCTCGATCACCGTGCCGGGATGGGCCTCGCGGTCGAAATAAGCGAAACGGCCGTTGGCGCCGACCTTGCCGCTCATCTTCACGCGGAAGCCTTCGGCCTCCATGCGGGCGAGATCCGCGTCGTAATCTTGCGTCCAGTAGGCGACGTGCTGCAGCCCGCGATGGCCGGCAAGCCGGAAGTCGCGATACATCGACGGGGCGTCGTTGCGGGTCTGGATCAGCTCGACCTGCACCGGGCCGCTGTTGGCCAGCGCGACGGAATTGTGGACCTCGAAGGACCGGCCGTCATAGCGGTAGTCCTCGATGGGCACCTTGGGATTGTAGTACCACGGGCCGACGCCCATGACCTTGTACCAATGCTCCATCGCCGCTTCGATGTCGTCGACCACGTAGCCGAGCTGGCGGATTGCGCCGAGAAACCTGCTCATGAAGAACCCTATTGCGAGAGAAGTCGGGGAAGCCACGTCGACACCGCCGGCACGGCCGAGACGACCAGCAGCGACAGCGCGAGGGGCAGGAAGAAGGGCAGCACGCCGCGAATGACCGAGTGGACCGGCATCTTGGCGACGATGGAGACCATGTAGAGGCTCATGCCGATGGGCGGCGTCAGCAGCCCGATCATCAGATTGAGCACGAAGACGATGCCGAGCTGCAGCGGATCGACGCCGGCCTGGTGCAGCGCCGGGGCGACGATGGGCGCGATGATCAGGATCGCCGCGATGGATTCCAGGAACATGCCGACGACGAGCAGCAGCAGGTTGACCAGAAGCAGCAGCACCAGCGGATTGTCGGAGAGGCCCAGCAGCACCTGGCCGGCCATCGCCGGCACCTGGTCGAGCGTGAGCACCCAGGCGAAGACGGCCGCCGTCGACACGATGAAGAGGATGCCCGCGGTCGCCTCCACCGTCTCGCGCAGGCTCTCCCACACGGCCGCGAAGGTCAGCGTGCGGTAGACGAGGAAGCCGATGGCCAGCGCATAGGCGACCGTTACGCCGGCGACCTCCGTCGGACCGAAATAGCCGCTGAGCAGGCCGCCGATCAGGATCACCGGGGCGACCAGCGCCGGCAGCGAGATCACCGCCTTGCGGGCGACGGCGGAAAGCGATGGGCTGACCGTGTCGCGCGGCAGGTTGTAGATGCGCGCCATGACGGCGACCTGCACCATCAGGAAGAGCGTGATCAGCAGCGCCGGCACGATGCCGGCGACCAGCAGTTGCACCGCCGAGACATTGGTGACGCTGGCATAGATGATCAGCGGGATCGAGGGCGGGAAGATCGGCCCGATGGTGGCCGCGGCGATGGTGATGCCGGCGGCAAAGTCGCGCCGGTAGCCCTGCCCCGACATCTGGTCGATCTGGATCTTGCCGAGCGCGCCGATATCGGCGAGCGCGGCGCCCGAGACGCCGGAGAAGATCAGGCTGACGAGGATCGACACCTGCGCGACCGCGCCGCGGATGCGCCCGACGACGAGGCGCACCAGGTCGAAGATATGGGTGGTGACGCCCATCGCGTTGAGGAGGCTGGCGGCCAGGATGAACAGCGGCACGGCCAGCAGCGGTGTGGAATCGAGCGCGTTGATGCCGCGCTGCGCCAAGACATGCACCGGCAGGTCGAAGCCGACGATGGCCACCGCCGAGGCAAGGCCGAGGGCAACGGCGATCGGCGCGCCGAGCAGCAGCGCGGCGGCGAAGACGAGGAGAAGCACGAGGCTCATGGCAGGGCCTGATCGGAACCGGGGAGCGTGTCGCCGCGCAGGAGGGCGAGAAGACGGGCAAGGGTGACAAGCGCCAGCAGCACCATGGCGACGATGGCGGGCGCGTAGAACACCCAATTGGGGATGCCGAGGGTCGGGGTGGCGAATTTCCACGCCCGGCCGAGAAAACGGTAGAGCCCATAGAGAAAGAAGAGCGAGAAGGCGAGCACGCAGAGCTCGACCAGCACGCCGGTCCAGCGGCGGGCGGGCGCCGGCAGCGTCATCGGCACCAGCTCCACCGCAACATGCCGGCCCTGCAGCGCCAGCAGCGGCACGCAGAGAAAGACCAGCGCGACACCGCAGAAGCGGGCGAGCTCGTCCGCCCAGGGCATGCCGAGATCGAGAAGGTTGCGGCCGAGCACCTGGCCGACCACCAGCACGCTCATCGCCGCCAGCAACAGGACGGCGAGAGTGCGGCAGCATGCCGCCGCACCCGCAAGGAGCCTGCCGCCCGGCGGGACGGGTTCAGTCGTGCCGGTCATGGCCGCACCTCTCGCTCACTGTTCGGGCGATCAGGAGATCGCCCGGATCTTCTCGTAGAGGGCACCGTATTTTTCGCCGAAGCGCTCGTCGACGACCTTGCTGACCGAGGCGCGGAAGGCCTCGACGTCGAGACCGTCCTCGGGGCCGATCACCGTCATGCCGGCATCGCGCAACGCCTGGGTGTCCTTGGCCTCGTTGTCCTGGATCGCCCTGGTGGCGCGCTCGCGGATCTCCAGCGCGGCGGCGGCGACCGCCTCCTTCTGGGCCGGCGACAGGGCCTGCCAGGCGTCCTCGTTCATCACGACGACCTCGGCATTGGACATGTGGCCGGTCAGCATGAGATGCGACTGCACCTCGTAGAGCTTGACGTTGAGGATGACGTTGACCGGGTTCTCCTGGCCGGCGACGACGCCGGTGGCGAGCGCAGTGGGCACCTCGGACCAGTCGACCGGAACGGGCGCGGCGCCCATGCCCTCGATGGCGGCCTGGTAGATCGGGAAAGGCACGGCGCGGATCTTCTCGCCGGCAAGGTCGGCCGGCTTGTACACGGCCTTGTTGGCGGTGAGATTGCGGCGGCCGAAATAGTGGGCGTAGATCACGCGGACATTCGCCGCCTGGATCAGGCCCTGGTTGAGCTCCTGCATCACCGGCGAATTGATGTCCATCACCTTCATCAGGTGGTCGACGTCACGGTAGAGATAGGGCGTGTCGAGCGCGGCGAAGGGCTCGTAGAGCGAACCGATGCCGCCGGCGGTGTTGTGCGAGAAGGCGATGGTGCCGAGCGAGACCGCCTCGGCCAGCTCCTGCAGCTTGCCGAGCTGGGAGGAGGGATAGACCTGCACGGCGATGTCGCCGCCCGAATGCTTGCCCACCGCTTCGGCGAACCAGTCGGCCTGGGCGCCGGCGACGCTGGCCGGCTCGTTGTTGTGGCCGTAGCGCAGGGTCACGGACTGGGCACGGGCAAGGCCGGGCACCATGGCGAAGGCACCCGCGCCGAGACCGAGCGCAAGGGCGCCGCGCCGCGTGACGGAAAACAGCTGTCTGGTCATTGCATCCTCCCAAGATGGTTTCAAGGCTCGTTATTTCGGTGAGCCATGAGGTATTTTGACGGCCTTCACTCCCTGAAGATCGCCGAAATCCGTATCTCTTGACAAAAGGCTACGAAGCCGTGAGCATCACGTCAAACATCAAATATTGAGGTATTTTGAGGTGCCCTCAGGAGAGATCCAGTTCCCCTCCCAGATCCCCTCCATGGCGGACCTGGCCGAAGCGGCAGGCGTGTCGCTGGCAACCGTCGACCGGGTGCTGAACCGCCGCAAGGGGGTGAAGGAGCGCACGGTCGCCCGGGTGCTGGCCGCCGCCGTGGAGCTCGGCTACATGAGCGCGGAGGAGCGCGCGAAGCTGGACGGGCAGCGCCCGCCCAATGTCGCCTTCCTGCTGCCGATGGGCACCAACCCCTATCTGCGCCTGCTTGGCGAGAAGGTGCGCGCTGTCGCCGACACCCAGACCCGCGACGCCTCTCCCTTGCGCTGCTTCTTCATCGACAGTTTCGATGCCGGCGCGCTGGCCGCCGCGCTGCGCCACCACGCCCGCTGGGCCGACGGCATCGCCTTCATGGCCATCGACCACCCCTTGGTGCGCGAGGCGGCGGAAGAGGTGAGCGCGGCCGGCACCCGGCTCGTCACCATCGTCTCCGACCTGCCGCACCCGGCGCGCGAGACCTATGTCGGGCTCGACAACCAGGCGGCCGGGCGCACCGCCGCCCTGCTGCTCGGCCGGTTCTGCGGCGCACGCGAGGGCAGCGTCGCGCTGGTCGCCGGCAGCCGCACCTACCGCGCCCATGCGGAACGCGAGATGGGCTTTCTCGGCCTGCTGGAAGAAGCCTATCCGGACCTGAGGATCGTCGGCATGCGCGAGGGCCACGACGACCGCAACGAGAACTACAACCACACCCGCTCGCTGCTGGAGCAGAATCCGGATCTCGTCGGAATCTACAATGTCGGCGGCTCGTCCGACGGCATCGCAAGGGCACTCGCCGAAAAAGGCATGGGCGAGCGGGTGGTGTTCATCGGCCACGGCCTGACCCAGGACACCCGCCGCCTCCTGATCGAGGGCACGATGGACGCGGTGATCAACTCCGACCCGGACCAGGTGATCGGCGAGACGCTGGCCCGCTTCGCCCGTCCGGCCGAGGCCGCGGGGCTGCGCCCGCCGCTGAAGATGGACCTGATCTTCCGCGAGAACATCCCCTCGCAATATCTTTAACCGGCAAATCCAGACCCACCCTGAAGCCGCTGACACGGCTTGCAAACTTTCCCCTACGTCCGGGGAACCAAATCACCCCGACGGACGTTCACCTCCCGACTACCGAGTACGCCGCCGCAGCGCAGGGCCGAACCTCCGGCCCGCCAGGCGCCCGGCGGACAAGAGTACATGCCGCTCCGGCGGCCATGAAAGGAGTGCGAACATGGGTATCGAGGTGGGGGGCCTGCTCGGCCTCGTCATTCTGGTTCTGGACGTTTACGCCATCGTCAAGATCATCGGCTCGGGCGCCTCCACGCTCGCTAAGGTCATCTGGATCGTGCTCATCCTGGCCCTGCCCGTTCTTGGCTTCCTCGTGTGGCTCGTGGCGGGTCCGTCGCGCCCGGCAACGGCCTGATTCAGGCCTGTCACCGCCCCACGCAATTCGTATCGGCAAAAAGTTCAAGGCCAGGTGGAACCAAATCCTCACTGGTGCGTTGTCGGTGCGGAGCTGAAGAAGGATTTGCTGCCTATGCTAAATTACAGCGAGAAACCCCGGAACGGAGAGCCGCCCAAAGCCTCGGACACCGACGTCCACTCTCGCATCAGCAATCAGCTGCAAACCTACTACAACGAGGTGCTGACCCAGCCTCTGCCCCAAAGGTTCGAGGACCTGCTGAAACGTTTGGACGAACAGAGCGGTTCCGAGGGGGAGGCCCGGTCATGAACGAGCACAGTCTCGAGCTGAAAGACGAGATGGTGTCCTGCATTCCCAGCCTGCGCGCCTTCGCGGCGTCGCTGGTGGGGATGGGCGACCGCGCCGACGATCTGGTCCAGGAAGCCCTGATGAAGGCCTGGTCCAACCTCGGCCGCTTCGAGCCGGGCACCAACATGAAGGCCTGGTTGTTCACGATCCTGCGCAACACGCTCTACTCGACGCATCGCAAGCGCAAGCGCGAGGTGCAGGACGTGGACGGACGCTACTCGGCAACGCTCGCCTCCCATCCGAATCAGACGGGTCATCTCGACCTCGACGACTTCTGCCGGGCGCTCGACCAGCTCCCCGACGACCAGCGTGAAGCGCTGATCCTCATTGGTGCTTCCGGCTTTTCTTATGAGGAAGCTGCTGAAATTTGCGGTTGTGCCATCGGCACGGTAAAAAGTCGCGTCAACCGCGCCCGTGCCCGGCTGGCCGACATCATGGGGACAGAGTCGACGAGCGAGTTCGGACCGGATCGAGCCGTGGAAGCTGTTCTCGCCCTCTCTCCCGCCTCGACGGTGAAGATCAGTGCCATGGAGTAAATTGCCGCCCAACAGCACCCGGCTCGATCGACGGCTGTTCGCCCATATCGCGGCAGCCCTGATCCCCCTTGCCGCTCTTGCCTTCCTGCTGTCCTACTCCGATCTCGAGCGACGCTCCCAGGATGAACACCGACGCTTCCTGGACTATGCCCGCCTGATCGGACAGTCCAGCGCGAAGGCAATTGCGCGTGCTGAAGGCTATGCAAGCGCCCTGACCTCCCTGGACCCGCAGGCCCTGGGAGAGTGCCGGCGCGTATTCTCCGCCATGCGCGAGGACCTGATCGAGGCGACGGAGCTCACCATCTTCCGCGGCGAGGCGACCATCTGCGCCATCGGCCTGGGCGAAGACGGCAAGATGATCCAGCGCCAGCTCGACGCGCCGAGCGAGGCCGTCACCGGACCCGCCGCCAAGACGATCACCATCTCCCGCACCAACGAGGCCAACGGAACCCGCATCGACATCGGCCTGCGGCCGCAGACGCTGCTGATCGCCCCGATCACCGCGACCGCGGCGACGAATATCGGCTTTGCCCTGGTCGACAAGAACAGCGCGGTGCTCGCCTCCCATGTCTATGAGGAGAACGACATCGGCAGCTTCCTGCAGGTGGTCGGCGAGACGCGCGCGGACGGGGCGGATTTTTCCGAAAGCGACAGCGGCTGGTTCATCGGCTCCAGCGTGCTGCCGGGCACCGAGTACCGGGTGGTCACCGCCAGCCGGCCATCGGAGCACCGGCTGGAACTGTGGCTCACGGTGCTACGCGCCCTGCTGCCGCCGCTCATCCTGCTGGCGGTGGTTTTCGTGGTTCTGCGCTACGGCATCCAGCGGTTCCTGCTGCGCTATCTCAGCCACATCTATTCGACCTTCCGCCAATACGGCACCGGCAACACGCGCGCGCGCGTCGGCCAGCTGGCGGCCGCACCGCCCGAGATCGACCTCCTGGGCGTGACCTTCGACATGATGGCCGACCGCATCGAACGGCGCACCCACGACACCGAGGCCGCGCTGGCCGAACAGCGCCGCCTCAGCCGCGAACTGCATCACCGCATCAAGAACACGCTGCAGATGATCATCAGCCTGGTGAGCATGCAGCGACGCGATGCGACGGGCCCGCGCGAAAAAGCGGCCCTGCGGGTGACGCTGGAACGGATCCTGGCGATCTCCGCCGCCTATCGCGTCTCCTACGCCTCGACCGAGGGCACTAACGTGGCACTGACCGCCCTGGTGCATGAAGTGGTGGAGGCCTTGCGCGGACCGGCATTGCTGCCGCAGGGCCGGGTCCGGATCCAGACCAATGCGGGCGCCAACGCGGCGGAGATCGATCTCGACCGCGCGATTCCGCTCGCCTTCATCCTGGCCGAGCTGCTGCCGCCACGGTTCGACTGCCTGCTGCCGGGAGAGGTCCTCACCATAGAGCTGACTGGGGCCGACAGGATCGCCATGGTGATTTCCGGCGCCAGCCAGATCAACGACACGCTGGACGGCAACGAGACGGGCACACCCGCCTCGCTGCGCTCGCGCCTGGTCCATGCCTATCTGCATCAGCTCGACGCGACCTGCGGCATGGAAGACGCCATGGCGCGGCTGGAGATCCCGCTGCACCCGGTTCCCGGGCCGCAGGCGTCTGCCTCCATGCACTGACCGCAGGGCGGTTACGGCTGCGCGGCGCGGCAACCCGGGAACGCCGCGCGCTGCTTCCCACCCTCCTGCCTCTCAGCCATGCCCCACAACCATACGGCGTGCCCTCGAGCGCGCCTTGCTTGCAACCGCTGGGACAGCCCGTCGGCTGCGAGCGTTTCGGCCGGCAGGAATCGCACGGGCCAGATTCCTTGGCACCAGCCACAAAAAGGCGCCGCGGGAGGGAGGCCCCGCGGCGCAGAAAGCAGACGGACAAACGAGGGAGGAGTGAGCAGGCCGCCTGCGTCGACAGGTCGATCGGCCGCGATCAGACCGTCGGGGGACGACGGCCGCTGATCAGGCCATAGACCAGCGAAATCACGAAGAGGATGATCGCCACGACGAAAATCAGCTTGGCGATGCCCATGGCCGTACCGGCAATGCCGCCGAAGCCCAACACCGCCGCGATAAGCGCGACAACCAGGAAGGTCAGAGCCCAACCGAACATGTTATTTCTCCTTTGAACAGCTTCCCGATTGCCGCGAACTTTCTTGACGGAACCGGTACTCATGTCCCATGCGGTGGCAAGAACGGGCCGATTACTGAAGCAACCCCACTTGCCTTACGCTTGCACCATCGTGCATGGTCATGAAGTCAACCCACCAGCGGCGAATTTGTTCAATCTGATCTGAACTTTTTTTGAAGGATCGCCGCTCCCGTCTTGCAGAGCGCTGTTTTTCCGCGCCCAGGACAGCCGGCCTTCGAGGCACGGCGCGAGCGTCTTTCATGCGCTTTCGACCTTGCGGATTTTTCCTGGCGCCCGTTTTCGCCTCCGCTCGCCCTCGCCCTCGCATACCGGCCCGCCGGTTCCTTGATCGGATTTTTTTTGCCGCCGGCGTTTTTCCGAAAACGGCGATCTCAAAAAAAAATCGCCGCAAAAAACATCCCGCCGGAACGGGGGCGAGACGGGTCCCCCTATACGCGCGTGTATCGCGCGCGCGTGCGCGCGTTCCTCTTACAGGCCGGCGCAACCACGATGACGGCAAGGCATCGCCAGGACATCAGGCGAAAAAGAAAAGCACACGTAAAAATCGAAAAATCGGGAACGCGGCCGGAACCTTTCTCCCGCGAGAGGGTTCTTCTACCGTGACCGGAACGAAACCTGAGCCGAACCCAAGATCGGCACGCAGGTTGGGTCACAAGCCAACAAATCAGGAGACTAAAGACATGATCCGCACGCTTCTGACGACAACCGCCCTTGCCGCCGCTCTGACCACCGGCGCCCTCGCTCAGGACCAGAAACTGAACGACGATGCCGGCATGACCCCGGCGGCTCCCGAGATGAACGCGACCCAGCCGGCTCCGGCGGGTGACGCCGCGACCCCGAGCATGGACGCTCCGGCGACCACCGGCGACACCGCCACCGCTCCGGCCGTCGAAGAGCGCGACATTCTCGCCGAGGTCGGCGTGACCACCGCCGAGGAGCTGATCGGCAGCACCGTCTACAGCGCTGACGACAGCGACATCGGCGAGGTTTCCGACGTGGTCGTGTCGAGCGCCGGCAAGATCGAGGCGATGGTGATCGACGTCGGCGGCTTCCTGGGCATCGGTGCCAAGCCGGTTGCCGTGGAGCTCTCCTCGCTGGAGGTTCGCCGCGACGAGAACGGTGACCCGCGCATCTACACCACGCAGACCCAGGAGACCCTGGAGGCGATGCCGGAATACTCTGCTGACGCCGTTGACGGTGTCCGCGACGCCGCGCCGGTCGAGTAATCGAGCGACACAGGCAGTCAAGGGAGGCGCCGGCGCAGTCGGCGCCTCCTTTGTCCGTGCCCCCGCCGCATGACGGCGGGCGCGCTTCTTCCATCAAGGAGACTTCCATGCCGACCACCGCCGACACCAAGACCGCTGCCAAGGCCGCCCGCGCCGAGGACGAAGCCGCGACCATCCAGGAGAATATCGAGCGCCTGCGCGGCGACATCTCCTCCCTCGCCAAGTCGATCTCGCGCTACGGCACCGAGAAGACCGGCGAATATACCGAGCGCGCCAGCAAGGCAGGCAAGGACATTGCCGATGTCTCGCAGCAGACGCTCGACAGCCTGACCGAGGAGCTCAACCGCCTGGAGCGGTCGCTGACCTCGCATGTTCGCCGCAAGCCGCTGCAGTCGCTCGGCATCGCCGCCGGCATCGGCTTCCTGATCGCCCTGCTGTCGCGGCGTTGACCGCAATGTTGCGTCTTGCCCCGATCCTGGCATCGATGCTGTCGGTGGACCTCGGCGCAGCCCTGCGCCGAGCCCGCCGCTCCGCCCTGTTCTGGGCACTGGCCGGGCTGTTCGCCCTGGCCGCCTATGCAGCGGCGCTCGTCTCCGCCGGCCTGGCGCTCGCAGCGCACTATCCGCCCGCAACCGCGGCGCTGATGGTCTGCCTGTCGCAGCTGGGCCTGGCCGCACTCGCCCTTCTGGGCCTTGCGATCAGCAATGCGGTGGAGCGACGCCGCCGGAGAAAGAACGACAGCCAGCGCACCCTGGCAACGACGGCGGTGATCGCCGCCGCGCTGCCGATGCTGCAGTCGCGCAAGGGGCTGGCCTTCGCCGCCCTGGCCGGACTGGCGGTGATCCTGGCGACCCGCGGCGGCGGCGACAGCGACGCGGAGTGACGCGCGGCCTCAGGTCGTGGAGCCGACCGGCTCGTTCCCCTCTCCCTCGGGAAGGACCATGAGCTCGCGCAGCCGCGCCCGCGCCCGGTGCACGCGGCTTTTCAGCGTGCCGGTGGCGCAGCCGCAGATCTCGGCCGCCTCCTCATAGGAAAAGCCGGAAGCGCCGACGAGGACGATCGCCTCGCGCTGGTCGCTCGGCAGGGCGTCGAGCGCAGCCCGGAATTCGTTCATGGCAAGGGAGGCGTGCTGGCTGGGCGCCACCGCGAGCTGCCCGGCGAGCTTTTCATCCTCATCCTCGACCTCTCGGGAGGACTTGCGCAGCAGGCTGTAGAAGCAGTTGCGCAGGATGCGAAACAGCCAGGCCCGCATGTTGGTGCCGGCAATGAAACTCTGCCTCGCCTTCCAGGCATTGAGGATCGCGTCCTGGACAAGATCGTCGGCAAGATCGGCGCGCCCGCAGAGCGAGACGGCAAAAGCTCGCAGGGCCGGAAGCTGTGCCAACATCTCGCGCTTGAAATCCGCCGAGGAGAGCGCCGGCCCAGTCGTCATTTGTCGTTTTTCTCCGAGGCCGCCTTTTCTGCCTCGTCGAGCTGCGCAAGAAGATCGAGGAACCGCCCCGGCGTGCCCTCGTCCTGCACGGTGTCGTAAAGCTCACGCAGCCGCTGCGTGATATATTCCTGACTTGCAGCAGCAGCGCCCCCCGCTCCCGTCTTTTTTGTTCCGTTCATTCCACAGCACCCGGTTTGTCCGTTTCGCCCACTATAGCTGGCAATGAAAAAAAATGGTGCGAGGGAGGGAACTTTTCTCCCCGGCCCACGTTAGAGTGAGTGTTGAGCGCCCGGACGGGCAGACAGGGAGTTCCACATGCCACTTTCGAACCGCATCGCGCCCCATCTCCCCTACTTGCGTCGATACGCAAGAGCGGTGACCGGGTCGCAGCAGTCAGGCGACGCCTATGTCGCCACCACGCTGGAGACGCTGATCGCGGATGTCTCCTCGTTCCCCGAGACCGGCAGTGATCGCGTATCCCTGTACAAGGTTTTCGCGGCCGTCTTCGGATCCGTCCAGATGGACATTCCGGCCCTCGATTCGCCCTTCGCCTGGGAACGCCGGGCCACGGCGAATCTCGCCATGCTTCCCTCCCCCGAGCGGCAGGCGTTTCTGCTGACCTCCGTGGAAGGCTTCACGCCCGAGGAAACGGGCAAGATCCTCGACGCGACGGTCGAAGAGGTCGAGGCGCTTCTGTCGGATGCGGCCCGCAACATCTCCCAGCAGATCGCGACGGACATCCTCATCATCGAGGACGAGCCGCTGATCGCCATGGATATCGAGCATATCGTGACGGAGCTGGGTCACCGGGTCTGCGGCGTTGCCCGCACCCACAAGGAAGCGGTCGAGCTGTTCACGCGCAAGAAGCCGCGGATGATTCTCGCCGACATCCAGCTGGCCGACGGCAGCTCGGGCATCGACGCGGTGAACGACATCCTGAAGAGCGAGCCGATGCCGGCCATCTTCATCACCGCCTTCCCCGAGCGTCTGCTGACGGGCGAGCGCCCCGAGCCGGCCTTCCTGATCACCAAGCCGTTCAATCCCGACATGGTGCGGGCCCTGATCAGCCAGGCGCTGTTCTTCGACCAGACGGTCGAAGCCGCAGCCTGATTGGTGTTACCCGTCCAAATCCGGCCCCGCGCCACCTCATCGGTGGCGCGGGGCATTTCATGCAAAGCGCCGGAAGCTTACGAACGGCTCAGCCAGTCGTCGACCTCGCGCTGGGCCTTCTCCTCGGCCATGCCGTATCGCTCCTGGATCTTGCCGACCAGCTGCTTGCGATTGCCGGCAATCACGTCCACATCGTCGCCGGTGAGGTGTCCCCAGCGCTCCTGGACCTTGCCCTTGAATTGTTCCCAGTTGCCTTCGATCTGGTTCCAGTTCATGAAACTCTCCTTGTAGTTCGATGCGAGCCAACCTCGCATCAAATCAACCCTTGGTCGGGCGAAAGGTTCCCGACCGGGCCTGAAGACGTGCCGTTCCCGCAGGGGCCGTAGTGGGGCGGAGCGCAGGCGAGGCTGCGCAAGCGAGGGATTTCGGCACTATGGAAAAATGACGTGATCCGGCTTCTGCCTGCGAGCATTCTGATAATAGTCGCCCTGGCCGGCGCAGGGATGACAATGGTCGTCTACCGGGCCGAAAACGCCGCCGACCGGATCCGTTTCGAAACCATCGCGCATGCCGCCGCAGACCGCGTCGTCAACCGCACCCGCCAGCACATCGCCCTGCTCGTTTCCACCCACGCCTTCTTCGTCGCTCACGAAAGCGAAGTCTCGCGCGATGCCTTCGCGCGCTTCACCGCCTCGCTGAGCCTGGAGAAGGATTACGAAGGCATCCGCGGCATCGGCTATGCCCGGCTGGTCCGCGCCGGCGAAGAGGCCGAGGCCGAGCGCGACATCGCCGCCGCCTATGGCATCGAGCGCAGGATCTGGCCGGAGACGACGCTGGACCGGCGCACCCCCATCGTGATGCTGGAACCGCCGGACGAGATGAACCGGGCCGCTCTCGGCCTGGACATGTTCGCCGAGCAGCACCGGCGCGAGGCGATGCTGGCGGCGCTGGAAAGCGGTGCCCCGCGCGCCAGCGCGCCCGTCGAGCTGGCCCAGGAGATCACCGAGGACAAGCAGGCCGGCTTCCTCGTCTACATCCCCTTCCGCCCGCGTGCGGACGGGCCGGCCGCCGGCTTCGTCTATGCCCCCTTCCGTGCCGGAGACCTTCATGCCGCCGCCCTCGGCGGCCCGGACCGCCTGCCGCTGACCTTCCAGACCCTGGACACGACGGGCGAGGAGGCAGTCCCGCTGTACCGCTCGCAAGGCTATGGCGAGAGCGAGGCCTACAAGAACCTGAAGACCCAGAGCGTGGTGGACGTGGCCGGACGCCAGTGGACCTTCAATGTCCATGCAACGCCGGAGTTCCGCAGCCGGGTCCAGCATCTCTATTCCATGGTGACGGGCGCGATCTCGCTGCTGCTGGCGCTCGCGCTGGCCATGTCGACGCGCTTCCAGATCAAGTCCGTGCAGGCGGCGCGCGCGCTGCAGGCCGCCTCGCACAAAGCGGTCCAGGAAAAGGACCTGATGCTTCAGGAGATGAAGCACCGGATCAAGAACTCCATCGCAAGGGTGCTGGCCATCGCCCGCCAGACCGCCGCCGTCTCCGAGACCATCGACGATTTCTCCCAGTCCTTCTCCGCCCGCCTGTCCGCCATGGCGAACGCCCAGGACATGCTGACCCGCTCGCACTGGCGCCAGGCGGACCTGCGCGAGCTGCTGGCCACCGAGCTGAAACAGGTCCTGGGATCCGACTTCGACGAGCGGATCGACGGGCCGAAGGTGCTGCTCGACGAACGCACCACCCAGGCGCTCGGCCTGACCTTCCACGAACTGGCCACCAACGCCCTGAAATACGGCGGCATCTCCTCCGGCGAAGGCGACCTGCGCATCTCCTGGACGGTGACCGGCCGGCGCAAGCACCGGGAGCTGCGGCTCGACTGGGTGGAAACCTCGTCGGTCCCGATCGAGACCGCCGGTGGGTTCAACACCGGCTCCGGCTTCGGCACACGCCTGATCGACGCCAATATCCGCGGCGAACTGGGCGGCCAGCTGGAGCGCGAGCTGCGGCCCGAAGGGATGAGCGTGCGCATGGTGATCCCGCTGCACGACGCCTGAACAGGGCCCTCCACACCCCGCCTTTCCGGGAACCTTTTGCCGGCTGCCGCGTTGATACAGGCAAGCCGTTTGCCGCCGTTATCGGGACAGCGCGAACGGCCGGACCGACGCATCGCGGGCAAGCCCGGCGGGGCGGTCCGGAAACCCCGGGGGATGGAGACGCTCTTGTCCGCGACGGATTGGGAAACGGTGCTGGCCAATGCGGCGCGCCTGTCGGTAATCGTGATCGGTCTGCTCGTGGCTATTACCGCCATCGACTACGCCCAGATGATCCTCGCCCCGATCTTCCTTGCCGTGGTCATCGGGCTGATGTTCGGCCCGCTCTCCGACACGATCGAGCAGTTCGGCATTCCCACCTGGATCTCGGCGCTCGGCGTCGTTGCCGCTTTTCTCACCCTCATCGCTATCACCGGGACGGCCTTCGCGGTGCCGCTATCGGACTGGATGGACAAGCTTCCGGACATCTGGGAGAAGCTGCAGTCGCAGCTGACCAGCTGGCAGGGCGTCATCGCCTCCTTCGGCGGCATACAGGAGGAGCTGCGGTCCGCGCTCGGCCAGACGACCGGCATGAAGGTGGAGGTGGACGACACCTCGGCGGTGGAGAGCGTCGCCTATTTCGCCCCGGCGCTGATGGCGCAGATCGTGCTCTTCCTGGCCAGCATGTATTTCTTCATCGCCACGCGGAAACAGTTCCGCGAAGCGGTGCTCGCCTTCTGCCCGACCTCGGCCCTGCGCGCCAGCGCAAGGCGCATCTTCGAGGACATCGAGACCCGGGTGTCGCGCTATCTGCTGTCGATCACCGCGGTCAACATCATCCTCGGCCTCGCCGTGTCGCTGGCCCTGTGGGTGCTGGGCGTGCCCTCGCCGATGCTGTGGGGCCTGCTCGCCGGCGTGCTCAACTACGTGATCTATATCGGCCCGGCGGTCATGGCCCTGCTGCTGACCGGCGTCGGCCTGGCCACGTCGGACACGACCTTCGGCATCCTCGCCCCGCCGCTGGTCTATCTGTCCCTCAACCTGCTGGAGGCGCAGTTCCTGACCCCGGCAGTGCTGGGCCGCACGATGACGCTCAACCCCTTCGTGGTGCTGCTGGCCATCGCCCTGTGGATCTGGCTGTGGGGACCGGTGGGCGGCTTCATCGCCGTCCCCTGCCTGCTGATCCTCGACACGGTGCTGACCAACATGCTGCCGCTGAACGAGGTGACCGACGCAGCGCAAAGCGAAGCCTCGCCCATCGGCGTGGCCGTACCGCCGCCGAGCGCCGGCCCGTCTCAGGCGCCGGCCGCCCCCTCCGGCAGCGCATAGGTGGTCACGAACTGGCCCTCCAGCCGGTGCGCCGCGATGGGAATGTCGTAGATCGCCGTCAGGTTGGCGCCGGTCATGACCTCCTCGGCGCTGCCGTGGCACAGGACCCGCCCCTGTTTCATGCCGATGACGCGGTCGGAGAAATTGCCAGCGATGTTGATGTCGTGCAGCACCACCACCACCGCCTTGCCGAAGCGCCGCGAGGCATCGCGCAACAGGTGCATCATCGACACCGCATGGCGGATGTCGAGGCTGGCGAGCGGCTCGTCGAACAGCATGTAGTCCGTGTCCTGCGCCAGCACCATAGCGACATAGGCGCGCTGGCGCTGGCCGCCGGACAGCTCGTCCAGGAAGCGGCCCGCAATCGGCTCCAGCCCGAGATAGGAAAGCGCCCGGCCGATCATCGCATGGTCCGCCTCCCCCAGCCTCCCGCGCGAATGCGGATAGCGGCCGAAGGCGACCAGGTCGCGCACGGTGAGCCGGGCGGCGATGCTGTTGTCCTGCTTCAGGACGGACAGGCGGCGCGACAGCTCCTGCCCAGGCGTGGCGGCGACATCCAGCCCGTCGACGGTGACCGTGCCGCGATCGGCGGCAAGCAGCCGCGCGATCAGGCCGAGCAGCGTCGACTTGCCCGCCCCGTTCGGCCCGATGATGCCGGTGAGCCCGCCGCGCGGGATGGTCAGGCTGACGCCGTCGACGACGACATGCCCGTCATAGGCCTTGGTCAGTCCCTCGATCTCGATCAACGCGCCATTCCCCTCAGCAGCATGACGATGAACAGGATGCCGCCGATGAACTCGGTGACGATGCCGACCGCCGAGCCGAAGCCCAGCAGCTGTTCCAGCACCAGCTGGCCGCCGGCCAGCAGCAGGATGCCGATGAGCGCCGCCCCGGCCAGCACATGCGCATGGCGGAAGCCCGGCACCAGGAGATAGGCGACATTGGCGACCAGCAGGCCGAAGAAGCTGACCGGCTCGAAGCCGTTGAGCGGGCCGACAAGGGCGGTAGCGACGCAGACCTGCAGCGAGACGAGGATCAGGATCAGCGAGACGGTGCGCCGGTAGTCGATGCCCAGATTGATCGCCTGGTCGCGGCCGAGCAGCAGCACGTCGAGCCGGCCGCGCAGGCGCCACAGCACCACCGACACGGCGACGATCGCCAGCGTGGCGATACCCAGAAGGTCCGGCGCGACGCCGTTGAAGCTGGCGAAGAGGCGGTCCTGCAGCACGACGAATTCGTTCGGATCGATGATCCGCTGCAACAGCACCATGGTGCCGCGGAACAGCAGGCCAAAGACGACGCCGACCAGCAGCAGCACCTGCAAGCCTCGCCGCGCGCCGAGAAACAGCCAGCGATAGAGCGCCAGCGAGAACGCGAGCATCGCCGCCGTTTCCACGACGAAGAGCAGCCGGGTGTCGACGCTGGCGAGCCGCGCGGAGCCGAGGAAGAAGACGAAGCACGTCTGCAGCAGCGCATAAAGCGCGTCGAACCCCATGATCGACGGGGTAAGGATGCGGTTGCCGGCAATCGTCTGGAAGATCACCGTCGAGATGGCGATGGCGCTCGCCACCACGCAGATCGCCAGCAGCTTGCGCCCGCGAAAGGCCAGCGCGAACTCCCAGTTGCCCTTGACCCCGACGGTCATGAAGGCAACCGCGACGACGAGAACCGCCAGCGCCAGCAGGGACAGGACCACGGCGGGCCGGCGCAAGCTGTCCTTGAGGCCGCCGCGAAAGGGCCCGGCCGGGAGAGCGCGATCATGCGGCACGGGAGGGACGTCCCAGCAGGAGGTAGAGGAAGACGAGGCTGCCGAGCACGCCGAACACGGTGCCGGCCGGGATCTCGTAGGGCGCGACAATGAGGCGGCCGGCAATGTCGCAGGCGAGCACCAGGCCGGCGCCGCAAAGCGCCATCCATGGCAGCGAGCGGCGCAGGTTGTCGCCCATGGCAAGGCTGACGAGATTGGGCACCACCAGCCCGAGGAAGGGAATCGAGCCGACGGTCGTCACCACCAGAGCCGAGATCAGCGAGACGATGACGAGGCCGACAATGAGCGTGCGCCCATGGTCGAGGCCGAGATTGCGGCTCATGTCGCGCCCGAGCCCGGCAATGGTGAAACGGTCGGCAGCGAGATAGGCAAGGACGCTCAAGGCGAGCGTGAGCCACAACAGTTCGTAGCGGCCGGCGATCACCACCGAGAAGTCGCCGTTGCGCCAGGCGCCGAGCGACTGGATCAGCCCGTAATGATGGGCGATGTAGGCGGTGAGCGAGCCGATGATGCCGCCGAACATGATGCCGGTAAGCGGCACGAGAAGCGGCGAGCCGGGCGGTATCGCGCGCAGCAGGCGCAGGAACAGCGCCGTGCCGGCACAGGCAAAGCCGGCAGAGACCAGCGACTTCACCACCACCGGGCTACCTGGAAAGAACAGCAGCATCACCAGCATGCCGAGGCCGGCCGCCTCCGTGGTACCGGCGGTGGTCGGCTCGACGAAGCGGTTGCGCGTCAGCATCTGCATGATGACGCCGGCAATCGCCAGGCACGAGCCGGCAAGCATCAAGGCGGCGGTGCGCGGCAGCCGGCTCTCGAGAAGTGCGACCAGGGCCGCCTCGCGCGTTGCCGGGTCAAGCAGCCGGCCGGGGGTGAGGTCGGCGACGCCGACGAAGAGGCTGACGCTCGCCAGCGCCAGCAAGGCAAGCAGCCCTGCGGCAAGGCCTCCCGCAACCATGCCGGTCGGGGAGCCGGAACGTCGTGTCGCCATGTCAGGTATCGCTGTTCATCGAAGGGGCCGCGTGGCAGGACGCTCAGTCGAGCGCGGCGGCGATCTCGTCCACCATCGCCTGCATGGCGGTGAGGCCGGTGCCGCTCAAATACCAGCTGTCGGGATCGAGATACACCACCCGGCCGTTGGTCCAGGCCTTGGTCCTGCGGACGATCTCGTTGTCGAGCAGGACGCTGGCCGCCTGCCCGCGCCGGCCGATGGCCGCATCGCGGTCGATGACGAAGAGCGTGTCCGGGTCGGTCTTGAGGAGGAATTCGTAGGAGACCGCCTGGCCGTGGGTCGCGACCGCAAGGTCGGCGGCGGCGGGCGCAACGCCGAACACCGTGTGGATGATGCCGAAGCGCGAACCGGGACCATAGGCGCTCATGCGCCCGCCGGTGGTCATGATGATGAGGCCGGTGCCGGCGCCCTTCGCCTTGCCCTTGAGCGCGGCGATGGAGGCATCGAGCGCGGCGATGCGGCGCTCGGCTTCCTCCTCGCGCTGGGTGATGCGCGCCAGGAGCCGCACCTTGTCCTTGGCGTCCTCGATATAGCGGGAGGCATCGACCGTGACGTCGACGGTCGGGGCAATGCTGGCAAGCTCGGCATATTTGGCGGCCGAGCGCCCGCCGGTGACGATGAGATCGGGCGCGGCGGCCGCCACCGCCTCGAAATCCGGCTCGAACAGCGAACCGATCTTGGGATAGGCGGCCTCATCGTATTTGCGGAGATAGGCCGGCTTCACCCCCTCCGGCACGCCGGCAACGGGAACGCCCAGCGTATCCAGCATGTCGAGCGCGGCAAGATCGAAGACGAGGATCGTCTTGGGACCGAGCGGCACCTCGCTAGTGCCCTGCGCATGTTCGACCGTGATCGTCTCGGCGTGCAGCGGCGCGGCCGCGCTGAACAACAAGGCGCAGGCCGCAAGGGCGGACAGCAGGGAGAAGCGGAAGCGGGGAGCAACTGACATGTCATCCATCCGTTGGATGTGGGAAACGGTCGGCGGGCGAAGCAGGCTCACTCGGTGCAATCGATGGCGAGTTGCACCGCATCGAGCGCGGCAAGGATGCGGGACGTCTGGTGGGTGCGGCCCTCGTATTCCTCGTAGGAAAAGCGCAGGTGCCCCTCGCCCTTTTCTTCGACAAGGCCTGCAAGCGCGCGGGCATTGGTCACCATCGCGTTGTTGGCGACCCAGCGGCGGCGGGCCTCCACCTCCTCGCCGGCGCGCGCGTCCTGTGGGCCGAACTCTTCCTCCGCGCCTCCGACGGTGACGCGCAGGCCCGGCACGGGCGCATCGGCGGAAGCTGCCGGCGGGCGGGCAATAGCCCGCTCCAGATCAGCGAGCACCTGACGGTCGTCGACCCAGATCGACGGGCTGCTGGCCGCATAGCAGGAGAAGCTGTCCGGGCGGGTAGCGAGGCGGTGCAGCACCATCAGCCCGCCGAGCGAATGGCCGAACAGGGTCTGCGGCCCGGTCCGACCGCCCAGCGCCTCGCGCACCAGCGGCTTCACCTCGTCCTCAATGAGGGCAAGGAAGGCATCGCCGCCGCCGAGCTTCGGCCAGGGCTGGCCATTGGGCCGCTCCGGCATGACGTGGACACCGTCCGCCCGCGCGGTCGGCGGGGTCATGTCGTAAACGCGCCGGGCGACGCTGGCGCGGCCCCTCGGCCAGGCGATGGCGGCGACCGCGACCGGAGAACGGCCGGTGCGGGCCGCGAGCCCGTTGAGCGTGCGGGCAATGTCGGCGAGAAGCGCGAAACTGTCCTCGCCGTCGAAACTGTAGAGCACCGGCCAGCCGCCGGCCGGCGCCTCTCCGTCCGGGCGCAACAGCAACAGGTGGAACGGCTCGCCGCTCGCCTTCGCCGTGAAGGCGATCTCCTCCGCCCCCTCGATCCGCACGGGCTCGGAGGCGCGCGCAGGGGTGCCGGCCGCGATCAGCGCGGCGAGGCAAGGCACGATCAGGGATCGCAGGGCAGGCAGCGACATCGAGGCTCAGTCCTTGGGTTGCCAGACGATCTCCGGCTTTTCCCGCCAGGAGAAGCGCTCGAGATGGTCGTGGACGACGAACTTGGTGCGCGCCAGCGTCTCCTCGGTCTCGGAGACGCATTCGATCTTCAGCTGCTCCGCATCCGCCCACAGACGGCAGTCGCCGAAAGGAAAGTCGACCTCGCCGCGGGTCGCATCGAAACGGGCCTCCACCTTGTGGGCGAAGTGCTTGCACAGCTGCTGCAGGTAGCGCGATGCGTTGGCGGTGGTCACCGTTGTCTGAATGCCCGGCATGAATGGCTGTCCGCTATCAGGTTGCGCGGGACGGGGCGAAGAGAAGTCTCCGTCCCGTCCGTGTCGTTTGGTGCTTCCCCGGGGAAGCGATCAGAACTTCGCCGAGAGCCGGAAGGTCGCGCTGCGCGGCTCCCCGTAGAAGTTGAACACCGAATTTCCGCCGACGCGCGAATAGTACTTCTCGTCGAAGATGTTGTTCACGTTCAGCGTCGCGGTGAAGTTGTCGTTGATCCGGTAGCCGGCCATCAGGTCGGCGGTGACATAGCCCGGCGCCTTGATGGTGACGCCGCCCGACACGCTCGAGAACGAGCTGAACGCGGTGACGCCGCCGCCCACGAACACGCCCTCGAAGGCCCCGAAGCGCTCGTCGAACGAGTACTTGGTCCACAGCTGGAACATGTGCTGCGGGGTGTAGGTGCTGAAAGTCTGTCCGGCCTGGGCCGTGTTGAGATAGGTGCTGTCGGTATAGGTGTAACCGCCGGCGATCTCCCAGCCCGGCAGCGGCGAGCCCGACGCCTCGAACTCGATGCCCTGCACCTCGACCTCGCCCTGGGCGATGGAGGCGCCCGGCGTCGTCGGGTCGGCGACCGCGCGGTTCGTGTCGCGCAGGTTGAAATAGGCGAGCGAGGCGTTGACGCCGCTGTCGAACAGCTCCGCCTTCAGACCCGCCTCGTACTGCCGGCCCTCGCGCGGATCGATCATGTTGCCGGCCACGTCGGTCGCGGTCTGCGGCTGGAAGATCTCCGTGTAGCTGGAATAGGCGGAGAGCCAGTCGGTCAGGTCGAAGACGACGCCGGCATAGGGCGTGAACTTGGCATCGACGTCCTGCTTGCTCGTGACCGCGCCGGTGACGAGGTTGGTCGTCGAGGCGCTGTACCAGCTCAACCGGCCGCCGCCGATCAGGGTCAGCCGCTCGATCGGCTTCACCCGCAGCTGGCCGTAGACGCCGAAGCGGTCGGAATCGGTGCCCGTCTGGACGTTGTAATTGACCACCGGCTCGGGCAGCGCGGAGTTCCAGTTGTAGATGTTTTGGTTGCCGGCGATGGTGCCGGCGCCCTGCAGCAGCGTGGCGTCGGTGTTCTGGTAGTCGACGCCGACGATGATGTTGTGTTCCTGGCCGAACAGCTCGAACGGCTTGCTGACATGCGCATCGAGAGCGAGCGAGCCGGCCTTGTAGTCGCGCGCCAGCCAGCGGGTGTCGGCCGTGTCGCCGCCGCCGGAGATGATGTCGCCGCCCGCGCCGACATAGCCGTTGGCCCAGGCATAGAGGAAGTCGACATCCGTATCCTGGTAGCGGGCCGAGACCTTGGCATGGCCGCCGTCGTCAAACTTGTGCTCCAGCTCGGCGATGTAGTCGGTGACGGAATTGTCGAAGCGGTTCCAGTCGGCGCCGGTATAGGTGGAGCGGTCGAGATCGAGCAAGCCGCCGGTCTGCGTCGTCGGCAGGCCGTTGAACGGTGTGATGTCGCGGACCTGGTGGCTGACCGAGAAGGTGGCCGTGGTGCTCTCGCCGATATCGGCCTGGATCGTGCCGTAGGCGACGCCGACGCCGTTCTCGGTCGTGTCGACGAAGCCCTTGTCGTGCTGCAGGACGCCGACGAAGCGGCCGCGCACCGAGCCCGATTCGTTGAGACGGCCGGTCACGTCGACCTCGCCGCGCTTGTGCTCCCAGGAGCCGAAAGCGCCCTCGAAGCGGGCCTCGAAATCGCTCTTGGCCTGCTTCAGGCGCATGTTGATGGCGCCCGCCGGCTCGCCCGCCCCGCCGAACAGGCCGGCCGGACCGCGCAGGATTTCCACATGGTCGATGATTGCCATGTCGGGCTGGGTGCCGTAGACGCTCGACAGCGGCGCAGGCAGGCCGTTGAAGTAGAGATTGTCGAACTCGAAACCGCGCGAGAACAGGCTGGACCGGCCGTTGTCGTTGTTGAGCACGACGATGCCCGGGGTCTCCCGCAGGGCCGTGTCGAGCGAGGTGTAGCCGCCGTCCTCCAGCCGCTCCCGGGTCAGGACGGTGGTCGACTGCGGGATCTGGCGGACGGGCACGACGTCCTTCTCGCCGACGCTGACGAGATTGGTGGTGTAGCTGTCGCTCTCGTCCGTCTCGTAGCTGGCGCCCTGCACGACGATGCGATCGAGCACCGTCGGTGCCACGTCCTGCGCGAGCGCCGTAGCGGGAAGGACGAGACCGAGAGCGGTCGTCGCGAGCAGAAGCCGGCCAATCCGGGGCGAAGCCTCGCCCGGTACCGCCTGGTGGCCAATCTTCGTAACCATGTACACCCCCATACACTGCCCGGCAGCCGGTGCCGAGCAGAAACTTGATAAAAACACTCATGTTTGTTAGAGGAAGCACCTGACCAATGCCACCGCCGGACCTTTGCGCAGGCGTCAAAGATGTTTGCGCTGCACGCGGTGCCCGCAGGACAGGCGGCCGAGCGGTCCGCCGCCGCAGACCGAAGCAGGACCGGAGGCCGTTACCGGCACAATTGTGAGTCCACGACCGAAGATGGCGACCGGCTGCAATATCAGGGACAACGACGTTCTGGCGAACGACCTGCAGGACTGCGCGGCCGTCACGGGCCCCGGGTTCCAGCTGCTGAGGCCGCTGACCTCCTCGCGCTCGGCGGTGCTGCACGGCGACCACCGCATGACGCGCCTGCGCACGGGGCTGAACGTCCACACCTCCGACACGGTGACGCTGCAGGACATCGCCACCACCATCGAGCAACCGCCCGGCCTGACGCTGATGCTGTTCCTGGACGGCGGCGTCGACGCAACCATCGGCGGAGTGCCGCTCAATGTCGGCCGGCACGAGAACGAGCCGGTGCGCGGCGTGATGATCTCGCGCACCCGGCCCGACCGGTTCGTCCGACATGCCCGCAAGGGCGACCGGCTGCGCAAGGTGATCGTCACCATGTCTCCGCAATGGCTGGCCGAAAGCGGCATCGACGACATTGCCGGGCGCGAGACGGTGCGCACGTTCTGCAACACCCATCTTGCCCGCTTCGACTGGGTGGCCAGCCCGGCGATGATCGCCATTGCCGAGCAGATGCTGCATCCCCCGCATGACGGCAGCTTTTCCGAGAGCCTGTATCTGGAAAGCCGGGCGCTCGACCTTGTCGCCGAGGCCTTCGCCGCGCTGGCAAGCGAAGGGCGGGAGGCGCTGCGCACCGAACTGTCGCCGGTCGAGCAGCGGCGCCTGCAGGCGATCAAGGACGTGCTGGCCGACCCGGAGGCCGACGGCCTGTCGCTGGATCAGCTCGCACGGCAATGCGGGGTCAGCCTCAGCAAGATGCAGCGCCTGTTCCGCCTCGCCCATGGCGGCACGGTGTCGGAATATGTCCGCAGCACCCGCCTGGTGCGGGCCCGCCAGCTGCTGGAGCGCGAGGGCATCACCGTCGCCGAGGCCGCCCATGCGGCCGGCTACAGCAGCCCGGCCAACTTCGCCACTGCCTTCAAGCGTGCATTCGGCATCTCCCCGCGCGAGGCGCGGCGCAGCGCCCGCGCCTGAAACGGGGCTTCAGCCAAGACGCCGGGCTCCGGCCCACCCGCCTCATGCAATCGGCCCGAAAACCGGAAGAGGTTTTCGGGCCGATGCAGGTCTTCAGATCGATCTTTCGTCCGGTACGCCTTGGAGGGCGCGGCGCGATCTCAGACGCCGAGGAACGGATGCGGCCCGTCGAAGCGGCCGACCGGGATCCAGTGGCTGAGCAGCACGCCGTCGCGCAGCTCGTGCAGCATCATCGCGCCCGGCTCCACCGTCAGGCTGTTGCCGGCATTGGCGCGCTGGTCGAGCGTCACCGCATGCGAGGTGCCGGGGCAGACCTGACAGATGCGCCCGTCGACAAGACCGGCGATGGAGCGGTGCAGGTGACCGCAGACGATCCGCACCTCGCCCTTGTAGCCGGCGATCACGTCCCGAAGCGCGCTCGCATTGTGGAGGTTGTTGGCGTCCATCGCGGCGATGCCGGAAGTGATCGGCGGATGATGCAGGCCGAGCAGCACCGGCTTGTCGCCAAGGACGGCAAGGCGCGCCGACAGGCTCTCCAGGCTCTGCGGCGCGAGCTCGCCATGCGG
This sequence comes from Stappia sp. G46H5W, assembly GCF_058448995.1. NCBI lineage: Bacteria > Pseudomonadati > Pseudomonadota > Alphaproteobacteria > Hyphomicrobiales > Stappiaceae > Stappia > Stappia sp. G46H5W. Next base: position 448,913 of record NZ_JBZFLL010000004.1, on the reverse strand, counting down.
GCGACCCTCGACCAGCGTGTCGAGGCAGATCACCGCCAGGTCGTCGAACTCCGCCACCCAGTCGATGGGACCGCTCGCCGGCATCCAGCCGCTGGAGGCCAGGCTGGAGCGCATCGGCTCGCGGGCGTCGTGGTTGCCCGGCACGGCGCGCCAGGGCAGCTGCAGCGGCGCCATGATGTCCTGGAACCGGCGGTATTCCTCTTCGGTACCGTGCTCGGTCACGTCGCCGGTGACGATGACCATCGCCACCGGGCCGATGGCCGGCAGCCAGCGGTTGATGGTGGCGACCGTATCGGCAAGCGCTGCGGCGGTATCGACCTTCTCGTAGGCCAGCTGGCCCTCGGGAACGATATGGATGTCTGAAATCTGGATGATCTTGGTCATGCGAAGAACAGCTCCCTGAGCTGGGATTTACGAACGGTCCTGGGGAAGAACGAGAAGATCGCCGGCATCGATACGCAGGCGAACCGCCTCGCCCGGACGCGGCGCCTGCCGGCCGGGATGCGTGGCGAACAGCGTCTCGTTCGTAACGCCGGCAATGCCGATCCGGTAGTGCCCGCCGGAAAAGGCGACCGTCTCGACCGTGCCCGACAGCGGGCCGGTCTCGTCCAGATGCACGTCCTCGGCACGCACGAACACCTCGACGCCGGCCGATCCGGCCGGCAGCGGCAGGTGGCCGCCGGGCAGCACCAGACGCCCGTCGACGATGGAGCCGGGAAGCGGCATGGCATTGCCGATGAAGCGGGCGACAAAGGCGGAAACCGGCGTGCGGTAGAGCTCCTCCGGCGGTCCGACCTGCTGCATCTGCCCATGCGACATGACCGCGATGCGGTCGGCGATGGCAAGCGCCTCGGCCTGGTCGTGGGTGACGAAGACGGCGGTGATGCGGAACTGGCGCAGCATGGCGGCGAGCTCGTCGCGCAGGCTGTCGCGCAGCGCCGCATCCAGCGCCGACAGCGGCTCGTCGAGCAGCAGGATGCGCGGGCGCGGCGCCATGGCACGGGCCAGCGCCACGCGCTGCCGCTGGCCGCCGGACAGCGCGGTCACCGCACGCTCGGCATAGTCGCCGAGCCGGCACAAGGCCAGCACCTCGTCGACGCGCTGCTCGCGCTCAGCCTTCGGGACCTTCCGCACCTTGAGGCCATAGCCGATATTCGCCCTGACCGACATGTTGGGGAACAGGGCGTAGGACTGGAACACCATGCCGACATTGCGGTGCTCGACAGCAAGACGGGTCACGTCCTCGTCGTCGAAACGCACCTCGGTACCGGCATCCGGCGTCTCCAGCCCGGCGATGATGCGCAGCAGCGTGGTCTTGCCGCAGCCCGAGGGGCCGAGCAGCGACAGGATCTCGCCCTCGCCGACCGTCAGGTCGGTCGGCAGCAGGGCACGGGTGCCGTCGGGATAGGTCTTGCTGGCGTTGCGAATGGTCAGCGTCATCGGGAAATCCTCTGTGCCCTGTCGGTGGCCCACTGCATCGCCATCAGCAGCGGCACGATCATCACGAAGAAGACGAGCGTGTAGGCCGAGGCGATCTCCAGGCGCATCGAGGCGTAGCTGTCGGCCAGGCCCACGGGCAGCGTCTTCAGATAGGGGGTGTGCAGCATCCAGGTCAGGTTGAACTCGCCGATCGACAGCGTGACCACGGTCAGCGCGCCGGCGAGAATGCCCGGCATGGCATTGGGCACGACGATGGTGCGGAAGCGCGTGGGAGCCGAAGCGCCGAGCGTTGCCGCGCTCTCTTCCAGCGACTTCAGGTCCATCGCCATCAGCACGGCCAGCACCGACCGCACCATGAAGGGCAGCGTGTAGAGCACATGGCCGACCAGGATGAAGGTCCACGACGTGCGGAAGCCCGTCATCGAGCCATAGAGCTGCAGCAGGGCAAGCGCCAACGCAAGGCCCGGCACCGCCAGCGGCAGCGAGATGAACTCCTCGAGAACCCGCGACATGCGGCCGGGATTCTTGGCCAGCGCATAGGCCGCCGGCACGCCGATCACCAGGGTCACGGCAAGACAGGCGATGGCAAGGCCCATCGACAGCAGGATGCTGTCCGCATAGAGCCGCCAGACCTCGTCGACCCAGCGCAGGGTCATGCCCGACGACAGGCCGCGGAAATAGTTGACGGTGAGACCGGCAAGGATCGACTGGATCGCCGGGACGATGAGGAAGGCGGCCGTCAGAAGGGTGACGGCAAGCTGCAGGAAACGGGGGAGGGTCAGGCGCATCGCATCAGCCTCCCGCCGCGACGGTGGCACCGGCGAAACTGCGCGCGACCAGCAGCAGAACCCAGGTGGCAATGCCGAGCAGCACCGACAGGGCCGAGGCCATCGCGATGTTCGCCGACAGGGTGAACTCGGTGTAGATCACCATCGGCAGCACGTCGATGTCGGTCGCCAGCGTGAAGGCCGTCCCGAAGGCGCCCATGGCGGTGGCGAAGGCAATCGCGCCAGCTGCGACCAGCGAGGGCGCCAGTCCGGGCAGGATCACGTCGAAGATGATCCGGTAGGGCGAGGCGCCGAGCGTGCGCGCGGCTTCCTCCAGCGAGGGATCCAGCTTCTCCGTCGCTGCCATCACCGTCAGCAGCACGCGCGGGATCGAGAAGTAGAGATAGCCCAGGAACAGGCCGAGCAGCGAATAGGCGAAGACCACATGGCCCGGCAGCATCATGTTGAACAGGCCCTGGCGGCCGCCCAGCAGGATGATCAGGAAGCCGACCACCACGCCGGGAAAGGCAAGCGGCAGGGTCAGGATCGACAGCAGCGCGCCGCGTCCGGGAAAGCGGTTGCGGGCCAGGAACAGCCCCGCAGTGGTGGAGATCGCGAGTGCCACGACGCTCACCGCCAGCGAGACGAGCACCGTCTGCAGCAGCGTCTGGAGATAGCGCGGTGTCTGCAGGATCTGCAGGTAGATGCCCCAGCCCTCGGCCCCCTCGCCAGACGCCATCACCAGCCGCACCAGGGGCAGGGCAAGAAAGGCGAGCGAGAAGACGGCGAGCGGCAGCAGGCAGAGCGCAATGAAAGTGCGATTGGCCATGGCGGTCCGTCGTCATGTTCATGTCGGAAAGCCCGCGCCGAAACCGGCACGCGGGCGAGAACCACGGATGCCGGGCGCGCGTTGCCGCACGCCCGGCCCCCATGGGAGGATGGCAGCGTTACTTGACTTCGTTCAGGTAGCGCTCGCCGAAGGTCGCCTGGGCCTTTTCCATCTCGGCATAGTCGACCGCGACGGCCCGCTCGTAGTCCGAGGCCGGCAGGAACTTGGCGGCAACATCGGCCGGCAGCTCGACCGGACGGGCCGGCTGCAGGTAGGCGTTGGTCCAGATCGCCTGGCCTTCGTCGGAGAGGATGAAGTCGAGCACCTTCTTGCCCGTCTCCTCATGCGGCGCGCCGGCCACAAGGCTCATGACGTAGGGAACGCGGATCGAGCCCTCGCACGGCAGGACGAACTCGAAATTGCCGTCCTCCTCGTACTTGCCGCGATAGGCGTTGAAGTCGTAGTCGAACAGGATCGGGATCTCGCCGGATACGACGCGGGCGAACGAGGTCTGCTTGGGGACCATCGGATCGTTCTGCGCCAGCTCCTTGAAGAACTTGATGGCCGGATCGAAATTCTTCAGGTCGCCGCCGAAGGCGATGTTCGCGGCCACCGCGCCGGCATAGCCGACAAAGGCCGAGGACGGATCGAGATAACCGACCATGCCGCGATACTCGGGCTTCTTCAGGTCGGCGAAGCACTGCGGCACCGGAGCCCCGCCCAGCGCGTCGACATTCACGAAGAAGCCGAGCGTACCGTAATGAACGGCGAACCAGCGGCCGTCGGCATCTTTGAGGCCCGCGGGGATCTCGTCGAAGCCGGCCGGCTTGTAGGCAGTCGCGACGCCCTCGTTGGCGGCCTTGATGCCCGTGGTCACGCCGTAATAGGCAACGTCCGCAACCGGGCTCGCCTTCTCGGCCAGCAGCTGGCTGAGCGCCTGGCCCGAGTTCTTGTTGTCATGCGGCATCTTGACGCCGAGCTTTTCCTCGACGGCCTTCAGCATCGAGGCCCAGTCTGCCCATTGCGGCGGACAGTTGTAGCAAACAGCGTCTTCGGCCTGAGCCGGCAAAACGGCGACCATTGTCATTGCAGTTGCAAGAAGCATATGTTTCACGGCGGTGACTCCTGCGGTTCGGTAGCTCGGGTTACTGTCTCGACGGCGGGGAAGTTGCCGCTTCTCCGCCGTCTGTGCTTCCCGGCGCTGGCGGTCCGAGACTGCCGCCCTGCCGGAAACTGAAAGTCCTGGCCGGATCCGGCCGCGCCGGCGGCGTCTTGCCGGCTAGCCGTGCCAGGACGGTTCTTGCCGCCCCCTCGCCCATCGCCCGCGGATCGGTCACCACGGTGGCAAGGTTCGGCTCCACCATCAGGCCCGTCGAGATGCCGTCGAAACCGACGATCGACAGGTCCTGGGGAATGCGCATGCCAAGGCCTCGCGCCGCCTTCATGGCCGCGAGCGCCAGATAATCGTTCGATGCGAAGATGCCGGTGACGTCCCTGTGGGCGGACAGCAGCGCGCGCAGCAGCTCCAGCAGCTGGCCCTCCTGCTCGGCGATCTCCAGCAGCACGGGCGGCGCCATGCCGAGCGCAGCGCAGGCCTCGGCAAACCCCTCGAAGCGCTCGCGCGAGCGGTCCGAGCGGCCGAATTCCAGCGCCAGGAAACCGGTGTGCCGATGGCCGAGCCGGGAGAACTCCCGCGCAACGGCGGCCGCGGCCGCCCTGTTGTCGACCGTCCAGGCCGGAAAGCCCTCGCAAGAGCGGTTGTAGACCAGCGCGCAAGGCACCCCGCGCGCCACCACCTGCTGCAGCCCCTCGCTCTCGTCGGCATTGCCGACCGTGACGATCAGCCCGTCGACCTGCTTGGCGAGCAGGGTGCGGATCGCCCGGCTTTCCAGCTCGGCGTCGTAGTCGGAACAGGCAAGGATGAGCTGATAGCCGGCGCGGTTGGCCTCGGCCTGGGCGGCCTGCACCACATCGGCGAACACCGGATTGGCGAGCGAGGGCACCACGCAGCCGATCGTGCGGGTCGTGCTGCTTTGCAGGGAGCGTCCGAGATCGCTGAACTCGAAGCCGAGTTCGGCGGCGGCGGCGAGCACCTTCTCGCGCGTCTTCTCGCTCGTCGACCCCCGTCCGTTCAGGACGCGGCTGGCCGTCGCGATACCGCAAGCGGCGCGCTCTGCCACATCCTTGATCGTAGGTGGTCGAATTTTCACCAGTCCCTCCCAAGCCGGCTACGGATCGGTACAATACCGCCGAAATCGGAAAATGGAAACGTTTCCATTACACATACAGCGCGCAAATGTCAGTTTGATGAAAGCAAGCGCCTGCCCAACAGACAGGCAGGCCCGCCCACTGAAGCTGCCGAAACGGCAGCCTCGCCTGTCGTATCAAGGTCTTGGCAGATTTCTGGAGGGTCGGTGCGGAGCGCGTACGGGCCCGCCCTGGCGAAAAAATCTCGAAACAAAAAATGGCGCCGTCCGCAGACGGCGCCATGATCTTGCGCGAAGTGCTCTCCCTCAGCGGGCGAGGATCACGCCCTGTCCGGGCACCACGCGCAGCATCACCTTGGTGCCGGCTGCACGCCGGTCGCCGCCGCGCCGGTGCACTTCGTCCACCAGCACTGAGCGGTCGCCGATCTCGACGAAGTAGCGAATCGTGTCGCCGAGGAACTCGCTGCCCGAGATGGTGCCGGCGATCTCTCCAGCGCCACCATCGGCGAATTCCAGCCCGCGCGGCCGCAGCACGAAGCTCGCCTCGCCTTCGCCATGCGTCCCCTGCAGCGGGATCGACGAGCGCTCGTCGAGCACGAAGCGGCAGGCGCCGTCGCGTACGATCACGCGGCCGTCGAGGATGTTGGCGGTGCCCAGGAACCGCGCCACGAAGCTGTTGGCCGGCTGGTCGTAGACATGGTCGGGCTCGCCGACCTGCTGCACCACCCCGTCCGACAGCACCGCGATCCGGTCGCAGATCGTGTTCGCCTCTTCCTGGTCGTGGGTCACGAAGATCGTCGTGATGCCGAGCCGCCGCTGCAGAGCCAGAAGGTCCTGCCGCATCTGGACGCGCAGGTTGGCGTCGAGATTGGACAGCGGCTCGTCGAGCAGCAGCACCTTGGGCTCGATCACCACGGTGCGGGCCAGCGCCACGCGCTGCTGCTGGCCCCCCGACAGCTGCGAGGGATAGCGGTCGGCATAGGCGTCGAGCCCGACGAGCTCCAGCGCCTCGCGCACCCGGCGGCGAATCTCCTCCGCCGGCCGGCGCCGTTCCTCCAGCCCGTAGGCGACGTTCTGACGGACGGTCATGTGCGGCCACAGCGCGTAGCTCTGGAATACCATGCCGACATCGCGCTTCCAGGGCTGCAAGCCGATGACGTTGCGCTCGCCCAGCAGGATCTCGCCGCTCGGCCGCGGTCCGAAGCCGGCGATCGCCCGCAACAGGGTCGACTTGCCGGAGCCGGACGGGCCGAGGAAGGCGAAGAACTCGCCGGCCCCGATATCGAGGTCGATGCCCTTGAGCACCTTGGTGGTGCCGAAGGACAGGGTCAGGTTGCGGATCCGGATCGGCGTCGCGCCGCCGGAGGTCCCGGACTGACCGGTGGTCTCAATCGCTTGAAGCATGATCGTGCTCCGTTGTCAGTGCGAGCCGGCGGACGCGGATTGCTCCCGTCGCGCCTTCTCCACGAGATGTTGGGCGAAGTAGGTGGCAAGGCCGACGATCACGACCGTGATCACGCCGAGGGCAGCACCCGGACCGCGCCCCGCCGCCGACTGCATGAACAGGTAGAGGCCGTAGGCGAGCGGCGCGTCGCTTTCCTGCGCCACCAGCATGATCGTCGCCGACAGTTCGACGGCGGCCGTCGCGAAGCTGGTGACGAAGCCGGCGACGAGACCGGCGGCCATCAGCGGCAGCACGATCCTGCGCACCGTGCGCACCTTCGGAGCACCGAGGTTTTCCGAGGCCTCCTCCAGCGACGGGCTCACCTGTTGCAGCGCCGCCGAGCACGAGCGCAGCGCGTAAGGCAGTCGCCGTGTCGCCAGCGCGATGACGATGATGCCCCACCATGTGGCGAGAGGTGCACCGGTGAACGGCATGTCCACGCTGTAGAACAGGCGCAGATAGCCGATACCGAGCACGACGCCAGGAACCGCGAGCGCGGCCATGGCGATATAGTCCAGCCACTTGCGCCCGATCAGCGTCGTGCGTGCCGCCAGATAGGCGATGGCCGTGCCCAGCAGCACGTCGATCAGCGCGGCGATGCCGGCATAAAGCAGCGTGTTCTTGATGAACGGCCAGGCCTTGTTGACCGCCACCGCATAGTGCTCGGTGGTGAAGCCGTCCGGCAGGACCGAGAAGGACCACACCGTGCCGAGCGACAGCAGCAGAAGGCCGATATGCGGCGCCAGCACGATGGCCAGCAGCGCCAGTACCACGAGATAGCAACCGGCCGTTTCCAGTGCGCCGAGATCCCGCTTGGACAGGCCCCCGCCGCCCTTCTGGGTGGTGGAATAGTCCTTGCCGCGCATCGCGCTGATCGACACCCACATGGCGAAGATCGAGCAGACGATGAGGATGACCGAGATCACGTAGCCCATCGGGTCGGAGATGCCGACCGAGGAGATGCGCAGGTAGGCCTGCGGCGCCAGCATGTTGTTGACGTTCAGCAGCAAGGGCGTGCCGAGGTCGTCGAACACCTTGACGAAGACCAGCGAGGCGCCGGCGATGTAGCCGGGCATGGCCAGCGGCAGCACGATGCGGCGGAACAGCCGCATGCCGTGCGAACCCAGCATCTGCGCAGATTCCTCCATCGACCGGTCGATGTTGCGAAGGCTTGCCGACAGGTTGATCAGGATGAAGGGGAAGTAGTGGATCGACTGGACGAGGATCACCCCGTTCAGCCCCTCCATGAAGGGCAACGTGATGCCGAACCAGTCGCGCAGCAGCAGGTTGACGCTGCCGTTGGAGCCGAACAGAAGCTGCATCGCCACCGCGCCGATGAAGGGCGGCATGATCAGCGGAACGAAGCCGAGCGTCTGGATCAGCACCGCGCCGCGGAAGTTGAAGCGCGAGGTGATGTAGGCGAGCGGCAGGGCGAAGATGGTGGCGAGCACCACCGACATCGCGGCCACGTAGAAGGAATTATAGAAGGACTCGCGGAACAGCGCGCTCCGGAAGAAGTCCATGAAGTTGGCCAGCGTCAGCTGGCCGCTGCCGGGATCGGTGAAGGCGACATAGATCACCATCGCCACGGGCAGGATCAGGAAAGCGACAAGGAAGAGCAGGATACCGAGCGCGGCCGTCAGCGGCCCCCAGGATATGCGCTGCCCGAAACTTGCACGCGAAGGGACGGTCGACAGCGCAGCCATGCGCGGTCCTCCTCATCAACGGGCGGATTGTGTGGGACTGAAGGAACCGGGGCGGGCGATCCCGTGCCGGGACCGCCCGCAGACGCTGGTCTTGCGTCAGTTCGCGGATTTCGCCTTTTCGGCGAGGTCCACCGCCTTCGCATAGTTCTCGACGATGCGGGCGTCCCACTCCTGCTCGACCTCGGCCTGGCGGCCGCTGGACTTGTCGTCCTCGCTCTTGCGCTTGGTCGTGAAGATGGCGCCGAAAGCCGGGTCGTTCGCCGTCTCCAGGTCGACCGGGGTCCAGGCCACCAGGGCACGCGCCTCGGCAATCAGGTCCTTGGCTGCCTGCGAGCCGCCCTCGCCCACGGCCGCCTCGGCCTCGTGGATGGCCTTCACGGCCGCGGCCAGCTCCTTGTGGCGATAGGTGATCATGCTGTCGAACAGCGCGTTGACCGCGTTGTAATGCGCCTTGGAGGCTTCGCTGTCGAAGCTCACGCTGGCCTTGATCGTGTCGCCGACGAACGGGTTCGGGAAGCCTTCAGGCGCGTTGGCATAGGCTTCCGGATTGACCGGCAGACGCATGATCTTCGGGTCGAGCAGCAGCTCCTGGCCCTTCGCCGACAGCAGGAAGTCGACGAACTTCTTGGCATTGTCCTCGTTCGGCGCGTTGCTGACGACGCCGACATTGGCCGGCACCAGGGCGGTCACGTCCGGATAGACGAAATCGACCGGGAAGCCCGAGGAACGCGAGGAGAAGCCGAAGAAGTCGATCACCACGCCGAAGCCGAAGGAGCCGGTGTTGACGCCGTCCGGCACGCCGAAGGAGCGCTCGGTGATGGTGTAGGAGTTGCCGCCGATCCACTTGATCTGCTCCCAGCCCTTCTCCCAGCCCTCGCCCTGCAGGATCGTCTCGATCGTCAGGTGCGTGGTGCCGGAGCGCGAAGGCGAGGAAATGCCGACATGGCCGAAATACTCGGCCTTGGTCAGGTCGGACCACTGCTTCGCCGGCTCGATGCCGTAGGACTGGGCGTAGCGGGTGTTCCACATGATGCCGTAGCCCGACAGGGCGAAGCCCGTGTAGAAGCCGTCCGGATCGTTGATCGGATAGGCGCCGATCTTCTCCGGCAGGCCCTCGACCGACGAGGTGTACTTGACCAGGAGGCCGTCGGCCTTCAGCACCTCGAACGCGTCGGGAGCCGAGGCCCAGAAGATGTCGGCGGAATTGTTCGACGTGGTTTCCTTCAGGAACTTCACGCCCGAGCTGGTGCTCTTGTTGACCACCTCGACGGTGACGCCCGGGTTGGCCTGCTCGAAGGCGTTCTTGTAGACGTCGGTGACGTCGGCCGGATAGGACGTGACGATGGTCAGCTTGTCGCTGGCGAGCGCGAGCGTCGTCATGGACACGCTCGCGAACAGAGCGGCCGCCCCCGCGGCTGCTTTCAGGGCAAAAGAGCTCACTTGTATTCCTCCCAATGGATCCGACCTTTGCCGGCCGGTGCCCTTTCCCCTCTCAAATGCCGTGCCAGAACCGGAAATCCGGCCGAGAAATTAGATAATTCAATGATTTCAATCGAATAGAAAATCAGCCCGCCGAGGACCTCAGTCAGGACTGTTCCGGAAATGACTCAGCTGGGTGTCAGCAGGTGAGTCGAAATCGACTCACCTGCTGATGCCGCGCTCGGGCAGTTCGATGCCGAGCTTTTCCATCCTGAGATAGAGCTTCTTGCGCGGGATGCCGAGCTGGCGGGCGACCGCCGACAGGTTGCCGGACGAAGCCTCGATGGCCTCGCGGATCGCCGCTTCCTCGAACCTGTCGAGCCGCTCCGGCAGGCTCGCCGCCGCCCCGCTTCCACCTGCCGGCTGGCGGGAGCCGAGGCCCAGCGCCAGCCGTTCGGCCCGGTTGCGCAGCTCGCGCACATTGCCCCGCCAGCGCTCGCCGATCAGCCCGGCCATCACCGCCGGCGCGATCGCCGGGCATTCGCGCTGGCGCGCGGCCGCCGCCTCGCCCGCGAAATGGCGGAAGAGAACGGGAATGTCCTCCGCCCGCTCGCGCAAGGGCGGGATGCGGATCTCCGCCATGTTGAGGCGATAGAACAGGTCCTCGCGGAACGTGCCCGCATCGGCCGCCTCGCGCAGGTCGACCTTGGTCGCCGCCACCACCTTGACGTCGATGGGCACCGGCTCGTTGCTGCCGACCCGCTCGATGGCCCGCTCCTGCAACGCGCGCAGCAGCTGGGTCTGCAGGTGCAACGGCATGCTCTCGATCTCGTCGAGAAACAGCGTTCCGCCCGAGGCATGCTCGAACCGGCCGATCCGCCGCTTCAAGGCGCCGGTGAAGGCGCCGGCCTCGTGGCCGAACAGCTCGCTGGCGATCAAGTTCTCCGGGAGCGCGCCACAGTTGATCGCGACGAACTGACCCTGGCCGCGCGGGCTGAAGCGGTGCAGGCACCGCGCCACCAACTCCTTGCCGGTGCCGGTCTCGCCGTGGATCAGCGTGTCGACATCGGCCGCCGCCACCGCCAGCACCTCGTCGCGCAGCAGCGCCATCGCCCGCGAGATGCCGATCAGGACGCCGGAGATCTCGCGATCCGCCGCCCGTTCGCCGCGCAGGCGCCGGTTGTCGAGCTCCAGCGCCCGCAGCCGCAGGGCATTGGCGGCGAGCGCGATCAGGTAGTCGGGGTCGGCCGGTTTTTCCAGGAAGTCGAAGGCGCCGGAGCGCATCGCCTCGACGGCGCGCGGCACGTCGCCATGGCCGGTCACCAGGATGAAGGGGATCGCCGGATCGATGGCATGCACCCGCGCCATCAGCTCCAGCCCGTCCATTTCGGGCATGCGCAGATCCGAGATCACGACGCCGGCAAAGCGGCTGTCGAGCCCGGCAAGCGCCGACAGCGGCTCGCCATGGGCGCGCACGGTGTAGCCCTCCAGAACAAGCGTCTCGCGCATGGCCTCGAGCACCGCCGGATCGTCGTCGACCAGCACGATCGTGCCGCCAGTGTCCCTAGATCCCGCCATCCGCCGTGCCCCTTGCCTCCTGCCCTTCGTCCGCCCGGTGCAATTCCAGGATCGCGCGCGTTCCCCCGCCCTCGGCGGGAGCAAAGCGCAGGCTGCCGTCGAAATCGCGGACGATGTTGTAGGAGATCGACAGGCCGAGACCAAGCCCCCGGCCCGGCCCCTTGGTGGTGAAGAACGGGTCGAAGACCTTGGCGAGCACGTCTTCGGGAATGCCGCAGCCATTGTCCGCGACCTCGATTTCCACCCGCTCTCCGGCCGCCCGCACGCAGACCGCGACCCGCGGCGCCTCGGTTGCCTCCACCGCGTCGACCGCATTGCCGATGAGGTTGATCAGCACCTGTTCCAGCCGGTTGGCATCGGCCCGCACCATCGGCCCGCCCGCCTCCTGCGGCAGGTCGAAGGAAATGCGCGCGGCGCCCGGCTGCATCCGGAACAGCTCCGCTGCCCGCAGCACGATGGGCACCGGATCGCAGCTCGCCGCCTCGCGGGTGCGGCGGCGCGCCAGCGTCTTGAGGTGGTTCGACGTGTCGGCCAGCCGCAGCACCAGGCCCGAGACCTGCTCCAGCTTCTCCTGCACCTTGCCCGTGTTGGCCTGGTCGAGATAGCGCCGCGCATTGTGCAGGTAGGAGCGCATGGCGGCGAGCGGCTGGTTGAACTCGTGGGCGATGCCCGCCGACAGCTGGCCGAGCGCCGCCATCTTGCCCGCCTGCACCAGCTCCTCCTGGGTTTCCAGCAGCTTGGCTTCCACCTGCCGGCGCTCGCCGATCTCGTGAGTGAGCCGCTCGTTGATCTCCACCAGTTCCAGCCGCCGCCGGCGGGCGAGCTGGCTGCGCCCCTGCAGCGTGCGCAGCGCATCGGCGAGCTGGCCCATCTCGTCCCGCCCGGTGACGTTGACCGGCGCGTCGAGCTCGCCTTCCGCGATGGCCCGCATGGATTTCAGCAGGCTGGACAGGCGCGGAATGAACTGCCGGCCGACCGTCAGCCAGCCGACCACCAGCGCCACCACCGCCAGCAAGCCGCCGAGCCCGAGCAGCAGCACCGTGCCCCGCGCCAGCGCATCGCGCGCAGACGCCGCCGCCTCGACCGAACGCCGGCCGGCGGAGGCGACGGCCCCGCTGACCAGGCGCGACAGCCGGTCGAGCTTGTCGCCCGCCTCGTCGACGATCACCGCGCTCTCGCCCGCCAGCGCCGCCTCGCTCAGCTTCAGGTCGAACAGCTCGCCCCCCGGCGCGCCGAGCCTTGCGATATCCGCCAGCGCCTGGCGCAGGGTCACCGTGCTCGCCGCCTGCGCCAGCAGCGAGACCATGTCGCCGGTGCCGGCCACCGCCTCGCCGACGTCCTGGCGCAGCAGCTCGATCACGTCGCGGTCCTGCGCCTGGGCAACGCGCAACAGCTTGCCGATCAGCAGGTTCACATGGGCATGCGCGCTCCACAGCGTCTCGGCAAAGCTCAGCTCGCCCTCCAGCAGCTCGGTCTGCGGGGCCGCGCCTTCGGCGGCCGGTGCCGCGCCCTCCAGCGCGTCGAGCGCAACGCGGATGTTGAAGTCGGTGTCGACGATCAGCGGCTCGATCTCGCGCAGGGCCTCGTCGTGCAGGCGGTTGAGCCGCACCACCAGCGCATCCACCTGCTGGCGGATCTCCAGATGCCGGGCGACATTCGCATCTATCCGGGCGATGTCGGCGGCGAGCGACTGCGGCAGGTCGGCGGCAAGGTCCGCACTGCCCGGCAGCTCGTCGGTCAGCGTGCGGCCGATGCGCTCCAGCAGGTCGGCAAGGCTGGCCACCGCCGTCTCGAGCCGCGCGCGGCTTTCCTGCCGGGTCTCGGTGCTGCGGGCGAAGACGAGGCGCGGCATGTCGGCGCGAATGCCCGTCGCCACCTCGGCGAAGCGCGAGATGTCCGCCTGCCGCCCGCTCTCGATGGCGACGAGATCGCTCACCGTCTCGCCGTAGCTGGAAAAGACGTAGACGGAGAGCGCCGCCGTGCCGATGCCGACCGTCGCGATGATCGCCAGCGCCGCGATCAGGCGGAAGCCGATGAAGGAATGCAGCCGCTCCGGCCGCGATGAACCGCCGTCCTGCCCACCGCCATTCATGAGCGCGGTCACCGTGACGCCGGCGAAACGGCGACAGCGGCCGCCATACGGCGCTGCGCCTGCTCGACCAATGCCCCGGCCTCGGCCAGCCGCTCGCGCGTCTCCCGGTGCCAGCTTTCCATCAGCCGCTCGCGAAAGGCGCGGTTTTCCAGCCGCTCGGGACCGCCGGGCGAGAACACCCGCACCAATGCCGGATCATGCGCCATGAAGGCGCGCACCGGCACGCCGGTCGCCCGGCGATAGGCCTGACCCAGCAGGGCACGCGCCTCGCGCGCGGCATCGCCGTCTCCCGAAACCGTCGCGTCGACTTCCCGCCAGCGTCGCCAGAACCGCCGGTGCTCGTCGAGCTGGTAGGTCACCAGCTGGTCGAACAGCGCCACCACCACGTCGCGCCGGGTGGAGGCGAGCAGATAGTCGAACCGGTCCTCGAAGGGCGTTGCCTGCCGGGCAGCAGCCAGCGGAATGCGCGCCACCTGCGGATCGGCCAGCAGCGCCTGGCCCGCCTCCCCTTGCAGGAAGGCGACGAAGCGGCGGGCGCCTTGCGCGTGACGGGCGGTGCTGAGCGCGGCAACGCCGGCCGGCAGCATCACGTCGCCGGGCGCGGCGAGAAAGGCGAGTTGCTCGCCGTTCGTCTGCTGGGTGCGGGCAAGGAACCCGACGCCGATGCCGACCGGAAAACGGCCATGCGCCAGCCCCTCCGGCACGCCGAAGGAGCGCGCCGTCACCGTCGCCAGATTGCCGGCCAGCTGCTGCAGATAGGCCCAGCCTTCGTCCCAGCCGAGCGATTGCAGCACCAGTTCGACGAAGAGCAGCGTCGTGCCCGAGCGCGCCGGCGCGGACATGGCGACCATGCCCGCATAGTCCGGTGAGAGCAGCGATGCGAGGTCGGCGGGCGCAGGCAGCCCCCTGGCGCGCATCAGGTCGGGCCGCCACATGATGCCGAGTTGCGAATAGGCGAAGGCATGAAGCCGCGGGGCAGAAGGCTCCGGCTCGCTCGCCGCCGCCTCGCCCGCCCGCTCCGGCCGCGCCAGCAGCCGCGCCCGTGCAAGCTCCGCAATGGCGATCGGCGAACTGGTCCACACCACGTCGGCGCGCGGCAGGCGCTCGCTCGTGACATGCTCGATGAGCGCGTGGGTCGACTTGTGCAGGAAGCGCAGTTCCTCGCCCGGATGAGCGCGCGAATAGGCGACTGCCACCGCCTGCGCGAACGGCTCGGGATAGGACGTCAGCACGATGGTCGGCGGGCCGCCGGCAAGAGCAGCGGGCGGGCCGGCATCCTGCGCGACCAGAGGGCGGGGCAGCAGGGCAAGGGCGAGCGCTACCAATCCGGCAACGATCTTCCACGGGCGGCCGCCCCCTCCTCCCGGGGCGGACCGGACTGCAAGACGTGAGAGTGTCATTGTCTTTCCTGTGCCCGGTCCGGCGCGCTGCTCCTCCGCAGCGCCCGCGATACCGGTCACGGTGATCACGATTGCGGCATTTGGCCACAAGGACGCCGGCTCTTCAAGGCACACAACCCGGCTCTTCCACCATGGGAAGTTCTGACCAGGCTTGCCTTGACGGCCGGACCGTGCCCCTATTCCCAATGAGACAAATGTTCGATTTCGAACAAAATAGCGAAACCGAGGGACGATCGAGGGATCGCCGAGGGACCCGGGGGCGGCAAGAGAAACAGCGGATGCGGACGGACGAAAACCCCAAGAAGAAGACCCTGCGCCAGCAGGAAGTCATGAGCTTCCTGGAGAAATCCGGCTATGCCTCGGTCGAGGAACTGACCCAGCGCTTCGCCGTGACGTCCCAGACGATCCGCCGCGACATCGGCGAACTGGCGCAGACCGGCCGCGTGCGGCGCCATCATGGCGGCGTCGCGCTGGCGAGCCCCATCGACGCCCACACCTACCGGCAGCGCCGTGTCGACCGGGCCAGCGCCAAGCGCCGCATTGCCCGCCGGGTCGCGGAACTGGTCCCTGACGGAGCCTCGGTTTTCCTCGACACGGGCTCGACCTGCGAGGCGGTGGCCGAGGCCCTGTGCGAGCGCACCGCTCTGCGCGTCGTCACCTACGGCCTTCGCGCCGCAGTCACCCTGATCGACCGGACGGACTTCACCGTCGCGGTTCCCGGCGGCTTCGTCCAGAACGTCGCCGGCAGCGTGATGGGCGAGGACATCGCGGAGTTCATTCGCCGCTTCCGCTTCGACGTGGCGATCATCGCCGTCAGCGGCATTGCCGAGGATGGCGGCATGGGAGACGATGACCAGAACGAGGTGTCGATCGTGCGTGCGGCCATCGGCCAGGCACGCTCGACACTGCTTGCGAGCGATTCCAGCAAGTTCTACCGCACTGCACTGGTGCATCTGGGACCGGTGACGGAGGTTTCCGACCTCGTGACCGATGCGGCGCCGCAAGGTGCACTGCAGCAGATCCTTGCCTCATCTGAGGTCAGGCTGCACATTGCGTGATCGCAAGCTCGCCGGAAATCCGTTCGGCGGCTAAAAAATCTCGAAACTTGTATTTAGACTGTTGTGAAGCCGCGCCATTTGAGCGTTAAATGTCGCAAAAAGAAAAATGTTGCCTTTCGAACAGAGGAGAACGGAGATGCACCTGACAAAGAGGTCCGCACTGGCCGCCCTTGCAGCGATGATGCTGTCGGGCACGGCAATGGCCGACACGATCACGGTCTACACGTCCTATGAGGAGGACGAGGCCGCGGCCTTCCTCGAGGAGGCGAAGAAGGCGCTTCCCGATCTCGAGGTGAACATGCTGCGCCTGTCGACCGGCGACCTGGCTGCGCGCATCATCGCCGAGAAGGCCAATCCCCAGCACGACGTGCTGTGGGGCTTTGCCGTCACCTCGATGGTCAATCCGGAAATCCTCGAGGGTCTGGAAGCCTACAAGCCGGCCGGCATCGACCAGGTTCCCGAGCGGTTCCGCGATGCGGACGGCAAGTGGTTCGCCGTCACCGGCTACATGGCCGCGCTCTGCGTCAACAACGAGCGGCTGAAGGACAAGGGCCTGAAGATGCCCACCTCCTGGGCCGATCTGACGGACCCGTCCTTCAAGGACGAGGTGGTCATGCCCAATCCGGCCAGCTCCGGCACCGGCTACATCCAGATCAACTCGCTGCTGCAGCTGATGGGCGAAGAGAAGGGCTGGGAATTCCTCGACAAGCTCGACAAGAACGTCGCCCAGTACATCAAGTCGGGCTCGCGGCCCTGCAACGCCGCGTCGGCCGGCGAGTACACGGTCGGCGCCTCGTTCGGCCTGCGCGCCGTCAAGAACATCGAGGAAGGCTATCCGATCACGCTCGTCGTTCCGTCCGAGGGCGCCGGCAACGAGATGGAAGCCAACGCCCTTGTCGCCGCCTCTAAGAACAAGGACGCCGCCAAGCGCTTCCTCGACTGGACCCTCAGCGAACAGGCCGCCAACGTCTATTACGACTGGAAGGCCATCGTCACCGTGCCGGGCGGCAAGATGCCCGAGCGCTTCACCTCTGCCGGCCTGCCGGAAGACGTGTCGAAGGTGCTGTTCCCGGTCGACTTCAAGGCCGCAGCCGAGGAGCGCGCCCGGATTGTCCAGACCTGGCAGGAAAAATACGAGCGTTGAGAACGGCTTGAGCCGGCTCCCGGCCGGCTCTGCGACCGGCTTTCCGGCGGTCTTGCGCAAACGCTGGACCGCCGGTTGAGCCCGGCCTCGTAACACGCTGCCGCCGGCGCCGACCCTTGCGGGACGGTGCCGGCCGCGACCTTCGGGCGGTTCGGGCCCCTGGCCCGCGCGCGCCTTGCCCGGCCGTCATCCTTTCGAACACACGCCCGCAGGAAAGCCTCATGGACCTTTCTATCCACGATCTCGTCAAGCGCTTCGGCAAGCTTACCGCGCTCGACCATGTCTCGCTGGAGGTGGCCCAGGGCTCCTTCGTCTGTTTCCTCGGCCCCTCGGGCTGCGGCAAGACCACCTTGCTGCGCGTCATCGCCGGGCTGGAGGAGGCCGACGGCGGCAGCATCCGTCTCGGCGGTTCCGACCTGTCCGCAATCCCCGCCAGGAACCGCAATTTTGGCGTGGTCTTCCAGTCCTACTCGCTGTTTCCCAACATGACGGCCGCCCGCAATGTCGGCTACGGGCTGGAATGCCGGGGCTGGGACAAGGCGCGGATGCAGGCCCGCATCCGGGAAATGCTCGACCTCGTCCATCTTGCCGACCAGGCCGAGAAATTGCCCTCGCAGATGTCCGGCGGCCAGCAGCAGCGCATCGCGCTGGCGCGGGCGCTGGCTCCCGACCCGTCCGCCCTGCTGCTCGACGAGCCGTTGTCCGCGCTCGACGCCAAGGTTCGCGAGGAGCTGCGCATCGAGATCCGCGCGGTCCAGAAGCGCCTCGGCATCACCACCATCATGGTCACCCACGACCAGGAAGAGGCGCTGGCCATGGCCGACCTGATCGTCGTCATGAGCAAGGGCCACATCGAGCAGATCGGCACGCCGCAACAGCTCTATCGCGAGCCCGCCACCGCCTTCGTCGCCGACTTCATCGGTCGCATGAACGTGCTGCCGCTCGACCCGGGAACGGCCGGCGGATTCAGCTTCGGCGGCGTCCCGCTGGAAGTGGCAACGCATGCCAACGGCGGCAAAGGTCCCGCAACGCCCGCCGCCCTCGGCATTCGCCCGGAAGCCGTCGCACTGACCGACGCGGGCACCAGCGGGGCAAATATCCTCCCCGCCAGCGTGCGCTCGGTCTCCTTCCTAGGAAACATCACCCGCGTCGAGCTGGAGCCGGAAAATCGGCCGGAAACCGGCATTGTCGCCGAGCTGCACGGCACCGCCGCCATCCCGGAAGCAGGAGCCCGACTGGCCGTGTCTCTCCCCGCCGACGCGCTGCGGGTGCTGTCATGAGCACGACGGCCGCACGCGGCGCGCAGTCGGTCGGCAGGACCGCCGGCTGGGCCAGCGACCGCTCGATCACCATGGGCCTGTCGGTTCTCGCGGCGATCCCGATCCTGCTGTTCCTGCTGCTGCCGCTGACCGGCATCCTGCTGCGCGGCTTCGAGACGCCTACCGGCTTCGGCATCGGCAATTTCACCGAGACCTTCGGGGCCGAACGCTTCTGGCGGCTGGTCCTCAACAGCATTTCCATGTCGCTGACCGCGACGCTGGCCGCCGTCGGCCTTGCCTATTTCTACGCTTATGCCCTGCAGCGCGCGGCCATTCCCTTCAAGCCGTTCCTGCGGATCGCGGTACTGACACCGCTGTTCGCCCCCTCGCTGGTGCAGGCGCAGGGACTTATCCTCCTGCTCGGCCGCAACGGCGTATTCAACCGCTTCCTCGGCTTCGACATTGATATCTATGGCTTTTGGGGAACGGCAATCGCCAACGCGCTCTATGCCTTTCCCTATGCCTACCTGATCCTGTCCGCAGCGCTTGCGGTGGCCGATGCCCGCATCTACGAGAGCGCCGAAACGCTCGGCGCGGGGCCGGCGCGGATCTTCCGGGACGTAACGCTGCCGGCGACGCGCTTTGGCCTCGCGGCGGCGATCTTCGTCGTCTTCACCCTGGTGATGACCGATTTCGGCAACCCGATGGTGATCGGCGGCGACTTCAGCGTCCTGGCCACCGAGGTCTACAACCAGGTGATCGGGCAGGCGCAATTCGGCCTCGGCGCGGTGATCGGCATCGTCCTCCTGGTGCCCGCTATCCTCGCCAAGCTGATCGAGAAGCGCATCTCCAGCCGCCAGCACGCGCTGGTAACCGCCCAGTCCAAGCCCCTGGAAGTAAAGCCCTCTCGCGGCCGCGACCTCGCCTTCTCGCTCTATGCCTACGTGATCGTGTCGCTGATCCTAAGCGTGCTTGTCATCGTCGTGGTGGCGAGCTTCGTGCGGCTGTGGCCCTACAACATGAGCTTCACGCTCAAGCACTACGAGTTCGACGTCCAGAACGGCACGGCGCCGCTGTGGAACAGCGTCGGCGTCTCGCTCGCCACCGCCATCGCCGGCGTCGCGATCACCGGCCTGACCGCCATCGTGGTGCAGAAGTTCCGGAACCCTCTCACCGGGCCGCTGTCGCTGCTGGCGATCCTGCCGGCGGCCGTTCCCGGCATGGTGCTGGGCCTCGGCTACGTGCTGACCTTCAACGAGCCGGCCAACCCGCTCAACGTGCTCTATGGCAGCTTCGCGCTGATCGTTATCCTCAGCGTCTACTACAACCACGCCCACGCTTTCCTGATCTCTTCGACCAGTCTCAAGCAGATAGGCCCGGTCTTCGACGAGGCCTCGACAACGCTCGGCGGCAGCACGCTGACCACCTTGCGCAAGGTGACGCTGCCGCTTCTGTGGCCGACGCTGCTCGGCGTCGGGGTGTTCTATTTCATGCGGACGATGGTCTCGCTGTCGGCAGTTATCTTCCTGGTGACGCCATCGACGCAGCTCGCCGCCGTCTCGGTCCTGCAGCTGTCCGACCGGGGCGCGGTCAACCAGGCGGCCGCCTTTTCGGTCTGCATCATGGCGATCGTGATCGGGTGCCTGTTGATCGTGCGGGCGATCCTCTGGCTGGCGGGCGCGAAGAACGTCACCCTGATCCGCTAGGCATCGAGACCAAAAACAAAAGCGGATGCAAGGACTTGCGCCTTTGCGTCCGCACCCGCGGCGATGCTTGTCCCCCTTGCCGAAGCTTGAGAAATTTCGAGACGGATTTTGCAAAATTCCGCGCCGAAATCGCCGAAATTCGAGAAACGCGTCGCAACTCCCGCTCGCGTGCCGGATCGCTCGGTTCGCCGCGACAAACGCAAGAAAAGCACGCAGGCCGACAAGCAGCCGGGCACGCCGCCCGCACGGGGACAAGTGCGCACGAGGCCGGGGACAAACCGCCGAAACGCCGATGCCCCGGCCCGCGGCTGTGCCGCCGACCGGGCGCGCCGTCAGTTGCCCGCTATTCCGCTGCCTTGTAGGTGAGGTTCTCGGAAACCGCGTCGAGCGGGTTGGAGCTTCCCTCCTTGCGCAGCTCCGACCAGGGCGCGTGCATCGACCAGTAGAGACCGTCCGGACGATACTCCAGCGTCACGCTGGCCGAAAACGCCGCGGCCGCGTGGCGCTCGATGATGACCGAGCCGAAGCCGCTCCGCTCGGGCGGCGTGACGGCCGGGCCGCCTTCCTCGCGCCATTCCAGCAGCACGCCGGGCTCGTCCCGCCGCTCGCCGGCACTGACCCAGGAAATGCGGATGCAGCCGAGCGGGCTTTGCAGCGCGCCGTACTTGATCGAGTTGGTGGCAAGCTCGTGCAGCACCAGGCCGAGATTCTGCACTGCGCTGACGCCGAGCACGAAATCCTCGCCCTCGATCGCCCGCTGGTCGGGCGACACGCCGACGGTCGACAGGTGCTGGTCGATCAGGCTGTGTATCGACACGCCGTACCAGTTTTCCTGGGCCAGCAGTTCGACGGACTGGGCAAGGCCCTGCAGCCTGGTGTCGGCCGCCTCCTGGAGCTCCTCCTTGGTGGCGGACTGGCGCGCGATCTGGCGCAGGATCGCCTGCACCAGGGTCAGGACGTTCTTGGTGCGGTGGACCAGCTCGCGCAGCAGCAGATGCACGCGGTTTTCGGCCTCGCTGCGGTCGAAGGACGCGTTGCACAGGGCAACCGCGATCTGGTTGACCTCGCTCACCCTTGTTTCCAGCGGCGCGACGATCTCGCCCCGCCCCATCCGCTCCGCCATCCGCGAGAGCTGCCGCACGGAGCGGCTGAGCTGGCGGGCAACGAGATAGGCGAGCAGCATGCTCATGGCGATGAAGGCGATGCTGCCGAAGAGCAGCAGCTTCCACGTCACGACCTGCGACTGAACCGAGGCGACAGGCCCCGACACGACCACCACCCAGGGGAAGTTCGGCAGCCGGGCGTAACCGCTCACCATCGCCTCGCCGGCCTGCTCGAACTCCATGGACCCGCTGAAACTGCCGAACCCGCGATGCGGGGTGCCGGGAAACGGAGTGGCGATCGGCAGGCCGTTGGCGCCGCTGGATGCGATGACCATGTCGTTCTGGTCGATGACGGCCGCGCTCCAGCCCGGCGGGATCACCTCGCGGGACAGCACCGCCTGCACCTGGTCGGTGCCCTGGGTCAGGATCAGCGCGGCACCGACACCGCGCAGGGTCTCGGGCAGCGGCATGGTGACGTTGAACACCCACTCGCCGCTCGTCTTGCCGAAGAAGATGTCGGAAACGCTGATCTTGTCGCTGGCGAGGGCCGCCTCCAGCGCGGCCAGATTGGAGGTGATGCCGAGCGGCGTGCCGTAGGGAACCCGGGTGTTGAGCAGTTGCTGGCCGTTCTCGTCCATCAGGATGAGATACATGGCGTGCGACGACAGGATGTGCTGCGTCCGGTTCTGGAAGCCCTGGAGGTCTCCGTCCTCCAGCTCCGGAAACACGGAAAGCAGCCGGAGCGTCGACGTCATGTCGGTAAGATGGCGCTCGACGATGCGTCCGAGCGTGCGCGCATCGGTGGTCGCCCGCTCGCGCAGCTCCTTGCGTTCGTTGGCCTCGATCTCAATGAAGAGAAAGGTCGCGACCGCGATCAGAGGCACGGCGATGGCAGCCGCGAGAAACGTCAAATATGACGTGATGGACGCCGTGGGCGGCCTGAATGGCAGTCTCGATGACAGCTTGCGCAAACGTGTCCGGTGCCGCTCGTATCCACACATGCCCCCATGCGCAGCCTTCCAGCCAGCACCCCTTTCCGGCTAGACGTTTACCCCCCGATCCGCTGCAAAACGTACTATCAAAATACAGACTTGGCCATAACGCCATTTTTGCGAAGCTGTGCAGAAAGGAACAAAAGCGCGTGCCCGCCGTTCGAGAGATATCGAAGGATCGAACACGAGAGGAGCACGACATGGCAGGACCCGAGCACGGGAGCGGACCGGAGACGCCGGCAGGCGCGATCCCGGATGCACGCATCAGCGAGCACGTTCGCGAGCGGCTGGACGAGGATCCCCATCTGGAGGACGGCGCCATCGATATCGACGTGAAGGACGGCGAAGTCACACTCAGCGGCCTCGTCGACCACCCCCATGACAAGCAGCGGGCCGAAGAGTGCGCCGGCTCCGTTCGCGGCGTTGTCGGCGTGCGCAACAACCTGCGCGCCCGCCCGCATCCGGTGCCCCCGCAAAGCGATCTGGCGTGAGCGGCGGGGGCCTGCCGTCTTGCGGCGGCCGGCCCCGCCCTCAGCTTCGCTCGATGGTCGCAAGCAGCGGCAGGTGGTCGGAGGCAAGACGTGCCAGCGGCGTGCGCAGGGCCGTGCAGTCGAGGCACCGAAGACCTTTCGACAGGAAGATGTGGTCGAGCCGCAGCAAGGGAAAGCGCGCGGGAAAGGTCGGCCCGGCAAGCCGGTCGGTTCTCGGCCGGGCAAGCTGAAGCGCGCCGGCGATCTGCGCGAAGCTGCGCGAGGACGGCAGCGAGTTGAAATCCCCCATCAGCACCGTGTCCTCACCCCGGCACCCCGGATGGCCGAGCCAGCCGGGCCCCAGCAGCGCGCGCGCCTGTGCCAGCCGCTCGCCCCGCCACAGGCCCAGATGCGTGTTGAGGACGTTGATCGGACGGCCCGCGTGCTCGATCCGGCACCAGATCGCGCCGCGCGGCTCGCCCCGCGACGGCAGCGGCCCGGTCTTGACCACCTGCATCGGCAGAGCGGTGAGGATGGCATCGCCGTATTTCTCCTCCGCCACATGCATGGCGGGGTGGAAGACGGACGTCATCTCCAGCGCGGCCGCGATCTGCTCGGCCTGGTCGACGCCGCCGCTGCGCGAGCGGCCGACATCGAGCTCCTGCAGGGCGACCACGTCCGGCCGCGCCTCGGCGATCACCTCGACGATGCGCGAAAGGTCGAGCCGCCGGTCGCCGCCGACGCAGCCATGGACGTTGTAGGACAGCAGTCTCAAGGGCCCGGTCCTAGAACCACGCCTTCAGCATGCCGGTCAGGCGCGAGGCGGCGAAGCTGCCGACCTCGCGAAAGCGCTGCAGCGGCCAGTAGCGGCGCTTTGGATCGACGATGCCCGAACCGAGATGCAGCAGGCCGGCGCGCTTGCGCGGGTTGACCCGGTAGGAGCGCAGGCCGCGCGCATTGACGTTGAATTCGTCGATCACGGCGGCCAGCGAGCCGGTGCGCTCCACCACCTGCGCGACCGCAGCCGGATCCGCGTCGAGATGTTCGGCCATGAGCGTGTTGCGCAGCCGCGTGATGGCCTGCTGGCAGGCCTCGCCCTGTGCCTCGATCGCAAGGTCGCACTCGCTGTCGAAGCCTTCCGAGCGGTTGTTGAGATTGGCCGAGCCGACCCGCACGAAGCGGTCGTCGACGATCACCAGCTTGGCGTGGATCAGCACTTCCTGCTCGCCGCCCTTGCCGTCGGGAACGACCGCATAGGCAATGCGCAGGCGGCTGAAGGTGTCGGCCCGCATCAGCCGGCGGATCGCCAGCGTGCGGCCATAGCCCATCGTCCACTGCTCCAGCAGGCCGCGCGTGTCGCGGGTGACGAGGATCACCACTTCCGGCCCGCCTTCCTCGCGCAGGCGCGCCGTCAGATGGCGCACCACCCGCGTGGAGGCGAGATACTGGGTCTCGATATAGATGTTGTCGCGCGCCGCATCGATGGCATCGCACGTGAGCTGGATCGGGTCGGTGCGCCGCTTGTGATCGCGGCCGCCCGCCTCGGCAAGGGCGACGGCCACGTCGCAACCGGTGATGTGCGGCTCCAGCTCGTTCGGCCAGAACTCGCCCGGCGCCTCGGCGGCGGGAAGCTCGCCAGAGACCACCCGCCCCCAGCGCCGCCGCACCACATCCGCAATCACGCGCGCGCCCTCGCCCGACAGCGCCACCTGGATGTCGTGCACCGGGCCGTAGGGGTCGCCGTTCGGACGCCGGCGCAGCGGGTTTTCCGCCAGATGGTCGGGCGTGTCCCAGCGCTGCGAGGTGAGGTCGATGCCGCCGACGAAGGCGAGCTCCTCGTCGATCACCACCAGCTTCTGGTGATGGGAGGCGCGCAAGGGATGCTCGAAATCGTAATGCAGCGCGATGCGCGGGTGCTCGCACCAGTCCGTGTCCTGCAGGACCGGAATGCGGCCGCTGGAATAGACCGGCCCCTCGCCCCACACGAGGATGCGCACGTCGAGATCCGGCGTTTCCTCGACCCGCGAGCGCAGCAGATCGCCGAGGGTCATCGCATCTTCGTTCTGCGGCTGCAGGAGGATGTCGGGATCGAAATCCCAGCCGACGATCCAGATGGACCGGCGCGCCTGCCGCAAGGCCGTCTCGACCTGGCGGTAGTAGGCATCCGCGTCGACGAGAAAGGCGAGACGATCCGCCCGCGCCACCCGCCAGGCGTTGCGGTCGGTGTCGATGATGGAAGAAGCGTCGGAAAAGGTGTCTGTGCTGGTCATCCAGTTGCTGCTGCCTGCCGTGGGTCTTCGGCGAAGAGGGGGCGCAGGATGCGCCGCGTCCGTCCGCCAATTCGAGCAGGAGCGCGCATGCGCCCCCGCGTGCTGCGGCCGTCTGTGCGGCGATCACGCGATCGCCCGCTCGGCCTTGTCCCTGGCTGGATAAGTCGTCAGAGGGAAAATCGTTCCCTCCCGGCCCCGCCCGCAGGACGGGAGGAGCGCTCTCGGCGGCGGAAAACCGCCGCCGGAACGCATGCGCGAAAGCTCAGGCGGCTTACTCGATGACCGCGCAGGCGCGGCGGTCGCCGGCATCGCCGGTGGGCTGGCTGGAATAGTCGTCCTTGCCGCCATGGATCATCAGCGCCTTGCCGCGAATGGCCTGGTCGCCGTCGAGCGTCACCATGGCGTTGAACACCTGCGCCCGCAGCGTGCCGTCCGCATCCACCCACTGGTTGGGCATGTCGCCGGCATGGGGTCCGTTTTCCGAAAGATAGCCGTGCTCGGCACCGCCCGGATTGAAATGGCCGCCGGCCGACTTGTGGCCGCCAGCAGCATCGCATGTGCCGGTCTCGTGCACATGGAAAGCGACCCACTGGCCGGCGGGCAAGCCGCTCACCTCGACATCGATGAGCACGCCGGCCGAGGTGCCGGTGAGGGTCGCGCGGCCCGCCTCCTTGCCGTCCTGGCCGATGAAGGTGGCGGTCGCCTCCTGCCGCTCCTGGCCCTGCGCAGCCGCCGGCAAGGCGGCGATGGCGACGAGGCCGGCGGCGATCATGACAGTTTTCATCCCTGGATCTCCTGCATTTGGCGATGACGGCAGCGCAGCCCGCAAGAGGCGCGCGCCGCCCATCATCACACAACGGCCGAGCGCCCGACATGTTCCATGCGCGGGTCCGCCCGGCGCCCTACAGGCAGGTGGTCAGGAAGAAGACGCCGGCGAAGGAAAAGACGCTGGCACCGAGCGCGGCGATCGCCGCGAAATAGGCGATGGGGTAGAGGAACCCGCTCCCCCTCCGCCGCCGCAGCGCCGCGATCACCGCAGCTCCCGCCGCAAGGTGCACCAGGAAGATCGCGATCAGCTGCAGGCGCTGCAGCGACATTCCGCCGGCCATGTCGAGCACGACCGTGTCCCAGCCGAAGCGGCAGCCGACCGACAGCATGGCATAGAGCGCCACGAAGGCGAGCGCCCATACCGTGAAGCCGGCGCCCAGAAGAAGCGGCGAGGTGCGTTTCATCAGCCCGCCCCTCCGGTTGCCGCCAGCCAGGCGAAGGCGAAGGCAGCGCCAAGGCCGAGGATGCCGGTCGCGGCCGCATAGTCGTGCCAGACCCGGCCGATGCGAAGATCGAGGCTGCGCGCCGCCGACAGGAAGCCGGCCCGCCAACGCCAGAGGCCATAAGCGGCGAGCAGCGCGCCGAAGCCCGCGCGAAGGCCGCACAGGGCCAGCAGCACCAGCGCGGTGGCGTTGTGCGCATGGGCCGTCGGTGTCGGCACGCTTGCTGCCATCAGCGCGAACAAAAGCGCCGCCCCGCCATGAGCCGCCAAGCACAGGGCAAGCCGCGGGGCGGGCGAGCGCTCGCCGAGCAGCGCGGCAAGACTGCCTCGGCCAGCGAAGGCGGCGAGCGCCAGGAGGGCGAGGCAGGCGGCGGCAAGCGCGGGATCGGGCAGCGCCGGGCGGGCCGGCGGCCATTGCGGGGCGACCAGCCACAGGAAAAGCCCGCCGAACAGCAGCGAGGAAAACAGCGTCGCCTCGGCGGCGCAGGCGAGCACCATCGCCCACCAGGACGGCGCGCCCTCGCTCTCCCAATGCGGGCGGGCGGAGGTGCCGTTGCCGATGGGAAGCGGCCCCGTGTCCTGCCGCGCGCCGGTGGCGGAGGTCCAGGCCAGCAGCGAGACGACGACCGCAAGGAAGGCGAAGAGCGCCAGCCAGTAGACCTTGGCGAGCAGGCACAGGACGACGGCGGCGGTGAGGAGCCCGCTCCACAGCGGCAGGAAGGTCTGGCGCGGCAGGATGATGAGCTGCTCCGGCCGGCCGGTGACCATATCGACGCCGAGCGTCTCCATCCAGCCGTTGCGGGTGAAGCCGAGATAGCCGCGCCCGCCGGCAAGCCGTGCCCCCTCCTGCTCGGGCGCCAGCCGGTCGCCGCGCTCGGTGATGTGCGGCAGCGAGGCGAAGCCATAGGAGGTCGGCGGCGTCGGGATCGCCCATTCCATCGTCCGCGCGCCCCAGGGATTGCGCCGGAACCTGCGCCCGAAGCGCAGATGCACGACGAGGTCGATGACGAAGAGCGCAAAGCCGATGGTCATCACGAAGGAGCCGACAGAGGACAGAAGGTTGAGCCAGTCGAGCCGCGCCTCGACCGGGTAGGTGTCGACCCGGCGCGGCATGCCGCGCAGCCCCGTCAGGTGCATGTGGAAGAAGGTGAGGTTGAAGCCGATGAAGATCGCCCAGAAGGCCGGCTTCGACAGCCGGTGCTCGGCAAGGCGCCCGGTGAAATGCGGCAGCCAGTAATAGGCGGCCGCCATCATCGGGAAGACGAAGCCTCCGACCAGAACGTAGTGCAGATGCGCGACGACGAAATGCGTGTCGTGCGCCTGCCAGTTGAACGGCACCATCGCCAGCATGACCCCGGTCAGCCCGCCGATGACGAAGACGAAGAAGAAGCCGCCGAGATAGAGCATCGGCACGTCGAAGCGTGGCCGCCCGGCCGCGAGCGTCGCGATCCAGGCGAAGATCTGCACCGCCGTGGGGATCGCCACCAGCCCGCTGGCGGCGGAGAAGAACGCCAGCGCCAGATGCGGAATGCCGACGGTGAACATGTGGTGGACCCACAGGCCGAAGGACAGGAAGGCCATCGCGATCACTGCGACGATGACCGCCCGGTAGCCGACCAGCTCGTGCCGGGCGAAGGTCGGGATCATCATCGAGATCGCCCCGGCTGCCGGCAGGAAGATGATGTAGACCTCCGGATGGCCGAACAGCCAGAACAGGTGCTGCCACAGCAGCGAGTCCCCGCCCCTGGTGGGATCGAAGAATGGCAGGTCGGCGGCGCGCTCCAGCTCCAGCAGGACCGAGCCGAGGATCAGCGGCGGGAAGCCGAACAGCATCATCAGGGCGGTGATCAGCAGATACCAGGCCATGATCGGCATGCGGGCAAGGCTCATGCCCGGCGCGCGCAGCTTCAGCACCGAGACGGTGATCTCGATGGCCGCCGACAGGGCCGAGATCTCCACGAAGGTGATGCCGAGCAGCCAGACATCGGCATTGATGCCGGGCGTGTAGGTGGAGGAGGACAGCGGCGTGTACATGAACCAGCCGCTGTCCGGTGCAACGCCGGCCACCATGGCGCAAAGCAGGATCGAGGCGCCGAAGATGTAGCACCAGAAGCCGTAGGCGGTGAGCCGCGGGAAGGCGAGATCGCGCGCGCCCAGGAGCTTTGGCAACAGGTAGATCGCAAAACCCTCGAACATCGGGATCGCGAACAGGAACATCATCACCGTGCCGTGCATGGTGAAGAGCTGGCCGTAGACCTCCGGCCCGACGAAGGCCGTGCTCGAGGTGGCGAGCTGCACCCGGATCAGCATGGCCAGCAGCCCGCCGACCGCGAAGAAGAAGAAGGCGGCAAGGATGAAGCGCTTGCCGAGGATGGAATGATTGACCGCCCCGAGCTGCTGCCAGCCGGCCGGCGTGTCCCACAGGGCGGCGAGCTCCCGGTGCAGGCGGATCGGGTTGGGGGCCTGCTCCTGCGGCGGTGCGTTCCCGCTCATCGTGCGCCCTCCCCGTCTGGTACGGCGCCTGTCGCCGCGCCCTCCCGAAGGCCGACGAGACGCGCGAAGGCGTCTTCCTCATGCGCCTCGACGGAAAAGCGCATCGGTGCATGGCCGATGCCGCAATATTCGGCGCAGACCCCGCCATAGGTGCCGGGCCGGTCCGCCCTCAGGCGGATGACGTTGACATGGCCAGGAATGGCATCGAGCTTGCCGCCCAGACGCGGCACCCAGAACGAGTGGATGACATCCTCGCTGGTCAAGGCCACGTCGACATCCCGCCCCGCCGGCAGGTGCAGAAGATCGTGGGTCTCGTGCCCGCCGGGATAGCGAAAGCGCCAGCTCCACTGGCGGGCCGTCGCCTCGATGCGCAGCGCCTCGCCCTGGCGAACCACCAGCACCTGTTCGCCCAGCGCGAAGGCCGCCGTCACCAGGCCGGCCAGGATGACGAGGGGAACGACCAGCCCGCCCCACAGGATCAGCCGCGTCTCGCCGAAACGGCGCAGCCAGGCGGGGCGGACGAAGGCCAGCGTCAGAACCGCGGCGACGGCGAGAAAAATCGCCGTTCCGGCAAACAGCATGACCCACCACAAGGTCCCGATGCCGCGCGCCGCCGGCCCTTCGGGCTGCAGCGCCGACAGCGGTCCGGTGCAGGCGGCAAGGGCAAGGCCGGCGCCGACAAGCGCGCCCATGCGGAACAAAACGCCCCCGCGAGCGCTTTCCCTGCCAAAGGAAGGACCACGATGAATGAAATGTACGACACCGACAGCCCCGTCATCGAGGAGGTCGCCAGCGAGCCGGTCGCCTCCGCCGTTGCCGTCGCCGGACATCCGCTGCATGCCATGAGCGTGCATTTTCCCATCGCGCTGGTGATCGCCACGCTCGGCTGCGACGTCTTCTACTGGTGGTCGGGCGATCCGTTCTGGCTGCGCGCCGGCCTGTGGTCCTCGGGCTTCGCCTTCCTGGCCGGCCTCGGCGCGGGGCTGGTCGGCACGGCCGAGCTGCTGCTCGTTCCCGGCATCCGCATCCGCGCGGCCAGCTGGACCCACGCCGTTGCCGCGATGATGCTGATCGCCACCGCCGGCACCAACTGGGGCCTGCGGCTGACCGATCCGGACGCGGTGCTGCCGCACGGCCTGATGCTGTCGGTGCTGGCCAGCGTCTTCACCGGCCTGGCAGGCTGGCATGGCGGCAAACTCGTGTTCGATCACGGCATCGGCCTCATCATCTCCGAAAAGGATTGAGCTCGCCCACAAGGCGCTTCAGGGCGCCGGGCTCCGACAGGGCCTGCGGCAGCAGGCCCTCCAGGTCGGGCTTTGCCAGCACCACCACCAGGATGGCGGCGGCCGTCGCCGTGACGGCGGCGATGGCGACCAGCCCGCGAAACAGCGAATACTCGCCGCCATCGCGGAACAGGCCGACGACGACCGCCCCGGTGAGAATGTGCAGCACCACCAGGACGCCGACGAAGGCGAGCTTGAGCTGGAACCAGGCGTCGAACGCCTGCTGCAGGAAGATCAGCGCCGTGCCGCTGCCCACGGCAATGAAGGCGGCCGGCGAGATGATCCCCACATACAGGTAGCGCACCGTCGCATGCAGGGAGTGGAACGCCTCGTCGTGCCCGACCCTCTCGCGCCGCAGATAGAGCCCCGGCAGGCAGACCAGCCCGGCAACCCAGATGGCGATGGCGGCGATGTGCAGCCCCTTGACCCAGAGCATCAGCGCACACGCCGCGATGCGGGCGCCAGCTGCACCGAGAGCAGCAGCAGCGCCGCCACGAGATAGGGGAGCGAGGCGGGCACCCACATGATCAGGCCGGCCAGCTGCTGGTCGGCAAGCGGCGACAGGCCGAAAGGCTGCGTGGTGCCGAAATGCGCCGCATAGAGCGGGGCGCGGGCGAAGGTGAGCAGCGCGCCGAGCATGCCCATCTGCACCATGGTCGCGAGCAGGGCGAAGATCGCCGAGCCGGGATGGGCAGCGGGCGCGAGCACCGCGCGCCACAGGGCGAAGGCCGCGCCAAGCAGGCTGAGCTGCATGGTCCAGTAGGGCAACGTCCCGACGATTGCGACCTCGTAGACCTGCGGCACATGCCAGAACCACAGAAGCAGCGCGTTGACGGCAACGAGAGCGCTGAGCGGCAGGGCGGGCGCGGGAAACCGCACCATGCGAAAGGCGAGCGCCAGCAGCGGCGCCGCGACGGCGATCAGCAGGGCGTGATGGGCAACGCGGGCGGAAAACAGCGAAACGGTGAGCGCGCAGAGCGGCGACAGGAACAGCAGCGCCAGAAGAAAGGTGCCGGCGATCAGGGCCGGGCGGCCCTCGCGCGAACCGGCATAGCGATGAAGCCCCAGCAGGGCGGCGCAAAGCGCAAGCGCGATGAAATCGAAATTCCACGCAAAGAGCAGGGTTTGCGGCGCTGGAGCCGGTCCGCAATAGACGTCAGGCATATCGGTTTCACCTCGCGATCGAAACCGAAACGCCTCGCCGCGGTGAATCGTTCCCCTGCCCGACCGTCAATCGGTGCCGGTGCCGCCCGTGTCCTCATCCTTTTTCTCGTCCCGCTGGCGGGCGAGCGCGGCGTCCAGCTGACGCGCGAGATCGAGAAGCCGGTCCGGCACCGGCTCGCTTCCGATGTTCTTCAGCAGGTCGGCAAAATAGCGGCCGCCAAGGAGGCTCGGTGCTCTCGGGCGGGGGATCTCGTCGGGGTCCTCGTCGTCGTCAGGAAGGGTCATGTTTCTCCTGCGCTCCTGCCTGCGGGCATCACTCAAGGTACCACACCACACCTCCGCCACTTGCGGACGCGCGCCATGGAGCATGCAGCCGCCGGCGATTCGGCGCAATGCGCCGGATAAGCTTCCCGGACGAACATGCTGGGGCGGTTGGTCGGCTTCGTCCGGGTTCGGCAACGGATCCTCGTCCGGCAACCGGTCGGGATCCGGCTCGCGCACCGGCTGCGGCGGAAAAGGCGGCGGCGGGAAAGACGGCGCACCGGGCTCGGGCCGGGGAGTGCCGGGATCGGGATGTTCGTCGGTCATGGCAATGCCTCCTCTTGCATAACCTGACCAGGCCCGGCTTGTTCCCGTTTCGCGCGGATCTTTTCGCAAAAATGCAACGCGACCTTGCCTGCCGGCGGGCGGAAACCGGCGGCAAGAGGGAACATTCGCGCGCGCGGGCCGTTGAGGAAGGTGTGACGAACCGAATGGGAGAGAACCGATGCCCGCGAAATCCAAGTCCCAGCAGAAGGCCGCCGGCGCCGCCCTTTCGGCCAAACGCGGCGAAACCGACAAGAGCGACCTGAAAGGCGCCTCCCGGGAAATGCTGGAGTCCATGAGCGAAAAGGAGCTGGAAGACCTGGCCTCCACCCCCCGCAAGGGCAAGCCGGAACACGTGTCCAAGTCATAGGCCCCAACTCATAGGCCCCAGGTCATAGGCCACGGCCGCGACAAGACCCACGTCACGCAATCCCGGTCGCAAGACCCGCATCAAAGGAGACGGACATGGCTCACAAGGACAGACGCTTCTTCGGAAAACCTGCCGAGTTTCTTTCCGAACGCACGGCCGCCGCGAACCTGGAGGTTCAGGTCGCCTCGGCACTGGCGAGCGACGGCAAGGTCGATGCCTCGGATGTGGTGGTGACCGCCGATCACGGCGGCGTCACCCTGGCCGGAACGGTGGCCAGCACGCAGGAGATCGCCCGGTGCTCGCAGATCGCACTGGAGATCGCCGGCGTGCGCCACGTTCGCAATATCATCGGCGTATGGGGATCGAAGATCTAGGTTTCGAACGTGAAACGGGGACGGACCTTTTGCGAACCGGCCCGATCCCGCAAGCCGCGAGGACCCGACCTATTCGGTCGCGCCCTCCGGCTCGCGCTTCAGTGATTCATCCGGCAGAACCGGCGACGAAGGCTGGGATTGCGTGCTGCCAGTCGTTTCGACGGCGGGCTCATCGGGAGCGAGCGCCGCTTCCCGGTAAATGTCGACGCCCCACCAGGCGATCAGCGCCAGGACGAGCGAGACGACCAGCAGGATCAGGATGCGGGGCGAGCCCGTTCCCTGACGCGCCTCGCCCGGTGCCACTTCGAGCGGCTCGTTTCGTCTGTTCTGGTCCTCTTCCATCGTGTGTCCTTTCCTTGACGGTTGTCCGTTGCCGGCGACCACGCCCCTTCCGGCAGGCCGCGAGCGGGCGCCGAAAGGGTTGGAACGTGCCGGCGAGCCTCAGCCCAGGCCGAGGAACGACAGGATGGCGAGCACGACCACGATGAGGCCGACGAGATAGATGATGCTATGCACGGAATGTCTCCTCGTTGCTGAACTGTCCACTCAACGCCGCGACCGGCCGGGTTGTTCCATCTCGGCCGCGGTTCGCGTCCTCAAACCTCGTCGAAACGCCCGCCTTCCCGCGAGGGATTGCGGCGGATCACCGCTTCGGCCTCATCGTCCGGCAGGGCCTCGTCGCTGCGCTGATAGGGGTTGTCGGCCTCCTCGCCGGGCAGTTCGCCATCCGGCTCTGACGGGGGCAGCTCGGGAAGCGGGCGCCCGTTCGCATCCGCCGGTACCCGATCGGTGAAGGGCGCTGCGCCTTCCAGCTCTTCCCAGTCCTGCTGCTCCAGCTGCGGGGCTTCGTCCCGCAGCGCCTCGTCTGCCGGACGGGCGGGTTTCTTCAGCGGATCCATGGTGCGTCTCCTCAAGGCTGATTGCGAAAGACCGGGCCGATCCGCAGCGCGCGCCGCCCCGTCTGCCTTACCAACCCGCCGGGGACGCACAAGGTTCCTCCGCCCTGCGCCGTCGGGGCGGAACAAAACGGCTTCCGGCGGCGTTGGTCGTGCGACGGGATATCCGCCAGCTCCAGCAGGAAGCTTCGCTCCATGACCCCACTGACGCACTCTCCAGCCTCCCCTTTGCGGAGCCATAGCCCGCTGCCGCCAACAGGCGCGGCCGCCATGCCGGATGCGTCCGCGCAGCTGGAGAGCATCGGCAGGGACGCGCCGGCCGGCCGGCTGGTCATCGTCTCCAACCGGGTCGCGAACCTGCGCAACACCGGACAGGCCGGCGGCCTCGCCGTCGGGCTCGCCGAGACGCTGAAGGAGCGCGAAGGCATCTGGTTCGGCTGGAACGGCGCGCCGGACGGGGTGACCGGCGGCGAGGTGCATGTGGAGCGGGTGGGCCCGGCCGAACAGGTGACCGTGCCGCTGTCGCCGGAAGACGTCGCCGACTACTATCTCGGCTATGCCAACAGCGTGCTGTGGCCGCTCTTCCACTACCGGCTGGACCTCGTCGACTACCGGCCGGCCTTTTACGAGGGCTACCAGCGGGTCAACGAGACCTTCGCGCGCCAGCTCGCGCCCCTGCTCAAGGACGACGACCTTATCTGGGTGCACGACTATCACCTGATCCCGCTCGCCCGGTGCCTGCGCAAGGAAGGCTGCCGCCAGCGGATCGGCTTCTTCCTGCACATCCCCTTCCCCTCGCCCGACATCCTCTTTGCCGCGCCCCACCATGGCGAGCTGGTCGAGGCGCTGCTCGACTACGACGTGATCGGCTTCCAGACCCATACGGATGCCGGCAATCTGAAGGCCTATCTCGCCGAGCACAGCTCCGCCGTGCAGCTGGACGACACCCGGTTTCGCGTCGGCACCCGCACGGTGGTGATCGACCGCTTCCCCATCGGCATCGATGCCAAGGGCTTCGCCGCCATGACCCGCCAGGCGGACGAGGAGGTGCAGATCGACCTGATGCGCCGGAAGGTGCTCGGCCGGCGCCAGATCATCGGCGTCGACCGGCTCGACTATTCCAAGGGCCTGCCGGAGCGGCTGAAGGCGTTCGACCGGTTGATGAGCCAGCATCCGGAGCTGGAAAAATCGGTGACCTATCTGCAGGTCGCCCCGCCGACCCGCGAGGAAGTGGGCGCCTATGGCGACATCCGTGCCGAACTGGAGGCGCTGGTCGGCTCGATCAACGGCCGGCTCGCCGACTTCAACTGGACGCCGATCCGCTACATCCACCGCAGCGTCGACCGCGCCAAGCTGGCCCCCCTGATGCGCGGCAGCCAGGTCGGCTTCGTCACGCCCTTGCGCGACGGCATGAACCTGGTCGCCAAGGAATACGTGGCCGCGCAAGACCCGGAAGACCCCGGCGTCCTCGTCCTGTCGCGCTTTGCCGGCGCGGCGGAGGAGATGCGCGAGGCGCTGATCGTCAACCCCTACGACATCGACGAGATGGCGCGGAAGCTCTACGAGGCGCTGACCATGCCGCTGGCGGAACGCCGCCGCCGGCACGCGGCCTTGCTCGACCATGTCATGCGGCAGGATTCCCGCGCCTGGCTGGAGGCTTTTCTCGCCGCGCTGGGTGGCGGGACCGCCGGTGCGCCCCGCGCGCGGCAGGCCCCTCCGCCCTCATGACGCCGGCCCCTCGCACCCGGCAGCGGACGGACCTTTTCCCCTGCCCGCGGCAAAAGCGGACGAGAGGCGACATATCGAGGGAACAAACGCCGCCGAGAGGCGTTCGCATTTCGCACGGCCCGGCGGTGACGGGCGTGACAAGGACAACGGCAAGCCGGGAACGACCCGTCGGGAACCTGATCCCCGACACACGGCAGGAGGAGGTGTTCCCCCGCCGGCGAACGCGCCCCGGCGCCTGACTTTCGGCATGGGCCTGCCGGCTCCTTGCCCGCGAGCGGCAAGCCTTGCGCGCGCCGCCCGCAGCGCCAGAAGGACCATCCGCACCGCCGGCAGGCCCGGCGGGACGGATGGCCGGCAACTCATGCCGAACCGCCCCGGGCCGCAGCTCAACACCCTGTACCGGCCCGGGGCGGACCCGTTTGCGCCCTGCCGACGCAGGGAAAGAGAAAAGCGGGGATGCCGCAAGGGATCCGCCCGAGAAGACCTGTCAGAAAGGGCCCCCATGCCGATCTCCCGATTGTTGCTTCGCCTGGTGATCGTGGTGGCGATCGGCATCGCGGCCTATCTGCTCTACCGCACGCTCAGCCAATATTCGCTCGACGAGATCATCGAGTCGGTGCGCGCCATTCCGGCCGCGCATCTTGCCCGCGCCTTCGCCTTTGCCGCCGCCTCCTATCTCTGCCTCAGCTTTTTCGACTGGCTGGCCGTGCGCTATGCCGGCAAGCCGCTCGCCTGGCACCGCACCGCGCTTACCTCCTTCACCGCCCTGTCGATCGGCCACAATGTCGGGGTCGCGGCCCTGTCCAGCGGCGCGATCCGCTATCGCTTCTATGCGCGCTGGGGTCTCAGCGTCGGGGACGTCGCCAAGGTGATCCTGTTCTGCGGCATCACCGTCGGCCTCGGACTTGCGACGATGGGCGGGCTGGCCCTGTTGCTCTATCCCTCGACGGCGGAAGGGTTGATGGGCGTCAACGGACCCGAACTGAAAGGCATGGCGGTCGTCTGCCTGTCGCTGCCCCTGGCCTGGATCGTCCTCTCCGCCTTCGTGCGCGGCGAACTGTCGGTCCGCAAATGGTCGCTGACGCTGCCGCCGCTGCCGCTGGCCATCGGCCAGGTGGTGGCGGGCACCGCCAACTATGCCTGCGTCGCCGCCTGCCTGCACCAGCTGCTCGCCGCAACGTCGGAAGTGAACTATCTGGAGGTGGCGGCGATCTACGTGATCGGCATTCTCGCCTCGCTGATCAGCCACGTGCCGGGCGGGCTGGGCGTGCTGGAGGCAACCGTGCTCTATCTGCAGCCCGGCGCGGAAGCCGTCGGGGCATTGCTGGTGTTTCGCCTGGTGTATTTTCTGGTGCCGCTGGCGCTCGGCCTGCCGACGCTGCTGGCGAGCGAGTATGTCCTGCGCTCAGCGGAGAAACGCAAGCAGGGCAAGCGCAACCCGGCAAAGGATGCGGATGTCCCTGCCGGGGCGACGACCGCCGCCGACGGCCGCTCCTGATCCGCAGTGCCGAAAAACGGAAGGGATCGGGCCGGCGCGAGCGGCCGGCCCGTCAGGATCACATGGCGTTGAGACGCAGCGCGATCTTGTTCAGCGCCTCGACCTTGGCCTCGGCGGAGCCGCCCGCATAGGCGGTCTCGAGCGTTTGCAGCAGATCGCGGAACTGCTCCAGCGCCTGGCCGGCGACGTCGAGCGTCAGCGGCTGGTCGTCATAGGCATCGACGAAAGCCTGGGCCGCGCGCGACACCAGCAGCCAGGCGACGGCATGCTCCGGCTCGCCGGCGATACGCTCACGAGCCTCGCGCGCGCACGCCTCGAAGCTCCGCACGCTCGCGCTGTGCTCGTTCAGACCATTGGCAACCTCAATGAACATTACGCTCTCCCTTGAAGAGGACTGTGGCCGGCTTCCTGCCGGCCTTTACGACCTGCGGGCCGCGACCGTCCAGCGGACCGGCACCATGGGATCGAAAACCGTGACCGTGCCATCGCCCGTCACCACCTTGTCCGGCACCGGGACCGGCTCCTCGCGCTTTTCCAGCACCAGCTGGCCCTCGTTCGGCGGCAGGCGGTAGAAGGCCGGCCCGTTGAGCGAGGCGAAGGCCTCGAGCTTGTCGAGCGCGCCCTCCTCCTCGAAGACATGGGCAAGGCAGGCCATCGCGTTCGGCGCGGTGTAGATGCCGGCGCAGCCGCAGCCGCATTCCTTCGCCGGATCCACATGCGGAGCCGAATCGGTGCCGAGGAAGAAGCGCGCGTCGCCCGAGGTCGCGGCCTCGCGCAGCGCCAGCCGGTGCTCCTCGCGCTTGGCGACAGGCAGGCAGTAGTAGTGCGGGCGGATGCCGCCGGCGAAGATGGCGTTGCGGTTGATCATCAGGTGGTGAACCGTGATCGTCGCCGCGAGATCCTTCTCCTGCGAACGCACATACTCGACGCCGTTGCGCGTCGTCACATGCTCCAGCACGACGCGCAGGCCCGGAATGCGCCGGCGCAGCGGATCGAGCACCTTTTCCAGGAACACCGCCTCGCGGTCGAAGATGTCGACGCCGGGATCGGTCACCTCGCCGTGCACGCAAAGCGGCAGGCCGATCTCGGCCATGCGCTCCAGCACCGCGGTGACCTTGGAGAAGTCGCGCACGCCGCCATGCGAATTGGTGGTGGCGCCGGCCGGATAGAGCTTCACCGCCTTGACGAGACCGCTGCGAAAGCCCGCCTCGACATCGTCGGCCTCGGTGCCCTCGGTCAGGTAGAGCACCATCAAGGGCGTGAAGTCGTGCCCCTCGGGCAGGGCGGCGAGAATGCGCTGGCGATAGCCTTCCGCCTGGGCGGTGGTGACCACCGGCGGCACGAGGTTCGGCATGATGATCGCACGCGCGAAATCGGCGGAGCTGTGCGGCAGGACGCCGGCGAGCATCGCCCCGTCGCGCAGGTGGAGATGCCAGTCGTCGGGCGTCCGGATCGTCAGCTGTGTCATGGCGCAACCATAAGATATTGATGGACGATATCGGTGGCGGAAAGGAGATCGGGCAGCTCCATCGCCTCCTGCGGATTGTGCGAGCCGTTGCGATTGCGCACGAAGACCATGCCGGCCGGCACGCCGGCGGCCGAGAAGACCGCCGCATCGTGTCCGCCGCCGCTCGCCATCACGAACGGCTCCTGGCCGACTGTCTCCATGGCCTTGCTCAGGCGCGCGACGAGACCGGCATCGCACAGGGCGGGGGCAACGCGCAACTCCTCGTCGAGCTCGAACCGCACTTTCCGGTCCCGCTCGATCTGCGCCATCTCCGTCTTCAGCAGGTCGCGCATCTCGTCCAGCACCCGGGCGCTCTGGCTGCGGATGTCGAGACTGAAGGACACCTGGTCGGGAATGCGCGTCATCGCGTGCTTTTCCGGGTCGGTGCCGACGATGCCGCTGGTCAGCACCAGATCGTCGCCCTTGGCGAGAATCGTTGCCCAGCTTTCGTCGAGCCGCACCAGGAGGTCGGCCATGGCCAGCACCGGATCGCGGCGGAAGGCGCGCGGCACGGCGCCCGAATGGCCGGCCTCGCCGATGCAGCGCAGGGAGCGATAGCGGATGTTGCCGCGAATGCCCGACACCACGGCGGCCGGAACCGCCTTGCCGATCAGCAGCGGCCCCTGCTCGATATGCACCTCGAGATAAGCCTCGATCCGCGACAGGTCGATCAGCGGCTTTCCGGCGCGCACCGGCTCCATGTCGATGCCGATGGCTTCCATATGGGCATCGAGCGTGCGGCCGTCGCCCTTGTGGCGGGCGGCAAGGTCGGAGGCGGACAGCGTGCCGGTCAGCGCCTTGGAGCCGATGTAGCACGGGCCGAACCAGGCGCTTTCCTCGCCGCGCATGGCAAGCACATGCACCGGGAAGGCGAACTTGGCCCCCTCGCGCCGCGCCCGCACAAGGCACAGCAGACCGGCGACGACACCGGCAAGACCATCGAAATTGCCGCCGAAGGGAACGCTGTCGACATGCGAACCGATGACCGTGTAGCGCTCCGCATCGCGGTCGCCCGGCAGGCAGAAATTGGCGTTGAGCCCGGCGTCGTACCAGACCTCCAGCCCCTCGCGGCGGGCGAAGTCCTCCAGGAAGGACAGCGCCCTGGTCTCGATGTCGGAAAAGGCCGGACGGCTGACGCCTTCCACATCCGGCGACATGCGTGCGATCTCGTCGAAGAGGAAGCCGGCAAGGCGCAGCTCCTCGGCGCGGTCGTAGGCCCCGGACTTCCTCAGCGCGGTCACGGTGCTGCCTCCATGAACACGACGCCCTCCTTCTGCTCCTCGTCGATCAGCGTGCCGATCAGGTCGCGGACGGACGAGAGCTTCTCGCGCTCCAGATAGCGCTCCAGCTCGGCGATGACGGTCACCATCGCGGTCGGATTGATGAAGGTGGCGGTGCCCACCTGCACGGCGGTGGCACCGGCGATGAGGAACTCGATCACGTCCTCGGCGGTGGAGATGCCGCCGCAGCCGATCACCGGAATGGTCGTCGACTTGGCGCACTGATAGGCCATGCGCAGGGCGATGGGCTTCAGCGAGGGGCCCGACAGGCCGCCCATCAGGTTGCCGAGCTTCGGGCGCCGGGTGCGGATGTCGATGGCCATGGCCAGCAGCGTGTTGGCGACGACCAGCGCGTCGGCGCCGCCTTCCTGCGCCGCGCGCGCCACTTCCGGCGTCTCGCCGGTGTTCGGCGTCAGCTTCGCCCACAGCGGCAGATGCGTCGCCGCGCGCAGCTTCTGCATCACGTCGTAAGTCGAGGAGGGACGGATGGCGAAGGCCTTGCCGTCTTCCTCGATGTTCGGACAGGAGATGTTGACCTCGATGGCGGCAACGCCCTCCACCGTCACTTCCGAGCACAGGCGAGCGAACTCGTCCGCCGTGTTCCCGGAGATCGAGACGACCAGCGGCGTCTCGTAGGCCTGGTAGAACGGCACCACCTTGTCGAGGAACGCGCCGACGCCCTTGCTCGGGATGCCGATGGAATTGAGCATCGACGAGCCGACCTCGCACACGCGCGGCGTCGGATTGCCGTCGCGCAGGCCCCGGGTGATCGTCTTGGTGACATGGGCGCCGAGGCACTCGATGTCGAAGACTTCGGCCAGCTCCTCCGAGAAGGTGCCCGAAGCCGGCATGATCGGGTTCTTCAGCGTCAAGCCGGCGATGTCGACGGACAGGTCTACCATGGCATGGCCTCCTGGATATCGAAGACGGGACCTTCGCGGCACACGCGCAGCTGCACGGTCTTGTCGCCCTTGCGGAACGGGCGCACGCAGCAGTGGCACATGCCCAGACCGCAGGCCATCTGCTGCTCCAGCGCGATCTCGCCCGGAATGCCGTGGCGCTTGCCGATGCGCTGCAACAGGGTCAGCAGGCGGTTGGAGCCGCAGGTGTAGAAGGCATCGATGCCGGGATCCGCGATCCGCTCCTCGATCACCGTCTCCAGATGCTCGAGCGACGAGGTGCCTTCCGCGTCGGTGACCGGAACGATCTCGGCCCCCAGCTCGCGGAAATAGTCGATGGACATCAACAGGTCCGGATGGCGGGCGCTGCAGATCGCGGTCAGATGGCGGCCGAGGCGGTTGGCCTCCAGCGCCAGCGGCGCGAGCGTTGCAAGGCCGACGCCGCGAGCGACGAGCACCAGCCGCTGCCAGTCGTCGTCGATGCGGAAGCCCTGGCCGAGCGGACCCATGACGTTGAGCGCATCGCCCTCGCGCAGCTGGGCCAGCGCCCGGGTGCCGGCGCCTGCCACCTTGTAGAGGAAATGCAGCTCGCCGCGCTCGGGATAGAAGCCGTAGATGCTCATCGGCCGGCGCAGATAGGGCGTCTCGCCGCCGAGCACCGGGCACAGCAGGTTGAAGAACTGGCCGGCACGGCACAGGTCGAGCATCTCGCGCGGGGCGGCCAGGACAAGGCGCATGTACTCGCCGTTGACCGGATCGTTGGAGAGCACGTCGAGGTCCCGCTCGAAGACAACGGGTTGCGGCCGTCCGCCGAGGGCGGACGCGGGTCTTGTCAGAACGCTGGTCATCCGAACACCAGATTGGGCAGGAAGGTGGAGATCGACGGGATGTAGGTGATGATCCCGAGGGCCACGAGATTGGCGATCACGAAGGGCCAGATGCCGGAAATGATCGTCATCACCGGCTTGCCGAGCGTCGAGGACGCCACGAACAGATCGAGCCCGAAGGGTGGCGTGATCATGCCGGCGGAGATGTTCAGCGTGACGATCATGCCGAAATGCACCGGGTCGATGCCCATCGCCATCGCCACCGGGTAGAGCGGCGGCACGAGGATCAGCAGCGCCGAATTCGGATCGATGAACATGCCCGCGATCAGGAAGACGACGTTGACCACCAGCAGGAAGACGATCGGTCCCGCATCGACGGCAGCCAGGAACTCCAGGATCTGCCCGGGGATCTGCGCCAGCGTGATGAAGTAGGAGAGCAGGCCGCCGAGCGCCAGCAGGATGAAGATGATGGCGGTGGACACCGCCGCCCGCTCGGTCACCTTGAACAGCTTCTTCAAGGTCAGCTCGCGGAACACCACCATCTCGACGAAGATGGCGTAGACGACGCTGACGGCAGCGGCCTCGGTCGGGGTGAAGACGCCCGAATAGATGCCGCCGAGGATGATCGCCGGCATGCCGAGCGCCCAGCCGGAATGCGCCACGGCGCGCATACGCTCGCCCCAGGAGGTGCGCTCGCCGGCCGCAACGCCGGCGCGCCGCGCCTCGATGGCGACCATGATGGCGAAGACGAGGCCGAGCACCAGGCCGACCGCCATGCCGGCGACGAACAGGCGCGCGACCGAGGTGCCGGTCATCCAGCCGTAGATGATGAAGGTGATCGACGGCGGGATCAGCAGCGCCGTCTCGGCGCTGGAGGCGATGAGGCCGAGCGAGAACTTGTCGCTGAAGCCGGCCTTGCGCATTTCCGGATAGACCAGCCGGCCCATCGCCGCCACCGTCGCCGGCGCCGAGCCGGACACGGAGCCGAAGGCCATCGAGCCGCCGACGATGGTGTAGCCGATGCCGCCCTTGCGATGGCCGAGCAGCGACTGGACGAGGCTGGTGAGACGGCGGGCGATCTGGCCCTCGCCCATCAGCTCCGCCGCCAGGATGAAGAAGGGAATGGCGAGCAGCGTCGAATGATTGATGCCGCCGACGATCTTCTGCACCACGACCGGATCCGGCAGGGTGCCGTAGAAGAACTGCTTGACCAGAAGCGCCGGCACGCCGAGCACGAGAAACATCTCGAAGCCCGCGATCAGCAGCACCACGGCAAGCGCAACGATGAGGAAGAGAAGAATCATGCCTCGTCGGCCTCCCGTGCCGGCGTGCGATCGATCAGCCCGAGGAAGCTCAGCAGGTAGCGCAGGGCAAGCAGCCCGAAGCCGACCAGGGGCGCGACATAGATCCAGCCCATCTTGAGGCCCAGGGTCGGGCTTTTCTGGCCGGACCCGAAGACGAACAGCGTCATCTTCCAGGCGAGCCAGACGAGATAGAGCGAGAAGAGGAAGCCGACGGCATCGATGATGCGCTGGACCGGCAGGTGGGTCGCCTCGGCGATGCGCGTGCGCCAGGTATCGACGGCGACGTGCCGGCCGATCTCGAGCGCATAGCCGAGCGCGAGGAAGACCAGATAGAGGTTCATCAGGCGGACCGCCTCCTCGATCCAGCCGAGGCTGGAGGCAAGGGGACTGCCCGAGGCGCGAACCAGGACGTTGACGAAGTAGAGCCCCGCCATCGTCAGAAAAATCGAGACGAGTGCGCACCGTTCGACGGTGCGCAGGACCGAAAGAGCACTGCGCATAGATTTGCTCCAGACATCCGCCGCAAGGGCCATCCCGTCCTCCGCCGGACGGTGATCAGGACGATACCTGCGGGCGCGGTCCGAACCGCGCGGACAACCAGGTCGGTACTGACGCCGGCCGATACGGCCCGGATCGCCTTCGCCCGCCGCGAGCGGAGAACGGGAAGGCAGGAACGGGCGGCATCCTGGGCCGCGTGTCCGCCGCGGACAGCGGCAGAAAAAAGCTAGGGGGCTTGCCCTGCCCGCGCCGCCATGGAGCCTCAGGGCACCGGTTGCGGCAGGCAGAAAGATGTCCCCCCAAGATCGGCAGGCAACGAGCCTGCCTGCGGGCGCGGTCCGGGCCGCGCCCGCGGGCAACGCCAACGGTTACTTGGTAACCGTAGCGTATTCCTGCTCGTACAGGTTCACCAGCTCGAGGCCTTCCTCGCCGGCGCCCTGGATGTAGGCGTTACGGGCTGCCGGATACATGGCATCGCGGAACGCGGCCTTCTCCTCGGCCGAAAGCTCGCGCACCTCGACGCCGGCTGCCTTGATCTCTTCCAGCGAGGAGGCGACGGAGGCCTTCTTGTGGGCGATCAGGTCCGGGATGACCTCGGCGAAAGCGTCGGTGATGATGGTGCGGTACTCTTCCGGCAGACCGGCCCAGAAGGTCGGGTTGAAGAGGATCACGTCCTCCATCGCGCCGTGGTTGGAGAGCACCAGGTACTTCTGCACCTCGTAGAACTTCATCGCGCGGATGGTGTCGAGCGGGTTCTCCTGGGCATCGACGACGCCGGTCTGCAGCGAGGTGTAGAGCTCGCCGAAGGGCAGCGCGATGGCCGAAGCGCCGACCGCCTTGAACTGCTCGATCAGGATGCTGGAATCCATCACGCGGAACTTCTGGCCGGAGAAGTCTTCCATGCTCGCCAGCGGCTTGCTGGAGGAGAAGTTCTTACGGCCGTTCGGCCAGAGCATCAGGCACTCGACGCCGCGGCTCTGGAAGGACTCGCAGAGCGCCTTGCCGAACGGGCCGGTGCGCAGCTCCTGGGCCTTGGCATCGTCTTCCGGCAGCAGGAAGGGAATGTCGAGGATCGACACGACCGGGTTGAAGCCGCCGAGGAAGGCAGCCGGAGCGACGGTCGCCTCAAGCGAACCGAGCTGCACGCCCTCGGTCATCTCGCGCTGCTGGCCGAGCTGGCCCTGCGGGAAGATCTGGAACTCGACGGCGCCGTTGGTGCGCTCGGCGACCAGTGCCGCGACCTTTTCCAGGTGCACGTGGCGGGACTGCTGGGTCGACTCCAGATGGCCGATCTTGGCGACGAAATCCGCCGCGAAGGCACCGGCCGAGAAGGCGACGCCAGCGACGGCGAGCACGGCCGTCGCGGCCAGATTACGAACAGTATGTGTCATAGGGCTCCACCTCTAAGGCTAACAGGCACTGGATACGCTTTTGTTTCTTGGCGCGATACAGGCGCGGAAGGGAATAGCGTATTGAGCGATCCGGATGCTGTCAACGACTCATCTCAAAAATGAGACAATTGGACAATTCATCCAAGAACTGATTATCATACCAGGAATTGAACGGCCCGCTCCGGTCGACCGGCCACCGCGCCGGCACAGCCCGCGCCCAAGCCCACGGGACCCCGATTTGACCCAGGACGAAGACCCCATCCGGTTCAGCGACATAGGCGCAAGGCTGAGGGCTCATCGCCTCGGCAAGGGCCTGACGCCGGAGGTCCTGGCGGAAAAGCTCGGCATCTCCCGCGCCGCCCTCT
The DNA here is from genome assembly GCF_058448995.1 of Stappia sp. G46H5W. Classification (NCBI taxonomy): domain Bacteria; kingdom Pseudomonadati; phylum Pseudomonadota; class Alphaproteobacteria; order Hyphomicrobiales; family Stappiaceae; genus Stappia; species Stappia sp. G46H5W. The sequence goes on along the minus strand of NZ_JBZFLL010000004.1, from coordinate 404,297 downwards.
ACCGGGCCGAGAAGGGCGAGATCCGCAAGATCGAGATGCTCACCTCCATCGCCGACGAACTGGGCGTGTCGCTGCCCAGCCTGCTGGGCGTCGGGGTGGAATATGTCAGCACCTCCATCGGCTTCTTCGAGCGCATGCGCCAGTTGGAGGACGACTGCCAGCAGATCATCGGCCTGTTCAGCCCGATGTCCTACCTGCTGACCTCCGACGGCTACGACGACATCCTCAAGGAGGTGCTGCTCGAATCGATTCCCGAAGGCACGGATCCTTCGGGCGAGGCGGCGGAGGCGGTGGAACGCCTGCTGGAGATCCTGCATGCGCGAAAGGACGCCTTCCGCCTGCGCCGGCCGCTGATCGTCAGCCTGATCTCCTCGGCCGACCTGGAGCGGTTCCTGCTGCACGGGCTGATCGGCCGGCACGACCTGTCGCCGGAGACGACCGACCATCGCCGGCTGATGGCGCGGCGCGAGGCCGAGTATCTGCTGTCGATGCTGCGCGACCAGCCCATCGGCATCCAGATCGGCATCGTGCGCGGCCCGGTGCCGGCAACCAGCTTCCAGATCTTCCGCCAGACCAACCGCTCGGTGCTGGCGATCAGCCCGTTCCGGCTCGGCGAGCAGCCGAATGTGCGCCTTGGCGTGGCCTTGATCACCTCCGCCGCCGAGGCGATGAGCCTGCACGAGGACATCGCCGAACGCCTGTGGGGCGACGCCCTCAAGGGCGCCGAGGCGATCGCCTATCTGGAAGCGATGATCGAGAAATACGCGATCGCGGAGCCGCCTGCCTCGCGCTAGGGCGGCGGCGAAGCTGCCTTGCGGCAGCGCCGACCTAAGGAAGTACGGGGGCGGACAGCGCCGCCAGGCACTCCTCGTCCGAACGCCGCTTGCCCTTCTGCCGCGCGGACGGCCCCGCCTGCAGCCCGTTCTCGGGCAGGGCGAGCGAGCGGTTGATCACCAGGATATGCTCGCGCAGCAGGGCATGGGCCGCATCGAACTCGCGGCGCACGATGAGATCGCGCATCTCCACATGTTCGGCGAAGGACCGGCTCCAGAAATTGCCCTCGCCCGATTGCAGCCGCGCGCGCAGCGCCTCCAGCGCCGTGGCGGTGAGGTCATAGGCCTTTTCCAGGAAGCGGTTGCCGGCCATCTGCAGGATGACCCGGTGATAGGCGCTGTCGGCCCGGCTGTAGAGCCACCATTCGCCCACCTCGATGGCGTGCTGCATCTGCGCGATAGCCCCGTTCAGCCGGTGCACCAGCGCGTCCGGGTCGCGCGCCAGCGCGTCCTGCAGCGCCTCGCGCTCCAGCATCGCGCGAAAGCGGCTCATCTCCGCAACATCCTGCCGCGAGGGCGTGACCACATAGGTGCCCGCCTGCGGCACGATGGTGACGAGCCCCATGTCGCGCAGATCCATGAAGGCCGCGCGCACCGGCGCCTTGCTCATGCCCAGGGCCCGGGCGATCTGTTCTTCCGACAGCCGCTCGCCGAACTCGAACTTGCCCGACACGATGGCATCGCGCAGCCGCTCGCAGGCCTCCTGAGTGAGTGACAAAGCTCTCTCCTTCCCGGTCCGGTCGCAGTCCCATCGCGGATGAACAAGCCTGAGATCACCTGATTTCCGGACTTTTTCAAGCGCGATAAAAACCGTTTGACATTCCATGAAATTCTAGAATTCTAGAATAGAAACGTCAACAACCAATCGCGTCTCGAGAACTCCAAGAGGTTCCCCATGTCCCGCCTTCGCCTGCTGACCCCCGACGCCCAATACCCGGACGACGCCCTGATCGAGAGGGCGACGGCGGGCGACGAGGTCGACTGGGACATCCACCGGGAGCGCAGCTTCGACCGGCTGCCGGATGCGGTGCTGCGCGGCTGCGATGCGATGGTGGTGTGGCACGAGATGCCGGTGACGCGCGAAATGATCGCCCGGCTGGAGCGTTGCCGCATCATCGTGCGGGCCGGCGTCGGCTTCGACCATATCGACCTGGACGCGGCGGCGGCTGCCGGCATCCCGGTCTGCAACACCCCCGACTACGGCACCAGCGAGGTGGCCGACCACGCCATCGCCCTGATGCTGACCCTGCGCCGCGGCATCGGCTCCTATCACCGCAACCTGATGGCCTCGCCGCAGGAGGGCTTCGACCATGCCCGCGCCCCGCTGCTCGCCCGCCTGAGGGGCAAGACCTTCGGCGTCGTCGGACTGGGCCGCATCGGCATCGCCGCGGCGCTGCGGGCCAAGGCCTTCGGCATGCGCGTGCTCGCCTATGACCCGCTGGTCTCGCGCGGCACGGAGATCGCAGCCGGCGTCGACCGCTGCGACCGGCTGGAGGAGCTGCTGGCGCAGGCGGACGTGGTCAGCCTGCACTGCCCGCTGACCCCGCAGACGCTGAAGATGATCAATGCGGAGCGCCTGGCGCAGATGCAGCCGCACGCGGTGCTGATCAACACCGCCCGCGGCGCCATCATCGACATGGACGCGTTGCTCGAGGCCCTGCGCAAGGGCACCATCGCCGGCGCCGGCATCGACGTGCTGCCGGTCGAGCCGCCCTCGCCCGCGGACGCCATCGCCCTTGCCTATGCGAACGGTGCCGACCCCATCGTCGGGGAGCGCCTGTTCGTCACCCCGCATGCCGCCTGGTCCAGCCCGGAAAGCGTCGCCGATGCCCGCCGCCTGTCGGTGGAGACGGCCATGCAGTTCCTGCGCGAGGGACGGCTGCGCAACCTGGTGAATTCGCCTGTCGCGACACCGCTGAGCGGCGTCGCCTGACGTGGCAGACTGCGCGGGAAACACCCGCGACACGATCCAAGGACATGGGATCATGACAAACATGTCCGCCCTGGGAGGAAAACCATGAGAAAGACGCTTGCAACCGCCATCCTGGCGACCGGCCTTCTGGCCGGCACCGGCGCCCTGGCACAGGAGTTCGAGTTCAAGTTCCAGTCGGTCGACCCGGCCGGCAACCCGAACTTCGCCATCCAGCAGGCCTGGACCGAGCGGGTGAAGGAAATGTCCGGCGGCCGTCTCGTGATCGAGCTGCTGCCGGTCGGCGCGGTCGTCGAATACAACGAGACGCAGGACGCTGTCGGCGCCGGCATTCTCGACGGCCACATCACCGACGTCAGCTACTTCTCCGGCAAGGACCCGGCCTTCGGCCTGATCGCCAACCCGACCGGCGCCTGGTCGTCGCCCGACGAGATGTTCCGCTTCATCAACTATGGCGGCGGCCACGAGCTGATGAACGAGCTGGAAAACCCCTATGGCCTGCGCTTCATCGGCGCCACCACGACGGGCCTTGAGGGCTTCGTCTCCGCCCGTCCGCTCGACGGTGTCGACGACCTCAAGGGCCTGAAGGTCCGCGCGCCCGAAGGCCTGATCCAGGAAGTCTTCGCCGCGGCCGGCGCCGTGCCGGTGAACCTTCCCTATTCGGAGGTCTACACCGCGCTCGACAAGGGCGTGATCGATGCCGCGGACTCCACCGTGTTCTCGACCAACCACCAGCAGGGCCTGCACAAGGTCGCCCCGCACCCGGTCTATCCCGGCTTCCACTCCATGCCGCTGGTCGAGGTGTCGATGAACCTCGACAAGTGGAACGCCCTGCCGGCCGACCTGCAGGCGATCCTCACCGTGTCGGTCCGCGACTTCGCGCAGGACTCCGTCGCCATCCTGTCGATGAACGACCTGAAGACCTTCGCCGAAGCCTCCGCCGATCCGAACATCACCGTCCATAACTGGCCGGCCGAGGAGCGCGCGCGCTTCCGCACCATCGCCATGGACCAGTGGGCCAAGATCGCCGACCGCTCGGACAATGCCCGCAAGGTCTACGATACGCTGACGACCTACCTGAAGAGCCAGGGCCTGCTGAACTGAGGCAAGGCCCGCATGACCCGGGCGCGCCGACCGCGCGCCCGGGCGATGCGCAAGACAACGTCCCGACAGCACCGTGCACCAGAGCGGAGTGGCACCCCATGTCCGAAGCCCCGGACCCGCGTCCCGACATCGCCGGCATCGCCAGCCCTCCCGCCAGGCGGCTCGAACACCTGCCGGAAGCCGGACGGCTCGGCTGGGCGATCACCCGGATCGCGCGCCTTTTCGCCGTCGGCATCATCATTGCCATGGCGGTGCTCGTGCTGGAGATCTTCCTGCGCTACGTCTTCAACTCGCCGACCACCTGGGCGCACGAGACGACGACCTTCCTCAGCGCCCTCACCTTCATCTTCGGCGGCCTCTACTGCGTGGCCCGCAACAGCCATATCCGCGTGGTGCTGATCTACGACCTGGTAGGCCCGCGCCTGCGCAACCTGCTCGACGTGCTGATCTCCCTCGCCTGTCTCGGGGCCAGCCTGTTCTTCGCCTGGGCCGCCTGGCTGATGGCGAGGAAGGCGGTCTACCGCCCCGACGGCAGCTTCGCGCTGGAAACCAGCGGCAGCGCCTGGAACTCGCCCGCCCCGGCGGTGCTGAAAGTGTTCCTGTTCGTCGTCCTCGTGACGATGAGCCTCCAGTTCCTGGTCCTTACCTTCAATTACCTGCGCGGCCTTGCAAGGCCTGAGAGGCAGACCGATGCTTGACCTTCTCGACCTCGGCCTGAACCTGAAGGCGCTCGGCATCGAATACGGCACGGTGGTGCTGTTCGCCCTGCTGGTGGTGCTGCTGCTGACCGGCATGCCGCTGGCGCTGGTCACCCTGCTGGTGGCGCTGGTCTTCGCCATCGGCTGGTTCGGCCCCAACTCCGTGCCGCTGATCACCAGCCGCGTCTATTCCTTCGTCTCCTCCTTCGTCTTCGTCTCCGTGCCGATGTTCGTGCTGATGGCGGCGATCCTCGACCGCTCCGGCATCGCCCGCGACCTGTTCGACGCCATGAAGCTCGTCGGCGGGCGCCTGCGCGGCGGCGTGGCGGTGCAGACCGTCTTCGTCGCGGTGATCCTGGCGGCGATGAGTGGCATCATCGGCGGCGAGATCGTGCTGCTCGGCCTCGTCGCGCTGCCGCAGATGCTGCGCCTGGGCTACGACCGGCGCCTGGCCATCGGCGTCGTCTGTGCCGGCGGCTCGCTCGGCACCATGGTGCCGCCCTCCATCGTGCTGATCATCTACGGCCTGACCGCCAACGTCTCGGTCGGCGAGCTGTTCACCGCCGCCTTCGTGCCGGGCTTCATGCTGGCCGGCCTCTATATCGGCTACATCCTGTTCCGCTCCTACACCGATCCCACGGTCGCGCCCCCGCCCCCCGACGAGCGCCCGTCGCTTTCGGAAATGCTGCCGCTGCTGCGCGGCCTCGTCCTGCCTGTGCTCGTCGTCTCGGTGGTGCTCGGCTCGATCTACGGCGGCATCGCCTCGGTGACGGAGGCCTCGGCCATCGGCGTTGCCGGCGTCATCGTCTCGACGATCCTGCGGCGCGAGTTCTCCTTCTCCATGCTGCTCGACGCGGCCATGCACACGCTGGCGACCGTCGGCATGATCATGTGGATCGGCATCGGCGCCAGCGCGCTGGTCGGCGTCTACAATCTGATGGGCGGCATCCGCTTCATCTCCTCGCTGATCACCGGCGTCTCGGACTCGCCCACCGTCATCATCCTGCTGATGATGGGCATCCTCTTCGTGCTGGGCATGTTCCTGGACTGGGTCGGCATCGCGCTGCTGACCATGCCGATCTTCGTGCCGATCGTGATCGGCCTCGGCTACGACCCGGTCTGGTTCGGCGTGCTCTTCGCCATGAACATGCAGGTGTCGTTCCTGACGCCGCCCTTCGGTCCGGCCGCCTTCTATCTCAAGAGCGTGACGCCGCCGGAGATATCGCTCGGCGAGATCTTCCGCTCGCTGGTGCCCTTCATCTGCCTGCAGGTCCTGGCGGTGGCGATCCTGATCCTCTTCCCGGGCATTGCCCTCTACTGAGCCGCCTCGCACCGCCTGCAACACAGCCCCTTCGGATACCTTCATGACGTCCACTCTCGACGGCGACTACGACTACATCATCATTGGCGCGGGAACCGCCGGATGCGTGCTCGCCAACCGCCTGAGCGAAGACCCGCGCACCCGCGTCCTGCTGCTGGAGGCCGGCGGCCGGGACACCTATCCCTGGATCCACATCCCGGTCGGCTATCTCTACTGCATGGGCAATCCGCGCACGGACTGGATGCTGCGCACCCAGCCCGAGGACGGGCTGAACGGCCGCTCGCTCGCCTATCCGCGCGGCAAGGTGCTGGGCGGCTGCAGCTCGATCAACGGCATGATCTCCATGCGCGGACAGGCCGCCGACTATGACGGCTGGGCCGCGCTCGGCAACACAGGCTGGAGCTGGCAGGATGTGCTGCCGCATTTCCTGCGCTCGGAAGACCGGCCGGGCGGCGACGGCCGGCTGCACCGCGAGGGCGGCGAGTGGAAGGTCGCGCGCCAGCGGCTGAAATGGCAGCTGCTGGAGGACGTGCAGACGGCGGCGGCGGAAATGGGCATTCCCCGCAGCACCGACTTCAATGCCGGCGACAACGAGGGTGCCGGCTATTTCGAGGTCAACCAGAAGAACGGACGGCGCTGGAGCGCCGCCCGCGCCTTCCTGAAGCCCGCCCTCAAGCGCCCCAACCTGCGCCTTCTCACCCATGCCGAGGTGGAGCGCATCCTCGTTGAGGACGGACGCGCGGCCGGCGTGGCCTTTACCCGCGGCAACAGGCGGAGCGAGGCGCGCACGCGCGGCGAGGTGCTGCTGGCGGCGGGCGCGATCCACTCGCCGGCGCTGCTGGAGCGCTCCGGCATCGGCCAGGGCGCGCGGCTGAAGGACGCCGGCATCGACGTCGTGCGGCACATGGAGGAGGTCGGCGAGAACCTGCAGGACCACCTGCAGCTGCGCATGGTCTTCCGCGTCGAAAACGCGCTGACGCTGAACCAGATCGCCAACTCGCTGACCGGCAAGATATCCATGGCGGCGGAATATCTGTGGAGCCGCTCGGGCCCGCTGTCGATGGCACCGAGCCAGCTCGGCATCTTCACCCGCAGCGGCCCGGACCAGGCAACGCCGGATCTGGAGTATCACATCCAGCCCCTGTCGACCGACCGGCTGGGCGAGCCGCTGCACCCCTATCCGGCGGTCACCGTGTCGGTGTGCAACCTGCGTCCCGAAAGCCGGGGCAGCGTGCACATCGCCGGCGATGCGCCGGGGGCCGCACCGCGGATCGCGCCGCGCTACCTGACGACGGCCGGCGACCGCGAGATCGCCCGCCGCTCGCTGCTGCATGCCCGCAAGCTGATGACCATGCCGGCCTTGCGCAAATACGCGCCGCAAGAGGCGCTGCCGGGCGCGGAGATCGTCTCCGATGCCGAGCTGATCCACGCGGCCGGCGACATCGGCACGACCATCTTCCACCCCGTCGGAACCTGCCGCATGGGCGTCGACGAGCAGGCCGTGGTCGATCCGCAGCTGCGCCTGCGCGGCTTGAAGGGCCTGCGCGTGGTCGATGCCTCGATCATGCCGCGCATCGTCTCCGGCAATACGGCAACGCCCGTGGTGATGATCGCCGAAAAGGCCGCCGACATGATCCTGCGCCCCGCCTGAGTGCTGCCGGCAGCGCACGCATCCCGTTTCAAGACCCGAAAGGACGACCCATGAAGTTTCTCCGCTTTGGACTGGCAGGCGCGGAAAAGCCCGGCTGCCTCGACGACACCGGCACGATCCGCGATCTCTCCGGCCTCATCGACGATTTCACGCCGGAAACGCTTTCCTGCGAGACGCTGGAGCGGCTCAAGGGCACCGACCTTGCCGCGCTGCCGCAAGTCCCGGCCGGCACCCGCATCGGGCCTTGCGTCGGTGCGGCGCGCAACTTCTTCGCGGTCGGACTGAACTATGCCCGCCACGCCCGCGAGACCAACAACCCGGAACCGGCCGAGCCGGTGCTGTTTTCCAAGGCGACGTCCTGCATCTGCGGGCCGAACGACCCGATCATCCTGCCGAAGGGCTCCGTCAAGACCGACTGGGAAGTGGAGCTCGGCATCGTCATCGGCCGGGTCTGCGAGCATGTCGAGGAAGCCGATGCCCTCTCCCATGTCGCCGGCTGTTGCACGATCAACGATGTCAGCGAGCGCGCCTTCCAGATCGAGCGCGGCGGCCAGTGGATCAAGGGCAAGTCCGCCCCGAATTTCGGTCCCATCGGCCCCTGGCTGGTGACGCCGGACGAGGTGGGGGATCCGCAGGACCTTGCCCTCACCCTGTCGGTCAACGGCGAGAAAATGCAGGACAGTTCGACCTCGGACATGATCTTCGGCGTTGCCACGATCATCTCCTACATGTCGCGCTTCATGCGGCTGATGCCCGGCGACATCATCGCCACCGGCACGCCGGAGGGCGTCGGCCTCGGCTTTACCCCGCCGCGCTTCCTGCGCGAGGGCGATGTGGTGGAGCTGTCGGTGGAAAAGCTCGGCGCCCAGCGCCAGACCGTCATCGCCAGCGGCAGCTGAGAAGCAAGGACAGGCGGCGCGGCGGTGACAGGACCGCCGCGCCGCATATTCAGAGCAGCGAGGGCACCAGCGTCGCCAGCGGCGGGAACACATAGACCGCGACGGCGATGCCGAGGATCATGATCCAGTAGGGCGCAAGGCCGCGGAACACCTCGGACAGGCGCAGCTGCTTGTCCGGGATCGCCGCCAGCACCACGAAGGCGCCGATGCCGAAGGGCGGCGTCAGCACGCCGGCCTCGATCACCAGGATGCCGACGATGGCGAAGACCACCGCGTCGATGCCCATCGCCTGCGCGATCGGCCAGAACAGCGGCACCGTCAGCAGCATGATCGAGATGCTGTCGACGAAGCAGCCGAGCACCAGCCAGATCGCCGCCATCACCAGCACCGTGCCGGTGGGCCCGAGCTCCATCGTCTCGAACAGCATGCCCACCACCTGCGGGATGCCGGCAAGCGCCAGAAGCTTGGAATACATCGCCGCGCCCAGCAAAAGCAGCATGATCGGCGTCACCACCATGCCCGCCTCGCGGGTCGCCTCGACGATGGCACTCCGGCTCATGCCCTTGGCGAGGGACAGCAAAAGCGCACCGGCAAGGCCGACGGCGCTTCCCTCCGTCGGGGTGAAGAAGCCACCCCAGATGCCGCCGAGCGTGACGACGATGATCGCCAGAATGCCGAAGATGCCGACCGGATCGGGACGCGGCGCGCTTTCCGGCGCAACGGCGGTCTCGGCTTGCACGATCTGCGGATTGCGGATCGCCCGCACCACGCAATAGAGCGCGAAGAGCACGGCCAGCGCGATGCCCGGCAGGACGCCGGCCGCGAACAGCCGGCCAATGGACTGCTCCGTCAGGATCGCCCAGACGATCATGAAGACCGACGGCGGGATCAGGAGACCCAGCACCGACGACCCGGCGATGCAGCCGGCGGCGAAGCTGCGGCGATAGCCGGCTGCCTGCATCGAGGGATAGGCGATGTGGCTGAAGGTGGCGGCCGCCGCGACGCCGACGCCGGTCACCGCCGCGAAGAAGGCGTTGCCCGCGACCGTTGCCACCGCAAGGCGCGCCGGCACGCGGGAGAAGGTGCGGTTGGCAGCGGAGAAGAGGTCTGTCGCCGCGCCCGAGCGGGCGATCAGCAGGCCCATCACCGCAAACAGCGGGATCACCATCAGATTGTAGTCGCGAATGCCGTCGAAGGCCGTCTGCTGCAACAGGCCCAGCGTCATCCACCAGTCCTGGAACAGCAGGTAGAGCCCGACGGTCGAGCCGATGAGGAAAGCCAGAGCAATATGCACGCCGGCCAGCGCCAGCACGAAGATGAGGCCAAGGGCGATGACCGCGGTCTGTTCGATCATCGCGCGGTCCTCCGCAGGACGGAGCGGGCCTTGCTCAGGAAGGCGACCGCCAGCATGCACCACAGCAGCGCGACCACAAGGCGCACTGGCCAGGCGGTGACGCGGAATGCATCGGTGCCGAAGAAATCGTGGGTCCGGTAGGCCTGCTCGATGGGTTCGACGGAGATCGCGGCAAGGCACAGGAACAGCGCCGCGCCGACCAGATTGGCAACCGTCATGGCAAGCTTCAGCACCGCGCCCGGCAGCTTTTCCAAAAGCAGCGTCATCTGCAGCAGCCGATCCTGCAGCAGCGCCTTCATGGCCTGCAGGAAGGTGACGAGAACCAGGGCGATAGCAACGAGGTCGGCCGTGCCGGCGAAGGGGCGCCCGAAGGCAAGACGGGCGCACACGTCATAGACGATGAGCCCGGCACAGAGATAGACGACGAGGCTGCCGAGATCCGCCAGCAGGCTCGACGCCCGGTTGATGAAGCGTTCCATGTCTTTCCACCTGTTGGACGGACGGCACCGGACGGCAGCCGGCCGGACTGAAAGCCCGGCCGGTAACCGCCACTCAGAACTGGTAGTCCGTCGGGAAGGTGTAGCCTTCCTCGCCGAGGATCCGGATATAGGTCCTCAGCACCTCCGCGGTGGGATAGCCGCGATCTTCCAGGCCGGCAATCGAGGTCACCGGAATGTCAGCCACCGCCCTCGCCCAGCGCGCGCGCTGCTCGTCGGAGAGATCGCGCACGGTGATGCCCTCGGCCGCGAGCTTCTCGGCGAGCTGGCGGTCGCGCTCGGCGCTCCGCTCGGCAACGATCACCGCCGCCTCGGCGGCCACCTCGTCGATGATCGCCACCACGTCCTCGGGCAACCGCTCGCGGGTGTCCTTGTTCATGAAGGAGACGAAGGTCGCCAGCGAGCCGAAGCCGGTCCGGGTGAAGGTCGAGGAGACTTCCTTCAGCTGGAAGGCCTCCATGCCGGAGATGAAGAACAGGCTGCCCTCGGCAAGGCCGGTCTGCATCGCCTGGTAGTGCTCGCCGATGCCGAGATTGACCGGGACGGCGCCGATGGGCACGAAGAGCGGCGCGTTGGTGCCGGCCATGGCGATGCGCCGGCCCTTGAGCTCGTCGATCGCCGTCCAGTCGAAGCTGGTGGCAAGGCCGTAGGCCTCGGTGACCATCATCGACAGGATATGGGCGTTGTAGGGCTCCATGCTCTCCTGCAGGCTCGGCACCTCGGCCAGCATGCGCGAGGCGACGCGCCCCTGCAGCACCGGGTCGGACGTGGTGAAGGGCACCATGGCGCTGTAGTTCAGCAGGGCGGCGCGCGACTGCTCGAAGCCGATGGGCGACAGGCCGATGTCGAGCGTGCCGCGCTGCACCGCCTCGACGGCGCCGTCGACCTTGGCGACGCTGCCGCCCCAGGCCTTGATGAAGCGGATGTCGTGACCCGTGCGCTCCTTGACCCGCTTCTGCACCTCCTCGGCGAAGAACGTGTCATAGGTGGCGATATAGGTCAGGCCGGTGGTGTGCCCGCCGCCCATGCGCAGCAGGAAGCTGTCCGCCTGCGCCCCGAACGTGCCGCAAAGCAGCAGGGCCGCCCCGCAGACGCTGCCGCTAAAACCCTTGATCCACGTGCCCAGTTTCATTTTTTCCCTCCCAGGTATTCCTGCCTCAGATGGCTGCAAGCACTGTGCGTGCAAACTCCTCCGGGGCGTTGACATAAGGATAGTGTCCACCGGAAATTTCCCGGTGGCCCGCCTCCGGCCAGCTGTCGCGGAACAGGGCCCTCGCCCGCTCGCCGACAATCGGATCGTCATGGCAGTCGACCACCGTCACCGGACCGGCGAAGCGCTCGCCCGGCGGTACCGGCAGCGACGAGGTCACTTCCAGCAGGCGCCCCTTGAGATCCTCCGCCGCCAGCCATCCGCTCATGGCCTGCAGCAACAGCTCCGACAGCATCGCGGGCGGGGCCGAGGCCGCGCGCTCGCGCCATTCCTCGCGCAAGCTCGCCGTCGGCGTTGCCGCGATCGCGGCATGGTCGAACAGCGGATGCGGTTTGAGGTCCTCCGCCTCGACGAAGCCGTTGCACAGGATCAAGGCGCGGAACGGCCCGTCCGTGGCGGCGTGCTGCAGCCACCAGGCGCTGTAGGAGCAGCCAAGGGCAACAGGCGCCGCGAGCCCGAGCTCCAGTGCCAGGCGCTCGGTGCGCCGGGCAAGCTCGCTCGGGGCGAGCGTGCCAGGATAGTCGACCAGCACCGGATCCACGCCACCGGCCGCCAGCAGCGGCGCGGCAAGGCAGAAAAACTCCGAAGTGCCGCTCGCCCCCGGCAGCAGCAGCACGGGCCGCCCCGACGGGGAGGCGGACCGGCGAAACGACAGGGCGCCGTCCGCGCCCTGCGTCTTGGGGAAAGCCGCATCCAGGGCGGCAAGCGGCTCTCCCGTCAGATGTGCGCCAGTGGCCGCCATCAGTTTTCCAGCAGGCCCCGCTCGCGCAGCTCGTCCATCGAGCCCGGCGAGAACTCGGCCTTCGGCTGGTTGCCGCCGATCACGAACATCAGCAGATGCTCCTTGTCCGGCTCGTCGAAGGTGATGTTCTCGAAGCGGCGCTGCACGCCCGGGGGGAACGAGATGACGTCGTGCGGGCCGAGCTCGAAGGCCTCGACCTGGCCGTCGACTTCCCACGAACAGCGCCAGCGGCCGGTCATCGGAATGAAGGTCTCGTTGGTGTCGTGGTTGTGCATCATCGGCCCCTTGCCGGGCTTGGCATGGCAATAGCCGAGATTGAAGCCCTCAGAGATCTTGATCGACGCGTTTTCCGCAGCCTGTGCGCCCACCGGCGAGGTGGTGGCGACATCCTCACCCTCCGGCGGCTGGAAGCCGACCACGTTGTACAGCGTGCGCTTGCACTCCGGATGATTGCTGTCCGGCAGTCCGCCGTCGAACCCCTTGAGTTCGGAGAAAAGGGCAACGCGCTTGCGCATCTCCTCACGGGTGACGCGGATCGTCTTCAAAGCCATTACGACCTCCCTGGCCTGGTTGCGTGATAACCGGCATTGCCGGTTTTGCCCTCCGTGCAACTACGGAGAACTATCACGATGGAGAATGGCGCGAGCGGATCGATTGCAGCAATCGGCTGACCTTGATATGCCTTATTCGATATCCGAATAACTGAAGAGTAAGAGATGGCTGGCCCCGACTACAGCCTGAAGGACCTGCGGGCGCTGGACGCCCTGTTGCGCGACCGGCATGTCAGCCAGGCGGCGAACCGGCTCGGCATGAGCCAGCCGGCGATGAGCATGACCTTGAAGCGGCTGCGCACGGTTTTCGACGATCCGCTGCTGATCCGGCAGGGAAACAAGCACGTCCTGACCGACGTGGCGCGCGGCCTGCACGAACGCGTGCAGATCCTGATCCGCGAGATGGAAGGGCTGGTCGACGACAGCGGCGGCTTCGATCCGCTGCGCTCGCGCCGCACCTTCACGCTGATCCTGACCGACTATATCGACGCGATCCTGATCCCCTCGCTGCAACAGCGGTTCCGCGAGCTGGCGCCGGAAGTGCGTCTGCGCATCGTCGGGCCGGACCCGTTCCGCCTCGCGCGCGTCTTCGGCGAGGGCAGCGTCGACCTGACCGTGTCCTATTTTCCCGATGCGCCGGGCGACCTGATCTCGCGCAGGATGTTCTCCGACAGGATGGTGTGCCTTGCCAGGCGCGGCAATCCGGCCCTGTCCGGCGACCTGACACTGGCCGGGTTCTGCAATCTCGACCATGTCGCCATCGAGCCGGCCGAGGCGACCATGTACCGCGCGGTGCTGGACGAATCGCTGGCCAAGCTGAACCTGGTGCGCCGGGTGGCGATCTCCAAGCCGGACTTCGTCGGCGTGCCGTTCCTGCTCGAGCGCTCGGATCTCGTGGCGACCATGCCCGAGCGCCTCGCCCGGCTGTTCACCGCGAAATTCGACCTCGTCACCTTCTCGCCGCCGATGGACCTGCCGCCGCTCGACATCCAGATGATGTGGCACAAGAGCACCCACCTGTCGCCGGCCCATGTCTGGCTGCGCGACCAGGTGATCCAGGTCTGCCGGCAGCAGTCCCCGGGAACCGAGGCGGACTGAGGCTCCTTCAAGCCCCCTTGAGCGCGCGCCGTGCCAGCCGGTCCAGGGACTGCAGGAAGCGGGACCGGTCGCCCTTGGAGAAGGAGCGCCCGCCGCCCTGGTGGAAGGGATCGGCGGCGCGGATGTCCTGCATCAGGTCGCGTGTCGCCAGCCGTCCGCCGATATTGGCGGCATCGAGAACCTGTCCGTCGTGCTGCACCACATGCGCCCCCGCCTTCACGCAGCGGTCGGCAAGCGGCAGGTCGGCGGTGACGACCACGTCGCCGGGACCACACTGCTCGGCGATCCACTTGTCGGCCTCGTCCGGGCCTTCCGCGACGACCTTCAAGGATATCAAGCGGTTGGAGGACGGGCGCAGGCCGCCATTGCATACGAGCACGACCGGCACATCGAGCCGGCTCGCGACGCGCTCCACCTCGTCCTTCACCGGACAGGCATCGGCATCGACATAGATCGTGGTCACGCCCCTACTCCCCTTGCCGCCAAAGCGTTGCGGACGCAGCGTGCCGCGCCGCCCCGGTGCCGGCCCTTATAGGGGGTCTTTCGAGAGAGCGAAATCCGGAGGGCGGAAATCGATGCGACCGGGGCGCCGCTCAGGCCGCCTGCTTCGGCTTGCGGATGGCAGGCGCTGCCTCGACCACCAGCGGATCGAAGCCGGACCCGTTCTCCGCCAGCATGGCGAAGAGCTGGTTGCGCATGCGCGGCTCCCAGAACTTGCTGATGTGATCGGCGATCCCGGCCACCGCCTCGTCATGCGGACGGGTCCGGAAAAAGCCGGCGATCTGGTTGGCCATGTAGGTCAGTTTGTCAGGCGACATCTTTCAGGCTTCCCCCGATGATCCTTTGCGGATGCGTGAAGAGTTCGAATTCGTCGCCGCGCGCGACGGCCGCGAGCGTGATGCCGGCGGCCTCGGCCTCGTCGACGGCAAGGGCGGTGGGCGCGGAGACCGCGACCAGCAGGCCGCAGCCGGCAACCGCCGTCTTCTGGACCAGCTCGATGGACAGCCGGCTGGTGAGAACGACGGCGCCCGTGGCCATGTCGATCCCGGCGCGCGCCGCCGCACCGATCAGCTTGTCGAGCGCGTTGTGCCGGCCGACATCCTCGCGCACCAGGACCAGCCCGCGCTCGCTCTGGTAAAAGCCGGCGGCGTGGACGGCACGGGTGCGCAGGTTCAGCGCCTGCATCTTGGCCATCGCGGCAACGGCCCGCGACACCTCGGCCGGCGCAAGACGCAAGTCGGCGGCGACGGGCGCGGTCTCGCGCATCGCCGCCTCCAGGCTCTCGATCCCGCACAGCCCGCAGCCGACCGGCCCGGCCATCGACCGGCGCCGCTCGGCAAGCCGCTGGCCCGCATCGCCGGCGAGGCTGACCTGCAGGTCGAGGCCGCGGCCGCAATCGACCGTGGCAACCTCCTCGATCTCCGCCACCGAGGCGACAAGCCCCTCGGTCAGCGAGAAGCCGTAGGCCAGGTCCTCCAGATCGGCGGGCGTTGCCATCAGCACGGCATGGGACGTGCCGTTGTAGCTGATCGCAACCGCCGCCTCCTCCGCCAGCTCCCGGGTGGAAGCGGCGAAGCGACCATTGCGATAGGCGGTGCCGGAGGCAGGGCGATGCGTGACCATGCGGTTACTCGGCAGCCTCGATCCGCCGCGACAGGGCCGAGAACTCCTCGTATTTCTCCTGCCAGTCGGTCGGGCCGTTGGACGGCATCACCTGCACCGCCGTCACCTTGTATTCCGGGCAGTTGGTCGCCCAGTCCGAATAGTCGGTGGTGATGACGTTGGCCTGCGTCGTCGGATGGTGGAAGGTGGTGTAGACCACGCCCGGCGACACACGGTCGGTGATCTGTGCCCGCAAGGCCGTCTCGCCGGAGCGGCTGGCGAGCTTCACCCAGTCGCCGTCCTTGACGCCGCGCGTCTCCGCGTCATGCGGATGGATCTCCAGCACGTCCTCCGCATGCCAGACCACATTGGCGGTGCGGCGGGTCTGCGCGCCGACATTGTACTGCGACAGGATGCGGCCGGTGGTGAGCAGCAGCGGGAAACGCGGCCCGGTCTTCTCGTCCGTCGCCACGTAGTCGGTGCGGATGAACCGCCCCCTGCCCCGCACGAAGCCGTCGACATGCATGATCGGCGAGCCGTCCGGCGTCTTGTCGTTGCACGGCCACTGCACCGAGCCCTTCTTGTCCAGCATCTCGTAGGAGACATTGGCAAAGCTCGGCGTCGTCGCGGCGATCTCGTCCATGATCTGCGAAGGATGGGTGTAGGACCAGTTGGCGCCCATGGCATTGGCCAGCATCTGGGTCACTTCCCAGTCCGCGTAGCCGTTGCGCGGCGCCATCACCTTGCGGACCCGGTTGATCCGGCGCTCCGCATTGGTGAAGGTCCCGTCCTTCTCCAGGAAGGTCGAGCCCGGCAGGAAGACATGGGCGTAGTTGGCGGTCTCGTTCAGGAACAGGTCGTGGACGATGACGCAATCCATCGCCGCAAGGCCGGCCGACACGTGACGCGTGTCGGGATCCGACTGCAGGATGTCCTCGCCCTGGCAGTAGAGCCCCTTGAAGGTGCCGTCGACCGCCGCGTCCAGCATGTTGGGAATGCGCAGCCCCGGCTCGTCGGAGATCTCGACGCCCCACATCTTCTCGAAGATGTCGCGCACTTCCTGGCCGTTGACATGCCGGTAGCCGGGCAGCTCGTGCGGGAACGAGCCCATGTCGCAGGAACCCTGCACGTTGTTCTGGCCGCGCAGCGGGTTCACGCCGACGCCCGGCCGGCCGATATTGCCGGTGAGCATGGCTAGGTTGGCGATGCCGATGACCGTGGTCGAGCCCTGGCTGTGCTCGGTGACGCCGAGGCCGTAATAGATCGCACCGTTGCCGCCGCGGGCATAGAGCCGCGCTGCGCCGCGCAGCTCCTGCGCCGGGACGCCGGTCAGCGCCTCGACCGCTTCCGGGCTGTGCTTCGGGTCAGAGACGAACTCCACATAGTCCTGGAACTCGTCCCAGTCGCAGCGCTCGCGGATGAAGGTCTCGTCGAACAGCCCTTCGGTGACGATGACATGCGCCAGCGCCGTCACCACGGCGACATTCGTGCCCGGGCGCAGCGCCAGGTGATGCGAGGCCTTCACATGCGGCGTCTTCACCAGGTCGATGCGGCGCGGATCGACGACGATGAGCTTTGCCCCCTGGCGCAGGCGCTTCTTCAGCCGCGAGGCGAAGACCGGATGGCCGTCGGTCGGATTGGCGCCGATCACCATCACCACGTCCGCATGCTGGACGCTGTCGAAGTCCTGGGTGCCGGCGGAGGTGCCGAAGGTCTGGCCGAGGCCGTAGCCGGTCGGCGAGTGGCAGACACGGGCGCAGGTGTCGGTGTTGTTGTTGCCGAACACCGCGCGCGTCAGCTTCTGCACCAGGTAGGTTTCCTCGTTGGTGCACCGCGAGGAAGTGATGACGCCGATAGCGTCCTTGCCGAGCTCGTACTGAATGGCGCGCAGCTTCGTCGCCGCAAAGCCAAGCGCCTCCTCCCAGGACACTTCCCGCCAGGGATCGGTGATCTTCTCGCGGATCATGGGGCTCAGGATCCGGTCCTTGTGCGCGGCATAGCCGTAGGCGAAGCGGCCCTTGACGCAGCTGTGGCCGCGGTTCGCCTTGCCGTCCTTGTAGGGCACCATGCGCACCAGCTCGTCGCCGCGCATCTCCGCCTTGAACGAGCAGCCGACGCCGCAATAGGCGCAGGTCGTGACCACCGAATGCTCCGGCTGGCCGATCTCGATCACCGACTTTTCCTGCAAGGTCGCCGTCGGGCAGGCCTGGACGCAGGCGCCGCACGAGACGCATTCGGAGGACAGGAAGTCCTCGTGCATGCCCGGCGAGACGCGGCTGTCGAAGCCGCGTCCCTCGATAGTCAGCGCGAAGGTGCCCTGCACCTCCTCGCAGGCCCGCACGCAGCGCGAACAGACGATGCACTTGGACGGGTCGTAGGTGAAATACGGGTTGGTCTCGTCCTTCGGCATCCAGCGGGCGTTGACCTCGCCCAGCCCGTCGCGCGCCTTGACGTGGTTATCGCCCTCATGGCCGTAGCGCACGTCGCGCAGGCCGACCACGCCGGCCATGTCCTGCAGCTCGCAGTCGCCATTGGCAGCGCAAGTCAGGCAGTCGAGCGGGTGATCGGAGATGTAGAGCTCCATCACCCCGCGGCGCAGCTGCTTCAGCCGGCCGGTCTGGGTGTGGACCACCATGCCGTTTTCGGCCGGCGTCGTGCAGGAGGCCGGCGTGCCGCGCCGCCCCTCGATCTCCACCAGGCAGAGCCGGCAGGACCCGAAGGCGTCGACCATGTCGGTCGCGCAGAGCTTGGGGATCTGGATCCCGGTCTCCATCGAGGCCCGCATCACGGACGTGCCTTCCGGCACGGTGACCTCGAAGCCGTCGATGGTCAGCGTGACCGTCTTTTCCGACGTCGATGCCGGTGTGCCGTAGTCGGTTTCCTTGATCAGCGTCATGGGTTTACTCCGCCGCTTCGGCCATCGGCCGGGGGGTGAAATCCTGGGGGAAATGGGTGAGCGCGCTGAGGACCGGATAGGGCGTGAAGCCGCCGAGCGCGCAGAGCGAGCCGGCCTTCATCGTGTCGCAAAGGTCCTTCAGCAGGTCGACCTGCTCGTCAGAGCGCTCGCCGCCCGCGATCTTGTTCAGCGTCTCGACGCCGCGCACGGCGCCGATCCGGCACGGCGTGCACTTGCCGCAGCTCTCGATCGCGCAGAACTCCATGGCGAACCGCGCCTGCTTCAGCATGTCGACGGTGTCGTCGAAGACAACGATGCCGGCATGGCCGATCAGGCCGTCCTGTGCCGCGAAGGCCTCGTAGTCGAACGGCGTGTCGAACAGCGAGGGCGGGAAATAGGCCCCGAGCGGGCCCCCGACCTGCACCGCGCGGACCGGGCGGCCGTTCGCCGTGCCGCCGCCGATCTCGTTGACCAGGGTGCCCAGCGTCACGCCGAAGGCGGTCTCGTAGAGGCCGCCATGCCGGATGTTGCCGGCGAGCTGGATCGGCATCGTGCCGCGCGAGCGGCCGACGCCGAAGTCGCGGTAGAAGGCAGCGCCCCGGTCCATGATCACCGGCACGGAGGCCAGCGAGAGCACGTTGTTGACCACCGTCGGCCGGCCGAACAGGCCTTCCAGCGCTGGCAGCGGCGGCTTGGCCCGCACGATGCCGCGCTTGCCTTCCAGGCTGTTGAGCAGCGAGGTCTCCTCGCCGCAGACATAGGCGCCGGCGCCCACGCGCACTTCCATGTCGAAGGCATGCCGCGAGCCGAGCACCGATGCGCCGAGAATGCCTTCCCGGCGGGCGATCTCGACCGCCTCGCGCATGATCTCGATGGCATGCGGATATTCGGAGCGCGTGTAGATGTAGCCCTTGGTCGCCCCGGTCGCGATGCCGGCGATGGCCATGCCCTCGATGAGCACGAAGGGATCGCCCTCCATGATCATCCGGTCGGCGAAGGTGCCGCTGTCGCCCTCGTCCGCGTTGCAGACGATGTACTTGCGGTCGGCCTCGGCCTTCAGGACGGTGTTCCACTTGATGCCGGTGGGAAAACCGGCGCCGCCGCGGCCGCGCAGTCCGCTCTCGGTCACTTGCGCCACGATATCCGCCGGCTCCATGGCGACCGCGTTCTGCAGCCCGCGCAGGCCCTTGTAGTGGCGATAGTCTTCCAGCGAGAGCGGGTCGGTGACGCCGACACGGGCGAAGGTCAGCCGGGTCTGGCTCTTGAGGAAGGGAATTTCCTTGGTCTCGCCATGGAACAGCGGATGCTCGCCGCCGTCCAGGAACCCGGCCTCGAACAGGCCGGGCACATCCTTTTCGGTGACCGGGCCATAGGCGACACGGCCATGGGCGGTGCGCACCTCGACCAGCGGCTCCAGCCAGTGCATGCCGCGCGAGCCGTTGCGAACGATCCTGGCTTCGATACCGCGGGCGGAGAGCTCGCGCGCGATCGCCCTGGCGACCCGGTCGGCACCGACGGCAAGCGCCGTCGCGTCCCTGGGAACGAAGATCACCGGGGTCATCGGCCTGTCTCCTTCACCAGTTCGCTCATCGCCGCCTCGTCCAGCCGCCCGTGCAACTCGCCATCGAGCATCGCCGCCGGCGCGCAGGAACACAGGCCGAGGCAATAGACCGGCTCCAGCGTGACCCGCCCGTCCGGCGTGGTCTCGTGCCAGTCGATGCCGAGCGCGGAACGCACGCCGTCGGCAAGCGCATCGCCGCCCATGGACTGGCAGGCCTCGGCCCGGCAAATCTTCAGCACATGGCGACCCGTCGGCTCCTTGCGGAAATCGTGATAGAAGCTCATCACCCCGTGCACCTCGGCCCGGCTCAGGTTGAGCTCCTCTGCAATGGTGCGCAGCGCCTCATCGGGCACGCAGCCGAACTCCCTCTGCACCTCGTGCAGGATCGGCAGAAGCGGCCCCTCGAGCTCAGCAAGGTCCTCCACGACCGCCAGCGTCCGTTCCGCGACCTGTCGTGACGACAATTGCAATGACATGCGTTTTCTCCCTCGCCTCGCCCGCTTCCCGGAAAGTCCGAAATGCGCGAAGAAACATCAACATCGCTGTTCCGTTGTGCGATTGCACATCCCTATAGATGAGTAAAATACTCCACTTTTACGCACTCTCCCGCCCGCTCCGCTGAGGATGCGCGGGATCGACCGCGCCGGATGACCGGCGCGCAAAGCAGGATCACGGAAACAGCAGCAAGGAGGTCCGGGGCGCTGGCGCCCCGGACCGTGGGATCGCCTCAGGCCTTGGCCGGCTGCGCACCCTCGGGGCTTGCGCCCTTCGCACCCGCACCCGCGGCACTCTCCATGTGGTGCCTGGCATCGACCGGCCGCACCAGGGCATTGGCCACCAGCGCGATCACCAGCAGTGCCGCCATGGCATACATGGTGGTGTTGTAGAGGCTCGGCGTCGGGTCGACCGTACCGGCCGGCGCGATCTCCATCAGCTGTGCCACCGTCACCGTCTTCGCCGCGACCAGCTGGTCGAGCTGGTCGATGCCCGCGCCGAACTTCTGCGCGAAGGCCTGCGGATCCACCTTGCTCGCAAGGTCCCGCAAGGCGCTGTTGAGCGACATGTTGCGCAGCTCGGTGATGGCGAGCGGACCCAGAACGCCGGCGGTGCTCCAGGCGGTCAGCAGGCGTCCATGGATGCCGCCGACATACTTGGTCCCGAAGATATCGGCGAGATAGGCCGGGATCGTCGCGAAACCGCCGCCATACATCGTGAAGATGATCATGGTGGCGCCGTAGAACATCACCAGCCAGGTCACCGCCGGATCCACGCTGACCTGTGCCGCCGCGAAGGGGATGGACAGGTACAGCAGGGTGCCGAGCACGAAGAAGCAGTGATAGGTGTTCTTGCGGCCGATATAGTCCGACGTGGACGCCCAGAAGAACCGGCCGACCATGTTGAACACCGAGATCATGAACACATAAGTCGCCGCGAAGGCGGAGTTCACGATCAGCGGCAAGGTGGTGCCAAAAATCTCCGACATCATCGTCTTGGCGACGCCGATCACGCCGATGCCGGCGGTGACGTTGAAGCACAGCACGATCCACAACAGGTAGAACTGCGGCGTCTTCAGCGCCTGGTCGATATGGACGTTGTTCTGGGTGATCATCTTGCGCGAGGCTGCATCCGCCGTCGGCGGCGTCCAGCCGGCCGGGCGCCAGCCATCGCGCGGCACGCGGTACGAGAAGGCCGCGATGATCATCACCACCAGATAGACGATGCCCAGGGTGAAGAAGGTGCCGGCGGCGCCCGTGTTGCCGGTACCGGCGACATAGATGCCTTCCTGCAGCGCGACCGGTGCAGCCGCCACTTCCTTGGCACCGGCAAGCACCACCTCGACCAACTGGCCGTTGACCTCCGCAAGGCGTCGACCGCCCTCGGTGACCAGATCGATGGATCCGAGCGCACCGAGATAGTCCGGCGCCTTGTAGAACACGCCGAGCAGCCACTCCTTGATCGGCGTCGCGATCATCGCGCCGCCGCCGAAGCCCATGATGGCCATGCCCGTCGCCATGCCGCGACGGTCAGGGAACCAGCGGATGAGCGTCGACACCGGCGAGACATAGCCGAGGCCGAGACCGCAGCCGCCGAGCACGCCGTAGCCCAGATAGAGCAGCCACAGCTGGTGCGTCATGATGCCGAGGCCGCCGATCAGGAAGCCGCCGCCCCAACACAGCGCGGCCACGACGCCGACCATGCGCGGGCCGACTTCCTCCAGCCACTTGCCGGCAAAGGCCGCCGACAGGCCGAGAAAGACGATGGCGACCGAGAAGATCCACACGACCGACGACAGGCTCCAGTCGCCGGGCGCTGCGGCCACGACGCCGAACTGCTTGATCAGCGGCGGGTTGAAGATGCTCCATGCGTAGACGGAGCCGATGCACAGGTGGATGGCAATGGACGCCGGCGGAACCTTCCAGCGGTTGAAGCCGTCCTCTGCGACGATGTGTTCCTTTTTCAGCCAGTCAAACATGCACCTATTTTCCTCCCGTGCACGGTTGTCGAGGCAGTTCCGGACCGCGTGCCGCGCCGTTGACCGGATCGTCGGCAGTCGCCGGCCGGCTCCTTTGCGGAACCGGATGCCTGCTGCCTGCCCCCCGCGCCCTGCAGGACCTCCCGTCCTGCAGAACCGCGCCAGACCGCCCGCTCGGGCGGCCCGCGTCCAGACAGCGCATCCCCCTTCGCAAGTTCGGCGCCAGTTTGGATGACGGCGGTTTTTCAATGACTTGATAGAAAAGACCCGCGCGTTGCGGACATTTTGTCCACTCGCGTCCGCCTCCACGCCCGCACGGGCTGGACATTTTGTCCGAAGGATCAGGAGGCGCCGGCCAGCGGCTCCTCGGGCAGCCAGATGGTGAAGACGGTGCCCGCTCCCGGCGCGCTGCGGACCCGGATCTCGCCGCCCTGCCGGCTGACCAGCGTCTGGGTGATGGACAGGCCGAGGCCCGTCCCCTGCCGGCTCTTGGTCGTGTAGAACGGATCGAAGACGCGGGAGAGCACCTCCTCGCTCATGCCGACGCCCGTATCGGCGACCTCGACCGTCACTCCCGGCACCCCATCGCGCTGCGTGTCGGCGGTGGCCAGCGACAGCCGCCCGCCCTGCGGCATCGCATGGATGGCGTTGACGATGAGATTGATCAGCACCTGCTGCAACTCGGTCCGGTTCATCAGGATGGCGCGGGTCGCCCGCATCTCGCGCACCACCTCGATCTCCGTGCGCCGCAGGAGATGGCGCACCAGCGGCAGACAGTCGGAAATCACCTCGTCGGGCGCATGCCGGTCGGCATAGCCGGCATATTCGTCGGGCTTGGCGAATTGCAGCAGCTTCATCACGATCTGGTTGATCCGGTGGACCTGCTCGTCGATCAGCCGGATCTCCGTCCCGGCGACCTTCGCATGCTCGCCGAGCAGCATCCGCAACACCTCCAGATTGCCCTGGATGACGGCGATGGGATTGTTGATCTCATGCGCGACGCCGGCGGTGATCTCGCCGATGGCGGCGAGCTTTTCCGACATGATCAGCTGCTTGGTGGTTTCCTCGAGCTGCCGGTTGGCCTGCATCAGGTCGCGCGTGCGCTCCTCCACCCGGGCATTCAGCTCCTCGTTCCAGGACCGCAGCTGCCGGTCGCTCTCCTGCACCTGGTCCAGGAGATGGTCGAGATGCTGCGCGACCCGGGCGATCTCGTCGCTGCCCCCGCCCGGGCGCGTGCGTGCGCCAAGGTCCCCGTGCTCCACCCGCGCGATGGTGTCCGTCATCCGCTCCAGCGGTTTGAACACGCCTCGGGCCCAGCGCAGGAACAGCGGCACGCTGCCCGCCGTCACCAGAAGGAAGCCGATGAGAACCGCGGCGAGCGTTGCGACCTTCTCCTTCTGGAACGGCGTTTCGAGAAAACCGACATAGAGCATGCCGACCCGTTCCCCGCGGCTGTCGGTGATCGGCTCATAGGCGGAGATGTACCAGTCGTTGACGACGAAGGCGCTGTCGAGCCAGACCTCGCCCCGGCCAAGGACGCGCTCGCGCACCGCCGCCGAGACCCGCGTGCCCAGCGCCCGGCGGTTCTCGAACAGGCGCACATTGGTGCTGATCCGCACATCCTCCAGGAACAGCGTGGCGGTGCCCTGGCTGCCCTCCGGCAGGCTGGCCTCGCGGTAGACGAGGTCGTTGATCGTGTCGATGAAGACGAGGTTCTGGTTGAGCAGGATGCCGCCGACCAGCGCTGCGGAGGAGGCATCCGGCAGCCGTGCCGGACTGGCCGAATGCACCACCATGCCCCGCGTCTCGGCGGTGCGCTGCGTCGGCACCGCATTCGGCGTCGCGATCAGGTCGAGGCTCGCGCGCGCTGCGAGATCAGGCGAGATGCCGGCAAGGTCCTCGCCGTCGAAAATGTCGACGCTGCTGGACGGGGCACCGGCCATCGCCCGCTCGACCACCGGCCAGTCCCGGTCCGTCGGCGGACGCGCCCCGGCCGGCGAGACCGCGCGGACGCTGCCGTCCTTGCCGACGAGATAGAGAAAATCGAGGCCCATTTGCGCGCGGATGCGCTCCAGCAGCGCTGCTAGAGCGGTGCCATCGCGTGCAGAGACGATGTCGCGGAACTCCGCCGACTTGCCGAGCGCATCGAGACGCTCGCCGGTGTCCTCCAGGATGCGGGTGAAATACTGGTGCGCGACCGTGAGATCGGCATTCACCTTGGTCTTGAGCAGGGCGTCGAACTTGGAGTTCCAACGCACCATCGCCCAGCCGAGGAAGAGCGGCAGCACCACCAGCGTCGGCAACAAGGCGATGGCAAGCAGGCGGACGCGAACCGACAGGCGGCTTCCGTGCAGTCCCCTTCCCCGAGCCCGCGCCGAAGGTTCAGCCATTCCAGTCGGCAAGCTTGCGGTCGATGGTCTTGCGCGAGATGCCGAGCCGGCGCGCGGCCTCGGCCCGGTTGCCCTCGCTCTCGTCCAGAACCGCCAGGATGTGCCGGCGCTCGATATCCTCCAGAAGATCCGTCCGGCTCGGCGCCGGCGCAATCGGCTGAGTATCCGTCTTGCGGGTCAGCTCCGCCGGAAACCGGCCGAGGATCAGCGAGCGCTCGATCATGTTGCGCAGCTCTCGGACATTGCCCGGCCACTCGTAGGCCCGCAGGCCGGCGACCACATCCGGCCCGATGGGCACGGGCGGCATGCCGAGCTGCACGGCAAGCTTGCTCATGAACAGTTCGGCCAGTTCGAGAATGTCGTCCCCGCGCTCGCGCAGCGGCGGCATCTCGATCTGCAGCACGTTGATCCGGTAGAACAGGTCCGCTCGGAACCGTCCCGCCTCCACCTCGCGCTCCAGGTCCGCATTGGTCGCGAAAACGAACCGCAGGTCGACCGGCACCTCGCGTTCGGACCCGATGGGCCGCACCCGCCGGTCCTCGATGGCCCGCAGCAGCTTGCTCTGCAGCGGCATCGGCAGCTCGCCGATCTCGTCGAGGAACAGCGTGCCGCCCTGCGCATGCATGAACAGGCCCTCGCGGTTGGACGCCGCCCCCGTGAACGCGCCCTTCAGATGGCCGAACAGCTCCGCCTCGATGACGTCGGCGGGAATGGCCGCGCAATTGACCGGCACGAAAGGCTTGGCCGCACGATCCGACAGCTCGTGGATGGAACGCGCGGCCACCTCCTTGCCGGTGCCGGATTCGCCCGTGATCAGGACCGAGGTCGGCAGCGGCGCGACCCGGGCGATGGTGTCGCGGATCTCGCCGATCTCTGCGGAATGGCCGATCAGCTTGTCGCGCAGCAACAGATGGTCGGAGGTCGCGTGCAGCTGGTGACGCAGCAGCTGGTTCTCGCGCAGCAAGGTCACCCGGTCGAGGCAGCGCGCCACCGCATTGAGAAGCTGATTGGAGCGGAAGGGCTTGAGCACGAAGTCGACGGCGCCGGCCCGCAGCGCCTGGATCGCCGTCTCCAGATCCGCATAGGCGGTCATCAGGATCGCATGGGCGAAAAAGCCGATCTCCCGCTGTTCGGCGAGCCATTCGACGCCGGTCTTGCCCGGCATGATATTATCGAGGATCACCACATCGAAGTGATGCCGATCCAGCATCACGGATGCGGCGGCGGCATCCTCGGCTTCGGCGATGTGCTTGCAGTGCGGCGCCAGCGTCCGCACCAGGAAATTGCGCATGCCCGGCTCGTCGTCGACGATGAGGATCGCGGCCTGCGACAGCCATGGCCCGAACTCCGCATCAACGGACGCATCCGCTACACGCCTCAGCGATCCCGTGCACATGATCTGCCTCCCCCCGGAGTTTTCTGTTGTTCTGTGCCTATTTCTCCCAAGAGATAGCACAACCATAACAGGCAGCATAACGTCCTTGAGCGAAATGCGCGGAACTCAGGCCGGAGGGCAAAGACCATCGCGGCCGCAGGCAAAGGCCCCCTGCGGCAAGCCGGCGGAAAGCGGAGAGGAACAAAAACAGCCCGGCCGCATATCCGCGACCGGGCCTTGGGGAAGGAAGGACTGTTCAGAGTGTGGCGCTCAGGCAGCCAGAGCCAGAATCTCTCGCACTTCGCTCGCGCCGATATCCTGCCGCTCTCCCAGCGCCGTCTGATCCGCACGCAGGAGGTGATCGACGAGGCTGTCCGCGTCAAAGTCCGCAATTGCCTGTGAGATCCGTACCGGGCAGCCCATGCGGACCATGAACGCCTCGGTCTTCACAATCGCGGCCTCGGCGACCGCACGGTCGTCGTCTCCTTCGATGCGCCAGACACGGCGGCCGTAGCGCGCCAGCATCGCCTGCTTGGCGTCCAGCCGGTGGCGCAGCAGCGACGGCATCACCATGGTCAGAGTGCGCGCATGGTCGATGCCGTAGAGGGCAGTGATCGCATGGCCGATCATGTGGGTCGACCAGTCCTGCGGCACGCCTGCGCCGACAAGCCCGTTCAGTGCCTGGTTGGCGGCCCACATCACGTTCTCGCAAGCCTCCATGCTACGGGTCTCAACCAGGACGGGGCCCCATTCGATCAGCACTTCGAGCAGGGTCTCGCTGAACCCGTACTGCACCGGCGTATTCACCGGCATCGTCAGGTACTGTTCCAGCACATGGGTGAGGGCATCGACGACGCCATTCTCGAGCTGCCGGCGCGACAGGCTGAGCATCGTCGCCGGATCCATGATCGCGAAGGCCGGCCGCACGGCCTGACTGGCGAAGGGGATCTTCAGCTCGCGGCCGTGGTTGGAAATCACCGAAACCGGGTTGCTCTCCGAGCCGGTGGCCGGAAGCGTCAACACCGCGCCGTTGGGAACGGCCGGAGCCGAGCCGTATCCCTTCACGAACGCGTCCCACGGATCGTCGCTGTCCGAGGCGATCATGGCGGAGAGGAACTTCGCCGCGTCGATTACCGAGCCGCCGCCGACTCCAAGAACGAAGTCCACGCCGTTTTCCCGGGCGAAGGCCGATGCCTTCTGCAGAGTCTCGTAGACCGGGTTCGGCTCGACGCCGCCGAACTCGGCCCGGCGGCGCTCGCCGAGAGCTGTGACGACCTGATCGTAGACGCCGTTCTTCTTGATGCTGCCGCCGCCATAGAGAAGCAGGACGCAGGCATCGGCAGGCACCAGATCGGCCAGGGCGGCGATCTGCCCCTGACCGAAGCGGATGTCGGTGGGATTGCAAAGCTGGAACTGAATCACTCTTGGTCTCCGATCGTCATGCCATGCTGCTCGCCAAGGGGACTCAGCAGTAGCGCTCCGGCCCGATGGCGCGCTCGTCCGAGTAGCGGTCGCCATGGGCGAACCCGACCGGCAGCACTTCCTCGATCTCGGCGACATCCGCCGGCGTCAGCACGATGCCGCCGGCCAAGGCGTTCTCGCTCATGTGAGCCGCCGACCTCGTCCCCGGGATCGCGATGATGTTGGGAGCCTTGGCCAGCACCCAGGCGAGCGCCAACGCCGCCGGCGAGACGCCGCGTGCCTGCGCGAAGGCGCGAAACCGCGCGATGCGCTCGGCATTGTGCGAGAAATTCGGCTCGGTGAACCGCGGGCTCGTGACCCGGAAGTCGGCCGGCGAGAACGCTGTCGGGTCAGGCATCTTGCTGGTAAAGACGCCTCGGCCCAGCGGCGAAAAGGCGACGAAGGCGGTTCCAAGCCGCTGGCAAGCCTGGAGCATTCCCAGTTCCGGCAAACGCGTCCAGAGCGAATACTCGTTCTGGACCGCAGCAACCGGATGGACCGCGCTCGCCCGCTCCAGTGTCGAGGGCGCGACCTCCGACAGGCCGATGGCGCCGATCTTGCCCTCTTCCTTGAAGCGGACCATCGCCTCCATCACCTCTTCTATCGGACGCTCCGACTCGCGGCGGTGCAGGTAGAAAAGCTCGACATGATCGCGCTTCAGCCGCTTCAACGAGGCTTCGAGACACTCGCGCAGATAGGCCGCCGAATTGTCGTAGCGCCGCGGGCTGACCGGCACGATGCCGGCCTTGGTGGCAAGGACGAACGGATGGTTGCGGGTCGACAGGTATTTGCCGACCGTCTCCTCCGACACGCCCTTGCCGTAGATGTTGGCGATGTCGAGCAGGGTAACCCCGCTTTCCGCCGCCGCATCGAGCACCGCGAAGCTTTCCGCTTCGCTCGTTGCGCCGTAATCGCCGCCGAAGCTCATGCAGCCGAGACCGACGACGCCGACCTGCGGCCCTCCATTGCCCAAAGCACGTTTTTGCATGTCGCCGGTCTCTCCTTGTCGTCTCTCTCAATCCGCCTCAGCCGCGCAGCGACCTCGCAAGCGCATCCATCCAGATAGCGACGGCCGTTGCGCCGGCATCGGGATGTCCGAGCACACGCTCGCCGAGATAGCTCGCCCGCCCGAGCTTCGGCGTCATCTCGGCGGTTTTCGCGGCGCCCTGCGCGGCGCCTGCAGCGGCGGCGTCGAATGCCTCAAAGCCACCACGCCCCTCGGCCCGCGCCGCGCGCCATGCCTGGATCGCACCGGAAAGCGCATCGAGCATCGTCCGGTCGCCGGGCCTTGCACCGCCGGTCGCAGACACGGCCTCGGCGGCCTCGGCCAGAGCCTTGCCCCACAGATCGGCGGACGGCGAAACCTCGCCCTCCAGCAGCCTTGCGACCCGCATCAGGGCAATCGCATAGAAGGGACCGGAGCTGCCGGCGATCTCGCGGCGCAGCGCCAGCGCCAGTGCATCGAGAGCCTTGGACGGCGTCGAGAACCTGGCGGCTGCGACACCGCGAAGCGCCACGGCCCCGCGCACCATGCTGGCGCCGAGATCTCCGTCACCGGCGACGCTGTCGAGTTCCGTCAGCTTCTGCTCCGCCGCATCGAGCTCCTCGGCAATCGCCAGCATGGCCTTGCGTACCGCGTCGGAAACGGGGCCGTCGGTTTCGCCGGCGAGAATGTCGTCGGTCGCCACAGGCGCCTTTACCGCAACCTTCTCCGCAAGCAGACCCGGCCCGGGCCAGGCCGGCGCCACGGTCGCCTCGTCGATCAGCGCGGAGAGTTCGTCGTCCAGCGGCATCAGCGACAGGGAGCAGCCCGGCATCTCCAGCGCCGTCATGAAGTTTCCGGCCCACACGCGTGCGACCTTCACGCCGCGGCGGGAGAGATCGCCGAGCGCATTGCTCGCCACGATCATCAGTTCGAGCTGGGTGGTCGCACCGAGACCGTTGACGACGAGCGCCACCGGCTCGCGGGACCGCTCGCCCAGATCCTCGACGAGGCGGTCGAGCATATCGGAGACGATGCGGCTCGCCGGCAGCATGGCGGAGCGGCGCGCGCCCATTTCGCCGTGAATGCCGAGACCGAACTCGATCTCCTCATCTCCGAGCGTGAAGCTCGGAGCCTTCGCCGAGGGCAGCGTGCAGGACCCAAGGGCGACACCCATGGAGCGGACTGCATCGGCCGCACGGCCAGCCAACTGGGCAACCGCGGCAAGATGCCGACCCTGCTCGGCCGCAGCGCCCGCAACCTTATGCACCAGGACCGTGCCGGCGATGCCGCGCCGCCGCTCCTGCGCGACGATGCCCTCGAGCGCCGCATCGTCGCCCACGACAACGATCTCGACCGGAATGCCGCCGGCGCGGGCGATCTCGGCCGCCAGGCCGAAATTGAGCCGGTCGCCCGTGTAGTTCTTGACGATGAGAAGCGCGCCGGCCGGCCCCGCCGTCGCCTGAATGGCTTCGAGCACCGCATCAACGCTCGGCGAGGTGAACACATCGCCCAGCACCGCCGCCGTCAGCATGCCGGCACCGACATAGCCGGCATGCGCGGGCTCATGGCCGCTGCCACCGCCGGAGATGATGGCGACCTTGCGGTGCTCCGGCGCCGGCAGGTCGGCGCGCAAGACCACATTCCGGCCAGCGATCCTGGTCAGTCCGGGCTGCACGGCGACCAGGCCAGCAACCATTTCTGCAACGGCATTCGCGGGATCGTTGATCAGCTTCTTCATGTCCATTCCTCAGATGTGGTCACACGCTCAAGCCGGTGCTTGCGCCAAAACGCCCTGCACGACAAGCTCGTGATAGGTGTCCTCGCTACGCTTGAGCAGGTCGACCACAATATTCCGGTTGTGTTCGCCCAAGCGCGGCGCGGTGTGCCGCACTTTCATCGCTTCGCCGTCGATCGTCCAGGGCAAGCCCTTGACCGGCTTGCCGTCCGGGGCGATGGCGAAGGCCGGTCCCACCGCCTCCGGCGTGTCCAGCGAAGGAAGATCGCACACCCGCCGGGCGAGACTGGCACTGACGCCGACACTTTCCAGGCAGGCGAGTGTCTCGGCCGCATCCCGCCCGCTGATCCAGGCGCCAAGCCTCTCTGCATCGAGGGCATCCCAGCCAAGACGCCCGCACAAACGCACGGCCGCGGCATCAGAGCTCACCGAGACGGCGATCCACTGTCCATCGCGAGCCGGAAAGACGCCTTGCAGAAGATCGGGCGCCCCCGCGCCCGCATCGGGCACAAGTCCATGCACCGCCTCGACGACCTTCTCGCCGAGCATGAACGCCGTCACCTCGCGCTGGGAGATGTCGACATGGCGCGCAAGGCCGGTGCGACGGCTCTCGATCACCGTGGAGATGATCAAGCCGGTCGCGATCAACGAGACCACCTGGTCGGGATAGTTGAGCGCCTGGCCGCTGATGAAGGGGGGCTCCTCGGCGCTGTAGCGCACGAGATCGGCAAAGCCGCTCGACGCCTCGAGCGTCGAGCCGAAGGAGACGGCGCCCGCATCCGGGCCGGTCACGCCCTGGCTCGAGACGGAGCCGAGCACGATCCGCGGGTTCGCCTGCCGGAGAGCGTCGAAGCCGAGCCCCAGCCGGTCGAGAACGCCGACACTGAAATTCTCCACGACCACATCGCTCACCGCCACCAGGTCGAGCAAAAGCGCCCGTCCGCTCTCGGACTTCAGGTCGACGCAAAGCCCCTTCTTATTCCTGTTGGTGAAGTGGAAATGCGGAGAGGCATTCCACCAGTCCTCGACGCCGGCAGCCCCGGCCCATCTGCGAAAGGGGTCGATGTAGCTGGGGCCTTCCACCTTGATCACTTCGGCACCGAGATCGGCAAGCAGGGCGGAGGTGCTGGCGCCTGCCGTAATGATGCCAAGGTCCACGACGCGAAGACCGTCTAATGGTTTCATGAATACGCTCTCCGACTGGTTCCGTATGGCGCGCCGGCCGGACCTCCGGCGGCAAGGCCCGCGATTGCGTGTGTCCTCAAGCTCCCGCCCACACGGCCGGAAGCCGCGCCACGCCGAATGTCGGCGAGGCAGCGTCGAGATCGAGGAAGGATCGGTCCAGCATCTGTCGATCCGCGATCAGGTCCGCGATCTTCAGCACCGGCCCGAACGGCAGCTTGCCGGCGCGGGCCGCCTCGACGATGTCAGAGCGGGTGCAGGTCCGGGCCCAGTCGGCAAGGATCGTGTTGAACGCCGCGATGTTCTCGCGCCGCCCCTTCAGCGTTGCGAACCTCGGGTCGTTGAGCGTCTCGTTTCCGACCAGGCGCGCCAGGGTCGGAACGTCCTTGTCCTGGAAGACGACCGCGATGTAGCCATCGCGGCAGGCGAAGGCATTCCAGTCCTCGGGCCGCCCGATGCCGGCATCGAGCTGGCCGAAACTGGCCGCGAGGAAGTGCTTCCAGTTGAGCCATTCGGCGACGTCGACCACGCAGACCTCGGAGCGGGGGCGGGTGCCATGAACCGTTTCGGCGAAAACGGACGACACCAGCGCGTCGAAGGCGGCAGCACCGGCCGAGTAGGCGGCCTGGTTTCCCGGCATGGCCAGCGGCGGGCGGCCCAGCTCACCCATGATGTCGAGCAAGCCGGCGCTCGCCAGCACCGTCAATTCGCTCCCGCAGGGCGCATCGGCGGCATCTGCACGCACCAGGACGCTCACACCCCGGTCCCAGGATGCTGCCAGTTGGGGATCGCAGGTGAGCAGATCGGCGGGGCCAGCCGGTAGGGCGCCGGCCAATGTCTTTCCGTGATTGAGGAAGCGCGATACCGAACGCCTGCCGTCCGGCAGCACCTTCCCCCACGACTTGAGCGGGTCGCCGCCATCAACGCTGATGCACACGACATCGGCTCCGAGATCGGCGGCAATACGCCCTGCGAAGGCGATTGACAGTTCGGCGACATCGCCCACGCCGCTTCCGTGAAGTTCCACGAGCGTACGCCCGGACAACGGCTTGGGAGCCGGCACCATGATATCCTCCTTCGCAGGGCTATCGGGTCGGATCAGTCCATCAGGCCCTGTTCGCGCAGGTACCGTTCCGTGCCGGGGTGCAGCGGCGGATCGACGTTCAGCGCGGCATGGTCGATGCTGACCTGGGCGAAGGCCGGGCTCGCCGGCTGCGCGCCTTCCCAATAGGCCTTGGTGAAGGCATAGACCGCCTCTTCCGACGCATCTTCGCGAACGAAGAGGACTTCCGGATAGGCGAAGGTCGCGACCTCGTTTTCCTGTCCGGGATAGGTGCCGGCCGGGATCGACACGCGCAGCATGGTGCCGCGATACGCTTCGTTCAGACGCTCGAACACCTCGTCCGGGATCGGCAGCACGTCGACGGGCTTGGAGGCCGACACCTGCAGCACCGAGCTGGAGGGCATCGGCTGGCCGTTGCAGGTGGCGTCGACGATGCCGTTGCTGAGCGCATCATAGCTGCCGCTCGTGGCGATCTCGAAGATGCGGAAGTCCGTGAACGCCATGTCGAACGCCGCCAGCAGGTTCTGGTTGATGGCGTGGGTCGCGGTGGCCGGTACGTTGACGTTGAGCTTCTTGCCCTTCAGGTCGTCGAAGGACTTGATGCCGGAGTCCGCCAGAACGACGCACTGGAACGTTGCAGTGGTGACCGGAAACAGGCGGCGCAGCGGAGCAAAGGTCTCCTTGGCATTCGGCAGCGTCTCGAACTTGCCGGTGCCGCGCCACGCATCGCCGAGCTCGGACAGCAGCGTCAGGCCGGACTGGACCTCGCCGGAAGCGACCAGACCGAGATTGTCGTTGAAGCCGCCCGAGGTCTGGGCCGAGACCGACAGCTCCTTCTGCTTGCTGTTGACGTTCTCGGCGATGGCCGAGCCGTTGATATAGGGGCCGGAGCCGGTGCTCGACGTGGCGATGGACCAGCGCTCCTGCGCGTTGGCGGCGACCGTGAAGGCAAGCACCGAGGTTGTCAGGGCAAGGCCGAGTTTCATGAGCTTCATTGTGATTTCCTCCCGAATTATCCAGAAATTCCACTTGCGACAGAACGAGATGCACGGAAACGCGCAAGCGAGACGCTTCCGAGAACCAGGGCCAGTCCGAGAGCGTCGGTGATCAGGCCGGAATGGATGAGAAAGATCGAACCGGCGGCGAGCGCGAGCCGCTCGAGGATCGAAAGCGGCCAGCCGCACCAGCCGAGCATCGCTCCGGCAATGCCCACCGTGCCGATGGTCGCCATGGCCATAGCCATGCTGATCTCGACGGCGGTTCCCTGGAACAGCAGGGCCGGCGAATAGACGAACATGAAAGCGATGATGAAGCCGGGCAGCGAGTAGTAGAACGACCAGATGCCGGTCTTCCACCAGTCCGCCTTGGCGATCGAGGCGGCGACGATGGCCACCATCGCCACCGGCGGCGTCGAGCCGGACTTGATCGCGAAGTAGAAGAGGAAGAGGTGCGCGGCCAGCGTCGAGACGCCGACGATCTCCAGTGCCGGCGCGACGAAGAGCGCGAGCAGCACATAGGCGATCGGCGTCGGCATGCCCATGCCGAGGATCGTTGCCGCCACCACAGCAAGGACCAGCGTCCAGATCATCTCGCCGCCCGTGCCGAGCAGCATGATTTCCGTCAGCCGCGGGGCAAGGCCGGTGGTGACCATCGCCTGCTGGATGAAGCCGACGGCGGCAATCAGGGCGGCGACCGAGGCGGCCGAGCGAGCTCCCCGGTCGAAGACGGACAGGATCTGCCCGAAGCTCATTCGCGAGGAGGCACGCAGCATGGCCACGACGATGGACACCAGCACCGCGATCATGCCGGCGTAACCGGGCGTCAATCCCTCCCACATCAGCAGGTAGAACAGGATCGCCGGCGGGATGAGCAGATGCCAGCCGTCGTAGAGCACCTGGCGGGCGCTCGGGATCTCCGAACGGTCGAGCCCCTTCAGCCCAAGCTTGACCGCCTCGAAATGCACGACGGCGAAGATCGAGACGAAATAGAGCAAGGCCGGCAACAGGGCGGCGAGCGCGATGGAGGCATAGGGAATGCCTGTCATCTCCGCCATGATGAACGCGCCCGCGCCCATGATCGGCGGCAGGAATTGTGACCCTTCGGAGGCCACCGTCTCGACCGCGCCGGCCTTGTATCCGGGCAGGCCGTTCTTCTGCATCAGCGGGATGGTGAAGGTGCCCGTTGTGGCGACATTGCCGATGGACGAGCCGACCATGGTGCCCAACCCTGCGCTCGCCACCACCGCCGACTTCGCCGGACCGCCGACGCGGTGGCCGAAATAGGCGTTGCACATGTCCATGATGAACTCGCCCGTCTTGGTCCTGGCCATGGCCGAGCTGAGCAGCATGAACATGAAGAGATAGGAGGCGGCGACGTTGAGCCCGAACCCGAAGATCCCCTCACCCGTATAGGCGGTGAGGTAGATAAAGCGGCGCAGGTCCATGCCGGAATGACCGAGCACACCGGGAAGCAGGTTGCCGAACAGGATGTAGAGGATGCCGATGACGCTGAGAAGGAAGAAGGCGATGCTTTCGCGCCGCGCCGCTTCCAGGACGACGAGGACGAGAACACCGCCGAAGACCAGATCCCCGGTCGTCAGGAAGGATGCTCCCCAGGACGCCAGGATGCGGTCGAGATTGATGACGATATGCGCCGTCGCCGCCAGGGTGCCGATGACGCAGAGCCAGTTGATCGCGCGAAGATAAAGCGGATCCTTGATCAGCCTGCCTTCGCGCTCGAGAAAGTAGATCGTGAACGAGGCTGCCAGGAAGATCGCCAGATGCACCAGGGTGGTGCGGTAGGGCCCGAACAGCGTCGCGTAGATCATGTATGCGGAAAACGCGACCGCGGTGACGGAAATGACCTTCTGGATCATCGTCCTGTATGCGGTGCCTTGGTCTCCTCCCAGAGCAGTCATGGTCAGCTTCGCCCCTGTCCGCTGTTGCGCTCTCCGGCGCCGAATTTTTCCAGACCGCCTTTTTGAGCTTCCGTCTGTTCGCGGATGGCGGCGTTGGTCAGCTCGCCGTAATCGAAGGCCGAACGCCAATCGGTGACGGCGGCCGGGATCGTGTCGAGCGCCCGCTTGCAGGCGGCGAGGGCCACCGGATCGAACTGAGCGACGCGCTCCGCCACCTCTGTGGTGGCGCCGAGCAGCTCCTCATGCGGCACGCAGCGATTGACCAGGCCCCACTCCTCGGCGGTGCGTCCATCAATGCGGTTGCCAGTCAGGATCATCCACGCAGCCCGTTTGCGAGACAGCGACAGCTGGGTGGAGGGGCCGGCGAGCCCGGGATAGGTCGCAAAGCTGATTTCCGGCATGCCGAGCGATGCCTTTTCCGAGGCAATTGCCAGGTCGCATACGTTGATCAGGGTCATTCCGCCGCCGAGCGCGAAGCCGTTCACCGCGGCGATGAAGACCGCCGGATGCTGGCGGATCGCGACATTGACATCCCGCCACTCGGTATTGGCGGTCTGGTTGCCGGTTTCCCGGTCGAGGGCCTGCTCCTTGAGGTCCATGCCGGCGCAGAAGGATTCCCCCGCCCCCGTCACGACGACGGCGCGCGTGCCGTCCTTCAGCGCTTCAAGTGCCTCGCGCAGCGCAGTGCGCGCGGCGCGGTTCATGGCGTTGCGCTTGTCCGGACGGTTGAACGTCAGGACGGCAACTGCGCCCCGACGCTCGATTGTGACGAGGTCCGCACTCATCGGCCGGCCTCCGCCAGCTTGAATACCGGCACGGTGAACTCACCGCGATTGTCGAACACCACCTCTACCTTGCCGCCGGGAACGAGCTTGTCGTTGCCGTCGACGATATTGGTCAGCAGCAGGGCGCCCTCCTCCAGGCGAACCAGCGTGACGTTGTAGGGGATCTCGGACGCGAAGCCCTCGAAATACTTGTGGTGGAAGACCGTCCAGGAAACGATCTCTGCCTTGCCGCTGCACTCGACCCAGTCCCAGTCACCATAAGGGTCATAAGGGCTGATCGGCGCGGGCGGATACCAGCACTGGCCGGTCGACGCGCACCGCTGCAGCACCAGCCGGCCGTCCTTGCATGCTTCCCAGAACGGGCTGTTCCAGACGTCGATGATGGGGTTTGGCTTGGGAGCTGTCACGATCTCAATCCCTGCGGAAGATGATGGAAGAAGAGATAGGCGTGGCCGAGATGTACTGGATGGCCCTGGCGTCCGGGATCTGCCGGTCGCCGCACTGGCCGC
Organism: Stappia sp. G46H5W; assembly: GCF_058448995.1. Classification (NCBI taxonomy): domain Bacteria; kingdom Pseudomonadati; phylum Pseudomonadota; class Alphaproteobacteria; order Hyphomicrobiales; family Stappiaceae; genus Stappia; species Stappia sp. G46H5W. The sequence continues at coordinate 367,475 of NZ_JBZFLL010000004.1, read as the reverse complement.
GCAGCTGCAGCACCGCTTCCGCGATCAGGCCCCAGCCCTGCATGTAGCTCTCCGACAGATGGCCGCCGCTGGTGTTGGTCGGCCAGCGGCCACGCCCCAGCTCCAGCATCCCGTCGCGCACGAACTCACCGCCTTCGCCCAGCTTGCAGAAGCCGAGCCCTTCCAGCGAGAAGATCACCGTCGGAGAGAAGTTGTCGTAGATCATCAGGCCGTCGATCTCATCGCGGCTGATGCCGGCATTCTCGTAGACTTCCCCCTCGATCCGCTTGAGGGCCGGATGCCAGTAGTCCTGACGCGGGATGGAGGCGGTGTCGAAAAGATCCTGGCGGGAATAGCCCGACACATAGACCGGCTTCTGCTTCAGGTCCTTGGCCCGCTCGGCCGAGGTCATGATCCAGGCCACACCGCCATCGTTGATCAGGCAATAATCCAGCAACCGCAGCGGCGCCGCAATAAAGCGGGAGTTGTTATGATCCTCCAGCGTCATCGGCTTGCGCATGACCGCGTTCGGATTGAGCATCGCGTGCTTGCGGAAGGCGACCGAAATGTGCCCGAGATCCTCGGCCCGCGTGCCGAACTCGTTCATATGCGTCTGGAACATCATGGCGTGGGAAGCGCCGGGGGACGACATGCCCCAGGGCGCCCATTCGCCCTCGTCACCGCCGTAGAAGACGCGCTTGGAGCGCCCGTTGTTGGCATAGACCAGCGCCACCACCTCTGCGGCACCGCTGGCGATCGCCTGCGCGGCCAGCATCAGCGACACGGAAGAGTAGCGCCCCGGAGAATCCGTCTGCAGGCAGTAGCGCGGGTTGATCCCCATTATCTCCGCGAACCGCTCGTAGGACGGAATGCGGTTGACGATCAGGCCGTCGATATCCGAGATTTTCAGACCAGCGTCATCGAGCGCGCGCTTGAGAGCGGTCGCGCCAAGGCCATATGTGTCGGTCTCGGGGAACGAGCCGTATTCGGTCGTTCCTATTCCTGCCATACATACCTTGTCGCGCATGAAAGTGTCGACCATGCGAGGCGTTCTCCCGTCCTGAGGTGCCGACCGGAAACGAATTCCGGCTATCCGGAGCGGTTTTTCGCCTCTCCCGATCAACGATGTCGCGCACCTTCGGACGAACACGACAGCAGCTCAAACGACTTTTAAAAAGCCTTTGCATGACTTAAAGTCATGCGAAAAGGATGAGAACATGCTCCCACCTCTTTCAGCGCTGCGGACATTCGACACCGCCGCACGCCATCTCAGCTTCACCAAGGCCGCCGAGGAATTGTGCGTCACGCAGTCCGCCGTAAGCCGTCAGATCCGGCTGCTTGAGGACTTTCTGGAGTTAAAGCTGTTCGAGCGCCGCCATCGCTCGCTGACGCTGACGGCGGAAGGCGAGCGCTACCAGCGCGATATCGCGGGCATCTTCGCGCAGATGGATCTGGCGACCCGGCAGCTGCGGCGGGACCGGCGACGCGAGATCCTCAAGATCCAGACCTACACCACCTTCACGATGCGCTGGCTCATTCCCCGGCTCGGGCGCTTCCACGAGAAGTTTCCCGAAATCGAAGTGCAGCTGACCGCGTCGCTGAAGCCCGTCGACTTCACCAATTCCGACATTCACGGCGCCGTGCGTGCGGGCCGCGGCGAATGGCCGGTGCGTGCCGACAAGCTCTGCGACACCTACCTGGTGCCCGTCTGCTCTCCGGAACTCGCGAAGACAGCGTTTCAGGGGGAAGGTGCAGCGACGCTGGAGGACAAGCCGCTGCTCCACTCGCTGGGGCGCCCGAACGACTGGCAGGTCTGGTGCAAGGGTGCCGGCATGCCCTATGTCGACCTCGACCGGGGGCACCGCTTCGAATCCTCGTCCATGTCATATCAGGCGGCCCTGCAGGGCCTCGGCGTGGCAATCGGCCAGCGGTTTCTCGTGGAGGACGACCTGCGATCCGGCCTGCTGGTCGCACCGCTCGACCTGCATGTGCATTCCGACGAGACCTATTATTTCATGTCGTCGCCGCGATATGCGGGCACTCCCCGCCTTGAGCTTTTCCGCGAATGGCTGATGGAGGAAGCCCGTACCACCAGCCACTCGTTCGAGCCGTCGGGCAGTTTTCCCGCCTGACGCCTTGCCGGCAAAACGACGGCCGGAGGCAATCGAAACGATCGCCTCCGGCCGTTCAGGCTTTTTCGCTTACTTCGGAACGGCCGGGACGTGCCAGTCGTCCCACAGCTTGGCGATTGCGGCGTAATCCTCGCGCGCGTAGCCGGCGCGGGACGCCATCTCGTAGACCGAATGCGCCGCCTGGATCGCGAAGAGCGGAACGCCCTCCGTCTGGGCAAGATCGAGGGCAAGGCGGGAATCCTTGCGTGCGGCGTCCAGCGGCATGCCGCCGGCATAGTCGCCTTCCACCACCCGCTTGGCGAAGCGGTAGGTCAGCGGCCGGTGCAGGCCCATCTGCGGATCCGACAGCAGGCCGATCAGCTTGTCGATGGACACGCCCGTCGCCGTCGCCATCGAACCGGCCTCGGCGACCACGACCATGACGGCGTGGGCGACCGCGTTGTTGATGACCTTGGCCGCAGCGCCGGTACCCAGCGGGCCGAACACCGTCTGCTTGTCGGCGATCGCGTCGAGCACCGGCTGGCAGGCGGAGATGGCATCGCTCTCGCCGCCGATCAGCAGCGAGGCGGTTCCCGCTTCCATCTGGCTCACGCCGGCCATCAGCGAGGCATCGATCACCCGCAGGCCGTGCGGCGCAAGCGCATCGCGGCAGGCGAAAATGTCTTCCGGATTCACCGTCGAGGTCTCGACGACGACCGCGTCCTTGGGCAGATGCGGCGCGATCTGGCGCAGCACGGCGAGCGAGGCCTTGGGGCTCGGCAGGCACAGGACCACGATCCGCGTCTGCGACAACGCCTCGGGGCTTGCGATGGTCTCGGCGCCGAGCTCGCTCTTGGCCCTGGCCAGCATCTCCTCGTTCAGGTCGAACACCTGCACCGGAAAGCGGGCGGCGATCCGCTTGGCGAGCGGAAAGCCCATATTGCCGAGACCGTAGATGGCAACCTTCGAAATATCGGTCATGGAGACTCCAGAAACTCTCAATTCGTTGTCGGGACGGATCACTTGGCGATGGGCAGCGGGTTTTCGTGCAGGCCGAAATACATGCTCTTCACCTGCGCATAGAGGCGCAGGCCGTCGATGCCCTTCTCCCGGCCGATGCCGCTGTCCTTGAACCCGCCGAACGGCGTGCTCGTCACGGACTGCTTGTAGGTGTTGATCCACACGGACCCGGCCTCGAGCGCGCGGCCCGTGCGCCAGGCCTTCTTGAAGTTCTCGGTCCAGATGCCGCAGGCCAGGCCGAAATCCGTGCCGTTGGCCTTGGCGACGAGGTCCGCCTCGTCCTTGAACGGCAGCACCACCAGGACCGGGCCGAAAGCCTCCTCCTGGCAGGACAGCGCGTCGTGCGGCAGCCCGTCGATCACGGTCGGCAGGTAATAGGCGCCCGCCTCGTACGCGGCGCCCTCGGGAGCCGACCCGCCGCACAGGACGCGTCCGCCTTCCGCGCGGGCCCGCTCGACGAAGGCATGCACCCGGTCGCGATGATGGAAGGAGGCGAGCGGTCCCACCTCGACGCCCTTGGCGTCGGGCGCGGCCACCACGATCCGCTTGGCGCGCTCCACGAGCCGCGTCAGGACCTCGTCGTAGACGCTCTCCTCGACCAGCAGCCGGGAGCCGGCAACGCAGGACTGGCCGGACGACCCGAAGATGCCGGCCGCGACCGCCGCCACCGCATGCTCCAGGTTGGCATCGGCGAAGACCACGTGCGGAGACTTGCCGCCGAGTTCCAGCGCCACCGGGACGATGCGCTCGCCGGCAACGCGGCCGATGGCCCGGCCCGTGGCCGTGCCGCCGGTGAAGGAGATCATGCCGACGCCCTCGTGCGCCACGAGAGCCGCACCGATATCCGCGCCATACCCCTGCACCACCTGCAGCAGCCCGCCCGGAAGCCCCGCGGCCGCGGCAATGCGCTCCAGTTCCGGCGCGAGCAGCGGCGCGTCCTCGGACGGTTTCAGGATGACCGCGTTGCCGGCGGCGAGCGCCGGCGCGACCTTCGCCGCATCGTTCATGATCGGCGAGTTCCACGGCGTGATGGCAGCCACAACGCCATAGGGCTCGAGCACGGTGAAGGACACGTAGTCGCCGCGACGCGGGGTGACGTCCGTCTCCAGCGTCTCGCAGACGGAGGCGTAGTAGCGGAACGTGCCGACCGCATAGTCGACCATGCCGCGGCACTCCGCGATCGGCTTGCCGTTGTCGCGCATCTGCAGCGACGCAAGCGTCTCCTTCTCGGCCAGGAGGCCGTTGGCGATGGCGTGCAGAACCTCGGCCCGCTTGTGCGGCATCAGCTCTTTCCAACCGGACTCCCGGTAGGCTTTCTGCGCGCGCGCAACGACGGCATCCAGCTCCTGCGGGGTGGTGACCGCAACGCGCGCGACCTCGGTGCCGTCGGCAGGATTGATGCTGACGAGTTCGCGGGCTTTCGTGCGAGTGTCCATGCCTGTTCTTGTCCTGTTGTGTGGTCGGGTCTGCGCTCAGCCGGCAGGCGTCTGGGGCTTGCGGCGGCGCAGCAGCGGGAGTGCGAGGATCGCCAGGATCGCGACGACGAGCACGATCGAGATGGGCGAGGAGACGAAGGAGAGCGGATCTCCGCGCGAGATCAGCAGCGCCTGGCGGAAGGAGGATTCCGCCATGGGGCCGAGGATCGCGCCCAGGACGATCGGGGCGATGGGGTAGCCCGAGCGCGACAGCACGTAGCCGGTCACGCCGAAGCCGAGCATCAGCCAGACGTCGGCCATGGCGTTCGTCGAGGCGTAGGTGCCGAGCGAGCAGATGATCAGGATCATCGGCGCGAGCAGCGCGGCGGGAATTCGGAGCATGTTGACGAACAGCTTCGCGCCGACGAGACCGAGGCCGAGCATCATGAAGGCGGTGAGCAGCATCTGCCACATGAAGCCGTAGACGACGTCGGCATGCTGGCTGAACAGCGCCGGTCCCGGGTTCAGGCCCTGGATCAGCATTGCGCCCATCATCAGTGCGGCGACTGAGTTCCCCGGCACGCCAAGGGCGAGCGTGGGGATCAGCGACGAGGCGTTGTCGGCATTGTTGGCGCATTCCGAGGCGGCGATGCCGCGCGGGTCGCCCTTGCCGAAGCGCGAGGAATCCCGCGCCGCACGCTTCTCCTCGGCATAGCTGAGGATACCGGCGAGATTGCCGCCGGCGCCCGGCATGATGCCGATGATGACGCCGATGACGCCCGACCGGAGCCAGGTACGGGCGAAGGTGACCGTCTCGCGCAGCTTGAGTCCGGCGCCGGTCAGGTCGGCACGGCTGCTTCCGCCCGACGACGAGGCAAGCATGGCCAGCGCGGGAGGAATGGCGAAGAGACCCGTCAGCATCACCGCAAGGTCGACGCCGCCGGCGATGTGGCGCACGCCGAACACCAGCCGCTCCGCACCGGTCATCATGTCCATGCCGACGAGACCGACCGCGACGCCGATCATCGCGGAGGCGAGCCCCTTGGCCGGAGCGCCGGCAAGCAGCAGCGACACGCTGGTGAGGCCGAAGATCGCGACCCAGAAATACTCGGTCGGGCCGAACTTGAGAGCGAGCGTGACCAGCGGCGGCGCGATGATCATCAGCGCCAGCGCACTGATGATCGAGCCTGCCGTGGAGGAGACCAGCGCGATATGCAGTGCATATTTGGCGCGGCCCGCCTGGGCCAGCGGGTAGCCGTCGAATGTGGTGGCAACGGCGGAAGGCGTACCGGGAATCCGCATCAGGATCGCCGGAATGGCGCCGCCATACATGGAGCCGTTGTAGATGCCGGCCATCATGCCGAGCGCCACGAGCGGCGACATCGTGTAGGTGAACGGCAGCAGCAGGGCCATGGCGAGGGTCGCCGTGAGGCCGGGGATCGCGCCGACGAGAATGCCGGCGGCAGTGCCCACGATCATCGCCAGAATGCTGTCGACGAGCAGGGCGTGGGGAAGACCGGAGAGAACTTCGATCACGTCAGCCTCCCAGAATCAGTTCCGCCGGGAACGGCTGAGCGAAGGCGAGATGGAACACGACATAGGCCATGACGACAAAGACGACCGTTCCAACGACAACGCGCACGACATTGCGGTCTCCGCCGAGCACCGCCATCGCCGGGATGAATGCCAGGGAGGCCGTGAGAAAGCCGATCTGGCCGGCGAGCGCGATGAAGACTGCAAGCAGGGCAAGGCCGGCAAAGCCCTTGAACAGGGGAGCCTCGTCCGTGAGACGCGTGTCGCGGCCGAGCCGGATGATGGACATCACCGACAGCACGATCATCGCGCTGCCGACCGCGATGGGGAAATAGGCGCTCGCCCCGGCCTGCCGGGTGCCGTCCCAGGTGACGACGGCCCCGACAATCGCAACGAGGAGAGCCACCGCCAGCCGCTCGAGCGGCCGGACGGTGTTTCCCTCTGCCTGATCAGGCGTTACTGCCACGGGGACTCTTCCCACATGGCCTGATAGTCGTCGCGCAGCTTCTGCACATGCTGCTGGAAATCAGCCGACGACTTGTAGGCCACCTCGGTGAAGAGCTCCTTGTTGCGCTCGATGAACGCCGGGTCGTTGGCCACGGCCGCGATGGCGGCGGCAAGCTTCTCGACGATGGCCGGGTCCGTGCCGGCGGGAACGCCGACGCCGCGCTCGGACAGCATCTCGACATCGACACCGAGCGACTTGGCGGTCGGAACGTCAGGCGCCAGCGCGGAGGGCTCGGAGCCGAAATGGGCGAGGATCTTCACCTTGCCTTCCTGGGCATTCGGCATGGCCTCGCCGAGGTTCAGGGCAGCCGCGGACACGTGACCGCCCATCAGGGCCGTACGGGCCGCACCGGCGGAGGCGAAGGGAACGTGGGTGAACTCCGCGCCGGTCGCCTTGGCGAGATAGCGCATGGCAAGATGGTCGTCGGTGCCGACGCCCGTCGTGCCGATGGTCACCGCGCCCGGGTTCTCCTTGGCATAGGCGATCAGCTCGTCGAGCGTGTTGAACGGGCTGTTGCCAGGCACCGAGATCGCGGACGGGTCGCGCACCAGGCCCGCCACCGGGATGATCTGATCAGCCTTGAACGCCGCATCCTTGGTGATCGGGATGGTGAGCATCGGCGGCAGGTTCACGATGCCGATCGTGTAGCCGTCCGGCGTGGCGTTGGCGAGGGCCGCATGGCCCACTTCGCCGGCCGCACCCGGGCGGTTCACGATGACCACGGACTGGCCGAGTTCCTTTTCCAGCAGCGGCTGGAGCGTACGTGCGGTAACGTCGGTGCCGCCGCCTGCACCATAGGCGACGATGAGCTCGATCGACTTCTCGGGCCATTCGGCGAGAGCCGGGCCGGTGAAGATGGCAATGGCCGCAGCGGCCGTCATGAGTTTCCTGAGCACGATAATCCTCCCGGATCGTTGCGGGCCGGTCTTGTGCGGTCCCGTTGAAAAGTGCCGGCAGACCATACGTCCGGGCGGACCGCCGGCAAGTGAATTAGGGGCGGCATTTGCGCCGCCGCGCCTGTCGATATAAACATCGACGAAATTATCAATAATCAGGCGCTGCATTATGGTCAGACACGGAACCATGACCGAGACGGCGGTTTCAGAGATCGTCTCGGTCCTGGAACAGGACATCATCTTCGGCAGGTTCCTGCCGAAACAACGACTCTACGAGGACGAGTTCATCGTCCGCTTCTCCACCAAACGCCATATCGTGCGCGCCGCCCTGCACGAGCTGGAAAGAAAAGGCATCGTCGAGCGCCAGCCCAATCGCGGCGCGGCGGTGCGCTATTTCTCGCGCGCTGAGGTCGCGGCGCTCTACGAGCTGCGCGTCATCCTGCACGAGGCAGCGGCACGCCGGATCCAGCTGGCTGCCGACCCGGAGTGGTTTGCCCAGCTCGAGGCTGCGCGCGACGCCCATGCCGAGGCTGTCGCTTCACGCGATCTCGGGCTCGTGTTCCAGACCAACACGATCTTCCACCGCAAGCTCTTCGAGGGAACAGGCAATGCCTATCTCTCCGAAGCGATCGAGACCTCCAACGCCAAGACGCACGGGATCCGCTCCCACGGCCTCGGCATGCCGTCCCTGCTGGAGAAGGCCAGGGCGGAGCATTTCGCCATGGTCGACGCCGTCCGCAATGGCGATCTTGAGGAACTCGCGAGGCTGTGCATCAGCCACATGCAGCCCGCACGCGCCTTCTACGAGGAAAAATACTGCGGCGCCCTGTGACCGCAGGCTGACAAATCGGCCGACCTGTTGCGACACCTGCGAACCGGGCTGATCCAGCCCGGCCGTCGGCCTGTGCCCCGGCTCCTGCAGCAGCGCGCCTCACTGCCCGGCAAATGGCAAGCGTTTCAAGCCGTTAACGCAAGCAAACTGGCGCCTCTGGCAACGCCTCATCCCCCTGAAACAACGTCCCCAGCTTTCAGATCACCAGGCACGCAATGCGCACCCGCCTCCCGCACGCGTGCTCGTTTTCGATGCAGGCACCGCACGAAGAAGAGGCGGAGCATCGTGCAAATCGGTCTTGAAACTCAAAACGTATGATGTGATTATCATACAATCTTGTATTAAGAGGAGGGGATCATGAACCGTCGACATTTCGTGCTGGCCGCAAGCTGCATCGCCGCAACCCTCGGACTGGCAACGCCGGTCCTGGCCGAGGGATATCCCGACCGCCCGGTCACGCTCGTCGTGCCTTTTTCTCCCGGTGGCGGAACGGACCTGCTGGCGCGGCTGGTCTCGAGCAAGCTGGAGACCGCGCTCGGCGCGCCGGTGGTCGTCGACAACCGCCCCGGCGCCAGCGGTGCCGTCGCCGGCGCCTACGTGAAGACGCAGCCGGCCGACGGTTACACGCTGCTGTTCGGAACATCCTCGACCAATGCGATCTCGCCAGTCCTGCACGAGGACAAGATGGGCGACATGCTGACCGGCCTCGATCCGGTGAGCCTCATCGCCAACAGCGCGCTCATTCTCGTGGTTCCCGCTTCCTCGCCGATCACCGATCTCAAGGGCTATGTGGAAGCCTCGAAAGAGCGCCCGCTCACCTATGGCACCTTCGGCGTCGGCTCCACGCCGCACCTTCTGGGAACGCTCTTCGCCTCCAAGGCCGGCGCTGACATGATTCATGTGCCCTACAAGGGGTCGGCCCCGGCCGTCGCCGACGTGACCGGCGGCCATACCGACAGCGCCTTCCTGACGGTGACCGCGCTCACTGCCTCGCTTCAGGACGAGGCGATGCGCGGCCTTGCGGTCGCCGCGGCCGGACGCCTGTCGCAGTTCCCCGACATTCCGACCTTCGCCGAAGAGGGGTATGACAGCCTCGACGACGCCGGCTGGTTCGGGATCTTCGCCCCGGCGGGAGTGCCGGCCGAGATCCGCGCCCAGGTGTCCAAGGCTGTCCGCTCGGTCCTCGACCAGCCGGAAGCGCAGGATGAATTCGCCAAGCTCGGCGTCACGGCGCAGGGCAGTTCTCCGGAAGAGCTGGAGAAGAAGCGCGACGCCTCCGTGGCGCTGGTGAAGCACATCCTCGCCACCACCAATATCGACATCTCCAAGTAAACCGAAAAGGTCACCGACACGATGCGTCGAGACAACATCGCCGACTACCGGATCCGCCGTTGGTACATCCAGGAACAGGAAGTTCTGGCCAACGAGACCTATCAGTCGGACGACGGCTCCCCCTTGCGCAAGATCCTGATCGCAGCCGCGATCAGGAACCCCTATGCGGGCCGGTTCAGCGAAGATCTGAGCGAGATCATCGATGGCAGCGACAAGCTGGGAGAAGAATTTGCCCGGCGCATCCTCGCCGCCCTCGGCGGCGCGCAGGCCGAAAGCTACGGCAAGGCCTGCGTCGTCGGCAGCGCGGGTGAATACGAGCACGGCAACGCGTTCATCACCGCCCGCTTCGCCACTCCGATCCGCCAGGTGCTTCCGGGTGCGAAGGAGTGGATCCCCTCGACCGGCAAGCGCAGCGGACCGGGCGCCCTGATCGATGTCCCGCTCGCCCATGCCGGCGAACTGTTTGCGCGCGCCTACTACGACACGGTGAGCGCCCATTTCGACGATGCGCCCAATGCCGACGAGGTGGTGGTGGTTTTCGCCGTTGCGACGCGCGGACGCATCCACGCCCGCCTCGGCGGACCCGAGGCCGCACCGCTCGCGGCCGAATAAGCTACGGAGCCGACAAGATGGACCGGGAGCACTCCAATTTCGTTCAGCTCAACGGGCTGCGATTTCACTATCTCACCTGGGGTGATCCCGGCCGTCCGATGCTGATCTGCCTGCACGGCCTGCGCAGCTACGGCCGAACATTTGCCGGGCTCGCGGAAACTCTGGCGGATCGCTTCTACGTGGTGGCGCCCGACCAGCGCGGCCGGGGGGAAACGGACTGGGATCCGGCGAAGAACTACTTTGCCGATCAGTACGCCGCCGATCTCGGTGCGCTCATCGATCATCTGGGCGCCGAGACGGTTCATGTTCTCGGCCACTCGATGGGCGGTATCAACGCGCTGGCCTATGCACTCACCCATGCCGACCGGTTTGCATCGCTGATCCTTGAGGACAGCGGACCGGAAGCCGATGGCAGCGCTGGCATCGAGCGGATCCTGAAGGAGCTGCAAACGACGCCGCTCTCCTTCACAAGCCTGGACGAGGCCCGCGCCTTCTGGCGGTCGATCCGGCCCAACGTGACCGAGGCGGCGATCGAATCGCGCGTGGCCAACTCGATGAAGACCGTAGGCGGCAAGATCGTCTGGCGCCACGACCAGCGCGGGATCGGAGAATGCCGGATCAAGCAGGCGAGCGTCCGCCCGAACCCGAACCTCTGGCCTGCCCTGTCCAGCCTCGCCTGCCCTGTCCTGGTCCTGCGCGGCGCCAAGTCCGACTATCTCGACGCAGCACGCGTGCAGCGGATGTGCGAGACGAATCCGCGCGTGGCGGCCCAGGAGATTGAAGGCGCCGGCCACTACGTGCACGACGACAATCCGGTAAGCTTCAACGCCGTGGTCGGTGCGTTCCTCGACCGCGTCATCGGGGAGAGAGGAGCCGGACGGAGATAAGATGGATACCAAGGCCAGCAATCCCGCGCGCGTCCGCGGGGCCAGTGTGCGCGAGCGCGTCACCAATGCCCTTCGCGCCGACATCATCACGGGCGTGTTCGTTCCCGGCCAGCGCCTGTCAGAGGCCGAGCTGTGCTCCCATCTCGACGCCTCCCGTACGCCGGTTCGCGAAGCGCTTCGCCAGCTGGAGGCGGAGCGGCTCGTCGAGGTGCGCCCCAACCGGGGGCCCATCGTGGTCAAGCTCGGCCGGGAGGAGGCCGAGCGGATCTACGACGTGCGCGAGCTGATCGAACCGGAAGTCGTCCGCCTCTTCGCGCTTGCTGCGACCGGCGAGCAGCTGGAGCAGATGGACGAGGCACTCGTGGAATTCGAGCAAGCTTCGTCCGAGGGACTCAATCCGGCTCAGCTGATCCTCGCCACCACCACCTTCTACGAGGTGATGTTCCAGGGCTGCACCAACGACATCCTCGCCGACATCCTGCGCGGCCTTCTTGCGCGAGTGAACCTGCTGCGCTCGCGCTCCATGTCCCGGCCTGGCCGACCGAAGGAAAGCCTGAAGGAGATGCGGGACATCCTGTCATGCATCCGCGCCAGGGACGTTCCCGGCGCCCAGCAGGCCGCGATCACGCACATTCGCAACGCCCGCGCCCAGGCAAGGGCCGCAATGCCGGCCCCTACCGCCCCCTAATCCCGCAAGGACACCGACGCCATGCAGCCGAAGCTCAATCGTGACGCCGTGAGCGGGTTCCTGCTCGCCTTGATCGGAGCCGCAGCCGCCTACCGCGCCCTCGACTACGGCATCGGCAGCGCGGCGCACATGGGGTCCGGCTATTTTCCGCTGCTGATCGGCGGGGCATTGGTGCTGCTCGGCGCGGTGATCGGCATCGGCGGCCTGCGCGCATCGGCAACGCCTGTGCACATTCCCTGGCGCGAGTTGATTCTGATCGCGCTCAGCGTCGCGAGCTTTGCGCTGACCATCGGCCGCTTCGGCCTGTTTCCGGCCCTTGGCATCTCGGGCCTGCTCGCGTGCCTGGCCGACCGCGACGTCGGGTTGCGACGAACCATCGGCATCGTCCTCTTCTCCTGCGTTCTCGTCTGGCTCGTCTTCGTGATCGGGCTGAATTCCCCCGCAGCTTTGATCAAGGTGTGATCCCATGGAGTTGTTCACGCTCGGCTTCGCGTCGCTGACGCTCACCTCCGTGGTCTATTGCTTCGCGGGAGTTTTCCTTGGAACCCTGATCGGCGTGCTGCCCGGGGTCGGGGCGCTGTCGGCGATCTCGCTGCTGATGCCGGTCTCCTTCTATCTCGACCCGACGACGGCGCTGGTCTTCCTGTCGGGGATCTATTACGGCGCCGAATATGGCGGTTCGACCGCCTCCATCATGCTCAACCTGCCGGGCACCTCGTCGAACGCCATCACCTGCCTCGATGGCTATCCGATGGCCCAGAACGGAAAGGCGGGCGTCGCGCTCACCGTCACCACCTATGTGTCCTTCTTCGGAGGAACCGTCGGCATCCTGCTGCTGACCTTCCTCTCGCCGATCATCAGCCGGCTGGCTGTCGCCGTCGGCCCTTCCGAATATGCCGCGATCCTGCTCCTGAGCATCATCATGGCGGCCACGATCTCCGACGGCCCACCGATGAAGGGCATCGCAATGGTGCTCCTGGGCGCCTTGCTCGGCACCGTCGGCATCGACGTGAACAGCGGCGACTACCGCTTCACCTTCGGCGTTCCGGAACTCTTCGACGGCGTCAGCCTGGTGGCACTGGCCCTCGGCACATTCGGCGTCGGCGAGGTCATCTTCGCGATCCGCGCCCAGAAGGCCCGCGGGCCGATGCCCAAGGTAACCTTCCGCTCGATGATCCCGAGCCGGCCGGAATTCCTGAAAACGCTGTTCCCGATGGTGCGCGGAACGGGTGTCGGCAGCGTGGTCGGCCCGCTGCCGGGCGCCGGACCGACGATCGCCTCGCTGATCGGCTATGCGATCGAGAAGCGCATAAGCCGGACGCCCCACCGGTTCGGTAAGGGCGCGATCGAAGGCATCTCCTCGCCCGAGGCCGCCAACAACGCGGCCGTGCAGACCGCCTTCATTCCGACCCTGTCGCTCGGCATTCCCGGCAGTCCCACCATGGCGATCATGCTTGGCGCGCTGATGATCCACGGCATCTCGCCCGGCCCAAAGTTCATCTTCGAACAGCCCGAAATGTTCTGGGGGCTAATCGCCAGCTTCTGGCTCGGCAACATCATTCTGCTGGGCCTGAACCTGCCGCTTGTCGGCATCTGGCTCTGGCTCCTGCGCATCCCCTATTCGATGATGTACCCGGTGATCGTGGCGCTCATCTGCGCCGGCGTCTACACGCTCACCAACAGCGCCTTCGCCGTGTGGCTGGTCCTGGGATTCGGCTTCGTGGGCTTCCTGTTGCGGCTCTTCGACTATTCGCCGGCGCCCCTGCTCATCGGCTTTATTCTCGGCCCCATGCTGGAAGAGAACCTGCGCCGGGCGCTGCTGATCCATCGCGGCAGCTATATCGAGATGTTCTCGCGTCCCGCCACTGCCGTACTGATGCTGCTCACGCTGGCAATCCTGCTCTGGGCGCTGCTGAAGCGGAACGCGCCGGCCCACGCAGGCGACGACCCGGGCAGCTGAGATGGCGCGCCCAGCGACTCCGGCGCCAAACCGCACCGAATGCCGCTGGCACCTACCCAGAATACCCCGGGGCTGCACACCAGAAGTCTGCCGGGAAAGCCGGTAGCGGCTGACCGCTACAGTCCCCCCTCACCCACCGGATACACGCTCCAGACCCCGGTTGTTCTCCCGGCTTCCGGCAGCATGGATCAAGGATGTCCTCCAACAGCAAGGCAGTTCGCGTTGCCGAGCCCTCAGCGCGACGAGACGCAAAGCTGTTTTTGCCGACCGAGACCTTCAATGCCGAGTGTCACCACATCGCCAGCCTTCAGGTAGCGCTGGGGGGAAAGCCCCATGCCGACCCCCGGCGGGGTGCCGGTCGAGATGATATCGCCCGGATGCAGGGACATGAAATCCGAGAGGTAGCTGACCAGCTCCGCCACGCCGAACACCATCGTTCGGGTGGAGCCGGACTGCATCGTTTCACCATTCACCTCCAGCCACATGGAGAGGTTCTGGGGATCGGCAATCTCGTCACGGGTCGCCAGCCAGGGGCCGGTCGGGCCGAAGGTGTCGCAGGATTTCCCCTTGGTCCATTGCCCCTGGCGTTCGTTCTGGAAAGCGCGTTCTGAGACATCGTGAAGGACGCAGTAACCGGCCACGTGATCGAGTGCGGTTTCCTTGCTCACATGCTTTGCGGTCGTGCCTATCACCACGCCCAGTTCCACCTCCCAGTCGGTCTTGGTGGAGCCGCGCGGGATGACGAGATCGTCATTTGGACCGCAGATCGCGCTGGTGGCCTTCATGAAGACGATCGGCTCGGTGGGGACGGGCAATCCGGCCTCTCGCGCGTGATCGCTGTAGTTCAGCCCGATACAGATGAATTTGCCGGTGCCTGCGACACAGGCGCCGAGCCTCTGCTCGCCCGCAACGCGAGGCAGGGACGAGGGATCGAGTGCCGCCAGACCCGCGAGCCCTTCTGGCGAAAGCGTTTCACCGGCAATGTCCGCGACATGGGAGGAGAGATCGCGCAGATCGCCATTGTCGTCGACAAGGCCGGGCTTTTCGGCGCCGGCTGCACCAAAGCGTACAAGTTTCATCGTCTTTCCCTATGGTTTCAGATCGTCCAGCCGCCGTCGATGGCATAAGCCTGACCGGTGGTGTAGGTGGCGCCGGCCAGATGCACGACGAGGTCGGCGATTTCCTCCGCAGTCCCCAGCCGCCCCATCTGCTGGCGGCCCTCGAAGGCCTTGCGGGCGGCTTCGTAATCGCCGGTCGCCTCGAGCCGCTGGCGCAACGAGGGGCTGTCCACGGTGCCAGGGCAAATCGCATTGCAACGAATTCCGCGGCCCACATAGTCAGCAGCAACGGATTTGGTGAGCCCGACCACAGCGGCCTTGGTGAGGCCGTAGACGCACCGATTGGGGGCGCCTTTCACGCTCGAGACGACCGACGCCATGTTGATGATGCTGCCGCTGCCCCGGTCCAGCATTCCGGGAAGCACGGCCTTGATGGTGCGGATCATAGCCTTGACGTTGAGGTCCATGGCGAGGTCGATGTCTTCATCACGGACGTCGAGCACGGTTCCGCTGTGAACGATGCCGGCGCAGTTGAAGAGAATGTCGATCTTGCCGATCCCTGCGACCAGGCCGGTGATGGCATTCATGTCGCGGACATCGAGCAGGTGCGGCTCGATGGAGCCCGCTTGCCAGGCCAGCGCGGAGAGACTTTCTCCATTGATATCCGTGGCGTGAACCATCGCGCCCGCCTCGGCCAGGGCTCGGGCGCTTGCAAAGCCTATTCCCTGTCCCGCGGCGGTGACGAGGGCGGTCATTCCAGTGAGTGAACCCATTTTCCATCCTTCATCAGCTTGAGGGGCGGCCGTCGAAATTGGCTATTGACTCGGCGCGGCCTTCGCATAAGATTTAACGATAAACCTGTTGTAATTCAAGTATGCAAACACCACGAAGGCGACCGCACAGATGGCCCCCCTGGAAACCGAAACGCACCCGACCCTGACCGAACTCAGGGAGCGCTTCTTCACCGCCCTTCTCTCCGACGTCCTCGACGATCTCGGGTACATGAACCAGGCCATGCATCACACGATCCGGCCGCTCGACAGTTCTCTGGTGATGGTCGGAAGAGCGCGTACGGCGCTTTGCATGGACGTCTATGAGCGTCCTGCGCCGGGCGAAAATCCCTACGAGCTCGAGATCAAGCTCGTGGACGACCTGAAGGTCGATGAGATCCCGGTTTTCGCATGCGGAACCTCAGGACGCATGGCGCCATGGGGTGGTCTCTTGAGCACGGCGGCAAAGTTCCGCAAGTCGGCAGGGGCGGTCATGGACGGCCTGGTGCGCGATACGCGCGAAATCCTTGCCTCGGGCTTTCCCGTTTTTCACGGGGGCATCGCGCCACTGGATTGCAAGGGGCGCGGGAAGGTCGTGGCGATTGATGTCGGCATCGAGTGCTCCGGCGTGAAGGTCCACAGCGGCGATCTCGTCTTCGGTGATGCCGATGGTGTCGTCGTCATTCCTCAGGAAATCGAGGCCAGAGTTCTCGACGTCGCGCAGGAACGCCTGCGCGGCGAGCGCAACACGCTGGCCGATCTCGAGGCGGGAGAGCGCCTCGCAATCGTGTTCGCGAAATATGGCATCCTGTAAGTCCTCCTGACTCGCACTTGCCATAAAGCGAAACCCACGGGCGCGGCACGAGCCGCGCCCCTGGAGAATGACGCCAAGAAAAAATAGAGGGGTAGAGCGAAATGACGCACAGAAACTCGAGAAACCGGTTGCACGGCCTGCTGCTCGCCGGCGCAATGGCGGTCGCCGCAGGCCCGGCCTATGCTGAACTCTGCGGTCATGTGGGCGGCGATCTGGTGTTGGGCATGGAGGCAAAGCTCGGCACGCTTGACCAGCACGTGAATGCGGCGAACGCGACGCGCAATGTCGCCATGAACATCTTCGAGACGCTGATGACGCGCGATGAGAACATGGCGCCCATCCTCGACCTCGCGGACTCCCTCGACATCAGCGACGACAAGCTGACCTACACCTTCAAGCTTCGCCCAGGCGTGAAGTTCCACAACGGCAAGCCTCTGACCTCCGAGGATGTGGCCGCCTCCTTCGACCGCTACAGCCGCCTTGGCGTGGATCGTTCCGCTCTCGGCGGGGTCGATCGCTGGGAAACGCCGGACGAAGCCACTTTCACCGTCGTTCTCAAGGAGCCGCAGGCAAGTTTCCTGGAGAGTATTTCGGCATCGACCGTGCCGATCGTCATCGTTCCCTCGGAACAGGCAAGCGCAGAGGCGACCCGGCTCGAACCCATCGGCACCGGACCGTTCCAGCTTGAGGAATTCGTGGCCGACAGCCATGTGAAACTGAAGCGCTACGAGGACTACAAGCCCAACGAAACGCTTGAAGGCATGTCGGGCTTTGCCGGACGAAAGCAGGCCTGCGTCGACACCGTCACGTTCCGCACGCTGGCAGAACCCGGCGCTCGTCTTGCAGCGCTCGAAACGGGCGAGGTGGATATTGTCGAGGACGTGCCGACGCTCTCCAAGGAGCGCCTGACCGGCAACAAGGACATCGTTCAGGCGCAGCTCAAGCATGCCGCCCTGTGGCTCACCTATCCGAACCTATCGGAGCCGCCGACGGACAATCTGAAGGTGCGCCAGGCGATCCAGGCGGCCATGAACCTCGATGAAATCATGGATGCGATGAGCGACGGCTCCTACAGCCTCAACCCGTCGTTCCAGTTTCCCGGCCAGACCTACTACTCGGAAGCCGGCAGCCAGTATTACAATCAGAACGACCCGGAAAAGGCCAAGGCCCTGCTCAAGGAGGCCGGCTACAACGGCGAGGCGGTCAAGCTCCTGACGACAAGGGATATTCCCCGCCTTTACACCGCGGCCCTCGTCATGTCGGAGCAGTTGAAGGCCGTCGGCATCAATGCCGAACTGGTGGTCCTGGACTGGCCGACCGCGCTTGGCATGAGCGTCAACGAGACCAAGGGTTGGAACTTCTTCTACACGGGCTGGATCACGGTCACCGCCCAGGGCGGCGCGCAGTCGCTGCGCAACCTTGCCGACCCGTCCAACGTGCACAAGCCGAAGGACAACAAGTCCGACGCCGAGTTCATGAAGGAATTCCAGGTGCTGAGCACGAGCCCGGATCTGGAAGAGCGCAAGGCCGCTTTCGCCAAGGCGCAGGAGCGGGTGTTCGAGCAGGTCATGGCAATTCCCTTCGGCGTGACGCCGAAGAACCAGGCAACGCGCGCCAATGTGAAGGGCTATGTGCCGTTCTTCAACACGCGTGTCTCGAATGTCTGGTTGGCCGAATAGCCAGCCATTCTGCCATGTTCCGCCATGCATGAACCGGCACGGAAACGTTCGGAGGTCACATGCTTGCTTACACGCTGAGGCGCATAGCCCAGGCCGTGCCGATTCTGCTTCTCGTCAGCCTGATCTCGTTCGGGATCATGCAGCTGGTGCCTGGGGATCCCGCCGCCGTTCTGGCGGGCCCCAACGCCACACCCGACGAGCTCATCCAGCTGCGCCAGACGCTGGGGCTCGACAAGTCCCTTCCGACGCAGATCATGATCTTCTACGGAAACCTGTTCCAGGGCGATCTCGGCTACTCCATCATTCTGGGGGAGCCAGTCTTGAAGGTGGTGCTGGAGCGTTCGCCCATCAGCATATCGCTGGCGCTTTATTCGCTCGTCCTGACGATCATCCTCGGGCTTTCCATCGGCGTCATCGCGGCGATGAAACACAATCGCTGGATCGATCAGGTGGCGATGGCCTTCGCTCTGATCGGGGTCTCCGTCCCCAACTTCTGGCTGGGCCTCGTGATGATCGTCCTGTTTTCGGTGCATCTCGGCTGGCTGCCGACGGGGGGCTACGTGCCCTTCTTCGAAGACCCCGTGGGCTGGTTCCTGGCGGCGACCATGCCGGCTCTTTCCCTCGCCATGATGCAGATCGGCCTGCTTGCGCGCCTGACCCGCTCCACCATGCTGGAGGTGCTTGGCCAGGACTATATCCGCACGGCCCGCGCCAAAGGCGCAAGCGAGCCAAGGGTGATCATCAAGCACGCCATGAGCAATGTTCTGATCCCCGTCGTCACCGTGCTCGGCATGATCCTTTCGGTGCTCCTATCGGGGTCGGTCATCGTGGAAACCATCTTCGCCGTGCCGGGGATCGGCGCGCTTCTGGGCAATGCGATCCTCGGCCGCGACTATCCCATGATCCAGGGAGGCCTCATCTTCGTGGCAGCGGTCCTTCTGATCCTGAACATCGTGGTCGATGTGCTCTATGCCTGGCTCGATCCGAGGGTGCGCGTCCAATGAGCAGTCTCGAAATGAACGCCCCCCAGGGCGAACCGTCTTTCCTGAAGCGGTTCTTCGCAGGACGGCGCGTGCGTCGCCTCATCCGGCATCGCTCCTTCATGATCGGCCTGTGGCTGTGCCTGTTCGTGACGGCCATCGCCATCCTCGCACCGATCATTTCACCGGCCGATCCGAACAAGATGACCATCCGCTCCCGCTTCCAGCCACCGTCGCTCGAATTCCTCCTGGGAACCGACAATCTGGGCCGCGACCTGTTCAGCCGCGTGGCCTGGGGCGCGCGTCTGAGCCTCGCCATCGGTCTGGGCGTCGTTCTCCTCAATGCGGTGTTCGGTGTGCTTCTTGGGGCGCTTGCGGGCTATTTCCGGCGTCTCGACGGCATTCTCATGCGCCTGTCGGATGCCCTTATGGCCTTTCCCTCGGTGTTGCTTGCAATCGGCATTGCCGCAGCGATGGGAGCATCGGCCATGACGGCGGTGATCTCGCTGGCGGTCGTCTACATTCCGCGCACCGCGCGCATCCTCCGAGCGTCCGTCCTGCAGGTCAGCGAGCTCGAATTCGTCAATGCGGCACGGGCGGCGGGTGCGGGCGACTTCCATATCTTGCGGCGCCATATCCTGCCCAACTGCATGGCGCCCCTGGTGGTGCAGCTCAGCTTCGTCTTCGCCTATGCGATCCTCTCCGAAGCAGTGCTGAGCTTTCTTGGGCTCGGCGCGGCCCCCACCGATCCCAGCTGGGGCATCATGATCTCCGAAGGCCGCAGCTATATCCGCGAGGCTCCGTGGATGACGGTCATTCCCGGCATGGCGATCGCGATCACTGTGCTCGGCCTGAACCTTCTGGGCGACGGTCTGCGGGACGTTCTCGACCCTCGCGTGAAGATGGAACACTGACCATGCCAAAAGAGCCAATCCTGCGCGTCCAAGGGCTGCGCACGACCTTCACGGGCGACGAAGGCACGGTGGTGGCGGTCGATGATGTCAGCTTCGACGTGAACGAGGGCGAGATCGTCGGCCTTATCGGCGAAAGCGGCTCCGGCAAGAGCGTGACAGCGCTTGCCATCATGGGGCTCCTGCCGAAGAGCACGTCGCAGGTCTCAGCCGAGCGCATCATGTTCGATGGCCGCGACCTTGCGCAGGCTTCCGAGCGCGAGATGCGGCGGCTGCGTGGCGGCTCCATCGGCATGATCTTTCAGGAGCCGATGAGTTCGCTGAACCCGGTTCTGAAGATCGGCGACCAGCTGATCGAGCCGATCCGCATTCACGAGCGCATCAGCTATCGCGCGGCCTTCGACCGGGGGGTGGAGCTGCTCACCAAGGTCGGCATCCCCTCGCCCGCGCAGCGCATGAACGATTATCCGCATCAGCTTTCGGGCGGCATGCGGCAACGCGTCATGATCGCCATCGCCCTGTCATGCTCTCCCAAGCTGCTTCTCGCCGACGAGCCCACCACCGCGCTGGACGTCACCATCCAGGCCCAGCTTCTCGACCTGCTTCTGGAAATCCAGGCCGAAACCAGGATGGCCATCGTGCTGATCACCCACAGCATGGGGGTGATCGCGGAGTGTGCCGACAAGGTGGTGGTGATGTATTCCGGCCGGATCGCGGAACAGGGACCGGTGACGGAGATATTCGACCGCCCGGGGCATCCCTACACGAAGGGTCTCATGCAATGCACGCCGGAGCTGACCGGCAATCCGCGCAGGCTCACCACCATACCCGGCGCGCTGCCGAACCTCGGTGCGCTGCCGCCCGGCTGTCGCTTCGCGCCGCGCTGCGACCTTGCGCAACCGGCCTGCAAGACCGCCAGACCCCCGATGATCGGCGTGGGACGAGATCACGCCTCGGCCTGTATCCGGGCGGATGAACTCGTTGCCTCGGCGGCGCAACCAGAGGGAGCCGAGGCATGAGCCAAGCACCGCTTCTATCCGTTCGGAACCTTTCCAAGCACTTCACCATCCGCAGCCCCTTCCGGGGCACGGCCATCGGTACGGTGCAGGCGGTCAATCGGGTGAGTTTCGATATCGGCGAGGGCGAAACGCTCGGTCTGGTCGGAGAATCCGGTTGCGGCAAGTCCACGACCGGGCGGCTGCTTCTGCGACTTATCGAGCCGGACAAGGGAGAGGTCCTTTTCCAGGGACGCGACCTGTTGAAGCTCGACGCCGGTGAACTCAAGGCCATCCGCAAGTCGATCCAGATCGTCTTCCAGGATCCGTTCAGTTCCCTCAATCCACGCATGACAGTCGAGGAGATCGTGACCGAGCCGCTCTATGTGCAAGGTGCCATGACGCGCCGGGCCATGCGCGAGCGCGCAGGCATGCTGCTCGACCGGGTGGGGCTCAACGCGGCGCATATCATGCGCTATCCGCACGAATTCTCGGGCGGCCAGCGCCAGCGCATCGGTATTGCACGCGCCCTTGCGGCCGACCCGCGCTTCATCGTCTGCGACGAGGCGGTCTCGGCACTGGATGTTTCGGTCCAGGCTCAGGTCATCAACCTGCTGCAGGACCTGCAGGAGGAGTTCAACCTCTCCTACCTCTTCATCGCGCATGACCTTTCGGTCGTGCGGCACATCTCCGATCGCGTTGCGGTGATGTACCTGGGCGAGGTGGTGGAGGTCGCCGGAAAGGACGCTCTCTACGCGTCCCCGCTTCATCCCTACACGCAGGCGCTGCTGGCGGCGATCCCAGTGGCTCATCCGCGCCTTCGGGGCAAGCGCGCGCGCCTTGGCGGGGAGGTGTCCAGCGCTCTCAACCCGCCTCCGGGTTGCCGCTTCAGCCAACGCTGCCCCTTCGCGCGCGATCTCTGCCGGAACGAGCCTCCGGCGCTCAGGGAACTGGGCGAGCGCCACCAGGTGGCCTGCCATTTTGCCGAGGAGCTGCAGGCCGCCGCGGCCTGACGGAAGCTCCCCGGGTTTCGCGAACAAAAGACCACCAGGGCCATTGCGCCAGCCTTGCGAGAAACGAAATGACCCAGAAAAAAGACCCGTTGCGGTCCGCAGAATGGTTCGGAGGGCATGAAAAGGGAGCCTTCATTCACCGAAGCTGGATGAAGAACCAGGGCTTCCCTCCGCACCTGTTCGACGGCCGGCCCGTCATCGGCATCTGCAATTCATGGTCGGAACTGACCCCCTGCAACGGCCAGCTTCGCGACCTGGCCGAACATGTGCGGCGCGGCATCTTCGAGGCGGGCGGTTTTCCCGTCGAGTTTCCGGTGATGTCGCTGGGTGAATCGAACATGCGCCCGACCGCGATGATGTTCCGCAATCTTGCGGCCATCGAAGTGGAAGAGAGCATTCGCGCCAACCCTATCGACGGGGTGGTGCTGCTGGCGGGCTGCGACAAGACCACGCCCGCCCTTCTCATGGGGGCGGCAAGCTGCGACCTGCCGGCGCTCCTCGTGTCGGCCGGGCCGATGCTGAGCGGGAGCTTCAACGGACAGATCCTGGGTTCGGGCACCGATGTCTGGCGGCTCAGCGAGGAGATGCGGGCCGGGACGATCTCGCCGGAACAGTTTTCGGCGGCGGAAGCGGCCATGAGCCGTTCGCCCGGAACCTGCAACACGATGGGCACCGCCTCGACCATGGCCTGCCTTTCGGAAGCAATGGGGATCACGCTTCCCGGCAATGCGGCCATACCGTCCGTGGATGCGCGCCGGCGCGTCCTAGCGTTCATGAGCGGCAAGCGCATTGTCGAGATGGTGCATCAGGATCTGCGCATGTCGCGTGTCCTGACGCGCGGGGCCTTCGAAAACGCGATCTGCGCCAATGCCGCGATCGGCGGCTCGACCAATGCGGTCATTCACCTGCAGGCGCTGGCAGGCCGGGTCGAGGTGCCCTTCTCGCTCGACGACTGGAACCGTATCGGGCGCAATATTCCGACCATCGTCGACCTCATGCCTTCGGGGCGTTTCCTCATGGAGGACTTCTTCAATGCCGGGGGCATGCAGGCAGTGCTGCGTAGGCTTCTCGATGCCGGACGTCTTCACGGGGATTGCCTCACGGTGAACGGGCGGACGATTGCCGAGAACAACGGCGCGATCCGGGTTCTCAACGATGAAGTCATCCGCCCCATGTCCGCCCCACTTACCGAGGACGGGGGGATCGTGGTGCTGCGCGGCAACCTGGCGCCGAACGGGGCGATCATCAAGCCGTCCGCCGCAACGCCATCCTTGATGACGCATCGCGGCGCGGCGGTCGTCTTCGAGGATATCGACGACTATCACGCAAGGATCGACGACCCCGATCTGGAAGTCGACGAAACCAGCGTCCTGGTTTTGAAGAACTGCGGGCCGCGCGGCTATCCGGGCATGCCGGAGGTCGGCAACATGGGGCTACCGCGCAAGCTGCTCCAGAAGGGCGTGACCGACATGGTGCGCATTTCCGACGCCCGCATGAGCGGCACGGCCTATGGCACGGTCATCCTGCATGTTTCACCGGAGGCAGCCATCGGTGGGCCGCTCGCGCTGGTGGAAAACGGGGACATGATTTCCCTCGACGCATCGGCGAACTCGATCGTGCTTGAGGTATCGGACGAAGACCTTGCGCGCCGCAGGGCAAGCTGGGTGCCGGCGGCCTCGCCGGCCGGCGGTTTCGAACGGCTGTTTTCAGATCAGATTCTGCAGGCTGATGAAGGCTGCGATTTCGGGCTTCTCAAGGGCCGGCGCGGCGCCGCAGTGGCACGAGACTACGTATGACGGAGGAGACGACCTTGTTTAAATGCGGAGTGGGCCGTGCGGACATGACGCCGCCGGTGGGTATCCCCCATATCCTGTGGGGCGCGCGTACCGTCGATCTTGCCGAGAGCATCCATCTGCCGCTGCATGCGACAGCGCTTTGCCTTGAAAACAACGGGACGAGGCTTCTGGTCTGCGACCTCGACCTGACGGGATTGCCGACGAGTGTCTGCGACGAGATGCGCGCGGCAATAGAGCGGGAAACCGGTGTTTCGGCGGCTCATGTTTCGATTGGGGCCACGCACACGCACAGCGCGCCGGTCTGGAATGCGGAGACGACCAACGGTCTGTCGCCGGATATGCCCGGCATGGACCTGATGCCGGCATGGCGCGAGAAGTCCCTGCAGGCAGTCCTCTCGGCATGCCGCATGGCGGTTGAAAGCCTGCAGCCGGCACGCGTCGCCTCCGGCTATGGCGCGAGCGAGGTCACGCTCAACCGGCGGTTCTCTACGCCGGAGGGGCGAATGGTGGTCAGCCCGCATAAGGGCGGGTTGCGCGATACCACGATCGCGCTCCTGCGGTTCGACGATCTCGACGGCAACACGATCGCAAGCGTCGTAGGCTACGGCACGCATCCTATCGTGCTTGCTCATCAGAATACGGCGATCAGCGCCGAGTTTCCCGGAGCCCTGAAAGAGGGCGTCGAAAAGCTCGTCGGCGGCACCTGCCTGTTCCTGCAGGGCAGCGCGGGCGACCAGATCCCGTTAGAGGCCCTGAGCGGCGATGTGCGTCTTGCCGAGCGGATCGGCAACCGGATCGCGGCGGACGCTGCAACCACGCTTACCGCGATGTCTCCAATGAATTACCGCATGGACTATAGCCATGTGGTCGAATCCGGAGCCCCGCTCGGTGTTCAGAAGAAGACCGTTCTTGCCGACAATCCCGCGACGATCCGCGTGGCGGAAGCCATTGCCGAACTGCCCGTCAAGCCGTTCGAACCCATCGATGTTCTGGAGGAACGCGCGGCTGCAACCAAGGCGGAACTCCACGAGTTGAAGAACAAGGGCGCGGATCACGAAACTCTTGCCGATGTCCATTTCCGGGCGCGTCGCGCCGACATCATGCTCGTCATGGCCCAGCGCGTGCAGGGTGTTGCAACGGTGCCGATCCCGATACGCGCCTTGCGCATCGGCGATGCGGTGCTGGTGTCGGCTCCGATGGAGATCTTTTCAGCAACGGGGCTTGCCATCCGCGAGGCCTCGCCCTTCGCAATGACCTTTGTCGGCGGCTACACAAACGGGACCGAAGGCTATCTGCCACCAGCCGACTGCTATGCCGAAGGCGGCTATGAGGTGGAGCTTGCCTGCTATGTTTCGAAGGATGCCGAGGCCGTTTTCCGGCACTCCGCCATCGAACTGGTGAAGTCGCTTCACGCCGCCTGAAGGCGCCAAATTGCCGAAGGACGCATCCGGAAGAGCGTATAAACGCATTTCCGGGTGCATAAGCCTCCGGTTGTCCACAGTCTCCACGGTCTCCCAACCGCAATTCGGCGTATATCAATGAAAGCAAGTTGAAGAGGCCCTGTGACGGGGCGGCAGTTGGGTTGAACGCGATATGGCCAAGAAGTCCGCCGTCAGGCGGTCGCAAAAGCCGAGCCTCAAGGACGTGGCAAAACTTGCCAATGTCTCGGTGATGACGGTCTCTAATGTCATCAACGGACGCATGGCGCGTGTTGGCGACGAGGTGGCCGCGCGCGTGCGCGAGGCAATTCGCGAACTCAACTATCGGCCCCAGCGCAGCGGCCGCAGCCTGAGGCTCCAAAAGGAATTCGCGCTCGGCCTGACGGTGCTCCACCCCGACAGGCGCTTTCTCGATGATCCCTACATCACCCAGGTTGCCGCCGGGATGAGCAACTATCTCGCGACCATCGGCTACAGCCTGATGGTGAACGGGTTACGCAGCCCGGAGGCGCTAGACACGCTTATGGAGCGCAGCTTCGGCTATGACGGGTTTGCGGTCATGGTCTCGGGTGAGCGCGAACAGAGGCTGCAGGTCTATCGGAAGCTCGCGCAGCTGAACCTCCCGATGGTGGTCATCCAGGACGATCCGCCTGCCGATCTGCCTGAAGTCTCTTCCGTCCGCCAGGACGATGGCGCGGGAGCCGGGATGCTTGTCGAACGGCTGCTCGACAAGGGGGCCAAGCGCATCCTGTTTGCCGCTTCCCGGCAGGTCTGGCCGGCGATGGAGCGACGGGCAGCCGCTGCAGCGGCGGCTGCCGGAAAGCGGGCGCGCATCGACTATCTGTCCTGCAGCGAAGACGATTTCGAGGCATCCATCGGCGAGATCGAATCTTGGTTGCGGAGCCACCCGAACACCGATGCGGTGATGGGCGGCAACGATCAGCTCGGCCTGGCGGCAATGCAGGCCGCGGAGCGATGCGGTCTCTCCGTTCCCGGCGACCTGATGGTAACCGGGTACAACGCCTTCCTGTTCCAGAAATTCTCCAAGCCCACTCTGTGCAGCGTTGCCTCCCCCGCCTATGAAATCGGTCAGGAAATCAGCAAGATCCTGATCGGCCTGATCACCGCGGAAGGGGGCGAAGCGCATCATCTTCTGATGCCCGTGAGCATCGTCGAGGGCGGCTCGATCGGCTGATCGAAAGGACGGAGTGCAATTTTCTGGATATCTGCAATCAGCACCGGTGGCACGAATTTGATGAACGCTCGGGACCAGTGATCATGACCAAAGAACGAAGATAAAACGGGTATCTCCCTAGGGTGAAAACGTCGACGCCCGGCTCTCCAAGCCTGCACCGCCAGAGCGTGGAGTTTTCCGGCTTGGCCACAATGACGGGCCGAGTGCGCATCGGGAAGATGTGCTGCGATGGGGAAACCATACCGGATCGCGCCATGGGCCGGTCCTCGTTGTAGTGTCCACGCCGACCCTTCAGCTTTTCGCGGACTTTTCATGCAACTCGATTTTCTGCACCTCGACACGATCTACAAGCTCTGGGACGACCTTGCCGCCTTCGACGCCGTGGATATCCAGGCGTCTCGCAGGTTTCTGCTGCAGGAGATCTGTACCCTGGTGGATGCGCAGAACGCGGACTGGATCGGCTGCGTACGTCTGAACTGGAGCCAGAGCGGCGATCCGATGAAAGGGTGGCGGCCGCGCACCCTCTTCACACTGCACCCTTGCAAGGTCAGCAGCGAGGCAATCGACCAGGCCTTTGCGGAGATGGAGAACGGCGAGCCGGACATCACCACGACGCGCAATGTGGAACTGGCCGGCACTTTCAGGGTCCTGCTGCTGAGCGAGCTGGCCACGCCGGACTGGTTCGAGGGGCCGTCCTATCGGCGCTACTACAAAGCACTGGACCGACGCGATTCCATCTGGGCCGGGATTCCCGTCAGCGCCGATGCGGAACTGCAGATCGGATTCCATCGCAGCTTCGAAAAGGAGCCGTTCTCCCGGGAAGACCAAGCCACGATCTTCCATGCGCTGCGCGGGATTAGCTGGTTCTACAAGCACCAGATGCTGGGCGAAGGAGTCGGCGTTGCCTCGGCCCCGCTCACCCCCACGGAACAGCTCGTCCTGCAGGGGCTCCTTTTCGGCCTGACCGAGAAGCGGATCGCCGAGCAAAACAACCAGAGCCCGCATACCACCCACGACCACGTGAAGCGGATCTTCCGCAAGTACGGGGTCTCCAGCCGCTCCAGCCTGATGGCCCTGTGGCTGGGCAAGGGTCTGAAAACGAACAAGAACCCCTAAACAGGGGATTCACCCCATCGCCTCTCCCGCGCAAAAAGACGGTTGCTGACAAAACCTGCGCTGCGGGAGAGCTGCGCCGGCTGCCGAAACGCGGCGGCGGTGCCCGGTCGCCTGACGGTGCGCCGAGGGGGATCCATGGACACACTGAAAACAACGGCCCGCGGGGCTTGCGATACGGCAGGTCTGGCGCCGGACCGTTCGGGCAAGCTGGTCTCCCGAAAAGATCATCCCCGCCAGCCGGCGAAACGCTCGCGCACGACGCGGCGGCGCGCTCTCTCCCTTCTCGCGTCGACCGCGCTCTGTGCGGCGGCGATCCTGCCGCTCTCCGACCGGCCTGCTCATGCCGCGACCTATCTGGTCACGGAAGCGACCGACGATGGCAGCGGCACGGTCGCCGGTTCGCTGAGCTGGGCCATTGCCAGCGCAGGCGCCAGCGGGGATGTGATCGAGATCGATCCAACGATTGCGACCATCGCCGTTTCGGGCGGATTGCCGGCCTTTGCGGCAGACGTCACGGTTCAGGCAAGCGCCCCGGTCGAGATCACCGGCTCTCCCTTCGCCGCATCTGGCACATCGCTGGTGCTGTCGGGGGTGTCCTCCAGCAATGCGCTCACCGCCGCCCTGTCGGGCACTGCGGCCGGCGGGAACGGGGCCAACGGTGGCAACGCAACCGAAGCCGCCGCCAGCACTGCGGGCGACGCGGGAACGACAGCTGTTTCGGAGAGCGGGTTTTCGCTGCGGATGACTGGGTCCGCAGCCGGCGGCAACGGCGGTGTGGGCGGCAACGGCGCTTATGAATCCGTCAATGCGAACGCCAGCGGCGGTGGAGCCGGCGCAGCCGCCGTCTCCGGCAGCGACGGCAACATCGAGAACCGCGGCACAATCACGGGTGGACGCGGTGGCAACGGAGGCACTGGCGGCGCCCGTCACTCCAGCACTGGCGGCAGGGGCGGCAACGGCGGTGCAGGCGGTGCCGGCATTGCGGGCAGCAACCTCACCATCGACAACTCCGGGACGATCACCGGTGGCGCGGGCGGTCAAGGGGGCGCGGGAGGTGGTTCCATAATGGCCAGCACGGGGCCTGCCGGAAGCGCAGGCGTCGGCGGGACCGGTATCACCGGCTCAGACCTGACGATCGTCAACAGCGGCACGATTTCCGGCGGTCTCTCCGGCGGCAATCGCGCCAATGCCATCGAATTCACCGGCGGTACCAACAGTTTGGAGTTGCGAGCCGGGTCAACGATCATCGGCAATGTCGTTGCGGGCGGCGGAAACGACACGCTTGTTCTGGGGGGAGACACCAGCCCGGTTCCGAGCTTCGATCTCGGTGAAATCGGCACCAAATACACCGGCTTCGAAACCGTATCGAAGACAGGGGCCTCCACCTGGACCATGACCGGCACGGCCGGCGCCCCACTCGGCCACCTGGCGGTTTTCGACGGCTTGCTCAAGCTAGACGGGGCAACGGCGAGCGTAAGCAATTTTCACGTTGCGGATGGCGCTGCGACAGTCTCGAATGGATCCGTAATCGACAGCTACCGCATTTACCTGGGCGGCCAGGCGGGAAAGACCGGCACATTGACTGTTTCGGGAAGCGGAACGTCGATGAACAGCACCAACAGTGTCTATCTTGGTTATGCGGGCGGTGACGCCGGCAGCCTGACCGTTTCCAATGGCGCCAGCTTGACCACGGGTTACAACGCCTTTCTGGGCAACGTCGCCACCAGCACAGGCACCGTCAATGTAACCGGCGCGAATTCCTCCTGGACCGTTGCAGACGACCTTCGGGTTGGGTATCGGGGCACCGGTTCGCTGTCCATAACGGGCGGCGCTGCTGTTTCGGTCGGGGAAAAAACCATCGTCGGCAACCTGAGCGGCGCAACGGGAACGCTCGCCATATCCGGATCGGGATCGTCCCTGACCTCCAACGCCAATATGGTCGTCGGTTCCAGTGGCAACGGCACGGTGGCGATCAGCAATGGCGGCGTCCTCAATACATCGAAGTTGCTGATCCTGGGATCCGGGAGCGGCTCGAACGCCACGGTCACGGTCGCAGGCGCAGGGTCGTCGATCAATGCCGCCGACGTCGTGACCATCGGCCAGAGCGGGCAGAGCGCTACTTTGACCCTGACCGATGGCGGGGCATTGAATGCAGCATCGACCGTCTATGTGGCACGCTTCAGCGGCACTGGCGTCCTGAACATCGGTGCTGCCGCCGGTGAGACCGCATCGGCCGCCGGCACCATGACCGCGAGTTCTCTTACATTCGGAGACGGCGACGGGTCTTTGGTCTTCAACCACACCGACGGCGGCTACGCCTTCGCCAGTGACATAGTCGGCAATGGGACGATCGCGGCCCTCGCCGGCACCACGACCCTGACCGGCAACAACGCCGCATTCACCGGCAAGACGGTGGTGAACGGCGGCACGCTGCGCGCCGGCGGCGCAAACGCATTCGCCGACAACACCCGCTACGAGATCAACGACGGAACCCTCGACCTCGGCGGACATGACCTGACGATATCGCAGCTGTGGGGAACCGGCGGCACGCTGACCAGCATCGGCTCGCAAGCGGATCTGATCCTTGATCAGGACGACGTCACCGGATTTTCCGGTGAAATCTCCGGCCTGGGCAACCTCACGAAAACGGGTTTCGGAACCGTGTTCCTGCGCGGCGACACGGCCGTTTCCGGAGCGATTGGCGTCGATGAGGGCATTGTCAACTTCGGCGGCGGCAAGACCATGACGAGCGGGCGCGGAGCGATCACCGCGGCAGGCAGCCGGGATGCCGACTTCGAAATCTCGGGGGTGGGCACGCTCTGGACCATCGGCTCGGATCTCAAGCTGGGCGAAACCGGCGGGAGCGGAAGCGCCAACCTGTGGATCTGGGACAAGGCCGTGGTCAGCGCTGACACCCTCGACGTCGGCAGCGCCTCCCGCGCCAGGGTCAATATCGTCGGAGCCGACAGCCGCCTGTCGATCGCAAACGGTGCCGCGATCGGTAGCGGTTCCGGCGGAGAGGGCATGCTTGTGTTGTCGGACGACGGCGTCGCCGAGATCGGCGGCGGGACCGGCACGCTCGAACTCGGCAAGTCGGCCGGATCGAGCGGAACCCTTGTCTTCGGCGCAGAAGAAGGAGCGACGCCTGTCGGCGCGGGGACGCTTCTGGCCGGCACGGTCGCGTTTGGTGCGGGCGAAGGCAGCATCGTCTTCAATCACACGGATGCAGCTTATGACTTCGCAGCCGATGTGACCGGCGACGGCACGCTAGCCTTCCTGAACGGCGAAACGCTGCTCACCGGGGACTATACCGGCTTCACCGGCTCGGCCGAGATCTACCGCACCGGTGCGGCACGGCTTCAGTCGAATTTCACCGGCGATGTCGGCCTGCACTCGGGTGTTGTCTACACGCTCGACACCGCGCTTTCCGGCAGCTTCACCGTACATAACGGCGCTCTGCTCCAGGGCACCGGCACGATCGGCGGCCTTTCACTTGCCTCGGGCGGCACACTTGCACCCGGCAACTCGATCGGGACGATCAATGTTGCCGGCGACGTCTCCTTCGGCCCGGGAAGCATCTACGCCGTGGAGGTGGACGAAACCGGCAGGAGCGATCTGACGGCGGCGACCGGACGGGTCGACCTGTCAGGCGGGACAGTCAACGTTTCGCTGCTGAGCGGGGCCACCCCTCCCCTTGCCCCGTCGACCAGCTACACGATCCTCACAGGCGCGGGCGGGGTCTTCGGAACTTTCGACAGCGTCACGGAGAGCTTCGCCTTCCTGGATGCCACGCTTGTCTACCAACCGGACGCGGTGGTGCTGGAACTGATCCGCAACAGTGCGAACTTCGCCTCGCAGGCACGGACCGCCAACCAGCGGGCCGTCGCCACGAGCCTGGACGGTCGGACGACCTCCGCCACCCTCTATGGCACGCTGATCGGCCTGGACGCCCCCTCGGCCCGGGCCGCCTATGACAGTCTGTCCGGCGAAATCCATGCCTCGCTGCCGACCTTGTTCGTGAGCGAAAGTGCCCGTCTGCGCGATGCGGTGGCCAGCCGCATCGCCAGCGGCTTCGCCGGCCTCGCACACACGGGCGCCGCTAGGGCTCCCTCCACCACACAAGGGCCTCTCACGAACCTGCAGATCTGGAGCCAGGTCCAGGGCGCCTACGCGATGTTCAAGGGCGATAGCAATGCCGCCCGGCTTTCGGGGACCACCGGCGGCGGTCTCTTCGGTCTGGAATCCAGCCCGACGCAGGATATCAGGCTCGGCCTTCTGGCCGGCTTCGGCCGGACGAACGCAAGCGTCGACAAACGTGGATCAAGCGCAACGGCGGACAGCTTCACGCTTGGCGCCTATGGCGCGGTTCGCTCCGGCGCGTTCCGGGTCGAGGCGGGTGCCTCGCACAGCTGGCATCAGGTGTCGACCCGCCGCCACGTGGCCTTCGGCGGCATCAATGAGACCGTCGAGGCCGACTACGGATCGCGTACCGCGCAGGCCTTCGCAGACCTCTCCTATCGGTTCGAGACGCCTTGGCTCGAGCTCGAGCCCTATGCCGGCCTTGCGGTGGTTCACCACCATGCGGGGGCCGTGAAGGAGACCGGATCCGCCGATGTGGCGCTTTCCGGCAAGGCCTCGGCGCAGTTCTTCGGATCGACCAACCTCGGCATGCGCCTGTCGAAGACCTTGTCGACGCGCGACGGCATGACCACCGAACTCACCGGACGTCTCGGCTGGCAGCATGCCATCGGCAGCACCACGGCCCGCCGGCGCCTCGCCATTGCGGGCCTGGATGGTTTCTCCATCCACGGAGCTCCCCTCGATCGCGACAGCGCGCTGCTGCAGGCGGGCGTTCGCTTCAACTTCAGCGACCGCGCAAAGGTCGGCCTCAGCTATCAGGGTCGATTCGGACGCAATGCCGTGGAGCAAGGCGCCAACGCGAGGCTTGAGGTTCGCTTCTAGCGAACCGGCCGCCATGGATGCCGGGGCCGGCTGAAGGCAGCGGATATGGGCCGGCGCGGTGCGTCCCTGAGCGGTGACGAACCGCCAGGGCTCGCGTCCGCACGCCAGGCAGCCGCGG
The DNA here is from genome assembly GCF_058448995.1 of Stappia sp. G46H5W. Classification (NCBI taxonomy): domain Bacteria; kingdom Pseudomonadati; phylum Pseudomonadota; class Alphaproteobacteria; order Hyphomicrobiales; family Stappiaceae; genus Stappia; species Stappia sp. G46H5W. The sequence goes on along the minus strand of NZ_JBZFLL010000004.1, from coordinate 334,856 downwards.
CCGCATGGATAAGGTGCGGGTCAAGTTCGGTGGCGCACGAAGTATCTTCCTGAAAGAAGCATTGCGTCACCCGCTCCTGTCGGAGAATGTCCACCACATTCAGGGAGGCGGGCGAAAAGGCCACCGGAGCAGAGCCCGCCTCGGGCCGTGTGCGAATGGTAACGCTTTAGCCCCACGTGTGGGCATGCCCACCGCATAAGCTGTCTAATCATCTGAATTGATTTGGGAAAAGTGGTAGCGGAGGAGGGACTCGAACCCCCGACACGCGGATTATGATTCCATCGGAAAGCTGTTGAAACTGTTCAGATCTGCCGTGTTGACGATGTTTCGGCGGGCTATGGTCTGTAACCAGAAAATCTGTTTCTCGTCGCTAGTTCCGGGGTCGTTGTGATCTGTCTGCTCGTCGCTCGAGGATATCCGCGGTCCATATCGATAGAGGACGTGCAACTGGATCCATCCGTGCGGTTTCAGTGGTCGTATCTCAACGATTGGGCCAAGGCAGCCAAGCAGTCGGTCCTCCACTCCATCGCGCTGGGAATTGCAAGAGACACTCGAATAGAGGCGAGCCATCCGGCGCTGAGAAGGGCCTTTGTTCTCTCCAATCGCGAGGGAAAGGTGATCTGCATCGATAATTATGCGCGGCTGTTCGACTATCACGATTGGGAGAGCGCGCAGGCTTTCAACAGCGCCGTTCTCGAAAGCGGCTATCAGCTCTACAGCGCTCTGCACAAAAAGAAGATCAATGACCTGGATCTACCAACGCTCAACGCCCTTCTGCTCGACAGGCTTCATCAACAGGACGAGCGCAAGGCGTGCTCTGAGATCCGCAAGGAACTCGCCAAACACGATTGGACCGGAAAACCGCGTGTTTCCCGATCTTCCAAGCAACAAATGAAGGCAGTGAATTCGCAGTCTCACGAAGCTTTCGTGGCAGGGCACATACGCGCGATATGTCGAGCTTGGGCCCGCGAAGGAGACAGTGCGCCCTATGCGATTTCGCGGCTCGTTGACGCGCTGAATGGCAGGAGCGCCAAGACCGAAAGAGGGCGCGAATGGACGTCGGCGAACCTTCGCAAGCTGCTTCGTGAGCGACGAAAGACCGCGCCGGACGACCCGTTATTCAGATTGGTGAAGCTTCCCGAGCCCAAAGAGGCTTCTTAAGCCGCCTCGAGGTCCGCCTCGAGCTTGGCGAACAGATCCACATCATCCTCGGCATTGTCGAACAGATGGCCATAGACGTCGAAGGTCATGGTGATCGAAGAGTGCCCGAGGATCGTCTGCACCTTCTTTGCCGGCCAGCCCTGCTCGATGAAGAGCGAAGCTGCGGCATGGCGAAGCGCGTGGAAGGAGAACTTCGGCTTGCCGTCTGCCTTGACGATCCCGGCATCGATCAGCAGCGGGTACAGCACGCGGTTCGAGATGTTCGACGGGCTTTCTACATTGCCGATGCCATTTGGGAAGACCAGATCCATCTCCCCTTCCGGGCAATCCGCCTTCCACGCCATCAGCACCTTTTTCACGCTGGGTGCCATGGGAATGTCGCGGCGGCTTGAGCGGGACTTCGGCTTGCCGATCTTGTTGAAGCGGTCCGCGCGCTGACGCACCTGAATGATCGACCGAGAGAAGTCGACATCCTCCCAGCGAAGCCCGCGCAGCTCAGACATGCGCATGCCGGTATAGATCGCGGTGACGATCAGCGGGCGATGCTTGACCGGAACAGTGCTCAGCATCGTCTTGATCTCGTCCTTCGTTGGGATCACGCGATCGGGCGCATTACGAGACGAGCGACGCAGCTTCACCGACAGCGCGACATTGTTGTCGATCCATTCGCGGTCCAGAGCTTCGTTCAACGCCGAACGCAGCGAGCGAAGCACCTTGTCGGTCATTGCCCGCGAGTTCTTGTCGAGCATGTCATCGATGAAGTCGCGCACATCAGCGCGCGAGAGACTGGCAATGCACAGCTCGCCGATGGCCGGCACGATATGATGGTCAACGTGATTGCGATAGGAGCGCAAGGTGGCACGCTCCAGCTCGTCCCGCTCGCAGCGCTTCAGCCATGCCTTGCAAGCATCGGAGATGGTTTTGGTGTTGCTCATCGAAGACCCCATGACTGTTGATGAGCAAGAGTCTAGGACACGCGGAACACCCTGTCGGGTGTTATTCCAGTCGACAGATGAAAAAAACGACACCCGGGCACAGAACATCGAAGTCCTAGAACAAACGCGCCTGCTCGAGGGGGATGGCTTATGGGTCCACCTGTGGCATCACGTCTATCCCCGGAGCCTTTGTCGGTAGAATTAGGTTGAATCTGGGTTGAATAAAGTCGCCCGGATGCCTGATCGGCCAAAAGAGCTGAGCCGAAAACACCGAAACTGGCCGGTTATCTGCTCGTAAAACGGTTTGTTTTCAGACCGAGCCGCCCGAGAAAGTTGAATTATGTGCGTGCTATGTCCACGCGAATTCCGACATTTCGTGTCAACCACGGCGGCAAGAGGCGCCTCCTCCTTCGTTTCCGCAGCCTGAAAGCGACATCTCAGTGCCGCACGAAGAGGCAGAGCGCGATGTTTCGCCCGCGAAAAAATAGATCCGGGCACCAGGACAATACATGAGAGGCCGATCGTCGAGGGTGGCCGGATGACGCAAACCAAACCATTGCCCTCTGCTCCTGCCCATCGCGACCGTGAACCGTTTGCATGAAATCACGCAAAATGGTTTCGCAGACCGCGGGTCGGCGCGGGCCTGATCATTGAACCAGGACGCACCGGTAAAGACCAAAAACCGACCACCTTGAAAGCGACACCAGTTGCGCGTGGCACCACGCCAGGATCGCTTGGGGTGCGCGCAGGCACAGCTTCGCATCCGGACGCTACGGGGAGGACGCGCTAAATGTGCCGGAGCCAGCCACCGGTCGTTTATTTGCATCTCATGCGACGCTGAAGCTCCCGGAGCAAGAAGCAAACGCTTTCGCGACCGGAGCAGTTAGTGTCTGAATGAGGAAGAGAACACGAAACCGCAGAGACTGCCGGTCCGATTTTCCGTAATAGATAATATTCTTCTTCATAGGTATATATATACATATAGGAAACGAGGATCGGCAGTTTTGTAGGGGATTGGCTGCTGCAAAATTCCCGGACGGCCAACCTGATACATCGTTGAGGAGCGTCAGGGCCGCGCACAGGGACGCTTCCGGCATGATCAGGTAAAATCCTGCGCTCCGGATAAGCAAGCCAGCCACCGGCCCTTTATTCGCATCATCACACGAGGCGGGATGTTTCCGGAGCGGAAGCGAAACATCTCCCCTACCGGCATAAATTGCGGGCAGACGCCTGTTGCCTGTGTGCCGGCACTTGTCAGGTGCCAGTCCCCGGATCCACCTCGACACATTCACGAGATGCCACTCTTTGCTGTATCGGCTCAAAAGGGCCGGAACGGCCCATAGGAGCCGGAAGCATCCGGAGACACGAGACACGCTGAGCAGACACCGGATGTGACAGGCCTCGAGGTGAAGAAGATGCAGATGAGACGCAGACGCAGAGCTCCAGGCACGGCGCCGCAGGCGTCGGGCCGGAGCGGTCTCTCGTCCTTGTTTCTTGAACGAGACCAACAACCAACCGGAATAGTCTATGACCTCTCGTAGCGCGTGAAGCAGTCTCATTCACTTCCGGCGTGAAAGACATCTTGGAGAGGTAGAGACCGGAGCGTAGCGACGGGCGAAGCCTCTCACCCCGCCGGAGGCGTTTCCCTTATAATAGTCTACTTCATTACCTTCTATTTATAGTAAGGCAGGCGCCGGAACGAGAAATTGGCAGAATTCCGAGGGCAAGAACAGCTACCACTGTGGCGTGCGATGCGTGATCGTTGTGTCTCCGGTTGAGTTTTCGGTGTGTATCCGGTGTGTAGCTGGCTGTGTAGCCAAGGATGCGCAAGCGGCCTCAACGCTTACTCGCCCACCCATTCTCGCGCCGATCGGTACTTGCGCAACACGCTGTCCGATCTTGTATTGCTGTGACCAAACATCAGCATATGCATATCTCGGAGATTACGGCCGGTCAGCTCGATATCCAGCTTCTTCAGCGCTTCGCCCGCCTGAAGCAGCTCAGCCCAACCGGCCAGATCAGCTCCATTTGTGCGGCAACGCACCGAGAGCTGCGTCTCCACACCGGCAAGGTTGTTCACCAAGCGATCGCGAAGTTTTGCATCCGAGGGTAAGCGCAACACGGTCGCACCAAGCCGGCAGAACCCGATCCCCGGAGCCTCCGTCAAGCCAAGCTTCTGGAGCTTTGTTGCGGTAGACCCTCCCACAGTCGCAAATCGCGCCGCTGCGTCAAAATCGAACTGCCGCCCAGACAGCGCGGCTATCGCATTGTCATCACCCATGCATCGACGCTGCCCCAGGCAGTGAAAGAAGTGCAGATCGATTACCTGGCTGTCATTGGAAAGGTCACGTTCACGGCCCTTCGGCATCCGTGCCAAAGGTAGACGCGGACGAAAGGCCGGCGCAATCGCCCCCTTTCTTGCCGCCCTGTCCTCTTTTCCATCTCCCATGATGACGAAATGCTCGTTGAGCACCAAATTCAGCGTCACATAGGCCTTCCTGTATTTACCCGCGTAGCAGGAGGAGACCCCACCCGAACGTATGATCCTGCTGCAAACCTCCTTCAGCATCATGACCAACCAACGGGCGGGACGCTCACGCAATAGCTCCAGCGCAGCATCACCCACCGGGAACGCGATTGCGTCGATATGCTGGTCGCTCAGTGAGGAGCGTGCTCCATGCCAGCTGTCATCAGTCTCGATCGGGCTTCCAAAATCAACGTCACAACGCATCGACTACATCCTTCAAGCGCCTGTTCCTTCTTGCTAAAAAGGGCGCCTTGCGGCGCCCTTTCCATTGTCGTGCAACTTGTTGTCGCTCGCATTCGGCTCAGGCGGCACTGGAAAAGCCTTGCCAAGCCGGGCATCAATGCGGGCACCTGCCGCAAGATACGTGCAGATGTCGCGGACACGTATGAGATGTTCGACCGGAGGCACGCCAGCGACCAACATCACGTCAAGCCAGGTCACGCACCGCTTCCCTCAAGTTCGGCCGAGACCACGCAAATCCCGCCGCAGGTGGGGTCATGGTGCATGGCGGCAACTCCGACCAGCAACTTGTTGCCGCAGTCACGTTCGATAGCCGCCGCGTCGGCCAAAAGCCGACCCGGCCCAGGGTTCCGAAGCGAATGGAGCCCCCTTGTCAGCTGAGGACTGTCTTTCGGCAGTCCTTCGAGCCACTGACAGAACAGGCGCGCATCGGTCTCAACGAAGCCGAGCAGGTTGCGGATTACCTTCGCCGCCGGCAGATCAGATTTTGCAGCGAGACGTTCGACGACGTCGCCGACTTCCGGGGACAGCGAGAGGGTGTAACGATAGCTAGGCATTAGTCATCTCCATTTCGTAGACTGCATCAATAATAAGATTTTGATGCGAATTTGTCAACTTTGATGCAAACTCCAGCTTCGTTTGGCGGCAGGGCGGATTCGACGACCGGATTGATCCTTGACGTGTTGGTCCTCCGTGCGGCCTGCCGGTGTGTGGGTTGCCCTTGCATATGGCGAAATGAGCGCGGCTCTCGTGATCGGCAGCGAAAATATGCTGCTCAAGCTAGAGAGCGGCATGTCAAACGCCCCCTCCCCCGGTGACGCGAAGACCGAGGTCAGCAGAAGCTCGGAGACAAAAATCCGGGATGGCGGATGAGGAGGGTGTGGAATCTTCTACGATCGCCGCTGCGGCCGACACGGCTGGCGGCAGGCATGACAGAAGGCACAAGCAGGCCGAATAGTAGAATTTTCCACCCCAGCACGGAACTCAGGAGGAGAAAACCTGACCATCAATGAGATCTTGCCCCCGGCAGCGCAGGGCGGGAGAGCTCGATTGATCGAGACGCCTGATGCCCACCTGAAGTTCCCAGTGCATTGTCAACGCGGTGGACGCGCCCCTAGGGAAACGAGTTCCCGTGCTTGTTGAGCCACGCCTCAAGCTTCTTGACGAAATTCGGGTCACGCAAAGCCGTATCGCGAGCGAGCGCCATGCCAAGAGAGGCGTTGAGTGGCTTCTCACCAATCTCTTTCATTATGGTGCCCTGCTTGATCCCGCGAGCCGCCATGATGCGACTGATCGCACGTTTGGCCCCCGGCAGAAGCCGTCCGCTGGAATCGACAATGGCACTGCCGGACGCGCCACGCGGCGGTCGAGATGCTCGAGCCACGGGTGCTGGAACATTGTTTGTTGTAGGTGCCGGCGCAGGTGCCGGCACAGTTCCACTTGTCGGGGCGCTGGCAGAAGGACCAATAGCCGGCGTGCCCACCACGCAGTTGATGCCATAGTCCGAGGCTAGCCACTGCAGGAAAAGATCCCGCTCAGCGGGTGCAGCCTTCCGCCATTTCTGTTTCAGAACCTTGAGCGGCGTCGGGCGCGGCTTCAGTCCAGCCTGATAGACTGCATCCCACAGCGCCAGTTTCCCGCTAACGACGTCCGCCGAGAGCGCCGGATGTTCGGCCTTCAGCCTTGCCTCATAATAGGCCTTGTCACGTTTGCTGCTCATAAGGTCAACGTAGACATTTCTACCGTCCACGTCCATTGAATCGTAGAATCCTCCACGGGCAGATCCACCCTTGGCCCCGACCAGCCGGCGTCCTATCGCAGCAAGATTCCATCTGAAACCGAGGTACGATCATGAAAAATGCGATCCGAACTGCCGCTCTCAGCCTCCTGCTTGCCAGCTCGACAGCGAGCAACGCCACAGCGGATCAGATCGACCCTGCCCTCGAACAGGCGATCCGCGACAAGGCTGCCAGCGTGCTCAACGACCCCTATTCCGCCGTCTTCACCTTCGACATCGTTCGAGTGATGGGTGACAACGAAGCGGGCAAGATCTGCGGCACGGTCAACGCCAAGAACGGCTTCGGTGCCTATACCGGCAAGCAGTTCTTTTTCGCGGGCTATCTGCACCAGGGCGGGGTCTACGAGGTGTTCGCATTCAATGTGCCGGGCTACAGCCTGGAGCTTGCGATCGCGAACGGTCGAATCTGCGACTAGGAGAGCCGCGTAGCCGAGCTAAACCTCGCTCCGCGTGACGTCTGCCGGCGTCGGGCTCAACAGCTCGCGTCGGCAGTTGACCCGTTGGCATGCTCAAACGGGCATTGGAGATAAACGGCACGAGACCCGCCAGGTTCGGTGCGGCGGTGTCTGTCGCATAGGCGCCACGCGTTCACACGAGCCGCCGCGGGGTGCAGATTATGAGGGACACGCATTCGCCTCAACATCAGCCGATCGTTACACCTACCCTGCGGGCACGCGCTTATGCTTCCTGCAGCACCGGATTGCTTGTAGGTGGGGCGGTACAGCGAATGCCCGGTCAGCGCCACGGCTCGCAGGCAATACCGTCGCGGTCGGCATCGTGCTTTCCCCAGTACCCCGGTTGACCATACCTTGCAGGAGCAAGACCGACGGCGCGAGCGGCAGTGCAATTTGGCGCTGATGCGATATGGCGTAGGGTAGTCACGAGTGGCCAAGGGCTTACACGCGAAATTACAAAGAGCGCGGCCAGGGTCAGTGCTGCAAATGCGCAGAGCTGGATAGCCCAGCGATAGCGACGGTGCAGCGGGGTTGGGCGAAAGCTTCTTCTCGAAATCTTTGCAAAGCGCCTTCTCAACTGACGCTCAGGCTCGTCCGGTTGACTCACCCATAAAACCCGCGATTTATTTGATGTATTCCGCATATCATTTATTCGTCTGCCAAACTCATTACACAAAAAGTATCCGCCCCAGGCGAATTCCTCGTTGTGCAAAAACAAAAAATCCAATTCGAATTGCGTCTGACAGTCGGAAAGCCCGATTACTTCCATCCCGGCACCACTGGCAGCGCTCCCTCACCCGCCCAACAAGGAAAATCCGAATCCGAAAATGGGCTCAGAATTGGATAAGATTGGCGGCAACGTCACCACCTAGTACGTGGCGGCAATCTTCGGAGTAGTACGGATACCCATCGCGAGCGACGCGACATGAGCCGTTAGTAGCAGGATGGACAAAGCCCCGCGCGCCAGCACTAATACTTCCGGGACGTCGGCCACCATATGCCCAGCGCCTCCTTTCCGCCGGCCTAGGTCGTTGCATCAATGTGTATTCACAGAGCTGTAATAAGCGCGTATAAATATCATCTTTCAGTCAAATCGAATATTCGTTCAACTCCATAAATTTCCAATCTAAGCATACTGTCTATTATATCCAGTATCTCAGCCCGCAATGGAGGATTACCCTCGGATACCGCATACTCCGTTTTTATTAAATCTTGCATTTGATGCAAATCCATTGATCTTCGACCTGCCGCGTTGCCGTTTTCGCCGATGTCTTCCATGAGAATCTTGGCGGCAGCGACCACGATATCGTCAACTTTGCATTCGGCGCGTTCAAGTGCATGGAAGAATCCATAAGATCCCGCTTCGAACGCGGGAGAACGAATGAAGTCATACGCAAGTTCACGATATCGGTCGAACTGGTCAGGCTTCACGTTTCTGAAGACATCGCCTGCGTGGCCCCTAACCTTCTCATCGTCGTCATTGAAGCTACGCCGCAAAATTGTTTCGGCTCGGTATCTGAATTCGGCATCCTCGATGGCGTGAGACGCAACATCAGCCATGAGGCAGCGATATACCACGCCGTCGTTAGCAAGTGCATCTGCTAAAGAACAGAACACTTCAGCTTGAAAGCTCTGCCAGAATACAAGCCATGCGGCGATCGCCCGGGCGTTAGGATCGCCTTGAACGATCAAACGATACAGTAACCGCCGTCCCGCATCTGGTACGAAGCGCAGGATGTACGGCAGCAACCGGACGCCATGATGTGTAACTAGTGGAGCCAACCAATAGCTCTCATCCGGACTGCCCGCAGAAGCAGAGCTTCGTCGAATGACTTTCTCAATGGCGTAGGCGATCCAAACGGAGGCCGCCTTTGCCAACCGAGGAAACCGCCGGGGTGGGAAAGCAGCTTTGACCCATGCCGCCTGAAAGTGGGAAGGTTGGTCCAAGGTTTCGGGATGTCCCGATATACGCTCCAGCAGTCTCGCACAGCGCGCTCTATCTGCATTGTAGAGCGCCAAGGCTACTCCAATAAGACAGCAACGAACACTGACCAAAGGCTCAACCGTGGCGCGCCTTTCAGCGACCGACCATGCCGCTTCAACAACTTCTGGCACGTGCCACAGAACGGTTCCCAACGCTTCTGCTGCCGCCCCGCGAGCGCCATTCACGCCACGAACATGCAGACGCCCTTCGCTGATCAGGTCTTCGATTGTTACGACCTCTCTCTCGGTATTCGACCTTTCAACGGCATCGGCCTCGTTGGCGTCTCCATTTTCTACGTACCAAACAAGGATCTCAAAAATCGCTGGATCAGCAGCCACTTCAGGGTTCTTCTCGATCAGACGAGCAATTTCGCTCCCATACGCTCGTTCTTCCCTTTCATGAACCGTCACAATTGCGCGCTTCAAGGCTTCAAGGCTCGCTCCCTCGGACTCCGCTAACCCCCCAAGCAAGTGGTTTACGTAGGCTTGATTAACCCCTGGGGGTATCTGCTCCAGGAAAGCTGAGAATCTTTGCGGTTGCTCCTTGGCTTGGTGTTGGAGTTCGCTGGCAAGCTGCCTGGCGCCCCCCTCCACAAATATACGGCCCCGACGGCGGTGATCGTCGTTATCGTATTTCAGCATTGCTGAAAGCCAATGTTCGTCGGTCATTCTTTCAGCTTTGTCTCGCTTTATTGGCGACTGAACCCAGCGAGCTTCAAAATGATCACGCTCCGGCAGCTTGTCCGTGCGAAACTTCCTTCGAAGTTGAGCAAGGGTCTTCCTCGCTAATGGCGATAGAGCTTCGTCTCCGATACTATCGAGAATGCACCAAAGCTCATGACCTGACCGGCTAAGGTAGTGTGTAGCTCCCGACCCGGTTCGCCACGGCTCTTCCTCGCCGTCAGCTTTGATGCGCTGCAGCAGCTTTGATGCAAAATCAAGTTCAGGCTTGTGTCCGGCTATCAAGTTATCAAATTTTGCAATTCCGTCTGCCTGCAGGTGCGGCAGCACGGCTCGCGCCGCAGACGCAAACGACTCCCAATCGGCCCCGTCCCAACCTGCGTCAAAAACATGTCTACAATCGAGAAGTTCGACAAACAGATCTTTTAGGGCATTTCCATTGACGGCGATCGTCTCAAGCCAGATATGAGTGCAAACTTCGTGCTTGTCGGGGTCGATCCTTTTCAACGTCTCGCGCGCCCTATCGGGAGACGCCAACGCAAGCTTTGCCAAAGCACCACGAAACATGTTCAGGAAGGCACCGGCTCCGAAATGGTGTCCGGACGCATAGCGCATCATAAATGAGTAATCGTTCGTGCCGTTCGAATTCTTCAACGCGATCAAATCTATAGATCGAATGAATGCTTCGATCGTTCCGTCAATGAAGACTTCCGGCGCCTTCTTCGCCAACTCGCCAAGCGAATGTACATCAAGGTCCCGGAACTCATCTCCTTCAAATGGATGCAGCCCCGGGTGAGCCTCGAACCAAGCTTCAAAATACGCCTTCAACACCTTTTCCGCGCCGTGAGGATTCTCACCCGCCCAGGTATGAAGCAACAAGTCTCGATTGTTTTGGCCTCGCCCTTCGAACATTCCGGGCGGATTTGAACGCGTAACGCGAGCACAGAGGTCAACCAGAGTATCGTCCGGCTTCTGCCGCTTAACAAAGCCGAACCAGTTGAGTAATTGCTTTGCTCGTTCGGGATCGCCCCCCCACCATTTGTCGAGAAGACCCGCGACTTCCACTGGTCGCTCAGATGCAACATTGGAAAGCCACCAAAGGACGGCACCGGCTCGCTCGGTGTTCGCATCGAGAAGCTGTTTCGGCACCCATCCATCTACTTGTAACCTGTCAAACCAACCAGGTGATGCGAAGACAGCATATCTGACCAACGCCGGGATTGGCCCCGTCGTCGTATCAACCAAGAGGACGATATCGCGCTCCTCCGGTGCAGGATCGTTCAGGGATCCCAGCCATTGTGCTGCCGCAACCTGAATGTGGTAACGGATTTTCGGGTTTCCTACCACGGAGCGGAGTTCACGGAGATACCGGGCATTATCCACCTGCCGCAGATTTTCTAGTATCTGGCGGACTTGCGTCCTCCGAAAGAGATGCTGCTCGGTTTGAAGCAGTAGCGCTTCCAGGGATATGTTCCTGCCCGCAAATGTAAGGGCATAGATGTAGTCGAAAAAGCTCTCGTGAAAGAAATTGACGTTACCACGGGATCGAACGAGCAGCCCTTCAGAAGGTAAAACGTTTAGGGCTCCGCCAAAGCTAGACAGCACTGTATCCGGCGCGTCTAATCGTTGCCGCTCACTCATCCACTCTGCTAGGCGTGACAGGGGCTCCAGAACATCCCATGATATCGCTCGATCTGTTCCGAGGGCCTTGCGTTTCTTTTCTAGCAGAAGACGAAACAACTCGTTGCGTGAGCTGAATGTGGGAGCGGAAGGATCGTATGTTTCGAAGAAAAGCGCCAGATTTAGAGGCAGCCGCAAGAGTTCGATCTGGCTGGGAGAAAACTGAGCAATGGCCACTGACTTTGACAATAAAAATGGCTTTACTGAGTTTTCCCAATCCAAAATCTGAACTTCAATATGCTCGACGCCATGAGCAGCCTTAAGAACCTTCAGTCGATCATCGTTTTCGAGATCAAAAGTACGGCAAGAAATAACAATAACTACATTCTCAGAATTCCTTACATCATCAACAAGCTTGAGAACTGCTTGCTTGATTGCGCCGTTTCGCCCCGAAATCTCGCTAATTGCGTCGACTTGATCTACGATGAGTACAGATTTCTGCCCAATCGAGACGCCCCTCAGTGTCGCAACCGGGCTTTCCTCGCGACCAGTAATTGCCTTGCCAAAAGCCTGCGGGCTCCTGCAATGCAAATAGTGGTCGACGCGAAACGCCAAGTGGGTTGTCGCAACTGATGACAGCTTTGCAATCAGCTCGCGAATGACACCGGACTTGCCAGCGCCGGCAACACCCGTGAGCAAGATGACCGCAGGGCCATTTGGATCGGCGATTCTGTCTGCGAGGCACTCGGCTTCTGGACGTATGAGAGTCTCACGCCCCGCGCCAAAGGGAATGTACGTATCAAGATATGCAGAAGTCTCGGCATGCAATCTTTGTGCCAGCGTCGGATCGAGGGCGTAGTCCTTAAGCTTTAGCTTTCCCTCCTTTTGGATATCTGCTCTCGCACTCTCAGTCGTTATTTCTCGATTAATCCGCTGAATCAAGAATTCTTGGAGGATTTCGAAGCTAGTTCGTAGTTTATTTTCAAAATAGAAATCACAGTACGTATCGAAAATGCTTTCTATAGAGCGCTGGCTCTCTACTCGAAAGCGGCAACGATTTAACCAGCTGAAAGCGGTTTTATCATCAATGTTCCACGAAAGCTTTAGTTCATCTAACTTCGCGCTGGCGCCCTTGCCCAAAGAATTGACGAACTCACCTTCATCCTTGGCAATTTCTGCCTTTCCGACAAGATCGGCGATATCTCTCGCGGGATGTTGTGAAACAAAGACACATAGATCGTCCTCCGTGGAGGAAAATCGCTGCTTGAACGCTTCGAGAACGCCTTCTCTCCTCAGTGCAGCTAGAGTCCAGTTTCCATTTGGATTATTTACTTTCGTTTGATGCCATTCGGTGATGCCATCACGAACTAATGAAAATTCAAATCCCTTGAAGGAGGGATCAATCCCCTCAAAGGTTAAGGCGGACGACTTGCCGCCAATGACGTCCAGCAACTGCAGAACGAGCCATTTCGCTTCATATCGATTGCCTAATTTGTCCGCGATCCCTCCGGAAAACATGCCAGCCCCGACTCGCCAGTTTGAACGCCAATACACTGACTGGTGGGCTCCGGTTCTTCAAGAAGAGCTTGATAGAAGCGCCCATCGGTCATCAGGCCCGGACGAGGTCTCCGTTGATCTACACCGCGAGATGTGCCAAATGTTCTGATGTCGGACACTGGGAAAGGAAGTGCGGACAATATTCGCAGAGAAGCCATAATTATTTGTGTTTAAACAACATGCCCATCGGAGAATTCTGAATAGCCCCGAGTTTGGTGGACGCCCTTGGGTTACATCTCCTGCTGCCGTTCGAACTCGACGGGTGATAGCATCCCGTTCCTGACGTGCTTGCGCTTCGGGTTGTAGAACATCTTGATGTAGTCGAACACGTCCTTCCTTGCCTCCTCGCGTGTTCGGTAGGTCCTGCGCCGTATCCTCTCACGCTTGAGGAGATTGAAGAAGCTCTCCGCCACGGCATTGTCATGGCAGTTGCCGCGACGGCTCATCGAGTGCTCAAGATTGTGCTGCTTCAGGAACGCCGCCCAGTCCATACTGGTGAATTGCGAGCCCTGATCGGAATGGACCAGGACGCTGTTCTTCGGCTTTCGACGCCACACCGCCATCAGCAATGCCTGCAGCACGACATCGGTGGTCAGCCGGCTCTGCAATGACCAGCCAATGACGCGGCGCGAGAACAGGTCGATCACCACGGCCAGATAGGCAAAGCCCTCCTGGGTCCTGATGTATGTGATGTCGGTCACCCACGCCCCTGTCCGGCGCATCGACATCGAACTGCCGGGCAAGGGTGTTGTCGACCACGGCCGACGGCTTGCCGCCATAGGAACCGGGCCGACGCTTGTAGCCAATCTGCGCCTTGACCCCGGCCAGCCTGGCGAGACGAGCGATGCGGTTGGGGCAACTGGTCTCTCCCTGATCGAGGAGGTCGTCATGCAGCTTGCGGTAGCCGTAGACCCTGCCGCTTTCCTTCCAGGCCTTGCTGAGAAGCGCGGTCTGGCGGACATCTTCCCAGGCCCGTTTGCTCAGCGGATTTTTCAGCCAGACATAGAAACCACTGGGCCGGATACGCAGGCAGCGACACATCGCCCGCACCGTGAACTGCTGGCGATGCTCGGCAACAAACGCGTATCTCACTTTGCATCCTTGGCGAAATACGCGGTGGCTTTTTTAAGATGTCGCGTTCCTCGGTGACGCGCGCCAGTTCCTTCTTCAGACGACGTATCTCTGCCGCCTGATCCCCATCGCTTCCCGATGGCTTAGAGAACTTCTTCTTCCACGCGTAGAGCGAGTGTTGGCTCACGTCCAGACGCTGCGACACCTCCGCAACCGGATAGCCCCGCTCGGTGATCTGCGCGACAGCATCGCGCTTGAACTCGTCACTGAAATTGCCGGTCCCCATCATGGCCTCCTTGCCTCAAAATTAGGGAAGAAGGCGTCCACAAATCTAGGGGCTATTCGGTCAAGTTGCTCGATAAACGCCAGTCAAATTTGGCGTCGCACAACCTCGCGCACGCCTAAATTAGGTCAAGGAAGAGTAGGCAAAGGTGTGATGTCGGTTGCGCGTGTCTCCGCAGCGCTCCAATATGGGTGATCGATTGCGGAAGCGACTCGTCTATGAACAAGCCAATAGCCCCAAAGGGTAATGAAAAACGCGAAGCAGTCGCCTCCCTGGGAGGGTACGTCTACCAAGTATATCAAGCCGCACTTGCGTGGCTTGAGCTCGACGAAAGTGAATTTCTTTTCTTGGAGGTAGCTGAAGACTTTGTGAAAGCCGCGCAGAATGCGCTGAACGCGGTCCAAGTCAAGGGCACGTCCAACGTCGTAACCATAAATTCAGACGATATAATTGCATCGATCGATAGCTTTGTGGAACTTCGAACAAGAAATCCACAACTAGCGATCAGACTGCGCCATCTGACCACGTCGCAGATCGGGAAAGAAAAATCCTCTAAGCATAGAATTGGCGACACTCCAACTCTAGAGGTTTGGCGCAGCATCTCGAGAACCGGTGATGTGTCTCCGCTGAGAGATATACTTCTCGCCTCGAAGCTGTCGCAACAAACAAAGAAATTTATCGTCTCTCTGAGGGACGTTGAATTTCGAGAAGACTTCCTGCGGCGCATTCATTTTGATTGTGGAGCGCTTGAGGTCAAATTCCTCAAGCAACAGCTGCATGCTAAAATAATCGGCTTGCTCCAAGCTCGTGGCGGAACTGCTTCGCAAGCGAGCGAATGCACAAGCAACATTCTAGTGCACCTGTTGGAGAAATCGACCCAACAGACAGATCGCTTTGTTGACCGTGCGACTCTCGAACACCTGCTCGAAGCAGCAACACATGTTCCTGTCAACCGAGCTCAGCTTGATGCTCAAAACGAACTGATCGCGAAAGCGCTAGCTGCGTCTATTCCAAAATCAACTGATTTGGTTTCGTCAAGGCTTGCCCGCCCACACCCCGTGGACGAGGTACCGCTTCCTGCCGCAATTGCACAACGAACGGCTCTGATATCCAGCATTGTTTCCTCCCTCGAAGAATGCGGAGTGAGTTGGATATTGGGAGCGGCTGGCGTCGGCAAAACAGTCGCTGCGCGATTGGCGGCTCTACGCGAAGGCGGAAATTGGGCGAGCGTTAACTTGCGAGGTCTGTCACCTGATCAAGTTAGCGACCTACTTTCAACTACGAGCAACCTCATTGCGGAGGAACACGATATTCATGGCCTTCTAGTAGATGACCTTGAATGCGCCTTTGAGCCTCATGTTGTAGACAAGTTCCTAAACTTATTATCGGTTTGCAACCGCCGAGATCTGCTTTTGCTGGTCACAGCGCCAAGGCCCGCACCATCGGACTTGCTATTTGTTGCCGACCTGCCAGCCAATATCGAAACGACGTTGGAAGATTTCACTGAGGAGGACGTGCAGGAGATACTAACGTCACTAGGGGTCGGAGGATCACATTGGGCTAAGTACATTCATTTGGTTTCCGGTGGGGGGCACCCACAACTCGCGATAGCAACAATACAGAGTATGCAGCGAGCAGGTTGGGATACAGACGAGTTTCGAACGCTCAACTCATTGATGGCCGGAAATCCTGAAATCGAGCAGGTCCGCGCCCAAACTCGACAACGGCTAATCAAGAGCTTGCCTGACGGTAGCAAACGACTCCTGGAACGCCTTTCCCTCACCACCGGCGGGTTCAAGCGTACACTCGTGCTTGACATCGCTCAGGTCGACCCCGTTGTGGTCGATGGTGGAATATTGTTTGATAGTTTGATTGGGTCTTGGATTGACCAGCAGGAAAAAGACCGATTTTCGCTGTCGCCTTTGCTTTCGAATTTTGCAGCCAGCTCACTCACAGACCAACAAAAGGAAACGATCAATTTTGAGATAGCCAACTCGCTGGTCAAGACCAGGAGCCTCGACCCGATAACAGCAAATTCTGCTCTTATGGCTGCGTGGGCAGGAAAAAACGAAGGCGTATTATTCAAGCTATGTATGTCAGTCGTGGGTTCCAATAACTCCGACCTAGAGATGATAGCCCCTTACCTCATGATACTCACACACATGAGGACCAACACCTTTGCCTACGACGATAATCCAGCTATCAGTCAAATATTCCGCGGAAGCCAACTACTTCTACTGTGTTACGACGAAAACGGCGCACAAACGTTTAGCGCAGCCTTGGAGTCGTACAGGAAAGAGGCTGATCGTGTTCTCCCGGAAAAATTGCAGGCTGGAATGGAACTAATCATCTATTCGAAGCTCTTACTTTCAGAGCCGGTTTTCGGACCGGTGCCGCGGTTTTTGAACATCCTGCAAGAATTAGATGCCCTTTTCGAGAATCAAGGCAAGAGCCTTCCGCAAGAGTTCTTTGAAGGAGCGACCCAATCCAGTGATGTTTCTACCAATATCAGCTTCATGTTTTTAAACCAAACTCGTCAAACAAAAAAGATCAGCGACCTGCTGTCAATTTTCGAGTCCCTTGATACCTGCACCGCCGAGTTCCGAGCGAAAATCTTCAAAAACTATGACGTTCCTGAACTTCCTATCGACATAGATATGCTCATATCCGGCGCGTGGCTAAAGGAGCATGACGCCAACACAATTGACCCAAGCGCACATTCATCCGCATACGCCCACATGGAAAAGCTCGCGAGTGGATGGGGACGGCAGGATCTTGCAGTTGCATGCAGAAAGTACCAAGCAATAATCCTCGATGAGTACGGCAACGACAAAGACGCTGCATTGTCTGTTCTCAATGAAGGACTAATTACCTATGGCCTTACTAACTCAGAGCTCATTCGTGCGAAGGCAAAGGTTCTTTATCGGGCGAACGATCATCAGGCCAGCTTGGAATTGTCCACGACACTGATCGAGGGCGACGCGCCGCTCAGTGAAACCGAAAAGGCCTTTCTGGGCAGGGAAGCTGCTATTAGTGCAGAGAGACAAGGCGACTTCGAAACAGCAAGACGCTTCTATTTGTATGGAGCAGATGCTGCAGAGGCGTGTGGTGTGCCAGACATGATACCCATGCACATTGGCCTCCTCGCAGATGCAGCTCTAGCTAGTTGGCACGCAGGCGATCGAGAAACTTGTTTGCGTGAGATGGCGGTCGTGTTGGAAAAGCTTCCGACGCTAGACCCGGAAAGCTCTCTCAGAGCTGTGCATTGTCATGCGGTCTCTAGGCACATACTTCTTTGGATTGATCAAGAAGCCACTGGTGAAGTGCGTTACATTGCCAACGACGAAACTCCACGAATTTATCCTGGCCTAGTCAGCAACCCAGAACCGCACCCGGACATCGGCGAGCGCTTTTTGCCTACTCTGGAACTATCTTGGTACATGCTCGCTCAAATAGAAAATCACTGCTTGCTGGACGTCGGCATCACAAAAGGAATGGACGCACATCTTCCCAATGGGCCGGTGCGAGAGGGGCTAATCCTCCTGACGCAAGGGAAGATGTATAGGGCCTTTCACCAGAGAGACGTCGATTTGTTCGTCTCAACGCTTGCAGACACGGTTGCTGAATTTGCGCTCATGAGCAAACTTGGTGGAAAGGAAAAAGGTTTTAACGTCGAGAACGTTACATTTGGAAACTTTCCATTACCAACCGCCGAAGAAATGAGCGACCTAATCACGTTGGCAGAACAACAAATACTTTCCTTTGCAGCTACATGCTTTCTAGGCAATGACGCCGCGAGCTACGACAGATTGATGACCGCTTTGGTTTCTCCAGAAGGATTTAGAAGGCGGGGCGAACTCGTTGAATGCTTGGCGGGCAAAGCCAATGAAACTGATTACTACACGCGCTATGCAAGCCTTCTTTCTCTTGGGCGCAAGACCCTCGACGAAACTTCGCCGCTCGCTCCGCGTGAAGTGTTTGAATTGACGATGAAGCTAGTTGAGACAGGCAAGCTGGCGGGCCGAAATCGTCTTCTGTCAAAACAAGCTCTGATTTGGTTGAGGGAGAGGTGGAGCTTCATTTTGGAGAAGCAGAGATTTCTTCTGCGACAGCCGTCGCTCTATGAACGAAATATATCGGATGTGTGGGGGCAGGATGAGCCGAATGAAACGGCGAAGCTACTGGTCATACTCCTTGCAACCTTGCCGACACTCGGCATCTCAAATCAAAGCGAGATAAAACTGGCCATCGACGGCATGCTAAAGGCTGAGCGTCAATCCATCGCATCCTAGCCCACAACTGCTGCAACCCAGAATGCAACCCCGGGCGCTCCGCGCGTGAGCGCACCCACAGAGCAAAGGACCCAACCAACTGCAATACAAAGAAAATTTTGGTAGCGGAGGAGGGACTCGAACCCCCGACACGCGGATTATGATTCCGCTGCTCTAACCAACTGAGCTACTCCGCCAGACCGGCAGCGGGCAGCTGAGGCCCGCGCGAGTGAGCCCGCATATAGTCGGCGCCGCGGCCGCCTGTCAAGAGAGGAGCGGCAGGTTAGACACGCTTCTCCCCACTCGCAGTTTCACGCAGCACCAAAGGGCCGTGGCGCAGGCTGCCAGGGGCTTCTTTCCGCAAGCGGATCGCCGCCTGTCACAGGCGGTTGCCGCGAGGAGCCTGCCCGGCGCAACTGCGTTTCCCTCTTCTCCGAATTGCGTTAGAGCAGGGTGCGCGACGACAGCCGGACGGCGCACGGTGCGGGCCTTGCAGCCGGCAGGACCCCAAACCGGCAACGAGTAGGCAAGACGGACGAGATGGCGGGGCAGAACGAAAGCGCGGCGGGCAGCAGCGACCAGGGTAACAGCGGGCTCGGTTCCCTCTTCGCGTTTTTGATCCGCGATGGCAACCTGATGCGCTCGCCCGTGCTGGCCTATGCCGTGCTGGCCAGCGTCACCCGCTCCGGCATGATCTACGCCATCAACACGCTGGCGGGCGCTGCGGCCATCGCCACCGGCGACGTGCTGTTGCTGCTGGCCGCCATCGCGTCGACCCTGACCTTCTCGCATCTGGCGCGCGTCGCCAGCTTTCGCCTCGTCGAGACCACCAAACGGCGGCTGCGCACCGAGTTGAGCCGGCGGCTGCTGGATGCGCGTGCCGACTTTCTCTCCCGCCGCGACCACGGCAAGGTCTATTCCATCGTCACCCATGAGGTGAACCAGATCTCCTATGCGTCGGTGAACTTCATCCAGTCGCTGGAAGCCGCGCTGGTGATCGCCTTCTGCATTCCCTACATCTTCTATCTGTCGTGGCCGAGCGGCGTCGCGACGCTGGGCGCCGTCGTGATCGGCGCCATCGGCTACCTGCTGGCGCAAACGCCGGCGCAGGCGAGCGCGGAGCGCGCCTCGCGGACGGAGTGGACCTTCTTCGACCGGGTCAACGACGTGCTGCGCGGCTACAAGGAGCTGCGGTTGCGGCGCGCCCGGCGCGACGGGCTGCAGGCCGACATCGTCGATGCGGCGAGCCGCGAACGCGAGCTGAAGGTCACCGCAGAGCGCTTTTTCAGTCTCGGCCAGACGGTCGCCCAGGGCGCGATGATGGGCCTCCTGTGCCTCATCGTCGTCGGCCTGCCGCTGTTCGCCGGCACACCGACCGAAACGGTCCTGCAGGTGCTGACCGTCGTCCTGCTGACCTACGGGCCGGTGGAAACGGTGATGGGCAATCTCGCCTCCTTCTCGCGCGCCGCCGTCGCCCGCAGGCTGATCGCCGGGCTGGAAAAGGACTTGATCGCCGAGGCCGAGACCGACGCCCCGACGACAGGACCTGCCGCTCCCCCTGCCCGCTTCTCGCGGATCGA
Organism: Stappia sp. G46H5W; assembly: GCF_058448995.1. Classification (NCBI taxonomy): domain Bacteria; kingdom Pseudomonadati; phylum Pseudomonadota; class Alphaproteobacteria; order Hyphomicrobiales; family Stappiaceae; genus Stappia; species Stappia sp. G46H5W. The sequence goes on along the minus strand of NZ_JBZFLL010000004.1, from coordinate 314,694 downwards.
GCTGCGCGGCGTGACGGCGACCCTTTCGGAGGCACCGCCCGAAGGAGTGAACGCGGCCGCACCGGCCGACGACGAACGCTTTACCGTCGGCCCGCTCGACCTCGTGCTGGAACCCGGCGAAGTGGTGTTCATCAGCGGTGGCAACGGCGCTGGAAAGTCGACCCTGATCTCGCTGCTGACCGGCCTGCGCCGGCCCGAAGGCGGCGAAATCCTGCTCGACGGGAAGCTGGTGACCCCGGCGAACCTTCAGGACTATCGCGACCTGTTCAGCGCGGTCTTCAGCGAGTTCCACCTCTTCTCACAGCTCTACGGGCTGGACGAGGCCGAACAGGCAAAGGTTCCCCCGCATCTCGCAGAGCTCGACCTTGCCCACCGCGTCCGCATCGAGAATGGCGCCTTCTCGACCCTGGCGCTGTCGACCGGTCAGAAGCGACGGCTTGCCCTCTCCGTGGCCCTCGCCGAGGCACGGCCGATCATCGTGCTGGACGAATTCGCCGCCGACCAGGATCCCGTCCGCCGCAAGCTTTTCTACGACGTGCTGGTGCCGCAGATGGCAAGAGACGGCCATCTGGTCATCGCGGTGACCCACGACGAGCACTGTTTCGACAAGTGCGACCGGCTGATCCGCATGGAAGCCGGCCGGATCCTTGCCGACACCCGCCAACCGGGGGCGGCACACGCGATGGCGGATGCCGCGTCCGGCGCCTGATCCTCAGGCCTTCACGCGGGCATTCTGCGGATCGTAGAGAGACCCGAGTTCAATCCGAGCCGGAACCCGCTCATTGGCGACGACGAGCTCGTAATTGCCGGCGCGCAGGTAAGCTTCGTTCACACCACCCGCACGGCGCACATAGCCGTAGCCGATCGGCCGGTCCACCGTGTAGCCGTAGCCGCCGCTGGACAGGTAGCCGGCAAACTCGCCATCGCGCAGGATCGTCTCGCGGCCGAGCAGCACCACGCTCTGGTCCTCCACCGTGAAGCAGGCGAGCTGCTTGCGCAGCGGCGCGCCCGCGATCCGCTCAGAAGCCTCCCGGCCGAGGAACGGCAGGCCGGAGCGCAGCTTCACCGCCCAGCCGAGACCGGCCTCGAACGGGCTGTCGTTCGGCGTAATGTCCGCGCCCCAGGCACGATAGCCCTTTTCCAGGCGCAGGGATTCGATGGCGCGGTAGCCGGCCGGACGGATGCCGTACGAGGCGCCCGCCTCCATCAGGGCATCGAACACCGCGCCCGTGGCGGCGATCGGCACGTGCAGTTCCCAGCCGAGTTCTCCGACATAGGTGACGCGCAGGGCCCGCACCGGATGCCCGGCGATCTCGATCACACGCACATGGCCGAAGGGGAACGCCTCGCCAGAAACGTCCGCGCCCGGCGCAACCGTGGCAAGCACGTCGCGCGCCTTCGGCCCCATCAGCGACAGCGTGCCGAACTCCTCGGTCACGTCGACGAGGGTCGCATTGGAGCCCGCACGCAGGTGCTCGGCGATCCAGCTTCCGTCATGAGTGCGGAAGCCGGTGCCGGTGACGATGTAGAACAGATCGTCGGCAAGGCGCGCGACGGTCAGGTCGCACTCGATGCCGCCGCGGCTGTTGAGCAGCTGGGTATAGGTCAACCGGCCGGCCGGCTTGCCGACCTTGTTGGCGCAGATGAACTCCAGCTGCTCCGCCGCATCCGGCCCACGCAGCTCGAACTTGGCGAAGGACGACTGGTCGAACAGGCCGACGGCCTCGCGCACGGCCCGGTGCTCCTCGCCGACTGCGTCGAACCAGTTCTGCCTGCCCATGGAATAGACGTCTCGCGGCTCGTCCTGGGCACGCGCGAACCAGTTCGGCCGCTCCCAGCCGAGCTTGGAGCCGAACACCGCCCCGCGCGCCTTGAGCCGCTCATAGAGCGGCGAGACGATGCGCGGCCGGCCGCTCGCATATTCCTCATGCGGGAAGACGATGGTGTAGTGCTTGCCATAGGCCTCCAGCGTGCGCTCGCAGACCCAGTCACGGTCGCTGTGAAGGCCGGAGAAGCGGCGGATATCGACGCTCCAAAGGTCCAGCGGCGCCTCGCCCTTCATCACCCATTCGGCCAGAACCCAGCCGGCGCCGCCGCCCGAAGCGATGCCGAAGGCATTGAAGCCCGCGCCGACATACATGTTCGCGCATTCGGGAGCCGCGCCGAGGATGAAATTGCCGTCCGGCGTGAAGCTCTCCGGCCCGTTGATCATCTGCTTGACGCCGGTCTGCTCCAGCGCGGGAACGCGATGGATCGAGTTGACCAGATGCTGCTCGAAATGGTCCCAGTCATCCTCGAACAGCTGGAACTGGAAATCGTCCGGCACATCGCCCGTGGTCCAGGCGATGGGGTCCGGCTCATACCCGCCGAGCGCCAGGCCGCCGACCTCCTCCTTGAAATAGGTGCGCCGGTCCGGGTCGCGCACCGTCGGGGTGTTGGAGGTGATGCCCTTGATCGGCTCGGTGATGATGTACTGGTGCTTGACCGGCTGCAGCGGCACGTTGACGCCCGCCATGGCGCCGACCTGCCGCGCCCACTGGCCGGCGCAGTTGACCACCGTGTCGCAGGCGATGCGCCCCTGCGTCGTCTCCACATGGGTGATGCGCGCCCCGTCCATGACGAAGCCGGTGACCCGGATGCCCTCGACGATCCAAACCCCGTGCATGCGCGCGCCCTTGGCCAGCGACTGGGTGATGTCGGATGGGCTGGCCTGCCCGTCGGTCGGCAGGAAGGTCGCCCCCACCAGGTCGTCGACGCGCATCAATGGCCACATCGCCTTCACCTCGTCGGGCGAGAGCAGATGCATCTCCATGCCGAAGCTGCGCGCGGTGGTGGCAAGGCGCCGATACTCGGTCCACCGGTCCTCGTTGCAGGCGAGCCGCAGGCAGCCGGTCATCCGCCAGCCGGTCTCCAGACCCGTCTCGGCATCGAGCCGCTTGTAGAGGTCGACGGAGTATTTCAGCACCTGGGTGATCGAGGCGGAGGAGCGCAGCTGGCCGACCAGCCCGGCCGCGTGCCAGGTCGAGCCGCTGGTGAGCTTGCCCTGTTCAAGCAGCAGCACATCGGCCTTGTGGTCGCGCGCCAGATGATAGGCGGTCGAACAGCCGATGATGCCGCCACCGATGACGACGATCTGGGCCTGCTGTGGAAGCGACATGGAACTAACCCTTTCCGAAACGGAGGCGGTAGCTGGCAAGCGCCGCCTCGAAGGCGGCGAGCGTTTCTGCGGTGTAGGCGACGTAGTCGACGCCCGGCGCGTCGAGATGCAGTTCGGAGACGAGACTCCAGAGGGTCTCGCGCAACAGCGAGGCGACCTGCATCGCCGCATGAGCATGCAGGAAGGCCTCATCCGCCGGCGCGTCGAGATAGGCCGCCAGCAGGTCTTCGGTCTCCAGCTGCGAGAAGCCCGCGTTGGAGGCGATGCCGGCAAGGTCGAACATCGCCGTGCCGAAGCCGGCATATTCGAAGTCGATCAGCCACAGACGATTGCCGTCGTCGATGAAGTTCGCGGGCAGCAGGTCGTGATGACCGAAGACGATGGGCAGCGCCACCTGCGCCTCCTCCATCTCCTGCGCTACAGTGAGGAATTCCGGCAAGCGGCCCGCCATGCGCGAGTTGCCGGCGACCAGCGTGCGGGCATAGTCGCGGATGACGTGGAAGACCCAGAAGATGAAGCCGGGCCCGCTGACCCGTGCGCCCATGCCGGTGTGGAAGCGCCGGATGAGCGCCGCGACATCGGCCCGCCGGGCACGGACGTCTTCAGGCCCGAAGGTGTGCCCGTCGATGAAGCGGGAGACCATGATCCCGGGCTCCGCATGCACCAGCTCCGGTGCAAGGCCGAGATCGACAGCGGCCCGGGTCACCATCGTCTCTCGCGCCCGCTCCACGTGATGGAACGGAAAGTCCTGGCCGAGGCGCACCACGAAGGCCCCTTCGCGATCGCGAACGCGAAAGCTGGCATTGGAGAGCCCGCCATGCAGCGGCTCGATCTCGATGGGGCCAGACCAGACCGGCAGGGCGGCGATCCTGTCACGCGTCGGGGCGGTGCCGGGCGCATCGCTCATGAGCGTCCTCCTGCAGTGTCGTCGAGGCCGAGCCGTTGCCGGCTGCGCTCTGCGGCAGCGGCGATCAGCCGGTCGGCGATGATGGCGATGAAGGCGACGGCAAGACCGGCCACGAGACCGCGCCCGGTATCGGCCTTGGTGAGCGCGATATAGACCTCCTGGCCAAGGTCCCGCGTGCCGACAAGAGCGGTGATCACCAGCATCGACAGCGCCAGCATGATGGTCTGGTTGATGCCGAGCAGGATCTCCGGCAGGGCGAGCCGCAGGCGGATCTTGGTCATCAGCTGCCACGGCGTCGCCCCCGCGACGAGCCCCGCCTCGACCAGTTGCGGGTTCACCTGGCGCAGCCCGTGCGCGGTGTAGCGGATGGCCGGCGCCACCGCATAGGCAACGACCGCGATCATGGCCGTGAAGTCGCCAACGCGGAACAGCATCACCGCCGGCATCAGGTAGACGAAGGACGGCAGCGTCTGCAGCGTGTCGATGACCAGTTCCACGCCCTTCCACAACCGCTCGCGCGTGGAAGCGAGAATGCCGACGGGAATGCCGATCATGCAGGCGATGACGACGGAGATGCCGCACAGATAAACGGTCACCATCGCCTTTTCCCACTGGCCGGTGAAGGCGATCAGCGAGGCGAGCACACAGACCAGAAGCGCCAGCCGCCAGCCGCCGAGCCGCCAGCCGAGCAGGCCCAGCAGCCCGGTGACGCCAAGCCACGGCAGGCCGGCGAGGAACCGCTTCACCGGAACCAGGATGTTGAGCAGCAGCGCGTTCTTCACCGCCTCGATCTGGTCGAAGAAGTTGACGTTGATCCAGCCGACGATGTCGCTGCCGACCGAGCCGGTGGAGAGCTGCAGGGCCTTGGGATAGGCCTGGATAGGCGCCGCGACGAGGCCGGCAAGGGCCGTGATCAGCACCAGCAGACAACCGGCAACCGTATAGGGGTGGCGCGCAAGCAGCCCCTTTCGCTGCGCGCCTTCCGCCTCGTGCTCGGGACGGCGGCCGGCAAAAGCCTGGCTCAGCCTGTCGAGTGCGATGGCGAGTGCGACGATGGCAAGGCCCGCCTCGATGCCGGCACCTATGTCGAGCCGCCTCAGGGCCGCCAGCACGTCGAAGCCGAGCCCGCCCGCGCCGATCATCGAGGCGATGATGACCATGTTGAGCGACAGCATGATCACCTGGTTGACGCCGACCATCAGCCCAGGCCGCGCACTCGGCACCAGAATGCGCCAGGTCATCTGCCGCCGCGAGCAGCCGGTCATCCGCCCGAGTTCATGCGCCTCTTCCGGCACGGCGCGCAGGGCCAGCAGGCTGATGCGGGTCATCGGCGGCAGGGCATAGATGATCGTCGCGACGATGGCCGCCGTCGGGCCGAAGCCGAACAGAAACAGGATCGGCACCAGATAGGCGAAGACCGGCACGGTCTGCATCAGGTCGAGCACCGGCCGCAAGGCCTTGTCGAACACCCGCCAGCGGAAGGCGGCGAGGCCCAGCAGCAGCCCGCCGACGACCCCGACCGGCACGGCGATCAGGATGGAGGCGAGCGTCACCATCGCGCTGGTCCACTGGCCGAATATCGCCAGGAAGGCGAAACAGCCGCCGACGAGGAGAGCGAGCCGGCGCCCGCCGGCATAGTGGCCCATCAGCATCGCGATGCCGGTGACCGCGATCCAGGACAGCGGCGGCAGAAGCTGCACGGCGGCGCTGCCTCGCCCATCGAGAATGCCGGTTGACAGCAGACCGAGGACAAAACGGTAAGGCGCCTCGACCATTGCGGCGAGGAAGCGGGTAAAATCGGTGAAGGTGAAGAGGCCGAAGCTCGCATCCTCGACCAGCCAGCGCATCGCCGCGCCGATCCAGCGCTGCAGCGGAATGCGCCAGCCGCGCGGTATGTCGAAGGCCCAGCCGGCATAGGGCTCGCCGAACTGCCAGAGCAGGACGAAGGCGACCAGGCCGATGCCCCAGACCATCTGCCAGCGGCGGCGGATCTCCCGGCTGCCGGAACCGGCGGGGGCGACAGGCGCGGCTGGCGAGCGTGCGATGCTGGCGGCCTCGCTCATGCTCAGCCCTGCATCATCACGGTGACGACCGCATCACGGGTCAGGCGCCCGAGCACCCGTCCGTCGCGCGCACGCACGCCTATTTCCTGCAAGCCGCCGGCAAAGAGCGAGGCGGTATCGGCAATGGGCGCGCCCTCCTCGACCGTCGGCGCATCTGTCGGGGCAACGCCTGCCTCTATCAGGCTGCCGACGCGGACGACCTTCGCCCGCGCCACCCCACGGGTGAACTCAGCGACATAATCGTCCGCCGGCCGCAGCACCAGATCCTCCGGTGTACCGACCTGCACCACGGCGCCGTCCTTCATGATGGCGATGCGGTCGGCCAGGCGGATCGCCTCGTCGAAATCGTGGGTGATGAAGACGATAGTCTTGCGCAGCACCGACTGCAGGCGGATGAACTCGTCCTGCATCTCGCGCCGGATCAGCGGATCGAGCGCGGAGAACGGTTCGTCGAGGAACCACAGTTCCGGCTCCACCGCGAGCGAACGGGCAATGCCCACCCGCTGCTGCTGGCCGCCGGACAGCTCGCGCGGGAAGAAGCCCTCGCGCCCTTCCAGTCCCACCAGCGAAATCATCTGCCGGGCCCGCGCCTCGCGCTCCGCACGCCCCACGCCTTGCACCTCTAGCGGGAAGGCGACATTGCCCAGCACGGACAGATGCGGCAGCAGCGCGAAGTGCTGGAACACCATGCCCATGTGGTGGCGGCGGATCTCGATCATCCGCTTCGGACTGGCGGCGAGCAGGTTCTCGCCGTTGAACAGGATCTCGCCATGGGTCGGCTCGACCAGCCGCGACAGGCAGCGCACCAGCGTCGACTTGCCGGAGCCGGACAGCCCCATGATCACGAAGATCTCGCCCTCACGGACACCGAGATTGACGTTGCGCACCGCGCCGACCAGTCCGGCCTGCGCCAACCGGCCGCTGTCCGCGGCCTCAGGGCGGTCGATCGGGTAGCCTTCGGCACCGGCGCCGAACAGCTTCCAGACCGAGCGGCATTCGAGCTTTGTCACGGATGGCGCGGCTGCGGGCGCTGCGCCCTGCTGCATTGAAGTGGTCACGGGTGGAAAGCCTCGGCTTGCGTGTCCCGCCCTCGACTGCCCGCCGCAGAAAGCTCTGGCGGATCCGCGTCAGGGCGAAAAGAGGCTGCCGCCGCCCCGGGGACGGAAGACGGCGACAGCCAGTCGGGCAAGGGTATTACTTGATCCACTCCGACCAGCGGCCGGTATTGGCTTCCATCCAGGCGGCAACCACGTCCTCGACGCTCTGTCCGTCGAGGTCGACCTTGGTGATCATCCCGCCCATCTCGTCATTGTCGACGGAGAAGGCCGAGATCGCCTTGTGCGCGCCGGGCCACTTCTCCTTCACGCCCGACCAGGCGACCTTCCAGATCGGCCCGCGCGGCTTGCCGCAATCATAGGCCATGTCCGGATTGGAGCCCCAGGCGGGATCCTCGTAGCAGGCCTTCTCGTAGGTCGGGAACTCGATCCACTCGCCCTCGTATTTCTGCGGCGCCCAGTGCGGGGCATAGACCCACAGGATGATCGGCGCCTTGCGCTGATAGGCCGATTCCAGCTCGGCGAAGAGCGCTGCATCCGTCCCGGCGTGAACCACCTCGAACGGCAGATCGAGCGCCTCGACACGCTCGTCGTCATAGCCGCCCCAGGTCACCGGAGCTCCCAGATACCGGCCCTTCGGCGCCGTCTCTGCGGTGGAGAAGGCCTCAGCGCAGGCATCGCTTTTCAGCGCTTCCCAGTTGGGCAGGCCCGGGCAGAGCTCCTTCATGTAGCTCGGGTACCACCACTCCTCGATGGCCAGCATGCCGCTGTCGCCGAGATTTTCGACCTGCCCGGTGGCGGTCGCCTCGTCCAGCGCATCGCGGCCGGTGGTCTCCCAGATCTCCATCGCCACATGCAGATCGCCGGTCTTCAGGCCGGCGAACTGGGCAATGTAGTCGGCCTGGACGTACTCGACGTTGTAGCCGGCCTTCTTCAGCACCTCGCCCATGATCTGCGTGGTGATCAGCTGGCCGGTCCAGTCGTGCAGGGTCAGGCGGATGGGGTCTGTGCTTTCCGCAGCTCGCACGGGCGTCCCTGCAAGGACGGTTGCGGCCATCAGGGCGGACAGGATCGCTGCCGCCGGGCGGACATGTGTCATGGCTGGTTCCCTCTGTATGCGCTCTGGAGGCAGCGCCCGCCCTTGTCGGATCTCTTCGGCGCCGTCACAGGATCGTCACCTCGACTGCCAAACCTGTCAATGGATTTGAGGGATAAAATTGGCAAATACGTCAATTGATGTGGCTTTTTGATATTGAATGACCGATATTGCCACAAAAGCCACACATTCAGCCAAATCAATCCACTGCGACCGGTGCCATGGCCTTCAGCAAGCGTCAGACCCTGATCCTGGAAAGCGCCCGCCGCTCGGGCAGCGCCCGCATCGCCGACCTGGCGGCCGAGCTGGACGTCTCGCTGGAGACGATCCGCCGCGACATCCGCTCGCTGGTGGAGACCGGTGAGATCGTCAAGTCGCACGGGCTGGTCAGCCTGGCGCGGCAGGACATGGAGGCCCCGTTCGAGCGTCGCATGCGGGAGAACCTCGACGCCAAGATCCGCATCGCCCGCCATGTCGCGGCAGGCATCGCCGACGGCGACAGCGTCATGATGGACACTGGCACCACGACGAGCGTGCTGGCGCGCGAACTGCGCGGCAAGACCGGTCTGACCATCGTCACCAATTCGTCGGACGTCGCCAGGACCCTGGCGACCGTGAACGGCAACAAGGTCTACATGGCCGGCGGCGAGCTGCATGGCGACAACGGCGCCGCCTTCGGCCGCTCGGCCATCGACTTCGTTTCCGCCTTCCGCGTCCGCCATGTGGTGATCTCCATCGCCGCCATCGATCCGGTGGGCGGGCTGATGGACTATCACCTTGCCGAGGCGGATTTCGCCCGCACGGTGCTCGGCTGCGGCGAGACGCGCACGGTCATCACCGACCACAGCAAGTTCAACCGCCGCGCGCTGGTGCGGGTCGCGGGCTTCCTCGACGTCGACCGGATCGTCACCGACATGGCTCCGCCGCCGGAGATCACCGAGCGGCTTCTGGCCGCCGGCACCGCCCTTGAGATCGCTGCGTAAGACGGCATCCCGGCACGGCCACGCGATTGCCATGGAACTGCCGTTTGCCGTTGACCGGATTCTCCATTAGGAAACGGGCAACATCCTGCCCCTTCCATCCGGAGGCACTTTTTCATGGCCGACCTTATCGTCGACGGCGGACACCCGATCTCGGGGACCGTCAGTCCGTCGGGCAACAAGAACGCCGTTTTGCCGATGCTTTGCGCCACCCTGCTCACCGACGAGCCGGTGACGCTGGAGAACGTCCCCGAGATCAGCGACGTCGCCAAGATCCTCGCCTATTTCGAGAGCATGGGCTCGACCGTCGCTCGTGCCGACGACGGCGCGACCCTGACCATCCGTCACGACTTCGAAGCCTTCCGCGACCGCGATGCAGACCTGCCGCTCGGCATCCGCTCCGCCGTGCTGTTGCTCGCCCCCGTCATGGTGCGCACCGGCACCCTCACCTTCGACACCGACGCCAAGGGCTGCGCTCTCGGCCTGCGCGAGATCGATCCGCATCTGGAGATCCTGGAGCAGTTCGGCGCCCGCATCGTTGCGACGCACCCTTACGACATCCGCCGCGAGGACCGCCTCAAGGGCCAGGCGATCTGGGCCGACTACGCGTCGGTGACCGCGACCGAGACCTTCGCGATGATCGCCGCCACGGCGGAGGGCTCTTCCGTGCTGATGAACGCGGCCTCCGAACCGCATGTCCAGGCGCTGTGCGAGATGCTGCGCTCGATGGGTGCGAAGATCGACGGCCTCGGCACCTCGCGCCTGAGCGTGACCGGTGTCGAGCGTCTGTCCGGAACCCGCGTGCGGGTGCCGGACGACCACCACGAGGTTGCGACCTTCCTCGCAATCGGCGGGGTCACCGGCGGCCGCCTGACCGTCAAGACCGACATCACCCCGCATATGACGCTGATCCTGCGCCAGTTTGAAAAGCTCGGCCTGCAATTCGAGACCACGGACGACTCGATCACCGTCACCGGCTGGACCCGCGAGATCTCGCGCCCCTATACCCGCGAGATGCTGCCGAAGATCGAGGCTGCTCCCTGGCCGTATTTCCCGGCCGACCTGCTGCCGCAGGCGATCGGCGTCGCCGTCGGCTGCCACAGCGAGATCATGTTCTGGAACAAGATCTACGAGGGCGCGCTGGCCTGGAGCTCCGAGCTGGCGAAGTTCGGCGCCCGGGTGCACCTGTCCGACCCCCACCGCCTGATCGTCTTCGGCGGCAACAACCTGCGGCCGGCGGAAGTCGAGGCGCCCTACATCATCCGCGTCGTGCTCGGCCTCTTCCTGGCCGCGATCCAGGTTGAGGGACAGTCGACCATCCGCAAGGCCGACCCGATCCGCCGCGCCCACCCGCGCTTCGTCGAGAAGCTGACTGAGCTGGGCGCGCAGGTCCGCTGGGCCTGATATCCCTTGCGCGAAAGCGACCGCCCGTGTCGCTTTCGCGCGTCTGGACATCCTCCCCATCGCCGTTAGCCTGAAGGGGCCGACCAACGCGCGATCAGGAGGAAACGCGATGAAGCTTGCCGGACTCGAGACATTCGTGGTCGGCAATCCGCCGCCCGGCTTCGGCGGCCGCTATTTCGTCTTCGTCAAGCTCACCACGGCCTGCGGTATTGTCGGCTATGGCGAGATCTATGCGGCGAGCTTCGGTCCCGACGCGATGACGCGTCTTACCGAGGATGTCTTCGCCCGCTATCTGGACGGGGCCGATCCCTTCGCCATCGAGGTCTTCTTCCGCAGGGCCTACGGTTCCGGCTTCACCCAGCGCCCCGACCCCACCATGTGCGGGGTGGTCAGCGGCCTCGAAATGGCGATGTGGGACATCATCGGCAAGGCACTCGGCAAGCCGGTTCATGCCCTGCTCGGCGGGCGTGTGCACGAACGGCTGCGCTCCTACACCTATCTCTACCCGAAGGGCGACGAGGACCACGCAGCCTTCTACGGCGATCCGGACCTGTCGGCCGAGCGCGCCGCCGAATATGTCGAGGAGGGCTTCACGGCGGTGAAGTTCGATCCTGCCGGCCCCTACTCCGTGCATGGCGGGCGCCAGCCGGATCTGGAGGATCTCGAGCGCAGCGAACTCTTCTGCCGCCGCATCCGCGAGGCGGTCGGCGACCGGGCGGATCTCCTGTTCGGGACCCATGGCCAGTTCACCGCATCGGGCGCGCTCCGCCTTGCCCGCCGGATCGAGCCCTACGATCCGCTCTGGTTCGAGGAGCCGGTGCCGCCCGACATGCCGGAGGAAATGGCGAAGGTGGCGCGCGGAACCGCGATCCCGGTTGCGACCGGCGAGCGGCTTTGTACCAAATGGGAGTTCGCCCGGCTGCTGTCGACGGGCGCCGCCTCGATCCTGCAGATGAATCTCGGCCGCGTCGGCGGCTTGCTGGAGGCCAAGAAGATCGCCGGAATGGCGGAGGCCTGGCATGCCCAGATCGCGCCGCACCTTTATTGCGGGCCCATCGTCGCCGCGGCGAACATCCAGATAGCCGCCTGCTCGCCGAACTTCCTGATCCTGGAATCGATCCGCCGGTTCGACGGCTTCCACGCCGACATCCTGAAGACGCCGCTGCGCTGGGAGAACGGCTACGTCATCGTGCCCGATGCGCCGGGCCTCGGCGTTGAGCTCGACGAGGACGTTGCCCGCGCGCATCCCTACACGGGACGCGCGCTGCACCTGGACATGACCCAGCATCCGGTCGATCCCATCCGGGATCGCCGGTTTCCAAGGGATGGCGAAGCGTGATCAGTCGCCGCCGTTGAGGTCCCGGTCGAGCCTTGCGCCGACGGACAACACGCGCTCGTCATGCCCCTTGATCCCACCGATCATCAGCGCGCCGGGACGACCGGCACCGGTGGTGTGCGTCGGCATAGACATCGCGCAAGCATCGGCAAGGTTCAGCAACGAGGTGTTGCGCAGCATCGCCGCGTTGATGCGGTCGAAATCCGCCAGAGCATCCGCGATGCTGGGCGGGCGGATCTGCAGCGTCGGGGCAATCATCGCGTCGAAACCCGACAGCGCCTCCGCCGTGCGCGCGATGACCTCGAGGCGTGCGGCCCTCGCCTCGGCCAGCTCGTCGTCGCTCAGCGTCTCGCGGAAGCGGATGCGGGTCAGCACCCGCGGATCGCCGACGCTGACGAGCGTGTCGAGATGATCCTTGTAGAGCTCATGGGCCTCGGCGGAGACGAGGATCTTGTTGAGCAGCAGCGCTTCGTGCAGGAACCCCAGACCGAGCGGCACGAGCTCGTGGCCCGCCTCGGCAAGGCGCGCCTTGGCCGCCTCGAAGTGGCCGCACGACCACTCGTCCAGATCGTTGGTGAAGGCGTTCTCCGGCACCGCCAGACGCAGGCTGCCGGCCGGTGCCTCGACACCGGGCGCATCACCGCCGCTCATCACCTGATAGGCCGCCAGCATTGTGGCGAAATCGGTGGCCAGCGGGCCGCAGGTATCGAAGGAAGCGGCCAGCGGATGCACGCCGTCGAGCGGCACCTTGTCCTGGCTCGGCTTGTAGCCGTAGAGGCCGTTGATGGCAGAGGGAATGCGGATCGAGCCGCCGGTGTCGGTACCGAGCGCGATCTCGCACAGGCGAAGGCCCACCGTCACGCCGCCGCCCGAGGTCGAGCCGCCGGGAATGCCGCCCTCCTCGAAGACGTTCGACGGCGTACCGTAATGCGGGTTGATGCCGACGCCCGAATAGGCGAACTCGCTCATCGTGGTCCGGCCGAACGGCACGCCGCCGGCCGCCTTGATCCGTGCGACGACCGGGCAGTCCTCGGTTGCCGGCTCCCGGTCCTTCAGCAGCAGCGAGGCCGCCGTAGTGCGTTGGCCCGCCTCGTCGTAGAGGTCCTTGACGGAGACCAGCATCCCGGCGAGCGGCAGCGGCCTGTCGGCGGACGCGACAAGGGCCTCCGCCTCGGCCGCCGCCTGCAGGATGCGGGTGGGAGAGAACTCGGTGAAGAGCGCCGATGCCGCGTCTCCCAGAGCCTCGACGCGTCCGATCGCAGCCCTGGCCTTCTCGACAATCTCACCCATTCACCTGTCTCCTCCTGTGCCGCGCGGACCGTCCGCCGGCGGCAGCTGTCCTGCGACCGTTGCCTCAGGCGACGATCGGCAGAACCGTGATCTCGTAGCTGTGACCGATGCTGCGGCCGAGCACCGGATCGCGAAGCTCCATCCTGAACGCCGCCGCCGGGCGCACGCCGCCGATGGCGCCGAGCGTTCCGCACAGCATGGCGACGCAGTCACCGCGCTCGCGGGCGGCATCCATTCCCGACCCCTCGATCAGATCGGCGAGCGGGCGGATCGAGCCGACCTTGCCGTCCTGATAGGGGATCCAGTCACCGGCCGCATCCTCCTTGATCCACGAGCGCAGTTCAAGCGCATCGAGATGCCCCGCAACCTCGTCGAACAGCCAGAGTTCGCCGGCCACGGGCTTCGCGCAAGCCTGCTTGGACAGCGCCACGGAATGAGCTTCCAGGTCGCGGTCCGTATGGTCGGAGGCAAGACCGATATGAAGCACGCCGTCCTTCGCCAGCAGGAAGGGCTCGACCTCGCCGGAGGTGCCGCCGCCGACGACTTGGATGCGGCTTTCGCGCGTCAGGAGATCTGCGGCGGTACGATAGTAGAGCGGCACGGTGGACGGCGGCGCCACGCCGATTTCCGCCAGCTCGTCGATGTGATGACGGATCGCCTCCGGATCCCGGCCGGTCCAGCCGGCGACGGTCAGGTCAGCAACGTGGGCGACAAGCGGCGCGCCGTTCAGGGTGAACTCCATGGGAAGCTCCTTGAAAAAGGGAAAAGGGCCTGCGCCTGCGCCGGATCAGAGCGATCCGGGCAGGAACAGGGCGATTTGCGGGAAGACGATGAGGGCGGCGACCATGGCGAGCATCACCAGGACGTAGGGGATGCAGCCGAGCATCACCTCGCTCAGCGAGCCGGACTTGCGCGCGCCCTGCACCACGTAGAGGTTGAGCCCGACGGGCGGCGTGATCAGCGCCATTTCCACCAGCACGATCATCATCACCCCGAACCAGACCTTGTCGTAGCCGAGCCCGACCATGATCGGCACGACGATGGGAATGGTCGCGACCATCAGCGACAGCGTCTCGATGAAGAAGCCGAGAACGATGTAGAGGACGATGACCACCAGCAGCGTGCCGAAGGGTGACAGGTTCAGGCTGTCGAACAGGTCCTGAAGCTCGCGGCCGAGCCCAGCCGAGGCCAGCGTGAAGTTGAGGAAATAGGCGCCAGTGATGATCAGCATGATCATCGCGGTGATGCGCACGGTGCCGAGCAGGCTCTCGCGCAGCATCGCCGAGGAGACGCCGCCGTTGAACAGCGCGATCAGCAGGGCCATGGCAACGCCCACGGCCGCCGACTCGGTCGGCGTGGCCCAGCCCGCATAGATCGATCCGATCACCACCGTGAACAGGATGAAGATCGGCACCAGCTGGACGAGGGCCGCGAAACGCTCGCCCCAGGTGAAGCTGCGGCTCGGACCGCCAAGCGAGGGGCGGATCTTGCACAGCACCGCCGTCACGATCATGAAGGCGACCGCCATCAGCAGGCCTGGCAGGAGACCGGCCAGGAACAGGCGCGGGATCGAGGTCTCGGTCAGGAAGCCGTAGACGATCAGGTTGATCGACGGCGGGATCAGGATACCGAGCGTGCCGCCGGCGGCAATCGCTCCGGAAAACAACTTGGGATCGTAGCCCAGCCGCTCGGCCTGGGGCATGGCCACGGTGGCGACCGTCGCGGCGGTTGCGACGGAGGAGCCGGAGGTGGCGGAGAACATCGTCGCCGTGCCGATATTCGCATGGACCAGCCCGCCCGGCAGCCAGGACACCCATTTGTCGAGGGAGCCATAGGTCTTCTCGGCAATGCCGCCGCGCACAAGGATCTCACCGAGCAGCACGAAGAAGGGAATCGCGATCAGCGTGGCGGAATCGGACGCCGACCAGACCACCTGCCCGAGGCCACGGATCAGCGGAAAGACCGAGAAGAACTCGGAAATGCCGAAGCCGAGCAGGAACAGGACGATGCCGACGGGAAT
Source organism: Stappia sp. G46H5W (assembly GCF_058448995.1). NCBI lineage: Bacteria > Pseudomonadati > Pseudomonadota > Alphaproteobacteria > Hyphomicrobiales > Stappiaceae > Stappia > Stappia sp. G46H5W. The sequence goes on along the minus strand of NZ_JBZFLL010000004.1, from coordinate 299,386 downwards.
GGACAGCGAAAGGAGCCCGAGTAGGGCGATGGCGACGCTTCCGATCATTTGCCATCCTCCGCTTCGCCGCGTGCGCCGATCATCGCGTCGGCGTTCTGGAAATCGCCGCGCAGCACGGTGGCCACAGCCAGCAGGACCAGGAGGCAGGAGGAGATGGCAAACCACACCCAGCCGGAGAACCAGACGGCCTGCGGGATCCACAGGGGTGTCTCCAGGGCCGTATTGGCCCGCGAACCCCGAACCAGCGTCTTTTCCAGAACCGGCCAGGCCTGATAGGCGATGATGCAGACCGTGCCGGCGGCCATGCTCATCGCGAAGATGTCGAGCATGGCCCGCCCGCGCGTCTGCAGCTTCTGGCGCACCAGATCGATGCGCACATGGGCAAGTTCGGTCAGCGCATAGGACAGGCCCCAGCTTGCGACCGCGGCCATCACATATCCGGAGATTTCGTCCGAACCGCCGAACGAATGGCCGAACTGTCTTAGCGTGATGTCGACGATCACGAAGCCTGCGGTCACCAGCACGACGATGCCGACCAGCAGGGCAAGTCCGGAATTTATGCGGCGGAGGGCCGCGGCAAGATTGTCCGTCATGTCGCGGCCCCCTCTTGAATCAGGCCGTCACTTGACGGTGACGCCGGTGGTCTGGCCGACGCTGTCGTTCCAGCGCTTCACCCAGTCCGCACCGGCCCGCTCGGCCCACTCCGGCAGAACGGTCTCGGTCAGGATCTTGCGCGCGGTGGCGACATCCGCCTCGCTCGCCTCGACCAGCTTCATGGATGCCGGCTTGCCGGCCGGGCACTCGCCATTGCCGGTCAGGCAGGCGGTGTCGGTGGCGACGGAGGCCGCAACGGAATCCCAGGCCGGGGTCTCGAACTTCTCCTTGATCTGGGTCTCGATCAGGGTGCGGGTCTCTTCCGGCAGGGCGTTCCAGCGGTCGAGGTTGACGGCGGTGACGACCGAGTCCCAGCCACCGAGCGGCAGGTTCATCAAGGTGTCGGTGACTTCCCACCAGCCGGCGCTGTAGCCCGAACCCGAACCGGTGACGGCGCAGTCGATGACGCTGCGCTCGAGCGCGCCCGGCACTTCCGAGAAGGCCACATTGACGCCCTCGGCGCCCAGCGCCTCGAGGAACTTCGTGGTCATGCGACCCGAACCGCGGATCTTCTTGCCCTTCAGGTCTTCAAGCGAGGAAACGTCGCCCTTGCAGAAGACGACCTGCGGGGGATACGGCGCGATCGCCAGGACCTTGGCGTTGAAGCGCTGCTGGTAGATGTCCTCGACCATCGGGCGGGCGGCCGCGACCATGGCGCGAGCCTCGTCGGCGGTGGTGGCGATCAGCGGCACATCGAGGCCTTCGAGCTCGGGAGCATCGCCCACCGCATAGTCGGCGACCGTCATGCCCACGTCGAACACGCCGTCGCCCAGCATGCGGAACACGTCCCCGCCCTGGATGCCCATCTGGTTGTGGGTGGTCATCTGCACCTCGATACCGCCGTTCGATGCGGCCGGCAGGGTCTCGGTCCAGAACGGAGCCTCGAACTTCTGGTGCAGGGGAAGGTTGGACCAGCTGCCGACGACCGACAGGGTTTCGGCGGAAGCCGGGGCGAATGCGGCAAACGACAGGGCCGTGGCCGCGAGCAGGCTGGAGGCAATGCGCTTCATGTGGGACTCCTCTGGTTTTCGTTCACTTCGAAGCGGGCCAGACGCCGCCGAGCGTGAATTCGGCAGCATCGGCAGAGAGATCGGTCACCAACATGTGGCCGGGCTCATGGGTGATGGCGATCTCCGGACGGGCCTGGCGGATCGCCATCTGCGGGGTCACGCCGCAGGCCCAGAACACGGGGATTGCTCCGGGAGCAAGCTCCGGGACTTCGCCGAAATCGGGTTTCATCAGGTCGGCAATGCCGATGCCGGCCGGATCGCCGATATGGACCGGCGCACCATGCGCCAGCCGGTAGCGATCGGACAGCAGCACCGCCTGGATCGCATCGGAAGGATGGAAGGAGCGCATCGACACCACAAGCGGTCCGCCGAACGGGCCGCTCGGCGCCGTCTGCAGGTTGGTGATGTACATCGGCACGTTCTTGCCGCCCTCGAAATGCGGCAGGGGAATGCCGGCCCGCACGATGGCCGCCTCGAAGGAGAACGAGCAGCCGAGCACGAAGGAAACGAGGTCGTCGCGCCACACGTCCGAAAGGTCCGGCACCGAGGTGTATCCCTCCTCGCCCGCGCGAAACACGCGATAGCCGGACACGTCGGTGCGGATATCGAGATCCGCACCCAGCAAGGGAATGGCCGGATTGCCGGGCTCGGACATGCCGATCAGCGGACAGGGCTTGGGATTGAGCGTGCAGAAGCGCAGGAAGTCGCCGGCGAGTGCAGCCGGAAGGATCGCCAGGTTCCCCTGGAGGCAGCCCTGGCCGTAGCCGGCGGTCGGACCGCGGAACCGGCCCGTCCTGATGCTGACGCGAAGATCGGCGGGAGACAGACCACGGAAGGCATCCTGTTCGGATGCGGTGCGGTCAAGGGCGACAGATGCAGGCACGCTGGCAACCTCCTCACGTTACCTCGTGAGGATTGCCAGTCGTTATGATCTTGTCAAGTTATCGATATAAGATTTTTATGATCTTCTTTCAAGATCATTTTGATCACATGCGCGCGCGACGGCCGCAACCTCTTCTCCCACCTCCCGATTCCGGTCCGGCATATAGGCGACGACGAACCGCAACGCGCTGAGGCGGGCACCCTCCACGACCTTCAGCGGCCGGATTCGCGAGCGGAAAAGATCGGCCTCTGCAATGCGCACCGGCAGCACGCCGATGCCGAACCCGTCGGCAACCAGGTGCAGGACCGTCGACAGGCTGGCCGATCCGTGCAGGTCCGGCGGCGGCAGGTCGGGGGCTGCCAGCAACCCCTCGAGCTCGCGGAACGGTGGCGTGCCCTTGGGAAAGGAAACGATGGTCTGCCGGGCCAGGTCGGTCAGCGTCAGCGGCTCGCCCGCCGCCGCATCCTCGCCTTCCTTGTCGGAGGCAGCCCCGTACCAGCCGAGCGGCTGGCGCTGCAACGGCACTACGGCCGCCCCGCTCGGCACGCTCTCGCGCAGCATGATGGCAACGTCCAGCCCGTCGTCGGCCAGCGCCAGGCCCAGCTCGCGCGAAGTATCGACCGACAGTTCGAAGCGCACACGCTGGTGCGCGCATTTCAATTGGTTCAGCAACTCGCTGAGGATCGTGTGGACGATGGTCTCGGCAACGCCGATGCGAATGGTGCCGCTCAGCCCGCCGGGCCGCGTGATCTCCTGGATCAATCGGTCCCTCGCCGCGCTCAGCCGCTGCGCCTCCTCCAGGAAGCGACGCCCGACCGGCGTCAGGCGGACTTGGCGGCGACCTCGGTCGAACAGCTGGATGCCGAGCCGCTTTTCCAGGGCCAGAACCCGGTTCGAGATCGCCGACTGCGAGAGCCCGTATTTCGCGGCGGCAGCGCGAAACCCGCCTGCCCGGACGATATCCTGGAGGATCTCCACGTCCTTCAGCTCGAACACGTCAGTTCCTCCCTCGGCCGCGTCCAGCGCGCGGACGGCGCATCCTCGTGGAACGACGAAGCGGATTCAAGCGCCGCGCAGATCGCCCCCGCCGGCCGAACCTCCCGGCCTTGCGCTGGCAATGCAGGTTCAGAATGAATATCGTGCCGCAACCTGCCCCGCCGCACCCGGACACCGGGCGCCCCACCGCGAGATCGGCACTCATGACATCCGACCAGCTCGTCGCCTTTGCCACCTTCGCCTTCGTCGCCTCGGTGACGCCAGGCCCCAACAACGTGCTGCTGACGGCCATTGGCGGATCCGCCGGCTTTCGCAAGGGCATGCCGACCCTGTGGGGCATCGTCTTCGGCTTTGCGGCGATGATCTTCTCGCTCGCCGTCGGCCTTGGCGGCACGGTCTTCACCCTGCCCCATGTGATGGACGCGATCCGCATAGTCGGCCTCGTCGTGCTCCTGTGGCTCGCCTGGAAGATCGGCTCTGCCCCGGTCGGCAGGACGGACGAGACAACACCTGCAAAGGACAAGCCGGTGGAACGGCGTGGCAGCTTCGTCGGCGCCGCCCTGTTCCAATGGGTCAACCCCAAGGCCTGGCTGATCGCCGCTGGCGCCATCGGAACCTACATGCATCCCGGCAGCGGCGGCGTGCTGCAGCAGGCCGGCATTCTCGCCGGCGTCTTTATCGTTGCCGCGGCCCTCGGCTGCCTGCCCTGGCTCGCCTTTGGCGCGGCCGTCGGCGAACTTCTGAAGCAGCCCAGGGCAGCACGGCTCTTCAATGTCACGATGGCAGTTCTGCTCGTTGCCTCGATGATCCCGGTCATTCTCAACGCCGGGTGATGCGGGAAGGCAAGAGCGCCTCCCCGCATCTTTGGGATATCCGCCTCGATCAGGTCAAAGGCCGCGGCACATCACCGTGGACAGCCGACGCGCGAAGGCGACCGGATCCGCCGGTACCTCGCCGTCGAGGATCAGCGCCTGATCGAGCAGCAGCCAGGCGGTATCTTCAAGCTTGCCCTTGTCGCCGCTGCCGGCCAGCGCCGAGGAAAGACGCGACAGCAACTCGTGCGAGGGGTTGAACTCCAGCACCGGTGCAAGGCGCGCCCGCCCGTCGCCCTGCCGCGACATCAGCTTCTCGAACTGCCGGTCCGGCCCATGCTCGGGGGCAACGAGGCAGACCGGGCTTTCGGCGAGCCGCGACGAGCTGCGCACATCCGACACCCGCTCGCCGAGCGTCTCCTTCAGGAACGCCGTGACCAGACCGATATCGGTATCCCCGGCCTCGGCCTTCTTTTCCGCATCACTCTCCGTCTCGCTGACCGGGATGGCGTCCAGCTCGGCGGCCCCTTGCGTGATCGAGCGGAACGGCTTGCCCTCGAAGCCTTCCACCATCTGCACCCAGAACGCATCGACCGGATCGGAGAGGTACAGCACCTCGACGCCGCGGGCACGGAAGCCCTCCAGATGCGGGCTGGCGGCAATCGCCTCCTGGCTCGCGCCGGTCGCGTAGTAGATCTGGGTCTGGTTCTCCTTCATGTCCGCCACATAGTCATGGAGCGAACGCCAGCTCTGCCCCTTGTCGGAGCTGCTGCGGAACCGGGCGAGAGCGAGCAGCTTGTCCTTGCGCTCGAAGTCCTCGTAGATGCCTTCCTTCAGCACCGGACCGAAGGTTTCCCAGACCTTCTCGTAGGCCGCTGCATCGCTTTCCGACAGCTTCTGCAGGTCCCCGAGCAGCCGGTTGGTCACGCCCTTGCGGATCGCGTCCAGCACCGGATTGTGCTGCAGCATCTCGCGCGACAGGTTGAGCGGCAGGTCGGAGGAATCGATGACGCCGCGCACGAAGCGCAGCCATGCCGGCAGCAGGTCAACGTCATCGGCGATGAACACCCGGCGCACATAGAGCTTCACCCGTCCCTTGCGGTCGGGGTCGAACAGGTCGAACGGCTTCATCGACGGCACGAACAGCAGCACGGAATATTCGTGCCGCCCTTCCGCCCGATAGTGGACGGTCATCGCCGGCTCGTCGAACTGGCCGGACACGTGGCCGTAGAACTCGCGATACTCCTCCTCGCCGATCTCGGACTTCGAGCGCGTCCACAGCGCGGTGCCGTCGGCAAGGCGGCGCGGCTCGGCCTCCTCGCCGTCCTCCGCTGGCGGCACGGCCAGCGTGATCGGCACCGGCACATGCGCGGAGTAGGCCCGCACGATCCGCTCGATGGTGGCAGGCCGCGCATAGGAGGCGGCATCGTCCTTGAGATGGAGGATCACGCGGGTTCCGCGCGCGGGCACATCCGCATCGTCCCCGGCCGGCTCCACCGTGAAGGCGCCGAGCCCGTCGGAGCTCCACTGCCAGGCTTCGCTGCTGCCCGCGGCCCGGCTGATCACGTCCACCTTCTCCGCCACCATGAAGGCGGAATAGAAGCCGACGCCGAACTGGCCGATCAGCGCCGTCCCGTCCTTGCCCTCGCCCAGCCGGTCCATGAAGGCCTTGGTGCCGGAGCGGGCAATGGTGCCCAGATTGTCGATCAGCTCCTGTCGGCTCATGCCCGAGCCGTTGTCGGACACCACCAGCCTGCGGCCGGCCTCGTCCGCCTCCAGGCGAATGCCGAACTCCGTGTCTTCGCCCAGCAGCGAAGGATCGGTGAGGGCTGCGTGCCGCAAACGCTCGCAGGCATCGGCTGCGTTGGAGATCAGCTCGCGGAGGAAGATGTCCTTGTTGGAGTAGACCGAGTGCACCATGAGATGGAGCAACCGCGCGACCTCCGCCTGGAAGGCGTGGCTCTGCGGCGCCTCGGTGCCTGCCCCTGTCGTGTTCGGCTCGGTACTCATTGGTTCTGACTGCCCCGTACGCTCGTAAATGTCTGACGGTGAAACGCCCGCGCGCCGGATCGGCCCGGCGGATGCGAAGGCGGCTGAGATATCGGCTTGCGATGCGGCGAAATCAAGCACCCGGGCCGCTGGAGGGACCGGCCCGGGGACCAAGAGGCGGCGATCCGGGCCACACGCCCTCTTCCTGCGCCACCCGTCTCAGCAGCGACGGCCGGTCGGTGACGATGCCGTTGACGCCCATCCGGATCAGCCGGCGCATCTCCGCTTCCTCGTCGATGGTCCACACGTGCACGGCAATGCCCTTGGCGTTGCAATGGCGCACGAAACCGGGCGTTGCGAGCGGAACGCCATACTGCGCCAGCGGGATCTGCGCACAGGCGACATCGGGCGCGGCCACCGGCATGCCCCAGGCGCCGAAGCGCAGGGCGGTCACCGCGCGCGGCCCGCTGCTGAGGCAGACCCTGTCGCCAAAGCGGGCGCGGGCCGCCCGCAGCCGCGCGTCGGAAAACGAGGCGATGCAGACCCGCTCAAGGCACTGCATGCGCTCCAGCAGGTCGAGCGTCGGCAACAGGGCCTGGTCGGTCTTGATGTCGATGTTGAAGCGCAGCTCCGGAAAGCTCTCCAGCGCCTCGGCAAGCGTCAGAAGCGGCTCGCCGCCCTGCATGCGCACACCGGCAAGATCCGACATGACGAGCGAGGAGACGACGCCCTGCCCGTCCGTCGTCCGCTCCAGCGTATCGTCGTGGAAGACCACCACCCGCTCGTCGCGAGAGGCCTGCACGTCGATCTCGATATAGCGGTAGCCGAGGCCGGCTGCAGCGGAAAACGCCTGCCGGCTGTTTTCCGGGTTCTCCAGCCCGCCGCCGCGATGGGCGAGCGCGTGGAATCCCGGCTGTGCCAGATAGGGATGCTCGAACCCTTGTGACCGCGCGGCGCTCATGCCCAGCGCCCGTCCGGGTCGAGTGCGATCCTGCGCCCCAGCCGGGCGGAGGCATGCGCCGCCTCGATCAGGCCGATCACCTTCGCCGCCGAGGCCATGGTCACCGGTACCTCGCCTCCGGTCTCGATGGCCTGCCGCATGCGCTCGTAGAAGGTCAGCCAGCGCCCGCGCTCGCACGGAACAGCACGGCGGCTTCCGTCCGGGGCGACGATCTCGCCCTGTTGCGTCTCCGGCTCGCGGCCGAACTGCGGATCGAGCGGTACCATCCCGGCCTTCAGCTGGTCCTCCTGCACGTCGAGCCCCTGCTTGCGGAACGCGCCAAGAGTTCCCTCGATACGGAACCGGTCGCGCGGCGCGGCAGAGATCAGCGAGACGCCGAGCGACAGCCGCATGCGGCCCAGCCCCATCAGAAGCTCGAACCCGTCATCCGTCGCCCCGTCCTGGCGCTGGGTGAAGACATCCGCCTGGAGCCAGTCGGGCATGCCGACGAGCTGCAGCGCCTGGTCGATGAGGTGGGAGCCGAGATCGTAGAGATTGCCGGAGGCGGGCGCCGGCCGGTCGCGCCAGCGGTCGGCGACCTGCGGCCGGAACCTGTCCCACACCAGGCGCAACGCGGCGATCTCGCCCAGCTCGCCGCTTTCCAACAGGCGCCGTGCGGTCAGGAAATCGCTGTCCCAGCGGCGGTTGTGATAGACGGCGAGCTTGAGGCCCTTCTCGCTCGCGAGCACCGCCAGCTGCTCTGCCTCGGCGCGGGTCGGCGTTGCCGGCTTGTCGACGACCACATGGCGGCCGGCCGTCAGCGCGGCCCGCACTTGCGGGACATGCAGCACGTTCGGCGTCACGATCACGACGAGATCGATGTCGGGCCGCGCCAGCAGGGCCTCGAAGTCGGAAACGATGGCCGCCTGCGGAAAATCAGCGGCAACCTCCGCGCCCCGCGAGGTCGCCACCGCGGCCACTTCCATCCCCGCGGCCGCCACGAGCGGTGCATGGAGGTAGCGCCCGGCCGCGCCGTACCCTGAAAACCCGACCCGCAGCGCCATGTCGTTCCGCTCCCCTCTCGTCTTGGGCGGGATCTTGGGAAAAAGCGGAGTGCAGGGCAACCCGTCGGCCGGCTTTTGCCGTGCCGATTGACCTCAATGTCTGTTTGAGCTGCAATCATGGAACCGTGAACGATGGGTGCGACCAGCTGGACTGGCAGCGCGCCTGCGGGTACTTCACTCCGTCAGACCGCAGAAGGAACCTGTTCATGCGCCTGCTGCATGGGATCGCCCTCATCGCATGTCTCGGCATCGCGCAAGTGCTCGGCGCTGCGCCCGGCCTTGCCGCGGAACGGCTGGCGCTGGTCATCGGCAATTCCGACTATTCGGGCGATGCCATGACGCCGCTGAAGAACCCGGTCAACGACGCCGCGCTCATCGCCGACACGCTGCGCCAGGCCGGCTTTTCCGTCGAGACCGTGCTCGACGCGGATCTACGCACCATGAAACAAGCGGTTCGCGCCTTCACGCAGCGCCTCGGCGAGGCCGGCGAGGGTTCCGTCGCCGCCGTCTACTATTCCGGCCACGGCTTCCAGGCGGGCGGGCGCAACTATCTCGCACCCATCGGGGCCGACCTGCGGGACGAGGTGGATGCGGAGTTCGAGGCCCTTGCCGTGGACTGGGTCCTGTCCGCCGTGGAAGACGCACACAAGGGCGCCAACATCGTCATTCTCGACGCATGCCGGAACACCGCGCTCAGCCGCTCCGTCGGTGCCGGCGGCCTCGCCTTGCTGAACAGCACGCCGCGCGGCAGCTTCATTTCCTTCGCCACCGCTCCCGGCAGCACCGCCGCCGACGGCACCGGCCTCAACAGCCCCTACACCTCGGCAATCGCCGCGGAACTTCTGGTGCCCGGCCGCAGCATCGAGGCCGTCTTCAAGGCGGTGCGCCTGCGGGTGGTGGAAGCGACCGGCGGCGACCAGGTGCCCTGGGATCACTCCTCGCTCACCTCGGAAATCATCTTCGTGCCCGACGCCTCCGCCGACGGATCAGCGGCGGTCGCGCGCGCTGCGCCCGGCTCCGACGTCCAACTCGAGCTGCAGTTGTGGAACGACGTGAAGGACAGCGGCTCGGCCGACCAGATCCGCAGCTATCTCGACCGCTTCCCGGACGGGGCCTTCGCCGCGCTGGCAAAAGCGCGTCTCGACGAGGTCGGCGAGGAAAGCGGAAACGACAAGATCGGACGGCTGTTCGCCCAGCTCGCCAGCCGCTCGCTGATCGTCGACAGCCCGACCCAGCCGCACGAGTTCTACTCCAACGCCCGTCTCAAGGAGATCCGCGGCGACTATCCCGGCGCCCGGCAGGATTATCTCAAATACTTCGCCTTCGGCATGCCGCAGGTCGACCCGCACCTGCGCTTCCAGTCGGTGCTGAGGGTGCAGGAAGGACGGGCAGGCGCATTGGAAATCTACCGGTCCCTGTCGCAGGGACGGAACGATCCGACGACCCTGTTCGCCGAGATCCTGCTGGAGGAGCGCGAAGAGCGCGTCCGCCGGCTCAGTGCGTTCCTGGATGCCTATCCCGACTTCTCGCCGGCGCTCTACGCCCTGTCGCAGGACTACAGCCAGACGCGGCTCGGCCAGCAATCGGCATCCGACAAGACGCGCGAGCGCGATCTGCTCGACCGCTTCATGGCCGCCGTCGAGGATGGCCGCTTCCTTGGCTACTATCTCGACCAGCAGATGGCCGCCGAGCAGGTCGAGGACGCCAGGACCCGCCTTGCCGCCCTGTCCTTCATCAACCCGGCCGCGCTTGCCAACCCGGTCCGCCTCAACGCCATGCGCTCGAACCAGGGATGGATGCTGACCCTCGCCATCGCCGACCGGACGCGCGAGATCTTCGTGAAACTGCCGGGCGGCGAAGCCCGGTCCACCGGCTTCGTCAACGGCGCGGTCGACCCATCGACCGGCGCACCCATCCCCTATCCGGCCTTCGAGCTTCCCGGCAATGCCGGCGACACGGCCATCGAGGTGAGCTATCTCAACATCCACGGCGAGATGCAGGGCCCCTTCTCCGTCAGCTTCACGCCGGGCGATGCGCTCGTCTCGGGCCAGAAGGACATCCTCGAGCGGCTGAGCACCGGATGGCTTGCCTTCCGCGACTGGGACGGCCGCAAGCTGCTCTATTTCACCCACCTGATCAGCTATCGCTGCGCGATCCAGGAAGTCCGCTACGCCCTCGACAGCGAAACGCCGGACCGCACCTTCGACACCGGTCCCTGCGATCCGGACAACCCGCATGCCGTTCCGTCTTCGGGGCCCGGCTCCACGGTCCATGTCGACATTCCCGCCGCCACCTCCTTCGTCTCGGTGGAGCTGTTCTATCGCGACGGCACCCGCTCCGGCGTGAAGCGCTTCGACGTCGGGCCATGAGCCGCGCGGCAACCCTCAGGCCCTGCGGCCCCGGCCGGGGGAGAGGCTGGTGACGACACGGCCGACACGTCGTAGCGGATGGCAGCTGGAGATAGCGGCCGTTCTGCTTGCCTCTTTGGTCGCGCTTGTGGCCGCCTCCCGGCTCGACCCGCTTGCGGGCGACATCGCAGTGGCCTTCGCGCCCTCGCCGCCGCCCGAGACCCTGTCCGAAATCGTGGTCGCCGTTGTGACCGAGGACACACTTGCCACCTTCCCCTACCGCTCCCCCATCGACCGCGAGTTCCTGGCCAATCTGGTGAAACGTCTGGACAAGGCCGGGGCCGCCGCCGTCGGCATCGACGTCCTGCTCGATCAGCCAAGCCTTCCGCAGAAGGACAAGGCGCTGTTTTCCGCCATCGACGAGGCCTCGCTGCCGGTCGTGCTCGCCTATGCCACCTCCGCTGACGGACTGACCGACCGGCAGGCCGCTTTTGCTGCAAAGAACGTCGCCAGCCGCGGGCACGGGCTGATCGCCCTGCCGCGCGACGAGATCGACGGTGTGGTTCGCCACCTGCCGCTGGCACGGGTCGAGGACGGCAAGACGACACGCACCTTCACGCAGGCCCTGATCGAGGCAGCCGGCGCGACGGCGGATGAGAGCATGGGAGACACGCGGTCCCGCATCCTTTACGGCAATGGCGCGCAGACACTGCAGAATGGCGCGCCCGGCCCGTTCCCGCTCTACCCTGCCCACCTCATACCGTTGCTCCCCGACGCGTGGTTCGCCGGCAAGATCGTCCTCATCGGCACGGACCTGCCGACCATCGACCGGCATCCGACACCGATGGTCGCCGGCCAGGGCAGCGCCGCCGGCACCATTCCCGGCGTGCTGATCCATGCGCACATCCTTGCCCAGCGTCTTGCCGGGCTCTCGCTCCCCGCCTCGCCGCCCTGGCTGCGGATCGCGGCGACGCTGGCGCTTGCCGGCCTTGCCGCCCTGGCGCTGTCTCTGCCCTTCCCCCCGCGCCGGCTGGTCCTGCTGCTGGCCCTCGGCCTTGTCGCCTATTTCGCCCTTGCCGCCTGGCTGGTCGCCAGCGGCACCTGGCTGCCGCCGCTCGTCGCCCCTCCCCTTGCGGCCCTTGCGACCGCCGGCGTGCTCTCCTGGCGACGATGGCAGACGGAGCGCTCGGAGCGGGCGTTCCTGCGCCTTGCCTTCTCGCGCTACGTCAGTCCCCCGGTGGTGGAGCGCATCGCCAGCGGGCGGCTGGCGCTGGAACTCGGCGGCGAGAAGCGGAAGGTCACCTATCTCTTCACCGATCTGGAGGGCTTCACCAGCCTGTCGGAGCACCTTGAGCCCTCCGCCCTGACCGACATCCTCAACCCGTATCTCGACGAGATGTGTCGGCTGATGACCGAACACGGGGCAACGATCGACAAGATCATCGGCGATGCCGTCGTCGGCTTTTTCGGCGCACCCGACGAAGATCCGGAGCAGGAAGCCCATGCCGTCGCCCTTGCCCTTGCTCTTGACGATTTCGCGCAAGGCTACCGGATGAAGGTTGCCGGACGCGGCATCCATCTCGGCGCGACCCGCATCGGCCTGCATGCAGGCGAAGCCGTCATCGGCAATTTCGGCGGTAGCCGCTTCTTCGACTACACGGGCATCGGCGACACGGTGAACACGGCGGCGCGGCTGGAGGGGGCCAACCGGTTTCTCGGCACCCGCATCCTGATGAGCGAGACGGTTGCCGCCCACTGCCCACCGAGCCAATGCAGACCGGCGGCCGATCTCGTCCTCAAGGGCCGCACCACTCCCCTGCCCTGTTTCGAGCCTCTCGCGGCCCGCCAGCGGGACCCGGCCTGGCAATCCACCTATCGCTCGGCCTTTGCCGCGATGCGCGCGGGCAATGCCGACGCAGCGAGCCTTTTCGAGGCCTCGTTGCGGCTGCGACCCGACGATCCCTTGGCGCTTCTGCACCTTCGCCGCTTGCAGGCCGGCGAAACCGGGACCACATTGGTTCTCGAGGGCAAATGAGGCAGACGATAAGATCCGCGCGCCACCGCAAAGGTTGCCGGCGCGAGGACTGGATGGACACGAGACCCGGGACTGCCATGCGCCAGACCGCTCTTTGCCTCGGCTTCGGCCTGCTCGCCGGCCTCAGCCCGGCCGCAGCACAGGCCGACTATGTCGTCATCGCCGCCAGCGGCGCGCCCGGCAACTATGCCGCCGGGACAGAGATCGCCGACGACCAGCAGATCGATCTTCCCGAAGGCGCCAAGCTGACTCTCATTGAGCGCAGCGGCCGCATGGTCGCGCTGGAAGGCCTGTATTCCGGCACCGTACCGCCGCCAGGCGGGACGGGCGGCGGCGATGCCCCCTCCACCGGCTGGAACGCGCTGAAGCGGCTCGTCGGCTCTGCCGAAGCCAGCTCCACCGTGCTTGGCGCCGCACGCGCCGGCGCCGGCGACATCCCCCCACCTCCCGGCGTTTGGGACCTCAGCACCGACAGTTCCGGCCCCAGATGCATACGCACGGGCGAATTGACGCTCTGGCGCAAGCAGGCGGACGAGACCCAGACCGTCTCGGCCAGAAGCGCTGCCGGCCGTCACGACGGCATCGCCTGGAAGGAAGGCGAGAACCGGCTTGCCCTGCCCGAGGGGATGGCGATGGAAGACGGCCGCATGGTCGTCTCCGTTGGCGGAGAGCTGAGGGATTTCGAGCTTTCGGTGATGCCGGAGGCGCTTGACGGGGCTCCCGCAGGACAGTTGCTCGCCTGGCTGGCGGAGCAGGACTGCCGCCGGCAGGCGCTCGCCCTGATCGCGAGCCTGCATGCCGGCGAGACCGTGGACTGAACCGACGAGCGCCGGTTCAGGCCGCCGCGGTCAACCGGCGCGGCCGTCCGCTCTTCACCAGGATCAGCACGATCACCGCGATGTTGACCATGTTCCAGCCGATGCCGTTCAGGAACGCCGCCTGGTAGGATGCCGTGAGGTCATAGATCCAGCCCGACATCCAGCCGCCCAGCGCCATGCCGACAATGGTTGCGGTGATCACCGCGCCGACGCGGCGTCCGGCCTCGCGGGCCGGCAGGTATTCGCGCACCACGATGGCATAGCTGGACACGATGCCGCCCTGCGACAGGCCGAAGATCAGCGACACCATGTAGAGCGAAGCCAGCCCGTCATAGGGGATGTAGAGGAACAGCGCGAGGCATTGCAGCACCGCCCCGATCAGCAGCGTGGGAAGCCCGCCGATCTTGTCGGCCAGCACGCCGGAGATCAGCCGGCTGGCGATGCCTCCGGCCAGCATCAGGGAGAGCATCTCCGCCCCGCGCGCCACCCCGTAGCCGAGATCGACGCAATAGGCGACGATATGCACCTGCGGCATCGACATGGCGACACAGCAGCCGAGCCCGGCAAGGATCAGCAGGAACTGCAGGGCGCCGGGCGACAGCGGTGTCGTGCGCACCGGCGGCGGCGGCTCCACGTGCCTCGCCCCGGCCGCCATGTGCGGCGCCGGCCGGCGCAGCAGGAAGGCCATCGGCACCAGCACGGCAAGACAGACGCAGCCTGCGAGAATATAGGCCCCACGCCAGCCGTATTCGGACATCGCCGCCTGCAGCACCAGCGGCCAGATCGCCCCGGCGAAATAGTTGCCCGACGCGGTTGCGGAGACGGCAAGGCCGCGCCGTTTGGCGAACCAGTGCGAGACGTCGGCGAGCAGCGGACCGAAGGTCGCCGCCGAACCGAAGCCGATCATCGCCCCTTGCAGCACGGTGAAAATCCAGATCGAACTGGCCTGCGAGGCCAGCAGGAAGCCTGAGCCGAGCAGCACGGAGGCCAGCGCCAGCGGCACCATGACCCCGAGGCGATCGACGAAACGGCCGATGAACAGATTGCCGAGCGCGAAGCCGATCATGGTCGCCGTGTAGGGCAGCGAGGCATCCGCCCGGTCGACGCCGAACTCGCGCTCCACCGCCGGCAACACCACCACCACGGACCACATGCCCGCCCCGCCGATGGTGGCGAGGAACATGGAAAGCCCCAGCCGTGCCCAGGCATAGCCGCTGTCGACACCGCCCGTGTCGTGTGTCCCGCTTCCCTGCATGGCGTGAGCGTCCTCCCAGTTGCCCGCATGTCTCCCGCATGCAGGCTTTTTCAACCGGTTACTACCCTCCGCGGGGTCTTTCAATGTCAATCGGCGGCACCGCCAGAGTGACGTAGCGGCGCGAAGTCGTTAGCAGGCGCGGGCCTGGCGAGGTTCGGCAGCCTCGTTCTCCGCGAGCGCCGTTTCGGCGGCCTGCGCCTCGGCCGGGCGCAGGAACGGCCGGCCCCAAAGCCGCGCCAGTAACCAGTCGCCATCGCCCTCACTGGAGCGCCGGTGGGACATGTCCCGCTCGGGCACGATGGGTGCGTATCGGCCCTCGTCCCGCTCGGCGATCTCGAAACGGAACACGTAGGCCGGCGTCAGCCCCATCCGCAGATCCGAGACGACGAGGCGGTTCCCCAGTTCCTCTATCCGCAGATAGCCACGGCTGAACCAGTCGAGCTTGGCATAGGCGGGATTGGCCGCAAGGCACTCGGCGAACCTGCCGCCCCGGTCGTGGGTGTAGATCGTCGGAGGACTGTCGGCGTCGAGCAGCGACAGGTAGAGATTGTGATAGCGCTCGTCCTCCATGCCGATCACCTTCCACACCACCGTGTTGAAGGGAGCAGCGATCGCGAAGACCCGCTGCGGCGCGATCCCGGCTTCCGCGAAGATGCGGCTGGCGCGGGCTTCCATATGCGCCTGCAGCCCGACCGTCAGCGCCATATAGGCCGTGCTGAGCACCAATGCGGCAGTGTTCGCCCGTGAAAAGCGCGGCGACCATTCGCGCCGGGCCAGCGCCCAGACCGCGACCGCGAGCAGCGGCAGGGTATAGAGCGGATCGATGATGAAGACGGAGCCGACGCCTACCGGATCCGGAAAGATCGGCCAGAACAGCCGCGTCCCGTAGACCGTCATCGCGTCGATCAGCGCGTGGGTGGCGAAGCAGAGATAGACCGTCAGCCAGACGAGCAGGCGTCGCTCGCGCAGCGAACGGAACAGCCTGACCAGAACCTCGCCGAAGACCGGCGCCGCCAACGCCTGGATGAACAGCGAATGCGTCGCCCCGCGATGCAGGACGAAACTGTCGACCGGATCGGCGAAGGGCAGCAGGACATCGAGATCCGGCAACGTGCCGAGCACGCCGCCGACCAGTGCCGCCCGGCGCGGGCCGAGGGTCTTGCCGAGGAAGGCGGTCGAGACGGCGGCACCGAGCACGAACTGGGTCAGGGAATCCATCGGCGGCTCTTGTCCAGGGCAGGTACGAAAGCGGCGCGGCGGAGCTCATCTCCGCCGCGCCCGCCTCGTGACATTCGGGCGTAATCGCGTTGCGCCCTCACATAGGGTCCGAGGACATCTGCCGCCAGTGCGAACGCCTTTCAAAGACAGCACACAGGCACCGACGAGGGCCGTACGGTGTCGTTCAATCGCGCTCGTTCAGCGAGGCAAAGGTCTTTCCCTCTTCCGCAAGGCGGACCAGCAGCGGCGCCGGCTCCCAGAAAAACGCGTCTTCCGCACCGAGGCGGCGCAGTTCGGCGAGCACCGTGTCGAGGCCGAGCCTGTCGGCATATTGCATCGGCCCGCCGCGCCAGCGCGGGAAGCCGTAGCCGGCCAGCATCGTCACATCGACATCGAGCGGGCGCAGCGCAATGCCTTCCTCGACGATCTTCGCCGCCTCGTTGATCATCGCCGCCATGTAGCGCGAGACGATCTCCTCGTCGGTGAAGCTGCGCGGCACGATGCCCTTGGCCTCGCGCTCGGCCGCGATGATCGCCTCGACCTCCGGATCCGGGCTGCCTCGGCGGGCGCCCGCCTCGTAGAGATAGTATCCCCGGCCGGTCTTTTGGCCGAACCAGCCGCGCTCGCAGATGCGGTCGGCGATCGCCACCGTGCGCTCGCGCGGATCGCGCGTCGCCGCCCGCCGCTTGCGCCCGGCCCAGGCGATGTCGAGGCCGGCAAGGTCGCTGACGGCGAAGGGACCCATCGGAAAGCCGAAAGCGACCAGCGCCGCATCGATCTGGTAGGGGCTCGCCCCGTCCTCGACCATGTAGTCGGCGGCCTTGCGATAGGTGTTGAGCAGCCGGTTGCCGATGAAGCCGTCGCACACGCCGGCGCGCACCGCCACCTTGCGCAGCTTCTTCGCCAGCGCAAAGCCGGTGGCGACTACATCCGCCGCGGTCTTGTCCGCCACCACCACCTCGAGCAGGCGCATGACATGGGCGGGCGAGAAGAAGTGGAAGCCGATCACGTCCTGCGGCCGCGAGGTCGCCGCTGCGATCTCGTTGACGTCGAGATAGGACGTGTTGGTGGCCAGGATCGCCCCTGCCTTGGCGATCCCGTCGAGCCGCTTGAACACGTCCTTCTTGACGTCCATGTCCTCGAACACCGCCTCGATCACGAGATCGGTCTCGGCGAGCGCCGAGTAGTCCGTCGCGGTGGAAAAGTCGCGCGACAGGATCTGGTCCCGCCGTGCCTCGCTCAGCTTGCCGCGCCGCACGCCGTCGTCGAGCAGCTTGGAGACGATGCCGCGGGCGCGCTCCGCGCTCGCCTCGTCGCGCTCCACCAGCGTCACGGGTAGGCCGGCATTCAGCGCAGCAACCGCAATGCCGGACCCCATCGTGCCGCCGCCGATGACGCCGATCGAGGCGACCTCGCGCGGACTCGCCGCCTCCGCTTCCGGGATCTTGGCGACCGCCCGCTCGGCCAAGAAGGCATGGATCAGGCCGGCTCGCTGGTCGGAGGCCATCAGCTCCTTGAAGAACTCGCGTTCGCGCGCCATTCCCTCAGAGAACGGCAAGTCGTAGGCCGCCTCGATGGCGTCGATGGCCACCATCGGCGACATCTGCCCGCGCGCCGACTTCTTCGTCTTCGCGCGCCAGTCGGCGAACAGCGCCTCGTCCTTGGCTCCCGGATCGATCTCGCCCGAGCGCCGGCCGGTCGCCTCGCCATCGGCAAGACGGCGGGCATAGGCAAGGCCGGCCACCAGCGGGTCGTCCCCGTCGACGACCGCATCGATGATGCCGAGCTTCAGGGCCTCGACCGCTGCCACATGGCGACCGCTGGTGATCAGGTCTAGCGCGGCGGCTGCGCCCGCGATGCGCGGCAGGCGCTGCGTCCCGCCTGCGCCGGGCAGGATGCCGAGCGTGACTTCCGGCAGGCCGACCTTGGCCGAGGCCAGCGCCACGCGGGCGTGGCAGCCGAGCGCCACCTCGAGCCCGCCGCCGAGCGCTGTGCCGTGCAATGCGGCCACCACCGGCTTCTCGCACGCCTCGATGGCCGCGATCACGTCCGGCAGGAACGGTTCCGCCATCGGCTTGCCAAATTCGCGGATGTCCGCGCCGGCGATGAAGGTGCGGCCAGCGCCGTAGATCACGCCTGCACGCGCCTGATCGTCGCCGGACAGCCGCGTGACGGCTTCTGCAAGGCCGGCCCGCACCGCCTGCGACAGGGCATTGACCGGCGGATTGTCGACCGCGATCACGGCAATGCCGTCCTGAACGGAATAGCGAACGGGATCGGTCACGAGGCAACTCCTTGGCATGTGGCGAGAGTCCGGCGTCCCTTTTCAGCCGGCGGATTTGGGCCGCAGTTTAGGGAGCGGCCCAACTGTTTCAATCCTAAAATATCTTGGCGGCAACCGCGCCGCGCGCGCACCTTACCCCGTAAAGGCGATCGCCATGTCGGCAAGCGGCAGTCCGGCAACGCGCGTCTCCCAGCTCTCCCCGGGCACGACCGGAAAGGCCCGCGTCAGCGTGCCCGTCGTCACCACTTCCCCAGTGGAGACCGTGCTCGCCAATGCAGTCGCAGGCAGCCCGTCCACCATCGCCTTCAGGGCGCTCAGCGGCCCGCCGAGCACGTTTTCCGCGCGGCCGCTGTCGACCCGCTCGCCGTTGCGGTGGAGATCCAGCGTGAAGGAGGAGAGCCGGTCCAGCCACTCGCCCCGGTTCACTGCTGTGACCGGCGCGAAAGGGCGATGACGCAGCAGGCCGTGCAGGGCGAAGGCGGCAACCGTATCGGCCGCCTGGAACCGCCAGTCCGGATAGACCGACTGGACGATCTCGAAACCGAGCGCCACCCCGTCGATCCGCTCCAGCAACTGCGCTTCGGAAAGGCCCGCCTCGAGCGGCGCAGCGATCCGGAAGACGATTTCCGGCTCGATCCTCGGCTCCACCAGATGCCCGATGTCAGTCTCCGCCGCCCCTTGCGCAGGCGCCTCGGCCAGCGTCGTGTCGTAGACCGGCCCCCAGATCGGCGCGTGCACGTCGTATTCGTCCCAGATGGTCCGGTTGGTGAAGCCGATCTTCCAGCCGCGCGGAGTTTCGCCGCGGGCGATGCGGGCCGCGCGGATCTCCGCCGAGACCTGATAGGCGCGCGCAAGGCCGAAGGCGTTATCCCCGTCGGTGATCGGTGCGCAGGAGCCTGCCTCGCCGGCGATCTTCAAGAGCGCTGCCGCGTGGTGCCTGTCGCCATCCGAAATCTGCAAAGCCGTTCCTCCCGGTTATCCTCGTTGGTCGCGCGACACGATGGCCGCGCTCCGACCCTGTGGCAAGTGGCCTCGTCGGCTCGCGAAGCGCTCGCCTTTCCGCATGGCTGTCCCCGCGCTATCTTCGCGGCGGCGAAACCAGCTTTCGCCAGACCCCGGAACCGCCAGCGAAAGGCCCCCTCATGCTGCGACTTCTCCAGGCATTCCTCCTGCTGCTGCCGCTGACCCTTGCAGCGCATGCGGAAGAACTCCAGATCCGCGATCTCGTTACCGGCACCGGCGAGGAAGCCGTGCCCGGCGCCACCGTGACCGTGCACTACACCGGCTGGCTGATGGACGGCACCAAGTTCGATTCCAGCCTCGACCGCGGCGAACCCTTCTCCTTTCCGCTCGGCGCAAGCCGCGTCATCCGCGGCTGGGACCAGGGCGTCGAAGGCATGCGCGTCGGCGGCAAGCGCGAACTGATCATTCCGCCGGAGCTCGGCTATGGCGCGCGCGGTGCCGGCGGCGTCATTCCGCCCAACTCGACCCTGCGCTTCGAGGTGGAGTTGCTGCGCGTTTCCAAGGCCAATTTCGGCACGCTCGACAACTCGCAGCTGAAGGAGCGGCTGGCATCCGGTGCGGTGCTGGTCGACATCCGCCGACCCGACGAATGGAAGGAGACGGGCGTCATCGACGGCGCCCGGCTCATCACCTTCTTCGACCGCGAGGGCAAGGTGAACCCCGGCTTCATGGACGAACTGGCAGCTGTCGCCGGAAAGGAGGACCGGATCGTCTTCGTCTGCCGGAGCGGCAACCGCTCGGAGGTTCTGGCGCGGTTCCTCAGCGAACGGGCCGGCTATACCGCCATCGACAGCGTCGGCCAGGGCATGGTCGGCTGGATCGCCGCGGGCAATCCGGTCACCGACGCGAAAATGCCCGAAACCTGCTGGCTCTGCTGAGCTCCGCCGGAGCCGCCCCGAATTTCCGGATTATCGTTTTAATTCAGTCTTTTCCCGCACCATCCGCCGCCCGCAACAGGGCGACAGCCCGACGCATTCGCTGCACCGACGTCAGATGCGCCAGCAGCGCATAGATGCCGAGCCCGACGGCAATCGTCGACGCCGGCGCGATCCCGGCAAGCGACAGCCCCCCGGCAACCAGTAGCATCGCGCTCAGGAAGATGATCCGCTCCAGCCGCTCGAAGAAGTCCGGCCACGCCTCGTTGCGGATCGGGATCTCGATGGCCGTGCGCGCCTTGGCGTAGCTGGTCAGAACACCGCCGGAGAAAGCCAGCAGCGCCAGCGCCCAAAGGTCGTTGACCGCCGCAAGGGCGGCCAGCACCGCCAGCTCCTGGTAGCGGTCCACCATCGCATCGAAATAGCCGCCGGACTTGGTGCACATCGACCGGCGCCGCGCCACCGCCCCGTCCAGCGCATCGAACGCGAAGGCAAAGGCCAGCGTCAGGCCGAAGACGGCCGGATTGCCGTGCCACAGGTAGAGCGCCGAGGTCACACAGATCAGGACGAGCCCCGTCGCCGTGACCTGGTTCGGCGTCATCCCGATGCGCACCAGCGGGGTCGCCATGCTCTCCCAGAGCGGGTCGATATGGCGCTTGAACAAGCCGTCGATCATTGGCGCGGTTCCGTTTTTTCCAAGAAAAATCAGCGATAAAGCGAGATCAGCTTCGGCCTGTGCCGGTCGAGCAGCGCCGCCCGCCGGTCGGCCCGCGCCACGCCCTCGCCCTCAGGGTCGTAGGTCAGCGCCTCGCCCTGGGTGAGGGCCGCGGCGGCCGCCTCGACGCTCGGATACCAGCCGAGGCCGGCCGCGGCGATGGCACCTGCCCCGCGCACGCCGGCAAGGCGCGGCTGGCGCACCACGACCTGCAGCTTCAAGGCGTCGGCCAGCATCTGCGCGAAATGCGGGTTGACCGCACCGCCGCCGACCAAAGGCAGCGGCAGGCCGGCCTTCAGCCCCTTCTGCCGCGCCACCTTGCTGAGCGCCCAGCGCATGTTCAGCGCAACGCCCTCCAGCACCGAACGCAGCAGCGCATTGCGGTCGTGGCTGACGGAAAGCCCTGTAAAAACACCGCGTAAGCGGTCGTCATCGACCGGCACGCGCTCGCCGGCAAGCCAGGGCACGAAGAGCGGATCGCTGTCGCGCAAGGGACCGATGCCGGCATAGAGCGCCTCGAGCGAGGCGTCGTCGTCGCGCGCCGCGCCGCTCTCCCCGCCGCCGAACAGCCGTGCGGCCCAGGCGAAGGCGGACCCGGCGCTTTCCTGCGTCGCGATCAAGAGCGGCCGATAGTTCACGCTGGAGGATATCGTTGCGTAAGAGTGGAAAATATCGATCCTTCTGGAGGGGAAAAAGCCGCTGAGCCAGGCGCTGGTGCCGGCATAGGCGTGCAGTTCCCCGTCTCCGGTCGCGCCCGAGCCGATGGCGGTTGCCACCACGTCGCCCGCCCCGGCGATCACCGGCAGGCCGGCGGCAAGGCCGAGCTCTGTCCCCGCCTGCGGCAACAGGCCGCCGACGGTATAAGTTCCGTCGACGATCTCCGGCAGCCGGTCGAGCGGAATGCCGAGCCGGCCGGCGAGATAGGGCGACCACCCTTCCCGGCCGGGCCGCGTATCCATCATCCAGGTCAGGTTGGCGCTGTCCGCCGTGGTGACGAAACGCCCCGTCGCCCGGTGCAAAAGCCAGTCCTTGACGTCGAGCAACCGGGCCGCCGCTTCCCACACCTCCGGCTCGTGCTGCTTCAGCCAGAGCATCTTGGCCGGAGGGTCCATGCCGTTGTGCGAGGGCGCACCGTTGGCGATGCGCGTCCAGGTGTACAACTTGTCGAGCCGGTAGCCGGCGAGCGAAGGAAATCCCCCGTTCATGGCGCGCGACAGAGAGCCTGCCCGCTTGTCCAGCCAGACGATGGCCGGGCGCAAGGGGCGCCCCGATTGCTCGACCGGAATGACGCCGCACATCTGCGCGCAGAAGACGAGGGCGGAGGCGCGCGAGGATAGATCGGGGATCTGCGCGGCAAGATCGGCGATCCCCTCGCGCAGCGCCGACCACCAATCCTCGGGCTGCTGCTCGGCGCGGTCAGGCCCGGGAAGGCTCAAGGGGTAGCGACGCGTTGCCGTCGCGATGGCGGAAAGGCTGCGGTCGAGCGCCGCGATCTTGACGCCCGAGGTGCCGAAATCGGCGGAAATGATCAGGCCGCGCTCATTGGAGCCCGAACCTTTTCCCCCTGCTGCGTTGTCGCCGATCACCTGTCTGCCCCAAGCCTCATGCGGGGAATTGCCCCTTCGCCGGCATCGGGTTTATAGAGTTCGCGACCAAATGAGAACCGGGAAACGCGCGCAGTGCGCTCCCGCAACCGCGTGCCTCGAGGGCCGGATGATCGCAGCAACGGGGCGGGGACAGGGCGAGGACAAGGGCGAGACGGTCGACATCGTCTACACCTGGGTGGACGACAGTTTCCCCGGCTATCGCGAGCTGCTGGCCACTCATGCGGGCACCGCGCATGACAGCAATCCCAACCGCACCCGCGACAATCTCGAGCTTTTGCGCTACTCGCTGCGCTCGCTCGACGCACATGTCCCCTTCGCTCGCAAGATCTACCTGCTGAGCTGCCGGCCGCAGATCCCCGCCTGGCTGGACACGGATCACCCCGACCTCGTGGTGGTACATCACGATGACATCATGGCGCCGGAGATCCTGCCGACCTTCAACTCCTTCGCCATCGTCAGCCATCTGGCGAAGCTGCCGGGCCTGTCGAGGACTTTCCTCTACTTCGAAGACGATATGCTCGCCTTTTCCCCGCTGAAGCTGGCCGATTTCCGCGGACCGGACGGGCGGGCGAAAGCGTTCCTGACAGGGAAGGCCTCTCCGGTGCTGGCAGGCCTCGACCCGGAGCGCGCAAGCCCCTGGAACCTGGCCATGGCCAATGCCAACCGCTTGCTGGAACAGCGTTTCGGCCCCGGACGGCGGCGCTATCTCGCCCACGGACCACAGCTGATCGACGCCGCACTGTTCGAGAAGATGTGCGAGGAATTTGGCGAGGTGATCGAGGCGACGCGGGCAAGCCGCTTCCGCGCCGGCCATAACGTCCCGCCGGAATACCTCTACCCGCACTTCGCCGCGGAAAGCGGCCACGCTCACGCCGTTTCCCCGGCCGAGACCCGGCGCGCGATGGGCTATGCCTCGCTGGAAAACTTCCTGCCCTGGACCTTCGCGCAGCTTCGCTATCTGGAATGGGCAAAACCGCTGGCGGTGACGCTGAACGACAGCTTCGGCACAGCGCCGAACCCGCGCGTCGTCGCCCATATGCGCCGCACGTTGGAGCGCTGGTTCCCCGTCCCCTCCCGCTTCGAGAAGCGGGGATAGGGGCTCACGGCAGGCCGAGCGCCTCGCGGTAAAGCCTCGCAAAGACGGGACCCGTGCCGCGAATGTCGGCGTCTTGCGCGCGGGCATCGGCCCAGGCGGTGAGGCGATCGCGGGCCGGCCTGTCCCCGGCAAGGGAGACGATGCGCTGCGCCAGCGCGCCGGCATCGCCCGGCGGCACCAGGAGCTCCGCGCCCTCCCCGTTCATGACGCTGGCATAGCCGTCATTCGCCGCCGCGACCGGCAGGGCGCCCGCCGCCATCGCCTCGACCAGCACAAGGCCGAAGCTCTCGCCGTAAGGGGCAGGCGCGGC
The DNA here is from genome assembly GCF_058448995.1 of Stappia sp. G46H5W. Taxonomy (NCBI): domain Bacteria; kingdom Pseudomonadati; phylum Pseudomonadota; class Alphaproteobacteria; order Hyphomicrobiales; family Stappiaceae; genus Stappia; species Stappia sp. G46H5W. Next base: position 275,454 of record NZ_JBZFLL010000004.1, on the reverse strand, counting down.
AAAGATATCCGCCCCCCCGACCAGGGCACGCGCGGTGGCATCGTCCGGCTGGTCGACAAGGCGGATACGCTCACCGCGAGGGAGGACAAGCGCCTGCTCGACGAGCGGCCGCAACTCCCCGCCACCGGCAATGGTGAGACGGGCCTCCGGCAGTGCCGAGGCGATCTGCGGCCACGCGGCCAGCAGCACATCGAGACCCTTGCGCGCCTCGAACCGGCCCAGAAAGACGATCTCAAGACCCTGATTCTGCTTTATCTTTCGCGCCTGACGCCAGGGCGCAAGGTCGACCGAGGGCGGCACCACCTCCACCCGCGCATCGCGCGCGGCCGCGCCCAGATGCGGCAGCGGTGTCGGCGAGGGAACGACGACGATCCGCGAGTGCGAGAGGAAGTGGCGGGCGGCAATACGCAGCACCCGCGCGGCGAGTCCGGAGACATCCGCTGCCGGAAGCGTCGCATGGAAGGTCGTCACCGTCGGCAGGCGCAGCTCCCGCCAGACCTGCCAGGCGACGAAAGGTGTCCAGGGCGTGTGCAGATGAACGAGATCGGCGCCCCAATCGCGCAGGTCGGCGATGAGCCGGCGCCGCTCGGCCCGCAAGGCATAGCTCACCTCGAAGCGGGTGCCGAACATCGACACCATCCGGGACTTGCCGCAACACTCTGTTCCGTAAGCGCAAATTCCATCGGGCGTCGGCGGCGCGACGATGCGCACCTCGTGCCCCTCGCCCCGCAGCCATTGCGAAAGGTCGCGCACATGCGACTGGACGCCGCCGGGCCGGGCCATCGCGTAAGGAAGGATCTGGACGATCCTCATGCGCCCTCGCCCGGCCAGTTGCGGAAACTTGTCCACACCGCATCCCCGACATCGAGCAGGGCATAGACCAGAACAAAGATCACCATCGCCGGCAGAACGCCTGCGAGAGCTGCGATTCCAAGAAAAATCGGCAAGGCACCGCTCATCCCCGCCACCGTGCGCTCGGCGAGAACGACAAATCCCCCTTGCGCCGATTGCCCGAGGGGCGCCGCCGTGCCGGGGGCCACTGAGGCGGGACGCGCGTCCCGCACCACCCTTGCATAAAGGCGCAGCCACGCCGCCGCGACCGCCGCGACAGTCCAGAACAGGCCCATGGCCTGCCCTGCCCCGGCCATCCGGTCGGCGAGGATGCCGATGCTGGTGTAGAACAGGCCCCACTGCGCCATGTCGATGACGAAATCGAGCGCCGCGCCCTTCGAGGAGCTGCGGCCCGTGGCCCGTGCCAGCCCGCCGTCGACGCAATCGAGGATCTGGAAGGCGACCGCAAGTAGCACGGTGGCGAGGGCGGCAAACCCGAGCGGCAGCAGCAAGGCCGCGAGCGGCATCGCCAGCGCCAGCGGAAAGGCGGCGAGCGTCACCGCCGTCGGCGAAACCCCCGTCGGTGCCAGCCGCGCGACCAGCCACAGGCTGGGCAGGCGGTACAGCACCGCCACCGCCCAGTCGCTGACGAGCTCGCTGCGGAACCTCTCGCGCCGATAGCTGCGCCAGAGGGTACGAAACGTCAGATCCGGCTGCATGATGTCCAGATAGTCCCTGCCTGCCTGCGCCATCGGCCCTCCCCCAGCCGGCTATTGCCCGCGGCCCGGCGCTCCCCTATTAGTGGATCGCCTTTATCACATTCCGGTTGATCCATGCCCACTATCAAAGCTGTTTTCCTGGCTGCCGGACGCGGCGTGCGAATGGGCGAGCGCGGCCGCATGACCCCCAAGGGCCTGATCTCGCTTGGGCCCCAGAGTTTCCTGGAAGATGCGATCGACACGCTGGCGATGCACGGCATCACGGATATCCGCGTCGTCACGGGCCATCTTGCCGAGCATTACCGCGAGCTGGCGGCAAGCCGCCGGCCCTCGCTCGACCTGCGGCACAACGACAACTTCACCACCAAGGGCTCACTGCAGAGCCTGATGGTGGGGCTGGACGGGCTGGACGGCCCGTGCCTTGTCCTTGAGTCCGATCTGGTGTTCGAACCGCGCGCGGTCGCTGCCGCCATCGCCGAGCCGCAGGCGCCGGCGCTGCTCACCTCCGGCAAGACCGGGGCGGGCGACGAGGTGCATGTGTGGATCGACGACCGGGAGGGACGGCCCTGCCTGCGCGACATGTCCAAGCTGGTCGACCGCTGGCACGACGCACCCTATGGCGAACTGGTCGGCCTGACCTACCTGACCGGCGAGGCGGTGGCGCGGATGCAGGAAATCGGGCCGCAGATGATCGCGCTCGACCCGATGGCCGACTACGAGAGCGGCGTGGTCGAGCTGGCCCAGAGCCAGCCCGTCATCGTGCCGCGGATCGACGATCTCGCCTGGGCCGAGGTCGATAACGAGGCGATGCTCGCACGGGCCGCCGAGCTGGTTTATCCCCGCATCGAGGCGGCGCGCCGGAAGGGCTGATCCCCGCGACAGATTTTGCGACGGATTTTGCGAAATTCCGTCTCGAAATCGCGAAATTTCGAGACGGCCTGCGCAAACCGCTCAATGCGGACGCGACAGCATCCGCTGCGCCACGAGCACCCCGACGAGCGCCAGGAAGATCGACAGCCAGCTGCTGGTGAAACCGGACAGGACGCCGATCTCCCCCATCGCCCAGGAGACCTTGGTCGCAACCAGGGCGAGATATCCCGCAAGCGCCAGGACGAGGATACGCAGCGGCGCGACGACGCGCCCTGCCCCCGCGACCGGAGCAAGGCTCGCGCCCAGCAGCGCGTAGGCGCCGGGAAGGAAGAACGCCGCCCAGCGCCGCCACAGCGCCGCGTCGACATCCGGCCCCTTCAGCGGGTTGGTATCGCGCGCCAGCACCTCGAGCGGGGCCTGCGGCAGGTAGAAGGCGGCGATGTCGTAATAGGAGAGCGCCTCGGGCACGATATCGAGCTGCAGCTCCAGGCTCGGATACTGGCTGATGAGATAGAGCGAGGTCTGGGCGTAGGCGGGCGGCGCGCCGTCGCTGCGCGACTGATCCTCGCCGGGCAGCCGCGCCCACAGGTCGACATCGGTGAAGCGCCAGAAGCCGGGCCGGTCGGCCGGGACGCCGTGGCGCGCGACGATCACGTCGCGAAGATCGCCGGCGACCACCCCGCGATAAAGCTCGACATCGGCAAGCTCGGGCTCGGCGCTGCGGATCACCCGCGCCTTCAGCACCGCGCCGTTGACGACGAACCAGCTCGGCTCGCCGAGATCGCCGTCGGCAAAGCGCCGGCCGTAGCCGCCGAGCTGAAGCTCGGCCTGGGCAAAGACCGCCGCCGGCCGCCACCAGCGCTCCAGCGAAAACTGCAGCGCGCCGGTGAGAGCTGCGAAAAGACAGACCACCAGCAGCGTCTGGCGCGGCGACCAGCCGGCCGCGGCGATCACCGTGGTCTCGCGGTTGAACAGGCGCATCAGCTCGGCCGCGAAGACACCGATGAAGCAGGCGACGGGAAACAGCCGCGTTGCGATGTCGACCGCGCGGTAGCCGAGATAGGTCGCGACCAGAAGAACGCGCGAGCGCCCCAGCTCGTCGGCCCGCGCCAGCACCCCGTCGAGCGTCTGCGCCAGGTCGATGGCGAAGGCGACGATCAGGAACATGGTCATGACCAGCGCCGCCGCCTTCAGGTGCGTCGCCAGGATCCGTCGGCCGATCAGCCCGAAGACGGGCGTGCGCCGCCGGGCTGCCGGCAGGGCGCCGGACGCGAACAGAGGAAGGGCGGAGCCGGGCGCACGCATGGGTCAGGCCCGCTCGTTGACCGGGCGCAGCAGCACGGAGGCGCGGGCCCGAATGCCGGCGACCGCGACCAGCAGCACCAGCAGGGCGGCGGCAAGGCCGATCATCGCCAGCGCCTGCGGCTGGTCCGCTGCGAGCCGGCCGAGAGCACCGCGCAAGACGATGTCGAAGGCGAGCAGCGCGCCGCAGGCGAGCGGCAGCGACAGAAAGCCGAAGACGCCGCGCCCGGCGAAGACGCACGCCAAGAGCGCCAGCAGCGGCGCGACAAAGACGGCAATGGCCCGCGAGAGGCGCTCGCCGGCGATCTTCAACGCCTCGCGCCCGGTCTCGCCGGCGGCCTGGCCCTCGCTCAAGGCCTCGAACACGGTCCACTCTTCGGCGACATCGCTGCGCAGGGCGTGGTTGAGGATGTTGTCGAGACTGACCGGCAGCGACACGTTCTCGACCTTGACCTGGGGGAGCGCGGGAATGTTGGCGACGTCCGGCCGGCCGACGGCAAAGAGGTTCGGCCCGCGCCCCTGGCGCAGCATGCCGGCGCCCTCGCGCGCCTCGACCCGGACGAAATCGTAGGCAATCACCCGGCCGAGCCCGAGGCTGTAATTGCCCTCCTCGTCCGGCCCGGCCAGCTTCCAGTCGGCGGCCTGGGTGACGCGCCAGCGGCCCGCCTCACCCGGCTGATGCACGAAGAGGCTTTCGTGCGGCGGGGTGACGGAAGTGTCGGACAGGGCCGCGAAGGTCCGACCGCGAATGGTCTCGACCAGGGTGCCCTCGCTCGGCCCGGTGATGCGGGAAAACAGCAGCTCGCTCTTCAGCTGGAAGATCACGGTGCGGGTGGCGTTGCGCGCCAGCGGATCGATGACGCCGGAAACCGCGAGGCTGGCGAGAAAGGCGAGCGCGCCGAGAGAGAGCGCGACGCGCACCGGCAGGCCCCAGGAGACGCCGGCCGCCGACAGGGCGACGAGCTCGCGCTCCTCGCGCGCGGCGACGAAAGCGAAATAGCCGCCGATGACGCAGGCCAGCGCCAGCGCGAAGTCGAAGATCTCCGGCGAGGTGAGACCGAGAACCGCGAGCGCGTAGAGCAGGTTGCCGCCGTTGCCCAGAACCTCTTCCAGGATGCCGGTCAGCTTCTCGGCGAGGAACACGACCTCGATGATGGCGACGACGAGCACCACCCGGCCGAGCACGCGCGCGAACAGGGACCGCGCGGCGAGAGAGGCAAGCGGTCTCACCTTACCCCGCACTCCGTCCGGCAGATCGCCCCGTTCCGCATGTCGCCCTGCATCGCTCTCCGTCGTATTTCATGCTAGTCACCCGAATCTGAAGTTCGTCACATTTGGCAGCAAGCTCTGTACGAACTTCAGATTCAAAAGGGTGACTAGTAAGTTTATGTTTCTAGTGTGGTTTTCGAATTTGAAATACGCTCCGACGGTTGCCGCAAAACGAGGCGTATTTCAAATTCACCACACTATAGCCCGGCCTGCCGCGCGGCATCCCGCCCGGTGGTTCCGATTCCGATCCTCATCATAGGCCGGCCGCAATGTCCCGTCTTGTCCATAAGCCGAGCCAGCGGCTCGGCCATGTCCTGGCCCTGTCCTTCGGCGCCGGCCTGTCGCCGGTCTGGCCGGGAACGGTGGGCGCGGCTGTTGGCCTCGTCATGGCGGCGGGCCTTGCCCCCTTCTCCGCCGCGATTCAGCTTGCCGGTCTTGCGCTGCTTCTGCTCGTCGGCATCTGGGCCTCCGGGGTCGTTGCCGACGCAACCGGAACCGACGATCCGCAGATCGTGGTGATCGACGAAAGCTTCGGCGCCGCCGCCGTGGTGCTGGCGCTGCCGGCCGAGCCGCTGTGGTGGATCGCCGGCTTCGTCGCCTTTCGCGCCTTCGACATCCTCAAGCCCTTCCCGGTCAACTGGGTCCAGGACCATGTGAAGGGAGGCGCCGGCATCATGCTGGACGACGCCGCCGCCGCGCTCTACGCGATCCTGGTCCTGTGCCCGCTCGCCTGGCTTCTCGCCGGCTGACAGGGCGTTACGGCGCAAGGCGCAGCAGGGCGACCAGCGCGGGACCCGCGATCAGCCAGGCATCGACGATATCGAGCAGCCCGCCCTGACGCGGCAGCACCTGCGGGTAATCCTTGACGCCGGACGCCCGCTTCAGCCGCGAGCCGGCGAGATCCCCGACCACCGCCGCAACCGCAATGACCGCCGCCGCCGCCAGCGACAGGCCGAGCGACCAGCCGAGCAGCAGGGGACCGGCGACCGCCGCGGTCAGCGCCAGCATGGCCGCGCCGATGGCAAGACCCTCGACGGTCTTGCGCGGGCTGAGACGGGGGAAGGCCGGATGCCGGCCGAACAGCTTGCCGCCGAACAGGGCGTAGCTGTCGTAGGTCTCGACCAGCAGGAAGGCGAGCACCAGCACGCCGGCATTGGCCGGATCGACCCCGGCGGCAACGAACAGGGCGAGCGGCAGGCCGGGAAAGAGCAGCACCTCGCCGGCAAGGCGCACTGTTCCGTGCGGGCCTCCAGCGTCTGCATGCCGCCGCCAGGCAACGCTGACCGCCTCATAGGCAACGCGCGTCGCCAGTGCGGCCAGCGCCAGCGAGAGCACGATCCCACCGGCAACGAAGGGCCCGAGCCCGCCGCCGACGATCACCAGCTCCGTGCCGAAGACGGGCCAGAGCGGACGGGCCTGCGGCGCCGTTGCCGGCACGAGGCTGCCGAGCGCCAGCAGCACGCCGCCGATGGCAAGGCAGACGAGAACGGCAAGCGCCGCGATGTCGAGGGGAACGAGGGCCGGCATGGACGAAACCATCATGAGAGCTGCGCTCAGTCCCGGTGCGAGCGGGCAACGCGCGCCTGCCACAGGCGCAGGGCGGGCGACAGCAGGCTGTGGCCGCGGGCGAGCAGCTGCATCTGCAGGCCGGGCGCCACGGTGAAGCGGCCCTTCTCGGTGGCGAGAATGATCTTTTCCGCCACCCGCTCGGCCTGCCAGAGGCCGCCGCCGGCGGTGATCGCCTTGGTGGCCGCCGGCTTGGTCTCGTTCTCGGCGACGAGCTGCGGCGTGTCGGTGTCCGGCGGATAGGCGAGCGTCACCGAGATGTTGCGGTCGGCAAGCTCCACCCGCAGGACCTCGGCAAGGCCGCGCATGGCGAATTTCGAGGGCGCATAGGCGCCGTAGCCGTAGATGCCGAAAAAGGCCGCACCCGAGGAGACGAAGACCATCCGCCCGCCGCCCGCATCGGCCATTGCCGGAGCGAGCGCATGGGCGACATGCAGCGCACCGAGATAATTGGTGCGCATCTGCATGAGGTGATCGTCGAGCGGCTGTTCGAGAAAGCGGCCCGGACGGGCAACGCCGGCATTCATCACCGCCCAGCGCGGCACGCCGAGCTCGGCGGTGATGCCGGCGATGGCCTCGCTTGCCTGGTCAGCATCGCCGACATCCGCAGTGCGCACCGCGATGCGCGCCTGCGGAACAGTGGCGGCGATCTCGGTGCGGGCGGCTTCCAGCCGCTCGGCCCCGCGCGAGACGAGGGCAAGGTCGAAGCCCTTGCGCGCCAGCGACAGGGCCATGGCCCGGCCGATGCCGCTGCTGCCGCCGGTGATCAGGGCGACGGGACGCCCGGCGGCGCCGAGCAGTCCTGCCCCTGTCGCGGCGGCCGCCATGGTCAGGCCGCCTCGCCGTTGGCGAAGGCGAGCAGGCGGTCGTAGCCCTCGGCATCCTCGATCTGCAGCGGCGGATGCTTGAACAAGAACGCGCTCGCATCCTCGACCGGGCCGGCAAGGCCACGGTCGGCAGCGATCTTGGCGCAGCGGATGGCGATCAGCGCCATGGCCGCGGCGTTGGGGGAATCCTCGACTTCCAGCCGCATCTCGACATGGGTGCGCACGCCGCCGAACAGCCGGCCCTCGAGACGGACATAGGCGACCTTGCGGTCGTTGAGCCACGGCACGTAGTCCGACGGGCCGATGCGGATCTCGCTGTCGGAGAGCCGCGCGTTCATCGCGGTCTGCACGGCCTCGGTCTTGGACTCCCGCTTCATCGCGAGGCGGTCCATGTCCATCATGTTGAGGAAGTCGGTGTTGCCGCCGACATTGAGCTGATAGGTGCGGTCGACCTTGACGCCGCGCATGTCGGCCAGCCGGGCGAGCGCACGGTGGGTGATCGTCGCGCCGAACTGCGCCTTGAAGTCGTCGCCGACGATCGGCACGCCGGCGTCGCGGAAGCGGGCGGCCCAGACCGGATCGGAGGCGATGAAGACCGGAATGCCGTTGACGAAGGCGCAGCCGGCTTCCAGCGCGCATTCGGCGTAGAACTGCGTCGCCTCGACCGAGCCCACGGGCAGGAAGTTGATCATCACGTCGGCCTTCGCCTCGCGCAGGGCCGCAACGATGCCGGCCTTGTCGAGCGCCGGCGCGCTGGAGACGACGAAGCTGCGGTCGGGCGCCTGGTTGCGCATGAAGGCGGAGACGCCGTCGAGATCGGGGCCGCGCAGCACCGGAGCGGTCATGCCGCCCAGGTCCTTGTGGAAAATCTCGGTGCAGTTGGGCAGGGCAACGGCCGCCTCGCCGACGGTGCGTCCGACCTTGCGCGCATCGACCTCGAAGGCAAGCACGATGTCGACGTCTTCCGGCCGGTAGCCGCCAAGCACCGGGAACGGCACGCCCACCGCCTCCTCGCCCAGCGCCCGGCAATAGGCCACGCCCTGGACCAGCGAGCTTGCGCAATTGCCGGCACCGACAATCGCGGTGCGGATCGTTTTCGCGGAAGAAGCGCTCATACTGTCTGGTTACCCCCGAACCCTGCCCGGACGGTACCGACCGTCCGCTCGTCTGGATGCTGTCGCGCGCGGAAGTCCGCGCGCCTGATGCCTGCCGCCGGCAAGGCCGGCGCGGCAAGCGTTACTCGATCTCGATGCGTTCGACCAGCGGCTTGCCGGTGTCCGCGTCGTGCCCCATCACCAGCACCTCGCGCACGCTCGGCATCAGCCCGCTCTCGTCGACATCGGCATAGGCATAGGCCATGCGCATGGTGCGCCCGCCGACGGGAAGCAGAAGCTCGGCCCGGCCGGGCTCGACCAGCCGCAAGGTCGCCGGCCGCTCGGAATAGGACACGATATGGATGCGGAAGACGTCCGGATCGCTGGTGGCGCGCGAGCGCACGCCGAAGGCGAAACTGTCCTCGATCATCTTCAGCGGCAGCTGCTCGCCGGTCGTGTTGAACCGGCGCCAATAGGCGACGAGCGGCTCGCGCGGGTCGAGCTTGCCGTCCTGCGTGAAGCGGGCGGCGTAGACCACCGTGTTGGAGTTGCTGGAGCGCTGAAGATAAAAGACCTGGCCCGGGTCGCTTGGCACCGGAAACTCCGGCCGCACCACCGGCAGGCTGGCGACCTCCGTGACGACGGAGCCGAGCGCCTTCTGCGCGTTGCCCGGTGTGATGCGGGTCCCCTCGATGGCCTGAGCCGCCGGCGACAGGGCGACAAGCGCGGCAAGAAGGAGACCCGGGAGGCGAAGCGAACGCCCGGCAAGGGTCGTCCGCGGTTGATCCGGCTGGATGCCGGCCCGTTCGTCAGCTGTCATGGCGATGCCAACTCCGCTCGGTGCGCGCCCCGTGCCCCGATTGTTCCGGCCGGGCCGGCGTCAGGCGCCGGCGACGGCCTGTTGCAGCAGCTCCGCCTGCGCCGAACCCTCGCCATGGGCCACCGCGGCGGCAATGGCGATGGCCTTGTCCATCTGCTCGTGCGTATGGGCGGCCGACAGGAAGAAGCGGATGCGCGGCTGGTCCTTCGGCACGCCGATCTGGACGATCGGCGGGGCGTAGACGCCCTGCTCCAGCAGCGCCTGCGAGGCGATCATCGTCTGCATCGGGCTGGAGAACAGGATCGGCACCACGCCGCAGCCGATGGCCGGGCCGGTGTTCAGCCCCATCGAGCGGGCGCGATCGCGGAAGTAGAGCGAGTTCTCGTGCAGCCGGGTAACGCGCTGCGGTTCGGCCTTCAGCTGCGTCAGCGCGCCATGGGCGCTGCCGAGCGTCGCCGGCGACAGGCCGACGCTGTAGACGAAGCCCGGCAGGGTGAAGCGCAGCCAGTCGATGACCCCCTGCTCGGCGCAGATGAACCCGCCGGAGGACACGAAGGACTTGGACAGGGTGCCGACCGTCAGCTCGATGCGCCGCGGGTCGATGTCGAAATGCTCGCACAGGCCGCGACCGGTAGCGCCGAGCACGCCGTAGGAATGCGCCTCGTCGACGAGGAGCCAGGCGTCATGGGCTTCCTTCATCTCGACCAGCCGCGGCAGGTCGGGAATGTCGCCGTCCATGGAGTAGAGGCCTTCGACGACGATGAGCACGTTGCGATACTGGCCGCGCACTTCTTCGAGCTGGCGCTCCAGATCGTCGAGATCATTGTGGTTGAAGACCCGATGGTCGTAGCGGCCGTTCTTGGCGCCGACGAAGATCGAGTTGTGGGCCAGCTCGTCGATCAGAACGAGATCGCGCGGCCCCATGAGGAAGTTGATCAGGGAGACGTTGACCAGATAGCCGCTGACCAGCGACATCACGTCGCCGACCCCGAGGAAATCCGCCAGCTCGCGCTCGAAGGCGCGGTGGCCGGCCCGCTCGCCGCCGACAAGGCGCGAGGCGCCGACGCCGGTGCCGAGCCGGTGCAGCTCGGTGCTCGCCGCCTCGATCACGTCCGGATGATTGCTCAGCCCGAGATAGTCGTAATGAGCGAAACTGACGAAGGGAATGCCGTTGCGCTCGCAGAGCTCGCGCTGCTGGTCGACGGGAAGAAAATACGGATTGTGCTGCTCGATGATCGCCTTGCCGGCCAGACGAAAGCGGCGCTCAGCGACAACGGAAAAGCTCGGCCGATCAGGCTTCATTCTTGCTTACCCCCAAACCCGAACCAGGATCGAAGACCGTTCGAGCTGTCTCAATTTACTAGGAGCCGACACCTGCAGCACAGTCGGCGCGCCCGGGAAGGCGACCTGCAGGACATGGCAGCCCGGCTCCCAAAACCATCCGGGCAATCGTCGAGGTCATCGGCATTCCGGCACGGGTGGTACAAAGGCGGCAACTGCCTGTTTGCCCTGCAAGCCCCCTTGCAAGGAGCAGTCTGCCGCCAAGCCCCCACTCAGACGGAAATCGCTAAATAGCCGAAAGGTGGGAAACTGTCGAGTAAGCCGACGAAGGGAGAGGGGTGATACGGACGCAGCGCCCGTGCTCCGCGCCCCGCGCCCCTGTCGAAGGGGGCCTGAGGGCTTGCCTCGGCGCGCCTTCGCCGGCAGCGGCATCACCTTACGGAATATCGGCGGGCCGGATCGGCCGCGAACGAGCAGCGGACCTCGCGTCCCCACCGGTTTCCGTAGCAAATGTGCGGACGGTGCCCGGCGGGACGGTGCGGCACCGGGGTCCCGGCCGCCGCCGGGCGGGCGCTGCCGGAGGTCGATAACGCACGGCAGCGCAACCGGTTCACTCCGCCCGCCCGATCAGCGGATCAATTTCTGTTTCAGGTCTGTCACAACTGCTTCCGCCGCCGCGAGGAAGCGCTCGATCACGAGAGAATCGATGGCCCCGATCGTGCCGACGCGGAAGGTTCCGAGCGCCTTCATCTTGCCCGCGTAGATGGCAAAGCCACGCGATTCCAACGCATCGTAGAAGGCGGAAAAGTCGTACCAATCCTCCTGCGGCTCCAGGAAGGAGACGATCACCGGCGCCTGCAGCGCAGGGTCGAGCGCCGGGACGAAGCCGAGGCGGGCCATGCCGGCGATCAGCGTGTCGCGGTTCGCCGTGTAGCGGGCGAGCCGGGCGGCCGGACCGCCCTCCTCGGCAAGCTCCTGCAAGGCCTCGTGAAGGGCCGCGACCACATGGGTCGGCGGCGTGAAGCGCCACTGTCCGTCGCCGGCAAGCGCCCGCGCCTGATCCTCCAGATCGAGCGCCAGCGAGACCGAGACACCGCGACGGGCGGCGAGCTCATCCGACCGGCAGACCACGAAGGCAAGGCCGGGAACGCCCTGCAGGCACTTGTTGGAGCTGGCCGCGAGCGCCGAGATGCCCCAGCCGCTCATGTCGACGGCAATCGCGCCGAAGCTGCTCATGGCATCGACCAGCAGCCGCCGGCCGGCGGCCCGGACCACGGCGGCGATCTCCTCAAGCGGATTGAGCAGGCCCGAGGTCGTCTCGCAATGGACGATGGCCACAGCCGCAATGCCGGGATCGGCGGCGAGCCTTTCGGCAAGCGCCGCAGGATCGTGCGCCTCGGTCTCCGCGACCTCGACCACGTCGCAGGGACGGCCGAGCCGGCGGCAGATCTCCGCCATGCGCCGGCCATAGGCGCCGTTGACCAGCAGCAGCAACCGCTCGCCCGAGGCAAGCATGCTGCCGAGCATCGCCTCGACCGCGAAAGTGCCGCTGCCCTGCACGGGCACGCAGACATGATCCGCCGCCGTGCCGCCGGCAAGACCACGGACCCGCGCCAGGACCTCGCCGGCAAGGCGGGTGAAGGCGGGATCGCGCGAGCCCCAATCGCGCAGCATCGCCGCCTTGACCCGATCGCTGGTGGTCAGCGGGCCGGGCGTCAGCAGGACGGGACCTTTGGATGCGCTCATGCGGCACCGGTGAGATGGGCGCGGAAGCGCCGGGCGACCTCGCGCGGGGCGACGGTCGGACGGCCGAGACCGGCGACCTCCTCGGCGGCGACCTTCACATGCACGAAGCGCGGTCCCGGCACGGCGAGCGCCGCATCGAGCGCAGCTCCCGCTTCGGCAAGGCCGCTGGCGCGGGCGGCAAAGCGGTAGCCGCAGGCCGCCGCGACCGAAGCGAAGTCCACATGCGCGGAGACGGTCGCCTGGCCGCCGGTCGACAGGTGCCGGCCGTTGTCGAGCAGCACATGGGTGTAGCGGGCCGGCGCCTCGGCGCCGATGGTCGCCATGTTGCCGAGCTTCATCAATGCCGCACCGTCGCCGTCGAGCACGGCGATCTCGCGCTCGCAGTTGAGCGCAGCACCAAGGCCGATGGCACTGGCCCCGCCCATGGAGCCGACGCAGTAAAGATGGCCGGCATGGTCCTGAAGGGTGAAGAGCTCACGCCCGGTATGGCCGGTGGTGGCGACAAGGCCGGCGCTTTCGGGCAGCTTGTCGCGCAGCAGCGCCAGCACGTCCATGCGGCGCGGCAGGCTCGCCCCGCCGCCGAAGTCGACCGGCGCAACGCGCGGTGCCGGCTCGGCCCGCACCTCGTCGAGCGGACGCGGCGCGATCGCGCCCTTCGGCTGCACCAGCCCGACCGGCTGGCCGGTCGCGCGCATATGGGCAATCGCGCGCGACAGCACCGGCTCGATGTCGGCGGCTGCAAGCGGGAACGGCTCGCCATGGACCCCGGCAAGCGCAAGGAGCTGCGAGGTGATCTGGCCCATCAGCTCGTGCTGCGGCTCGTCCTTCACCCCCGGCTCGCCGCGCCAGGTGGCGATCACCAGCGTCGGAATGGCGAAGGGATGGTTGAGCGAGGTCAGCGGATTGACCGCGTTGCCGAGCCCGGAGTTCTGGAACATCACCACCGTCTCGCGGCCCGCGCACCAGGCGCCGGCGGCAATCGCCACCGCCTCGCCCTCGCTGGTCGCGCCGACATAGCGGGCCTCGCGGTCGGAGATCACCGCGTTCATCAAGGGCGTCAGGAAGCTGCAGGGCACGCCGGTGAAGAAGTCGATGCCCTGGCGCTTGGCCGCGGAGAGAAAGTCGCCCGCCTCGATCATCGCCCTTGCCTCCAGGCTCTCCGCTCAGACCGCATCGCGCGCCTGCGCCAGGTCCATGAGGTCGTTCACATTGCGCCAGAAGCCGGTGACATAGACGACGCCGATGCGCTCGCCGGCCGCCGCCATGCGGGTCAGCACCGCGCCGAGATCGGCGCTGGCAAGGCTGCCCTCGGCCGCCATCTCGTCCAGCGTGCGGCGCAGGCGGGCAGCGCCCGCGGCACTCGCCCGCATCAGGCCGACCCACTCGCCGTCGCCGCCCTCGCCAACGAAGCCCTTGAGCAGCGGCGTTTCGGCCTCCGGGTCGAGATCGTCGGAGAAGGGAAGCGTGCAGGCGACGGCGTCGCGGCCCGCACGGCCCGAAACGCGCGGGTCGACCGCAAGCACGATGTCCTCCTCCCGGTCCTCCAGCATCGCCAGGAAGAACGGACGGTAGAGAATGTCGCCATAGGAGACGATGGTGTCGCCCTCGCCGAGCGCCAGCGACAGGGACTGCGCCTCGCCGCTGGTCTGGTACTCCGTGTTCTCGACCAGCGAGATGCCCGGCGCCTCGACCGCATCGGCCTTGTAGCCGACGACGACGCGGATATCGGCAACGCCGTGGCGCGTGAGCGCCTCGACCTGGCGGCCGAGCAGCGAGGTGCCGCGCACGGGCAGCATGCATTTCGGCCGGTCCAGCGTCAGGTCGCCGAGCTCCTCGCCGCGCGTTGCGGCCAGAACGATGGCGCGGCGTGGCGCGGTGGCGGCAAGATAGCGCTTCTCCGCCTCTTCCAGCTCCTGCGAGCCGGCGAGCGAAAACACGTCGCCGAGCGGCGCCACGTCGCTTTCGACCTCCAGCAGGGTCTGGTGCTCGCGCAGGACCGCGCAGGTGTCGCGCATGGCGCGGATCGAGGCGCGCAGGTTGTGGTTGGCCCAGATGATCATCGAGGCGCCGGCCTCGCGCAGCTTCTCGGTCGGCGTGCGGTAATACTTGGTCGGGATCAGGATCACCGGCGCCCGGTCGCCGAACTCGCGGCAGAATTCGATGATCTCGTCGGCGGTGCTCTTCTTGGAGTGGATGACGATGGCATCCGCCCCCGCATCCGCATAGGCATGGGCGCGCTTCAAGGCCTCCTCGAGGCCCCGGCCGGCGATCAGCGCCTCGACGCGGGCGACGATCTGGAAGTCCGGATGGCTCTGGGTGTCCTTGCCGGCCTTGATCTTCCCGCAGAACTCGTCGATGTCGGCGAGCGGCTGGTTCTCGCCCAAGAACGAGTTGGTCTTGGGGAAGATCTTGTCCTCGATGCACACGCCGGCGATGCCGCGATCGCACAGCTTGGCGACGAAGCGGCGGAAATTGTTGAAATTGCCGTAGCCGGTGTCGCCGTCGACGAGGATCGGCAGGCTGGAGGCATCCGACATGTATTCCAGCATGTCGAGCACCTGGGTCCAGGACAGCTCGTTGTTGTCGCGCACGCCGAGCGCCGCCGACATGGACAGGCCCGAGGCCCAGATGCCCTCGAAGCCGGCTTCCTCGACGATCTTGGCGGACAGGCCGCTATGCGCCTCCATCAGGAAGGCGAGATCCGGACGCTGCAACAGCTCGCGCAACCGGGTGAACCTGGAGACCGGCGCCGATGCGCGGTCGAGTGCGACGTGCTTTTGCAAAACAACTCCTTTCGGCCGGCCTGCCGGCGCCCGTTCGTAAGGCGGCTCATTGGTAGCGAAGCGCCCGCCAAAAGAAAAGACGGGGCGAGAGGCCCCGTCCGTTTCTGCACCGGACCGTCTGTCGGGAAAGACGCCTCAGGCGTTGACGTCGACGACGACGCGCCCGCGCACCTCGCCGGCAAGGATCGCCTTGCCGAGCTCCGGCAGGTCGGCAAGGCGCGCCGGCACCACCATCCCGGTGAGCTTGTCCATCGGCAGGTCGGCCGCGATCCGCGACCAGGCCCGCACGCGGTCGTCATAGGGGCGCATGACGGAATCGATGCCGAGCAGGTTGACCGCCCGCAGCAGGAAGGGAACGACGCTCGCCGGCAGGCCCGCCCCGCCGGCCAGCCCGACGGCGGCGACCGAGGCGCCGTATTTCATCTGCCCCAGCACCCGCGCCAGCATCGCCCCGCCGACCGCATCGACGCAGCCCGCCCAGGTCTCGCTCTCCAGCGGCCGCTTGACCGTTTCCGCGATCTCCTCGCGCGCGACGATGCGCGAGGCGCCCAGCCCCTTGAGATAGGCTTCCGTCTCCGGCCGGCCGGTCACCGCCGCGACCTCGTGGCCGAGCTTGGCAAGAATCGCGGTCGCGACCGAACCGACGCCGCCGGCAGCGCCCGTGACCAGCACCGGGCCATTGCCCGGCTTCAGCCCGTGATCCTCCAGCGCCATCACGGCGAGCATGGCGGTGAAGCCGGCCGTGCCGACCGCCATGGCATCGCGGGTGGTGAGGCCCTGCGGCAGGGGCACCAACCAGTCGGCCATCACCCGCGCCTTTTGCGCATAGCCGCCCCAGCGCACCTCGCCGACGCGCCAGCCGGTCAGCACCACCTTGTCGCCGGGCGCATAACGCGGATCGGAGGAGGTCTCGACCGTGCCGGCAAAATCGATGCCCGGGACATGCGGCCAGGCGCGCACCAGCCCGCCGCCGGAACCGAGGCACAGCCCGTCCTTGTAATTCAGCGTCGAATACTCGACCGCCACGGTGACGTCGCCCTCCGGCAGACGGTCTTCCGTGATCGCCTGGACCCCAGCCGATACGGCCCCTGCCTCGTCCTTGTCGACGACCAGCGCGTTGAAGCTCATGGCTTTCCTCCCCTCGAACCTAGCCTTCATCTCTCCGCCCATTGGTACCGGCCCACAGCAAGGATGAAAAGCGGCGCGGCGATGGGGCAAGCCTCTACCTGCCGGCTTGCGCGACGGAGCGGGCCGGGTAAATATTCATCTAGTCAAATTAATGGAAAAATTTCGGATTCAACCGTGACCACGGCACACCAGCAGAGCTAATATAGCAAGATGGCAAGCCAATTATAATTAGGATGATAATATTATGCGGTGGCTAAAAACAAATATTGAAAGAATATCCAAACTGAAAGCAAATGGCTCGCCGGAAAGCCTCACCTACGCTGCATTGGAGTGCCGGTTAGCGATTGAGCGCGTCTGCTATGAACGACTCAGCCTCGCGCACGACTATATATCCCACGACGATATCCGGAAGTGGCAACCGAAGGATATTGTAAACAAATTAATAGAAGAAGTTGATGGCAAGATTGCCGCCTCCTATACGTTTTCAATTAGCAAGGAGCCCATCAGCAAGGAGGACGACCTTACAAAAGAAGACTACGAGGCCATTGATTATGTGGAAATCGGCACTCACGTCGGCTTCGACCCGAAGAAAATGGGTAAGCTCTGGAATGCAGTATCCTATTTCCTGCATGTGAAAGTCCCGAAGCAAAAACACGAATCGGTTACCGAGTATGGCGAACCGGACACGCTGGCGAAGAAGATCGACGAAGTTCTAGTCGAATTAGAGCGCCTTTCTGAAGGCACGCTAATTGCGAGTGGGCTAGGTGAAACAGTAAGCTTCAAATGCGAGTGTGGCGCGGCAAATAAGCGCCGCGTTTCGTTGTTGAAAGACGGTCAGACCGTCAGCTGCATCAACCCGAATTGCTTAGAACGTTGGAGCGTTCGGTTAGAGGGCGACGAAATCAGTTTCCTGAGGAAGGAAATCAGCGTTCCCTGTCGTTCCTGCTCAGCGGAGACGGCTTTTCCAGAAAAGGTGATGCTCGGCCTCGAGCGAAAGCAGGCGCTTCATTTCACGTGCGACGAGTGCAACGAGAATAACTTCGTAATGTGGCGGCTACAGCAGGTCTCTAAAGGCGGCGCGTAACGGAAATACCGAGATGTTCTTGTTGCTGCGTAAGCCGATAATATTCCTGCATCATCTTGTTCACCTCAGCGGCTGTCGCCCCCTTGATTTCAAGATGTTTCGTTTTGAATGAAGCTGTGGGCGTCAACCGGCAAGCTGCGAGGAGTGCCCTGCCCTGCTCCACAATCGATGCCCACATCGCCTTGCCTCCAAACTTCCGCGTCAAGAGAATCGATAGCAGATGATGATTGCTTACATCATCCGCGCAGCTACGCGGATGAACCTACCCCCATCTGAAAGGGCTTAAGTGCGAAAGGCAGAAAATTGGCCAAGATGGCGGATTCCTGCCGCGCTGAGGAATGCTGCAACAATGTTCAGCGAAGTTAAGTGCGGCCGCGGGACCACGTCCACCGTTTTTCAATTACGTTCGAAAAGATGTATTGCATCACAATGGTTAATTTTGGTTAACTTTCAGTTGCCACAAGGCGGACCACAAGCTCAAACTTGAAGGGAAAGGTATGGCTTGGAAAGAAGCAGTTCCGGCGTGCTTCGGCGCAGCAGACGCCAAGTTTGCTAATCACCCGGCAGACGAGGGGCGCGCCAAGGAAGTCATCCAAAAAGCAAAAGCCGAAGGAGCTTCGGTTGAAGATTTACAGAAAGAAATGCTCTGGCATCTATATAAAGAATATAACGAATTAGGAATTGATAGTCATTTCAGGGAACAACTAGAGACAGCAAAGAAGATTTGGGATAATTTTTCCTAAAAATATTAGGAAACCCGAATTACTTTTCTGAAAATAAAAATTAATATATTCAAATAAAGGTAGTTAATACTAAGAGATATCGAAATCAAATATGCCTTCATCAACACTAAATGGGAGAAGATGAAACGGAAGTTCGCCACATTACTTGAATAGCCGATCCCCACCCACCGGAATGATGTTCTCACGCCAAGTCATTGGACGCATGGCGATGCCGGGGCTATGACCGGGGGAAGCTTGCTGCTCTTCGCATTGAGGAAAGCAGGACAGACGTTCAGGAAGGAAGGCGTTTCCCGATCATGACCGCCCCGCTGTCGCATCTGCGCGTGCTCGATCTCTCCCGCGTCCTGGCCGGCCCCTGGTCGACGCAGGCACTGGCCGACATGGGCGCCGACGTCATCAAGATCGAGCGCCCCGGCAGCGGCGACGACACGCGCGGCTGGGGCCCGCCCTTCGTCGCGGACGGGCCGGCGGCCGGCGAAAGCGCCTATTTCATGGCCGCCAACCGGGGCAAGAAGTCCGTCGCCGTCGACATCGCCAGCGAGAGGGGGCGCGCGCTGATCATCGAGCTGGCGAAGAAGTCCGACATCCTGGTGGAGAACTACAAGGTCGGCGGGCTGAAGAAATACGGCCTCGACTACGATAGCTTGTCCAAGATCAATCCGGGCCTGATCTACTGCTCGATCACCGGCTTCGGCCAGACCGGGCCCTATGCCCAGCGCGCCGGCTACGACTTCATGATCCAGGGCATGGGCGGGCTGATGTCGGTGACCGGCGAGCGCGACGCGCTGCCGGGCGGCGGACCGCAGAAGGCGGGCGTCGCGCTTGCCGACATCCTGACCGGGCTGAACGCCACCATCGCCATTCTCGGCGCCCTCGCCCACCGCGAGCGCACCGGCGAGGGCCAGCATCTCGACATCGCCCTGTTCGACGTGCAGGTCGCCTCGCTGGCCAACCAGGCGCTGAGCTATCTCGTCTCCGGCACCTCGCCCGTGCGCATGGGCAACGCCCACACCGCCATCGTGCCGTACGAGGTCTTCGCCAGCTCCGACGGCCACCTGATCCTCGCCGTCGGAAACGACGGCCAGTTCGTCCGCTTCTGCGAGGTCGCCGGCCGGCCGGAGCTGGCCGCCGATCCGCGCTTTGCCGTCAACCGCGACCGGGTCGCCCACCGGGAGATCCTGGCGCCGATGGTCGCCGAGATCATCAGGACGCGCACGACCCGCGAGTGGATCGCCGACCTGGAGGCCGCCGCCGTGCCCTGCGGCCCGATCAACACCATCGCCGAAGTGTTCGAGGAGCCGCAGGCCAAGGCGCGCGGGCTGATGAACCCGGCCCTGCCGCATGGCAGCGGCGGCACCGTGCCGGGCGTCGCCAGCCCCTTGCGGTTTTCCAAGACGCCGGTGAACGACAAGGTCGCCCCGCCGATGCTGGGCGAGCACACCCGCGAGGTGCTGGCCCGAGTCCTCGGCCTCGATGACACCGAGCTCGACGCGCTGGAGGCGGGCGGGGCCGTGCAGTCGCGCAAGGGCTGACGCACGCTCACGCCTTGAACAAATTTTGAGCACATTTTTGCCGCGATGCACAATTGTGCAATTTCATTGTGCGCCGCGAAATCGGGCAGCGCGCAGCGTGACTGACGCTGCGTCCCCCGCAAGCTGCGACGAATCCGGCGTTTTTCCGCTGCAAACGGCCTTCGCGCAAAACTGGCACGCATCTTGATCCTCAGTGCCGTGGCTCTTCCTCCGGGGGAGACGCGACAGAGGGGAAACAAATGACGATGTTCAGCAAGAAATTCTTCGCCGGCATGGCGCTTTCGGGCCTGATGGCCACCACTGCCGTCACCGGCGCCTTCGCCCAGGAGGAGACCATCAAGGTCGGCATCCTCCACTCGCTGTCCGGCACCATGGCGATTTCCGAGACGACCCTCAAGGACGTCATGCTGATGCTCATCGAGGAGCAGAACAAGAAGGGCGGCCTGCTCGGCAAGAAGCTCGAGGCCGTCGTGGTCGATCCGGCGTCCGACTGGCCGCTGTTCGCCGAAAAGGCCCGCGAGCTGATCCAGGTGAACGGCGTCTCCGCCGTGTTCGGCTGCTGGACCTCGGTGTCGCGCAAGTCCGTGCTGCCGGTCTTCGAGGAGCTGAACTCGCTGCTGTTCTACCCCGTCCAGTACGAGGGCGAGGAAAGCCAGCGCAACGTCTTCTACACGGGCGCCGCTCCGAACCAGCAGGCCATTCCCGCCGTCGACTACCTGATGAACGAGGAAGGCGTCGAGCGCTGGGTGCTGGCCGGCACCGACTACGTCTACCCGCGCACGACCAACAAGATCCTCGAGGCCTACCTCAAGGCGAAGGGCGTCGCCGAGGAAGACATCATGATCAACTACACGCCGTTCGGCCATTCCGACTGGCAGACGATCGTGTCCGACATCAAGGCCTTCGGCTCGGCCGGCAAGAAGACCGCCGTGGTCTCCACCATCAACGGCGACGCCAACGTTCCCTTCTACAAGGAACTGGGCAATGCCGGCATCAAGGCCGAGGACATCCCGGTCGTCGCCTTCTCGGTCGGCGAGGAAGAGCTGGCCGGCCTCGACACCGGACCGCTGGTCGGCCACCTCGCCGCCTGGAACTACTTCCAGTCCGTCGACACGCCGGTCAACGGCGAGTTCATCGAGGCGTGGAAGGCCTATATCGGCGACGACAAGCGCGTCACCAACGATCCCATGGAGGCCCATTACATCGGCTTCAACATGTGGGTGAAGGCGGTCGAGAAGGCCGGCACCACCGATCCGGATGCGGTGATCGACGCCATCGTCGGCGTGTCCGTGCCGAACCTGACCGGCGGCTATTCGGCGATGATGCCGAACCACCACATCACCAAGCCGGTGCTGATCGGCGAGATCCAGGAAGACGGCCAGTTCGAGACCGTGTGGGAGACCTCCGGCCTCGTCGTCGGCGACGCCTGGTCCGACTTCCTCGAAGGCTCCAAGGACCTGATCGCCGACTGGCGCAAGCCCTTGAACTGCGGAAACTTCAACACGGCCACGGGCAAGTGCGGCGGGTCGGGAAGCTAAGCTCCCGTCCGTCGCATCCAGAGGGGGAGGGAGGCGGGCGCAGATCCGCCTCCTCCTTACCCCTCCTCTCCTAGCGCGCATTGCGCATCCCAGCCCGGACGGTCCCCAGTGAACGCATCGGTGAACGTAAACGCACACGCCCCGAGCCCTGCCGGCGCAAAGCGCCCTCTCCCGGCCCTGCTGCTGGCCCTGCTGCTGGCCCTGCTGCCCCTGGCGCTGCTGTCCTCGTCAGCGGGCGCGCAGGACAATGCCACCCTGCGCCCGCTCGTCGATGCGCTCGGGAAAGGTTCGTTCAGCGATACGGAAAAGCAGATCGCCGCGCTCGCCGCCACCGGCGATGCCGCCGTGGTGCCGGCGCTGGAAGCGCTCACCAACGGCGATCTCTATGTCCGCAAGGCCGACAAATCCGTGGTCATCGGCAAGCGGGCCGGCGGCAGCCTTGCGCTCACCGACCCGCTGACCGGCGAGGCGCTAGAAAGCGCCCCTTCCAGCGCGCTCGACAAGATCCGCGTCAACAATCGCCTGCGCCGCACGATCCGCGCAGCGCTCGGCGGACTGACCCTGCGCGCCGCGGATGCCACCACTCGCCGGCAGGCGGCCGAGGCGATCTTCAAGGCGCAGGATGCGGAGGGCATCGAGGCGCTGGACGCGGCGATTGCCGCCGAGACCGATGCCGGCGTTGCCAAGCTGATGCGCGAGGCGCGCGCCGCCGCCGTGCTCGCCTCCGACCTCCCCACCGAGGACAAGATCGCCGCCATCGACACGCTGGCCGAGCGCGGCGACCGCGACGCCCTGTCGATGATCACGGCAGTGCAGAACAGCGACGCGAGCGAACTGCACGAGGCGGCAGGTGCCGCCCTTGCCCGCATCGAGAAGCTGCAGGCGGCCTGGGACACGGCCCGCAACGTCTGGTTCGGCCTGTCGCTGGGCTCGGTGCTGCTGCTCGCCGCCATCGGCCTTGCCATCACCTTCGGCGTGATGGGGGTCATCAACATGGCCCATGGCGAGATGGTGATGCTGGGCGCCTACACCACCTTCATGGTGCAGAACCTGTTCCGCACCCACGCGCCCGACCTCTTCGACTATTCGCTGCTGGTGGCGCTGCCGGCCGCCTTCCTCGTCGCCGGCCTCGTCGGCGTCGGCATCGAGCGCGGCATCATCCGCTTCCTGCACAACCGCCCGCTGGAAACGCTGCTCGCCACCTGGGGCGTCTCGCTGATCCTGCAGCAGGCGGTGCGCTCGATCTTCGGCCCCACCAACCAGGAGGTCGGCAACCCGGCCTTCATGTCGGGCGCCTTCGAGATCGGCCAGCTGACCATCACCTACAACCGGCTGTGGATCCTCGTCTTCGCGCTGACGGTCTTCGCCGCGCTCTTGACCGCGATGAAATTCACCCGCTTCGGGCTGAACGTGCGCGCCGTCACCCAGAACCGGCGCATGGCCGCCTCCATGGGCATCCGCACGCCGCTGGTCGACGCGCTGACCTTCGGCCTCGGCTCCGGCATCGCCGGCATCGCCGGGGTGGCGCTGTCGCAGATCGACAACGTCTCGCCCAATCTCGGCCAGTCCTACATCATCGACAGCTTCATGGTCGTGGTGTTCGGCGGCGTCGGCAACCTGTGGGGCACGCTGGTCGCGGCGATGAGCCTCGGGGTCGCCAACAAGTTCCTGGAGCCCTTCGCCGGCGCCGTGCTGGCCAAGATCCTGGTGCTCGTCTTCATCATCCTGTTCATCCAGAAGCGTCCGCGCGGCCTGTTCGCGCTGAAGGGCCGGGCGGTGGAGGCATGAGCCCCCGTCCCGCCCGCATCCCGCGGAGCCGCCCGTCATGATGGTTCGTTTCCTTGCCGGCGGATTGACCGGCACCCGCCTCGCCATGCTGGCGCTGCTTCTCGCCGCCGCCGTGCTGGTGCCCGTCCTCAACCTGTCCCTGCCGGCCGATCACCCGCTGCACGTGCCCACCTATGCGGTGACGCTGATGGGCAAGTACCTGACCTATGCACTGCTGGCGCTGGCGCTCGACCTGGTGTGGGGCTATTGCGGCATCCTCTCGCTCGGCCACGCGGCGTTCTTCGCCCTCGGCGGCTATGCCATGGGCATGTATCTGATGCGGCAGATCGGCACGCGCGGCGTCTATGGCGACCCGGTGCTGCCCGACTTCATGGTGTTCCTCAACTGGAAGGAACTGCCCTGGTACTGGAGCGGCTTCGACGCCTTCCCCTTCGCGATTGTGATGGCGCTGGCGGTGCCGGGACTGCTCGCCTTCGTCTTCGGCTGGTTCGCCTTCCGCTCGCGCGTCACCGGCGTTTATCTCTCGATCATCACCCAGGCGATGACCTATGCGCTGTTGCTCGCCTTCTTCCGCAACGACATGGGCTTCGGCGGCAACAACGGCCTGACCGACTTCAAGGACATCCTCGGCTACTCGGTGCAGTCGGACGCCACCCGCGCCGGGCTCTTCGCCGCTTCGGCGCTGGCGCTGGCGGCAAGCCTGGTGCTCGCCATCGCCATCACCGGCTCGAAGCTCGGCAAGGTGCTGATCGCGGTGCGCGACGCGGAAAGCCGCACCCGCTTCCTCGGCTACCGGGTGGAGCACTACAAGCTGTTCGTGTGGACCGTCTCGGCGATGATGGCCGGGCTTGCCGGCGCGCTCTACGTGCCGCAGGTCGGCATCATCAATCCGGGCGAGTTCGCCCCGGCCAACTCCATCGAGGCGGTGATCTGGGTGGCGGTCGGCGGCCGCGGCACGCTTGTCGGCCCGATCATCGGCGCGGTGCTGGTCAACTTCGCCAAGAGCTGGTTCACCGCCGCCCTGCCCGAGATCTGGCTGTTCGCGCTCGGCGCGCTGTTCGTCGCGGTGACGCTGTTCCTGCCCAAGGGCATTCTCGGCCTTGCCGCATCGCTGCGCGCCCGCCTGCCGAAGCGCAAGGACAAGACCTCACCGGCGGACGTGTCGGCGGGTGCGCCCATCGCCCCCGCCCCCGCTCTTGCTCGCAACCAGGCCGCGGAGTGACACGATGACCGCCACGGGCTCCCTGCTCTATCTCGACGGTGTCAGCGTCTCCTTCGACGGCTTCAAGGCGCTGAACAACCTGTCCTTCCTGATCGGGCGCAACGAGATGCGCGCGATCATCGGCCCGAACGGCGCCGGCAAGACGACGATGATGGACGTGATCACCGGCAAGACCCGGCCGGACACCGGCACGCTGCTGTTCGGCGAGAAGCTGGACCTCACCCGCCACGACGAGGCGGAGATCGCCGGCTTCGGCATCGGCCGCAAGTTCCAGAAGCCGACCGTGTTCGAAAGCCACACGGTGGAGGACAATATCGCGCTGGCGCTGAAAGCCCCGCGCGGGCCCTTCGCCACGCTGTTCCACCGCCGCGAGCGCGAGGAGAGCGCACGCATCGACGCGCTGCTGGAGCTGGTGCGCCTCGACAGCCGCCGCGACGACCTTGCCGGCGACCTCAGCCACGGCCAGAAGCAGTGGCTGGAGATCGGCATGCTGCTGGCGCAGGACCCGCAGCTGCTGCTGATCGACGAGCCCGCCGCCGGCATGACCGATGCGGAAACGGCGGCGACCGCCGATCTTTTGCGCGACATCTCTAAGAGCCATTCGGTCGTCGTCGTCGAACACGACATGACCTTCGTGCGGGCGCTCGACGTCAAGGTCACCGTGCTGCACGAGGGCTCGGTGCTGGCGGAAGGCTCGCTCGACCACGTCTCGTCCGACCAGAAGGTCATCGACGTCTATCTGGGCCGTTGATCGTGGAACGCGCAATGAACTGTGGCACTGCAACCGTCTTGCCGTTTATGTATCCCTCGGTCGAGGGAACCGGACAGGAGACGGATGATGCCTCTATTGGGCCTTCTCGCAACGATCGCCGTGGGTGTGGCGGTCTGGTACTGGCGACTGAAAATGCTCCGCGAGGCGGGGAGCGAAGTGATCGATTCCGTCGAGCGGATGCGCGGCGCCTACAAGCGCAAGCAGTTCCGCAAGAAGGTCGAGGACGCGCCGCTGGCCTCCATCGAGGACCCGGTGATCGCCGCGGTGACCTTCTACTTCTGCCTGGCGAAGGAAAAGCCCGCCCACAAGGACGAGGCGAAGGCCGTCATCCGCGAAGGAATGCAGGGGATCGTCCCGCCCGGCGACATGGACGAGCTGCTGATCTTCTGCGACTGGATCGCCCAGAACGTCATCAATGCCGACGACCCGGTCCAGCGGTTCCACAAGCTCTGGAGAAGCCGTCTCGACCAGGGCGAGCTGCACCAGCTGATCACCATCGCCCGGGCGGTCTGCGACGTGGGCGGGGGACCGGACGAGGAACAGGCGCGGGTGCTGCAGCTGTTGAACCGCAAGCTGCTGAACTGACGCGCAAGACCGTAATGGAGGTTGCATGCTGAACGTTGAGTCCATCGACCTCCATTACGGCGCCGCACAGGCGCTCAAAGATGTCAGCCTGAGCGCGGAGGTCGGCAAGGTCACCTGCGTGATGGGCCGCAACGGCGTCGGCAAGACCTCGACCCTGCGGGCGATCGCCGGCCAGCAGCCGATCTCGGCCGGCAGCGTGCGCTGGGAGGGCGAGGACATTTCCCGCATGACGCCCTATCAGCGCGCCCGCAAGGGCATCGCCCTGGTGCCGCAGGGGCGCGACGTGTTTCCGCTGCTCAGCGTACGCGAGAACCTGGAGACGGGCTTTGCCGTGCTTCCAAGCGGCCAGCGGCGGGTGCCCGACACGGTGTTCGAGCTGTTTCCCGTGCTCAAGGACATGCTGTCGCGGCGCGGCGGCGACCTGTCGGGCGGCCAGCAACAGCAGCTCGCCATCGGCCGGGCCATCGTCATGCGCCCGCGCCTTCTGATCCTCGACGAGCCGACCGAGGGCATCCAGCCCTCGATCATCAAGGATATCGGCCGCGCGATCTCATTCCTGCGCGACACCGGCGAAATGGCCATCGTGCTGGTGGAACAGTATTTCGAGTTCGCCCGGGACCTGGCCGACCGCTTCGCCGTGATGGACCGCGGCGAGGTGGTGCTCGCCGGCACCCGGGACGAACTGGAGGAGAGCGCGGTCCGCGCCCACCTCACCGTCTGACCAGAGCTCCGCTCAGCCGCGGCCGATATAAGGCATGGTCGTTGCCATCACCGTCATGAACTGGACATTGGCATCGAGCGGAAGGCTGGCCATGTGCAGGACGGAGCTCGCGACATTCTCGGCCGCCATCACCGGCTCGGCCCGCACGCTGCCGTCCGGCTGGGCGACGCCCTCCTGCATGCGCACCGTCATGTCGGTCGCCGCATTGCCGATATCGATCTGGCCGCAGGCGATGTTGAACGGGCGCCCGTCCAGCGAGATGGAGCGGGTGAGACCGGTCATCGCGTGCTTGGACGCCGTATAGGCGGCCGAGCCGGGACGCGGCACATGCGCGGAAATCGAGCCGTTGTTGATGATCCGCCCGCCCTGCGGGTCCTGCGCGCGCATCATGTTGAAGGCGCCGCGCGCGATCAGGAAGGCGCCGTCGAGATTGACGGACATCAGCTTGCGCCATTCCTCGAAGGAAAGGTCGCCGATCGGCTTGCCGAGAACGGTGGTGCCGGCATTGTTGAAGACGACGTCGAGCCGCCCGAACGCATCGTGCAAGGCGCCGAACAGGTCGTCCACCGCCGCCGGCTCGCTGACATCGCAGGGAACGCAGAGGGCACCGGCCGAATCGACGCCGGACATGGCCACGGTCTCTTCCAGCTTGTCACCCCGGCGCCCGGTCAGCACCGTGCGATAGCCCGCCTTGAGAAAGGCAATGGCGCAGGCGCGGCCCACACCCGCACTCGCGCCCGTCACCAGCGCCACGTTTCCCGCCCGATCTCCCGTCATGGCCATGTCGTTCCTCCGCTGCAAGCCATTGCGTCATTGCAGGAACAATGGCCGGGGAGAGACGGAAAAGGCAAGCAGCAAGGGCACTTGGCGAGACGGTTTGGCGCGGGCGGGTGGCGGTGCCTTACGCGAAATTGCGGGCGATGAGATAACCCGCCGTCGCGGAAACGCCGGTTACGGCCGTCCCCCAGGCGATGTCGACGACCGTCACCACGACCGGCCAGTCGCGCAAGGTGGCAAGGTTGGTGAAGTCGTAGGTCGCATAGGCGAAGAAGCCGAACAGGCAGCCGTAGAGCGCTGCGTCCTGCCAATTGCCCGAACGCAGCGCCGGGGCCACCGCGAAGACGACGATGCCGACGACGTAGACGAGGTAGAAGGCGCCTGCGACCGCGAAATTCACCTGCTCCGCCATCAGCCCGGCAAGGCGCTCGCGGTAGAAGGAGCCGGCCACGTGCCCCAGCCAGATGTAGTCCAGCGTCAAGAAGATCAGCGCCGTGGCGCCATAGGCGATCGCGTACGACATGTCCGGGCCTTCCTGTTTTCCACATGGCGTTAAACGCAGGATTGGTGCGACCGGTTCACCTTGCGGCCACAATGCGGGGGCTCAATCGCAAGTTCCTCGCGCAAACTGCCCGCAGCCCTCTTCACACAGGATTGGAATTATTCTAAACTGCGTGCAATTGATCGCTTCGCGAAGGCCGAAGCGACCGTGACGGTGCGGCCGCAGTGGCGCACGCGGAAGACAAGGAGAGCATCGAATGAAAGGCAGCGCAAAGGTTATCGAACGGCTCAACGAGGCGCTGTTCCTCGAGCTCGGCGCGGTGAACCAGTACTGGCTGCACTACCGCATGCTTGACGACTGGGGTCTGACCAAGCTCGCCAAGAAGGAGCGCGCGGAGTCCATCGAGGAGATGCAGCACGCCGACAAGCTCATCGCGCGCATCCTGTTCCTCGAAGGCCACCCGAACCTGCAGAAGGTCGCACCGCTGCGCATCGGCCAGGACGTCAAGGAAGTGCTGGAAGCCGACCTTGCCGGCGAGCATGACGCCCGCGCCTCCTACGCCAAGTCGCGCGACATCTGCCACGACGAGGGCGACTACGTTTCCATGAAGCTCTTCGAGGAGCTCCTGGCCGACGAAGAGGGTCACATCGACTTCCTCGAGACCCAGCTGGAGCTGCTGGAGAAGATCGGCGTCGAGCGCTACTCGCTGCTCAATTCCGGTTCGGCCGACGACGCCGAATAAGCGCAAGGGGCGGGCCTGCGGGCCTTTTCCCTCACGGCACGAAAGCCGCCTCGCCCCGCCGGCGCGGCGGCTTTTTTGTTACCCGCGCCCGGATGCGTGTTCGCACAAAATAATGCAACCGAAGATAGAGGTTCTGCCCTATCCTACCCGTGGTCACCCCAGGGGAGGACGGCATGGCATTCGCTTCCGGTTTCGATTTTTCCGAGGCACGCGACGCGCTGGCGCTGTCGCAGGCGATCTACGGCGAGCCGGCGATCCCGGTGCCGACGCCGGACCCGGCCGCATTCGGCTGGTCCAGGGTCGACGAGCTGTCGCCCTCAAGCCCAACGCTGCTCGACAACCTGTGGCAGGTCTGGCGAAGCAGCGCGCATCCGAACCGCTACGCCGTGGTGGTGCGCGGCACGGTCGACACGAAGGCGAGCATCCTCGCCGACCTGCTGTTTCCGCTGGTCGATGCGCGGCTCGACCTGAAGCTCGATATCGGCGGATCGCAGCTCGACATTCCCTTCCATCTCGCCCGCGACGAGACGGGCAGCGCGGTCGTCGCCGGCACCCATCTCGGCTTCACGCTCAGCCTGCTCCTGATGCTGCTGACCACCGACCGGCCGCTGCTGGCGAGCCTTGCCCGCCTGTCGTTGCTGCCGGGGACCGAACTGCTCGTCACCGGGCACAGCCAGGGCGCCTCCATCGCAACGCTGCTGACCTCGTTCCTGCGCCACGCCGGCGGTCCCTTTGCCGGCTTCGCATCCCTTTCTACCAAGACCTACGTGCTAGCCCCGGCCAAGCCCGGCAACGACCACTATGCCGCCGACTATGCCGGCATTGCCGGCATGGCGGGCTTCGGCTGGACCATCGCCAGCGCGCAGGGATGGGTGCCGCAGGTGCCCTTCACGCTGCAGGGACCGGGCGACCTCAACACGCCCAATCCCTTGCGCGCCTATGCCGGCGAACCGATGCCGGACAGCGATCCGCGGGTCGCGGCGATGGCGCTCACCGCGGCGATGGCTTCCGACGCTGCGCTGGAACCGGCGCTCGCCCATGCGCACGAGACGGTCGCGGTGCTGAAGGCCGGGCTTGGGACCATCCGCCTTGCGCCCGAGCCGTTCATGACCGGCGGTACGGTGCTGCCCCCGGTTTCCGGGACCGTTCTGGCACCGACGCTCGACACGGTGCTGTCGCGGGTGCAGCGCTCCCTCGACTACGCGCCGGCCGGATCGCTGGTGCCGCTGTTCGCCCGGCCCGGCGGCAACCCCGCCGACCCGAAGGACTTCTTCTGGCAGCACCATCTCGGCAACTACTGGATCTACCTGCAGGAGCAATACGGCGGCGTGTGAACCGCGCTGGACCCCTCCCCGGCGCTTGCAAGGCGGGCCATGCACCGGCACTCTTGCGCCCGGCGCACTCGCGCCTTCGGGAGGATCATCAAACATGCACGCCCATCGTTCGGCACTGGCACTCGGTGCCTCGCTTCTCGTCTCCACCGTTCTTGTCGCCGGGAGCGCGCAGGCCGCCTGTCCCGACGATGCCGCAATCGACGCCTTCCTGGCCGCGCGTGCCAGCGCTGCCCCGACACCGCCGCCGGTCGCTGCCGGGGGATCGATGGCGGATGCCCTGTGCGCGCAAGACAAGATCCTCGCCCGCCTGGAAACCGATCTCGGCCCGGTGGTCGGCTACAAGGCCGGCCTCACCTCGCCCAAGTCGCAGGAAGCCTTCGGCGTGACGGAGCCGGTCTTCGGCACGCTGCTTGAGGGCATGATCGTCAAGGGGAACGCCACCGCCCGCCCGGCGGAGGCGGTGCGCGCGCTGTTCGAGGCGGACCTGGTGGTCGAGATCGCCGATGCCGCCGTCAACGACGCGACGACACCGGAAGAGGTGCTGGCCCATATCGCCGGCGTGCGCCCGTTCCTGGAGCTGCCCGCGCTCGTCGTCGGCAAGGACGACAAGCTCGACGGCCCCGCCATCACCTCGATCAATGTCGGGGCGTGGAAAGGCGCGATGGGAGAGCTGATCGAGATCCCGCAAGGGGCCGAGGGCGTTGCCATGCTCGCCGACTTCACCGCGAAACTGACGAATGACGCAAACGGCGAGACCCTGTCGGCGGCGCCCGGCAAGGCCGTGCTCGGCCACCCGCTGAACGCGGTCACCTGGATCGCCGGCGTGCTGAAGGCGCAAGGCAAGGCGTTGAAGCCCGGCGATCTCGTCTCCGTCGGCTCCATCGGCCCCCTGCATCCGATGAAGCCGGGCCTGAGCGTCACGCTCACCTATGAGGGACTGCCCGGCACGCCGAAGATCGGCGCCCGGTTCGAATAAGGGCAACGCGAGAGGAGGGAGCCCCTTCCTTCGTCACGCCAGCCCCTTCTTGCGTCCTCCAGCGCACCGCCCTCTCCCTTCGTCACCCCGGACGGCGCGCAAGCGCCGAGCCGGGGCCGGAGAGCCGGGGCGATTGCAGAAGCGCTCAGGCACGGAAGGCTACCTTTATGGCTCCCCGGTCCCGGATCTTCGGCCTTCGGCCTCGTCCGGGAAGACCCGGGGAGAGAGTGGCGCATAGGAAGGCGAGGCGACATCCCGAGAGAATGCACCGCCTCCCCTGTCAGCGCTTCTTCTTGTTGAAGGCGGCAGCAAGGGCTGCGGCCATGGCCCCGTCGCCGCCACCGCCCTGCGAGGGACGCGAACCGCCAGAACCGCCGGAGCCACCACCGCCGGGTCCGCCGCGACGCGGGCCGCCGGGTCCGCCCTTCGGCCGATCGCCGCCGCCACCGGGACCGCCGCGCGGCCGGTCAGAAGCATCCGCGCCGCCGTCCTTGCGCATGGTGAGGCCGATGCGCTTGCGCGCCATGTCGACCTCCACGACCTTCACCCGCACGATGTCGCCGGCCTTCACCACCTCCGCCGGATCGCGCACGAAACGGTCTGCGATCTGCGAGACATGCACCAGGCCGTCCTGATGGACGCCGATATCGACGAAGGCGCCGAAATTGGTGACGTTGGTGACCGTGCCTTCCAGCATCATGCCGGGGCGCAGGTCGCTCATCGTCTCGACGCCGTCGGCAAGCTTTGCGGTCTTGAACTCCGGACGCGGATCGCGGCCGGGCTTCTCCAGCTCGGCCAGGATGTCGCGCACCGTCGGCAGGCCGAACGTGTCGTCGGCAAAGCGCGAGGCATCGAGCCCCTTCAGCAGCGACGCATTGCCCATCACCTCGGACAGCGGCCGGCCGCAGGCCTGCACGATGCGGCTCGCCACCGGATAGGCTTCCGGGTGCACCGAGGAGGCATCGAGCGGATTGTCGCCGCCGGGAATGCGCAGGAAGCCGGCGCACTGCTCGAAGGCCTTGGGCCCGAGCCGCGCAACCTTGAGCAGCGCCTTGCGGTCGCGGAACGCGCCTTCCGCCTCGCGGTGCGCCACGATGGACTCGGCAAGGCCGGCGGAAAGGCCGGAGACGCGGGCAAGCAGCGCCACAGAGGCGGTGTTGAGGTCGACGCCGACCGCGTTCACCGCATCCTCGACCACCGCATCCAGCGCCTTCGCCAGCTTCGTCTGGTTGACGTCGTGCTGGTACTGGCCGACGCCGATGGACTTCGGCTCGATCTTGACGAGCTCGGCCAGCGGATCCTGCAGGCGGCGGGCGATGGAGGCCGCACCGCGCAGCGAGACGTCGACGCCGGGCAGCTCGCGCGCGGCCAGCTCGCTCGCCGAATAGATCGACGCGCCGGCCTCGTTGACGATCACCTTGATCGGGCGGTTCGCCG
Source organism: Stappia sp. G46H5W (assembly GCF_058448995.1). Classification (NCBI taxonomy): domain Bacteria; kingdom Pseudomonadati; phylum Pseudomonadota; class Alphaproteobacteria; order Hyphomicrobiales; family Stappiaceae; genus Stappia; species Stappia sp. G46H5W. Next base: position 243,465 of record NZ_JBZFLL010000004.1, on the reverse strand, counting down.
GCGGGATCTCGCCGAGCAGATCGGCGACCAGCCGGTCGGTCTCGCGGCTCGCCGTGCCGTTGCCGATGGCGATGAGCGAGATGCCGTGCCGGGCGATCAGCGCCTTCAGCGCCGCCGTCGAGCCAACGATGTCGTTGCGCGGCTGGAACGGGTAGATCGTCGTCGTCTCGACCAGCTTGCCGGTGGCATCGACCACCGCCACCTTGACGCCGGTGCGGATGCCGGGATCAAGACCCAGCACCGTCTTGTGACCGGCGGGCGCGGCCAGCAGCAGGTCCTTGAGATTGCGGGCGAAGACGTGGATCGCCTCTTCCTCGGACTTCTCGCGCAGCGCGTTCATCAGGTCGAGTTCCAGATGCAGCGCCAGCTTGACCCGCCAGGCCCAGCGCGCCGTCTCCGCCAGCCAGCGGTCGGCCGGCCGGCCCCGGTCCTCGATGCCGGCGGCCCTCATCACCATCAGTTCGACCGGCTTGAAGGTGCCCTGAGCGTCCTCGTCGACGGCGAGTTCAAGTGCCAGAACGCCCTCGTTGCGCCCGCGCAGCAGCGCCAGCGCCCGGTGGCTCGGCACGTCGGCCCATTTCTCGCGATAATCGAAATAGTCGGAGAACTTGGCACCCGCCTGCTCCTGGCCCTCGACCACGCGCGAGCGCAGCACCGCGCCCGACGTCATGTGCGAGCGCAGCCGCCCGACCAGCGCCGCGTCTTCCGCAAAGCGCTCCATCAGGATCTGCCGCGCGCCATCGAGCGCCGCTTTGGTGTCCGGAACGCCCTTTTCCGCGTCGACGAAGCGCGCCGCCGTCTCCTGCGGGTCATGCGAAGGATCGCCGATCAAGAGGTCGGCCAGCGGCTCCAGCCCCGCCTCGCGGGCGATCTGCGCCTTGGTCCGCCGCTTCTTCTTGAACGGCAGGTAGAGATCTTCCAGCTGCGCCTTGGTCTCGGCCGCGTGGATGCGGCCGGCCAGCGCGTCATCCAGCTTCCCCTGCTCCTCGATGGAGCGCAGGATCGCGCCGCGCCGCTCCTCCATCTCGCGCAGGTAGGTCAGTCGCTCCTCGAGCCGGCGCAGCTGCGTGTCGTCGAGACCGCCGGTCGCCTCCTTGCGGTAGCGGGCGACGAAGGGAACCGTCGCCCCGCCGTCGAGCAGCTCCACCGTCGCAGAGACCTGCTCCGGCCGGCAGACGAGTTCCGCCGCGATGGTGCGGGCGATGCGGGCGGAAATCTCCGGCGGCAGCGCCGTCTTCGCGGACGCGGGACGGGAGGCCGGAACGTCCGGCGCGAAGGAGGAAAGATCGGTCATTTTGCGTGCCTGTCGACGAAATCGGGCCGCCGGCACGGGGCCGGCCGGCGGGGCGCGAACCTTACGCGCGCCGTGCGCCTCGCGCCAGTGTGAGGCGCGACAACACACGGCCGGAAGTGGAAAACCACGCGAGTGAGGCGGGACTGGGGCCCAGGCTGAGGCTCGCGCTCAGCGCACCACGGTGATGCGCTGCGCGGCGCGGGTCACGGCCGTATAGAGCCAGCGGTCGCGATACTCGCGGAAGGCCCAGCTCTCGTCGAAGAGGACGATGTCGTCCCACTGCGAGCCCTGCGCCTTGTGGACGGTGAGCGCGTAGCCGTAGTCGAACTCGTCGGAGCGGCGCTTGAGGGCGTAAGGAATCTGGTCCGCGCCCTCCTCGAACAGGCCCGGCAGCACCTTGACCTGCACCCGGCCCTTGCCGGCGGCCTCGTCCTCAGGGCGCACGTCGAAGCGCAGCGTGTTGCCCTTGGACGGCCGCAGCCGCTCGACGGTCCACAGCCCGCCGTTGAGCAGGCCCTTGGCCTTGTCGTTGCGCAGGCACACCAGCTTGTCGCCAACCGCCGGCATCGGTGTCGTGTAGCCCTTCAGCTCGCGGATGCGGCCATTGTAGAGCCGCCGTGTGCGGTTGGTGCCGACCAGCACCTGGTCGCTGGCCAGGATCGAGGCGGCGTCGATCTCACGGCGCGAGATGATGCGGCTGTCGCCATAACGGCCTGCCTCAAGCTCGCCGCCCTCGCGGATCAGCATCGACATGTGGACGATCGGGTTGTCGCGCGCCTGGCGGTGCACCTCCGACAGCATCACGTCGGGCTCGGCCTCGGTGAAGAAACCGCCGCCCTTGACCGGGGGCAGCTGCGCCGGATCGCCGAGCACCAGCACCGGCGTGCCGAAGGACAGGAGATCGCGGCCGAGATCCTCGTCGACCATCGAGCATTCGTCGATGACGATCAGCTTGGCCTTGGAGGCGATGCTGTCGCGGTTGATCGAGAAGCTGAGGCTTTCCTCGTCGTCCTCGGTCTCGTCCTTGCGCCCGCGCGGCCGGTAGATCATCGCGTGGATGGTGGTGGCGTCGTCGCAGCCCTTCTGGCGCAGCACATGGGCTGCCTTGCCGGTGAAGGCGCCGAAGGCGACATCGCCGTTGATGCCCTCCGCCAGATGGCGGGCGAGCGTCGTCTTGCCCGTGCCGGCGAAGCCGAACAGGCGGAAGACCTGCTTGTCTTTCGATTTTAGCCAGCGCGCCGTCTCGTCGAGCGCGTGCTGCTGCTGGGGCGACCAGTCCATGAAGCGAATCGGATCCCGAGTTGGTTCGCTTCCTTCCTACAGTCTTCGCGCCCGCCTGTGCACCCGCTTAAGCCGGGCTCACGGGCGCGGGTAGAGCTTCACCCCCGTGCCGGTGACCGAAAAGCCCGTCATGTAGGGGTCGCGCTCGTCCAGCGTGATGGTGGAGGTGCCGGTCTTCACCGCCCAGCCCTCGATGGTGGGCACGATGGCCGGCCGGCCGCCGACGGTGGTCTCGGCTTTCACCCCGCCGGTGAACAGCGAGCCGATGACGCTCTCGTGCACGAAACGGTCGCCGACCTTCAGCCGGCCGCGCGCATGCAGCTGGGCAAGGCGGGCGGAGGTGCCGGTGCCGCAGGGGCTGCGGTCGATGGCCTTGTCGCCGTAGAAGACCGCGTTGCGCGCATCCGCCCCTGGCTGGGTCGCCGGGCCCGTCCACTGGATGTGGGTGATGCCGCGGATGCGCCCGTCCTCCGGATGCACCATCTCGTACGCCTCGTTGAGCGCGATCCGAAGCGCCGGGCTGATCGCCACCAACCGATCGACATCGATGGCGCCGACGCCGGGGAAATTCTCCTGGGGCTCGATGATCGCGTAGAAGTTGCCGCCATAGGCAACGTCGAAGGTCAGCCGGCCGAGCTCCGGGCAATCGATCTCGAGATCCTGCGCGGCAAGGAAGGAGGGCACGTTGGTCAACCGCACGGACCGGACATGCTCGCCCTCCATCTCGTAGTCGGCAAGCACCAGGCCGGCGGGCGTTTCCAGCCGCGCCTGGCCCGGCGTGCGGGGCACGAGAAGCCCCTCCTCGATCGCCATGGTGACGGTGCCGATGGTACCGTGGCCGCACATCGGCAGGCAGCCGGAGGTCTCGATATAGAGCACGCCGATATCGCAATCCTCGCGCGTCGGCGGATAGAGGATCGAGCCGGACATCATGTCGTGGCCGCGCGGCTCGAACATCAGGCCGGTGCGAATCCAGTCGTAGCGCTCAAGGAAGTCCGCCCGCCGCGCCAGCATGCTGTCGCCGGCAAGGTTGGGTCCCCCGCCGGCGACGAGCCGCACCGGATTGCCGCAGGTATGTCCGTCGATGCAGAAGAACGTATGCCGCGCCACGGCTGCCTCCTCGAGAAAAGAACCGTCTGTCAGAACCTGTCGACCGCATAAGGGGCAAGATCGATGGCCGGCTGCTCGCCGGCAACGAGCGCGGCGACGAGTTCGCCCGTCACCGCCGCCTGCGTCAATCCGTGATGGGCATGGCCGAAGGCGTGGATCAGGCCCGGCACGCGGCGGCTTTGCGAGATCACCGGCAGGCTGTCGGGCAGCGAGGGACGAAAGCCCATCCAGCGCTCGCCGGTCTCAGCCTTCAGCTTCGGCACCACCTTGCCGGCGCGCGCCACCAGCGCATCGACCCGCCGCCAGTCGGGCGCGGCCTCAAGCCCGCCGAACTCCACCGCCCCGCCGATGCGCAGGCCCTTGGCCAGCGGCGACAGCACGAAGCCGTAGCCGGCCAGCATGATAAAGCGGCGGAAGGAGACGCCCGGGTCGGGAACCGTGATGTTGTAGCCGCGCTCGGTGTCGAGCGGCACGTCCTCGCCGATGCCGGCGGCAAGCCGGCGCGACCAGGCCCCGCAGGCGAGCACCACATGCGGCGCGCGGCGCACCGGCCCCTCGCGCATGCGCAGCACGACACCCTGGCTGCAACGGGTGATCGCCGCCACCTCGCCGCGCTCGATGGTGCCGCCGCGGGCGCGCACATGGGCGGCAAGGTCGAGGCACATCCCGTGCGGGTCGTCGACCTGCACCCAGCCGGGAAGGAAGGCGCCACCGGCCACCGTGGGCCCGAGATCCGGCTCCATGTCGCGCAGCTCGGGACCGCTCAGCTCGCGGACCTCGATGCCGTGGTCGCGCTGCAGCTGCCAGCCGGCCTGTGCCCGCGCGATCTCGGCCGGCTTGTCGAAAACGTCGATACAGCCCTCGCGCTTCACTCGGTGAAGCGTGCCGCTCTCCCGCCACAGCCGCTCCCAGGCAGGCAGCGCGGCGGCATTCAGCGCGGCGATGGCGCCGATGGAGCGGCGCCAGGCAGCCGGCCGCGAGGCCTGCACGAAGCGCAGCATCCACGGCAGGATGGACAGGGCATAGGAGGGACGGATGGCGAGCGGCCCGAGCGGATCGAGCAGCCAGCCCGGCGCCTTGCGCCAGATGCCGGGCGAGGCGAGCGGGGCGACATCCGTCCAGGCGATGCCGGCGGCATTGCCCCGCGAGGTGCCGCTGCCCGGCTCGTCCCGGTCGATCACGGTCACCGCATGGCCGCGTTCCAGCAGCGCCGCCGCCGTGGCGAGGCCGATGATGCCGGCCCCGATGATGGTCACTTCGGACCTGTCGCCCATGCGTCCTTCACGCCCCAATAGATCCTGTCGCCGAACCTTGGCCGAACCCGACCGGCGCCGCTCTCGCCTCAGAGCGCCGGCAGCTGCGGCCGCGTGTCCAGCGCGGCGCGAATGATGCCGTCGACCCGCTCGGCTTCCGCGCCGGACAGGGCCATGCGCGGTGCACGGCAGCGGTCGTTGGAGCCGATGGCATGCACTTCGGCGCGCTTGATGTTCTGCACCAGATTGGTCGAGACATCGAGATCCAGCAAGGGGCGGAACCAGCGGTAGATCGCCCGCGCCTCCTCGATGCGGCCGGCCTGCGCCAGCTTCCAGATCGCCACTGTCTCCTTCGGGAAGGCGACGACGAGACCGGCGACCCAGCCGGTGGCGCCCATGACGAGGCTTTCCAGCGCCAGGTTGTCGACGCCGGTGAAGACGTCGAACCGATCGCCGAAGCGCGAGATCACCTCGCTGACGCGGCGGATGTCGTCGGTGGATTCCTTCATCGCCACGACCAGCGGCTCGCCGGCCAGCTCATCGAACATGTCCAACGTCACGTCGACGCCGTAGGCGACCGGGTTGTTGTAGACCATGATCGGCAGGCCGGACCCGCGGGCGACCGCGAAAAGATGCGCCAGCGTCTCGTGCGGGGCCGAGCGATAGGGCACGCCCGGCAGGACCATCAGGCCGTCGGCGCCGGCCTTGGCCGCAGCCTGTGCGGCGGCGACCGCGCGGCGCGTCGAGCTTTCGCACACGGTCATCAGGACGGGGCGGCTGCCCGCGACGGACTTGGCCAGCTTGAGGATCTCGAGCTTTTCTTCGCCCTCGAGCGCCATCGCCTCGCCGAGCGAGCCGCAGACGATCAGCCCGTCGACACCCGCCTCGACCTGCAGCGCGAAGCAGCGCTCCATCTCGGCCATGTCCAGCCGGTCGTCGCTGGTGAACTTGGTCGTTACCGCCGGAAACACACCGCGCCACATGATCGAAACTCCCTTGCCGCCATCTGATATATCAGTTGTCGAGCGCACATTCCCACGCACCTTCCCTTCTGTCAACGACTGATATATCAAGGGGAGGAAGCGAGAGGAGACCGCCATGACCGCCAGCCCCGCCGGAGGCGAACGCGCCGGACCTGCCGAGCTCGGACCCGCCAGCCAGGAGGGCGAGGAAAGCCGGGCGGCCCGCGCCTATCGCGCGCTGGAGGAGCAGATCGTCACCCTGCGGCTGGCGCCGGGCACGGCGATGACGGAAAGCCGCATCGCCGCGCTGCTGGACATGGGCCGCACGCCAATCCGCGAGGCGATCCAGCGGCTGGCCTGGGAGGGGCTGGTGACGATCCGCCCGCGCCTCGGCATTCTGGTTGCCGACATCAACCCGGCCGACTTCGCCCGGGTGCTGGAAACCCGCCACGCGCTGGAGATCCTGTTGACCGGCTCGGCCGCGCATCTGGCGAGCCGCGACGAGCGCGACCGGCTGGGCGAATGCGCCCGCGCCATGCGGGACGCCGCCGCCGCCGGCGATGTCGATGCCTTCCTGCGCGAGGACAAGACCTTTGACGAGATCGTCGCGGTGGCCGCGTGCAATCCCTTCGCCGCCCGCGTGGTGGCGCCGCTGCAGACCCATTCGCGGCGGTTCTGGTTCCGCTATTTCGGCGAGAGCGACCTCAACTCCGCCGCCTGGCACCACATGGAACTGATGCAGGCCATCGCGTCGGGCGACGTCGCCCTCGCCCGCTCCCGCGCCGACGACCTGATGCACTACCTCCGCCGCCAGGCGATGACGCTGACGGGAGGGTTGGAGAGGTAGTGGTAAGCGGAAGGTTCTTCTTTCTACAAAGAGACACTTGCCACTGCTACTGGCATTAACTGCGCCATCAAATTTGATCCAGATGGATCAAATGCGTCCTCGGCGAGTTTAGCACATACCGCCGCAGCATTACGACTTGCTAATTTACGAGTTTCTTTATCCTTGTCCTTTTGTTCAGTGTAATCCGAGATGCCACGAACGACAAAACCGGCCATCGGCCTATCTGAATTTATCTTTTTGTACCGAGCCAGAGCGCTAAGAAACCCACCGGCTTCCATTTCAACGCAAACCGCCTTATCGTGATTAGCCAATATACTTGCCGTCACCATTGGCCCATTGGTAACATAGTCCCAGGAGAAAATTTCCCCCACATGGACACCAAAAGCCCCATTAGAAAGCTCTCCAGCTGCATTCAGTCTTGATACGGACATTTCAAGCCGATTCATAATATCGGCATCAAAATTTGGCGGCTTATGATCTACTGGACGATATTCGAAGCAAGGATTGCCATCTTTTTTTCTATCCTCCCCTTTCCAATAGACATGCTTACCGACAACAACATCCTTTTTCTTGATATTCTCCTTGTCCAACGAGCCTGCTATTCCGCACAGAAATACGATCGATGGCTTGGCCCTTTCGAGAAATGCAAATGTCTCGATAGCAGCATGTGCTTGGCCTGGCTTTCCAATAACTCCAGTGTGGATAGCAACCGTGCAGTCAGCAACTACTTTCTCCCATCGCTCAATCTGAGCAACTGAGAGCCGAGGCTCAACTTTGACCTGTTTCCAGCCGCCCGCAAGGAGAGCGGATGAGAAAGACTCAAGCTCGGGAGATACGAGCGCAGCAAGTAATCCGATTGAAATAACTTGGGTTTCGCGCACCGGCGCACTATCGTTCATGCTTGCTCTCACTTGGGTGCGTTAGTCGGGTCGATATGGGCGGCCAGCGGAGCCGAGGATCAAATGGCTGTCAAAATTAGATGAATCTGGGAAGCAGTGCAAATATATTGCCCTCACATCAAATCTTGAAAATATATCATGATACTGGCTTGATCCAACGATCTGCGTTCTCAGGTCTCGACCTTTGAAGTCCAAATGTGATTTCAGTCGAAGTGCAACGTCGATACAACCATCTGAGATGTGCACATCAACTATTTCGATGCCAGAGACCTCATAGAGCGCAGTAACAAAATCGTACGCAAGTAATCGAGAATAACGATCAAAATTTCTAGCTAAAATGAACTTTATTGACGGCTTACCCAAAAGCTCAGACGACCAAGGACTTGATCGATTGGGCCGAGAGATCGCCGCTTTCAATGTTGCGTATGTATCCACCATGGAATCATGATCCATGAATCACTTTATCTAACAGTAAATCAAACAAAAATTGTGTCAAAATGAGCTTTGCGAGCGCGAAGCTTGGGAGCCCGCTTTTTTCGCGGCCTAGACTATACAGAGACGGTTTGTCCCGGACAGCACCGCGTTTTTGAAGCGGGTTCAAGGGAGCGAATTTCTAAGGTCATTGAAGCGTGTTTTTGGCCGGTTGTCAGCCTGTTTTCTTTAGGTTTCCTCGGTTGCTGTGCCGCGCGGCCAGACAAACCGGCGATGGAGGCCCGAAGCGGGGTTCGCCCGTTCATGTCGCGGCCCTGGTGCCGGCGCTTGCACTGTCCGTGACCAGCCAGGCGTCGAGCGCCTGCTGCGTCTCGTCGATGGTCTTGAACCGACACTTTCTGCCGCCGCCAGGCGATGACGCTCACGGGAGGGTTGGAGCGGTAGCCCCCCCCTACCCCGGCAACGCCCCCAGCAACGCCTTGCCCGCTTCCTCGATATGGGTGCGCAGGATCTCCTGCGCGGCTGCCGCATCGCGGCGGCGGCAGGCAGCGAGGAGTTCGCGGTGCTCGCGGTCGGACCGCACCGCGTAGTCGAGCTGGCGGATGGCGATGCGCAGGTAGCGGTCCGCCGCATCGTGCAGCAATGAGATATGCGCAAGCAGGCGCGGGCGGGCGCAGGCCTCGTACAGCGTCATGTGGAAGCGCTTGTTGAGCGCGCCGAACGCCTCGATGGGCGCGGTTTCCAATTCGCCCTGGATGCTTTCCGCCCGGTCGATCCGGCTTTCGGTCAGTTCGGGGATCGCATGGCGCAGGGCAAGGCACTCGGCCAGCACCCGCATCTCGTGGATCTCGGCGAGATCGCGCGCGTCGATGGCGGCGACGCTGGCGCCGCGATTGCGGACCATCTCCACGAAGCCTTCCGCCTGCAGCAGGCGCAGCGCCTCGCGCACCGGCATGCGGCTGACGCCGTAGGCTTCGGCAATCGTCTCCTGGCGCAGCGGCTGGCCGGCGGCAAGCTCCCCGGAAATGATCCGCTCGCGCAGCCGGTCGGCGACGGACTGCGTCTGGTCGCGGCCCTTGGCGCCCGCCGTCTGCATCCCCTGCCCGCTGTCTCCCGATCCGCTCACGGTCATGATCCCCTTGCCTGTCCTTTTGCCCGCCGCGAGGTGCGGAACGCGGGTCTTGCCGCGACTCAGGCTTCCTCTTCCGACGCCCTCGACAATTGACATAAGCCAGTGCCTGTTGCATTCAATATCTTAAATTGGATCCAATAAGGAGAATCGTATGACAGTTTCTCGCCTGCGCCACATCCCCGGCATCAATGTCGACAAGATGGGCAATGCCGCCGACGCGCTCGGCGATCCGGACATGCTGCGGCTGGAGAACCTCGACACGGATATCGCACCGCCGCGCGCCGCGCTGGAGGCGACCCGCGCCTCTGTCGATGCGGACGCGGCCAACAGCTACCTGCCGTTCCTCGGCATCCACGCCTTGCGAGAGGCGGCCGTCGCCCGGATCGAGGCCGACACGGGCGTCGCGTATGATCCGGAGGCGGAATGCATCGTCTCGGCCGGGGGCCTCTCCGGCATTCTCAACGTACTGCTGGCGATCCTGGAGCCGGGCGACGAGGTGATCATCACCGATCCGGCCTATGCCGGCCTGCTCAACCGCATCCGCCTTGCCGGCGGCGTGCCGCGCCTGGTGCCCTTGAAGGTGACGGATGGCGGCTGGCGGCTGGACCTTGAGGCGCTTGCCGCCGCCCGCTCCGACAAGACGCGCGCGGTGCTAACCATGAGCCCGTCGATGCCCTCGGGCATCGTCCATAGCCACCAGGAATGGCAGGCGATCTGCGATCTGGTGCGGCAGACGGGCGCCTGGCTGGTGCATGACGCGGCGATGGAGCGGATCCTCTATACCGATGCGCCGGTTCTGCATCCGCTGCAGTTTCCGGACATGCGCGAGCGCACCGTGACGATCGGGAGCGTCTCCAAGGAATACCGGATGATCGGCTGGCGCGTCGGCTGGATCGTCGGCCCGCGCGCCTTGATGAACGATGTCGGCCTCGTCAGCCTGTCCAATGTGGTCTGCCAGGTCGGCATCGGCATGCCGGGCGCGGCTGCCGCCCTGACCACCAATGACGACGGCGTGGCGCAGGCGACCGGACGCTGGCGCGCCCGGCGCGACCTGATCCTTGCCGAGCTTGCCGACCTGCCCTGCGTCAGGCCCGACGGCGGCTGGTCGCTGCTGATCGACACGGCCGCGCTCGACCTGCCGCCGGAGCGGGCCTCGGCGCTGCTGCTGGACAAGGGGCGGATCGCCGCCACGGCGATGACCGGTTGGGGCGCGCCTGACCAGGCCGGGCGCTACCTGCGCCTCGTCTTCGCCAACGAGCCGCGCGCCCGCCTTGCCGGCATCCGCGAGCGCTTCCGCGCCGCCTGGGGGATGTGAGGCACGGCGCAAAACGACACAGCCAGAAACGACGAAGGCCCCGCCGCATGGCAGGGCCTTCGATCAAAACTCAAGACATCAATCGCAGGAAAGGCCGGCTCAGGCCGCCTTCTCTTCCGGCTCGCGCAGCACGTAGCCGCGACCCCAGACGGTCTCGATGTAGTTCTTGCCCGACGTGGCGGCTGCCAGCTTCTTGCGCAGCTTGCAGATGAACACGTCGATGATCTTCAGTTCCGGCTCGTCCATGCCGCCATAGAGATGGTTCAGGAACATCTCCTTGGTGAGCGTCGTTCCCTTGCGCAGGGAAAGCAGCTCCAGCATCTGGTATTCCTTGCCGGTCAGATGCACGCGCTGGCCGGAAACCTCGACCGTCTTGGTGTCGAGATTGACCACCAGGTCGCCCGTGGTGATGACCGACTGGGCATGCCCCTTCGAGCGGCGCACGATCGCATGGATACGCGCCACGAGCTCGTCCTTGTGGAACGGCTTGGTCATGTAGTCGTCGGCGCCGAAGCCGAGCCCGCGAACCTTGTCCTCGATGCCGGCGAGACCGGACAGGATCAGGATCGGAGTTTTCACCTTGGACACGCGCAGCGTCCGCAGGACCTCGTAACCCGACATGTCGGGCAGATTGAGATCCAGCATGATGATGTCGTAATCGTATAGCTTGCCGAGGTCGATACCTTCCTCGCCAAGATCCGTCGTGTAGACGTTGAAATTCTCGGACTTGAGCATCAGTTCGATGCTTTGCGCCGTTGCGCTGTCATCCTCGATCAACAGGACACGCATGCCAATCCCCTATGTCTGCCTATCCTGGGCAAGCCGCGCCGGCCAGTACGCTCCCGGTGCTAAGGACTGCGGTTAACCTCGACTCAGTGTGTGAGACAATGGTTAACAAATTCTGATTCACACCTGCAAGCGCCGATGAGGCCAGTTTGGAAAACTTTTCCAAATCCTTGAAAATTCAATGGAAATCCTTTCCATAAAATCTTCAAGTGTCACATTAACAAGCCGCGGCAAACGACTCAGGTGACTCAACCTCTACGCCGGACGCGGGACCCAGGATGGCTCGCCATCCAGAACCCTCGACATTAAGATTAACCAAACTTGTAAACGATAGGTTACCATATCTTCGCTTTCTGGGACCTTCTTTACCGACCCTTGAGGATCAGATGGACCCACTCTTCGCCGAACTCGAAGCCCTGATGCCCGCCGAGATCTACGGCCGCGTGGTCGCCGTGCAGGGTCTCCTGGTGGAAGTTGCCGGCCCCGTACACGAAATGAGCGTCGGTGCCGTGCTCGCCGTGGAGAGCGGGGAAAACGGTCCGGCCGTGCCGGCCGAGGTGGTCGGCTTCCGCGACGAACGCGCGCTGTGCATGCCCTTTGCCGGGCTGGAGGGCGTGCGCCTCGGGTGCCGCGCCGTGCTGACCGCGCGCGAGAGCCTGGCCCATCCCTGCGATGGCTGGCTCGGGCGCGTGGTCAACGCCATGGGCGAGCCGATCGACGGGCTCGGCCCCCTGCCCGCCGGCGGCGAACCGCGGCGGCTGCGCACCAACCCGCCGGCTGCCGGCGAGCGCGGCCGGGTCGGCCCGCCGCTCGATCTCGGCGTGCGTGCGCTCAACACCTTCGTCACCTGCTGCGAGGGCCAGCGCATGGGCATCTTCGCCGGCTCCGGCGTCGGCAAGTCGGTGCTGATGTCGATGATCGCCCGCAACATGGCGGCCGATGTCGCGGTGATCGGCCTGATCGGCGAGCGCGGCCGCGAGGTGCAGGAATTCATCGAGGACGACCTGGGACCGGAAGGCCTTGCCCGTTCGGTCGTCGTCGTCGCCACCTCCGACGAAAGCGTGCTGATGCGGCGTCAGGCGGCCTATCTGACCATGACGGTCGCCGAGCATTTCCGCGATGCCGGGCGCAATGTCATGTGCATGATGGATTCCGTCACCCGCTTTGCCATGGCCCAGCGCGAAATCGGCCTGTCCATCGGCGAGCCGCCGACCTCCAAGGGCTATACGCCGACCGTCTTCACCGAGCTGCCCAAGCTGCTGGAACGTGCCGGACCGGGCCGACCCGGATCGGGCTCGATCACCGGTCTCTTCACAGTGCTGGTGGAAGGCGACAACCACAACGAGCCGGTCGCCGACGCGGTGCGCGGCATTCTCGACGGCCATATCGTCATGGAGCGGGCCATCGCCGAGCGCGGCCGCTATCCGGCGATCAACGTGCTGAAGTCGGTTTCGCGCACCATGCCGCGCTGCGTGCCGGAAGAGGTGCAGCCGATCCTGCGCAAGGCACGGGCACTGATGGCGACCTACTCGGACATGGAAGAACTGATCCGCCTCGGCGCCTATCGCCGCGGGTCGGACCCGGTGGTGGACGAGGCGATCGCCCGCCACGACCGGCTGGAGACCTTCCTCGGCCAGTCGAAAGGCGATGCGAGCACGATCGGAGCCGGCTATAGTGAACTTGCCAACCTTTTGGAAATGACTCTCGCTTAAGTTGGCCTGCGCAACGGGAGTATTGAGTAATGAAGTCGCGTGAGAGTCTCATTCGCCTGAAGCAGTTTCAGGTCGACGAGCGCCGTCGCCAACTGGCACAGATCGAGTCGATGGTCGACGAGTTCAAGCGCATGGCCCGCGAGCTGGACGACCAGATCCTCGCAGAGCAGGAGCGTGTCGGCATCACCGATGTCGGCCATTTCGCGTACCCGACCTTTGCCAAGGCCGCGGCCCAGCGCCGCGACAACCTGCTGAACTCCGCCGAGGAGCTGAACGGCCAGCTGGAGGCCGCGCGCGAGGACCTGCGCGAGGCGCTGGAAGAGCTGAAGAAATTCGAGCTGCTGGAAGAGCGCGACCAGATTCGCGAGCGCCAGGAGCGCGATGCCGCCGAGCAGGACGCCCTCGACGAAGTGGCGGCGCGCCGCAAGACCCGGATCTGACCGTCGCCTTTTCGTGTCCGTGCAAGCGGGACGAGGCGGGTCGGCGCCAATTCTCCTCGACCCATTCCAAGGGGCCCGCAGCGCGGGCCCTTTTGCATTTGCGCAGGCCCTCTTTGCGTGGGATAGCAGCGCCCATGTGGACGATACGAAACGCAGGCGCGGGCGAAAGCGCAACGGCCATCGCGATCTGGCAGCGCGCCGTCGCGGCCACCCATGACTTCCTCTCCCCCGAGGACTTCGCGGAGATCGAGGAGATGGTGCGCGGCTTCCTGCCCGAGGTGCCGCTGACCCTCGCCGTCGACCGGGACGGCACGGTGGCCGGCTTCATGGTGCTGAGCGAAGGCCATCTCGATGCGCTGTTCATCGACCCGGCTGCCCATGGACGGGGTGCGGGACGTGCGCTCGTTGCCCATGCGCTGGCGCAGTTCCCGCGCCTCGTGACCGACGTCAACGAGCAGAACGCGGGCGCTGCCGCCTTCTACGAGCGCCTCGGCTTCACCGTCACCGGCCGCTCGGAGCGCGACGACCAGGGCCGCCCCTACCCCTTGCTGCACCTGGTGCACGAGGCAGGCGCAAGTCCGGCGGCAAGCGCCGAAATGCGGGGCGGCTGAGCCATGCGCCTTCTGCTCGCCCTGCTGCTGCCGGCCGCCACCACCTGCTTCATCCTCGGCCTGACGCTGCCGCTGCTCGAACTGGAGCGGCTCTATTTCCTCACCGACCGTCCGGCGCTGCTCGCGCTCGTCGCCGGCCTGTGGCGGGAACAGGAAACGCTGCTGGCGGTCGTGGTCGGCCTCTTCTCCATCGCCTTTCCGGCGGCCAAGATCCTGGCCCTGCATGTGGCGGCCATCGCCGGCCGCTCGGGGATCGGCCATGCGTTGATGCACGCACTCGGCAAGTGGTCGATGATGGATGTGATGCTGGTGGCGCTGGTCGTTTTCGCCGCCAAGACCAGCGGGCTCGCCTCGGCGACCAGCCTGCCGGGCCTGTGGTTCTACGCTTCGGCCACCGTGATGACCGCACTGGCCGCCGCCATCGTCTCCCGCAACCGCTGAACGGACAAGCTCAGGACAGCGGCGCGCCGTTCGGACGATGGCTGCGCAGCTGGCTCGGCCCGCTGCCGGTCTTTGTCGCGCGGGTCCGGCGATAGGCATCGAGCCAGCGCATCGCCTGGGTCTCGGGGATGCCCAGATGCTTGCAGCGCAGATGCGCCAGAGCCAGGAACACCTGGTCGGACGTGCCGGAAACCCGGCACAGGCCGATCAACTCGTCGATGCCGGACTGGTACACCGCCCGCTGGACGGAGGCGACGCTTTCGCCGGTCTGGCGCGCCAACAGCTCGAACGCATCGCCCGTGCGCGCTTCCGCCAGCAGGACGAGCAGGATCGAACCGAAGCTGTACTTGCCCTCCTGCACCAGGCGCCAGGCCTCGTCCACATCGCAGGATTCCATGAAGAGGTTGTACCGGCGCCGCAGCTCGTCGCTGTCCGCCTCAGGCATGGTCAGGTCGCCCGGATCCGTTCCGCTGAGGATCGCCTCCAGGCGGACGCGGGTCGCCGCGTTCACATGCGGGATCAGCCACTCGCAGATCAGCGGCGTCAGGTCGCCCCGCGCCGCCACGCTGGAGCGCAGGCGCGTATCGGACAAGGAGCGCTTGGCCAGCGTTCGCAGCGCCCAGTCGGACAGGCCGGTGCGCCGGTTCTCGGCAACCGCCCGCCAGACCTTGGTCGGCCCCCGTTCCACCAGCGCATCCGACACCCGGCCCGGCAAGCCCTCGCGCCGGGCGACGA
Organism: Stappia sp. G46H5W; assembly: GCF_058448995.1. Taxonomy (NCBI): domain Bacteria; kingdom Pseudomonadati; phylum Pseudomonadota; class Alphaproteobacteria; order Hyphomicrobiales; family Stappiaceae; genus Stappia; species Stappia sp. G46H5W. The sequence goes on along the minus strand of NZ_JBZFLL010000004.1, from coordinate 228,215 downwards.
CCAGAAGATGGCTCTCGGGCATGCGCCGGGCGATCTTGACGAGATCGGCCTCGGTCAAGGCCGGGCTCAGCTCCAGCATCGGCGTCGCCACGACGATCTCGTCGGTGGCAAGCCGGTAGGCGATCTGGTGCGGCGTCTGGCTCCACGGCGCCATGCGCTGGGACAAATGCGCGCGCACCTTCAGCTCCGCCCCGTCGAGCAGTTTCATGATGATGTCGCAGAACAGCCGCAGTTCCTCGTCGCTGTGCTCGCCCACGCGATCCAGAAAAAGATCGGCGACGCGCTGCAGCAACCTGCAGCGCGCCTCGCGGGTCGGGTTGCGAGCGAGCTTCAACAGTTCGTTGAGCATCCGGTGTCCTTTTGCGGCTCTTGCAACCTGACACGTTCCGGTTACCAATCCCTTGCCGGAGAGGATCGGATGCAACCGGATCCCGGACTTGATTCCATTCTGATATATCAGTAGTCGAGTAGACATCCGGCTACGCTGGCCGGCCAGATATCCTTCGTTCCTGACGCGCTGGAGACGCCCATGCCGAACGGTCATCACCTCGTCGCCGGAGACTGGATCGCCGGTACCGGCGCCTTCCACGCCCTCGATCCCGCAACGGGCGAGCAGCTTGCCCCCGCCTTCGCCGAGGCCGACGCGGCGCTGGTCGACAAGGCCGCGCGCGCGGCGGAGGCTGCCTTTGCCGACTATTCCGCCCGTCCGGTCGCCGAGCGCGCCGCCTTCCTGCGCCGTATCGCCCGGGAGATGGAGATCGACGGCGAGGCCATCGTCGCGCGTGCCATGCGCGAAAGCGGACTGCCGGAAGCGCGCCTGACCGGCGAGCTCGGCCGCACCACCGGCCAGCTCCGGTTCTTCGCCGACTGGATCGAGGCCGGCCACTGCTTCGATGCCCGCATCGACACCGCCCAGCCGGACCGCAAGCCGCTGTCGCGCCCCGACATCCGCTCGATCCTGCGCCCGCTCGGGCCCGTCGCCGTGTTCGGCGCCTCGAATTTCCCCCTCGCCTTCTCCACCACCGGCGGCGACACCGCATCGGCCTTGGCCGCCGGCTGCCCGGTCGTGGTCAAGGGACACCCTGCCCATCCCGGCACGGCGGAGCTGGTGGCGCGCGCGGTAGCCGCCGCGATCCGCGCCTGCAACATGCCGGCCGGCACCTTCTCGCTGCTGCAGGGCGCAGGCCATGCGTCCGGCGCCGCGCTCGTCGCCCATCCCCTGATCTCCGCTGTCGGCTTCACCGGGTCGCTGCGCGGGGGCCGCGCGCTCTTCGACATTGCCGTCTCGCGGCCGCAGCCGATCCCGTTCTACGGGGAGCTCGGCTCGATCAACCCGGTCTTCGCCCTGCCGGCGGCCCTTGCCGCACGCGCGGCGGCGCTCGGCGCCGACTGGGCCCGCTCGCTGACGCTGGGCACCGGCCAGTTCTGCACCAATCCCGGCGTCGTGGTGGCGCTGGAGGGTGAAGGGCTGGAGGCGTTCCTGGATGCTGCCGACGCGGTACTCGCGGACGTGCCGGCTCAGGCCATGCTGACCCCCGGCATTGCCGGCGCCTATCGCCGGGCCGTCGAGGGGCGCACGCAAGATGCCGCGCTTTCGAAGCGCACATCTGCAGCTTCCCCCTCTGCAAGCGGGAAACCGGGCAGCTGCCACGTCACGCCGGCGGTCTTCGAGACGACAGCGGCCGCCTTCCTCGCCTCGCACGCCCTGCAGGAAGAGGTGTTCGGGCCGGCGGCCGTCGTGGTGCGCTGCCGCAGCGAAGAGGAGCGGCTCGCCGTTGCCGCCGCGCTGGAAGGCCAGTTGACCGCGACGCTGCTGATGGAGCCGGACGATGCCGAGGACATGGCAACCGCCCGCAAGCTCGTTCCCGTCCTGGAGCGCAAGGCCGGCCGCCTGCTGGTCAACGGTTTTTCCACCGGCGTCGAGGTCTGTCATTCGATGATGCACGGAGGTCCGTATCCTGCCTCCACCGACACCCGCTCCACCTCGGTCGGGTCGCGTGCCATCCTGCGGTTCCTGCGGCCGGTCGCCTATCAGAACCTGCCGGCGGGCCTGCTGCCGGAGGGTCTTGGCGAGGACGCCGAAGGGCCCCGTCTGGTTGACGGCACGCCCCGATAGGGTAGGTAGTTAGGGGAAACCTCCAGGAGACGGTCGACATGCCGGCCGTTTCCCAAACCGCTGTCTTGCATCCTGCCTTCCTGCTTGCGGTCGGCGCGGATCGCCGATGCGGCAAAAAGAAGGATTCCGCATGCCCTGCAACGGACGCTTCGCCCGTCTCCTCTTCCCCCTCCTGCTTGCCGCCCTCCTGCTGCTGCCTTCGGGCCTGCCGGGACCGGCTCTCGCCCAGTCCGGCCAACCGGCACCGCAGCAATCCGGCGAACAGGCATCAGGAAGCCCGGCAGGAGCGGCGCAGTCCGTTGCGCAGACCCGCCAGGATGCGGAAGCGCTGATCCGGCTGCTGCAGGACCCCGGCGCGCGCGGCGCGCTGATCGACTATCTGCAGCGCGACCCGGCCACCGCTCCAACCAACGCCCCGGGCACGGCCGCTCCGGCGCCTTCCTCCTCCTCGCCCGTACCGGCGGAAGGCGCGCCTTCGGACGCATCTCCGGCCGCCGCGGAAGGGGAAGTAACCCCGGCCGAGACCGAGGCGGAGCGCCAGCCGAGCCACATCGCTCTGCGCATCGCCATGGCCACGCAGAATGTGGTCAGCGAAGGCATGGTCTATGTGGAGCGGATTGCCCGCTCCTTCACCTCGCTGCCGACGGCACTGTCCTATAGCGCCGGAGCCAACTGGGATCGCGTCCAGAGCATCCTGCTGCAGCTGGTGATCATCGCCTTCGTCGCCTTCGCCATCGTGGTGCTGCTGCACAAGCTCGCCTACCGGCTGTTCGCCCGACTGATCGGCCGGGACCAGTCGATGACGGTGGTCAAGCGCGTCACGCTTCTGGTGCTGCATCTGGTGGCAGAGGCGCTGATCGTGGCCATCGCGCTGGGCGCCGGTTACGCCGTCGCGCTCTATACGGGCGAGAACCTGCGCCATGTCGAGCTGGTGGAATCGCTCTTCCTCAACGCCTTCTTCTTCATCCAGATCGCCAAGGTGCTGACGCGGTTCGCACTGAGCCCCGAGTTTGCCGCCCTGCGCCTGGTGCCGCTCGACGACGAGCAGGCGCTGTACTGGCGCCGCTGGCTGTTCACCATCTACAACGTGCTGGGCTACGGCACGATGGTCGTGGTGCCGCTGATCGCCAACAACATCTCGTTCCTGCTCGCCGACTCGGTGCGCATGATGATCGTGCTGGCCAGCGTCCTGATCGCCATCTCCGCGATCATGCGCAACCGGCTGGCAACGCGCGAACGCATCCTCGCCTATGGAGAACGCCAGTCGAACGTCGTCACCACCGGCCTGGTGGAGATCGTCGCCCGCACCTGGCACATCGTCGCCATCATCTACGTGCTGATGCTGCTCGGCGTGTGGCTGTCCCGGCCCTTCGACGCGGTCACGTTCATGGTCCGCGCCACCGCCCTGTCGGTGCTGACGGTGATGGTCGGCACCATCGTCTCGCTGGCGCTGACCCGGGCCATCGCCGGCGGCGTGCGCCTGCCGCAGAACGTGCATGAGCGCCTGCCCATGCTGGAGCGGCGCCTCAACACCTTCGTGCCGCGGGTGCTCTCGCTGGTCCGCCTCGGCGTCTTCGTCTGCGTGATCATCGGCATCCTGCAGGCCTGGGACATGATCGACGCCCTGTCGTGGTTCAGCTCCAGCGACGGGCAGGACTGGACGAGCCGCGCTGCATCCGCAGGCATCATCATCGGCATCGGCTTCCTGATCTGGCTTGCCGTGATGAGCTGGGTGGACCTGCGCCTCAATCCGCGCGGCCGCCTGCCGACCTCGCGCGAGAAGACGCTGTTCAACCTGTTCCGCAACGCCTTCTCGATCCTGCTGGTGGTGATGATCACGCTGCTCGCCCTGTCGGAGATCGGGGTCAACATCGGCCCGCTGATCGCCGGTGCCGGTGTCTTCGGTCTCGCCATCTCCTTCGGTTCGCAGAAGCTGGTGCAGGACATCATCACCGGCGCGTTCATCCAGTTCGAGAACGCCATGAACGAAGGCGACGTCGTGACGCTCGGCGGCGTCACCGGCACGGTGGAGAAGCTAACCATCCGCTCGGTGCGCCTGCGCGACATCGACGGCACCGCCCACATGATCCCCTTCTCCACGGTCGACCGGGTCGCCAACTTCATGCGCGGCTGGGCCTATCACGTGGCGGCGATCGGCGTTGCCTACGACAGCGACCTCACGGAAGTGAAGCTGGCCATGCATGCGGCCTTCGACCGGCTGATGCAGACCGACTACAAGTCGGAGATCCTGGAGCCGCTGGAGATGCACGGCATCACCATGTTCGGCGACAGCGCCATCACCGTGCGCGCCCGCATCAAGACGCGCCCGGGATCGCAGTGGTCGGTCGGCCGCGCCTACAACGAGCACATCAAGGCCGTGTTCGACGAGCGCGGAATAGAGATCCCGTTCCCGCAGGTCACCTATCACATGCCGCCGAAGCTCGCGGCGAGCGAGGACGAGGAAAAGGTGATCGAGGCGACCGCCAAGCCGGCAAAGGCGAAAGCGAAGGCGGAGGCCGGCGAGACGGACAGCCAGGCAGCCCAGCCCGACGACGCCGAGCCCAAGGCCCCGCGCCGCCGGCGCAAGAAGAAGCCGCAGGACATTCCCTCCGAAGACGAGGTGTGATCCCGCGCAAGCGTCACTGCCGATCAGGCACGGCCGGGCGACCTGCGCCCGGTCGCAGCCGGTAAGGGGCGCACGCCCCCTCGCAACGCATTGCGCCCCCGGCACAACCGGCCCACCATGTTCGGGCAGCATTGGCGCCTGGGGCCAAGCATTCGGTACACTTGCCAATTGTGACGAGGAAATTCCCGGCCCGCCTGCCGGGCAGGTTTTTTCTCCCGAAACGGACCAAAAATAGAAAGCATCATCCTGTTGTAACCCGTTTCAGGCGCGACTACTGTGCCATCAAGGCTGCTTGCGGAAAAACAACCTTCCCAAAGGGAAGCACTGCCGCGACATGCCGAATATTCAAACGGGAGAGTATCCATGATCATTAGCCGCAGCATGAAGGCCGCCCTTCTGGGCGTCAGCCTTGCCTTGTTCGCGACCGGTGCGGCCTCGGCCAAGAACCTCGTCTATTGCTCTGAAGGTTCGCCTGAAGGCTTCGACTCCGCGCTGTACACCGCCGGCACCACCTTCGACGCCTCGTCCAAGCCGGTGTTCAATCGCCTCGTCGAGTTCAAGCGCGGCACCACCGAGGTCCTGCCGGGCCTCGCCGAGAGCTGGTCGGTCTCCGACGACGGGCTGGAGTACACCTTCAACCTGCGCAAGGGCGTCAAGTTCCACACCACGTCCTTCTTCACGCCGACCCGCGACTTCAACGCCGACGACGTGATCTTCTCCTTCGAGCGCCAGCGCGACCCGAACCACCCGTGGCACGCCTACACCGCCGGCGCGTCCTGGGAGTATTTCAACGGCATGTCGATGCCCGATCTCATCAAGGAGATCGTCAAGGTCGACGACTACACGGTGAAGTTTGTGCTGAACCGGCCGGAAGCGCCGATGATCGCCAATCTCGCCATGGACTTCGCCTCGATCCTGTCGGCCGAATATGCCGACAAGCTCGCCGCGGACGGCAAGATGGACATGATGAACCAGGAGCCGGTCGGCACCGGTCCGTTCTCCTTCGTCGGCTACCAGAAGGACGCGGTCATCCGCTACCAGGCCTTCGCCGACTACTGGGGCGGCAAGCAGCCGATCGACAACCTGATCTTCGCGATCACGCCGGACGCCTCGGTGCGCCTGCAGAAGCTGAAGGCCGGCGAGTGCCACGTGATGCCGTATCCGGCACCGGCCGACATCGCCGACATCAAGGCCGATTCCAACCTGAACCTGATGGAGCAGGAAGGCCTCAACGTCGGTTACCTCGCCTACAACACCCAGATGGCCCCCTTCGACAACCCGAAGGTCCGCAAGGCCCTCAACATGGCCATCAACAAGCAGGCGATCCTCGACGCGGTGTTCCAGGGCGCCGGCCAGGCGGCCAAGAACCCGATCCCGCCGACCATGTGGTCCTATAACGACCAGATCGTCGACGATCCGTACGATCCGGACGCAGCCAAGAAGATGCTGGAAGAAGCCGGCGTCTCGGGCCTGAAGATGAAGGTCTGGGCGATGCCGGTGCAGCGCCCGTACAACCCGAACGCCCGCCGCATGGCGGAGCTGATCCAGGCTGACTTCGCCAAGGTCGGCGTCGAGGTCGAGATCGTCTCCTACGAGTGGGGCGAGTACCTGAAGCGCTCGAGCGAGAAGGACCGCGACGGCGCCATCCTGCTCGGCTGGACCGGCGACAACGGTGATCCGGACAACTTCCTCGCCGTGCTGCTCGGTTGCGACGGCGTCGGCGGCGCCAACCGCGCCCAGTGGTGCCACCAGCCCTTCGACGACCTGATCCAGAAGGCCAAGACCATCTCGGACAAGGCCGAGCGCACCAAGCTCTACGAAGAGGCCCAGGTGGTCTTCAAGGAGCAGGCGCCGTGGGCCACCATCGCCCATTCGGTCGTGTTCATGCCGATGTCGGCCAAGGTGTCCGGCTATGTCATGGACCCGCTCGGCGGCCACTGGTTTGACGGCGTCGACATTGCCGAGTAAACCGCGCGCCGCCGCGGCCGGAACGCTCCGGAAGTAACCTTCCGGGGCCGACCGGCCCGGCCAACGCCATCCCGCACCGGCCCGGATCCAGTCCGGGGCCGGTGCGGTCGTTTTGGACGCATCCGATGATCCGTTTCCTGTTCGCCCGTCTGGCCTTGCTCGTTCCGACCTTCATCGGCGTGACGATCATCGCCTTCGGCTTCATTCGCCTGCTGCCGGGCGATCCCGTGCTGCTGCTGGCCGGCGAGCGCGGCCTCAGCCCCGAACGCTACAACCAGCTGATGGAGCAATTCGGCTTCTCCCAGCCCATCTGGCAGCAATATCTCGACTACATCGTCGGCGTTCTCACCGGCGATCTCGGCAATTCCATCGTCACCAAGAAACCGGTCTTCGACGAATTCATGGCGCTGTTCCCGGCGACCGTCGAACTGGCCCTGTGCGCGATCATCATCGCGGTGGCGCTCGGCATCCCCGCAGGTATCCTCGCCGCCGTCCGGCGCGGCTCCGTCGCCGACCAGGCGATCATGGGCACCGCGCTGATCGGCTATTCGATGCCGATCTTCTGGTGGGGCCTGCTGCTGATCATCCTGTTCTCCGGCATCCTGCAATGGACACCGGTTTCGGGCCGCATCTCGCTGATGTACTTCTTCCCGCAGGTCACCGGCTTCATGCTGATCGACAGTCTCCTGTCGGGGCAGAAGGGCGCCTTCACCTCGGCCCTCAGCCACCTGATCCTGCCCTCCATCGTGCTGGCGACGATCCCGCTGGCGGTCATCGCCCGCCAGACCCGCTCGGCCATGCTGGAAGTGCTGGGCGAGGACTATGTGCGCACCGCAAGGGCCAAGGGCCTGGCGCCGCTGCGCGTCGTCGGCCTGCATGCGCTCAGAAACGCCATGATCCCGGTGCTGACCACCATCGGCCTGCAGGTTGGCGTGCTGCTCGCCGGCGCCATTCTCACCGAGACGATCTTCTCCTGGCCGGGCATCGGCAAGTGGATGATCGACAGCATCTCCCGCCGCGACTACCCCGTCGTGCAGGGCGGCCTGCTGATGATCGCCCTCATCGTGATGATCGTGAACCTGACGGTCGACATGCTCTACGGGCTTGTCAATCCGCGCATCCGCCACACCTGAGCCGGAGCCGACCATGACCGACACCCCCACTTCCGCCGTCTCCGTCGAGGCCGAAAGCCGCAATGCCACGCGGCAGATGCTCGCCGAGTTCTGGTTCTACTTCTCCCGCAACCGCGGCGCCGTCATCGGCCTCGTGGTCTTCGCCACCCTGGTGCTCGTCGCGCTCGCCGCACCGCTCGTCGCGCCGCACGATCCCGACATGCAGTACCGCGACAGCTTCCTCACCCCGCCGTTCTGGTCGGAAGGCGGCAAGACGGCCTTCCTGCTCGGCACGGATGCGGTCGGCCGCGACATTCTCTCGCGGCTGATCTACGGCGCCCGCTTCTCGCTGTTCATCGGCCTCGTCGTGGTGACCATCGCGCTCAGCGGCGGCATCGTGCTCGGCCTCGTCGCCGGCTTCTTCCGCGGCTGGGTCGACACCGTGATCATGCGGGTGATGGACGTGATCCTCGCCTTCCCCTCGCTGCTGCTGGCGCTGGTGCTGGTCGCCGTGCTCGGGCCAGGCCTCGTCAACGCCATGATCGCCATCGCCCTGGTGCTGCAGCCGCATTTCGTCCGCCTGACCCGTGCTGCGGTGCTGGCCGAGCGCAACCGCGACTATGTGGTGGCCGCACGGCTCGCCGGCGCCGGCAAGCTGCGGCTGATGTTCAAGACGATCCTGCCGAACTGTCTGGCGCCCCTGATCGTCCAGGCAACCCTGTCCTTCTCCAACGCGATCCTCGATGCGGCGGCTCTCGGCTTCCTGGGCATGGGCGCACAGCCGCCCACCCCCGAATGGGGCACCATGCTGGCCGAGGCGCGCGAGTTCATCCTGCGCGCCTGGTGGGTGGTGACCTTCCCGGGCCTTGCGATCCTGATCACCGTTCTGGCGATCAACCTGGTTGGCGACGGCCTGCGCGATGCCCTCGACCCGAAGCTGAAGCGGAGCTGACCCATGAGCCTGCTCGAAATCCGCAATCTCAGCGTCGAATTCGACACCGCCGCCGGCCCGTTCCGCGCCCTTGCCGGCGTCGACTACACGGTCGAGGCCGGAGAGGTGCTTGCCATCGTCGGCGAAAGCGGCTCCGGCAAGTCGGTCGCCATGCTGGCCCTGATGGGCTTGCTGCCCGACACGGCGACGGTCACCGCCGACAAGATGACCTTCGAGGACATAGACCTCCGGTCCCTGTCCGCGGCGCGTCGGCGCCAGGTCATCGGCAAGGACATCGCGATGATCTTCCAGGAGCCGATCGCCAGCCTCAATCCGTGCTTCACGGTCGGCTTCCAGCTCGACGAGGCGCTGAAGACCCACACGAAGCTCGATCGCCGGCAGCGCCGCGACCGGGTGATCGAACTGCTCACCGCCGTCGGCATTCCCGAGCCGGAACGCCGCGTCGGCGCGTTCCCGCACCAGATGTCGGGCGGCCAGTGCCAGCGGGTGATGATCGCCATCGCCACCGCCTGCAATCCGAAGCTGCTGATCGCCGACGAGCCGACCACCGCGCTCGACGTCACCATCCAGAAGCAGATCCTCGACCTTTTGACCGGCCTGCAGCGCGACCACGGCATGGGCCTCATCATGATCACCCACGACATGGGTGTCGTCGCCGAGACCGCCGACCGGGTGGTCGTCCAGTATCAGGGGCGCCAGATGGAAACCGCCGACGTGCTCACCCTGTTCGAGAACCCGAGCAATCCCTACACCAAGGCGCTGCTGTCGGCCCTGCCCGAGAACGCCACCGGCGACCGGTTGCCGACCGTCGCCGATTTCGGCAGGGACTTCACGCCGGGTGCCGGCAACGGGGCGGATACCGGACGGGAGGCGCGCTCATGAGCGATGCGATCCTGAAAGTCCGCGATCTCAAGCGCGACTACGAGATCGGCGGCGGCCTGTTTTCCGCCCCCCGCCTGCTGCACGCGGTCAAGGGCGTCAGCTTCGACGTGGAACGCGGCACGACGCTGGCGGTGGTCGGCGAAAGCGGCTGCGGCAAGTCGACCCTCGCCCGCATGCTGACGATGATCGACCAGCCGACCTCCGGCTCCATCGAGATCGACGGCAAGGCGATCGACATCGCCCGCCACGGCGTCACCCGCGAAATGCGCCAGGCGGTGCAGATCGTCTTCCAGAACCCGTACGGCTCGCTCAATCCGCGCCAGAAGATCGGCGCCGTGCTGGAAGAGCCCCTGCTGCTCAACACCTCCATGAGCGCGGCCGAACGGCGCGATGCGGCTCTTGCCATGCTGGAGAAGGTCGGGCTGAAGCCGGAACATTACGGGCGCTATCCGCACATGTTCTCCGGCGGCCAGCGCCAGCGCGTGGCGATTGCACGCGCGATCATGCTGCGCCCGCGCCTGCTGGTGCTGGACGAGCCGGTCTCCGCGCTCGACCTTTCGGTGCAGGCGCAGATCCTCAACCTGCTCGCCGACCTGCAGGACGAATTCGGCCTCACCTACGTCTTCATCAGCCACGACCTGTCGGTGGTGCGCTACATCGCCGACAAGGTGATGGTGATGTATTTCGGCGAGGCGGTCGAATACGGCACGCGCGATGAGGTCTTCGAGAACCCGCAGCACGAGTACACGCGCACGCTTTTCGCGGCGACGCCAAAGGCCGATGTCGCAAGCATCCGTGCCCGTCTGGAAAAGAAGAAGGCCGCCGCCGGCTGAGTGCCGGGGCGGCGGCCCGGGTATCTGCGTCGGATCGGGTGATCAGCCGCCGGCCTTGGCCTTGCTGCGCGTCGCCCGCTTGGGCGCCTCCGGTGGTGTCGGCGCGCCGTCCCCCGCCTGCGACTTGCGCTCGCGCACCGCACGGATGCGCGCGGCAAGCGACTGGGTGACCGCGCTGCCCGAGGCGCGCTCGCCCTCGGCGGCGGACACCTGCTCCGCATCGGCGACGGCCTGCAGAACCGGAGCCAGATCCTCGTCGGTTCCAAGAGAAGCGGCAACGGAAGCGGCCAGACCGGCAAGCTCGGAGCGAAGGGCAAGGAAATCGTCGTTGCCGCGCAGTTCCGCCCGCAGGCGCTCGTTCTCGGTGCGCAGGCGCGCAGTCTCCCCGGCCAGCGTCTCGTCGCCCTGGGCGCCCTCCGCCAGCACCGACAGGCGGGTGATCTCCGCCTGTGCGGCGATCAGGCGCGACTCCGCCTCGAAAAGCCGATCGTCTCTGGCCCGCAACTCCTGACGGCTGAGACCGGCGCTCCGGGCTCCCCCCGATGCCGGCTCCGCAGCCGCATCGCCCGCCTCGCCCGACTGGGCGGCACGCTCCTCGGCGCGCTTCAGCCTGCGCTTGAGCGCGGCGATCTCGACTTCCAGCGCGGTCACCTTGGCAAGCTCGGAGGCGCGGCCCATCGGATCCTCGCCAGCCTGATCGCCAGTCGGATCGCCGGCCTGCGGAACCGGTTGAGGCACAACGACGGCAGAGGGCACGGCGACCAGCGTCGGCATCCCGCCCTCGGCAGCCGCCTCCTCGCCGTCGGCCTTGCCGGCCGTCGCTGTCTCCGCCGCCGCCATCAACCGCTTGAGGCTGCGCTCGAGCTCGCGGATACGGGCCTTCGCCCGCGCCAGCGCCTCGCCGCCGTCATGGATCTCGCGGCGCAGGTCTTCCTCGCGCGCCATCGCATCGCCCAGCGCCTGATCCTTGGCGCGGAACTCGGCGCGCAGGTCGTCCGCCACCGCCTCGGCACGGTCCCGCGCGATGCGGTTTTCCGTCGCCTGCTGCTGCAGCCGCTCCAGCCCCGCCTCCAGTTTCCGGTAGTCGACCGCATGCCGGGCGCGCAGGCCGGCAATCTCGCCGCGCACATCCGCATGGGTCATAGGTGTCGTCGCCTCGACGGCGGCACGGGTGAGCCGCACCGCACGGCGCCACACGGTCGGCATGAGCGCCACCGACAGCAGGCCGGCCAGGCAGAAGCCGAGGGCCACATACATTGCCGCTTCAATCAAGACCGCTCACCACCGTCTGGCCCCTGAAACCTCGCAGGCCCGCATGCGCGCCTGGAGCCCGGCCGCCGCAGGCGGCCGCATCGGCACGCCTGCAAGTTTTACCATGCCTTCTGATACAAGACGCAGGGTCATGCGCCAAGCATCTCGCAAGGTCAGCTGTCAAAAAGGGTTCCAGGTCGGCTGGTCGGTAAACTTCAGGTAGCCGACATTGACGCCGAGACGCGCACCGACGCCGGCCCGCACCGGAACCACGTAGATGTCGTGGTTGGACAGCACCGTCATGCCGAAGCCGCCGATCAGATAGGCGGAGCCGTTGACGCCGACATAGCGGCGGTAGATCGCCGAGGTGTCCGGCAGATTGTAGACCAGCATCATCACCCGGGCGCCGTCGCCGCCGATGTCCCAGCCGAAGGACGGCCCCTGCCAGAACACCTTGTGGTTACCGGCGTTGCGCGTGTAGAGCTGCCCCTCGCCGTAGCGAGCACCGGCCAGCAGCGCGCCCGACCCTTCCTCGCCGAGGATGTAGCCGTTCGGCTGGCCGTACTGCGAGACCGCGCGCTCCACCACCGAGGCAAGTCCGCCCGACAGCTGGCCGAAGAAGCGGTGGCCGGCATCGACCAGTTCGCCCTGGCTGTACTGCTCCGGCTGCTGCGCCCGCGCCTGCGGCACGCCCGCGGAAAGCAGCGCGGCGAGGCCGAGAACCAGCGTTGCGGCGAAGGCAGCCGCGGAACGACGGGTGCGAAGATGGGAAAGTCGCGTCATGATGGTCCGTCCTCAACGCTCTCATGCAAGGGAACGGCGCGAGCCTTGCGGGCGGCCGGCACGACCGGCGCCGGACGCGGGCCGCGCCGGAAACCTCCGCGGTTGCCCCCGGGCCCGCCTTGCGGGCACAGTCATCGTCCGGGGATCGCGGGACTGATTCGATGTCAGAGTGTAGTCGAAATCGGAAAAGATTATGGTGGACGGCGCACCGATACTTGCGCGCCCTCCCGGCCGTGCTGGCGCTCGCCCTTTTGGCAGGTCCCGCGCATGGCCTCGACTACGCCACCGACCCGGTTTCGGGCTATGCGCTCGGCGGCCGCGACCCGGTCGCCTATTTCATCGACCGCATGCCGCGCGAGGGCGACCGGCGCCAGGAGCTGCGCTGGGACGACACCGTGTGGATGTTCGTCAACGAGGGCAACCGCGCCGCCTTCGAGAAGGACCCGCAGATCTATGCCCCGCATCTGAAAGGCTGCGATCCGCTGGCTCTGGCGGAAGGCTTCGTCACCATCGGCAACCCGCTGATCTTCGCGCTGCATGAAGGTCGCCTGCTGCTCTTCCATTCGGAGATCAACCGCTTCCTCTTCCTCTCCGACCCGGCCAGCCTGCTCGCCGAGGCGGAGAGCCGGGCGCGGGCGCAAGGGTGCAGCCGCTGAATTCCGCCATCGCCGGATGGCTTGGCAGCATGGGAAGGGCGGTGTAACCCTTTCGCAAGGGCCGAATCGTGCCGCGCGGCGGGTTTGTGCCAGCACCGCTTCGGCCACGGCCACCGGCAAGACCGTCACGCTCACTGCCAGGACATCCGCAAGGACATCGCATGACCGCCATCGACGAACTCAGCGCCCTCGATCTTGCCGCCCTGGTGGCGAGCCGCGTCTGCCACGACATCATTTCTCCCGTTGGCGCAATTACCAATGGCCTCGAGGTTCTCGACGAGGAGAACAACGAGGACATGAAGGAATTCGCCATGGACCTGATCCGCAAGAGTGCGCGTCAGGCCTCGGCGAAGCTGCAGTTCGCGCGCCTTGCCTTCGGCGCTGCCGGATCGGCCGGCGCGGAGATCGACCTCGGCGATGCCCATTCGGTCGCGGCCGGCTTCCTGGCCAACGAGAAGGCGGATCTGGACTGGCAGGTGCCCCGTCTGCTGATGGCCAAGAACCGGGTCAAGCTGCTGCTCAACCTGATCTTGCTGGCCAATCAATGTGTCCCGCGCGGCGGCCTGATCACCGTCACCATGGACGGCGATGCGCAGGCGCCTACCTTCCGGTTGAAAGTAACCGGATCGACAACCAAGGTTCCTGCTCTTGTCCTCGAGATGACATCCGGCAAGGAGCCGGAGAGGATCGACGCGCATACCGTCCAGCCGGTCTATGCAGTGCTTTTGGCTCGGGAGTCGGGCATGGATTTAGAAGTCGTTAAGGAAGACGACGGAGTCAGCATTACTGCAGCCTCGATAGGTTAAACTGCGTCAAAAGCACCCCAGGCTGTTTCAGTCTATCTTAACTGTTTAAGCCGCATTGTCTCTGGCAGGGATGGGTGGTCCGGATACAGGGTCCGGATCGTGTACCAGTAACCAGTCGGGTGAGTGTGGCCATGGACGACCTGCTTAGCGAGTTCCTCACAGAAACGAACGAGAGCCTGGATGTCGTCGACGTCGAGCTCGTCAAGTTCGAACAGGAACCGAACAACGCGAAGATTCTCGACAACGTTTTCCGGCTCGTTCACACGATCAAGGGTACGTGCGGCTTCCTTGGCCTGCCGCGGCTGGAAGCCCTTGCCCATGCCGGCGAAACGCTGATGGGCAAGTTCCGCGACGGCGCCAAGGTGACGCCCGACGCGGTCTCCCTCATTCTTTCCTCCATCGACCGGATCAAGGAAATCCTGGCCGAGCTGGAGGCCGCCAACGGCACCGAGCCCGCCGGCAGCGACCACGACCTGATCTCCGAGCTGGAGCGCATGGCGCTGGAAGCCGACACCCGCGGCGATGCAGCAGCCGATGACACGGCCGAGGCCGAAGACGACGGCATGGCCCGCGGCGAGCTGGTCGAGCAGGTGCTGGAGCGCCCGCTGCGTCCCGGCGAAGTCTCCCTCGACGAGCTGGAGCGTGCCTTCCGCGAAGCCGAGGTCGAGGTCGAACTCCCCGTTTCCGCTCCCCTGACCGAGATCGAGGCCGATGCCGAGATGGAGGCGGAAGCCGCCCCGCCGGCGCCGCTCGCCCCGCGCAACCGCGCTCGCGACGAAGCTTCGGCACCGCGCGAGACCGCCGAGAAGGGCGAGAAGAAGGCATCTGTTTCGAGCCAGTCCATTCGCGTTGCGGTCGAGACGCTCGAACATCTGATGACGATGGTCTCCGAGCTGGTCCTGACCCGCAACCAGTTGCTCGAGATCGTCCGCCGCCACGAGGACTCCGAGTTCAAGGTGCCGTTGCAGCGCCTGTCGAACGTCACTGCCGAGCTGCAGGAAGGCGTCATGAAGACGCGCATGCAGCCGATCGGCAATGCCTGGCAGAAGCTGCCGCGCATCGTCCGCGATCTGAGCCAGGAACTCGACAAGCCGATCGAGCTGGAAATGATCGGCGCCGAGACCGAGCTCGACCGTCAGGTTCTCGAGCTGATCAAGGATCCGCTCACCCACATGATCCGCAACTCCGCCGATCACGGGCTGGAGATGCCGTCCGACCGCCGCACTGCCGGCAAGCCGGAGAAGGGCACGATCACCCTGTCCGCCTATCATGAAGGCGGCCACATCATCATCGAGGTCAAGGACGACGGTCGCGGCATCGATGTCGACCGGGTCAAGGCCAAGGTGCTGGAGCGCGGGCTCGCCTCCGAGGCCGAGCTGGACAAGATGACGGATCAGCAGATCCACAAGTTCATCTTCCACGCAGGCTTCTCCACGGCGCAGAACATCACCAGCGTCTCCGGCCGCGGCGTCGGCATGGACGTGGTGCGCAACAACGTGGAGCTGATCGGCGGCACCATCGATCTGCGCTCGGTTCCGGGCCGCGGTTCGAGCTTCATCATCAAGATCCCGCTGACGCTCGCCATCGTCTCGGCGCTCATCGTCGAGGCCGGCGGCGACCGCTTCGCCATCCCGCAGCTGTCGGTGGTCGAGCTGGTGCGCGTTCAGTCCAACTCCGAGCACCGTATCGAGCGCATCAAAGACACGCCTGTCCTGCGCCTGCGCAACAAGCTGCTGCCGCTGGTGCACATGTCGCAGCTGCTCGGCGTCGGTCCCAATGGCGGCGATCAGGAGATCGAGTCCGACACCGGCTTCATCGTGGTGATGCAGGTCGGCAGCCAGACCTTCGGCGTCGTCGTCGACGGCGTGTTCCACACCGAGGAAATCGTCGTCAAGCCGATGTCCTCCATGCTGCGCAACCTGACCATGTTCTCCGGCAACACCATCCTGGGCGATGGCGCGGTGATCATGATCATCGATCCGAACGGCGTCGCCTCGGCCATGGCAAGCCATGCCTCCAGCGTCGTCGCCGAGAACGAGCGCAAGGAAGCCGAGGACGCCATGACCTCCGCCCTCGACGGGCAGTCGACCGTGTCGATGCTGCTGTTCCGTGCCGGCTCGCCCGAGCCCAAGGCGGTGCCGCTGTCGCTGGTCACCCGCCTGGAGGAGTTCGAGGTCTCCAAGATCGAGCATTCCAACGGCCGGGACCTGGTGCAGTATCGCGGCTCGCTGATGCCGCTGGTCTACATCGAGGCCTCCCAGACACGCCGCGGCGAAGGCACCCAGCCGATGCTGGTCTTCTCCGACGCCGGCCGCTCCATGGGCCTCGTCGTCGACGAGATCGTCGACATCGTCGAGGATCGCATGCACATCGAGGTCGGCTCCGACCGGGCCGGCATCCTCGGATCGGCGGTCATCAAGGACAAGGCGACCGAGATCATCGACCTCGGCTACTACCTGCCGCAGGCCTTCGAGGACTGGTTCATGCGCAAGGAGATGGACATCGCCGCGCTGACCAAGAAGGTCCTTCTGGTCGACGACAGCGCCTTCTTCCGCAACATGCTGACGCCCGTCCTCAAGGCGGCCGGCTATGACGTCACCGCCGTCAACGGCGCGCGCCAGGCCTTCGAGCTGCTGGAGAACGGCGACACGTTCCAGGCGATCGTCAGCGACATCGAGATGCCGGAAATCAACGGCTTCGAGTTCTGCGAGGCCCTGCGTCGCGATCCGCGCTTCCGCAAGATGCCGGTTCTGGCACTGTCGGCCGTGGTCTCCCCGGCCTCCATCGAGCGCGGCCGTCAGGCCGGTTTCGACGACTATGTGGCGAAGTTCGACCGTCCGGGGCTGATCGCCTCGCTGAAGGACCTGTTCGCCGGTGAAATGGGAATTGCGGCATGAGGCACAACGACAATCTCGCGGCCGGTATCGACGATACCATCCAGTATGTCACCGTCATCATCGGCGGCCAGCTCTTCGGGCTGCCGATCAGCCAGGTGCACGACGTCTTCGTTCCGGAGAGCGTGACCCGCGTGCCGCTGGCCGCTCCGGAAGTGGCAGGCGTGCTCAACCTGCGCGGCCGCATCGTCACGGCGATCGACATGCGCAAGCGCCTGCACCTGCCGGCCAGGGACGCGAATGCCCAGGTCATGGCGGTCGGCATCGAGCACAAGGGCGAGAGCTACGGCCTCGTCATCGACCAGGTCGGCGAGGTGCTGCGCCTGTCGAACGACTCGATGGAGCCGAACCCGTCCAACCTCGACAAGCGCTGGGCGGAGATTTCCGGCGGCGTGCACCGGCTGGACGGCAAGCTGATGATCATTCTCGACGTCACCCGCCTCTTCGGAGCGATGTTCGAGCCCATGGCGGCGGCCTGACGCGACCAAACCGGCGAAGAGAAACCCGGCACTCGGGAGAACAAGATATGAAGCACTGTCTGGTCGTCGACGACTCCAGCGTCATCCGCAAGGTCGCTCGCCGCATTCTCGAGGACCTCTCCTTCGAGATCTCCGAGGCCGAGGACGGTCTCAAGGCCCTGCAGGCCTGCCGCGAGCGCATGCCCGACGCGATCCTGCTGGACTGGAACATGCCCGAGATGGACGGTCTGGAGTTCCTGCTGGCGCTGCGCAAGGAATATGGCGGCGAGAAGCCCATCGTGGTCTTCTGCACCACAGAGAATGACGTGGCCCATATCACCCGCGCCATGCGCGCGGGCGCCAACGAGTACATCATGAAGCCGTTCGACAAGGACATCGTGGAAGCGAAGTTCCAAGAGGCCGGGCTGCTCTAACCCCTCTGCAGGGCTGTACCACATGAACGCCAGTTCTTCAGCGCCGGCCCCCCGGGACGGCGCCAGGGCGGATTGCATCCGCGTCATGGTTGTTGACGACTCCGTCGTCATCCGCGGCCTGCTCAGCCGCTGGGTCGAGGCAGACCCGGCTCTGGAGCTCGTCGCCTCCCATCGCAACGGCAAGCTCGCGGTCGACGACATCGAACGTTCCAACCCCGATGTCGTGGTTCTGGACATCGAGATGCCGGAGATGGACGGCCTGACCGCCCTTCCCCTGATGCTGCGCAAGAAGCGCGATCTCGTCGTCGTCATGGCCTCGACGCTGACCCGCCGCAATGCCGAAGTCAGCCTGCGCGCCCTCTCGCTCGGAGCGCAGGATTACGTCCCCAAGCCGGAATCGACCAGCGAGGTCACGACCTCGATCGATTTCCGCCGCGAGCTCATCGACAAGGTGAAGGCTCTGGGTCAGCGCCGCCGCGGAAGCAGTTCCGCAGGCGGACGCATGATGCGCGCCCAGACCGCAGCCGGCCGCACCGCATCGCAGGCCCCGGCCGGCTCGG
This sequence comes from Stappia sp. G46H5W, assembly GCF_058448995.1. NCBI lineage: Bacteria > Pseudomonadati > Pseudomonadota > Alphaproteobacteria > Hyphomicrobiales > Stappiaceae > Stappia > Stappia sp. G46H5W. The sequence goes on along the minus strand of NZ_JBZFLL010000004.1, from coordinate 209,884 downwards.
CACCGGCCGGTTACACGCGTCTGGCCGCCGGCGCCGCGGCACCCGCCGCAGCTCCCGCGATCCGCACCCGCGCCTATTCCAGCGCCCGGCCGCGCATCCTTGCCATCGGTTCCTCCACCGGCGGTCCCCAGGCGCTGCAGCAGCTGTTCACCGACATCGGCACCGCGATCCGCGAAGTGCCGGTGGTCGTGACCCAGCACATGCCGCCGACCTTCACCGCCATTCTGGCCGAGCATATCGCCAAGGCGGCGCTGCGCCCGGCCAAGGAAGCGGAAAACGGCGAGGTGCTGAAGCCCGGTCACATCTATGTGGCGCCGGGCGGACTGCACATGGTCATCGACAAGGACGGCGGCCAGGTCGTGGCACGCCTGAACGACAGCCCGCCGGTGAATTTCTGCAAGCCCGCAGTCGATCCGCTGTTCGACAGCGTCGCCAAGATCTACGGCTCCGCCACCCTGGCAGTGGTGCTGACCGGCATGGGGCATGACGGTGCAGCCGGCGTGCGCACCATCGCCGCCGGCGGCGGCAGCGTCATCGCGCAGGACGAGGCGACCAGCGTGGTATGGGGCATGCCCGGTGCGGCAGCGCAGACGGGCATGTGTTGCGAGATCCTGCCGATCACCCGTATCGGCCCCAAGATCTCCGGATTGTTGAGTGGAGGCCCCAGGTGATTGCGTCACAGTTTGAGTATCTCAAGCAGTTCCTGAAGGCCAAGTCCGGACTGGTCCTGACCAACGAGAAGCAGTACCTGGTCGAAAGCCGGCTGCTGCCGGTTGCAAGGCGTCACAACCTCGCCGGCCTGTCGGAGCTCGTCCAGGCGATGCAGAAGCCGACCGGCGCGCAGTTGTGCACCGAGGTGGTCGAGGCCATGACCACCAACGAGTCCTTCTTCTTCCGCGATGGCATGCCGTTCCAGCACTTCCGGGAAGTGATGCTGCCCGCCATGCTGAAGGCCCGTGCCGACCGCCGGACCATCCGCATCTGGTGCGCGGCCGCCTCCACCGGCCAGGAGCCCTACTCGCTTGCCATCTGCCTGAAGGAAGCAGCACAGAAGCTCGCCGGCTTCCGTGTCGAGATCATCGGCACAGACCTGTCGACCGAAGTTCTGGAGAAGGCGAAGAACGGCATCTACAGCCAGTTCGAGGTCCAGCGCGGCCTGCCGATCCAGATGCTGCTGAAGTACTTCACCCAGAAGGGCGACCTGTGGCAGGTCAACCCGGAGCTGCGCTCCATGGTGCAGTGGCGAAAGCTCAACCTGCTGGAGAGCTTCTCCACGCTGGGCTCCTTCGACATCGTCTACTGCCGGAACGTGCTGATCTATTTCGACCAGCCGACCAAGGTGGACGTGCTCCAGCGCATCTCCAAGCAGATGCCTGCCGACGGTTACCTGGTGCTGGGCGCGGCCGAGACCGTCGTCGGCCTCACCGACGCCTTCCGGCCGGTTCCGGACTTGCGGGGCCTCTACCAGCCGACGGCTGCCACCGGCACGCAGGGACTTGCATCCCGCTCGCGCTTCCAGGTGGCGGGCTGACACGCGGCAAACCGCACGAACACGAGACGCCGGCGCCAACGCGCCGGCGTTTTGCATTGGGGCAATGCGCCGGACACAGGACAGCACGCGACAGCCCGGGCGGAGCAATAGCTCACCGGGCCGGATGACCGGGCGAATGCTGGACCGCGGACGCAATGGATCAGCCCGTGAGGGTGACAGGTCGTCGCGATTTTTGGATGGTTTCGCAGCACCGGAGGCAAGTCGCTTGTCTTTCAAGCGACTGCCGGAAGATTGGCACCCCCAAGGGGACTCGAACCCCTGTTTCCGCCGTGAGAGGGCGGCGTCCTAGACCGCTAGACGATGGGGGCGTCGGGCCGGTCAGTGGCGAACAGGAGGCGTGGATAGAACGCTCGCGCGCCGAATGCAAGCCCCATTTTTCGCAAAGCCTGTGGACAGTGAAAAAAGAGGCGCATTTTGCCCGCTCGCCTGTCCGAAGGCGCCCTCGCCCGCGGCGGCGCTCTCCCGGAGAGCCGCCGCGAGGCCGGGCAGTGCTGCCGTTATTGCGCGACGAACGTGGTCTCGCCGATGAGCCGGCCGGTCGCCGCTTCCAGATGCAGAAGCTTGCTGGCGGTGCCGTCGCGCACCAGCAGGATCAGCCGATCGCCCGACAGGACCATGCTTTCCACCCGCCCGTCCTTGCCGATGGCCACCGTTGCGGCTATATCGCTTCCGTCCGCCCGCTTGCCGCTTTCGGACAGCTTGTAGATGATGGCCGCGAGAACGGCCATGAAGCCGAGCACCATGACGAGGCTAGAGACGGCGAGCAGCCGCTTCAGCTTCTTCTGAACCCGTTCCATCGCCGGATCCAGCGGGGCTTCCGCGTCGCGGTCTTCGTCGTCCATTGCCGGATGTGTCATGTCTATGTCCATTGAAGAGGAAGGCGATGCCGATGGCGTCGCGATCGCAGCCCTTGCCGTTTCCGATGAGGATGCCGGCAGCCGCCTCGACGCCTGCCTTGCCCGCCACCTGCCGGAAATCAGCCGCAGCCGCATCCAGTCCCTGATCCGTCAGGGACGGGCGCGCGTCGGCGGGCGGACCATAATGGAGCCCAAATACCGGGTCAATTCGGGCGAGGAACTGGCGCTGGAGCTGCCCGAGCCGGAAGAGGCCGAGCCGACTCCCGAGGATATTCCGCTGACGATCGTCTACGAGGACGAACACCTTGTCGTGATCGACAAGCCGGCCGGCCTCGTCGTCCACCCCGGTCCCGGAAACTGGAGCGGTACGCTCGTCAACGCGCTGCTGCACCATTGCGGCGACAGCCTGTCGGGCATCGGCGGCGTCAAGCGCCCCGGCATCGTCCACCGGCTCGACAAGGACACCAGCGGCCTGCTGGTCGTTGCCAAGACCGACCTTGCGCATCAGGGGCTCGCCGCACAGTTCGCCGACCACGGCCGCACCGGGCCGCTGGAGCGCGAATATGTCGCGCTGGTCTGGGGCGCGCCCATGCAGCTGCGCGGCACTGTCGATGCGGATCTTGCCCGCTCCTCCGCCAACCGGCAGAAGATCGCGGTGACGAAATCCGGCGGCCGCCACGCCATCACGCACTGGCAGGTGCGCGAGCGCTTCGGCGCGAAGGACGCCCCCCCGATCGCTGCCCTGATGGCCTGCCGCCTGGAAACCGGGCGCACCCACCAGATCCGCGTGCACATGGCCCATATCGGCCACCCGCTGGTCGGCGATGCCGACTACGGCGCGCATTTCCGCACCAAGTCCGCGCGCCTGCCCGAGGAGGTCCGCGAGGTGGTGGACGCCTTCCCGCGCCAGGCCCTGCATGCAGGCCTGCTCGCCTTCGCCCATCCGGCGACCGGCGAGACGCTACGCTTCGAAAGCCCCCTTCCCGAAGACATGGACACCCTGCTCAAGGCAATCCGGACGCTTTCGCCGGCATAATTTGCAAAATTATGTCCTGATATTGCCGAAATGAACCCTATATTGGGAAGTCCGGCGTGCCATTCGGGCGCCGAAACAGAATGCCCTGCGATGGCGGTTGCGCATCCGGCCCGGGCCGACGCGACCCCGGAGGGATCGTTGGGAGAAAGGGTGCATTCATGGCCCAGAACATTCCGGCGCTGAGTTCCGGCGAAGGCGGTCTCAGCCGATATCTGGACGAAATCCGGCGGTTTCCCATGCTGGAACCGCAGGAAGAATACATGCTCGCCAAGCGCTACAAGGAGCATGGCGACCCGGCCGCCGCCGAGCGGCTGGTAACTTCGCATCTGCGCCTCGTTGCCAAGATCGCCATGGGATATCGCGGCTACGGCCTGCCGATTTCCGAGGTCGTGTCGGAAGGCAATGTCGGTCTTATGCAGGCGGTGAAGCGTTTCGAGCCCGACAAGGGCTTCCGTCTCGCCACCTATGCGATGTGGTGGATCAAGGCCGCGATCCAGGAATACATCCTGCGGTCCTGGTCGCTCGTGAAGATGGGCACCACCGCCAACCAGAAGCGTCTCTTCTTCAACCTGCGCCGGCTCAAGGGCCGCATCCAGGCGCTCGACGAGGGCGACCTGCGTCCCGAGCATGTCACCGAGATCGCCACCAAGCTCGGCGTCAGCGAGGAGGAGGTCGTTTCGATGAACCGCCGGCTCGCCGGCGACGCCTCGCTCAACGCGCCGATCCGCGCGGAGGCCGACAGCGGCGAGTGGCAGGACTGGCTCGTCGACGAGAGCGACAGCCAGGAGGCGATCTTCGCCCAGCAGGAAGAGTTGGATCAGCGGCGTAAGCTGCTCGGCGATGCGATGGAAGTCCTCAACGACCGCGAACGGCGGATCTTCGAGGCCCGCCGCCTGTCCGAGGATCCGATCACGCTCGAGGACCTGTCGACCGAGTTCGGCGTCAGCCGCGAGCGCGTGCGCCAGATCGAGGTTCGCGCCTTCGAGAAGGTGCAGAAGGCGGTGCGCCGCGGCGCCCGCGAGCTGGAACAGCCGCAGGCCCAGATCGCCGGCCAGGCCTGACGGGCACCCGGCCCGTCTCGCCCGCCAGATCGCAGTCCCGCGCCCATCGCGCGGGACGCGAGCCTCCCGCAATGCGGATTCCCCTTTCAGGCCCGATGCTCTAACCTTCCCGCGACGCAACGGACCGCGTCAGGGGGAGGCGGACAAGCACATGCGCATCACGCAACGCAAGCACCTGCTCGTGGCTGCGATCGGATGCCTGTTCCTGTTCGTCGTCACCGCGCTGCGGGCCTACGACCCCTCCTTCGTTTCCGCCATCCGCCTGATGGGGTTCGACGGATATCAGCGCTTCTGGCCCCGTCCGCAGGGCGAGTTCCCCGTCCGCATCGTCGACATCGACGAACGCTCGCTGGCCGTTCACGGCCAGTGGCCCTGGCGCCGTGACACGCTGGCCGAGCTGACCCGCGCGCTCACGGAGCTCGGCGCTGCCGCCATCGCCTACGACGTGATCTTCGCCGAACCCGACCGCCTCTCGCCGCATCGCTATGTCCCGGACCTGAAGATCGGTAACGATGCGGCGCTGGAAGGGCTGGCCGAGCGCCTGCCCGACACGGACAAGGTCTTCGCCGAGGCGATTGCCGAGGCCCCCGTCGTGCTCGGTTTCGCGACGCTGCCCAACGCCAATGGCGGCAAGCCGGCGGCCAAGGCCGGCTTTGCCCATGCCGGCAGCGATCCGACCGGCAGCATTCCCTCCTTCGCCTCCGCGCTGGTCAGCCTGCCGGTGCTGGAGGAGGCCGCCACCGGCAGCGGCGGCGTCAGTCTTTCCAGCCGCGACACGATCGGCATCGTGCGCCGCGTGCCGATGGTCTTCACCGACGGCACGGGCCTCTTCCCCAGCCTGGTAATGGAAGCCCTCAGAGTCGCCCAAGGCGCGGGCACCTTCATCATCCGCTCCGCCGATGCGAGCGGTGAACTGGGGGCCGGCGCTGCGGCCGTAACAGACATCAAGGTCGGCGCCCTGCCCTTCCCCACCACCGCACAGGGCGAGCTGTGGGTGTATTTCAACGAGGATCGGCCGGACCGCTACGTCTCGGCCGCCGACGTGCTGGATCCCGAGACGCGCGCGAGCCTTGCGCCGCAGATCGAGGGGCAGATCGTCTTCATCGGCACGTCCTCGGTCGGGCTCTACGATATCCGGGCCACGCCGCTCGGCGATCTCGTGCCGGGCGTCTCGGTCCACGCGCAGGCCGCCGAGCAGATCCTCGCCGGGACCTTCCTCAGCCGGCCGGACTGGGCGGACGGCGCCGAGATCATCGCCACCTTCCTGCTCGGCCTGATCGTCATCGCGCTGATTATCGCCTTCGGCTCGATCTGGGCGGCGGTGGTCGGCGGCGTGATCGCCTTCTCGCTCTATGCCGGCGCCATCCACCTGTTCCGCACGCAAGGGCTGCTGCTCGATCCGCTTTATCCGACCGCCGTGAACCTCTTTGTCGTCTACGCGGCGGCGACCGCGCTGCTATATTTCCTCACCGAGCGCGAGAAGCGCTTCGTGCGGGCCGCCTTCGGCCAGTATCTGGCACCGGAAATGGTCAAGCGGCTGGAGACGGCGCCCGACGCGCTGCGGCTCGGCGGCGAGATGCGCGACATGACCATCATGTTCATGGATGTGCGCGGCTTCACCCCGATCTCCGAGCAGCTGACGCCGACGGATCTCGTCGCCTTCCTCAACGCGCTGCTGTCGCCGCTCTCCGACGAGATCCAGGCGCGCAGCGGCACCATCGACAAGTATATCGGCGACAGCATCATGGCCTTCTGGAACGCGCCGATGGACGTGGACGACCATGCGGCCAAGGCCTGCCGGACGGCGCTGGAGATGGTGCGGATCGTGGACCGGCTGAATGCCGAGGATGCCTTCCGCTTCCGCGAGCGCGGCCTGCCGACCCAGACGGTGCGGATCGGCGTCGGGCTCAACACCGGAGAGGCCTGCGTCGGCAACATGGGCTCCGACCGCCGCTTCAATTATTCGGTGATCGGCGATGCGGTGAATGTCGCGGCGCGGATCGAGTCCAGCTGCAAGGCAGTCGGCGCCGATTGCGTCGTCTCCGAGGACACGGCCCGCGCGGCCGAGGGGTTTGCCTTCCTGGAGGCCGGCGCGATCCCGCTGAAGGGCAAGAGCGTGCCGATCCGCCTGTTCGCCCTGGTCGGCGACCCCGACTATGCCGCCGGAGAAGAATTCAAGGTACTGTCGGAAACCCACGCGGCGATGGTCGCGTCAATCGACGCCGGCGACCTGGAGGCGGCCCGCACAGGCCTTGCCGCCTGCCGCGAGAAGGCCCCTGAACGGCTGTCCGACGTCTACGACCGTTTCGCCGAACGCATCGAGGTGATGCCCCAGCGCACGCCGGCTTAGGAAAGCCCGCCTCCGACCGGGCGGCGCGACCGGGCAAAAAGCGTCAGCACGCGCCCATCGAGCAGCAGCAGCCCGAAAATCAGCACCCCCATTCCAGCCATCTGCAACACGGACAGGGCCTCGCCCAGCAGGCTCGCGGACATCAGCACCGCCGAGACCGGGATCAGCAGCGTGACCAGCGAGGCATTGGTGGCTCCGGCGTCGGCCAGCAGGCGGAAGTAGATGAGATAGGCGAGCGCAGTGCAGGCCGTGCCGAGGGCCACGACCGAAGCCCATGCCGCTGGCCCCGCCATGGCCGGGGTCCAGCCGCCCGGCATGGAGCTTGCCTGCCAGACGGCAAGCGGCAGCAGCAACAGGCTGGATCCGGTCAGCTGTCCCGTCGCAGCGACCATGACCGGGACACCGCGAAAGCGGCGGGCGAATGCGGCAGCAAAGGCATAGGACAGCGCGGCGCCCAGACACAGGGCCTGAGCCCAGACCGGTTCGCCCGAAAGACCCGCCAGCGCCCCCGCCTCCAACCCGGGAAGCAGCAGGAGCGCCACGCCGGCGAAGCCCACCGCAATGCCGGCGACGCGGTGCGCCCGCAGGACCTCCTGGCGAAAGAGCACGGAGGCAACCAGCACCGTGAAGATCGGCGTCGTCGCATTCAGGATCGAGGCAAGGCTCGCCGAAATGCCCGTCTGGCCCCACAGGATCAGCGAGAAGGGGATCGCATTGTTGAGCAGCCCCATCACCAGGAAGGCAGCGAGCGTGGAAGGATCGCGCGGAAACACAAGTCCGCGCATCGCCAGCAGCCCATGCAGGACGAGCGCGGCCAGCAGCACCCGCAGGAAGGCAAGAACGAAGGGCGGAATCTCCACGAGCGCAATCTTGCCGAAGGGAAAGGTCGCGCCCCAAACAAGCGCGAGCGCGACAAGCAGCAGCCAGTTCTTCCAGGACATCGTCTTCCCCCTACGCGCGCACATGCCGTCCATGCCTAACGCGCGTGCTACCGCGCGCCCACCCGATTTGAGACGCCGCCCGCCATCCAAGGTTGAAAAGTCGAAACAAGGGCTTGTAGCGGGCGGCAAGCGGGGTCAGGATCATTTTTCCCGCCGCTGCCAGGAATGCTGGCCCGAATGCCCGACACCCTGACCTCCCTCGCCTCACGCCCGCTGCTCTACCGTCTCGTGCCGCTGCTCGTTGCCGCCGGCCTGCTGCTCGGTGCCAACGGCGTCGCGATGACCGTGATCGCGGTGCGCGGCCGGCTGAACGGCCTGTCCGACACGACCATCGGCCTGTTCGGCTCCGCCTATTATGCCGGCTTCATTCTCGGGGTCCTGGTCACGCCGATCCTGATCCAGCGGGTCGGGCATATCCGGGTGTTCTCCGCCCTTGCGGCGCTGAGCGCCATCGCCGTGCTGCTGTTGCTGCTCACCGCGCCGGGCCTGTACTGGGCGGGCCTGCGCTTCGTCAGCGGCATCGCCTTTTGCGGCACGGCCATGGTGCTGGAAAGCTGGCTCAACGCGCTGTCGTCCAATGCCGAGCGCGGGCGCATTCTCAGCATCTACCGGATCGTCGACCTTGGCGCCGTCACCGGCGGCCAGTTCCTGCTGCCCGCTTTCGGCGCCGGCGGCTTCGAGATCCTGGTGGTCATCGGCCTCGTCTTCTGTGCCGCGCTGATCCCGGTCTCGCTCGCCCGCGAGGGCAATCCGCCGGTCTCCGACACGACGCGCATCAACTACCTGTCCATCTGGGTCATTTCTCCCGTCGCCGCCGTCGGCTGCCTGACCATCGGCCTGACCAACGGCGCCTTCCGGACGGTCGGGCCGGTCTATGCGGAAGGTGTCGGTCTCGATGCCGACGGGCTGGCGCTCCTGATCAGCCTGTGGGTGATCGCCGGCGCCATCTTCCAGTTCCCTCTCGGTTGGGCCTCCGACCGCATCGACCGGCGTTATGTGCTGATCATGGCAACGCTGGGCGCCGGGCTCTCCTGCCTGTTCCTGTCGGGCGTCACCATGGAAGCGGCGATCTTCCTCGGCGCCTTCCTGTTCGGCGGCTTCGCGCTGCCGCTCTATTCGCTCTCGGCCGCCCATGCGAACGACCATGCCGGCCCCGGGCAATATGTCGAGCTGGCCGCCGGGCTCACCATGTTCTTCGCGCTCGGCGCCATGGTCGGCCCGCTCATTGCCTCGGCGGTGATGGACCGGTTCGGCCCGACCGCCTTCTTCGTCTATACCGGCGGCCTGCATCTGGCCTTCGTCGCCTTCGTCGGCCTGCGGCTCTTCATCCGGGGCGCTGCTCCGGCGAGTCGCCGGGGCCGCTTTGTCTGGCTGCTGCGCACCTCGCCGGCGATCTTTCGCCTGGCAAGCAGTCAGAAGGGGCAGGACAAGCCCGACCGGGAGTGACTTTTCCGCCGCGCCGGCGTGGAAAGCGGGTCTAGGGGCTCGTAAATGCGGATCACCGCCGCTATAGTCCGCCTCGCATTGCCCCGGTCGGCTGAACCGGGGTTTTTCGTGTGCGCTGGTGCCGCTGCCAGCCGGTTTGCCTGATCGAAGGAACGTCTCGAATGGCCAATGTCGTCGTCGTCGGATCTCAATGGGGTGACGAAGGGAAGGGCAAGATTGTCGACTGGCTGTCGGAGCAGGCAGACGTCGTCGTGCGCTTCCAGGGCGGGCACAATGCCGGCCATACTCTGGTGATCGACGGTGTCAGCTACAAGCTCTCGCTGCTGCCCTCGGGTGTCGTGCGCGGCAAGCTGTCGGTGATCGGCAATGGCGTCGTGATCGATCCGCATGCGCTGGTGGCCGAGATCGGCCGGCTGGCCGAACAGGGCATCCAGGTGTCGCCGGAAACGCTGGCCATCGCCGGAAACGCGACGCTGATCCTGTCGCTGCACCGCGAGCTCGACGCGCTGCGCGAAAACGCCGTCACCGGTACCAAGATCGGCACCACCAAGCGCGGCATCGGCCCGGCCTACGAGGACAAGGTCGGCCGCCGTGCCATCCGCATCATGGATCTGGCAAACCTGAAGAGCCTACCGGCCAAGATCGACCGGCTGCTGGCGCACCACAACGCGCTGCGCCGCGGCCTCGGCGAGCCGGAAGTGGATCCGGCGACGATCTTCGGCGAGCTGGAAAGCGTCGCCGGCCAGGTGCTGCCCTACATGCAGACCGTCTGGTCGCTGCTCGACAATTGCCGCCGCGACGGCAAGCGCATCCTCTTCGAGGGCGCGCAGGGAACGCTTCTCGACATCGACCACGGCACCTACCCCTTCGTGACCTCCTCCAACACGGTCTCGGGGCAGGCGGCGGCCGGCAGCGGCCTCGGCCCGAGCTCCATCGGCTACGTGCTCGGCATCACCAAGGCCTACACGACCCGCGTCGGCGAAGGCCCCTTCCCGACCGAGCAGGACAACGAGGTGGGCGAGTTCCTGGGCACCCGCGGCCATGAGTTCGGCACGGTGACCGGGCGCAAGCGCCGCTGCGGCTGGTTCGATGCCGTTCTGGTGCGCCAGAGCTGCAGCATCAACGGCATCACCGGCATCGCGCTGACCAAGCTGGACGTGCTCGACGGCCTCGACGAGATCAAGATCTGCGTCGCCTACGAGTTCGACGGCCAGCGCATCGACCACCTGCCCGCCTCCCAGGGCGCGCAGGCCCGCGTCAAGCCGATCTACGAAACCCTTCCGGGCTGGAAGGAATCGACGGAAGGCGCCCGCAGCTGGGCCGACCTGCCGGCGCAGGCGGTCAAGTATGTCCGCCATGTCGAGGAGTTGATCGGCGCTCCGGTCGCCCTGCTCTCGACCTCGCCGGAGCGGGATGACACAATCCTTGTCCAGAATCCGTTTCAGGATTAAGCCTTAAACCGTGGACCGCGCCCTGGCGCGGTCCTGTGTGCGGCGATCACGAGTGGCGATATGGCAGATTACTACCCGGTTTTGAAAAAAACCGTCGCAGCGCTTCCAGAGAACACCGGAGCAGCCCGGCGCGAGATCTACCAGCGTGCGCGCAAGGCCATCGTCGCCCAGCTCAAGGCCTATGATCCGCCGCTGTCGCCTTCGGAAATCACCGCAGAACAGCTGCGGCTGGAGGAATCCATCCGCAAGGTGGAGGCGGAAGCCGCGCGCGAAACCCTCGGGTTCTCCGCCGCGCAGCAGCCTGTCGCAACGCCTCGTCCGGCCGCACCGCAGCCGGCAGCAGCTCCCAAGCCGCCGCAACCCGCCGCCAGGCCGGCCGCGCCGGAAACTCCCGCACAAGCTGCAAGCCCGGCGGCACCGGCTGCCGCTCGGCCGGCGCCGACACCTTCCTCTACGCCCGCCGCACGCACCCCGGCAGCCACCGAGCCGCCGCGCGACACGCTGAAAAGCGCCATCGCCGAAGCCCGCAAGCTGGGCGATGCCGCCGATCAGGCAGGGCGTTCCGCCCGTGGCGCGCTGGACGGCGAGCCCGCCCGCACCGCGCCGCAAAAGCGCGAGCCGACCCTTGGCGCCGAACCGGCCATGGACGCCGGCGACGCCGGGTTTGGCGAGACCGGACGCGGATCGTCTGCCCGCGGCAATCGCCTGCCCTCGTCTGCGCGCGATACCGGCCGGCCGCTGCCCTATGGCGGCGACATGCGTCCCTCCCGCCTTCCCGCCATCCTTGGCGGCGTTGCTCTCCTGATGCTGGTCGTTGGCGTCGGCGCCGTCGGCTATTCGCAGCGCGACGCGTTGATGGGCCTGTTCTCCGGCGACGAGAGCGAGACCGCGACGAGCCAGCCGGCCGCTCCGACCAGCACCACCGACACCCCGGCCGACAGCGGTTCGGATGCGGCGCCCTCCTCGCGCAAGGATACCGCGCGCCTGCTCGACGGCCCGGCTCCCGACGCACGCGCGGTCACCACGACCCGCATCACGCCCAACGGCCCGCAGACCGACACCCTGGCCCCGGCCGCTCCGTCCGGCCAGGACAGCGGCGGAGTGCGCACGGTGGAGCCGCAGGAGCCTGCGGCCCAGACCGACACTGCCGACACAACCGAAGAGCCGGATGCCGTCGAGACGCCGCTGGACGGCCCGGCCGAGACGCCGGCCGATGCCACGCCGCAGCAGGACACGCAGACCGCCGCCGCGACGCCGGCCCAGCCCGATCCGACCGCCAGCAGCGATGCTCCGGTGGCTCAGCGTGCCATCCTCTACGAGGAAGGCGAGACGGGGGGCAGCGCCGGACAGGCCTCCGCCGGTCGCGCCGTGTGGAGCGTGGCGGAAGAGACCATCGACGGCCGCGCCGAGACGGTGCTGCGGATGCGCGTCGAAGTTCCCGAGCGCAACATCGCGGCCAATCTGACGCTGAAGCCGAACCGCGACAGCACGCTGCCGGCGAGCCACCTGCTCGAAGTGCAGTTCGAACTGCCGGAAGGCTTTTCCGGACAGGGCGTCGCCGAGGTTCCCGGTCTCGTGATGAAGACCACCGAGGAAGCCCGCGGCGATGCGCTGATCGGCGCTTCGGTGAAGGTCGCCGACGGCTATTTCTGGGTCGCGCTGTCCAACCTGCCGGATGAGCAGGAGCGCAACCTGAGCCTGCTGCGCGAGCGCGGCTGGATCGACATCCCGATGCTGTACGAGAACGGCAAGCGCGCCATCCTGACGCTGGAAAAGGGCACGCCCGGCACCCGCGCGGTGCAGCAGGCGACCGACGCCTGGCGCGCCGGCTGATCGGCCGCCGCGCGCAATCGCGAGCGGCATGATCCTTTATCGGCGAATGAGAAAAGGGCCGGAGCGGCGATGCCGCTCCGGCCCTTTCTTTCGTGTGGCAACGGGCGCCGCAAGGCGCCGCCCGCTCAGAACTTCAACGGCTTCGCCTGTTTCACATGCGGTAGCGCCACGATCTTCGACAGCACCGCCTGGGGCACCTCGCCATCCACCTCGACCAGGCAGATCGCATCCTCGCCCGGTGCCGTACGGCCGAGATTGAACGTCGCGATGTTCACGTCCGCCTCGCCGAGCAGCGTGCCGAGCTGGCCGATGAAGCCGGGCTTGTCCTCGTTGGTGACGTAGAGCATGTGGGGGCCGAGCTCGGCCTCCATGTTGATGCCCTTCACCTGGATGATGCGCGGCTTGCTGTCGGAGAAGACGGTGCCGGCGACGGAGCGTTCCTGACGCTCGGTCTTCACGGTCAGGCGGATGTAGTTCTCGTAGGCGCCGGCCTGGGCGCGGCGCACTTCCTCCACCAGGATGCCGCGCTCGCGCGCCATCACCGGAGCCGAGACCATGTTGACGGTCTGCAGCAGCGGCTGCAGCACGCCGGTAAGGGCGGCCGCCGTCAGCGCCTTGATGTTCATCTCCGCGACATCGCCCTCGTATTCGAGGCGAATGCTGCTGAGACCCGTCTCGGTCAGCTGACCGGCAAACGACCCCAGAAGTTCCGCCAGCTTGACGAAAGGCGTCAGGCGGGGGGCTTCCTCGGCCGTGATCGAGGGCATGTTCAGCGCGTTGGAGACAGCGCCCTTCATCAGGTAGTCCGACATCTGCTCGGCAACCTGCAGGGCGACATTTTCCTGCGCTTCGGTGGTTGAGGCGCCCAGATGCGGGGTGCAAACCAGGTTCGGAGCGCCAAAGAGGACGTTTTCCGTCGCGGGCTCGTCGACGAACACATCGACGCCGGCCCCGCCGACCTTGCCGCTCTCGAGCGCCGCGCGCAGCGCCACTTCGTCGACCAGTCCGCCGCGGGCGCAATTGATGAGGATGACGCCCGGGCGCATATTCTCGATCGCCGCGGCATCGATGATGTTGCGCGTCTTGTCGGTCAGCGGCGTGTGCAGCGAGATCACATCGGCCCGCGCCAGCAGCGTGTCGAGATCGACCTTCTCGACCCCGAGATCGATGGCCCGCTCGTCGGAGAGGAACGGATCGAACGCCACCACCCGCATCTTCAGGCCGATGGCACGGTCGGCGACGATAGAGCCGATATTGCCGCAACCGATCAGGCCGAAGGTCTTGGACGTGAGCTCCGCGCCCATGAAGCGCGACTTTTCCCACTTGCCGGCCTGGGTGGAGGTGTCGGCGGCGGGAATCTGCCGGGCAACGGCGAACATCATCGCGATGGCGTGCTCGGCCGTGGTGATGGAGTTGCCGAAGGGCGTGTTCATCACGATGACGCCCTTGGCGGAGGCCGCCGGAATGTCGACATTGTCGACACCGATGCCGGCACGGCCGACCACCTTGAGCCGGTCGGCAGCCTCGAGCAGCTTCGCCGTCACCTTGGTGGCCGAGCGGATCGCAAGGCCGTCATACTCGCCGATGGCGGCGAGAAGCGCGTCCTTGTCCTTGCCCAGATCCGGGCGGTAATCGACCTCGACGCCGCGCGAGCGGAAAATCTCGACAGCGGCTTCGGACAGCTTGTCGGAAATCAGAACCCTGGGGGCCATTGGCTAGTTTCCCTGGCTTGCCGGTTCGCCTCCCCTTGCGAGCGATCTCGCAAAGGGAGGGAAGCCGGTCATGTCTGTCTCTCGTGTGGGAAAGAGGCTCAGGCGGCCTTGCCGGGCGCCTGCAGCTGGCGCTCGAAAGCCCAGTCAAGCCAGGGCAGCAACGCCTCGACATCCGACTGCTCGACCGTCGCACCGCACCAGATGCGAAAACCGGACGGAGCATCGCGATAGGAGCCGATGTCATAGGCAACGCCGGCCGTGTCGAGAGCAGCGGCCATCGCCTTGGCAAAGGCTGCCTGCAAATCGGCATCGAGCCCGGTCACGCGCGGATCGACGATCCGCAGGCAGACGGAGGTGTTGGAGCGGGTCGCCGGGTCGCTCGCCAGGAAGTCCACCCAGTCGGTACGCTCCACCCAGTCGGCAATGGCTTTGGCATTGCCATCGGCACGCGCGATCAGCGCCTTGAGGCCGCCGATCTCCTTCGCCCACTTCAGCGCGTCGATATAGTCCTCGACGCAGAGCATGGACGGGGTGTTGATCGTCTCGCCCTTGAAGATGCCCTCGATCAGCTTGCCGCCCTTGGTCATGCGGAAGATCTTCGGCATCGGCCAGGCGGGGGTGTAGCTTTCCAGGCGCTCGACGGCACGCGGGCTCAGGATGAGCATGCCGTGCGCGGCCTCGCCGCCAAGGGCCTTCTGCCAGGAGAAGGTGACGACATCGAGCTTGGAGAAGTCCATCGGCTGGGCGAAGGCGGACGAGGTCGCATCGCAGATGGTCAGGCCTTCGCGGTCGGCCGGAATCCAGTCGGCATTCGGCACGCGCACACCCGAGGTGGTGCCGTTCCAGGTGAAGACCACATCGCGCGAGAAGTCGACCTTCGACAGATCGGGCAGCGCGCCATAGGGCGCCTCGAGGACCCGCGTGTCGGCAAGGCGAAGCTGCTTGATCGCATCGCTCACCCAGCCGGATCCGAAGCTTTCCCAGGCCAGCAGGTCGACGCCGCGGGGGCCGAGCAACGACCACATGGCCATCTCGACCGCACCGGTGTCGGAAGCCGGCACGATGCCGATCCGGTAGTCCGCCGGGACCTGGAGGACCTCACGGGTGAGCTCGATCGCCTCGGCAAGCTTGGCCTTGCCCGGCTTGGCGCGATGGGAGCGGCCCAGAGGAGCGTCGGCAAGCGCCGCAGCCGACCAGCCGGGGCGCTTCGCACAAGGACCAGAGGAGAATTGGGGATTTTCCGGCCGAACGGCCGGTTCTGCATGCTGCGTCATCTGACTACCCTTTCAGATAGGTGCTCCTCGTTGGGGAGGAGTGGCCCACTGACGGAGATATCCGAAGGGCGGCCCGCCCGCAAGCGGTCAAAACAACGGAGACGGTCCGCTCGTGCCCGCAACGGGACGGACAAACAAAAGGGACCGAGCGTAATCGCCCGGTCCCTCGAAACTCGACGACAGCCCGTGCGGCACGACGCCGCGCAGGAAGATCGGCTTAGTACTTCGCCATGATCGGCTCCGGCAGGAAGGCCGGGCCCGAGTTGAACGTGTAGCGCATGCCGACGCGGAACTCGTGCGCAGCCAGATCCTCGTAGCGGATCTTGTAGGACGGGTTGGCGCCGCCCGTGCTGAAGCTCTTGCTGTAGGCGTTGCCGATGTTCAGGTAGCGATAACCCGCATCGATGGCCCAGTTCTGGCTCAGCTCGTAGGAACCACCGGCCATCAGGGCCCAGGAGAAGTTCCAGCTGCTGTCGCCCGGATAGGAGCCGGAGGTGCCGTTCGGGTTGACGAACTTCACGTCCTTGGAGGTGACGTAGGAAGTACCGACACCGGCGCCGACATACGGGGTGAAGCCCGCCCAGGTGCCCAGGTCGATATAACCGTTGACCATGAAGGTCAGCACGTCGATGTCGGCCGTCTCCGTGGAGAAGCCGCCGACGCCGGGGCCGCCGCACGGTGCAGGGCACGGCGCATAGCCGGTGACCTTGGCCGGGAACTCATAGTCCACCGTCACATCCGCGCGCAGATAGTCGCTGAACTTGTAACCGACGCCGACGCCGACCATGCCGGTTCGGTCCATCTTCTCATTGGCGAAGTTGGACGGCCCGTAGGCAACGCTCGGGGTCTGGTAGATCTTGTAGCCGATGTCGCCACGCAGATACCAACCGCCCGTAACAACCGGCACTTCGGGAACATGTTCGATCACCGGGATCGGCATATCCGCTGCATGGACGGCTGACGAGACGATTATCGCGACGCCAGCCAGGCACATTTTCTTGATATGGCTGCTCATGTCTCGGTCCTCGTAGGGTGCGTCCGAACAGTCATCCTTTGCCGGCCGCGCACGTGAAACACGAGGCTAGATTTGTATAAAATGCTTAAGGCTGGCTTAACCGTAAAATTTAACCGTCTTTTTTTACCTTAACGAAGAGTAAACAATCGCGAATACCCATTGCGATCGGCAATAGTTCTCCCCCGGTCTTTGCAAATCATTAACCATATGAAGAAGGCCGCCCCCCATTCGGGAAGCGGCCTCGTCACTGAAAAACTGGGGGCAAGCTGCTCAGGCGGCGGCGCGAGCCACGGCCTCGGCGATCCGGTCGACGACACCGGTCAGCACATCCTCGTTGTCCGCCTCGCCCATGACGCGGATCAGCGGTTCGGTTCCCGAAGCGCGGATCAGCAGGCGCCCGCTGTTGCCGAGCGTCTTGCGGCCATCCTCGATCGCGGCCTGGACGCTGGGATCATCGAGCGGCGTTGCCCCGGAATAGCGCACGTTGCGCAGGATCTGCGGCACCGGATCGAACCGGCGGCAGACCTCCGACACCGGCCGGCCGAGCTTGGACACACAGGCCAGCACCTGCAGCGCCGCGACGAGGCCGTCGCCGGTGGTGGCGAAGTCGGACAGGACGATGTGGCCGGACTGTTCGCCGCCCACATTGTAGCCGTGCTGGCGCATGTGCTCGACCACATAGCGGTCGCCGACCTTGGTGCGCGCGAGCGTCAGGCCGAGACCGCCGAGATAGCGCTCCAGCCCGAGGTTGGACATCACAGTCGCAACGATGCCGGAAGCAGCCAGGCGGCCGTCCTCGAGCCAGGACTGGGCGACGACGGCCATCAGCTGGTCGCCGTCGACCACCTTGCCGTTCTCGTCGACGATGATCACCCGGTCCGCATCGCCATCCAGCGCGATGCCGATATCCGCCCTCACCTCGTGCACCTTGCGGCACAGCGCATCGGTGTCGGTGGAGCCGCATTTCAGGTTGATGTTGTAGCCGTCCGGATCGACGCCGATGGCGATCACCTCCGCACCGAGCTCCCACAGGACCTCGGGGGCGACCTTGTAAGCGGCGCCATTGGCGCAGTCGACGACGATCCTCAGGCCCGCAAGGCTCATCTCGCGCGGCAGGGTACGCTTGGCGAATTCCACATACCGGTCGCGCATGCCGTCGATGCGCTTGGCCCGGCCGAGCTCCGAAGGAGAGGCGAGCTGGCGCGACAGATCCTGTTCGATCAGCCGTTCGATCTCGCTCTCCACCTCGTCCGACAGCTTGTAGCCGTCGGGGCCGAAGAACTTGATGCCGTTGTCGTGATAAGGATTGTGCGAGGCGGAGATCATGACGCCGAGATCGGCGCGCACCGAGCGTGTCAGCATAGCCACCGCCGGCGTCGGCATCGGCCCGAGCAGCAGCACGTCGAGCCCGACGGCGGTGAAGCCCGCGACCAGCGCGTTCTCGATCATGTAGCCGGACAGACGCGTGTCCTTGCCGATCACCACCCTGTGGCGATGAACGCCATTGCGGAAGGACAGGCCGGCGGCCATGCCGACCTTGAGTGCGATGTCGGGCGTCATCGGCGCACGGTTGGCCGTGCCGCGAATGCCGTCGGTTCCGAAATACTTGCGCGTCATGTCGACCCTGTCTTCTGCGGCAGGAGGCGTGCCGACCGGCAGCCGTGCAACCGCCCCGCGAACCGGTGTCCGCCGCGCCAGTTGCGCCCGGCCTTTCCGCCGGTCCCGCTTGTCGCCCGCCGGCAGACACTCCTGCCTCGCCGACGGCCCCTCCATGTAGCACCAAGCTGCCACAAAGGAGTTCAAAATTTGTTTTCGTTCGTTACAGGCCGGGCCCCGCCGCCCGGCACGAAAACGGCCCGGCAGTCGCCTGCCGGGCCGTTCGCTTGACCTTTTGAGGATGCGGTCAGCCCTGCGGCTGAGGCTCCATGCCGCCGGTCGGGGCATCGCCCTCGCCCCGGCGCTTGGCGCCGGTCTTCGGCACTGCCGAAGCGCGGGCCGTCGGCTGGTCGTCATCCGTCTCGCGCACCGGCGGCTTGCCGTCGAGCAGGTCGCGGATCTCGTCGCCCGACAGGGTCTCGTACTCCAGCAGCCCGTTGGCGATGATGTGGAGCTGATCCTCGTGCTCCGACAGGACGCGCTGGGCGGTCTCGTAGCCGGTGTTGACGAAGGACTTGATCTCCGCATCGACGATCCGCTGCGTGTCCTCCGACACGTGCTGGCTCTTGGCGACGGAGTGGCCAAGGAAGACCTCCTCCTGATTCTCGCCATAGAGCAGCGGGCCGAGCTTGTCGGACATGCCGAACTGGGTCGCCATGGCGCGTGCGAGGCGCGTCGCCATCTGGATGTCGCCCGAGGCGCCCGAAGTCACCTTCTCGTAGCCGAAGATCATCTCCTCGGCGACGCGGCCGCCCATCGCCACCGCAAGGTCGGCCTTGCACTTGGCACGGGTCAGCGAGACCTGATCCTTCTCCGGCAGACGCATGACCATACCCAGCGCGCGGCCGCGCGGAATGATCGTCGCCTTGTGAATCGGATCGGAAGCCGGCATGTGCAGCGCCACCAGCGCGTGACCTGCCTCATGATAGGCGGTGAGCTTCTTTTCTTCCTCGGTCATGACCAGCGTGCGGCGCTCCGCACCCATCATGACCTTGTCCTTGGCATCCTCGAACTCGGACATCGTGACGAGCCGCTTGCCGCGGCGAGCCGCCAGCAGCGCCGCCTCGTTGACCAGGTTCATCAGGTCCGCGCCGGAAAAGCCGGGCGTGCCGCGTGCCAGCGTGCGGACATTGACGTCCGGCGCCAGCGGCACCTTGCGCATGTGGACCTTGAGGATCTTTTCGCGGCCGGTGACATCCGGGTTCGGCACGACGATCTGCCGGTCGAAACGGCCCGGGCGCAGCAGCGCCGGGTCGAGCACGTCCGGACGGTTGGTCGCCGCGATGATGATGACGCCCTCGTTCGGCTCGAAGCCGTCCATCTCCACGAGCAGCTGGTTCAGCGTCTGCTCGCGCTCGTCGTTGCCGCCGCCAAGACCGGCGCCACGATGACGGCCGACCGCGTCGATCTCGTCGATGAAGATGATGCAGGGCGCGTTCTTCTTCGCCTGCTCGAACATGTCGCGGACACGGCTGGCGCCGACGCCGACGAACATCTCGACGAAGTCGGAGCCCGAGATGGTGAAGAACGGAACGTTGGCCTCGCCGGCGACGGCACGCGCGGTCAGCGTCTTACCGGTGCCCGGAGGACCGACCAGAAGCACGCCGCGCGGAATACGGCCGCCCAGGCGCTGGAACTTCTGCGGATCGCGAAGGAACTCGACGATCTCCTGCAGGTCTTCCTTGGCCTCGTCGATGCCGGCAACGTCCTCGAAGGTGACGCGGCCATGGGCCTCGGTCAGCAGCTTGGCCTTGGACTTGCCGAAGCCCATCGCCTTGCCGCCCGAGCCCTGCATCTGGCGCATCACGAAGATCCAGATGCCGAGGATGATCAGCATCGGGAACCACGAGATCAGCGCGCCGAGCAGCGAGAAGCTCTCCTGCGGCGGGCGGGCGATGATCCGCACGTCCTTGGACCGCAGCATCTCGACATACTCGCCAGCCGTTTCGGGCGCGTAGGACTGGAAAGAGCCGCCGCTGTTGTAGGTACCGATGATCTGCTGGCCCTGGATCGTCACCTCCCGCACGTCACCCTGCTCGGCCTGATTCAGGAACTGCGAGAAGGGGATGTCGTTCGACACCGTGCGCTGTCCCGGGCTCTGGAAGAGCTGGAACAGGGCGATCAGCAGCAAGCCGATGATCACCCAGAGGGCAAAATTACGAAAATTGGCGTTCATGAGCGGTTCCTTCACCGCGGCAAGGCGGCGGTCTGCGCTGGAAAGAAGTCCTTCTAAGCCAAGATAGGTCCGCAGGAACGGGCTGCCAAGGCGACGAAGGAGATTCACACGAAACAGGTCTCATTTTTCTTAAATTTCCCGCCGGCCGAAGGGATTTGTCCCAAGCTCCGGCTGCCACAGGCTTTCCCGCCGTGCAATCGGGACGAGCCGGACACCGACAGGCGCTTCGCCGGCGAGGCCGGGACAATAGGCCGCATCGGCCGGACCAAGCAGAAGCGGCGCGCCGGCAAAGGACTGCCATGGCCAGTCGCCCGCCGCCTTGCGGTCGATGCCGTGTTCCGAAAGCCGGCCGAGCGGCACCACGCGATACGGCCCGTTTCGCTCGACCTCCAGAAGGAATCGGCGGTCGAAGAGGCCCCGGCCGGGCCCGGCAAGCTCCAGGGACGCAAGCCCGGTCCGCCCCGGCTCGCGCCAGAAGACGATCTCGCCATCGCGCCGGCGCGCCACCACTCCCGAAAGCGTCGCCTGAACGCGCTCGCTTGCCGCCAGCCGCTCCACCAGCCCCTCCAGCCGCACCAAGCGCGGCGGATATGGCTCCCCCCCAACCTCCGCCAGCAGTCTTGCAAGGAGGCGCAGCATCGTCTCGCGCGGCAACGCGGACAGCGTCTCGACGCGCAGCCGCACCGGGCCGGCCGGATGTCGAACGGCGCCAGAGGCCAGTGCCGCATCGACCTGATCGTCGATGGCGGCAGCGGCCGAAGCCAGCCGGGCTGCGGTCGCGGCGAGCGTGGCGCCATCCAGCCCCTCGCTGGCCAGTGCGGGCATCAGCTGTCGAATTCTCGTCCGCGCATAGGCGGCATCCTCGTTCGACGGATCCTCGGCATAGGCCTCGCCCGCCGCCGAGCAAGTCGCGACGAGGCTTGCCTTGCTGACCGTCAGCAGAGGCCGCAACACGGTCGCGCAAGCCCCTTTGCCATCGTGCCAGAGGCCCTGCGCCGGCATCGCTGCAAGGCCGTAAACGCCGCTGCCGCGGGCAAGGCGCAAAAGCAGGGTCTCGGCCTGGTCGTCCTGATGGTGGGCCAGCACCAGCGCCTCGGCTCCAAGCTCGGCACAAGCCGCAACCAGCAACTCCCGGCGCAGCTCGCGGGCTGAGGCCTGCCGGTTGGCGGACGGCTTGGGCAAGGTCGATGTCATGATCCGGCAGGGCAGACCCAGCCGGTCGCTGAGAGCGGCCACGGCACGCGCCTCGCCTGCCGCCTCCGGGCGCAGGCCGTGATCGAGGGTCAGGACGTGGATGTGGGGGGGGGCGGTCCTGCGCGCGCGCCAGGCGGCGACAAGCAGCAACAGGGCCGTGGAATCCGGGCCGCCCGACACGGCAAGCGCGAGGCGGCGAAAGGGGGTCAGCAGAGCAAGGAGGGCGTCGGCCTGCGTCTCACAGACGGGCCGCACGCGGTCAGACGCAGCCACCGCTCTGCTGCTGGGCCTGAGCTTCGGCACGGATCGAGGTCGGCGCGCCAGGATACTTGGTCAAGAGCTCGCTGAAGGTGGCGCAGGCGGCATCCTTCTGGCCAATGCCCTTGAGCGACAGGCCGAGCTTCAGCAGGCTGTCGGTCACCTTGGAACTGTCGGGATAGTCGGTGTAGCTCTTCAGGAAAGCGTCGGCCGCATCCCGGTACTGCTTGCGGGCATAGAGGCTTTCGCCCAGCCAGAACTGCGCGTTCGCCGCCAGCGGGTCGTTCGGATGCTGCTGGAGGAAGTCCTTGAAGCCGGCCTCCGCCCCGGCATAGTCGCCGGCCATGATCATAGAATAGGCGCTGTCGTAGGACGCCCGCGGCGAACTGCCGGTCGAGGGCGCGGACGCCATGCCGAACGAGTCCTGCGACTGTCCTCCGGAGACGCCGGGGGGCAGGTCGCCCTGCCCTCCGCCGGCTGCAAAACCGCCCGAGCCGGCCTGACCGCGCGCGAGCGCAGACAGATCCAGCGGGCCGGCACCGGGTGCGCCGGAGCCGTCCTGGGAGTAGCCGCCTTCCGCACCAAACTCGGCGTCGCCGGACCCATCGGCAGGCAGCTGGCCGAGCGTTCCGGACGCCGGGCCGTAGCTCTCGCCGCTGCCCTGGAGACCGGCGAGATCGCCAGGCTGACCGGACGGTTGGCCGGCCGGCTGGCCGGGCGCTGCGTCAGACCGCTTGCGGCCGCCCTGCTCCAGCTGCTGGAAACGGTACTCATTGTCTTCCTGCATCCGCTGCAGCTGCTCCTGCAGCTGCCGGATCTGGTAGTTGAGCTGCTCGATCTGACCGGTGAGGTTGCGCATCTGCTCCTCGACCTGGTTGATCCGTACAGCAGCATCACTGTCGTCGCGCGAGCCGAAAAGCTGCGCGGATGCCCCTTGCGGCAACGCAAGCAGCATCACCAGCGCGAACACGCCGGGTAGATTTCTGAAAGCCATGGGTTTCAATCGCTTCATGCCTGTCCTCCGCCCGCGCGGCAGCCGGGCGAGTGCCTGACCATCCGCCTGAACGCAATAGCACAGGGCGCTGCGACTTCGGCCAAATTTTGACGCCGCACGGGGCATCGCTCCGCCCGCCGGGCAGAAACGCAAGGGCGGCCGCGACGGTTTCCCGTCCGGCCGCCCCAAAGGCAGGTCATCGCCGTTCCGGCAGGTAAGCCGGTCAGCTTCCGGCGTTGTCGAGCACGGTCACCGCACGACGGTTCTGCGTCCAGCAGCTCTCGTCGTTGCAAACTGCGACCGGACGCTCCTTGCCGTAGGACACCGTCTTGATGCGGTTGCCCGGAATGCCGCGCGCGACCAGATAGTTGCGCACCGCATCCGCGCGCCTTGCGCCGAGAGCGATGTTGTACTGGCGCGTGCCGCGCTCGTCCGCATGACCTTCGATCGTCACCGTGTAGCGGCTGTAGCTGTTCAGCCACTGGGCCTGCTTGTCCAGCGTCGCGGTCGCCTGCGGCGAGAGCGTCGTCTGGTCGTTGCCGAAGAACACGCGATCGCCCACGTTCACCACAAAGTCCTGACCGGTGCCGGGCTGGACGTTACCAGTCAGCCCGTCCGGCTTGGTCTGCGCGCAGGCTGCCAGAAGCATCGCGCCTGCGACAACGGAGGCAATGCGCGCGCCGCGGCCTCGCATCCCGAAATTCATCATCCAATCACACTCCTGATCCCCACCACCCCGACAGGGTAAACACTTCTACAGCGAAACCGGTTAAGCGCGCGTTCATCAACGTGGTTAATGAAATCTTGCGCGCAGCAAAAGCTGGGGGGCTGCCCCCAGCCTAGCCCCGGCTGCCTATTCCAGCAAGGGAGACCAGGCCGGGTCCGAACCGAAGGCCGGGGTCGGCACGCGCTGCTCGTTGTAGCCGGTGAGATCCACGGTCCACAGCTGCGGCCCGCCATTGGCGCCCGGCGTGTCGCGGAAGAACACCAGCACGCGGCCGTTGGGAGACCAGGCCGGACCCTCGTTGTGATAGCCCTCGGTCAGCACGCGCTCGCCCGAGCCGTCCGGACGCATCACGCCGATCATGAAGCGCCCCTGGTTCATCTTCGTGAAGGCGATGAGATCACCTCGCGGCGACCAGACCGGCGTCGAATAGCGGCCCGGCCCGAAGCTGATGCGCTGCGGATTGCCGCCATTGGCGTCCATCACGTACAGCTGCTGCGTGCCGCCACGGTCGGACTCGAAGACGATCCGGTTGCCGTCCGGCGAATAGGACGGGCTGGTGTCGATGGCCGGCGTGTTGGTCAGCCGCGTGGTGCGACGCGAGCGCAGGTCCATCTCGAAGATGTTGGCATTGCCGCCCTGCTGCAGGCTCATCGCCACCCGCTGGCCGTCCGGCGAAAAGCGCGGAGCGAAGGTCATGCCCGGGAAGTTGCCGACCATCTCGCGCTGGCCCGTCTCGATGTTGAGCAGGTAGACGCGCGGCTCGGTGCCGGCATAGGCCATGTAGGTCACTTCCTGCCGCGAGGGCGAGAAACGCGGCGTCAGCACCAGGTCGCTGCCATTGGTCAGGTAGCGCACATTGGCGCCGTCCTGGTCCATGATGGCCAGCCGCTTGACGCGCTTGTCCTTGGTGCCGGTCTCGTCGATGTAGACGATACGGGTATCGAAATAGCCCTTCTCGCCGGTCAGCCGCTCATAGATCGCATCGGCGATGATATGGGCCATCCGCCGCCAGTTGTCGGCCGTGGTGTAGAATTGCTGGCCCAGCATCTGCTGGCCGGCAAAGACGTCCCAAAGGCGGAATTCGGCGCGGATACGTCCGTCCGACTGCCGCTCGATGGCACCGACCACCAGCGCCTGCGCGCCGATCGGGCGCCAGGAGCCGAACTCCGGCGGCGTGTTCACGTTGACGCCCTTCTCGATGAAGCTGGCCGGGTCGAGCGGCCGGAAGAGACCGGACCGGGCAAGATCGGCCTTGATCACGTCGGTGATCTCGGACGCAAGCTTCGCCTCGCCGCCAGCTCCCGAAAAGGCCGGAAGGGCGATGGGCAGCGGCTCGATATTGCCCTGGTTGATGACGATCTCCAAAGCTGCCGACGCGCGCTCGGCCGGAAGCAGTCCGAAGCTCAGCACGACCGCTGCAAGCAGCAGGGCGGCCGTTCGCGAGCAGGAGCGTGCAATGCTGGCAGATGCCTGTCTGATCATACTCTAGGCTCCGTCGGTCCTTGTGTCGCGGCGTACCGCGAATGCGGTGGCGCCGATGTCCGGCCCATCCGTTGCTTGAGAATTGGTCATTTTCGCGTCCCTTGCGGATCTTGGCACATCCGCAAAGGCTGCAGCACGTCCCGACCCATGCCTAACCGCCGAGCAGTTCGCGTGGATCGAACTCGATTTCCACCTCCCGCCAAGCCTCGTATTTCGCTGCGGGAAGCGAATAGGGTGCGCAGCGCAGAACCGCCCGGCGAGCACTCTCGGCCGCAATGCCGAAGGTCGGGTTGGAACTGGAGTTGATCACCGAGGGTTCGCGGTCGATTTCGCCGGCGATGGTCAGGGAGAATTTCAGCTTCACAGTCAGATCGCCAGCGCCGGCCGCGCCCGCGGGCGGGTTCCAGCAGCGCGAGATCTGTCCGCGCAGCGCATCGATTTCCGACTGGCTCATCGTCACACCGCTCTGACCGCGACGGCTGCCGAGCGAGGCCGGCTGCGTCGAATTCGAGCTCGACCCGCCCGCCGGCTCCACCTTGTTGAGCAGCGCGGCGATCTCGTTCGGATTGAAGTTCTCGCGCGGCGGTTCGCGCCGCGGCTGCGGCGGCGGGGTCGGCTTGGAACGCGGGCGCACGGTCGGCGGCGGCGGTGTTTCCGCCACCTTCTTCTCGGGCTCGGGCGTCGGGGCAGGTGCCGGCTCGGGCTCCGCGCGTGGTGCCGGCGGCTCCGGCTGCGGCGCGGGCGGCTCAGGCTGAGGCGCCGGAGGCTCCGGTGTCGGCGGCTCGGGCGCCGGGGTCGGCTCGGGGGTGGGTGCCGGCGTCGGCTCGGGCGCTGCCTGGTTCGGTCGCTTGGCCTCGGTTTCGGCCGGCTTTTCTTCCGCCTTCGGCTCTTCGACGGGCTTTTCCGTCGGACGGGTCGCCTCGACCTCGCGCACTTCCGCCGTCTTCTCGCCGATGCGCAGACGCGTCAGCTCGGAGACCGGAACCAGATCGACAGGCAGGGTATCGACCGGGGCGATGTCGAACGGCTTCGCATCGGGGAATGAGACCACTCCCCAAAGCAGCACGGCCAGATGGCCCGCAGTCGATGCGATGAGCCCGACACGCATGTTGCCTACTGCTGCTCCTCGAGCGTCACAAGGCCGAGCCGCTTGTAGCCGGCCGCGTTGATGCGCCCCATCACCCCCATGATCGTGCCGTAGTCGGCATCCCGGTCGCCGCGCACGAAGATGCGCTCCTCGTAGCCGTTGCGCGCGATCGCCTCCAGCTTCGGCACCACCTCGTCCGCGGCGATCTCCGTGTCCTGGATATAGATGCGCCCATCGGCAGCGACCGAAATCGTGATCGGCTCCGTTGCCCCTTCCAGGGGCTTGGCCTGGGTCTCCGGCAGGTCGAGCGGCACGCCGACAGTGAGCAGCGGCGCGGCGACCATGAAGATGATCAGCAGCACGAGCATCACGTCCACGAAGGGCGTGACGTTGATCTCGCTCATCGGCTGATGGCGCTTTCGGCGACGGCGGCGACCGGCCTCCTCGGGCGCCGCACCGGCGGACTGCATGCCCATGGGGTCAGCTCCTCTCGTCGATCTGACGCGACAGGATGGCGGAGAACTCGTCGGCAAAACCTTCCATGCGGGCGGACAGCTTGCCCGCATCGGCGGAGAGCTTGTTGTAGGCAATCACCGCCGGAATGGCCGCGAGCAGGCCGAGCGCGGTTGCAAGCAGCGCCTCGGCGATGCCCGGCGCCACAACGGCCAAATTGGTGTTCTTCGACGCGGCAATCGCCTGAAAGCTGGTCATGATGCCCCAGACGGTGCCGAACAGGCCGATGAAGGGGGCCGCCGAGCCGACGGTCGCCAGCACCAGAAGCCTTGCCTCCAGCCGCTCCGCCTCGCGGGCGATGGTCACATCCATCACCCGGTCGATGCGCTGGCGCAGGCTGGCGATGGCCGGGCGCGCGCCTTCGTGGCTGCGCTTCCATTCGCGCATCGCGGCGATAAACAGGGCCGCCATCGAATGGTTGGCCCGCCCCGAAAGGGTGCGGTACAGCTCTTCCAGCGACTGGCCGGACCAGAAAACGGTCTCGAAGCGGTTCATCTGGCGCTTGGTGCGCGTGAACAGCAGCCACTTGTCGACGATGATCGCCCAGCACCAGATCGACGCCAGGACCAGGCCCAGCATCACCAGCTTGACGACCAGATGCGCCTGAAGAAACAGCGCGAAGAAAGACATGTCGCCCTGCGGTGCCGCGAGGGTCGTTTGTGCAAGTTCCACGGGATTCATCTAATTCAGGACCTCTTGCCCGATACCATTGGCGCACATGCCGGATCGGTTGCCGGTTGCCCGTATCGATCGGGCCAGTCGGTTTGTCCGCTGATCGATCGCCTCAATGACGAGCGATTTTGGCGAAACTGGGACTGTTTCCGCCGATAACCTGCGGCATTAAGCCAGCGTTAAGGTTACTGTCCCGTTAAGACGGCGACATGTCACCGGCAAGGCGCGCGGCCAGCGCCTCCGGCAGGCGACGTGGGCGTCCTTCCGGAGAGATCACGGCCACCGTCACCGCTGCGGCGAAAAGCAGCACCCCCTCGCGGCGGACTTCCTGAGCCAGGACGATGCGCGCACCGCGCGCTTCCCTGAGGTGCGTTTCGACCTCGAGCAGGTCGTCGATCCGGGCCGGGGCATGGAAATCGATCTCCATGTGCCGGACGGCAAAGGCCAGCGGCTCGCCGTGCGCCCCGCTCGCAAGTTCGTTGTGGTGGATGCCGCAAAGGCGCAGAAAATCCGAGCGTCCCCGCTCGGCGAATTTCAGATAGGCGGCGTGATAGACCACGCCGGTGAAATCCGTGTCCTCGTAATAGACCCGCACCGGCAGGACATGGCGCCCGGCCTCCAGCCGGCCGGCAAGATCCGGCCAGCGCGGCGCATCTTCACGCGTCGTCATCGGTGAACAGCCCGAGCTGCGGCACGTTGGAGCCCTGCGGCACCGCAAGGCCGAGATGCTGGAAGGCCTGCGGCGTCAGGATGCGGCCGCGCGGCGTGCGCTGGATGTAGCCCTGCTGGATCAGATAGGGCTCGACGATCTCCTCGATGGCATCGCGCGGTTCCGACAGGGCGGCGGCGATGGTCTCAATGCCGACGGGACCGCCGCCGAATTTCAGCGCGATCTGGTTCAGATAGCGCCGGTCGAGCTGGTCGAGGCCGGCGCTGTCCACCTCCAGCTGGGTCAGCGCCCGGTCGGCAATCGCCGCATCCACCGTTTCCTGCCCGCCGACCACGGCAAAGTCGCGCACCCGCCGCAGCAGGCGGCCGGCGATGCGCGGCGTGCCGCGTGCGCGCCGGGCGATCTCCCGCGCGCCGTCGTCGCTCATGCCGATGCCGAGAATGCGCGCGCCGCGGCGCACGATCAGCTCCAGCTCCTCGGAGGTGTAGAATTGCAGGCGGACCGGAATGCCGAACCGGTCGCGCAGCGGCGTCGTCAATAGGCCGAGCCGCGTCGTTGCCGCCACGAGGGTGAAGCGCGCCAGATCGATCTTCACCGAACGCGCCGCCGGCCCCTCGCCGATGATCAGGTCGAGCTGGAAGTCCTCCATCGCCGGATAGAGCACTTCCTCGACGGCCGGGCTGAGACGATGGATCTCGTCGATGAACAGCACGTCGCGCTCTTCCAGATTGGTCAGCAGCGCGGCGAGATCGCCGGCCTTGGCGATGACCGGCCCGGACGTCGCGCGGAAATTCACGCCGAGCTCTCGCGCCATGATCTGCGCAAGCGTCGTCTTGCCGAGCCCCGGAGGCCCGACGAACAGCACGTGGTCGAGCGATTCGCCCCGCGCCTTGGCGGCGCCGATGAAGACCTTGAGATTGGCGCGCGCCTGCGCCTGGCCGACGAAATCGTCGAGCACCTGCGGGCGCATCGTCGTGTCGATCTCGTCGCCGCGCAGTTCGGGCGAGACGAGACGGCCGGCGTCCTCGCTCATCTGGCAAGCTCCTTGAGGCCGAGGCGGATCAGCGTGGCGGCCTCGGCCCCCTCGCCTGCGCTCTTGACGGCGGCGGCCACCGCGGCGCTCGCCTGCGCCTGCTGGTAGCCGAGATTGACGAGGGCAGACACCGCATCGCCCACCGCCGTCGGTACGGCGGCGGAGGCCTGCTGCGAGGCTGCGATGGTGCCCGCATCGACGCTGGCGAAAGCCGGCGCCTTGCTCTTCAGTTCGGTGACGATGCGCTCGGCCACCCGCTTGCCGATGCCCGGCGCGCGGGCGATCTGGGCCGTATCGCCCAGAGCAACGGCATTGGCGAGTTCGGACGCCCGCATCACGCCGAGGGCGGCAAGCGCCACCTTGGCGCCCACCCCCTGCACCGTCATCAGAAGCTGGAACCAGGCCTTTTCGGAGGCGCTGGAAAACCCGTAAAGGCGGATCAGGTCCTCGCGCACCAGGGTCTCGATATGCAGCACCGCCGCCTCGCCGCGTCCGGGAAGCCCCTGCAGCACGCGCGCAGGCGCAAAGACCAGATAGCCGACGCCATGCACGTCGAGGATCAGGTGATCGTCGCCGATCTCGTCAACCACGCCCTTTAGCTTGCCGATCATGCCCGTTTCCCGGCTCCCTGTTTCGCGGCACCCGTCGAAAGCCTCATCGTGCCAGCTTCTCGGCAATGCGCGCCGCGGCCGGCGTCACCCGGTGCTGGGCATGGCAGATGGCGATGGCCAGCGCATCGGCAGCGTCGTCCGAGTTGAACGTCGCCTTCGGCATCAGGACCTTCACCATCATGCGGATCTGGTCCTTTTCCGCGTGACCGGTGCCGACCACGGTCTTCTTGACGAGGTTCGGCGCATACTCGGCCACGTCCAAGCCGTTCAGCGCCGGCACGAGCAGCGCGATACCGCGCGCTTGGCCGAGCTTGAGCGTCGCGCCCGCATCCTTGTTGACGAAGGTCAGCTCGACCGCCGCCTCGTGCGGTGCCTGCTGCCCGACAACCTCCTGCAGCCCGTCATGCAACTGGCGCAAACGATCAGACAGCGGCAGGCGGTTGTCGGAAACGACCGTGCCGCTGGCCGCGAACGTCATGCGGTTTCCCTCCACGACGATCACGCCCCAGCCGGTGCGGCGGAGACCGGGATCGATGCCGAGTATGCGAATCGGGAGTGCCATGGAACAAATCGGTAACGCCATTCGCCGCGCCTGACCAGCACGGACATGCCCGAGGGGCCGCAAACCAGCAGAAAACCGGGCCTTGGAAACGGCAAGAGCCCGGCAGGACAGCCTGCCGGGCTCTTGCATCAGCACCAGGGAGAAACGCCTCGCTCAGGCCGCCGTGAGGCGGGCCAGCGTTTCCTCGTCCACGTCGAAGTTCGAGTAGACGTTCTGCACGTCGTCGTCGTCTTCCAGCAGGCCGATCAGCTTCAGCATGGTCTGGGCCTTGTCGGCATCGACCGGGGTCAGCGTCTGCGGCTTCCAAACGGCCTTGACGGTCTCGGCCTCGCCGAGGGTCTCTTCCAGCGCCTTGGACACCTCACCCAGGTCCTCGAAGGCGCAGGTGATCACGTGGCTGTTCTCGTCGGACTGCACATCCTCCGCGCCGGCCTCGATGGCGGCCTCGAGCATGGCATCTGCAGTGCCGGCCGCGGCCGGATAGACGATCTCGCCGATACGGTCGAACATGAAGGCGACCGAACCGGTCTCGCCCATCGAGCCGCCGCACTTGGAGAAGTAGGAGCGCACGTTGGAGGCCGAGCGGTTGCGGTTGTCCGTCAGCAGCTCCACGATCACCGCGACGCCCGCCGGGCCGTAGCCCTCGTAGCGGAGCTCTTCGTAATTGTCGCCGTCGCCGGCCTGGGACTTGTTGATGGCCCGCTGGATGTTGTCCTTGGGCATCGACTGGGCCTTGGCATTCTGCACGGCCAGGCGAAGGCGCGGATTGGAGTTGATGTCCGGTCCGCCCATCTTCGCCGCGACCGTGATCTCCTTCGACAGCTTGGAGAAGATCTTCGAGCGGACGGCGTCCTGACGGCCCTTCCGATGCATGATGTTCTTAAATTGGGAATGTCCGGCCATGTCGCTTCCTGGTCTTGTCGGGAACGCCGGCGGTCTCGGCCGCGATCGCGCGCGGCCCGGACGCGGTCTCCAGGCGCGTTCCTCCTGGATTGATGTCGGGCGGGCGGAGCGGATCGGGCGCAGCCGAACCGGGTCTGCCTGCAATCTCAAAAGATCGGCGCGTTATAGGCTGCAGCAGGGAGAAAATCCAGCATCCGCTGGCGACCCCGGCAAAGCCTTTTGCCTCAACCCGCCGTCCAGAACGAAGGCAATGCCCGGGCGAGCCGGCCTCCCAGCCGCACCGGTTCCACCGCCGTGGCAAGGCCGGTTGCATCATCCACCTCGACCGCGACCCCGCAGACCGTCGCATCGCCCGTGGCCGGGGTGAAGCGGCCGGACGGGATCTTGCGCAGGAAACGGGAGATCGGCTCGTCCTTTTCCATGCCGAGGACGGAATCGTAGTCGCCGCACATGCCGGCATCGCTCATGTAGGCGGTGCCGCCGGGAAGGATCTGATGGTCGGCGGTGGGCACATGCGTGTGCGTTCCCACGACCAGCGTCGCCCGTCCGTCGACGAAATGCGCCAGCGCCTGCTTCTCGCTGGTCGCCTCCGCATGCATGTCGATGACGATGGCATCGGCCACCTGTCCGAGCGGCGTTGCGTCGAGCACCCGCTCCACCGCCAGGAAAGGATCGTCCAGGCTGTCCATGAACACCCGGCCCATGGCATTCATCACCAGCACCCTTGCGCCGTTGCGCGCGGTGAACAGGTTGGCGCCGCGCCCGGGCGCCCCTTGCGGGAAGTTCAGCGGCCGCAACAGGCGGTCCTGCCGCTCGATATAGACGAGCGTGTCGCGCTGGTCCCACACGTGATTGCCGGTGGTGACGACATCCGCCCCCGCGTCCAGCACGTCTTGCAGGATCTCCTCGGTGATGCCGAAACCGGCCGCGGCGTTCTCGCCGTTGACGATGACGAAGTCGATGGAATGGCGCTCAACCAGTCCCGGCAGCACGTCGGTCGCCGCCTGCCGGCCGCTGCGGCCGACGAGATCACCCAGAAACAGCAGCCTCATGCCCGATCGGGTCCTTCCAGTTTGACGAAGCCGCGCTCGGTCAGGATCCTGTCGAGACGGCGGTCGTGGTTTTCCTCCGGCACGCTTTCCACTTCCTGCAACGAAAAGGCAATACCGACGGTGGCCGGCGGCCCTCCGCGTTCCGCGCCGATGCGCGCGATGGCCCGGTCGTAATAGCCCCGACCGTAGCCGATCCGGCCGCCGCGCCTGTCGAAGGCGGCCAGCGGCACCAACATGCAGTCGGGCACGAGGACATCAGAGTCGGCGGGCGGTTCGGCCGTGCCGAATCCGGCCGGCACCAGCACGGTCTCGCGGGTCAGCCGGCGAAACACCAGGTCGCCGTCGACGATGGCCGGCAGGCACAGCGCATGTCCGCGTGCGCGCAGCGCGTCCATCAGGGGCCGGGGGTCGATCTCGTCGCGGATCGGCCAGAAGCCGGAGACGATGGCACCGGGCGGAAAGCCCAGCGCATCCACTGCATCGGCCAGCGCCAGGCCGCCCTCGATGCGCGCCTGGACAGCGAGACCAGCGCGGCGTCCGAGCGCCTCCTTGCGGCACAGGGATTTGCGCTCGCGCAGCGCGCGGATGTCTTGCGGAAGATCGGTGTCGGGAAAGATCAAGCGTCGCGCTCCCGGATGCGGCGGCCGAAGGGGCTGCCGACGCTCCGTCCAGGGCGACGGCGAACGAGGAAGATGACGTGGCCACCTCGGCCGTTGGAGGTTGCAATCCCGGGAAACCTACAGAGTAGGTGGGCGCCGTATACTCCAGCCCACGGGCCGGAGCAGGAACAGCTCCCTAGGGATGCGTAAGGCCCCGGGGATATGTCTCCTGACGCACCGCGCAGCCACGCCAACCCCGATATAGGGTCGCTTTGCCGTGAAATACAACACACGTTTTCGCATGGCCGGCCGGCAGGGCTGAAGCGTGCCTGCGACCGTGTGCGGTCAGGCATCCGCCGGTCGCATGGATCGCGCCAGGCCGTCGGCCAGCGCCTCGATCCGCTCGGCCGCCGTGACGATCTTGCCGGCAAGTTCCGCGTCGTTGCGCGCCGCGCTGTCCAGTGCCGCCCGCCGCGCCTCGCGCAGGCTGTCGACCTCGTCCTGCAGCGCCGCGAGCCGGCGCTCGCGCTCCGCCAGTTCGTCGGTGACCATGATCCCGGCCATCACGGTCAGGCGCAGGTCGCCGATTTCGCCGAAACTGCCGCGCAGGCTGTCGATGGCACTGTCGAAGCGGCGGGCAAGCGCGGTCAGCCGCTCTTCCTCGCCATCGTCGCAGGCCATGCGGAAGCTGCGTCCGTTGATCGTCACGATTATCTGAGCCATCGCCTCGTCGCCTCAGCCGCCATGCGTCTCGAGCACGGAGCGGATCGATTCCATTGCCGACACCAGCCGTCGCGACACTTCGCGATTGGCATCCTCCAGCCGGGCGACACGCGCCTCGGCCGTGTCCAGTGTCGCGGCCAGCGAGGACCGGTCCTCGCCCAGCCGCTGCAGCTCTTCCTGCAGTCCGCCCAGCGACATGTCGGATTCCAGCCGCCGTTGCACCGCCGCGTCGAGCCGCGAAACGGCACGGGCCAGCCGCTCGAGCGCGGCATCCACGCTGGCGCCGGACCCTGCCGCGGACGCGACCGGCCGGGTCTCGTCCCCGCCCGACTGCCCCCCGGAAAGTCCCGACGTATCGTCCATTCCACCCCCTTGTGGATTCGCTGTGCGCTCAATGGCGCCCGCGGGCGGAATACCCGCATCCGCCCTCTGCCGCTATACCATTCCTTGCCGCCCGATGCGAGATCGACGGATGCGCGCCCTTCCCCCCGGGTCTCCGGCCATCCGCTTTGTTGACTCGCCCAAGGTTCCTGATATTTGTCGAGCCGCTTCGGCGGGGTCCGGTGAAAACCGGTCGCAACCGCCGAAAAACCGATATCGCCGGCGGCCCGGACACGACCCGCACCGACCCGTCCCGAGCGGGCGCAGCACCTCCCCGCAGCGCCAGCCAGGGACAGGCCGGATGTCGGAACCGGGGCCCGTGCGGTGCCCGCATCACGGACGAGTAGCCCGCGTGGGCCGCCGACAGGGACGAACGGAATCAGATGATCGATCTCGAAAAGCACAATCGCATGGCCAATGCGATCCGTTTCCTCGCAGCAGATGCCGTGGAAGCGGCCAAGTCCGGCCACCCCGGCCTGCCCATGGGCGCGGCCGACATCGCGACCGTGCTGTTCACCCAGGTCATGCACTACGACCCAACCCGCCCGGACTGGCCGGACCGTGACCGGTTCATCCTGTCGGCCGGCCACGGCTCGATGCTGCTCTATGCGGTGCACTACCTGCTCGGCTCCGAGGATTTCACCCTCGACCAGTTGAAGAAGTTCCGCCAGATCGGCGCGCTGACCGCCGGCCATCCCGAGTTCGGCCACGGCGCCGGCATCGAGACGACCACCGGACCGCTCGGCCAGGGCCTTGCCAATGCCGTCGGCATGGCGATCTCCGAGCGTCATCTGCGCGAGACGTTCGGCGAAGACCTCACCGACCACTACACCTATGTGCTGGCCGGCGACGGCTGCCTGATGGAAGGCATCAGCCAGGAGGCGATCTCGCTCGCCGGTCACCTGAAGCTCGACCGTCTGATCGTCATCTGGGACGACAACGGCATCTCCATCGACGGCAAGGTCTCGCTCACCGACAGCACCAACCAGCTGGAGCGCTTCGAGGCGAGCGGCTGGGCGACCGTCGCCATCGATGGCCACGACCCGGCGGCCATCGCCGCCGCCCTGGCCAAGGCGCGCGAGAACGACCGCCCGACCCTGATCGCCGCCAAGACCACCATCGGCTTCGGCGCCCCGAACAAGGCCGGCTCGGAGAAGGTCCACGGATCGCCGCTCGGCGCCGAGGAACTGGCCGCGACCCGCAAGGCGCTCGGCTGGGCCCATGAGGCCTTCGACGTTCCCAGCGACATTCTCGACGCCTGGCGCATTGCCGGCCTGCGTTCCGGCCAGGCCCGCAAGGAGTGGGAAAAGCGTCTTGCCGCCGCCGACACCGAGCTGCGCTCCGAGTTCGAGCGCCGTCTGCGCGGCGACCTGCCGTCCGGTTTCGCCGACGCGATGGCGAAACTGAAGAAGCAGATCGCCCAGGACAAGCCGACCATGGCGACCCGCAAGGCCTCCGAATATGTGCTCGGCACGATCACCAAGGTGGTGCCGGAGACCATCGGCGGCTCCGCCGACCTGACCGGCTCGAACAACACCAAGACGGCCGACACTGCTCCGATCACGCCGGACGACTTCACCGGCCGCTACCTGCACTGGGGCATCCGCGAGCACGGCATGGCCGCCGCGATGAACGGCATGGCGCTGCATGGCGGCACCATTCCCTATTCCGGCACCTTCCTGGTGTTCTCCGACTATGCCCGCCCGGCCATCCGCCTTGCGGCCCTGATGCGCCAGCGCGTCATCCACGTGATGACCCATGACAGCATCGGCCTCGGCGAGGACGGCCCGACTCACCAGCCGGTCGAGCACTACGCGGCGCTTCGTGCGATCCCGAACCTCGATTTCTACCGCCCGGCCGACGTCACCGAGACGCTGGAATGCTGGCAGCTGGCGCTGGAAGCCGAGGAAACGCCGAGCGTTCTCGCGCTGACGCGTCAGAACCTGCCGCCGGTGCGCACGAGCTACGAGACCGAGAACCTGTCCGCCCGCGGCGCCTATGTGGTCGCCGACAGCGACGAGGCGCCCGAGGTCACCATCTTTGCCTCCGGCTCGGAGGTCGAGATCGCCCTCAAGGCCCGCGAGACCCTGGAAGCCGCCGGCACCGCGACCCGCGTCGTCTCCGTGCCCTGCATGGAGCGCTTCGAGCGCCAGTCGGCCGACTACCGGGCCGACATCGCCGGCTCGGCAAAGGTCAAGGTCGCCATCGAGGCCGGCATTCGCATGGGCTGGGACGCGATCATCGGTTCGGACGGCATCTTCATCGGCATGACCGGTTTCGGCGCGAGCGGCCCCTACCAGGAGCTCTACCGCCACTTCGGCATCACGCCGGAAGCGGTCGTCGCTGCGGTCAACGCCCGCCTGTAAGCGGCGGTTTCCGGCAAGATCCGGATGGGGCGGCGCACCGGCGCCGCCCTCTCCTGTCCGCCGCGCTTGCGCGGCGATCGGCTTGAAGAGGTGTCGATTAGCGGGAGATTGCCGACGTGTTGCCCAATACCGGGAAGCACCGTTCCACCCACGCACTCTGGCGCTCCGTCGCCGAGCGGCCGTGGATTCTCGCTCTCGCGGTCGTTGCGGCCCTCGTGCTGCTGCCCATTGCCGTCTGGCTCGACCTCAGAAACCTCTCCGACGCAGGCCTGACGACCCAGGCCCGCACCCTCAACGCAATGGTGTCGGAGATCCGCGCCTATTACGGCGCCAATGTCGTCGGCCGCGTCCAGGGCTATACGGGGGATTCCGTTGCCGTTCACAATTACGAGGACGTCGCCGGGGCGATTCCCATTCCGGCGACGCTGTCGCTGGAACTCGGCGGCGTGATCGCCGGCAGGGGCGGCGGCGATGTCGACTATCGCTTCATCTCCGACCTTGCCTTCGCCAACCGGGGCCCGCACAAGCTCGATGCGTTCGAGACCGCCGCACTGGCGAGCTTCCGCCAGAGCCGGGCGCCGGATGCGATCGCGACCGATTTCTCGGGCTCGCTGTTCGAGCGGCAGATCCGCATGGCCGTCCCGGTGGTGATGGGCCAGGCTTGCGTCTCCTGCCACAACACCCATCCCGAGAGCCCGAAGCGCGACTGGCAGGTCGGCGACGTGCGCGGCATCCAGGAAATCACGGTCCATCAGCCGATCGCCAGGAACCTCTTCTCCTTCAAGTACCTGTTCCTGTACTTCGCCGGGGCCGGAGCCTTCGGCGCCGCCTTTGCCGGGCTGCAGTGGCGCCAGGCCAACGACTTCCGCCGGATGAACACGGAACTGGAGGAGGCGAACGGCTTCCTCGCCTCCATCTCCATGAAGATCTCGAAGTACCTTTCGCCGCAGATCTACAAGTCGATCTTCTCCGGCGAGAAGGACGTGGTGATCTCCACCGAGCGCAAGAAGCTCACGATCTTCTTTTCCGACATCAAGGACTTCACCGAGACGGCCGAGCATCTGCAGCCCGAAGAGCTGACCAGCCTGCTCAACGAGTATTTCACCGAAATGTCGGCCATCGCCCAGGCCTATGGCGCGACCGTCGACAAGTTCATCGGCGATGCGATCCTCGCCTTCTTCGGCGATCCGGAGACGCGCGGCGCGCGCGAGGACGCCAATGCCTGCCTCGACATGGCCATCGCGATGCAAAAGCGCATGGCGGAGCTGAAGGCCCAATGGCGGCGGCGCGGGATCGAGAAGCCCTTCGAGGTCCGCATGGGCATCAACACCGGCTACTGCAATGTCGGCAATTTCGGCTCGGCGGACCGCATGGACTACACGATCATCGGCGCCGAGGCGAACCTGGCCGCCCGCCTGCAGGGCATTGCCCAGCCGGGCGGCATCGTCATCTCCTACGAGACCTGGGCCCATGTGCAGGACCGGGTGCGCGTGCGCCGGCTGGACCCGATCACGCTGAAGGGCATTCCCGGCGAGATCGTGCCCTATGCGGTCGAGGGCCTGCACCAGGTGGAGGCCGCCGCCCCGCAGACGATCAACGAGGAAGACGAAGGCCTCGTCCTGCATCTCGACATTGCAAAACTCGATGCGGAAGCCCGGCGCAAGGCCGAGGCCGTGCTCGAAAAGGCCCTCGGCGCGGTGCGGATGCGGGAGCACGGGAAGGACGACAAGACCTGAGCCATGCAGACGCATCGGCGAGATATGTTGCCGGACCCCGTTGCATCCGTGACGAGGCTTCGGTAACCAGCCATCGGGCGCCGCAAAACGGCGCTCCAAAGACCACGGGAGCCGGACAACACATCCTTGGATCGACCGGCTCGACCAGATCAATCGCCCAAGGAATGCGGTTCGCCGCCACAGGAGAGACAAGCATGACCGTGAAGGTTGCCATCAACGGGTTTGGTCGCATCGGACGCAACGTGCTGCGCGCCATCGTGGAGTCGGGCCGTACCGACATCCAGGTCGTAGCGATCAACGATCTCGGCCCGGTCGAGACCAATGCCCACCTGCTGCGCTACGATTCCGTCCATGGCCGCTTCCCGGCGAAGGTGACCGTCGACGGCGACACGATCGACGTCGGCACCGGCCCGATCAAGGTCACGGCCCTGCGCGACCCGAAGGAGCTGCCCTGGGGCGCGCTCGGCGTGGACATCGCCATGGAGTGCACCGGCATCTTCACCGACCGCGACAAGGCCGCCCTGCACCTGGAGAACGGCTCCAAGCGCGTGCTGGTCTCCGCGCCGGCCAACGGCGCCGACCTGACGGTCGTCTACGGCGTGAACCACGACCAGATCTCCAGCGAGCACAAGGTCGTCTCCAACGCCTCCTGCACCACCAACTGCCTGGCTCCAGTCGCCAAGGTCCTCAATGACGCCTTCGGCATCGAGAAGGGCTTCATGACGACGGTGCATGCCTATACGGGCGACCAGCCGACGCTCGACACCATGCACAAGGACCTGTACCGCGCCCGCGCCGCGGCCATGTCGATGATCCCGACCTCGACCGGCGCCGCCAAGGCCGTCGGCCTGGTGCTGCCGGAGCTGAACGGCAAGCTGGACGGCGTGTCGATCCGCGTCCCCACGCCGAACGTCTCGGTCATCGACTTCAAGTTCGTACCCAAGCGCAAGGTCACGGTTGCCGAGGTCAACGCCGCGCTGGTGGCGGCCGCCGACGGCGCCCTCAAGGGCATTCTCGCCTACACCGACGAGCCGCTGGTCTCCATCGACCTGAACCACAACGGCGCCTCGTCGACCTTCGCGCTCGACCAGACCAAGGTCATCGACGGCGACCTCGTCCGCGTCATGTCCTGGTACGACAACGAGTGGGGCTTCTCCAACCGCATGTCGGACACCGCGGTGGCCTTCGCGAAGACCATCTGAGTTGGCAGCAGCGGCCGGCGCCCTTCGCGCCGGCCGTCGCACATGAAACAGTCAGGCGAGCGATCCATGACCTTCAAGACCCTTGACGATCTCGGCAACCTGTCCGGCCGTCGCGCGCTGGTGCGCGTCGACCTGAACGTGCCGATGGACGGCAACCGGGTGACCGACACGACCCGCATCGACCGGGTGCTGCCGACCATCCGCGAGTTCGCCGACAAGGGCGCTCGGGTCGTGCTGCTCGCCCATTTCGGCCGTCCCAAGGGCGCCGTGATGCCGGAGATGAGCCTGGCGCCCGTCGCCGCGGCCCTGACCGAGCGGCTTGGCCGGCCGGTCGCCTTCGCCGCCGACTGCATCGGCGATCTTGCCGCCTCCGTCATCGACGGGCTGAAGGACGGCGATGTCGCGCTGCTTGAGAACACCCGTTTCCACGCGGGCGAGGAAAAGAACGACGGCGCCTTCGCCGACGCGCTGGCCGCGCTCGGCGATCTCTATGTCAACGACGCCTTCTCCGCCGCCCACCGCGCGCATGCCTCGACCGAAGGGCTGGCCCGCCGCCTGCCCGCCTATGCCGGCCGCACCATGCAGGCGGAGCTGGAGGCCCTCGCCTCCGCCCTGACCACGCCCGTTCGTCCGGTGCTCGCCGTGGTCGGCGGCGCCAAGGTCTCCTCCAAGATCGACCTGCTCGAAAACCTCGTGAAGAAGGTCGACATGCTGGTGATCGGCGGCGGCATGGCCAACACCTTCCTGGCCGCACAGGGCAAGTCGGTCGGCAAGTCGCTATGCGAGCACGATCTGGCCGACACCGCGCGGCGGATCATGGATGCGGCAGCCGCTGCGGGCTGCGAGATCGTCCTGCCGGTCGACGCCGTCGTCGCACGCGAGTTCAAGGCGGGCGCGGCCAGCGAGACCGTTTCGGTCGATGCAGTGCCGGCCGATGCCATGATCCTCGATGTCGGCGCTGCCTCCATCGACAATGTCCGCGCCAAGATCGACGCGGCCGCCACCCTGGTATGGAACGGCCCGCTCGGCGCGTTCGAGATCGAGCCCTTCGACACGGCCACGGTCGCCGCGGCACGCCACGCCGCCGCGCGCAGCCGTGACGGCTCGCTGACGACGGTCGCCGGCGGCGGCGACACCGTCGCTGCGCTCAATCATGCCGGCGTTGCCGACGACTTCTCCTATGTCTCGACCGCCGGCGGTGCCTTCCTCGAATGGCTCGAGGGCAAGGCCCTTCCGGGCGTCGTCGCGCTCGAGAATTAATCCTTTCGACGAAACAGCTTGCGCCGCGCCTTCAAAAGCGCGGCGCTTTTGGTAGAAAGCCGCCAACGCAACGCGGCGATGCTTGCAAGCAAGAAGAGGGTCTCATCGGATGAGTGAACGTCTCGAGGATATCGCACAGGCCATGGTGGCCACCGGTCAGGGCATCCTTGCCGCCGACGAAAGCACCGGTACGATCAAGAAGCGCTTCGACCAGATCGGCACGGAGAACAGCGAGGACAACCGTCGCGCCTATCGCGAGATGCTGTTCTCCAGCTCCGAGGCGATGAACGACTACATCTCCGGCGTCATCCTGTTCGACGAGACGCTGCGCCAGAAGGCGGCCGACGGCACCCCGTTCGTCGAGATGATCCGCAAGGCCGGCGCCGTTCCGGGCATCAAGGTCGACAAGGGCGCCAAGCCGCTGGCCGGCTTCCCGGGCGAGACCATCACCGAAGGCCTCGACGGCCTGCGCGAGCGCCTTGCCGAGTATTACGAGCTGGGCGCGCGTTTCGCCAAGTGGCGTGCGGTCATCGACATCAACGAGGAAGACGGCCTGCCGTCCAGCACCTGCATCCAGGCCAACGCCCATGCGCTGGCCCGCTATGCGGCCCTGTGCCAGGAAGCCGGCATCGTGCCGATCGTCGAGCCGGAAGTGCTGATGGACGGCCCGTCCGCCGCCCACGACATCGAGACCTGCTACGAGGTCACGGAGTGGACGCTGAACACGGTGTTCGCCGAGCTGTTCCAGATGGACATCATGCTCGAGGGCATCATCCTCAAGCCGAACATGATCGTTCCGGGCAAGAACGCCCCGATCCAGGCCTCGGCCGAGGAAGTCGCCGAACTGACTCTGCGCTGCCTGAAGGCCACCGTGCCGGCGGCCGTTCCGGGCATCGCCTTCCTGTCCGGCGGCCAGTCCGACGAGTTGGCGACCGAGCACCTGCACCTGATGAACGCGGCCGGCCCGCTTCCCTGGAAGCTGACCTTCTCCTACGGCCGCGCCCTGCAGCAGGCCGCGCTGAAGGCGTGGGGCGGCAAGACCGAGAACGTTCCGGCCGGCCAGGCCGCGTTCCTGCACCGCGCCCGCATGAACGGCCTCGCCGCCAAGGGCGAGTGGGCAAAGTCGCTCGAGACCGCCTGACCGGACACCGATCCGACTGGCAAGCTTGACGAGAGGGGCGGTTTCGCCCCTCTTTTGCCGTGATCGCCCCTCATTCCGGGACGGGTTCCGATTGCCCGGCCCACGAAGCGGAAGGATGCGCCGTGCACCCGCGCCTCTATCTCATTACGCCTGCGACCTTTGAACTCGACGGCTTCTGCAAGGACCTCGCCTCCGCCCTTTCCGGTGGCGATGTCGCCTGCCTGCTGATCACCGACGGCGGCTGGGGCGAGGCCGGTTTCCAGAAGATCGCGGAGACAATCGTGCCGATCGCCCAGGCGGCGGGTACGGCTGTTCTGGTGCAGAACGATTCGCGCGCTGCCGGGCGCAGCCGCGCCGACGGCATCCATGTCGACACGTCAGGCGAGGACCTGAAGCGCGCGCTGGAGAATTTCCACCCCCGCGGCATCGTCGGGGCGGGCGATATCCGCACCCGTCACGACGCCATGACGGTGGCCGAGCTCGGCGTCGACTACGTCCTGTTCGGCCTGCTGGAACGCGAGGAGGACGTGGAGCCGCACGCCAAGACGCTGCAGTTCTCGTCCTGGTGGGCTCAGATGTTCGAAACGCCCTGCGTCGCCCTGTGCGGCAGCGACCTCGCCGGCGTCGAGACCTGTGCTGCGACCGGGGCGGATTTCGTCGCCCTGCGCGGCGCCGTCTGGAACCATCCCGAGGGGCCCGAAGCGGCGGTTCGTGCCGCCAACGAGGTCCTGTCGCGCTACGAGCTGACGGAGGCGGAAGGCGGATGACCGCAGGCGGCGGACGGTTGCAGGCGGGCGCGCTGGCCATGCTGCTGCTCCTTGGAGCTGCGGCACATCCTGCCTTTGCGCAAGACGGCACCGGCACCGCACCTGCCGAACCGAAGGCGGACGAACAGCCGGCGGCAACACCTGAGCCGGCTCCCGCTCCCGCCCCTGCTGCCGAGGCACCGCCCGAGGCAGCCTCTTCTCCGCAAGCGCCGGCCGCCACCGGAGCAGCTCCTGCATCCGATCTTCCCGGCGCCGGTTCGATGCCCTCTGCCGCCGAGATTTCCGAGCGCCTGTCCGCGGTGCCGCAGCAGCCCGTGGGCGGCGACGAGAACATTCCCCTG
Source organism: Stappia sp. G46H5W (assembly GCF_058448995.1). Taxonomy (NCBI): domain Bacteria; kingdom Pseudomonadati; phylum Pseudomonadota; class Alphaproteobacteria; order Hyphomicrobiales; family Stappiaceae; genus Stappia; species Stappia sp. G46H5W. Next base: position 167,250 of record NZ_JBZFLL010000004.1, on the reverse strand, counting down.
CTCGTGCCGCCGACCAGCGTTGCCCCGCCCCTGCCGCTCGAGATCGAGGGCGAGGTCCGCGACTACGCTTATGGCGCCTTCCAGCGCGGCTGGTATCTGACGGCCCTGTCGCTCGCGACCCCGCGCGCCGAGGCCGGCGACCCTGCCGCCCAGACCCTGCTCGGTGTGCTCTATGAGACCGGCCGCGGCCTGCCGCAGGATGCCGAGCGCGCTGCCAGCTGGTATCAGCTCGCCTCCTCAAGCGGAAACACGCGCGCGGCCCTGCGCTACGGCCTCATGCTCCTCAACGGTCTCGGCGTTCCGGAAGACAAGGTGAAGGCCGGCGACATGTTCGAGCTCGCGGCCAATGACGAGATCCCCGAGGCGATCTACAACCTTGCCGGTCTGTATCGCACCGGCGAGGGACGTCCTCTCGATCCCGACCGGGCGCTGGAGCTTCTGGAAAAGGCCGCCGATCTCGGCGATGTCGATGCCCGTTTCCAGCTCGCACAGTTCTATCTCGACGGCCCTGCCGACATCCGCAGCGAGGCGCGCGCCGCATTCTGGATGGGCCGCGCCGCCCGCCAGGGCCATGTCGGTGCCCAGGTCCGTTACGCCATTCTACGCTTCAACGGCCGGGGCGTTGCCCCCGACGAGGCCGAAGCCGCCGACTGGTTCGAGCGCGCCGCCAGCGCCGGCAACCCGGTGGCGATGAACCGGCTTGCGCGGACCTATGCCTTCGGCCGCGGCCGGGAGGTCGATCTGGAAAAGGCCGCCGGCTGGCACATGGCCGCCCGCGCTCTCGGCATTTCCGATCTGGAGATGGACGGGCTGCTCGGCTCGATCGACGCGGAAACCCTGGCCAAGGCGACGGCCTTTGCCGAGCGCTATGCGGCCGCCGCCGACCCGACGGTGGTGGAGAACCCCGACAACACGCCCTGAGCCGGCGAAACCGCCTTTTTGCTTGATTGGCAACCGGAAGTGTGGTGGACAGGCCGCGCACCAGACAATGTGCCCGGCCGACGCGACGGCGCCTTCTTCAAGGACCAGGTCCGGACCGGGCTCGGCGGCCTTGGCGGCGCCGGACACGCCTGCGGCTGGGGCCAGCGGATGGCCCCCGCGGAGCGAACCGCCGCAGGACCTTTGGAGACGGAACGAGACACATGAAGATCAACGGAAACGAGATCAAGCCCGGCAACGTGCTGCAGCACCAGGAGACGCTCTGGGCTGTGGTCAAGGTCGAGCACGTGAAGCCGGGCAAGGGCGGCGCCTTCGCCCAGGTCGAGATGAAGAACCTTCTCGACGGCCGCAAGCTCAACGAGCGGTTCCGCTCCGCCGACAAGGTCGAGCGCGTGCGCCTCGAGCAGAAGGACTTCCAGTATCTCTATCCGCAGGAAGACATGCTGGTGTTCATGAACACCGAGACCTACGAGCAGATCGAGCTGCAGGCCGACTTCGTCGGCGAGCGCGCCGCCTTCCTGCAGGACGGCATGATGGTCACGCTCGAGATGCACGAGGAGCGTCCGATCGGCATCACCCTGCCGCAATACGTGACGCTGGAGATCACCGAGGCGGATGCCGTGGTGAAGGGCCAGACCCAGTCCTCGTCCTACAAGCCGGCCATGCTGGAAAACGGCGTGCGCGTCATGGTGCCGCCGTTCATCACCGCCGGCGAGAAGATCATCGTCGACACCGAGTTGGTCGAGTACGTCCGCCGCGCCGACTGATTTGCCTATCGGCCGGCGGCCCCGACTGCGCCGCCGGCCTCCCGACTTCCCCCCGAAGGGCACGCCCTCCGGTCGTCCCCCGCCAGGAATTTTCCAGGAACCGCCATGTCCCGCTCCGCCATCCTGAATGTCATGGTCCAGGCCGCGCTGAAGGCCGGTCGCAGCCTCGCTCGCGATTTCGGCGAGGTCGAGAACCTGCAGGTCTCGCGCAAGGGCCCGAGCGACTTCGTGTCGGCCGCCGACATCGCCGCCGAGAAGATTGTGCGCGCCGAGTTGCAGAAGGCGCGCCCGAGCTACGGCTTCCTGATGGAAGAGTCCGGTGTCATCGAGGGCGAGGACCCGCAGCATCGCTGGATCGTCGATCCGCTCGACGGCACGACGAACTTCCTGCATGGCATCCCGATGTTCAACGTCTCCATCGCGCTCGAGCGCGAAGGCGTGATCGTCGCCGGCGTCATCTACAATCCGGCGATGGACGAGCTGTTCACCGCCGAGCGCGGCCGCGGCGCCTTCCTCAACGACCGCCGCCTGCGCGTTGCCGCCCGCAAGTCGATGCCGGACTGCGTCATCGCCACCGGCATCCCCTTCCTCGGCGTCGGCGACCATGCTCGCACGCTCAAGGAACTGCGCCACGTCATGGGTGAAGTCGCCGGCATCCGCCGCTGCGGCGCCGCCGCCCTCGACCTCGCCTGGACGGCTGCCGGCCGCTTCGATGGCTTCTGGGAGCACGGCCTGTCGCCCTGGGACATGGCGGCCGGCCTGCTACTGGTCCGCGAGGCCGGCGGCTACGTCACCGACATCAACGGCGGCGAGAAGATGTTCGAAACCCGCTCGATCGTCGCCGGCAACGAGCAGGTCCAGGCCCAGCTGCGCGAGCTTTTGAAGAACGCTCGCAGCTGACGGCTGCCCCTGCGGCAGGACCGCCCGCCGACATTACGGCTTTTCAGGCCGGTGAAAATCACGCTATCAAGGGCTTGTCCTCAACAGGGAGAAGACAAGCCGTCATGGCGCGTGCCTATGATCCGTACAGCCTGTCCAGTCCCTGGGTCTATCTGATCCGGATGATCATCTTCCTGGCGGTGGTCGCGTTCATCGCGCTGATCCTGTACCGCCAGATCGCCACAGCCTTCATGAGCAACCCCGGTCTCAACGGGCTGATCATCGGCACCGGACTCGTCGGCATCCTGCTCGCCATCCGCCAGGTGATCCGCCTGATGCCGGAGGTGAACTGGGTCAACGGCTTCCGGCTCGGCGACCCGGGCATCGAGGTTCGGCGTCCGCCGGTGCTGCTGGCGCCGATGGCGACGCTGCTCGGCAACCGTGCCGGCGATACCATCCTGTCGCCGGCGACGACCCGCTCGATCCTCGATTCCATCGGCATGCGCCTCGACGAAGCGCGCGAGATGGCGCGCTACCTCACCGGTCTCCTCGTCTTCCTCGGCCTGCTCGGCACGTTCTGGGGCCTGCTGCAGACCGTCGGCTCGGTCAACATCACGATCCAGAGCCTCGATGTCGGCTCGGGCGATGCCAATGTCATCTTCGAGGATCTCAAGGCGGGCCTCGAAGCCCCGCTTGCAGGCATGGGCACCGCCTTCTCGTCCTCGCTGTTCGGCCTCACCGGATCGCTGATCCTCGGCTTCCTCGACCTGCAGGCCGGCCAGGCGCAGAACCGCTTCTACAACGAGCTCGAAGACTGGCTGACCACGCTGACCGACATCGAGCCGGAAGACAGCGCCGGCGGTAGCTCCGGTCTCGTCGAGCTGCGCTTTGCCATCGACAACTTGCGCAAGGCCGTTTCCGAGGGCGGAGGCGGCGCGGGGCGCAATGCCGCCGTTGCCATGGCCAATCTCGCGGAAGGTATCCAGGGCCTTGTCCAGCATGTGCGCAGCGAACAGCAGATGATGCGCGACTGGGCCGACGAGCAATCCGAGCAGCAGAAGCGCATCGAGCATCTGCTGAAGACCATGTCCACCGCCTTCGAACGGATCAAGGACGAGGCCAAATGAGCCGCCTCGCGGGGAATTGGCGCAAGATCGCCCGATCCGCCGGGCTTCCGACCGGCGGGCACCTGACGCCGAAAGGGCTCTAGACCATGGCCGGCACGCGAATGAGGCGTCGGGACGGACGGACGGACTACTGGCCCGGCTTCGTCGATGCCATGGCATCGCTGCTTCTGGTCATCATCTTCCTGCTGTCCATCTTCGTGCTCGCCCAGTTCTTCCTCGGGCAGCAGCTGTCGGGCCGCGACACCGTTCTCAATCGCCTCAACGCCCAGATCACCGAACTGACCGAGTTGCTGGCGCTGGAGCGAGCCGGAAGCCGCGATCTCCAGGACACCATCGCCACCCTCACCGCCAATCTGACGGATGCCGAGGCCGAGCAGCAGCGCCTGCAGGGCTTGCTCGATGCCTCCTCCGACCGTGCCAGCCAGACCGGCGGCGCCCTTGCCGGCATGGAAAGTGCGCTTGAGGAAGAGCGCCGGCTGTCGCAGCGCGCCCTGTCCCAGGTCGAACTGCTGAACCAGCAGATTTCCGCCCTGCGCCGCCAGATCGCCGCGCTGGAAGATGCGCTCGATGCCTCGGAAGGGCGCGACCGCGAAAGCCAGGCCAAGATCGCCGATCTCGGCCGCCGGCTGAACGTGGCGCTGGCCCAGCGCGTGCAGGAGCTGTCGCGCTACCGGTCCGACTTCTTCGGCCGCCTGCGCGAGATCCTGTCCCAGCGCTCGGATATCCGCGTCGTCGGCGACCGCTTCGTCTTCCAGTCGGAGGTGCTGTTCTCCTCCGGCGCCGAGACGATCAATCCGGCGGGCGAGCAGGAACTGCAGAAGCTTGCCGACGCGATCAAGGAACTCGCCGTCCAGATCCCGGCCGAGATCAACTGGGTCCTGCGCGTCGATGGTCATACCGATGCCCGCCCCCTGTCGGGAACGGGGCGCTTCCGCAACAACTGGGAGCTCTCCGCAGCGCGCGCCATCTCGGTCGTGCGCTACCTGATCGATCAGGGCGTCGATCCCAAGCGCCTGGTCGCCGCCGGCTTCGGCGAGTTCCAGCCGCTGGAGGAAGGCGACAGCGACGAGGCGCTCGCCCGTAACCGCCGCATCGAGCTGAAACTGACCGAGCGCTGATCACCGGCGCCCGAGGCCAGACACCGCTCGTTCCGCACCCCGAAAAAGCAAAAAGGCCGTTTCCGATCCGGAAACGGCCTTTTTTCATCGAAAATCGCTGAAATCAGCTCGAAACAATGTCGCGTGGCATCTGACTGACACGCGATGAGCGACTTAATAGTCGTCGTCGTCCTCGTCGCGGGGCTTGCCCTTGAGCGAGTTGAGCTTCGCGAACACCGCGTCGGCGTCGATTTCCTCGTCCTTCGGCTGCGAAGGAGCAGGACGGGCGAAGGCGGCTGCCATCGCGTCCTCCGAGGTGGTCTCGTCAACCGGCAGCAGCGTCTCTTCGTAGTGCTCGCCCTCGGGCCGCGGCGGCAGGTTCTTCGAGGCCTTCTCGACTTCCATGTCCAGCTCGATCTGGCTGCACAGGCCGAGGGTCACCGGATCCATCGGGGTCAGGTTGTTGGAGTTCCAGTGGGTGCGCTCGCGGATCGCCAGGATCGTCGGCTTGGTCGTGCCGACCATGCGCATGATCTGCGAATCCTTCAGCTCCGGGTGGTTGCGCACCAGCCACAGGATCGCGTTCGGGCGGTCCTGGCGGCGCGACACCGGCGTGTAGCGCGGTCCCTTCCGCTTGCTCTCCGGCACGCGGGTCTTCGGCTCCTGCAGCTTCAGCCGGTAACCGGTGTTGCCCTGCGCCTTCTCGATCTCCTCGCGGGTGAGCTGGCCGGTCATTACCGGATCGAGACCTTTGATGCCCTGGGCGGCCTCTCCGTCGGCAATGGCCTTCACCTCAAGCGGGTGGAGTTTGCAGAAATCGGCAATCTGGTCGAAGCTGAGAGACGTGTTGTCCACAAGCCACACGGCCGTCGCCTTGGGCATCAAGGGAGTGGTCGCCATGTGTAATGCCTCCTGTTCGCTCCGCCGGGAACCGCACTTGTAAGCGCAGGAGCCGGCAAAGCCAAAATCATCTGTCGCATGGAAGGGGAACTTTCAGGCTTATACGCGTTCCCCTTCATGAAATCAAACATGGATCACGTCGCGGCTTCGGTCAAAAGGACGATCTTGCCGATGTGTCCGGAGCTCTCCATTCGCGCATGTGCCGCAGCGGCGTCCGCGAGCGGGAAGGTGGAATCCATCACCGGCCGCACCGTGCCGGACTCGATCAGCGGCCACACCTTTTCGCGCAGCTGTGCGGCGATCGCCGCCTTGAACGCGGCCTCGCGCGGGCGCAGTGTCGAGCCGGTATGGACCAGCCGCTTGACCATCAGCCGCGAGAAATTGACGTTCTCCGCGATGCCGTTCAGCGTCGCGATCTGGCAGATGCGTCCTTCCACGGCCGCCACCTTCCAGTTCCGCTCCACATAGTCGCCGCCGACCATGTCGAGGATCACCTCGACACCGTGGCCGCCGGTCGCCTCCAGCACTACCTCGACGAAGTCGGCCTTGTTGTAGTTGATCGCATGGTCGGCGCCGAGCTTGCGCACAGCCTCCGCCTTGTCTTCCGAGCCAACCGTGGTGAAGACTTCCGCGCCGAAGGCCTTCGCCAGCTGGATCGCCGTCGTGCCGATGCCCGACGTTCCTCCATGCACCAGGAACCGTTCGCCCGCCTTCAGCCCTACCCGGTCGAAGACATTCGTCCACACGGTGAAGAAGGTCTCGGGCAGCGCGGCCGCCTCGGCCATGGTGAGGCCGGCAGGCACGGGCAGCACGCTGCCGGCGGGAGCGGCCACATATTCGGCATAGCCGCCGCCCGGTACCAGGGCGCAGACCTTGTCGCCCTTGGCAATGCCCGACACGTCGGGGCCGAGCGAGACGACGGTGCCGGCAACCTCGAGGCCCGGGATATCGGTGACGCCCGGCGGCGGCGGATAGTGGCCCATGCGCTGGATGACGTCCGGCCGGTTGACGCCCGCGGCCTCGACGCGGATCAGCACCTCGCCGGCCGCCGCCGCCGGGACGGGGCGCTGCATCGGCGCCAGCACATCGGGCCCGCCGGGTGTCTCGAAACCGATTGCCGTCATCATGCGAGGTGTGTCGCTCATCGTGCCAGTCCTCCTTCGGGCCGTTATAGCGTCCCGGTTTAAGACGTCCCGCAAGGCCTGACAATTGACGAGAGCATGATCGGACGGACATCCTGACGCCGGTCGGGGCCTTGCGGATACTCAGGAGGAGAACGCGAAAATGCAGGACGAGTTCGAATCGAAGACCAGTTCCCGCGCCTCTCCGGTCGTCGTGGGCGAGGATCTGTCGCGACTATCTGTGGATGAACTGACAAGGCGCATTGAGCGGTTGACAGAGGAGATTTCCCGTACCGAGCGAGAGCGGGACGCCCGCGGCGGCGTGCGCGCCGCTGCCGATGCCCTGTTCCGCAAGTGATCGCACGATCGGCGGCACCACAGTTAACTCACGCTATTTACTTCAAATTTGACTTTGGGAGCCTTTGCGTCAAGCAAGCAGATTCACTAAAAATTTAGTCATTTACTATTTATTAAGCTTTCTAATTCATAACTGTGGGTATCCAGTCATCTGGATTTCGAGTGGCTCCTGTCCACTCTGTTTGACGCCTCCCTGTTAATGACTTCGAGCCGCGGACACCGCGGCTCTTTTTTTGCCGGCTCCTTCGGTGTATCCCCTGTTGCGTGCCTACCCGCCTGCGCCAGACGGTGTGGCACGCCGATTGCACGATACACTTTGACCCGACCGCAACGCCCCGATTTGGGACATTTGCCCTGCCAAGGCCTCGCAGAAGCGCCGGCAGACACCGCGGTTGCAAGGTATTGAGACAAAGCTGGACAGGAGGCACTGGCGCATGACGGACTGGTTCTCATCCACACGGAGAAGCACCATCGACTTCGCCGACCGGCTCGCCAATTCGGAAATGTTCTCCGCACTTTTCCGGGATGGCATGGCCCTGGTCGAAGAGACCGCCGCTTATCTCGACGGCGAAGGACGGGTGCAGTCGAAGTCGCTGCCGCGTGCGGGCTCGCTCGCCTATGCGACGGAATCCATGCGCCTGACCACCCGGCTGATGCAGATGGCTTCCTGGCTGCTGCTCCAGCGCGCCGTCAACGAAGGCGAGATGTCGGCCGAGCAGGCCGGCAGCGAGAAGAACAAGGTGCGCCTCGACACGCTCTCCTCCACGCGCGGCGGACCCGGCTGGCAGGAGCTCCCCGAGGAGCTGCGCGACCTGATCGAGCGCTCGGTGCGCCTACAGGAGCGGATTCAGCATCTCGACAGGATGATCTACGAAAGCCGCCACGCGGAGCCGGTGCCGGTCGACAATCCGGTCGCGATCCAGCTCGACGTGCTCAGCGCCGCTTTCGGCGGGCGCGGCAGCTCGCTCGGCTAAGGCAGGCCCTTCGGACAGGATCGGCCCCCAAGGGCCATCCTTTCGAAACGCAAACCCGCCCGCGGGAACGACAGCAGATCCCGTGCGGACTGCCCGCCACCGCGGTACCGGCCTTTCCAGCGCCGCAAATTCCCGAAAACACGACGCGAAACGAAAAAACCCCGGAGCCTGAGGCATCCGGGGTTTTTCGTGTCTTGCATCCACCCGGCAGGGCGGAGCGGATTTCCGGGCAATCAGTTGCCCAGGAAACCGGCGTACTTGTTCTTGAAGCGCGAGACGCGGCCGCCACGGTCCATGAGCTGGCGGTCGCCGCCGGTCCATGCCGGATGGGTGCGCGGATCGATGTCGAGCTGCAGCGAGTCGCCGTCCTCGCCATAGGTCGAGCGCGTGTGGAACTCGGTGCCGTCCGTCATGACCACCTTGATGGAGTGGTAGTCGGGATGAATGTCCTTCTTCATCTTCTCGTCCCCGTGCCTGCGGCTTACACCGGCCCTGGGGAGGCGCGGCGCATTCATGTTGGAGTTGTCGGCGTGTCCCCGTCCGTCGGGCAGGACAAGCGCACCCGGTGGCGTCGTGTCACAGCTTCTTGACGAAGTCACGGATTCGTTGGCGGGCCACGCAGGCAAGCGCGCAGCACCTGAAACCTTGAGCGCGAGCCTATAGCCCATCCATCGGCCGAAAACAAGGCCGCAAAGCCGAGTTTCCGCCGCCGCCCGTCAGGGCCCCCGCGACAAATGCGACCGCTCGCGCAGGTTGGCCTTCCCGCCTCGAACCGGTATGGTCCGCCAGGCATCCGGCAGGAACAGAGAGCAAGAACAAGCGTGTCCCGATACGGCTCCCCCTCAACGCCCGACCGCGGCGGCAAACGCGATCTCAGGCCACTGGCCACCCTTCTTCCCTACCTGATCAAGTATCGGGGCCGGGCTCTCCTCGCGCTTCTGGCGCTGATGGGTGCGGCCGGGACGACGCTCGTCCTGCCGATCGCGATCCGACGGATGATCGATTTCGGCTTCGGCGCGGACGACCCGTCCCTCGTCGACAATTATTTCTCGGTGCTCATTCTCGTCGCCGCCGCGCTCGCGACCTTCTCGGCCCTGCGCTACTACATGGTGACCTCGCTCGGCGAGCGGATCGTCGCGGACCTGCGGGCCGACGTCTACAGCCACATCATCCGCCTTTCCCCCGGCTATTTCGACAGCGCCCGTTCTGGCGAGATGGTCTCGCGCCTGACGGCCGATGCCACCCAGGTCAAGTCCGCCGTCGGCGCCAGCGCGTCGATCGCCATGCGCAACCTGATGATGTTCCTCGGCGCCTCGGCGATGATGGTCGTCACCAGCCCGCGCCTGTCCATGTTCGTGCTCGGCGCGATCCCGGTCATCGTCCTGCCGCTCATCGCCTTCGGCCGCAGCGTGCGTCGTCGCTCGCGCCATGCGCAGGACACGCTGGCCGACGCCTCCGCCTATGCCTCCGAGACGCTCGGTGCGGTCCGCACCCTCCAGGCCTTCAACAACGAGGCGATGGCCAGCCTGCGTTTCGGCGGCAGCGTCGAGGAGGCCTTCCGCGCCGCACGCACGGCGATCTTCGCCCGCGCCCTGCTCACCGCCTTTGCGATGTTCATCATCGCCGGCAGCGTCGTCACGGTGCTGTGGGTCGGTGCCAGCGACGTGTTCGTCGGCCGCATCACCGCCGGCGAGCTCGGCCAGTTCCTGCTCTACTCGATCTTCGCCGCTGGCGCGCTCGGAGAGCTCAGCCAGGTCTGGGGCGAAATCTCGCTGGCCGCCGGCGCCGCCGAGCGCCTGTCCGAGCTGCTGAAGATCGAGCCGGAAATCGCCGCCCCGGAAAACCCGGTGAAGCTGCCGCCGCGCCTGTCGGGCGCGGTCGGGCTCGACGGCGTCTCCTTCGCCTACGGCGCGGGCGGCGGGCTGCCCGTGCTCACCGATGTCAGCCTCGATGTCGCGCCCGGCGAGACCGTCGCTATCGTCGGCCCGTCCGGCGCCGGCAAGTCGACGCTGTTCCACCTGTTGATGCGCTTCTACGATCCCACCAGCGGCACGGTGCGCGTCGACGGCACTTCCTTGCGCGACTGCGATCCGCTCGACCTGCGCCGCCAGATCGCGCTCGTGCCGCAGGACACCACGGTGTTTGCCGCCAGCATCGCCGACAACATCGCCTTCGGCCGGCCCGAGGCGACACGCGCGGAGATCGAGGCAGCTGCCCGCTCCGCCTTTGCCGACGAGTTCATCCGCGCGCTTCCCGAGGGCTACGACACGGCTGTGGGCGAGCGCGGCATCACCCTGTCGGGCGGCCAGCGCCAGCGCATCGCCATTGCCCGTGCCATCCTGAAGGACGCGCCGATCCTGCTGCTCGACGAGGCGACCAGCGCGCTCGATGCCGAGAGCGAGACCCTGGTGCAGACGGCGCTGGAAGGTTTGATGCAGGGGCGCACCACGCTCGTGATCGCCCATCGCCTTGCCACCGTGCTCAAGTCCGACCGGATCATCGTCATGGAGGGCGGGCGCATCGTCGAGAGCGGTACCCATGCCGATCTCGTCGCGCGCGGCGGCCTGTACGCCAAGCTCGCCAAGCTGCAGTTCGAGAGCGGGGCGCAGGCCTTCGACAGCCCGCGCGAGGACCGCAGTTCCGCCGCCGAGTAGAGCGCGCTCACTCTCACCCACATACGAAAAGGCCGGACGCCTCGGGCGCCCGGCCTTTTTTCGTCGTGTCGAGCGGGATGGCCCGGCTCAGTCCTCTTCGGCGACCGGCACCGTGTAGTTGAGCGGCAGGCGCCCGCCGTCGGCATAGAGCGTCTGGCCAGTCATGTAGCTGGAATCGTCCGAGGCGAGGAACGCGGCAACGCCGGCGATCTCCGACGGCTCGCCGACGCGGCCGAGCGGGGTGCGCGAGAGCACCCGCATGCGCGCCGCCTTGTCCGAGTTCACCGAGGCCAGCATGTCGGTCATGATCGAACCGGGGCCGATGCCGTTGACGCGGATGCCGTACGGCGCCAGCGACAGCGCCGCGACCTTGGTCAGCTGGTTCATGCCGCCCTTGGAGATCGAATAGGGCACCTGGTTGGCGATGGCGAAGACCGCGTTCACCGACGACATGTTGATGATGACGCCGGGCTCGCCGCCTGCCTCCACCTTGTCGACCATGTGACGAGCGACCGCCTGGGTGCACAGGAACGCGCCCTTCAGGTTCACCGACAGCACGCGGTCGAAATCCGCCTCGTCGAGATCGAGGAAGTCGCCGCCGATGACGATGCCGGCATTGTTCACCAGGATGTCGATGTCGCCGAAGGCATCCAGCGTCGCCGCCACCAGATTGCGCACGTCGAGCTTCTCCGCGACGTTGCAGTGGACGTAGCGCACCTCGCCGAGGGCCTTCAGTTCCTCCTCGGCCGCCTCGCCGCGCGCATCGTCCACATCGGCGATGACCACCTTGGCGCCGTCGGAGAGAAACCGGCGCGCAATGGCGTAGCCGATACCGCCGGCCGCGCCGGTGACGATGGCAACCTTCTTTTCCAGGGACACGGGGTTCCTCGCTATTGTCTGTTCACGCAATTTCGGGACGGGCCACCCGTACCGGGCAGCCATCTCAGCGGGCGAACATAGGCCGCGCCGCCGCCCCTGTCGATGCACGAGCGGCAAAAGCGTCTGGAGAACCGGGGGCGCACGGCGGTGCCGGCGGTCCCGATCTCCCGGCAGTCCTCAGCCGGCGACCGGCAGGCCCCGCTCCTTCAGCGCAGCGGCGATCTCGTCGATGATCGCCGGATCGTCGATCGTCGCCGGCATCCGGTAATCCGCACCGTCCGCGACCTGACGCATGGTCGCGCGCAAGATCTTGCCCGAGCGGGTCTTGGGCAGACGCTCGACGGTGATCGCCAGCTTGAACGCGGCGACGGGGCCGATCTTCTCGCGCACCAGGGCGACGAGCTCCTTCTCGATCTCCGCATGCGGCCGGTTGACGCCGGCCTTCAGCACGACGAAGCCGCAGGGCGCCTGACCCTTGAGCTGGTCGGCAACGCCGATCACCGCGCATTCGGCCACGTCCTTGTGGCTCGCCAGCACCTCTTCCATCGCGCCCGTCGACAGGCGGTGGCCGGCCACGTTGATGATGTCGTCGGTGCGCGCCATGATGAAGAGATAGCCGTCCTCGTCCATCAGGCCGGCGTCCGCCGTCTTGTAGTAGCCGGGGAACTCCTCCAGGTAGCTCGCATGGAACCGCTCCGGCGCATTCCACAGCGTCGGCAGGCAGCCCGGCGGCAGCGGCAGCTTGATCACCACATTGCCAAGCGCGTCCCTGGCGACCGGGTGCCCGGCATCGTCCACCACCTGCACGTCGTAGCCGGGCATGGGCACGGTCGGCGAGCCGTGCTTCACCGGCAGCATGCCGAGCCCGACCGGATTGCCGACAATGGGCCAGCCCGTCTCCGTCTGCCACCAGTGGTCGATCACCGGCACGCCGAGCTTGTCCTCCGCCCAGGCGATCGTGTCCGGGTCGGCCCGCTCGCCGGCAAGGAACAGGGTGCGGAAGGCGGCAAGGTCGTAGTCGCCGATCAGCTTGCCTTCGGGATCTTCCTTCTTGATCGCGCGGAAGGCCGTCGGTGCGGTGAACAGGCTGACGACGCCATGCTCGGAAATCACCCGCCAGAACACGCCGGCATCGGGCGTGCCGATGGGCTTGCCCTCGAACACCACCGTGGTCGCCCCTTGCAGCAGCGGCGCATAGACGATGTAGGAATGCCCGACGACCCAGCCGACATCGGAGGCCGCCCAGAACACCTCGCCCGGCGCGATGCCGTAATGGTTCTCCATGGTCCACTTCAGCGCGACCATATGGCCGCCATTGTCGCGCACCACGCCCTTCGGCTGGCCCGTCGTGCCGGATGTGTAGAGGATGTAGAGCGGATCGGTCGCCTTCACCGGGACGCAAGGCACCTCGCGCCCCTGCGCCAGCGCATCGCCGGCCAGCGCGCCGAGATCATGGTCGCGCGCTCCGTCCAGCGCCGCCTCGGCCTGCGGCCGCTGCAGCACGAAACAGGCCTCGGGCTTGTGCCGGGACATGTCGATGGCCGCATCCAGCAGCGGCTTGTAGGCCACCACCCGGCCCGGCTCGATGCCGCAGGACGCGGCGATGATCGCCTTCGGCGTCGCGTCGTCGATGCGGGTGGCAAGCTCGCGCGCGGCAAAACCGCCGAAGACGACCGAATGCACCGCGCCGAGCCTGGCGCAGGCCAGCATCGCCATCACCGCCTCGGGGATCATCGGCATGTAGATGATGACGCGGTCGCCCTTGCCGATGCCGTGGTCGGCCAGCACCGCGGCCATCGCGTTCACCCGCGCCAGCGTCTCCTCATAGGTGAAGACGGCCTTGGCGCCAGTGATCGGGCTGTCGTAGATGATCGCCGGCTGGCCGGGGCGTCCGCGCTCCACATGCCGGTCGAGGCAGTTGTAGCAGGTGTTGCACTCCGCACCCGCGAACCACTGGCCATAGCCGCCCATCGACGGGTCGAAGACCTTGTCCCAGGGCTTCACCCAGTCGATCTCGGTCGCGGCCTTCGCCCAGAAGCCCTCCGGATCGCGCTGCCACGCCTCGTAGACCTCGTGATAACGGCTGGCCATTGCCCTCACCTCCCTGTCGTTCCCGGTCGCACCGCCGCGCGGGGCTGCGCAGGCCGGACCTTTTCCCGCCCGTCACATGCGCGGGGACCTCCTCGCCCCCGCCCGGCTGCCGGACGTCTTCGACTGCGTATCTGCCGTCACCGAAAGGGGTAAGGCAAGCCTTGCGGCCCTATACATTCGGCGAATGGGAAGTTTGCTTAGGCGCGCGGCGTCGCCTCCCAAGCAACTCAACGTTCCCGCAACAGGCGGGAGATCGCCGCAATGCGCGGCATGGCCGCGTCCCTGACCGAGGCATGGATCCGCTCGGGAAACCCCGGTGGCAAGGCCTGTTCCACCTCTTCGAAAGCGCGCTCCGCCCTGCCGGCCACGTGCTCCAGCGCACGCAACGCCGTTCTTTCGGCAACATTGGCCAATCCGGCCGTCTGCGGAAAGTGGCGCGGCTGTATCTCGTCCACACGATAATGCCGGTTGCGGCCGGCAGACATGGCGAGCTTCATCTGCCGTTTCGTGATCTGACGAGCATCCAGCAGCGGCTGGACAGTGAGGATGTCGTAGAACGGTGTCAGGCGAAACGCACCGCCCGGCCTCAGGAAGAGGCTGAAGTTTTTCGCATGCCCGTCCGTTGCTCCGATCGCCCAGAAGAAAATCTGGGCGGCCAGGAACAGTTCCTGATCCTCGAGCGGCGTATCGCTTCCCTTGAGCAGGTCGAGAATCTCGACCATGCCCGGCCCGCCGTCGCTCTGGTATTTGAGCGTCGGGGGAACCGACAGCGCCTGGCAGCAGTCTTCCTGGGGCAGCCGCAGCAGGCGGCCGTCCCGCGTCCGCAAACGGTCGAAGCGCTCGATCACCAGCGCTTTCGTCTCTCCGAAGACGCATATCTCCGCCGCATTGACGGCAAGGCCGAAGGCCTCGGCCAGCTTCAGGCAGTAGAACTCGTTCTCCACGCTGTCGGCGAGGTTGATCCCGCCGGGTAGCACCCCGATCTGCGTCTTGAAGATATGTGTCGTCGGCGTCGTGCCATGCGGTTTCAGCCAGCGTCCGTCACGGCGCAGAAGAGCGGTCTTTTCCTGGACGCCGGCAAGAGAGATCCGAAAATCTTCGTCCCGCTCGATACCCAGCGGTGCCCTTGCAAGGTTCTGCAGGACCCTTTCGACGGCAGCCTCGTCCAGGACTTCGCCATTCGAGGAGCTGTCCTCCTTGCGCTCTTCGTCGCCGGCAACGAACTGCAGGGCTCCGACGCAATCGCGGCCGATCCGCGACAGCATGGCGAAGGCATCGATCCCCCGCGCGCCCACCGTCTCGGCCACCCGTCGGCGCAGGGCGTCGGAATCCGGCAGCAGGTTCTCGAACACCGCAAGGACCGGCTCCCCGCGATAGGCATCCTCCCGCAGAGGCAGCGACAAGGACACCGGAACCGCATTGGCCCGCTCCAGCCACCCGGTGTCATAGCGGAATGCAACGCCTCCACCCGGCTCCTTCAGCAGAAGGCCGACGAGGCGTCCGTTCTGGTAGACCCGCAGAGGCGGGTATGTCGGCCGGCGCCCCATTATCCGAACAGATCTTCAAGATCGTCGGTACGTGACGGGCCGGGCTCACGCGTACTGATCCTGAAATCCAGATCGAGCGCAGCCAGGATGGCCAGCAGCGTCTCGATACGTGCGGCCGGATTGCCGGTCTCGATGAGCGAGATCGTACCCTGCCGAAGACCGGTCCGTTCGCTGAGTTCCATCTGGCTCAGCCCCCGCTTTTTGCGGACGCGCCGGATAATGCTGCCGATCTGCTTCGGACTGCGTGCAAGGTCGCTCATGCTGGCCTCCTCACAGCTCTATACGCCAAACCCGATATCTCGCAAATATATAACACAGCGTATAATCTATTTTTATACGCTAAGAGATATATACTGAAATTATACGCTTTGGCGTATAGCGTTTGCTTTTCCCGGAAGGGACCTTAGTATGCCCCGCACCCTCCTTCAGGAAGCCCCCCGTGCATCCCGTCACCGACCCCTTGTTCTACGCCTTCGCCATCCCGGCGGTGATCCTGGTCGGCCTGGCCAAGGGCGGCTTCGGCGGGCCGCTGGCGCTGCTCGGCGTACCGATGATGAGCCTGGTGATCCCGCCGGTGCAGGCCGCCGGCATCATGCTGCCGATCCTCGTGGTCATGGACATGTCCGGCCTCATCGCCTATCGCGGCAAATATGACGGGGAGAGCCTGCGCATCCTGCTGCCGCCGGCGATCCTGGGCATCGGCATCGGCTATCTCGCGGCCGCCCATGTCAGCGACGCGCATGTGCGCCTGCTGGTCGGCAGCGTCGCCATCCTCTTCACGCTCGACTATCTGCGCGGCGGCGCAAAACGGGGCGAGCCGAAGCCGCAGCGTCCATGGGCCGGCCGCTTCTGGGGCGCCATTTCCGGCTTCACCAGCTTCGTCAGCCATACCGGCGGCCCGCCCTACCAGATCTACATGCTGCCGCTGCGGCTCGACCCGATCCGCTTCGCCGGCACCACGGTGCTGTTCTTCACCACGATGAACGCGGTCAAGCTGGTGCCCTATGCCGCGCTCGGCCAGTTCGACGCGACGAACCTTGCCACGTCCGCGATGCTGCTGCCCCTCGCGCCGCTGGCGACCCTTGCCGGCGTCTGGCTGGTGCGGCGGGTGCAGCCGGCGCTGTTCT
Source organism: Stappia sp. G46H5W (assembly GCF_058448995.1). Lineage (NCBI taxonomy): Bacteria > Pseudomonadati > Pseudomonadota > Alphaproteobacteria > Hyphomicrobiales > Stappiaceae > Stappia > Stappia sp. G46H5W. The sequence goes on along the minus strand of NZ_JBZFLL010000004.1, from coordinate 150,791 downwards.
ACCGCATCACCTACCTCGCCGTCGGCGTGATCGGCCTGAAGCTCTTGTGGGACGGTCTGAGCGCCCTGCTCGCCTGAACGCCCTGCCTTTTATGCGCAGTTGATCGAAAAGGCCTTTGCGGCTTTGATGCCGGAGAAACGGCGGAAGCGAATAGCGCCGGCGACAGGGCACCTGCGGAGGAACGAATGGCCGATAACGGCAACCCTTTCACGCGCGATCTCGACAAGGTCCAGGCGAACTACACACCGCTTTCGCCCTTGAGCTTCCTGGCCAGGGCCGCCGCCGTCTTCCCCGAACACACCGCCATCGTGCACGGGCGCCAGCGCGTCTCCTATGCCGAGTTCTATGCCCGCAGCCGCAGGCTCGCCTCGGCGCTGGCCGCAAGAGGCATCGGCAAGAACGACACGGTCACGGTGATGCTCTCCAACACCCCGCCGATGCTCGAGGCTCATTACGGCGTGCCGATGACCGGCGCCGTGCTGCACTCGCTCAACACCCGGCTCGACGCCGCCGTCCTCGCCTTCCAGCTCGACCACGCGGAAAGCAAGGTCGTCATCACCGACCGGGAATTCGCCCCGGTGATGAAGGAGGCGCTGGCGCTGGCAAAGGTCTCCCCGCTCGTCATCGATTATGACGATCTGCAGTTTCCGCAAACGGGAGAGCTGCTGGGCGAGATCGGCTACGAGGAATTCGTCGCGTCCGGCGATCCCGACTTCGCCTGGCAACTGCCGGCGGACGAGTGGGACGCGATCTCGCTGAACTATACCTCCGGCACGACCGGCAATCCGAAGGGCGTCGTCTACCACCATCGCGGCGCCTATCTGCTGGCCCAGGCCAACGTCCTGACCGCCTCCATGGCCCGGCACCCGGTCTATCTGTGGACCCTGCCGATGTTCCATTGCAATGGCTGGTGCTTTCCCTGGTCGCTGTCGCTGGTCGCCGGCACCCATGTATGCCTGCGCTGGGTCCGCGCGCAGCAGATCTGGGAGGCGCTCGCCGAGGAGGGCGTCACCCATCTGTGCGGCGCTCCGATCGTCATGTCGACCGTGCTCAACGCGCCGGACGAGGAAAAACGCGACCTTGACGGGCGCATCGTCGAGTTCTTCACCGCCGCGGCTCCCCCGCCCGAGGCCGTGCTCGCGGCGATGAAGGAGGCCGGCTTCAACGTCACCCACCTCTACGGCCTGACCGAGGTCTACGGCCCTGCCGTCGTCAACGACTGGAAGCGCGAATGGGATGCGCTCCCCGCCACCGAGCAGGCCGCACTGAAGGCCCGCCAGGGCGTGCGCTACGTGGCGCTGGAGGATCTTGCCGTGCTCGATCCCCAGACGATGCAGCCGGTCCCGGCCGACGGCGAGACCCTGGGCGAGGTGATGTTCCGCGGCAATGTCGTGATGAAGGGCTATCTCAAGAACCCGGAGGCCACGGCCGAGGCCCTGTCCGGCGGCTGGTTCCATTCCGGAGATCTCGGCGTCATGCACGAGGACGGCTACATCCAGCTCAAGGACCGCTCCAAGGACATCATCATCTCCGGCGGCGAGAACATCTCCTCCATCGAGGTGGAGGACGTGCTGTTCAAGCATCGCGACGTCATGGCTGCCGCCGTGGTCGCCCGCCCGGACGACAAGTGGGGCGAGACCCCTTGCGCCTTCGTCGAGCTGCGCCCCGGCGCGTCGGTCGGAGCCGAGGAGATCATCGAGTTCTGCCGCGAGCGGCTTGCCCGCTACAAGGTGCCCCGGCACGTGGTCTTCACCGAACTGCCGAAGACCTCGACCGGCAAGGTGCAGAAATTCGTGCTGCGCGAGATGGCCCGAAAGGTCTGACGGCGCCCCGCTATTTCCCCCCATGAAACGGCAAAAGCCGCGGCACTGCCGCGGCTTCTGCTGTTTGCGGAAGGGCTTTGAGCCCTGCCCGTGTCAATGCAATATCTTCAGTGCAGGGTGGAACCGGCGCGAATCCGCTCGATCTCGTCCTTGAGCTGAAGTTTCTGGCGCTTGAGGGTGGCGATCTCCAGCGAGTCTGCGCTTGGATGACGCATCGCCTCTTCCAGTTTTCGCTCAAGATCCGAGTGACGCTTCTTCAACTCGACCAGATGCGACTGAAGGGACATGGACAAACCTCCTTGCCTATTCGCGTTTGACAACATGAGTGTGACACAGCCTGTGCGGCCTGTCGAACCCTTCCGGGACCCCTGGACGGCGGTTGCGGAATCGCCGTTAGCGCCGGGTTTACGTCGTATTTCGCTACGTCATTTTGACGATATCTTTCCGGTAATCTCCGCCTGCGACACCCTGTCCCGGCCGCTCGTCATGCCCCTCCCTTCACCATCGCGTTCAACGGGTCTACCGCCCGGCCCGCCATCGCGGTATCCTCAGGACGAGAAGCGGTTTTGCCTGCGGAGGGGAGTGTTTCCGCGGCAGGAGAGAGGATCGGCTTTTCGGAAAGGCCCTGCGACACGCGGTGGCTCTTCCGCTGATCTTGCGGGCGTTTGCGCCGGAAGTCTGGAGTAGAGGCATGGATGCGGGCATGGACAGCGAGTTCGACGACAAGACGGTGCGCATCGAGCTTGCGCGCCTGCGTCAGGAGCACCGGGACCTCGACATGGCCATCGGCGCCATGGTGGAGACCGGGCGTGCCGACGCGCTGCAGCTGCAGCGGCTGAAGAAAAAGAAGCTCGCGCTGAAGGACCGCATCTCCACCCTTGAGGATCGCCTGCTGCCCGACATCATCGCCTGACGGACGCTCGCTGCAACCAGCCCCCGCAAGCCCCTTGCGCCCTGCCCGGCTCTGCCTATAGTGCGGAGCCTTCCGGCACGACCGGCAACAGCAACCTCAGTCAGGGGCGCGCATGGGCGAGGCAAATCCGCAAGTGGCGATCATCATGGGCAGTCAGTCCGACTGGCCGACCATGAAACACGCCGCCGACACGCTGGAGGCGCTCGGCGTCTCCCACGAGGCGCGCATCGTCTCGGCCCACAGGACACCGCAGCGGCTTTACGATTTCGCGACCGGCGCGCGCGATGCCGGCTTCAAGGTGGTGATCGCCGGCGCCGGCGGTGCAGCGCACCTGCCCGGCATGACCGCGTCCATGACCCCGCTCCCCGTTTTCGGCGTTCCGATCGAGTCCCGCACGCTGAAGGGCGAGGACAGCCTTCTGTCCATCGTCCAGATGCCGGCCGGCATTCCCGTCGGCACGCTCGCCATCGGCCGGGCCGGTGCGGTCAACGCGGCGCTGCTTGCGGCCGCCGTGCTGGCCCTGACCGACAGCGCCCTTGCCGAGCGGCTCGACGCATGGCGCCAGCGCCAGTCCGACGCGGTCGCCGAGCACCCTTCCGACGACGCATGACCAGCAGGAACGACGGCAGATGATCAAGACCGGTGACCGGCCCCTGCGGCCCGGCGACACGATCGGCATTCTCGGCGGCGGCCAGCTCGGCCGCATGATTGCGCTGGCGGCGGCGCACCTCGGCCTGAAGACCCACATCTTCTGCCCAGATCCCGCGAGCCCCGCCTTCGACGTTGCCCATACCCACACCATCGCCGGCTATGACGACATCTCCGCGCTGGACATGTTCGCCGCGTCCGTCGACGTGGTGACCTACGAGTTCGAGAACGTCCCCGGCCCGACCGCCAGCCATCTGGCCGCCCGCGTGCCGGTGCGCCCGGGGCCGCGTGCCCTTGCGGTCTCGCAGGATCGGCTGGAGGAAAAGACCTTCCTGCAGACGGCCGGCATTCCGGTCGCCGGTTTCTGGCGCGTCGACAGCGACGAGGCGGCGGTTGCCGCCCTCGAGGAAGCCGGCGGCAAGGGCATCCTCAAGACCCGGCGCCTCGGCTATGACGGCAAGGGGCAGATCCTGCTGCGCTCGGGCGCGGAGGCGCGCGACGCCTTCACCCGGCTCGGCCGCCAGGCCGCGATCATGGAAGCCTTCGTTCCCTTCGAGCGGGAAGTTTCGGTCATCGCCGCTCGCGGCGTCGACGGCACCCTGCGCGCCTACGACGTCGCCGAGAACGTCCACCGCGACCACATTCTCAAGACCTCGACCGTCCCGGCGACCCTTGAGCCCGAGCTTGCCGCGCAGGCCCGGCAGATGGCGGAGACGGTGTGCGAGCGGCTCGACTATGTCGGCGTGATCGGCGTCGAGATGTTCGTTCTGCCGGAGGGAGCGGGCGGACCGCGCCTCGTCGTCAACGAGATCGCCCCGCGCGTGCACAATTCCGGCCACTGGACCCAGGACGCCTGCCAGGTGTCGCAGTTCGAGCAGCATGTGCGCGCCGTCGCCGGCTGGCCGCTGGGCAGCGCCGAGCGCCATTCCGACGTGGTGATGGAGAACCTGATCGGCGACGAGGCCGACCGCTGGGACGCGATCCTAGCCGAACCGGGCGCCTCGCTGCATCTCTATGGCAAGACGGAAAGCCGCCAGGGCCGCAAGATGGGCCACGTCAACCGCATCCGTCCGCTGAGGGCCTGAGGGCCCTCAGGCCCTCAGGATCCCTCCGCCGTCAGAGCAGGCCGATCCTCTCGCGCAGCGAGAAGCGCCACATGACGAGGACCGAGACGAAGGCAAGCCCCGCCGCCAGTCCGAGCCAGATCCCGATGCCGCCGAGGCCGAGAGGGAAGCCGAGGATATAGGCGCCGGTCATTCCCACACCCCAATAGCCGACGATCGCCATGATCATCGGCACCTTGGTGTCCGACAGGCCGCGCAACAGGCTGCCGCCGATCACCTGCGCCCCGTCGAAGACCTGGAACAGCGCGGCGACCGCCAGGAAGCTGACGCCGATGGCGAAGACATTCGCCGCGTCCGGATTGTCGAAGTCGAGGAACAGGCCGACCAGCGTGCCGGGAATCACCCAGAAGGCGATGGCGCAGGCGCCCATGAAGGCCATGCCGATGCCGAAGCCCGTCCAGCCCGCGCGCCCGACGCCGGGCCGGTCGCCGCGCCCGGCCGCCAGGCCGATGCGGATCATCGCCGCCTGGCCGATGCCGATCGGCACCATGAAGGTGATCGAGGCGAGCTGCGTGGCGATGCCATGGGCCGCAAGGTCGATGGTGCCGATCCAGCCCATCATCACCGAGGTGCCGGAAAACAGCGCCACCTCGACCAGCAGCGTCACCGCGATGGGCCATCCCAGCCAGACGATCTCGGCGAGCTTGGGCCAGTCGGACCGCCAGATCCGGCCGAACACGGCATAGCGCCGCAGCTGCCGGTCGCGCAGGACATAACCGACCAGCAGCAGCAGCGTCACCGTCGCGGTGATCACGGAGCCGATGGCAGCGCCCACCAGCTCCAGCCGCGGAAAGCCGAAATGGCCGAAGATCAGCACATAATTGACCGCCGCATTCATCACGGCGCCGGCGATCGTCGCCCACAGCACCGCCTGCGCCCGCTCCATCACGGTGATGAAGCTGCGCAGCGCCATGGTCAGCAGCGAAGGCAGCAGCGAGATCATCATGATGCGGGCATAGCCGCCGGCGAGCGCCGCCACTTCCGGCTTCTGGCCGAGCGCGATCAGCAGCTCCTCGGTGTGCCACATCACGGCCCAGGCCGGGATAGAATAGAAGGCGACGAACCAGAAGCCCATGCGTACGGCCCGGCGCAGGTCGCGCGCCTTGCCCTCGCCGCGCGCACGCGCCGCGAGCGGGATCACCGCCTGCAGCACGCCCATGCCGAAAAGCCAGAGCACGATATAGAGATTGAAGGCCAGCACGGCGGCGGCCAGCTCGGTCGCGCCGAGCCAGCCGATCATCAGCACGTCGGCGGTGTTGACCGCCATCTGCGCCACCTGCGCCCCGGCGATCGGGGCGCCGAGCGCCAGTGTCGGCAGGATGTCACCGCGCCAAAGGACGGAAAACCGGCCGGCCGCGCGGGTCGGAGACGTATCGTTCATCCCATGCACTCCGGGAGCGCCCGGAGCTCACACCGGCGCGTCGATACCGGGCAGAGCCTCGGGACAACGCAACCAGGTCCCGCACGGGCGAAGGACTTGGACGCCGGGTGGCACTGCGCCGCAAATGGACGAAACCTGAGCCAACAACCGGGAAACCTTCCTAGTCGCTCACTACAACCGTGTCCACAAAAACCGGCCGGCACAGCATGACGCACCGATGCTGAAATCGTGTGACGATAAGGGCCCGGAGTGACCGCTTCAAAGCCGCGAAACAGTGCATTTCGCGGGCGAATGCAGGTGGACAAGCGCAATCGCCTCTGCTAACACAACGCCCTGACTGGCGACGCGAGGGCGGCGCAGCCTTGTCTTTATGCAGGTTGCAGCCCCTTCCCGGATGGCGACCGGTTCCGGTTGCGGTTCGACTTCGCTTCCGCATCACATTGAGATTGCTCCGGCACAGGATGCAGGTCCGCATCCCGTGCAAACACGATGGGAAAAGACGCGTGCAGGTTCTGGTCCGCGACAACAATGTCGATCAGGCGCTCAAGGCGCTTAAGAAGAAAATGCAGCGCGAAGGCATCTTTCGCGAGATGAAGCTTCGCGGCCACTACGAAAAGCCGTCCGAGAAGAAGGCCCGCGAGAAGGCTGAAGCCGTTCGCCGCGCCCGCAAGCTGGCGCGCAAGCGCGCCCAGCGCGAAGGCCTGCTGCCGAGCAAGGCTCCCCGCCGCTAAACGGCCCGGCGCGATTTTCATCGCGCCTCTTCAAGCCGATCCCTTCAGGTCTTTCGCCTCCTGCTCCGGGCCGACGAGCCCGGCATGGAGGCGAAGCCGTTTGAGCCGACGGCGTCCGCTCGCGGGCGGCTGCCGGCAATACGGATCGACCTTGCCTCGGCGGGCGGCAGGCTCGCCGGGTTTCCGCCCGATTCGGCTGACACCCTCGCGCGGGTGGATCGCGGCGGGCGATCATGCCATTGTTCCGGCACGAACCCCGTGACGAGGACAGGACCAATCGAGGTGGCGGCATTGCAGCATAAGGCGAAGTTTCGACCCGCTCCCTGGAAGGGCATCGTCCTTTCCGCAGCGCTGCTCGCGGCGGGCTGTCAGGCTGCCGGATTGTCTTCCGGCGTGCCGATTGACCGCTCGGCCGGCTCTGCCGCCAATATCGATTCGCTCAATGCGGTGATCGAGGCCAACCCGCGCGACGCGGCCGCCTACAACACCCGCGGCATCGCCTACGGCCAGGCCGGACGCTTCAAGGAAGCGATGGCGGATTTCGACACGGCCCTGCAGCTGTCGCCGAACTCCTATCAGGCCTATGCCAACCGCGCGCTGGTCCATCGCCGCATGGGCAACATCAACGCCGCCGTCAACGACTACAGCGCGGCCCTGCGCATCAAGCCGGATTACGACCTTGCCCTGGTCGGGCGCGGCAATGCCTATCGCGAGCTCGGCCGCGTCGATCAGGCGCTGGTCGATTTCGACGCCGCCATCCGGCTCGACTCGAGCAACGCCCGCGCCTTCCACAATCGCGGTCTGATCCACCAGGCGCGCAGCAATCACCAGCGCGCCGTCGAGGATTTCGCCACCGCCATCGGCCTCGATCCCAACGCGGCCGAACCCTATATCGCGCGCGGCATCTCCTATCTCGCTCTCAACGATCCCAAGGCTGCGCTGTCGGACCTGTCCGACGCGGTGAACCGCGACCAGCGCTCGGCCATTGCCTGGGCCAATCGCGGTATCGCGCTGGAAACGCTCGGCCAGACCAGCGACGCGCGCCGGTCCTACAACCGAGCGCTCGGCATCGACGCCTCCAACGAGATCGCCCGCGAGGGCATCGGCCGGCTCGATCGCGGCTCGCCCAACGTCACCCGCAGCTGACGACGCGGCGCGGCTTTGCCGGGGGCGGCACGCCCCCGCGCCATCCCCGCACTTAGCATTACCCACCCCTCCATCTGACGTACTCGGCAGGCCCCGCCCACGCGGGGCTGCGCGCCCTGCGAATGGCCTTTGCGCGCCTTTTCCGTTGACGCATGGCGCCCTGGCGCATCCGCGTTACGCGTGCCTGTTCCCGCAAACGCGAAACGGCCGGCAGCGGGTGATCGCTGCCGGCCGTTTCATGTGTTTCGGTTGGCGCCCTTACGGCCTCAGTGGAGCGAGACCACCGGAAGCAGCACCACGGCCGGACCCTCGAACCGGTCCGGGCGCGGCATCTCGCCATCACGCGCGGACACGCCGAAGCGGTTGGCATAGACCCGGCCGCCCGGGGCCATCAGCAGTTCTAGACGACGCTGGTTCGGGTGCTGCAGCTGGGCAAAGGTCTGCGTGCGGGTGTTGGTCAGGCCCGAGATGATGTCGGGAATTGCCGTGCGGTCCGGCAGCGCCGCGAAGCGGGCCAGCGGATCGCGGATCACCGGCTCGGGCAGGCGGCCGGACACCGATGCGGCCTGGCGCGCGGCCGGAGCCGCGGAGGCGGCGGGTGCCCGCGTCTGCGATGCGGTGGACGTGCCGAGCGCGGTGGCCGAAGCGGTGGCCGGCGCATAGGCCAGCGTCGCGCCGGCGATATCCACCTGCGGCTTGCGGCTGGGCTGCGCGCCGGTCGCGGCGGCGATGGCCGACACGCCGTCGGCCGGAGCCGGACGCGGACGGGCGGCGAGCGGCGAGCCGGTCGTCGCGGCATCGATCGGGCCCTGGCGCAGTTCTGCCGGCTTGGCGGGCGGCGCGATGGCAGCGACCGTGATCGGAGCCTGCGTGGGCGTCTGCTCTGCGGCGGCGACGGTGGTCGCCTCCACGGCCGGGAGGCCGCCTGCCAGCCTGCGGGCCTGGCCGTCGAGCGTGCCGCCATTGCCGGCGCCGGCTGCTGCGGCGACGATCGCCTGGAAGTCCTGCGGCTTGAGGCGCGGCATCACCTGGACGATGGTCACCGATTCGCTGGCGGCGGCGGGCACCGGGGCCGGCGCTGCCGCCGAGCGCACGCCCGGAGGCGCCTCGGACGGAACGGGAGCCGGGCTGGCCGGAGCAGCGCTGGCAACCTGCGTACGGGTCACCGGAGCCGGCGGGGTCGGCTGCGTCGCGACATCCTCGCCCTCGTCCTCGTCGCCGCCGAAGATGCGGGCGAACAGGCTCGGACCACCGGAGCTCGCGCCGCCGGCCGGACGCCGCGTGATGCCGCCATCCTCGATATCGCCGGAGCGGCGGGGCGTTCCGGACGATGCGCTGGCAACGGCCGTCGGACGGCTCGACACGCCGCGCTTGTGGCGCGCCAGCGCCTCGGCATAGCCGGGCATCTTCTTGCCGTCGGTGGGCACGTGGATGGTATCGCCGCGCGGGAACACCTTGGCCAGCTGCGAGCGGGTCATGCGCGGCCAGTGGCGCACCGAACCGGTGTCCATGTGCACGAAGGGCGTGCGCGAGGTCGGATAGAAGCCGACGCCGCCGATTTCCTTGCGCAGGCCGATGGCGCGCAGTTTGGAAATGTTGACGCCGGGAATGAAGAAGTCCATCGCCTTGCCGCGCGTGTGCTGGCTGTTCTTGGCGACGCCGCGCGAGCGGCCGCGCAGCATGTTGTTCGTCGCGGGCGAGCGATAGGAGGAAACGACGTGGATCGCCTCGTTCGTGCCGGCCTGCTGATACACTTCCCAGATGAGATCGAAGAGCTTCGGATCCATCTTGGTGCTTTCGTTGCGCCGCCAGTCCCGCAGGAACCGGTTCAGCTCGCGAAGCCCCTCGGACACATAGCGGCCGTTGCGCTTGAACGTGATCGACACGCGCTCATGCGTATGGGTGTTGTAGAGCTTCAGCGTGCGCGTCTCCGCAGACGCCGGAGACAGCGACATGGGCGACAGCAGCGCCAGGGCGAAAGCGGCAAGCGCCAGTGCTGGCAACGCGCGATATCGCAGCCGGGAAAACCATGCCTCGAGCAATGTCAGTCTCGCTTGTTTGCCGGCGGTTCCGCCGAACATCGCCCCCCGTCGGACTGATGTAAGGGACCGAGGTTAAGAAGCCTTTACCGTATTCCGAAATGAGCGCAAATCGTGGCAATTGCGCATCATTACCGAAAAAAATGCCGATAAGCGGCCTTTTCTCTCATGTGTGGCCCCGCCGTCAAGGGCGGCAAGCCCCTGCGCGCCCGCTCGACCGGCACGCAAGGGACGATCATCGGACGATTCCGGTGCCGCCGGAACGACTCGCCTGCACGATTTTTTCAGATCTCAGTAGTCGGAGCTTGCCCGCTGGCGGCGCATGAACATGCGCTGGCGCTCGGCGGCAAGGTCGACCACCTTCTGCTTCTTCGCCGGCTCGGTCTGCGCCACCGGGGGGCGTGCCCGCTTCACCGGAGCGGCCACCGCATAGCGCTGCCAGCCCTCCCAGCCGTCGATCTCCAGCGCCTTGGTCAGCGTGGCGTTGTGGCCATAGATGTCCGGACGGCGCTGCAGATTGCCGTTCTCGTCGACGAAGGCGGTGAAATAGGCCAGATGCACCGGCACCGGCCGAGTCAGGTCCGCCCGCTTCTCCTGTCCGCCGATCATCGACTTCAGCCGCGCCGCGGTCCACTGGCCGTCCAGCTGCAGCAGCGCATCGGCGAAATCGAACGGATCCTGCACGCGCACGCAGCCATGCGAGAAGGCGCGGGCAGAGCGGGAGAACAGGCTCTTGGACGGCGTGTCATGCAGGTAGACCGCATGCCGGTTGGGGAACATGAACTTGATCTGGCCCAGCGCGTTGCCGCCGCCCGGCCGCTGGCGGATGCGCACCTTGTTGAGGTTCACGCCCGCCCAGTCGATCGAGGACGGATCGACCACGCGCCCGCCGGCCAGCACCTCGTAATTGCGCTGCGACAGATAGCTGGCATTCGACATGATCGACGGCAGCAGCTCTTCCGAGGCGATGGAATAGGGCACGTTCCAGTAGGGATTGACGATGACGTGGTCCATCACGTCGGAGAAGACAGGCGTCTGGTTCGACGGCTTGCCGACGACGACGCGGGTCTCGTAGACCTGCGCCCCGTCGCGGAACAGCCGCGCCTTGAACTCCGGGATGTTCACGAAGATATGGAAGGCGCCGAGGTCGCGCGGCATCCAGCGCCAGCGCTCCATGTTGGCGAGGATGTCGCTCTCGGCCATGCCGTCGTCGGAGACAGCGTTCAAGGCCAGCAGCGTGCGCGGGCCGACGACGCCGTCGGCATGCAGCCCGTTCTTGCGCTGGAAGGCGAGCACCGCCTCCTTCACCCGCGCATCGAACAGCTCTTCCGCCAGGACTTCGCTCCCGGCGGCCTCGCTCGCCGCGCTCTCTCCGGCAACGGTCGCATCTGCCACGGCTGCATCTGCCACGGACGCGTCCGCAACAGCGTCCTCGGCGGACACCGCATCTGCAACAGCATCCTCAGCAGACACCGCGTCCGCAACAGCATCGGCAGCCGCCTCGGCCTCTGCCGGCGCCTCGGCGGCGGTTTGCACCGCCAGCCCGAGCCGGGCCCGTAGCACCGCAACGCGCGCATCGCGCATGCCTTCCTTCAGCGTCGCACCTTCCGGCACCATCGGCGGCGTCTCGTCCCTGCCGCGCGCACGGATCTCGGCCAGCTTCTCGCGCAGCGCGGCAAAGCCCGGCTGCGGCGGATTGTAGCCCTCGAGCGTCGCCGCCGGATCGGCGGAGGCGGCAAGCGCGGCCAGCACCTCCTGCGGCTCGGGATGCACCGGGTCCAGCGTCACGTTCTTCGACAGGGACACCGGCTGCACGCGGCCGGCCTGCGCATGATCGGCATAGGCAAGGGCCGCGGCCGACAGCAGCGCCTCGAACCGCGCGGCCCGCGCCTCGTCCATGCGTCCGGCGGAGCGGGCCAGTTCGCCCGGCAAGGCGTAGTCGGAGACCTTCAGCCCGTCGCGGTCCGCCTGCCCCAGACGCGCGACCAGCCGCCGCGCCTCGACCGTCGGCACGCCATCGGCGATCCACAGCGGCTCGTAGCCGCGCGCGGCGTAGAACTCTTCCAGCTGCTTGCGCCGCTCCGCGCTCATGAAGGGCAGCGCATTGTCGGTTTCGGAAAAGCCGGCCCCCGTCTCTAGCAGGACGGCGAGCGCCGGTTCGGGCAGCGGCGCGGCAATAACGGCCGGCGTCTCGGCGTCCGTGGCCGCACCGGTGATTGCCCCCGTCGTTGCCAGCGCCGGCAACGCGCTCGTCAGCATCAGGCCGGCAAGGGTGGCTGCGGCGATGCCGGCCGGGCGAAAACGGATGCTGCGGGCCATGAAGCTCTTCCGGTTGTCCCGCACGGGCGAACCGCGCCCGTGCCGAGGTGATTCTCTTTTGTGAAGTCCCAACAAGCCGCCAGGGTTCCGTCAATGCAAGTCACGTTGCGTCACGGGCGGTCCTACTCGGCCGCCTCCGCATCGGGTGTTGCATCGAGGCCATAGTCCTTCAACTTGCGGTAGAGGGTAGAGCGCCCTATCGACAACCTGCGCGCGACTTCGGTCATGCGCCCGCCATAGTGGTCGATGGCGGTGCGGATCATCTCCGCCTCCACGTCTTCCAGCTTGCGGACATGGCCGTGATCGTCGAGCGAGCGCACATAGCCGAAGGGCGTCGCCGGCCCGCCCCCGCCATCGCCGAGGGCGACACCGGCGGTCTGCGGTGCCTGGCTGGCCATCGTCTCGCCTCCCGGCTCGCCCTCGCCCTGCGATGCCGGAGCTGCCTCGTGAGAAACGGGGGGCCGGGCGATGGCGCTCCGCGATGCGGCCGGCAGGCTGCCGACGCTTGCCTGCACCTGCGGGAAGTCGTCCGCGACCAGATGGTCGCCCTCGCACAGCACCACGGCGCGGAACACCGCGTTCTCCAGCTGGCGGATGTTGCCCGGCCAGTCGTAGGCCTGAAGCATGGCGACCGCATTCGGCGCAGCGGTGGAGATATGCGGGCGCCCCTCCTCGGCGGCGAAACGCGCCAGGAAGTGCCGCACCAGGTCGGGAATGTCCTCCGGCCGGTCCCGCAGCGGCGGCAGCCACAGCGGAAAGACGTTGAGCCGGTAGTAGAGGTCCTCGCGGAACTGGCCGTCCTTCACCAGGTCGATCAGCCGCCGGTTGGTCGCCGAGATCAGCCGGAAATCGACCTTCACCGGCCGCCGCGAGCCGATCGGATCGATCTCGCCTTCCTGCAGCGCGCGCAGCAGCTTCACCTGGATGTCGAGCGACAATTCGCCGACCTCGTCGAGGAACAGCGTGCCGCCATGGGCTTCCTGGAACTTGCCGACATGCTTGTCGACCGCCCCGGTGAAGGCGCCCTTCTCGTGGCCGAACAGGATCGATTCCACCAGGTGCTCGGGGATCGCGCCGCAATTCACGGTGATGAAGGGCTTGGCCCGCCGCTCGCTGGAGCCCTGGATCGCGCGGGCGATCAGCTCCTTGCCGACGCCCGATTCGCCCTCGATCAGCACCGGGATATGCGAGGTGGCGGCCCGCCGCCCGACGCGGATCACCCGCTCCATCGCGTCCGACCGCGTGACGATGTCGTCGAAGGAGAAGGTGCCGCTTGCCTGCTTGTGGATGCGGGTGATCTCGCCTTCCAGCGCCGACATGCGCATGAAGGTGCGGATCGCCACCTCCAGCCGCTCGGGCGACACGGGCTTGACCACGAAGTCCTGCGCCCCGGCGCGGATCGCGTTGACCGCCGCATCGATGCCGGCATGCGCCGTCTGCACGATGATCGGCACGGTCTTCTTCATCTCGCGCAAGCGCGCGATCACGCCCATGCCGTCGAGCTCGGGCATCACCAGGTCGAGGATGACGAGGTCGACATCGCCGCCCTCCGCCGAAGCCATCATCGCCACGGCCTCGGCGCCGTTCTCGACACTGCGCGCCCGGTAGCCGAAGCGCTTGACCGCCTCTTCCAGCAGGCGCCGCTGCACGGGATCGTCGTCGGCGATGAGGATGCGTCCGCCTGTGGGGATCATGCGTTCGCCTGCCTTTTCGGAACTGTCTCAATTCGGGTCAGGCTAGCCGCGCACCGGTAAACAAAATGTCCACATTTGCCGGCGGGTGCCCTCTTCGCGCCGCCTTTAGCCGTTGCCCTCAACCGACAATCCACAATATCCAAGGGACAGAACGATACGGCGCGTCCCCTCGCGCCAGGACACGAGAGCGGAGACCTCATGACGCACGCGACAGGCTGGACACAGGCACGGGGCGCACTCGCACAGGGCGCCCGCTCGGCGGCGGAAGGCGGCAGCGCGGCAAGCGAGCTCGGCACCCTGCCGGAGTGGAACCTTGCCGATCTCTATCCCGCCCATGATTCCCCGCAGGTCGCGACCGATCTCGCCCAAGCTGCCCGCGACGCGAGCGCCTTCGAAGAGCGCTACAAGGGCAGGCTCAACGAGATGGCCCGCCGCTCCGGTGCCGAGCTCGCCGGCGCCATCCGCGAGATGGAGGCCCTCGACGACCTGATGGGCCGCCTCGCCTCCTATGCCGGCCTCTTCTATTCGGGCAACACCACCGATCCTGTGCGGCAGAAGTTCTACGGCGATGTGCAGGAGAAGCTGACCGCGGCCAGCACCGCGCTGATCTTCTTCACGCTGGAGCTGAACCGCATCGACGACGCCGTGCTCGACGAGGCCGCCCGCGATCCCGAGCTCGGGCATTACCGCCCGTGGCTCGACGATATCCGCAAGGCCCGCCCGCACCAGCTGGAAGACCGCATCGAGCAGCTCTTCCACGAGAAGTCGGTGACCGGCGCCAGCGCCTGGAACCGCCTGTTCGACGAGACGATGGCGGGCCTGCGCTTCGATGTCGACGGCACCGAGCTGTCGCTGGAGCCGACCCTCAACCTGCTGCAGGATGCGGACGGCAGCCGGCGCGAGACCGCCGCCAAGGCGCTCAGCAAGACCTTCCGCCAGAACCTGCCGGTCTTCACGCTGATCACCAACACGCTGGCCAAGGACAAGGAGATCTCCGACCGCTGGCGCGGCTTCACGGACATCGCCGACAGCCGGCACCTGGCCAACCGGGTCGAGCGCGAGGTGGTCGACGCCCTGGTCGAGGCCGTGCGCGAGGCCTATCCGGCCCTCTCCCACCGCTACTACGCGATGAAGGCCGGCTGGCTCGGCCGCGACGTGCTCGATTTCTGGGACCGCAACGCGCCGCTCCCCTCCGCCGACAACCGTCGCATCCCCTGGGACGAGGCGCGCGAGACCGTGCTCGGCGCCTATGGCCGCTTCTCGCCGAAGATGGCGGACATCGCCCGCGACTTCTTCGACAAGGGCTGGATCGACGCGCCGGCGCGCACCGGCAAGGCACCGGGCGCCTTCGCCCATCCGACCGTGCCCAGCGCCCATCCTTACGTGCTGCTCAACTATCAGGGCCGCACTCGCGACGTCATGACCCTGGCCCATGAGCTCGGCCACGGCGTCCACCAGGTGCTGGCCGCCCCGAACGGCGCCCTGATGGCGCCGACGCCCCTGACGCTGGCCGAGACGGCGAGCGTCTTCGGCGAGATGCTGACCTTCAAGGCGCTGCTCGCCCAGGCAGAGACGCCGGAAAAGCGCAAGATCCTGCTGGCCGGCAAGGTCGAGGACATGATCAACACCGTGGTCCGGCAGATCGCCTTCTACACGTTCGAGCGCAAGGTCCATGCGGCCCGCCGCGAGGGCGAGCTGACTTCGGCCGACCTGTGCGAGTTGTGGATGTCGGTGCAGACGGAGAGCCTTGGCCCGGCAATCCGCCTCAGCGAGGGATACGAGACCTACTGGACCTACATCCCGCACTTCATCCACTCGCCCTTCTACGTCTACGCCTATGCCTTCGGCGATTGCCTGGTGAACTCGCTCTACGCGGTCTACGAGGACGCGGAAGCCGGCTTCCAGGACAAGTATTTCGCCATGCTGTCGGCCGGCGGCACCAAGCACCATTCGGAGCTGCTCGCCCCGTTCGGCCTGGATGCCACCGACCCCGCCTTCTGGCGCAAGGGCCTGTCGGTCATCGCCGGCTTCATCGACGAACTGGAACGGCTCGACGCATGAGCGGCATCGACGGCGGGGGGCGGGATCGCCCCGCCCCCGCCGGCCCGCCCTTTTCCCACACGCCCTATGACGGCTCGACCCGGCCCTTCAGCGTCGGCCTGCAGCCGCTCGACCTTGCCGACTGGATCGAGCCCGACGCGCGGCTCGCCGAACAGCTGGACGAGAAGGAGCGGCTCCTCGCCGGCGGCGGCGAAGCCCCCGTCCTGCTCGCCGAGGACGACACGCAAGACGCCCAGCAGGAAGTGCTCGACCTCCTGGCTGCGCACCTGCCGCACCGTTTCCCCGATCTCTATCGCCGCGAGGGCGAGGCGATCCGCATCCTGCCCGCGGGGCGCACGGTCGCGCTTTCGGGCAGCGACGACATCCCGCTCGGCCGCGCCGCCCGGCTGGTGCAGGAAGACCTGATCCTCATGCGCGCCTCGCCGCAGGGGTATCGCCTTGCCGCCGGCGCACTCTGCTTTCCCTCGTCCTGGTCGCTCGCCGACAAGTTCGCCCAGCCGATGACCGCGATCCACGAGACGGTGCCCGGCTTCAACGACGGGCGCATGGGGCCGATGGTCGCACGCATCTTCGACAATCTTACCGTCGACCGACCCAGCTGGCGGCTCAACTGGTCGCTCTATACCGGCCCCGCGCTGCACCGCCCCTTCCCCAAGCGGATCGCCGCGGACGGCACCGATCCGCACCGGCTGGCGCGGGACGAGGCCGGCGGCCTGCATGTGCGGGTCGAGCGCCAGACCCTGCGCCGCCTGCCCAAAAGCGGCGACATCCTCTTCACCATCCGCATCCACCACGACCCGGTCGCCGCCTTCGCGCGCCATCCCCTCGGGGGCCGGCTGGCGCTCGGCCTGCGCCGGCAATTGCAGGAGCTCGACACGGAGCAGACCGCCTACAAGGGGCTGGCCGCCGACCGCGACGCCATCGCGGAAGCCCTTGCCCGGCTCGCCGCTTCGCTCGCACCCGAATAAGGCCGCCACTGCCCCGGCCGGATCGATCCACTATATCTGTCGGGACGTAGCAGCAGTTCCGGACCTACCGTCCCGCAACCGGCCGAGGCAAGAATGAGCACCCTACCACCCCGCGACCGCGAGCAGAACCGCCTGAGCGCCCGTGTCGGCCGCTATGCCCGCGTCGGCGCCAACATGAGCGGCCTTGCCGCGAAGATCGCCGGTGCGCGCGTCTTCGGCTACACCATCGACAACGAGAAGCAGGCGGCGGAGCTGGCCGCCGCCCTCGGCGGGCTGAAGGGCCCGTTGATGAAGGTCGCCCAGCTGATCTCCACCATTCCCGACGCGGTGCCGCCCGAATATGCGGCCGAACTGGCGCAGCTGCAGTCCGATGCCCCGCCGATGGGCTGGGCCTTCGTCAAGCGGCGCATGTCGGCCGAGCTCGGCCGCGACTGGCAGTCGCGTTTCGCCAGCTTCGACCGCGAGCCGTCGGCTGCCGCCTCGCTCGGCCAGGTGCACCGGGCGCGGGCGCAGGACGGCGCGGACCTTGCCTGCAAGCTGCAATATCCGGACATGGCCTCCACGGTGGAGGCGGACCTGCGCCAGCTGTCGCTGCTGTTTTCCCTCCATCGCCGCATGGGTCCGGCCATCGACACCAGCGAGATCGCCCGCGAGATCGGCGACCGGGTGCGCGAGGAGCTGGATTACCGGCGCGAGGCCCGCCACATGGCCGCCTATGCCCAGATCTTCGAGGCCGAGCCGCGCATCCGCGTGCCGCAGGTGCGGCAGGAGCTGTCGACGGGTCGCCTGCTCACCATGTCCTGGCTCGACGGCCGGCCGCTGCTGAGCTTCAAGGATCGTCCGCTGGAGGACCGCAACCGCCTCGCCGAGGTCATGTTCCGCGCCTGGTGGCATCCATTCAGCCATCACGGGCTGATCCATGGCGACCCGCATCTGGGCAACTACACGGTCTTTACCGAGGGCGAAGCGCCCGCCGGCATCAACCTGCTCGACTACGGCTGCATCCGCATCTTCCCGCCCGGCTTCGTGCGCGGCGTCGTCGATCTCTATCGCGGATTGCTGCATGGCGACGACGATCTCGTCGTCTCCGCCTACGAGCGCTGGGGCTTCCGCGGCCTCACCCGCGAGCTGATCGACATTCTCAATATCTGGGCCCGCTTCATCTACGGCCCGCTGCTCACCGACCGGGTCCGCTCCATCGCCGACGGCATCAAGCCGGCCGAGTACGGGCGCAAGGAGGCCTTCCGCGTCCATCAGGCGCTGAAGGAGAAGGGCCCGGTGACGGTGCCGCGCGAGTTCGTCTTCATGGACCGGGCGGCCATCGGCCTCGGCGGCGTGTTCCTGCATCTGAAGGCCGAGCTAAACTTCTTCCGCCTGTTCAACGAACAGATCGAGGACTTCGAGCAGGACACCGTCGCCGCCCGCCAGTCGGCGCTGCTGGAGGGGGTGGGCCTCACGCCGTCGGTCGCCGGCTGATCCGGCACGTCCGGAACCTGCTCTGATATGGCCGCGACCGGCCTTCAGGTCGCTGCGCGACTGCCTGTCTCGCAGCGCAAACTGCGCGTTGCCCAAGGGAAGCTGTCTGCTATAAGTACGCCAAACATCCACCCTAGCTACGAGAGGGATCCATGGCAGACCACAACGCTCCGTCGATGGACTACGCAGAGCACGAGCGCACCTACAACGGCTTCATCAACTTCTCCAAGGTCGGCACCATCGCCTCCCTGAACGTGATGCTGTGCCTCATCCTCTTCACGTTCGGCGGCGGCGCCGGCACGTTCTTCGGCTGGATCGCGCTGATCGCGACGCTCGTCGCTGCGGCCGTCGGTCTTGCCACCGGCGCCAAGGGCTGGATCCCGTCGGCCATCGTGTTTCTGGTCACCGGCCTGATCGCGATCGTGACCGCCGCCTGAGCGGCTTTTCGCCGATCGCAGATTTTTCGCATACTGGCCGATTTTCGTACACTGGGAGGAGACAACCGATGAAACTCGCTGTGCCCCGCGAGAGCGAGGCAGGAGAAACGCGTGTCGCCGCGACGCCCGATACCGTGAAGCGGTTCGTCTCGCTCGGCTTCGAAGTCAGTGTCGAAACAGGCGCAGGCACGTTGTCGCGTGTGGTCGATGCCGACTATCAGGCCGCCGGTGCCACCATCGCCAAGGACGCCAAGGCGACGCTCGAGGGCGCCGACCTGGTTCTCAAGGTTCGCCGCCCCAGCGCGGCCGAACTCGGCCTGATGAAAAAGGGCGCCATCGTCATCGCGACGATGGACCCTTACGGCCATGAGGACGCCGTCAAGGCGATGGCCGAGGCCGGCATCTCCGCCTTCGCCATGGAGTTCATGCCGCGCATCACCCGCGCACAGGTCATGGACGTCCTGTCTTCCCAGGCCAACCTGGCCGGCTACCAGGCTGTCATCGACGGCGCCGCGGAATACGACCGCGCCATGCCGATGATGATGACTGCGGCCGGCACGGTCCCGGCCGCGCGCGTGTTCGTCATGGGTGCCGGCGTCGCCGGTCTCCAGGCGATCGCCACCGCCCGCCGCCTCGGCGCGGTGGTCAGCGCCACCGACGTGCGTCCGGCCGCCAAGGAGCAGGTCGAGTCGCTCGGTGCCAAGTTCATCGCCGTGGAGGACGACGAGTTCCGCCAGGCGGAGACGGCCGGCGGCTACGCCAAGGAAATGTCGGACGAATACAAGAAGAAGCAGGCCGAGCTGGTCGCTTCGCACATCGCCAAGCAGGACATCGTCGTCACCACCGCCCTGATCCCCGGCCGGCCCGCGCCGCGCCTGATCACCAAGGAGATGGTCGCCTCGATGAAGCCCGGCTCGGTGATCGTCGACCTCGCCGTCGAGCGCGGCGGCAATGTCGAGGGCGCTGTGCCCGGTAAGGTCGCCCAGGTGGGCGAGGTGAAGATCGTCGGCCATCTCAACGTGCCCGGCCGTCTCGCCGCTTCCGCCTCGGCGCTCTACGCCAAGAACCTGGTCGCCTTCGCCGAGACTCTCGTCGACAAGGAGGCCAAGGCCATTGCCGTGAACTGGGAGGACGAGTTGGTCAAGGCGACCGTCCTCACCCGCGACGGCAAGGTGGTTCACCCGGCCTTCGCGCCGGCAGCCGGATAAAGGGGGGACGCATGTCGGAACTCAACGCCAACGAAACGCTGGAGCGCGCCCGCGCCGCTGCGGAAGCCGCACGCGAGGCGGCTGAAACCGCCCAGGCGGCGGCCGATGCGGCCCGCGGCTATGCGGACCAGATCGCCGGCGGGGCGAGCGACTCGATCGCTCATGCCGCCTCCGCCCTCACGGGCGGCGCGATCGATCCCTTCGTCTTCCAGTTCACCATCTTCGTGCTTGCGATCTTCGTCGGCTACTACGTGGTCTGGTCGGTGACGCCGGCCCTGCACACGCCGCTGATGTCGGTCACGAACGCCATTTCGAGCGTGATCGTGGTCGGCGCGCTGCTGGCCGTGGGCGTCGACCTTGCCGCCGATGGCGCAGCTTACGCGCGGGGCTTCGGCTTCCTTGCGCTGATCATGGCCAGCGTCAACATCTTCGGCGGCTTCCTGGTCACGCAGCGCATGCTCGCCATGTACAAGAAGAAGCAGAGATAGGGGGCCGGACACGATGCTTTCCGCCAATGTCACGGCCGTCCTCTATGTGATTTCGGCTGTTCTCTTCATCCTGGCGCTGCGCGGGCTGTCCAGCCCCGAGACATCGCGCCAGGGCAACATGTTCGGCATGGTCGGCATGGCCATCGCCATCGTCACGACCCTGCTGACCGCCGCACCCGGCTTCAGCGGCCTGGCGCTCATCGTTGGCGGCCTCGCCATCGGCGGCGGCGTCGGTGCGGTGATCGCCAAGCGCGTGCCGATGACCGCCATGCCGCAGCTGGTCGCCGCCTTCCACTCGCTGGTCGGCATGGCCGCGGTGCTGGTGGCCGCCGGTGCGCTCTATGCGCCCCAGGCCTTCGGCATCGGCACGGTCGGCACCATCCACGGGGCGAGCCTCGTGGAGATGTCGCTCGGCGTCGCCATCGGCGCGATCACCTTCACCGGTTCGGTCATCGCCTTCGCCAAGCTCGACGGGCGCATGTCCGGCGCGCCGATCATGCTGCCCGCACGCCACCTCATCAATGGCGGCCTGGCGGCGCTGATCGTCCTCATGGTCATCGTCTTCGTCGCGACCGAGAGCCACACCGTCTTCTGGATGATCGTCGTCCTGTCGCTGATCTTCGGCGGCCTGATCATCATCCCGATCGGCGGCGCGGACATGCCGGTCGTTGTGTCCATGCTCAACTCCTATTCGGGCTGGGCGGCCGCCGGCATCGGCTTCACGCTGGGCAACATGGCGCTGATCGTCGTCGGCGCGCTGGTCGGCTCGTCGGGCGCCATCCTGTCCTACATCATGTGCAAGGGCATGAACCGCTCCTTCATCTCCGTCATTCTCGGCGGCTTCGGCGGCGAGACCGCTGCGGCCGGCGGTGGCGGGGCGGACGACCGTCCGGTCAAGCAGGGCTCTGCCGAGGACGCGGCCTTCATCATGAAGAATGCCGCCAAGGTCATCATCGTGCCGGGCTACGGCATGGCGGTTGCCCAGGCGCAGCACGCCCTGCGCGAGCTCGCCGACACGCTCAAGGAGGAGGGCGTCGAGGTCAAGTACGCCATCCACCCGGTGGCGGGCCGCATGCCCGGTCACATGAACGTGCTGCTGGCAGAGGCCAACGTGCCGTATGACGAGGTCTTCGAGCTGGAGGACATCAACTCCGAGTTCGCCCAGGCCGACGTCGTCTACGTCATCGGCGCCAACGACGTCACCAACCCGGCAGCGCGCGACGATCCGTCCTCGCCGATCTACGGCATGCCGATCCTCGACGTCGACAAGGCCGGTACGGTGCTCTTCGTCAAGCGCGGCATGGGCTCCGGCTATGCCGGCATCCAGAACGAGCTGTTCTTCCTGGACAAGACGATGATGCTGTTCGGCGACGCCAAGAAGATGACCGAGGGCATCGTCAAGGCGCTCTGAGCCCCGCGCTCGTCCTTACAACGCACGCAAGTCGCGGCGCGCCTCCCCCGGGGGGCGCGCCGTTTGCGTTCTTGCAGGAGGCGAACCGGATACCTGTCAAGCAGGCTCAGGCCGGGCGGGCTCAGGCGCGGTGCTGCAGCAGGAGCGTTCCCTGGGCCAGCTGGTGCTGCGCCTCGAAGCCCACGCAGAAGGCCGGGATGGCGCTTGCGGCCATCGGCCGGGCGAACAGGAAGCCCTGCACGATCTGGCAGCCGGTTTCGTGGACGAAGCGCAGTTGGTCCGCCGTCTCGATGCCCTCGATCAGCGTTTCGGCGCCGAGCGTCTCGGCCAGCTGCAGGATGCCCTGCACGATGCTGGCGCGGATGTGCTCGTCGCCCTCCAGCACGAAGGAGCGGTCGATCTTCAGCACGTCCGGCTTCAGCCGCATCAGGTAGGCGATGTTGGAATAGCCGGAGCCGAAATCGTCGAGCGCCAGCCGGACGCCGAGCTCGGCAAGGGCGGCCAGGTTGGCTTCCACCTGGACATCGTCGATCAGCAGCACCCCTTCGGTGATCTCGATCTCGAGCTGGCGCGCCGTCAGGCCGTGGCGACCGAGCGCTGCCGCCACCAGCTCCGCAAGACCCGGGGTCTGGAAGGTGCGCGGCGACAGGTTGACCGACACCCGCAGCCGCCGTCCCGCCTCGGCCCAGGAGGCCGCGGTGCGGCAGGCCTCGTCGATCACGAACCGGTCCAGCTCGGCGATCTGGTCGCCTTCCTCGAGGATCGGGATGAACAGCGCCGGCGGGATGATCTCGCCGGTGGCGGTGTCGCGCCAGCGCACCAGCGCCTCGACACCGGTCACCGTGCCGCAGCCGATATGAACCTGCGGCTGGAATTCGAGAAACAGCTGCCCGGCCGCCAGCGCCTGCGGCAGCGACGTGCGCAGCGCCTCGGCGCGGTCGCGGCGATCCGAGATGCCCGCCTCGAAGAACACCTGGCGCCCGCGTCCGCGGGCCTTGGCCTCATAAAGGGCGGCGTCCGCCGCCACGATCGTCGCGTCGATCGTCGGGCCGTCGTCCGGCCAGACCGCAATGCCGCAACTGAAATGCAGCGGGATCGTCTCGCCCTTGAAGACCAGCTCCGGCGGCGAGGACATGCGCTCGGCGATCAGCGCGGCGAGATCGCCGGCCTCGTCCTGCGGCAAGGACAGCGTTGCGACGAACTCGTCGCCGCCCCAGCGCGCAACGATGCCGCGATCGCCGAACCGCTCCACCAGCCAGTCGGCCGCCGTCTTCAGCAGCTCGTCGCCCGCCAGGTGGCCGTGCCGGTCGTTGACCGCCTTGAACCGGTCGAGATCGAAGATGAGCAGGGCCTGCCTTGGCGCCGGCCCGGCCGCCGTCGTCGCCGTGGCCCATTCGGTGAAGCCGCGACGGTTGGCGAGACCGGTCAGGCTGTCGATGCCGCTGACCAGCTTCAGCTCGGTGACCATCCGCCTGTTGCGCCAGCGCAGGGCCAGCGAGATGAAGGACAGCACCAGCAGCATGGTCACACTGGCGATGACCTCGAACCAGGCACCGGCAGAATTCTCGGCCCGCTGCTTCAGCGCCTCGTCGATATCCGCCTCGACACCGCGCATGTAGTCGCCGATCTCGCGCGTCAGTTCGAAACTGGTGCGGCGCAGGTCGGTGAGCGTCGTCTGATTGATGGGGGTTTCTCCCGAGGCAAGCCGGTCGAGGCCGTCGAGCAGCGCCCAGGCGATGGGTGCCACACCGGAATCGGGCTCGACCAGCGGGCCCCGGGTCAGACCGCCCAGGACCTCCAAACGGATGTGGAAGTGGTCGGCAGCATTGGAGACCAGCCCCCGCGCTTCCGGCGAGGCGGCATCGAGGCTCAGCGCCTGCAGCATGCCGTCCACCCGCGCCACCTCGGCGAAGGTGTAGCGCATGTGGCGCACCATGTGCTGCCCGGCATCGGGCTCCGGCTGGTTCAGCGTGGCGACACCGCGCAGCGCCACCAGCGTCGCCACCAGGCAGGCGCAAGCCACCGCGCCGCCGACCAGCCACGGCTGCACCGGACGGAGCAGCGCAGATTGCGCAAGGATCCGTCTGAGGCCGTTCACCACTCGATCTCGACGATCAGCCAGACGCTGCGGTCGGCATAGGTGCGTGTATCCAGTTCCGGATACTGGCCGACCGGATAGATGATCCGTGCCGGGCCGCGTTGGCGCGGGGTCAGCCGCTCCTGGCCGGCGCGGGTCGCGATGACGATGGGCCACCGTTCCCAGTCCTGGCGCGGGATGTCGGCCGAATAGCCATCGGAGGCGCGCACCACCAGGCCCTCGGCCTCGCTGGCGCCGATCATGCGGACGAGTTCGGACAGGAGAACCCCACGAAAGTCGATCAGCGACTCGTCGGGGCTGGCGCGGCCACGGATCTCGACCATCGGCAGGCGCTCGATCTCGTCGAGGGACAGGTCCCTCGTCACGCCGCCATGCCTCAACAGGATGGTCCCGGCCGCCGTCACCCGATCGGAAGGCGACAGACCCGCCGCCTGCGCCGTCAACGGTCCTGCGAGAAAAACAGCGACACCCAGAAGAGCTGCGAACATCCGTGCCAGGGGCATGCGGTCCTCCATCCGGCAGTCGTCCAGGAAGACCTAATCCATCTTGCACGACGCCTTTATCTGCCTATGGCGGACCATAGCCCGCCGCCGTGAAGGCAAGCTTAACCTCTCCGCACTTTTCGCAGGATTCAACGCGCAGCAGAGCGGGAAGGCCGGGGTCGCATCGCGGTGCCCGGAATGCGGCAAATGCGATTCGCCCTCAATGCAGGGCGAGCGGCGCGCCTCCGGGGGGCGCGCCGCTTTCTCTCTGCTCTTTTCCATCGCCCGGCTTGCGGTCAATTTCCGGTTGCGGCCGGTTGGTGGCTTCCCTTTGCACCGCGCGCTTTGATGGGCGCGGGGGGCTCCCACGATGATACTCAAAGCACTTTGCCTGATGGGCGCGCTCGGGCCGGCCGGGCCCTATACGCCCGTCGATCCGCCCGCCGCCACGCTCGTCCAGGCGCGACGCGGGCTCACCTGCAAGCAGATGCCCGATTGCCGCTCGGCGGTGATCCTGTGGTGCTCCGGCTATGGCCGCGCCGATGGCGACGGCGACGGCATCCCTTGTGAGAATGTGTGCTCCTCGCGGCGCCAGGTCGAGGCGATCCTGCGGGAGATCGGCTGCAACAAGTAGCGGCACGGCAGGCACGTCGCCGCCACGAAAAAACCCGGCACGCGGGGCTCGCATGCCGGGTTTCATCGGGTCTGGTGCTGCGGCCGCAAGGCCGCATGACTTTCGGATCAGGCGTCGTTCGCCGGTCCGTTCATGCCCAGCGCATGCATGTAGAGGTCGAGGATCGCATCCTCCTCCTCGCGCTCATGCGGCTGCTTCTTGCGCAGGGAGATCACCTTGCGCAGGATCTTGACGTCGAAGCCGGTGCCCTTGGCTTCCGCGTAGACATCCTTGATGTCGTCCGAGATCACCTTCTTCTCTTCCTCGAGACGCTCGATGCGCTCGACAAATGCACGCAGCTGGTCGCCGGCGACGCCGCCTGGATCGGACATGGGTACTCGTCTCCTTCATGGGTGCGGGCCGTAAGGCCTGCGGATCGGGGTGATCAAACGGGGCCGGGAGGCAAAATGCCTCCCGTGATGCCGATCTGCATGCGCGGAAAATCGGGCGGATGCAAGACCGGGGAACGAAAACGGAACGATATTCACATGGGCGTGGCGCAGCGTCTTACTCGTGCGGGCGGGCCTTTTCGAAGGCAGCCTGCTGCTCGGCGCTCGCCTCGTTCTGGTAGAGATCCTTCCACTGCGAATACGGCATGCCGTAGACGATCTCGCGCGCGCCGTCCTTGTCGAGCGCGACGCCCTTCTCGTTCGCCGCGTCCAGATACCAGTTGGACAGGCAGTTCCGGCAGAAGCCGGCAAGATTCATCATGTCGATGTTCTGCACGTCGGTGCGGTTGCGCAGATGCGAGACCAGACGGCGGAATGCGGCCGCCTCCAGTTCGGTGCGCGTTGCCTCGTCGATTTCGGCCATGTCCTTCTCCATCTCTCGCAGCCGCCCGGTCTCTCGCAGGATCTGGCCGCTCAGTCGCAGCGCGATCCGTAGTGGCGGATCGTGTCGAGGTCCGGCGCTTGCTGCAGGACCTTCGCGACCAGCGGCACCAGCCGCTGCGTCCAGGCCTCGATGCCGGCCGCATCGCCAATCAGGTCCTGGCGGACCTCAAGCAGCACATGCGCCAGCCCTCGCGCCGTACCATGCCGGTACATGCAGTCGTTCTTCAAGGCCCCGTCATAGGGCTCGTTGTCGCCCACCACCAGATCGGGATCGGATCGCAATGCGTCAAGCAGCGGCAGCGCGAAACGCGGGTCGCTGTCCCACAGGATGCCCGCATGCCAGGGCCGCGGCACGCCGCGCCACACCGGCGTATAGCTGTGGATCGACAGGATCGCCGGGGGATGGCCTTCCGCGATCGCCGCGTCGATCTCGGCCGCAACCGCCTCGTGATAGGGGCGGTGATAGGTCACGAGCCGGTGTTCGCGCTCGGCCGCGTCGTGTTGCGCATTGCCCGGAACCACCGAACCGTCCGACAGGCGCATCACCAGCGTCGGGTCGTCCTCGCCGCGGTTCGGGTCGATCAGCAGCCGCGAATAGGTGGTCATCAGGGCCGGCACGCCGAAGGCCTGCGCCAGTCCCAGCGTCAGCTCGCGCACGCCGATGTCATAGGCGATGTGACGCGAAAACTCGGACGGCGGCAGGCCGAGCGAGCCGTAACGCGCCGGCAGTCCGTTGCTGGCATGGTCGCACAGCAGCAGGAGCCCGCGCGAGCGGTCGCCCTCGACCTTCTCGAACGGCGCCTCGTCGGGGGATTTCGGGGCAGGAAACCGGCTCTCGGCCATCTCGGCTCCGTTTGGCATCGCCGCCCTCGTGCAGCTCGCCGCCGGGCGGCGGGACCGGCAAGGGGCGCAGGGGGCTTGCAGGATTCAGGTCCCGCTGTGCACCATATCCGGCGTCCTCTTTCAACCGCATTTTCGCCCTTGCCGGCCGATAAGAGCTATCAGCGATTTCTGGCGAGACAGGCCGGCACCGGATGCCTAATCTCCGCTCGATCCGTTTGCCCGGCCCCTCCGAACGCTTTCCCGAAAGACCGTACGGCATGACCACCACCCCCGCCCCGCTCAGCGCCGCTCCCGACCAGCGTCTTCTGGTCGCCTTCGTGGCGCTGCTCGCCGGGGCCATCGCAATGGGCGTCTCGCCGGCCTTCGTGCGCCATGCCGATGTCGGTCCCTTCGCCAGCGCCTTCTGGCGCGCGGCCCTCGCCCTGCCGCTGCTTGCCGTGTGGGCGCGGCTCGAGCGCCCGAAAGGTGCCGCCGCCCCGCGCTGGACCCCGGCGACACTCGCCGCCGGCGTGCTGTTCGCCGGCGACCTGTTCTTCTGGCACCTGGCGATCATGAACACCACGGCGGCCAACGCGACGCTGCTGGCGACCCTTGCCCCGCTCTGGGTGATGCTGGCCTCCGGCGCCCTGCTCAAGGAGCCGGTCACCCGCGCCATGGCCCTCGGCCTTGCCGCCTGCCTTCTCGGCGCGGCCCTGCTCATCGGCAGCAGCTTCGCCTTTGCGCCGGAGCGCCTGACCGGCGATCTCTACGGCGTCGTCACCTCGGTCTTCTTCGGCGCCTATTTCATCGCCATGCGCTTTGCCCGGCGCGGCAGCACCGGCATGACGCCGGGCCTGCTGGTCTATCGCAGCTCGCTCGTCACCGCCGCCGTGCTTCTCGTCGTTGCCCTGATGCTGGAGGAGACGATCCTGCCCAGCACGCTGACCGGCGTTGCCATGCTGATTGCGCTCGGCGTCGTCGCCCACGCGCTCGGTCAGGGCCTGCTCGCCTTCGCCCTCGGCTCCCTGTCGGCCGGCTTTTCCGCGCTCGTCATCTTCCTGGAGGCGGTTGCCGCCGCCGCCGTCGGCTATCTCTTCCTCGGCGAGAGCATCGGCCCGGCCCAGGCGCTCGGCGGCGCCGTCATCCTTGCCGGCATCTACATCGCCCGCCCGCGGGCCGCGCCCGTGGCCGTTGCCCCCGCCACCGCTCCCCTCCCGACCCGCGAGGCCGAATGACCGACACGACCGCCATGCGCGCCCTGCTGCAGGACCTGTTCGCCGCCGCCGTCGATGCTGCCCGCGCCGAGACCTGCCTGCCGCCGCACCTTCCCGCCCCCGCCGAAACCGGCCGCATCGTGCTGCTCGGTGCCGGCAAGGCCGCCGGCGCAATGATGAAGGTGGCGGAAAACCACTATCGCGAGACGCACGGCCTTGGCCCCGACCGTCTCGTCGGCCTCGGCGTCACCCGCCATGGCTACGGCCAGGAAACGCAGCTGATCGAAATGGTCGAGGCCGGCCATCCCGTCCCCGACCAGGCCGGCATCGACGCCACCCGCCGTACCTTGGCGATGGCGGCCGCCGCCCGCCCCGGCGATCACATTGTCGTGCTCCTGTCCGGCGGCGGCTCGGCCAACTGGATCGCCCCGGTCGAGGGCCTGTCGCTGGCCGACAAGCAGGCGCTGACCCGCGCCCTGCTGCGCTCAGGCGCCACCATAGAGCAGATCAACACCGTCCGCCGCCACCTGTCGCGCATCAAGGGCGGGCGCCTTGCCGCCGCCCGGCCGCACGGCGTGCCAATGACGACGCTCGCCGTCTCCGACGTGCCGCGCGACGAACCCATCGCCATCGCCTCCGGCCCCACCGTCGCCGATCCCACGACGCTCGCCGATGCCCGCGCGCTCGTCGCCCGCTATGCCCCGGACGCGCCTGAAAGCGTCCACCGCGCGCTGGCCGACCCCGCCAACGAGACGCCCAAGCCCGGCGATCCGCTGTTTTCCGGAACCCGGTTCGAGATCGTCGCCCGCCCTGCCCTGTCGCTGGAGCGCGCCGCGGCGATCGCCCGGGAAAAGGGCTACGAGCCGGTCCTGCTCGGCGACAGTCTGGAGGGCGAGGCGCGTGAAGTCGCAGCCGAGCATGCCCGCATGGCACGTGGGATCGCCGAGGCGGGTCGGCGGGCCGTGCTGCTGTCGGGCGGCGAGCTGACCGTGACGATCCGAGGCGACGGGCGCGGCGGCCCCAACCAGGAATACGCACTCGCCCTTGCCCTGGAGCTGGACGGTGCTCGCGGAATTGCCGCAGTTGCAGGTGATACGGACGGCACGGATGGCGGCGCAGGATCGGCAGATGATCCGGCGGGCGCCTTGGTCGACGAAACGACTCTCGCGCGCGCCGCAAGCTCAGGTCATGATGCCGCCGCATTTCTGGAGAGAAACGACAGCACCGGTTTCTTCGATCATCTCGGGGATCTGCTGAGACCCGGACCAACCTATACCAACGTCAACGACTTCCGGGCCGTCCTCATTGACAAGGCGGAAGCCCGTCGGTCATAAGATGACGCGCATGGTCGTGGCACGAGTAATCGAATGATGAAAAAGGCCGAGAGGCAGCGGCAAACCACGGCAGTCAGAACGATCCGGCTGGGCCTCGCATCCTGCGGCGCGATGGCGCTCGCCCTGACGGCTTTCAGCGTTCTCGGAGCGACACCGGCCAAGGCCGAGCTGCGCCTGTGCAACAAGACCGAAAGTCAGGTCGGCGTTGCCATCGGCTATCGCGAGCAGGCCGACTGGGTCACCGAGGGTTGGTGGAACCTGCCGGCAAATTCCTGTGAAACGTTGGTCGCGGGCTCGCTCGTGTCACGTTTCTATTATATCTATGCGGTGGATTACGATCAGTTCGGGGAATGGGGCGGCCGCGCCTTCATGTGTACCCGCGAGAAGGAATTCACCATCCGGGGTATCGAGGACTGCGTCGCCCGCGGCTTCGAACGGACCGGATTCTTCGAAATCGATACGGGCGAGCAAGCCAGCTGGACGGTCCAGCTGACAGAGCCCGTGCAAGGGGGGACAGGCGGACAATGAAGCGTGACAGGCGGGTCAAGATTCTAGCGACACTCGGACCCTCCTCCTCGGATCCGCAAACGATCGAGAAGCTCTACACCGCCGGTGCCGACGTCTTCCGCATCAACATGAGTCACACCGACCACCCGCGCCTGCATGCGCTGGTGGCGATGATTCGCGAGATCGAGACGAAGATCGGCCGGCCGATCGGCATCCTTGCCGACCTCCAGGGTCCCAAGCTGCGTGTGGGCACCTTCGAGGGCGACGCGGTGATGCTTGAGAACGGCGCCAGCTTCACCCTCGACAGCGACAAGACGCCGGGCAGCGCCTCGCGCGTCCACCTCCCCCATCGCGAGATCCTCCAGGCGCTCGAGCCGGGCCACCGCCTGCTGCTCGACGACGGCAAGATCCGCCTGCGCGTGACCTCCTGCACCAAGACCAGCGCCGACACGGTGGTCGAGGTCGGCGGCAAGTTGTCCAACCGCAAGGGCGTCAGCGTTCCCGACACGGAGATCCCGGTCGGCGCGCTCACCGACAAGGACCGCAAGGACCTCGATGCCGCGCTGGAAGCCGGCGTCGACTGGATCGCGCTGTCCTTCATCCAGCGCCCCGACGACCTTGCCGACGTGCGCAAGGTGACGCGCGGCCGCGCCGGCATCCTCGCCAAGATCGAAAAGCCCCAGGCCATCGAACGGCTGAGCGAGATCATCGACCTCTCCGACGCGCTGATGGTCGCCCGCGGCGATCTCGGCGTCGAGATGCCGCTGGAACAGGTCCCGGGCCTGCAGAAGCAGATCGTCCGCGCCTGCCGCCGCGCCGGCAAGCCGGTGGTCGTCGCCACCCAGATGCTGGAATCGATGATCACAGCCCCGGTGCCGACCCGCGCCGAGGTGTCCGACGTCGCCACCGCCGTGTTCGAGGGCGCCGACGCGGTGATGCTCTCCGCCGAATCGGCCGCCGGCCAGTTCCCGGTCGAGGCGGTCGCCACCATGGACCGCATCGCCCGCCAGGTGGAGCGCGACCCCAACTATCGCGGCATCATCCACGCCCAGCGGCAGGAGCCGGAGCCGACCGGCGCCGATGCCATCGCCGCTGCCGCGCGCCAGATCGCCGAGACGCTGAACCTTGCCGCCGTGGTCTGCTACACGACCTCCGGCGCCACCGGCCTGCGCGCCTCGCGCGAGCGTCCCTCCGTGCCGGTCATCGTCATCTCGCCGGTCCTGTCGACCGCCCGCCGCCTGTCGCTGGCCTGGGGCCTCCACTGCGTGGTCTCGGACGACGCCCGCGACGAGAACGACATGGTCGACCGCGCCTGCCAGATCTCCTTCCAGGAGGAACTGGCAAAGCCCGGCCAGCGCATCATCACCACGGCCGGCGTGCCCTTCGGCACCCCCGGCTCGACCAACATGCTGCGCATCGCCTTCATCGGCAGCGACGGTCGCGGCGGTCTCTGAGCCTCACTCGCTCGCGGACACTTTCGACGAGACGGCTTCGGCCGTCTCGTTTCGTTTCCGGCCCTGCATGCCCCATCCCGCCTCCGGGAAGACCATCGCCACCACCTTGGCGATTTCCTCCAGCACCGCGTCCGTGCGCGTGTGCTGCGGCATGTGGCCGGCCCCCTCCAGCGTCACCAGCCAGGCATTGGGCAGGTCCCGCGCCAGGCCGTGCGAATGGATATGCGGGTAGACGACGCCGTCCGTCTCGCCGGTGATCACCGCCGCCGGCTGCGTGATCTCGCCGTATCGCAGAGATGCCGCCTCCACCTCTTCCTTCAGGTAGGAAACGTCCCGCGCATTCGCCCGGAAGGTCTGCGGGCGGAACAGCAGCGACAGGCCCAGCCGCTCGGCATAGTCGTCCGGCGCCATCGCCGGGAGGAAGATGCCGCCGATGGCCCTGGGGGCGAGCAGCGCCGCCCCGAACGGGGCCAGCGTGTGGGAGAACACGGTGCCGACCACCGGAAGGGCCGCCGCGTCGTAATACCAGTTGACCCCGCCCGGCCAGGGATGGGTTGCCGGCGCCAGGAACACCAGCCCGCCGAAAAGGTCCGCCCGCTCAAGCGCCAGCTGCGCCGCCACCGCCCCGCCCCAGGAATGCCCGACCGCAACGGCCCGCGTGATGCCGAGACTGTCGATCAGTCCGGCGATCAGCGCCGCCTGCGCCGCCGGACGGTACATGCCGTCGTCGCCGCGCTCCGAATACCCGTGGCCGGGCCGGTCGACGAAGACGAGCCGCGCGGGCCTCCCCCTCTCCGCCCGCGCCGCCAGAGGCCCTGCCAGCGCCATATGCGGGTCGCGCAGGTTGGCGCTCGCCCCGTGCACGAAGACCAGCGCCGGATCGCCCTCGCGCCAGCCCTCGGGCCGCATGTCGACATAGTGCAGCCGCACGCCGTCGATCTCGGCAAAGGCCCCGATCGGCGGATAGCGCGCCTCGGCGCCGCGGCCGCGCAGCTCCGCCAGCACGGCAAGGCCGGAGAGCAGCAGCGCCAGCGCGGACAGCAGATAGATGGCAAGGGTGGGCATGGGCGGGCGGGTCCAGCTTTACGAGGAACGGGCGGCGGGACGAAAGGCGGGGCCGCGAAGGGCGTCTTGCGCCGTCTGCAGCGGATCGCCCCTGCGGCCTCGGCGGATCTCGGGAGGGGCCTCAGATCGGCGAGCCGGCCGCCGCCTTTTCCATGTCCTCTACCGCCTTACGCGCGTTTTCGCTGACCGGATGTATCTTCAGCACCTGGCGGAAGGTTTCCAGCGCCTCGTCGTCGCGCCCGATCCGCCGCAGGATGATGCCGAGACCGGACATCGCGCCCCAGTGGCGCGGCTCCAGCGCCAGCACGCGCTCGATATCGACCATCGAGCGACCGAAATCCTCGCGCAGGTAATTCACCGTCGCGCGCCGGTTCCAGGCCTCGGGAAACTCAGGAGCCAGCCGCACCGTCACGTCGAGCAGGTCGAGCGCCAGCGGATAGTCCTTGGCCTGCATGGCAGCGGCCGCCCGCATCATCAGGAGATCGACCGTGGCGCTGCCCGAGCGCGACCAGATGCGCTGGATTCGGCTGACGAGCGGGCGCGCCTCCTCGTCGCTCGCCACCTTGGCGAGCTCGGCAAACAGCCCGTCGAGTTCGCTCTTGGGGGTCTCGTTTTCGGTCACCGCGGGAGCAGGACCGGACGGTGGCTCGACCTCGGTGGTCGGCGCATCGAAATCGTCGAGCGAGGGGGGCAGCGCTTCGGGAGGAAGCACGTCGGGCCTTCCCTCCTGCGCCAGCGCGGAGACGGAAAGGCACATCAGGAGGGGAAACGCCAAAAACGATCGCATCCGGGGAGTATGTCGCCCCGGATGCAATCGTCAATGCCATAGGCAAAATTTGAAAGCGTCGGGCAGGCGCGCGGGGCCTGCCGCCGTGCCTCAGCCCTGGCGGGCCTTGAAGCGCGGAGCCTTCTTGTTGATGATGTAGACGCGTCCCTTGCGGCGAACCATGCGGTTGTCGCGATGACGGCCCATCAGCGCCTTGAGCGAATTCTTGATCTTCATCGTCTCGTCTCCGTCAACGGTGCCACGTTGGCGGCGGCATCCTCATGTTGCGCCGCGCCTTTGCGGGCCGGCTGTCTGCTTTCGGACGATCGAGACCGGTGAGGACCCGTGTCGTCCTGCCCGCCGGCTCCACCTCCTCGCGCTGGTCCGATAAGAACCGCGCGCCGGGGGCGGTGCCCGATCCGCTTGAGGCAGATGCTGGGAAGCAGCTGACCTTGGCGGCCGTTTGCCGGGCTTTGCCAACTGCCTCGTCGTCTTGGCAGTCTGGCGAAGATGGTGGGCGTGACAGGGATTGAACCTGTGACCCCTACGATGTCAACGTAGTGCTCTCCCGCTGAGCTACACGCCCGAAACTCTTCGATCCGGCAAGTTGCCGGAAAGCCGACGCCGACGGGACGGCGCGGTGGGATGCGATATAGCGGGCTTCGATTTTCGGTGCAAGCCCTTCTCGCAAACTAAATCGCCCTTTCCCGCGCCCGCTCGGTGCGCGGTGGAAAACCTGTTGAGGGGCCGGCGGGGCGAACCGCTCAGGCGGCCAGCATGCGCTCCACTTCCAGCACCAGATCCTTCAGGTGGAAGGGCTTGGACAGCACCTTGGCATCCTTGGGGGCCTGGGAGTCCGGGTTCAGCGCCACCGCGGCAAAGCCGGTGATGAACATCACCTTCAGGTCCGGGTCGAGCTGCGTCGCGCGGCGAGCCAGCTCGATGCCGTCCATTTCCGGCATGACGATGTCGGTCAGCAGCAGGGAAAAGGGTTCTTCCCGCAGCCGCTCATAGGCGCTCTTGCCATTGTCGAAGGAGACGACATCGTAACCGGCCTTTTGCAGCGCCTTGGCAAGGAAGCGCCGCATGTCGTTGTCGTCTTCCGCAAGTAGGATCCGTGTCATTCGTTGCTTCGTCCCGCTTCGCTCGGCGAATCCGCTGGCCGTTTCGCATTCCGGGCGCCGGCCGCTGCATCATGCGCCCGAAGGTCCCGTTTTGGCACATCTTTCGGATCGTTATAAGGCCGAATGGCGGTAAACATCCAGTGAAAGCGGTGTTCCGCCATCCGGCCGGCTCGGTTACCCACCGCCCGTGTGGACATTAACGCCGATTCGGGGGCTAATAGGGAAATTCAACGGGGTGGCCGACAGGCGGAGAGCGTGCATATGCA
This sequence comes from Stappia sp. G46H5W, assembly GCF_058448995.1. NCBI lineage: Bacteria > Pseudomonadati > Pseudomonadota > Alphaproteobacteria > Hyphomicrobiales > Stappiaceae > Stappia > Stappia sp. G46H5W. The sequence continues at coordinate 116,286 of NZ_JBZFLL010000004.1, read as the reverse complement.
GGTCGTGAGCGGGTTCGAGGACACGAAACCTTTCGACGTCCTGCATCCGGTCGAGCAAACCACGCCCTTCGTGTTCAACTCGCCCCATTCCGGGCGGCACTACCCGCTTGCCTTCTTGCAGTCCTCGCGGCTCGATGCCCTGGCGATCCGCCGCTCGGAGGACGCGTTTGTCGACGAGCTCTTTGCCGGCGTCGTCGAACTCGGCGCCCCGCTCCTGTGCGCCCGCTTCCCGCGCGCCTATCTCGACGTCAACCGCGAGCCCTACGAGCTCGATCCGAAGATGTACGAGGACCGGCTGCCGCCTTACGCCAACAGCCGCTCGATCCGCGTTGCCGGCGGGCTTGGCACCATCGCCCGCGTCGTCGGCGAGGCGCAGGAGATCTATCGCGGCCGTCTCACCGTGCGCGAGGCGCTCGATCGCATCGAGACCATCTACAAGCCCTATCACCAGACCCTGCGCCGCCTGCTCGCCCACACCCATGTCGCCTTCGGCCATGCGGTGTTGGTCGACTGCCATTCCATGCCCTCGACGATCCGCAGCAGCGACAACGGCGCGCGGCCGGATTTCATCCTGGGCGACCGCTACGGCACCAGCTGCGCCCGCTCGGTGATCGACCAGGCGACGGAGATCCTGCGCGGCATGGGCTACACGGTCGCGCGCAACAAGCCCTATGCCGGCGGCTTCATCACCGAGCATTACGGCCGTCCGGCCAAGGGCCTTCATGCCCTGCAGGTGGAAATCAACCGCAGCCTCTACATGGACGAGGCGCGCACGGACCGCAGCTCCGGCTTCGCCGAGCTGTCCCGCGACATGCGCCGCTTCTGCGAGGAACTGGTGGCCGGCGCCCATGCCGATCTCGCCCCGGACGCGCTGGCGGCCGAGTAGGCTCCCCCTCGCCTTCCCTTTTCCCTGTCCCGTCGCCGGCAAATCCGTGAACGCAGAGCTGCGCGATGCGGCCAGAAAAAAGGGCCGCTCTCTTGCGAGGCGGCCCGAGTCTAGGGAGGAAACGCCCAAGGAGGGCGGCGCGACATGGCAAGCCATATCGCACTGCAACAAGTTTCCATCGCGGCGCACAAAAGTCAATACGGCATCGCGATTTTTCTCTCAAAAAGCGCCGCTAAAATCCATATTTATCAATTATTTCAATGATATAATGTTTGATAAATCTTCTTGAATAATTCGCCGAAAGCCCCGGATCCGCCGCTCCAGGTCGCTTAAAATAGCGCCAGGAACGAAATTGCCTATATTTTGATCAGATACCGCGTTCCGCGTCTTTTGCGCCGCACCAGCCGCGACACGTCACGCCGGCACCGGACGGCCGCGTCCCGCGAAGATTGCCCGCAGGCCGTTCCCGCGCTATTGCGGGCAGGGATTTTTTCACGCCGCCCGCCTCTCCCGCTTCTTGCTCCGGAAGGAACCGTTCATGCCCACCTCCGACGATCTCGCCGCCTTCTCGGCCGAGCTGTGCCAGGCCTCCTCCGCCGCGATCCTTCCGCATTTCCGGGCAGCCCTGTCGGTGGAGAACAAGCTGGCCGAGGGCTTCGACCCGGTGACGGTCGCGGACCGGGCCGGCGAGGAGGCCCTGCGGGCGCTCATCGAGGCGCGCTATCCCGAGCACGGTATCCTCGGCGAGGAGCACGGCAATGTCCGTCTCGATGCCGAGCATGTCTGGGTGCTCGATCCCATCGACGGCACCCGCGCCTTCATCTGCGGCCTGCCGACCTGGGGCACGCTGATCGGCCTGACACGCGGCGGCAAGCCGGTCTTCGGCATCATGGACCAGCCCTATGTCGAGGAGCGGTTCGTCGGCGACTGCGACAAGGCCTGGCTGGTCAGCCGTTCGGGCACCCGGCCGCTGTCGACCCGCCCCTGCGCGGACCTGTCACAGGCCATCATGTGCACCACCCATCCCGGCCTCTTCCAGGGCGCCGAAGGAGAGGTCTACCGGCAGATCGAGGGCACCGTGCGCACCGCCCGCTACGGCACCGATTGCTACGGCTATGCGATGATCGCCAGCGGCCAGGTCGACCTCGTCATCGAGACCGGCCTGCAGCCCTACGACATCGTCGCGCTGGCCCCGATCATCGAGGGCGCCGGCGGTGTCGTGACCAACTGGAGCGGGGGTTCGCCAGCCAATGGCGGGCAGATCGTCGCTGCCGGCGATCCGTCCCTTCACGCAAAAGCGCTGGAAATCCTCGCCCGCGCCGCCGTGTGAGACGTCTTGTGCCGGGGTCGGCTCAGCCGCCCCAGCCGGGCGCGAGCGCCGGCTCGCCATCGGCGATGAAGGCGTCGAAGGCCGCCAGGAACTGGTCGCGGTGGAAGTCGTCTTCCATCAGCAGCTCGTGGCGCGCGCCGGCGATCTCCAGATAGCGGCAGGAGCGGGTCTGGCGCGCGAAGCGCTCCGAGGCCCTCGCCGAGACGATGCGGTCGCCGGTCGAGGCGACCAGCAGCACTGGCACCTGCAGCGAGGGGCCGAAATCCGGGTCGACGAACCGCGTCATCGCGCGGCAGGCGGCCGCCAGCCAGTCGATGGTCGGCGCGCCGATCTCCAGGTCCGGATGGGCGCGCAACACCGCTTCGTTGCGGCGGAAGCGGATCTCGTCGCTGGTGAGCGGATTACCCTCGAACGGCATGTGGAACTTCGCCGCCCCGCCCGGCACATAGGCGGTGCCCAGCCCCACCGACGACAACGCGGTCGACAGCGGGCAGATCAGCCGCTGCGGCAGCCCCACCTTGCCGAGCCCGATCAGCGGCGCCGACAGCACCGCCCGCTCGATGCGGGTGCGCAGTCGCCCGGCCGCCAGCAGCAGCACCGCCCCGCCGGTCGAATGCGCCAGCACGTGGTGCGGGCCGGGCATCGAGGCGAGCGCCACCTCGCCCATCACCGTGTCGAGATCCGTGACGAAATCGGCGAAATCGTCCACATGGCCGCGCGCCGGGTTGGACAGCAGGCGCTGCGAGCCGCCCTGGCCGCGCCAGTCGAACGTGACCACGGCAAAGCCGCGCGCGCGCAGGTCCGCGATGGTCTCGAAATATTTCTCGATGAACTCGGCCCGGCCCTGCAGCAGCGTCACCGTGCCCTTGAGCGGGCCGCGGTCGGGCATCCAGCGCGCGGTGCGCAGGCGGATGCCGTCGGGCGTCGTCACCTGCTGGCAGATCGCCCCCTCCGGCACCGGATTGTCCGGATGATCGTAGAGCTCCATTGCCACCGCGCTGCACTCCAATCTTCCGGGCCGGACGTCAATGCATGACAGCCGGCGTCGCCACAAGTCCAGCGATCTCCGTGCCCTGACCCATACAGGAGCGGGGCCGCCGGCTCAACTCCGGCGGCCCCGTTCGGGAAGGTCCGGCGGGCGCATGGCCCGCGGCGATTACAGGCGGCCGTAGCCGCCCCAACCGCGACCGCCCCAGCCGTGTCCGTGACCGCGGCCGATCGGTGCGCGGCCGACGACCTGGCCCGAATAGGCATCCACGACCAGGCGCTGCGGCATGCCGCGATAGCCGCGGGCATGGGCGACATAGACATGGCCGCGATGGCGCAGGCGGCTGATGTCGCGGAAGCCCTGACGGTGCAGGCGCTTCACGATCTGGCGCGGGCCGAGGCGGTCGGCGCGGTAGCCGCGCGGGCGATGACGGTGGCCGACCAGCTGGACCTCGACGCTGGCGCCGGTGGATGCGGTGGCCGAGCCCGTGCCGATGCGGATATCGAGCGCCTGGGCGCTGGGAACCGAAAGAACGACACCAAGGGCGGCGACGGCGGCAAGAAGCGACTTCCTCATGGATCTGTCTCCTGTTTGGGCGCGTCAGCGCCGGTTGACGATCCGAAAGATGCACCGGCCCGCGTGAACCCTCCCGGAAGGCTCCGTTCACCTGTCGTTCAGGTGCCGGGACCGGCCGCCGGGGCCCTTGCAAGGCGGAAGACGCGACCGGCGGGATGCCCCTCTTGAAAGCCGATTTCGCCCTCCCCATCTCGTAAGTCGCGGGTGCCACTGACGGGCCCGCGCACGGTTCCCCTCCCGGCCATGACGGCGGGATCGCACGGAACCGGAACCATCATCTGTTGCTCAACGAGAGGACACACCGATGCGTCACTTCGATTTCAGCCCGCTCTATCGTTCCACCGTCGGCTTCGACCGCCTGCTCTCCATGCTCGACAACAACACGGGCCAGGAGGCGCCGAGCTATCCGCCCTACAACATCGAGCGCACCGGCGAGAACGCCTACCGCATCACCATGGCGGTCGCCGGCTTCGGCGAGGCCGACCTGACGATCGAGGCCAAGGAGCACACGCTTTCGGTCAAGGGCGAGCGCGCCCAGGAAGCCGAGACCGGCGAAGTGCTCTATCGCGGCATTGCCTCGCGCGCCTTCGAGCGCCGCTTCCAGCTCGCCGACCATGTCGAGGTCAAGGGCGCCAGCCTGGAGAACGGCCTGCTGCATATCGACCTTGCCCGCGAGATCCCGGAGGCCATGAAGCCCCGCAAGATCGAGATCGGCAAGGCCGGCCAGAAGCAGATCGAGGGCAGCACCCACTGACGATCCGGCACTGAAGGATCAGGCAGGCGAGACCTCGCTATCCCCCCTCGGCGAGAGACACGCCTGCCCCCCGCGCCCGGCCTTTCCGAAGGCCGGGCGCTTTTCGTTCTGGCCGGTTCCGTCAGCGCGACAGTTCGAACTGGATCTCGATGCGGTTGTAGCCGGCCTTGCCGCCGCGCCAGTCGTGATAGACCTCCCGGCTCTGGCCCGACAGATGATGCCGCGTCTCGCCGACGGCGCGCAGCAAGGGCGCGTAGCCTTGCGTGAACAGCGTCCGGATGGGTCCCAGATGCACGGCGGACGCCACCATGATCGGCTCCAGATGCAGAACCTCCAGCGGGCCGTCATAGGCAGCAGCGCCCGCCACCGGCAGGCAGATACGCCAGTCGAACGCGGTCTTGCCGTCGCGCGGCAGGTTCTGCGCGATAAAGGTCCACGGCCCCGCCGCCGCAAGGCCGGCGCGCTGGCGCTCCGCCTCGATCTCGCTCGACAGCTCGGCGGCGGCCGATGCCACCTCGGGAATGGTCAGCCGTCGGGCAATCGAGAGGACATGCATGTCCTCGGTGGGATGGATCTTCATCGGCAGTCGCTCCGGTCGTTTCGCTGAAACCGGCGCGAGGCTAGCCCCGTTCGGCTTTGCGCCAACCCGAAACGCGAAAACGAATTCCAAATTTCCGGCAGGAAAGCCGCGCACGGAGAAAATTGTTCCGCGCGCAGCCACCCTTTACCCCGCGGCGACCTCCAGGAAGCGCGCGACCTCTTCGGGCTTTGTGGCGAAGGACGTCACCAGCCGCACGCCGGACGTGCCCTCGCCCGCCTCGATCTCCGGCCACTCGTAGAACGCCGCCCCCGCCTCGCGCAGCCGCGCGATGGTGGCAAGATCGAGCACCGGGAACACCTCGTTCGCCTCCACCGGATGGGCGAGCGCATGGCCGGACGCCGCGAGCCCCTCGGCCAGCCGGCTCGCCATCGCGTTGGCGTGGCGGGCGCTTTCCAGCCAGTGGCCGTTCTCCAGATAGCCGTCGAGCTGGGCCGCGACGAAGCGCGACTTGGAGAACAGGTGCCCGGCGCGCGAGCGGTGTGCGGCAAGATCGCGCAAGGCGTCCTGGTTGAACACCACGATCGCCTCGGCGCACCAGCAGCCGTTCTTGGTGCCGCCGAAGGACAACACGTCGATCCCCGCCTTCCAGGTCATCTCCGCCGGGCTGCACCCAAGATGCACCAGCGCATTGGCGAAGCGCGCCCCGTCCATGTGGCAGACGAGATCGCGTTCCTTCGCCGCCCTCGTCAGCGCCGCCAGCTCGTCGGGCCGGTAGACCGTGCCGCACTCACTCGCCTGGGTCAGGCTCACCGCCACCGGCGTGCCGAAGCGGCTGCCGGCCGGGTGCTTGGCCAGTTCGCGCGACAGGGCTTCCGCCGAGATGCGTCCGTTGCGCGTCTCCACCGGCACCATCTTCATGCCGTGCGAGAAGAACTCCGTCGCCCCCCACTCGTCGCACAGCACATGCGCGATGTCGCTGGTCAGCACAAGCCCGCCGGGCCTTGCGCAGGCCGCCATGGTCAGCGCATTCGCCGCCGTGCCGGTTGCGGTGAACCAGACCGTGAGGTCGTCCGTCTCGAAGATCTCGCGAAACCGGTCGCGAACCTTGAGGGTGAGCGGGTCCGTGCCGTAGGCCGGCGCGGCGCCCGTGTTGTGGCGGACCATGGCATCCATAACCGGCTGCGAGGCACCCGCCCAATTGTCGCTGGCGAAGATCATGGCGCGATCTAAGACCGCCCTGCGCGCCCTTGCAAGCCCGTCCGCGCGCCTCTCCCGCCTCGCCGGAAAACGCCGCCCGGCACGGCAACCGACACATTCTTTCCTTCCCGCCACGACAGCATTGCATTAATGACAAAAGCCCCCGGCCGTGGCGCAAGAAATAGTTTTGCGCGGGCTTGCAAGCCGCTTGCCCCCCCACGGGAAATCTGGCATTGTGCGCCTCCGCCAGATAGGACAGGATTGCTGTCCCTTTTGGCCGGAACGGAAGCGGCCGGGGCTGGCCGGCTTCCCGCGCCGCGCCCGCGGCACCCCGTTCGGACAGGCTGAACGCATCCGACGGCTGATCGTGGGCGGCAGCGTGTGCTACAACTGGTCGCGGGATCCGCCGGCGCTTTGTCCGGCGTATGACTGCGGCATGCGGGCGAAACGCCCTTGCCGGTGCGCAGCACCGAAACGGATTGCCGGCGGAAGTCCCGCAAGGGACATGCACCGCCGGAACAGGCGGACCGAAGGGCAGGTCCGCTTCACTGGTCAGCGTCAGGGCGAACGCCCGTTCGACGGACGAGCCGGGCTCCTCGATCACGAGAGAGCGCGACCCGAACGGAGAAGGACGGTCCCGGCGCAGTATGAAAGAGGGCAGACATGAGCAAGACCGAAGCGATGATCGAGGCGCTGGACTTCGTGACCGAAACCGCACCGGCCAAAGCGACGACTGCCCGCAAAACGCTGAACGAGCGACGCGAGGAAGCCGCACGGTCGGGTCTTTACAATCCCGCGCGCGAGCATGACGCCTGCGGCGTCGGCTTCGTCGCCCATCTCAAGGGCGTTCCCTCCCACCGCATCGTCTCCGACGGCCTGCAGGTGCTGGAGAACCTCACCCATCGCGGCGCGGTCGGTGCCGACCCCTTGATGGGCGACGGCGCCGGCATGCTGGTGCAGATCCCGCACGACTTCTTCGCCGCCGAGACCAAGGGCCTGGGCTTCGAGCTGCCCGAGAAGGGCCGCTACGGCGTCGGCTTCCTCTTCCTGCCGCAGGACCCGGCGCTGCGCCGCGTCTGCGAGGAGATCGTCGAGCGCGTCATCAACGCGGAAGGCCAGGCATGCCTTGGCTGGCGCGACGTGCCGGTCGACAACTCGTCCCTCTCCAAGGCGCCCGACATCGCGGCGACCGAGCCCTGCTCGCGCCAGGTGTTCATCGCCTGCCGCGACTGCGAGACCCAGGACGATTTCGAGCGCCGCCTCTTCGTGCTGCGCAAGGTGATCTCCAACGTCATCCGCGCCGAGACCGATGCCGTCACCAAGGGCTTCTACATCGTCTCGCTGTCGAGCCGGACGCTGGTCTACAAGGGCATGTTCCTGGCCTATCAGCTCGGCGCCTATTACGCCGATCTGAAGGACCCGCGCTTCACCTCGGCGCTGGCGCTGGTTCACCAGCGTTTCTCCACCAACACCTTCCCGTCCTGGGATCTTGCCCACCCCTACCGGATGGTCGCCCATAACGGCGAGATCAACACCCTGCGCGGCAACGTCAACTGGATGGCCGCCCGTCAGGCGAGTGTGTCCTCGCCCCTGTTCGGCGACGACATCTCCAAGCTGTGGCCGATCTCCTACGAGGGCCAGTCCGACACCGCCTGCTTCGACAACGCGCTCGAGTTCCTCGTGCGCGGCGGCTACTCGCTCGCCCATGCGGCGATGATGCTGATCCCCGAGGCCTGGGCCGGCAACCCCTTGATGGACGAGAACCTACGGGCCTTCTACGAGTACCACGCCGCCCTGATGGAGCCGTGGGACGGACCGGCCGCCGTTGCCTTCACCGATGGCCGCCAGATCGGCGCGACCCTCGACCGCAACGGCCTGCGTCCGGCCCGCTACGTGGTGACCGACGACGATTTCGTCATCATGTCCTCCGAGGTCGGCGTGCTGCCGGTGCCGGAAGAGAAGATCATCCGCAAGTGGCGCCTGCAGCCGGGCAAGATGCTCCTGATCGATCTCGAGGAAGGCCGGATCATTTCCGACGACGAGATCAAGCGCCAGCTGTCCACCGCCAACCCCTACAAGGACTGGCTGCACCGCACCCAGATCGTGCTGGAGGAGATGCCGGCGGTGCGCGGGCGTGCGCCGGTGGCGGCGGAGACGCTGCTCGACCGCCAGCAGGCCTTCGGCTACACCCAGGAAGACATCAAGCTCCTGATGCATCCGATGGCGACCGTCGGCCAGGAAGCCATCGGCTCGATGGGCACCGACACGCCGATCTCCGCGCTGTCGGACAAGCCGAAGCTGCTCTACACCTATTTCAAGCAGAACTTCGCCCAGGTCACCAACCCGCCGATCGACCCGATCCGCGAGGAGCTGGTGATGAGCCTCGTGTCCTTCATCGGGCCGCGGCCGAACCTGTTCGATCTCAAGGGCCTGGCCACCTCCAAGCGACTGGAGGTTCGCCAGCCGATCCTCACCAATGACGATCTGGAGAAGATCCGGACCATCGGCGACACCGCCGACAACCAGTTCTCGGCCAAGACGCTGGACATCACCTACGACGCGTCCAAGGGCGCGGGCGGCATGCGCGAGGCGCTCGACAACCTGTGCGCCAATGCCGAGAAGGCGGTGATCAACGGCTACAACATCGTCATCCTGTCCGACCGTCTGGTCAGCCGCGGCCGCATCGCCATTCCGGCGCTGCTGGCGACCGCTGCCGTGCACCATCACCTGATCCGCAAGGGCCTGCGCACCTCGGTCGGTCTGGTAGTGGAGACGGGCGAGGCGCGCGAGGTGCATCACTTCTGCGTGCTGGCCGGCTACGGCGCCGAGGCGATCAACCCCTATCTCGCCTTCGAGACGCTGCTGCAGCTCCATGCCGAGCTCGACTTCCCCGAGGAAGTCGACGCCGACGAGGTTGTCTATCGCTACATCAAGTCGATCGACAAGGGCATCCTCAAGGTCATGTCCAAGATGGGCATCTCGACCTACCAGTCCTATTGCGGCGCCCAGATCTTCGACGCGGTCGGCCTGTCGACCGACTTCGTCAACGAGTACTTCTTCGGCACCGCCACCATGATCGAGGGCATCGGCCTTGCCGAGGTCGCCGAGGAGACCGCCCGCCGTCACGCCGTCGCCTTCGCCGACGTGCCGGTGCTGCGCCGCTCGCTCGATGTCGGCGGCGAATACGCCTACCGCGTGCGCGGCGAGAGCCACCTGTGGACGCCGGAAGGCATCGCCTTCCTGCAGCATGCGGTGCGCTCCAACCTGCCCGAGCAGTATCGCGAGTTCGCCCGCGAGACCAACGAGCACAACGGCCGCTTCACCATTCGCGGGCTGTTCCGCGTCAAGACCGCAGAGGATGTCGGCCGCGCGCCGATCTCCATCGACGAGGTCGAACCGGCGGCCGAGATCGTCAAGCGCTTCTCGACCGGCGCCATGTCCTTCGGCTCGATCTCGCGCGAGGCCCACTCGACGCTGGCCGTCGCCATGAACCGGATCGGCGGCAAGTCGAACACCGGCGAGGGCGGCGAGGAGCCGGAGCGCTACATGCCGCTGCCGGACGGGTCGCAGAACCCGATGCGCTCGGCGATCAAGCAGGTCGCCTCGGGCCGCTTCGGCGTGACCACCGACTACCTCGTCAACTCGGACATGATCCAGATCAAGGTGGCCCAGGGTGCCAAGCCCGGCGAGGGCGGCCAGCTGCCCGGCCACAAGGTCGACGCGGTGATCGCCAAGGTCCGCCACTCGACGCAGGGCGTCGGCCTGATCTCGCCGCCGCCGCACCACGACATCTATTCGATCGAGGATCTGGCGCAGCTGATCTACGATCTGAAGAACGTCAACCCGGCGGCCGACATCTCGGTCAAGCTGGTGTCGGAAGTCGGTGTCGGCACGGTTGCCGCCGGCGTTGCCAAGGCGCGCGCCGACCACATCACCGTGTCCGGCTATGACGGCGGCACCGGCGCCTCGCCGCTGACCTCGATCAAGCATGCCGGCAGCCCCTGGGAGATCGGCCTTGCCGAGACCCAGCAGACCCTGGTGCTGAACGGGCTGCGCTCGCGCATCGCCCTGCAGGTCGACGGCGGCCTGAAGACCGGGCGCGACGTCATCGTCGGCGCGCTGCTGGGGGCCGACGAGTTCGGCTTCTCGACCGCGCCGCTGATCGCCGCCGGCTGCATCATGATGCGCAAGTGCCATCTGAACACCTGCCCGGTCGGCATCGCCACCCAGGATCCGGTACTGCGCAAGCGCTTCAAGGGCGCCCCGGAGCATGTGGTCAACTACTTCTTCTTCGTCGCCGAGGAAGTCCGCGAGATCATGGCCGCGATGGGCATCGCCCGTTTCGACGATCTCGTCGGCCGCACCGACCTGCTCGACCAGGAGAAGATGATCGACCACTGGAAGGCGCGCGGCCTCGACTTCTCGCGCATCTTCCACATGCCCGAGGCCCCGGCCGAGGCGAAGCGCTGGACCGAGCGCCAGAAGCATCCGATCGACGACGTTCTCGACCGCCGCCTGATCGCGGCCGCCGAGCCGGCGCTGGAGCGCAAGGAGCCGGTCGTGATCACCGAGACCATCGGCAATGTCGACCGCTCCGCCGGTGCGATGCTGTCGGGCGAGGTGGCCAAGCGCTTCGGCCACAAGGGCCTGAAGGGCGGCACCATCGACGTGCGGCTGACCGGCACCGCCGGCCAGGCCTTCGGTGCCTTCCTGGCGCGCGGCATCACCATGACGCTCGAGGGCGACGCCAACGACTATGTCGGCAAGGGCCTGGCGGGCGGCAAGCTCGTCATCCGTCCGAACCCGAAGAGCGCCGCCGATCCGGACTACTCGATCATCGCCGGCAACACCGTGCTCTACGGTGCGACCGAGGGCGAGTGCTACATCCGCGGCATCGCCGGCGAGCGTTTCGCGGTCCGTAACTCGGGTGCCATCGCCGTCGTCGAGGGCGTGGGCGACCACGGCTGCGAATACATGACCGGCGGTGTCGTCGTCGTGCTCGGCTGGACGGGCCGCAACTTCGCCGCTGGCATGTCGGGCGGCGTGGCCTATGTGCTGGACGAGGACGGCTCGTTCCGCAACCGCTGCAACCTCGCCATGGTCGACATCGAGCCGGTCCCGGAGGAGGACGACCTCCTGGAGAAGCTCCACCACCATGGTGGCGACATCGAGCACAAGGGCCGCGTGGACCTGTCTGCCGACATGACGCGGCATGACGACGAGCGGCTTCGCCAGATCATCTCCAACCACATCGCCCATACCGGCTCGGCCTGGGCGCAGGAGATCCTGGAGAAGTGGGACGAGTTCCGCCCGAAATTCGTGAAGGTGATGCCGGTCGAGTACCGCCGCGCCCTCAGGGAAATGGAAGAAAAGCGGCTCGGCCTGGTGGCGGCCGAGTAAGGGAGACGAGAGATCATGGGAAAAGTTACCGGTTTCCTGGAGATCGACCGGCAGGAACAGAAGTACCAGCCGGCCTCCGACCGCATCCGCCACTTCAGGGAGTTCACCCTGCCGCTCGAGGACAAGGAAGTCGAGCGCCAGGCTGCCCGTTGCATGGATTGCGGCGTGCCCTATTGCCATGGGCCCGTCGGCTGTCCGGTCAACAACCAGATCCCGGACTGGAACGACCTGGTCTATAACGGCGACTGGGAAGAGGCGGCGCGCAACCTGCACTCGACCAACAACTTCCCCGAGTTCACCGGCCGCATCTGCCCCGCCCCGTGCGAGGAAGCCTGCACGCTGAACCTCGAGGACGTGCCGGTCGCCATCAAGACCGTGGAACAGGCGATTGCCGACAAGGCCTGGGCTGAAGGGTGGATCCGCCCCGAGCCGGCGCCGTTCCGCACCGGCAAGACCGTCGCCATCGTCGGCGCCGGTCCCGCCGGCCTTGCCGCGGCCCAGCAGCTGGCCCGCGCCGGCCACACGGTGCATGTCTACGAGCGCGAGCCGCGCGCAGGCGGCCTGATGCGCTACGGCATTCCCGACTTCAAGATGGAAAAGCACTACATCGACCGCCGCGTCGAGCAGATGGAAGGCGAAGGCGTCGTCTTCCATTACGGTGCCAATGTCGGCGTCAACCTGACGGTGGACGAGCTCAAGCAGCGCCATGACGCGGTGCTGCTGACCGTGGGCGCCGAGCGTCCGCGCGATCCCGAGCTTCCGGGCATGGACCTTCAGGGCTGCATGTATGCCATGCCGTTCCTGGTCCAGCAGAACCGCCGCGTCGGCGGCGAGGACGTCTCGGCCGAGCAGCCCTACTGGGCCGGCGGCAAGCATGTCGTCGTCATCGGCGGCGGCGACACGGCCTCGGACTGCGTCGGCACCTCGTTCCGCCAGGGCGCCCTGTCGGTGACCCAGCTCGACATCCGCCAGCGTCCGCCGGAGAAGGAGGACAAGCTGACGGTGTGGCCGTACTGGCCGACCAAGATGCGCACCTCCTCCAGCCAGGCGGAAGGCGCCGAGCGCGAGTTCGCGGCCGCTACCCTTGCTCTCGTCGGCGAGGACGGCCACGTCACCGGCGTCAAGTGCGCCCGCGTCGACGAGAAGCGCCGGCCGATCCCGGGCAGCGAGTTCATCCTGCGCGCCGAGCTGGTGCTGGTCGCCATCGGCTTTGCCGGGCCGATGGAAGGCACCTACCTCGCCGAGCTCGGCGACAGCATCGAGCGCGACGCCCGCACCAACGTCAAGGCGAACACCCAGGACTACAAGACGTCCATCGACGGCGTGTTCGCCGCCGGCGACGTCCGCCGGGGCCAGTCGCTGGTGGTCTGGGCGATCCGCGAGGGCCGTCAGGCCGCACGGGCCATCGACCTGCACCTGACGGGCAGCTCGAACCTGCCGCGCTGACCGGGCCGATTTTGCAAAGCGTGAGGCCGTTCAAGACGGCCTTTCGCAAAATCTCGCAAGATTTTGCAAAATCGTCTCAAAAAAAGATGAGCAATATCAATAAGAAAGGCGCCTCTTGCGGCGCCTTTCTCAATTTCTCAAGACCAAAAAACAGCACTTATCCCCGCCGGGGCGCTGGTTTATCCCCGTGAGGATCACGCCGCGCGGATGCTCGACAGGAAGCCGCCGACCTGCTCGCGCAGCGCCTCGGACAGCTGGGCAAGTTCGGAGCTGGCGCCGCGGATTTCGTCCGTGGCGGCCCGGGTCGAACCGCTGGCGCGGCTGAGCGCGTCCATGCTGGAGGCCACGTTTTCGGTGCTTTGCGTCGCGAACTCGACGCTCTGGCTGATCTCGCCGGTCGCCGACATCTGCTTCTGAACCGCCTGCAGGATCGTGTCGGAGATCGAGTGGATGCGCTCGACCGTGCCGGCGATGGAGCGGATCGCCCCGACCGCCTGCTCGGACACCTGCTGCACCGCCTCGACCTGCTGGGAAATATCCTCGGTCGCCCGTGAGGTCTGGCCCGCCAACGTCTTGACTTCATTAGCAACGACGGCAAAGCCCCGGCCCATTTCCCCGGCCCGCGCCGCCTCGATGGTGGCGTTCAGCGCCAAGAGGTTGGTCTGATCGGCGATCTGCTTGATCAGATCGACAACCTCGCCGATGGCCCGCCCGCTTTCCGCCAGCCGGCCGACGATGGCATCGGTCGAGCGCGATTCCTCGACCGCCGCCCGCGCCATTTCCGCCGCCTGCTCCATCTCCCGGCCGATCGACAGGATCGACTGGGACATCTCTTCGGCTGCCTCCGCCGCCGTCGAAACCGAGCTGGATGCCTGGATCGAGGAGCCGGACGCCTCGTCGACGGCGCTTGCGGCCATGTCGACCGCCCCGTCCAGATCCTTGGTCAGATGGGCAACCCGCCCGGCCGCATCGCCGAGCCGGTGAACGACCCCGACCACGGTCTGCTCGAACTCCGCTGCCACCTGGTTCAGCGTCTCGCCACGCTGGCTTGCCATGCGCTGCTGCTGCTCCAGCGCCTCGCGCGCGTCCTGCTCCGCCTTTTCCGAAAGCCGCACGCGGAAATCCGCCACCGAACGGGCGATGGCGCCGATCTCGTCGCGCCGCTCCGCGCCTGCGACCGTGATGCCGAAATCGCCGTTGGACAGGGCCACCAGCCCTTCCTGCAACGCCTTCAGCGGCCGCCGCACGCCCATCGCCAGCACGAAGGCCAGCGCCAGGAAGGCAATGCCGACGGGAAGACAGACGAGCACGATCTCCAGCATCTGTTCCAGGATCAGCCCGTCGAGCTTGGCGGTGGCAGCCGGACCCAGCAGCTCCTGCGCGTGCACCGGATCGCCCAGTGCCGACAGCAGCGAGCGCCGGAACACGTAGAAGGCATATCCCGTACCCGCCATCATGATGAGCGCGGCTGTCGCGACCATGAGCAGGAAGCGTCCCGTCACGGTAAGGGACCAGGGAGCGGAGCGGGAAATGGCCATGTTCGGGACCTGGACTGCGTTGCGAGGTCGACAGGCTTCCCGAAAAACGTGAAAAATTAGGTAATTACGTAGAATTCCGGAGGTCTGCCCCTGTCCGCGCCGTGTTCGGCAACAAGTCGAGGGCTCGCATAGTCCCGAAACTTACGGGGCGCGGAAGTCGTCGACCCGTCCGCTCTGCGGCGCAATGGGCGCGCCTTGCACGATCAACTGGTATTGCGGCGTGTCGACGACGGGCGCGTTCTTGGCGTTTTCGCCGCCGGCCAGAACCGTCTCCGGCGCGCCCTGGCGCCCGGTCAGCACGATGAAATTGGGATCGTCCTCCACCCCCTCGAAGGCGAAGGCGCCCGACGAGCCGAGGATGCGGGCAATGGAACGCTCGGCGAAGAAGGCGATCTTGCGCCGGCCGTGCCAGGTGAAGCCGATGCCGTCAGCCGAGCGCAGCTGCCGGCGCGTGCCTTCCACGTCGGGGCCGTAGGACGTGTAGCCGCCGTTTTCGTCCAGGAACACGTCCCACACATCGACATAGATGGCGTTGGCCGCTTCCGCCCGCTGCTTGGCGACCGTGTTGATATGGGCAAAGTCGTTGCGCCGGGCGACGCCCTTGGGCGGCGGCAGGCCGACCCAGACCACCGGCGTGCGCTGCGCCCGCGCGACGGCGACCAGATCGCCGATCCGCTGGCCATAGATCGCGTTCCACGCCTCGCTGCGAAACGGGGCCGTGCCGGTTTCCGTCGTGATATCGCGCTGGTCGAGCGAGCCGATCAGCATCACGATCGCCGCAACGCGGCGGCCCTGGATGATGCCGCGAACCCGGTCGCCGAGCGTACCTGGACCGGCGCCCGCAAGGCCCGCATCGTTGATCGACAGGCTGTCGACGCGCACCGACGGGACTTCCGAATAGGTCGCCTCCAGCCCTTCCGCCAGCTCGCCGGCCAGCGCATCGCCGACCACCAGGACCACCCGTGCGTCGGCCTCCTTCGGCACCTCGACAACCACGGGCCGCACCGGCTCGCGCGAGGGCTGAAGCCGCTGGCGCGGTTCGCGCGGCTGGATGCGGGTGCGGCGGCGGCTGTTGTCGACACCGAACAGCCGCAGCAGCGGCGACAGCGGGTGGAAGTTCGACTTGCGCGAATCTCCCGGCTGGACGATCGGCCGGCCGTTCTGCGCCAGCGCCGAACCCGGGCCGAAATCGGCCACCTTGCCCGGTTGCAGGTCGGGCAGCAGCAGGCAGAATGCGGTGACCAGCGCCACCAGCATGGCCAGCCGGAAACGCCCGCGCGCCGAAGGGCGGGCAGGCACGCCGGGACGACGCGCGGAGAAAGTGGCACAAGCTGTCATGGCACCGATTTTACGGCCCTTGCGGGAGGAAGGGAACAGATTCCGGTCGGAGGTTTGAATCGCGCGCCTGTCGCGATCCTTCAAGACGGGGCAAACCGGTCTTGCCATAGCGATCAGGCAATCAATTTTCGGAGCAGGACATGATCTTCAGATACTCGATCCTCTATGTCGACGACGTCCCGGCGACGCTCGATTTCTACGAGCGCGCCTTCGCGCTGCAGCGCGGCTTCCTGCATGACGGCGGCGACTATGGCGAGCTCGCGACCGGCGAGACGCGCCTTGCCTTTTCCTCCAAGACCCTGATGCGCCAGCTCGGCAAGACGCCGGGCCAGGCCGATGCGAAGGCGCCGGTCTTCGAGCTCGCTTTCGAGACGGACGACGTGCACGCGGCGCTCGAGCGGGCGGTGGCGTCCGGCGCCACGCTGCTGCAGGACGCGCGCCGCGAGGAGTGGGGACAGACGACTGCTTATGTCAGCGATCCCAACGGCTATCTGGTGGAAATCTGCTCGCCGGTCCAGTTGCCGAGCGCCGGCTGACACGCCAGCTCCAGAAGGGCGCGATCCCGGCGCAGCCGCTCCGGGCTCGCTCCGAACCAGCGGGCGAGCTCCCGGGTCATGTGCGCCTGGTCGGCAAAGCCGCACTCCGCAGCAATCTCCGCCAGCGGGGCTGCGCCGGCCAGTTGTCCGGCGGCCCTGCGTGCCCGTCCCAGCAAGCGCCATTGGTCGGGCGGCGGCAGGCCCTGCTCGCGGAACCGCCGCTGCAGCGAGCGCGGCGACAGGCCGAGCCCGCGTGCGACCGAGGCAAGGCTCTCGCCCGGCCCGGCCAGCAACCGGATAGCGGTGCCGACGTCGCCGCCCCTGCCCTCCAGTCCGGCAAGCGCATTGCCGAGGATTTCCGCAGCTCCATCGCCGGATCCACGCTCCGCGTCGCGGGCGATCTCCGCCAGAACCTGCGGCGCGATGCCGGCCCCCGGCCTCAGGCGAAAGCCCTCGATCAAGGTTCCGGCCGCCAGTTCGGCGATGCGCGGGCAAAGGTCGAATGCGGTCAGCATGACCTGCGGCGCCGCGCCCGCCCGGTGCAGCACCAGGACGTCGCGGCAGCCGTCGGGCAGCACCGGCGTCCTTTCGGGCGCCGTCGCCAAATGCTGCCAGGCGAGGAAGGCCGCTCCATCCGGCACCGGCTCAGCGTCCCCTGCGGATGTGCTCCAGCAGCGCCACCGAGGCATAGCCGTCCGGGATCAGGCCGGCTGCCGTCTGATAGGCGCGGATGCCGCGCCGTGTGGCCGGTCCCACCTGCCCGTCCGCCGTGCCGACGGAAAAGCCGCGCCGGTTGAGCAGCGTCTGCAGTTCCTCCGCCTGCGGCTTCGACAGCGGCAAGGCATCGCGCTGCCACTGGCGGGCGAACGGCTCGCCGCCGCGGATCCGGTCGGCAAGATGGCCGACGGCCAGGGCATAGGCGGTGGCGTTGTTGTAGCGCTTGATGACGAAGAAGTTCTTCAGCATCAGGAAGGCGGGACCCGACGCGCCGGCCGGCAGCACCAGCTCGGCATTGTCGGACGGGCGCGGGAAGTCGCGGCCGCCGGGGCGGCGCACGCCGATCCGCGACCATTCGCCGAGCGAGCGGTCGGTGTCGGCCAGCGTGTAGTCGAAGCCGCGCGGCAGCTCGACCTCGTAGCCCCAGGTCTTGCCGCCCTGCCAGCCGTGCTTTTTCAGGTAGTTGGCGGTGGAGGCGAGCGCATCGGGGATGTTGGTCCAGATGTCGCGCCGGCCGTCGCCGTCATAGTCGGCCGCATACTGTTTCCAGCTGGAAGGCATGAACTGGGTGTGGCCCATCGCGCCGGCCCAGGACCCTTCCATCCGGTCGGGCGAGACGTGGCCGGCGTCGAGGATCTGCAATGCCGTCACCAGTTCGCGCTGCCAGAACTCGCGCCGGCGCGGCGCGGCATAGGCCAGCGTCGCCAGGGCGCGCACCACATAGTGCTTGCCCATGAAGTTGCCGTAGTTGGTCTCCATGCCCCAGATCGCCACGACCGCGTGGCGCTCGACGCCGTAGCGGCTCTCGATCACCGCCAGCTCGCGGGCATAGGTCTGCAGCATCTGGCGACCGTTCTCGACGCGCGTGTCGGAGACGGCGCTGTCCAGGTACTCCCAGATCGGCTTCACGAATTCCGACTGCCGGTTCATGAGCCGGATCGTATCCTCGTCCGGCGTCATGCCCTGGAACGCCCGGCGATAGGTCGCCTGCGACACACCCGCCGCCCGCGCCGTCGACCAGAATCCGTCCACCCAGCGGGTAAAACCGGCATCGGCCATCGCCGCGCCGGTCGGCAGGCAGAGCGTCAGGGCAAGTCCGAGGGCACCGGCCAGCCGCCGCACGGAACGGGCCGGCCCCCTTGCATGGCTCTGAAGCAAAAACATCAACACTCCTGATCGTCTCCCGGTGGAACCGCCTGCTTGCGTTATGCAGGCCCGGTTCCCTCGCCCCCCGACGCCCCGGATTTCCGGACCGGCCCGACAGGCCGGTCGCACCGCCTCTGTCGGCAAGTATGCCTCAGTGCCGGAATCTCAACCCCGCCTCGATCGTGTTCGAATCGTAGCTCGATCCCGGATTGCTCGAGATGAAGCGGCGGAATGTGTAGCGGCCCTGCAGCGCGACATTGGACGTCAGTGCCCAGGTCAGCGCCGTCGTGGCCCGTGCCTCCTGCTCGGTGAGCACGAGGCCGGTATAATCGCGCCAAGTGTAGCCGATGCCGACCTCGCCGCTCAGTGCGTCGCTGAAGCCGTGCGCCACCCGCAAGTCGCTCGAATAGGCGGCCGAGCCCGGCGTTCCGGCCAGCGAGGACGGGGCGAAACTGGTGCTGGCAAGCGCCGTCACCGTGGTCAGCCGGGTCGGCGACCAGACCAGCGAGCCGTCCACCGTCATGCCGTCCAGCCGCGCCAGGCGGGCATCGTCCAGCCTCTCGCTGCGCCAGCCGACGGCGATATCGCCGGAGATCTTGCCGCCATTGTCGAAGGCAAGGCCGGCCCTGAGGCCATAGCCGGAAGAGTTACGGTCCTCGCACAGCGCCGGATTGTTGCACGCGTCCATGTAGCGGCGGGCAAGCACGCTCGCCTCGGCAAAGGGTGTCACCGCGGCGCCGGTATTGCCGTCGACGCGCAAGGTCGCGGTGAACAGCGCATTGTCGCGGTCGCGATTGGCCGCAGCGCCCCCCGCGCCCTGGTAATAGGTCGCATCCACCTCGCCGCGCAGCTCCGCGCCGACAAGGCCGAGGTCCCGGCGCAGCGCCAGACCGCCGCCGAGCGAATGGATCTCCTGGTCGCCGCCGGCCGATTCGGCCGTGCCGCGATCCTGCATCGACAGGCCATAGCTGCCCGAGATGTCGACCTCGGTGCGCTCGCCGACCTCCAGCCGCAGCAAGGCGTCGCTCGACACGTTCGGGTCGGCCTCGAGCCCGCTGTCGGGATAGCCGGTATAGCTGCCGCGGAAATTGATGCCGAGGCTGTGGCGCGACCAGTCGGACTGCACCCTGAGGCTCGGCGCGATGCGATAGGTCGCACCGCCATTGCCGTTGGAATCGCCCGCCCGGTTGTCCGACCAGCCAAGACCCGTGAACAGCTCCGGATAGAGCAGGAAAGAGCCGACGCGCATGCCGCGCGGTTCGTCCCGCGTCGTGTCGCCGGCATAGGCCGTGTTGGCGATCCGCCCGCCGCCGCCCAGTGCCGAACGCCTCTGCACGGCCCGCAGTCTTTCGGAGAACGGCTGAACCGGCTCGGCGCGTCCCGTTGCCGTCAGCGCCTGTGCTTCCTCGCCAGCGCCGGGGCCGATCTCGGAGATCGTGCCGCGCGTGCCGCTGCGCCCTTGCGCGGACACTCCGTCCTCGCGGCCGAGCGGATCGACCCCGTCCTCCGCCTCCCCGTCGAAACCGGTATCGGCGGACGAGGCCAGCGGCGCGGAGCCGAACAGCGAGCCGGATCCCGATGCCGACCCGGAGCCCAGACCTGTGTCCTGCGCCTGGACGCGCGGGGCCGTGGGCAGCTGCGCAGCGAGCAGCGCCATGACGGCAAGGGCGGAGAGGGCGGTACGTGTCATTCTCGATCCAGCGGCGACATGCGGCCGGGTTGCGGCCAACTTTGGCCACGATAATGGTCTGTTAAGGTTAACGGAGCGTTGCGCAAGCCTTGCCGGCGCTCCGTCCGCCGCCCTTGCGAAAGCCCCCGGCTGGGGGGTAAGACGGGCGCAACCGAACATCGATACGGCCGGACCCGCCCCATGACCGCACCTGTTGCCCTCGACACCTCCTCCGCAAGCAGCGGACAGGACGCCTGCGCCTCTGCCCTGCGGACGATCGAGACCGAGGCGGCAGGCCTTGCGATCCTGAAGGCCGCGCTCGGCAACGGCCTGTCCGAGCCTTTCGCCCGCGCGGTCGCGACCATCGCCTCGGCGCGCGGCCGGGTGATCGTCACCGGCGTCGGCAAGAGCGGCCATGTCGGCGCCAAGATCGCCGCGACGCTCGCCTCCACCGGTACGCCCGCCTCCTTCGTGCATGCGACCGAGGCCAGCCACGGCGATCTCGGCATGATCACCGACAACGACGTGGTGCTGGCGCTGTCCTGGTCCGGCGAGACGCAGGAACTGGCCGCGACCATCGCCTATACGCGCCGCTTCAAGGTGCCGCTCGTCGCCATCACCTCGCGCTCCGAGAGCGCTCTTGGCACCGCCGCCGACATCGTGCTGGCGCTGCCCAAGGTCGAGGAGGCCTGCCCGCACGGCCTGGCGCCGACCACCTCGACGATCCTGCAGATGGCGACCGGCGACGCGCTGGCCATCGCGCTGCTGGAAGCGCGCGGCTTCACCGCCCAGGATTTCAAGGTCTATCACCCCGGCGGCCGGCTCGGTGCCAGCCTGCTGCATGCCCGCGACGTGATGCATGGCGGCGAGAAACTGCCGCTCGCCACCCCGGCGACCACCATGCGCGACGCCATCGTCCTGATCACGCAGAAGGGCTTCGGCGTGCTCGGCATCGTCGACGAGGCCGGACAGCTGGTCGGCATCATCACCGACGGCGACCTGCGCCGCCATCTCAGCCACGATTTCCTCGACAAGACCGCCGGCGACGTCATGACCCGCGCGCCGAAGACCATTCCCGGCGACATGCTGCTGGCCTCGGCAATGGAGTTCCTCAACCGCACCTCGATCACGGCGGTTTTCGTCGTCGAGGACGGGCGTCCAGTCGGCATCATCCATCTGCACGATCTGCTCCGGCACGGCGTCGCCTGAGGCATTCTTCACGCAAAGCGAGGGTTGCCCTCGTGGTTTTTTCCGATTGCGCAGCAAATTTCCCCTCGCCCCTTTAGGGATTGATTAGCCACGCCCTGCCTATGATCACCTCCAGGTCCGCGACCGGACCACAGGTTTGTTCGGAGAGTGGCACGGCATGGATCTCGGTTCGATCATCGGCATCGTTGCAGCATTTGTGGTCGTCCTCATCGCCATCATGCTGGGCGGCAACCTCACCCAGTTCATTGACGTTCCCTCCATTCTGATCGTCATCGGCGGCGGTTTCGCCGCGACCCTGGTGCGCTTCCCGCTCGCCGGCATCGGCGGCGCCTTCGTGGTCGGTGGCAAGGTCGCCTTCACCCACAAGAAGTCGAGCCCGCGCGACCTGATCGAGGAGATCAGCACGCTTGCCGACATCGTCCGCAAGTCCGGCCCGCTGGGCCTGGAAAATGTCGAGGTGAGCGATCCGACCCTGGCCAAGGGCGTGCAGTACATCGCCGACGGCTATGAGGGAGAGTTCATCAAGGACGCGATGGAGCGCGACCGCGACCTCTATCTCGACCGCCTGCAGGAAGGGCGCAAGGTGTTCAAGGCGCTCGGCGATTCCGCGCCGGCCTTCGGCATGATCGGCACTCTGGTCGGCCTGGTGCAGATGCTCGCGACCATGGACGATCCCTCCACCATCGGCCCGTCGATGGCCATCGCGCTGCTGACGACGCTCTACGGCGCCCTGATCGCCAACGTCGTCTGCCTGCCGCTGGTCGACAAGCTCGATTCGAAATTCGAGACCGAAGAGGTCAACCAGACCCTCGTCATCGACGGCATCCTGCAGATCCGCGAGAACAAGAGCCCGGCCCTGATCCGAGACATGCTGATCGCCTATCTGCCGGAAAAGGCCCGCGCCGAGTTCGCGGAAGCCGCCTGACACCCGGCACGACACATCACGCGACGGAGACCGGCGCACCATGGCCAGAAAAAAGAACGCAGGCGGCGGCGGCGCCCCGGAATGGCTGGTCACCTTCGCCGACCTGATGTCCCTGCTCGTCTGCTTCTTCGTGCTGATCATCTCCTTCTCGATCCAGGACAAGCAGAAACTGCAGATCGTCGCCGGCTCGATGCGCGAGGCCTTCGGCGTCAAGGAAACGTCCCGGCGCACCGGCATCATCGAGGTCGAGGGCATCCCCGTCCGCGACTACATGAAGGACGTCAGTCAGGTTCCCGAAGAGGTGGATTCCGATTTCTCACAGGAGCGGCACGAGCAACGCCGCAAGCAGGGACCGGAAGCCAACACCCACGATGTGCGCAAGTCGGACATCGAGCATCCGCGCCAGTTCGCCACCGCCGCGGCCTCCCTGCGCCAGGCCTGGCAGGAAATGCCCGACATCACCGAAATCTCCTCCAACATCATCCTGGAGGAGACCGATGAAGGCCTGAACATCAGCCTCGTCGACCAGGACGGCCGCTCGATGTTCCCGGAAGGCTCGAAATACCCGTATGAGCTGACCCGCCGCCTGCTGTCGAAGATGGCCCCGGTCATCGGTCGGATGCCGAACCGCATCCAGATCACCGGCCACACCACCTCGGGCGGCATCGCGCTGAACCCCAGCTACACCAACTGGGAGCTTTCGGCCGATCGCGCCAATGCCGCGCGCCAGATTCTGACCGAATACGGCGTGCCCGCCGACCGGTTTTACGGTGTCGTCGGCAAGGCCGACAGCGAACCGCTGTTCCCCAACGACCCCTATCTTGCCGCCAACCGCCGCATCGGCATCTTGCTGATGCGCGAGGAACCGCCAATCCCGCTCGGCCACAATCCGTAAGGGACGGGCAGCTCCGAAACCAAACGACGAAGGGCCGGGAAACAATTCCCGGCCCTTTCGCTTTTTCGCGCTTCTGCGCCCCGTGAATTGAGCTCTCAGCCCTCGACGGGCGTTACCACCAGCGTGCTGCCATCGACCCCGACGACACGGATGCGCGTGCCGGCCGGGCAATCCGGCCCGCTCACCCGCCAGACGCTGTCGTCGAACCGGACCGAGCCCTGCCCGCCGGAGATCGGCGCGGCCAGCACGAATTCGCGACCCACCATGCGCGCCCCGCGCTGGTTGAGCCCGGCCTCATCCCCCTCGCTGCCCTGCCGGCGCATGTAGAGGCGCCCGACAACCACGGCGATCACCGACAGCAGCCCGAACAGCACGATCTCCAGCTGCCAGGGCATTTCGACCAGGATCGCCAGGGTGCCGACGACGATGGCGGCAAGGCCGAACCACAGGAAGAACGTGCCCGGCGCCAGAACCTCGAGGCCGAGCAGGAGCAGACCGCCGATCCACCAGATCCACGGGCCCAGCTCCATCACCAGACGCTCGATCATGGTCATCCCCGCGGCTCGCTGCCGTCACGCGACGGACCGCTGGTCGTGGGCACGCTGCCGCGCGGCCGCGACGACCCGCCGCCCGGGCCGAACGCCTCCTTGGCGATCTCGGCAATGCCCGAGAGCGAGCCGAGGATGGCGGTGGTCTCGGTCGGCAGGATCAGGAGCTTCTGGTTCGGCGAGCGGGCGAACTGGCCGAGCGCCTCGACATATTTGTTGGCGACGAAATAGTTGATCGCCTGCATGTCGCCGGCGGCGATCGCCTCGCTGACCATGCGGGTCGCGTTGGCCTCGGCCTCGGCGGAGCGTTCCCGCGCCTCCGCATCGCGGAACGCGGCCTCGCGCCGGCCTTCCGCCTCCAGGATCAGCGACTGCTTCTCGCCTTCCGCCTGCAGGATTTCCGAGGCCCGCTTGCCCTCCGCTTCCAGGATCGAGGCGCGCTTCTCGCGCTCCGCCTTCATCTGACGGCCCATCGCCTCGACGAGGTCCCGCGGCGGGTTGATGTCCTTGATCTCGATGCGGGTCATCTTGATGCCCCAGGGAGACGCGGCCGCATCCACCACCCGCAGCAGGCGGGCGTTGATCTCGTCGCGGTTGGACAGCAGTTCGTCGAGATCCATCGACCCCATGACCGAACGGATGTTGGTCATGGTCAGGTTCAGGATCGCATTCTCCAGGCCCGAGACCTCGTAGGCGGCGCGCGCCGCATCCAGCACCTGGTAGAAGGTGACGCCGTCGGCGCTCACCGTGGCATTGTCGCGGGTGATCACTTCCTGCGTCGGAACGTCGAGCACCTGCTCCATCATGTTGATCTGATGGCCGACACGGTCGACGAAGGGGACGATGATGTTGAGGCCCGGGGTCAGCGTCTTGCGATACCGGCCGAAGCGCTCGACGGTGTAGTTGTAGCCCTGCGGTACGGTCTTGACGCCTGCCAGGACAACAAGGACCAGCAGGACGAGCAGAACCAGAACGAGGATATCGAAACCAAAAAGGCCTTCGAGCATCTTGCGTCACCTTCACCAAGGCCGCACTGCCGTGCGGCGGAACGGATTGCAGGCCGGTCGCGCGCAACCGGACGGCCCGCCGCTACATGTACCCGGCGAGCCGCGATCTGCAAGCGCAAGCGGCATGCAATGGTGAAGAAGAGCGCCCCGAGGACGCGGCAAACGGCTCAGATCCAGCCGGACAACTCGCGCCGCACCAGGGTCTGGATGACGTTCATGCCGTCGTCGCTGTCGTTGAGGCACGGGATATGCGCGAAGTTGTCGCCGCCATTCTCGTGGAAGATCTCCCCCGCCTCTCCGGCGATTTCTTCCAGAGTTTCAAGGCAGTCGGCGACGAAGCCCGGATTCATCACCGCAATGTTGCGGGTGCCGGCCTTGGCCATCGCCTCCACGGTCTTGTCCGTGTAGGGCTGCAGCCATTCCTCGGGACCGAAGCGCGACTGGAAGGTGATCTTCAGCTTGTCCTCCGACCAGCCGAGCCGCTCGCGCAGAAGCCGCGTCGTCTTGTGGCAATGGCAGTGATAGGGATCGCCCTTGCGGAAGTAGGACTGCGGAATGCCGTGATAGGAGGCGATCACCGTCTCCGGCTCGAAGTCGAGGCCGGCAAGCGTCTTCTCGATGGAGCTGGCCAGCGCGTCGATATAGACCGGATCGTCGTGATAGGGCGGCACGGTGCGCAGCGCCGGCTGCCAGCGCAGCTTCAACAGCTCGCGGAACACAACATCGTTCACTGTCGCCGTGGTCGAGGCCGAATATTGCGGATAGAGCGGGAAGACCAGCAGACGGTCGCAGCCCTGCTCGCGCAGCTTCGCCAGCCGGTCCGGGATCGACGGCTGGCCGTAGCGCATCGCCCAGTCGACGACGATGCGGTCGTCGATACCGGCCATGGCGGCGGCAAGCTTGTCCGACTGCGAGCGGGTGATCGTGCGCAGCGGCGATTCGTCGAGTTCCCGGTTCCAGATCTCGTCATAGGCCTTGCCGGATTTCTTCGGCCGGGTGTTGAGGACGATGCCGAAAAGGATCGGGTACCACAGCGCCTTGGGCCACTCGATGACCCGCTTGTCCGTCAGGAATTCCTTCAGATACCGGCGCATGGAGCGGAAGTCGGTGCCGTCGGGCGTACCGAGATTGACGATGAGAACGCCGATCTTGCCCGCCTTGACGCCGGGATGTCCGGCCGGCAGCTGCACCTTGCCCATCTCGCGACGCCTCGTTTCCCGCTCGCTGTCGCTGTCGATCACGCTCATGCTGTCCATCTGGCTCCCGATCACATTCCGGTCCGGCTGAGCGGCACATAAGGCGCAAAAGCCGGGTCGTCCATATCCTAGTCGTTTCTACGCAGCCAAGTCGAAGAGGGTTCACCCGAATGCGCGACAGGCTGACGCAGGCGGGCAATTGCTCCGGACTTGGGCGCTGTTAACGGTCCTTTCAAAACAGATCGTCAAAATTGTCGATATTACCAAGGCTTGGCCGTTGCTTCCGGTTGCAGGAAGCGCGCCTGCACGCCGCCACCGGGACGAATTTCAGTGAAGAACGAGAAGATCCTCCTCGTGGAGGACAGCGCATTCACCCGCCGGCTGCTGCGCGGCATGCTGAAGGACCTCGGTTTCCATGCCGTCACCGAGGCAGCCGATGGCATGGAGGCGGAGCAGCTCCTGAAGCTGCACCGCTTCGACGTCATGCTGATCGACTGGCGCATGCCGCGCCAGGACGGCGCGGAGTTCCTGACCAAGCTGCGTGCGCACGACAATTCCGTGACCGCGTCCACCCCGGCGATCATCATCAGCGCGCATGTCGATCTTGTCTTGCTGCAAAGGGCGGCAACGCTCGGCGCCCAGTCGGTGGTGGTGAAGCCGTTCTCGCTGCAGATCCTGAAATCGCATCTCGACGCCGCGTTGGGGCGCCCCATCGACCGGGCATTGCCCGCTGCAAGACCCGACGCGAAGCCGGCCGCGCTGCCCGATCCCGCTGCCATCGCGGAGCCGGGCCCTGCCGCGGACGACGACCTCTACGAGATCGTCTATCTCTAGGCTTGCGGTCTTGTAAGGAAGGCGCTCACTCGCCGCGATAACGCTCGGCGACGCGGAACCAGAATTCGACGATCGTGTGCAGGACCTCGCTCATGCCGGCAAGGCTGTCGGCCTTGGTGACGACGGCATTGGCGCCGGCCGCATAGGCCCGGCGAATCGTCACCGGATCATCGGCCGTGGTGAAGACGCAGACCGGGACCGCGCTGAGCCGGGCATGCTGGCGCAGCTTGCCGAGAAACTCCGTTCCCGTCATCACCGGCAGGTTTAGGTCGAGCAAAATGAGGTCCGGGGCGGGAGAACCGGCCGCCGCAGCGCGGTTGAGATGGTCGAGCGCCTCGGCGCCGTCCGAGGCGACTTCAAGGCGGACAGGCACGCTGGACGCCTTCAGCGACTGACGGATGATGACGACGTCGTCCGGATCGTCCTCGACCAGCAACACGAAAGCGCCGTCGGCAGCCTTCTCCGCTTCATCCTGCATGGTATCGCTCGTCCGCACCTGAGGCCGTCCGCCGGCCATCGCCATCGGGTCCCGCACAACCGGGGTCCTCTTGCATAGGCCAGGGCGTTGCAACTGCGCAAGGGGCGAGGACGCCGGCAGACGGGAGGCCGCCGTCGCCAGGGCTTGCTCAGGCTTCGTAGTTGCGCTCGTCGGCGATCACCTTGCCGTCGTTCGGCAGGGCACCGGGCAGCACCCGCTCGACCCGGCCCGACAGCTTGGTCACCTCGCGCAAGGTGGCGGAAATCGCCTGATCGAGGCCGTCGCCATGCGTTTCGGCCTCGTAGGCCAGACGCATCACGTCCTGCTCCGCCTGCCGCTCGACGATGAGCCGGGCGCGGGTGATCTCAGGGTGCCGGCCGAGCAGTTCGGAAATCTGCTTGGGATCGACGAACATGCCCTTGATCTTGGTGCGCTGGTCGGCCCGGCCCATCCAGCCCTTGAGCCGCATGTTGGTGCGCCCGCACGGAGAGCGGCCCGGCAGCACGGCCGACAGGTCGCCCGTGCCGAACCGGATCAACGGATAGGCCCGGTTGAAATTGGTGATCACGACCTCGCCGACCTCGCCCTCCGGCACCGGCACCCCGGAGCCCGGACGAACGATCTCGACGATCACGTCCTCGTTGACGATCATGCCCTGGTCGGCGGCCGCCTCGTAGGCGATGACGCCGGCATCGGCCGTCGCATAGGCCTGCAGCACCTCGATGCCGCGCTCGCGGTATTCCGCCCTCAAGCTGGGGAACAGCGCGCCGCCGGACACCAGACCCCGCCGCAGCGAGGAGGCATCGCGGCCGAGTTCCGCCGCCTTGTCGAGGAGGATCTTCAGATAGTCGGGCGTGCCGGCATATCCGCTCGGACGCAGGGTGGCGATGGCCTCGACCTGCATCTCGGTATTGCCGACGCCGGCGGGAAAGACCGCGCAGCCGAGGGCTCGCGCGCCGTGATCGAGAATGAAGCCGCCCGGCGTCAGGTGGTAGGACAGAGCGTTGTGGACGATGTCGCCCGCCCGAAAGCCGGCGGCAAAGAAGGCGCGCGCCGCCGACCAGGGATCGGCCTCGCCCCCCTGCGGCTCCCAGATCGGGCCGGGCGACATGAAAATGCGCCCCATGGCCGACAGCGGCGCGGTGGCGAAGCCGCCGAAGGGAGGGGTCTGCGCCTGGGCTGCCATCAGATCCGGCTTGCGCAGCACCGGCAGACGGGCGAGCGCTGCCCGGTCGACGAGCGAGGCCGGGTCGTATCCCTCAAGGTGGCTGGCCCAGCCGGGCGCCTTCGCCATCGCATCGGCCACATGGGCGGGAAGCCGCGCGAAGAGATCGGCGTCCCGTTCACCCGGCTCGCGGATCTCCAGGTTGTCGAAATGCTCTGCGCTCATGTCGCGCTCCTCGTGAATTCCTGGCCGGGCGAAAGAATGGACCTTTCGCGTCTCCGTCGCCGGGCTGTCCGCCCCGCTTCGGCCTGCTGCTTTGACTGGACGCGGTGCTGGCTCAGGCGAGCCAGCGCTTGCGGCGCTTGTAGTGCTTCACGTTCCGGAACGACTTGCGCCCCTCGCCGCCGACGCCGAGGTAGAATTCCTTCACGTCCTCGTTCTCGCGCAGCGCCTTGGCGGCGCCGTCGAGCACGATGCGGCCCGATTCCATGATGTAGCCGTAGGTGGCGTAGCGCAGGGCGACGTTGGTGTTCTGCTCGGCAAGCAGGAAGGACACGCCCTCCTTCTCGTTGAGCTCCTTGACGATCTCGAAGATCTCCTCGACGAGCTGCGGGGCAAGTCCCATGGACGGCTCGTCGAGCAGGATCATGTTCGGCTTGCTCATCAACGCACGGCCGATGGCACACATCTGCTGCTCGCCGCCGGACGTGTAGCCGGCCTGGCTGCTGCGCCGCTCGCGCAGGCGCGGGAAATAGGCATAGACCTTCTCGAGGCTCGCCTTGACGGCGGCATCGCCGTCGCGCCGGGTGAAGGCGCCGGTCAAAAGGTTTTCCTCGATGGTCAGATGGCCGAAGCAATGGCGGCCTTCCATGACCTGGATGCAGCCGCGGCGCACCAGGTCGCTCGGCGACAGCGCCTGCACCTGCTCGCCCTTGAAGACGATGTTGCCCTTGGTCACGTCGCCGCGTTCGGCCTGCAGAAGGTTCGACACGGCCTTCAGCGTCGTGGTCTTGCCGGCGCCGTTGGCGCCCAGCAGGGCGACGATGCCGCCTTCCGGCACGGTCAGCGAAACGCCCTTCAGCACCAGGATGACGTGGTTGTAGATCACCTCGATGTTGTTCACAGCGAGGATGGTCGAAGCGGACGTCTCGGTCTGCCGTGCATTGGCGTCCATGTCACTCTTCCGGCGCTAGGCGTTGGGCGGTCCGGTCCGGGCGAATGCGGCGCGGGCCGGCGGATCTGGTGCCGGTCCGCAGCCTCGCCGCGGACCGGGTGTTTCTCGAGACTGCCTGGCTCAGTTGGCCGGGCAGGCGTCCTCACGCGTCGGCCACGGGGCGTTCGACGTCGCGTAGTCCTTCGAGGCCTGCATCAGGATCGGCGTGACCTCTTCGGTCATCGGCGAGAACCAGTCGGTCGCCGGGGTCCACTTCTCGCCATCCCATTCCTGGATGAACAGCGAGTGGTGACCGGAGTGGTTGGCGCAGGTGATCTCGATCGGCGCGATCATGCCCTTCAGGCCGATGGCCTCCAGACGTGCCTCGTCGATCTTCAGGTTCTCAAGGCCGACGCGCATGTCCTCGGCGTTGATCACCTTCTTGCCGGTCATCTCCTGCGCGGTACGGATCGCCTCGACCATGTAGACCGCATTGACGACGCCGCGGTTGTAGAGGTTCTCGCCCACCGTGCTCGCCGGGGTGCTCGACTTGCCCGCATCCACGACCAGCTTCTTGATGTCCTGCAGCGCCGGATAGTCGGCACCGACATTGTTGAAGCTGACGGACTTGTAGCCCTTGGCGCCCGCGCCGCCGGCCCGTGCGTCCTCATCGCCGCCGGCCCACCACACGCCGATGAACTTCGACATGTCGAACCGGTTCTTCACCGCTTCCTTGATGGCGGTCGGATTCATGGCGCCCCAGCCCCACATCACGACATAGTCGGGACGATCGCGGCGGATGGACAGCCACTGCGACGACTGGTTCTGCATCTCCTTGCCCGGGACCGGGTACTGCAGCACCTCGAAGCCATACTTCTGGGCAAGGTTCTCGAGCAGCGGGATCGGCTCGCGGCCGTAGCCGGCGTCAAGGAAGATGTAGCCGATCTTCTTGCCCTTGAGGCCTTCCATGCCCCCTTCCTGCTCGCCGATGTACTTGATGATCGCCGACAGGCCGTCCCAGTACGTGTCCGGCGGATTGAACACCCACGGGAAGGTGTTGCCATCGGCCGCTGCGGACAGGCCATAGGCCATCGACAGGACCGGGATCTTGTCGACCGACGACTTGGGGATCACCTGCAGGGTAATGCCCGTCGACCACGGGTTGAACACCAGCGTGTTCTTCGCCTTGGCCTGCTCGTAGCACTCCACGCCCTTCTGCGTGTCGTAGCCGGTCTCGCACTCGTCGAAGGCGATCTTGACACCGTTCACGCCGCCGTCGCGCTCGTTGATCATCGCCAGATAGTCGGACATGCCGTTGGCGATGTGGATCCCCGAGCCGGCATAAGGGCCGGTCCGGTAGGTCGGAAGCTGGATGTAGACGGAATCCTCGGCGAGAGCCGGGGCGGCGAAGGACGCCGCCAGGCCCAACAGGACCGATCCCGCCAGGAGAGTTTTCATTCGCATGTCTTTCCTCCCATACGTGCCCCTTGCGGAGCCTTGCCAGTGGAGCCTCGCCATTTGGACCGGGTCCGGCTCGCGCCCCGATGGCATACAAGGGTCGCCCCTCCCACGCGGATCCTCCCTGATCACGCGTACGGGAACGGCCAGACCCTGAGCTTCTCCTTGCCGATCGCCCACAGCCGGGCCAGCCCGTGCGGTTCGACGATCAGGAAGAAGATGATGAGCGCGCCGATGACCATCTGGGCGACCTGGAACACGGTCTCGGCGGCGACATCGACGCCAAGAGCCGGCAGGCCGACGCGCAGCAGGATCGGAAGGATCCAGATGAACGCCGCGCCGAAGAACGACCCCACCAGCGAGCCGAGGCCGCCGATGATCGCCATGAACAGCACCTGGAACGACAGGGTGATCGAGAACACCGCAGGCTCGGAGGCGCCGAGATAGAAGAACACGAACATCGCGCCGGCGACGCCGCACACATAGGACGACACCGCAAAGGCCGAGAGCTTGGCGATGAGCGGGCGCACGCCCATCAGTTCGGCGGCGATGTCCATGTCGCGGATCATCATCCACTGCCGGCCGATGCGGCCGCGGATCACGTTCTTGATGAGCAGGGTCATCACCACGACGATGGCCAGCACCACGTAGTAACGGGCCGTGCCGCTGGCCGCCGGGCCGGTGATCAGCGTGCCGAAGACCTCGCGGCCCGGCACCTCGATCGCGCCCGACGAGTTGTAGTTGTACAGCCACGGGATGCGGATGAAGCACCACTCGAGGAAGAACTGCGCGGCAAGCGTCGTCACGGCGAGGTACAGGCCCTTGATGCGCAGCGACGGCAGGCCGAAGACCACGCCCGCGGCCGCGGCAAAGATGCCCGACAGCAGGATGTGGACGATGACGTTCACATCCGGGAAGATCGTCACCAGCTTGTAGCAGCTGTAGGCGCCAACCCCCATGAAGGCGCCGGTGCCCAGCGACAGCTGGCCGGCATAACCCGTCAGGATATTGAGGCCGATCGTGGCGAGCGCCAGAACCAGGAAGGGAATGGCGATGGCCGAGAGCGTGAACTCGCTCGCCGCCAGCGGCAGCAGGAGGGCGACCACGAGAATGACGGCAATGCCTATACGGTCCTGGCGGATCGGGAAGATCTGCTGATCGGCGGCATAGGTCGTCTTGTACTGGCCGGCTTCACGATAGAACATGGCTGGCTCCTCAAATCCGCTCGATGATCTTTTCGCCGAACAGGCCCTGCGGTCGGAAC
Source organism: Stappia sp. G46H5W (assembly GCF_058448995.1). Taxonomy (NCBI): domain Bacteria; kingdom Pseudomonadati; phylum Pseudomonadota; class Alphaproteobacteria; order Hyphomicrobiales; family Stappiaceae; genus Stappia; species Stappia sp. G46H5W. The sequence continues at coordinate 84,092 of NZ_JBZFLL010000004.1, read as the reverse complement.
AGCAGGAAGATCAGCGCGATGACATAGGCAAGCCAGCTTTCGATGCCGCCTCCCACGAGGCCGCCCCAGTAGATCTCTCCGACCTTCTCGCCGATACCGATGATCAGCCCGCCGATGATGGCGCCCGGGATGGAGGTGAAACCACCGAGGATCAGCACCGGCAGCGCCTTCAGCGCCACGATCTCCAGTGCGAAGGACACGTCGGAGCGCGCGCCCCACATGATGCCGGTGGCCAGCGCGACGATGCCGGCGGCGAACCAGACGATCGCCCAGATCTGGTTGAGCGAGATGCCCACCGACAGGGCCGCCGTGTGGTCGTCGGCCACCGCGCGCAGGGCGCGGCCGATACGGGTGCGGTTGAAGAAGAGCGCGAGCCCGCCGACCATCAGCAGCGCGATGACCGCTGCGGCGATGTCGATATGCTGGAGGATCACCAGGCCGCGCTCGCCCATCTCGAAGGCCGTCGAGCCCGTTGGCAGGCCGAGTTCGGAGGTGATCATCTGCTTCGGCTCGCCGCCGAAGATCACTTCGCCGAGGCCGATCAGGAAGTAGGTCATGCCGATGGTCGCCATCAGCAGGATGATGTCCGGCTGGCCGACCAGCGGCCGCATGACGAACTTTTCGATGCACACGGCGAGGATCGCCATGATGCCGATTGCCAGGATCAGCGCCAGCCAGGCCGGCACCCCCTTCTCGTGCAGGCCGACCAGAGACAGGCCCGCGAACACGACCATGATGCCTTGTGCGAAGTTGAAGACGCCCGAGGCCTTGTAGATCAGCACGAAACCGAGCGCGATCAGGGCGTAGAGCACACCGGCGACGAAACCTTCCCAGACCACCTGGATCAGGAAGTCCGGCGCGTCGACCATCTGCACGAAGGGGTCGATGAGGATGTTGTAGAGCATGTCCATTAGTGCGGAACCCCGAGATACGCGTCGATCACATCCTGGTTCGACTGCACCTCCTCCGGAGGCCCGTCGGCGATCTTGCGGCCGTAGTCGAGCACCACGACGCGGTCGGACAGGTCCATGACCACGCCCATGTCGTGCTCGATCAGCGCAATCGTCGTGCCGAACTGCTGGTTCACGTCGAGGATGAAGCGGCTCATGTCCTCCTTCTCCTCAAGGTTCATGCCCGCCATCGGCTCGTCGAGCAGCAGCAGTTCGGGCTCCATGGCCAGCGCCCGGGCCAGCTCCACCCGCTTTTGCAGGCCGTAGGGCAGCCGGCCCACCGGTGTCTTGCGGATCGCCTGGATCTCGAGGAAGTCGATGATCTCCTCGACCTTGCGGCGATGCTCGATCTCCTCGTTCAGCGCCGGCCCCCAGTGCAGGCACTGCCAGAAGAAGTTCTTGTTCATCTTCAGGCCGCGGCCGGTCATGATGTTGTCGAGCGTGGTCATGCCCTTGAACAGCGCCACGTTCTGGAACGTGCGGGCAATGCCGTGGCTCGCCGCCTCGTAGGGCTTCATCTTCCGCCGGACCTGGCCGCGCCAGGTGATCGTCCCCTCCTGGGGATGGTAGAAGCCGTTGATGACGTTGAGCATCGAGGTCTTGCCGGCACCGTTCGGCCCGATGATCGCCCTCACCTCACCCTTGAGGATGTCGAAGGAGATGTTGGTGATCGCCTTCACGCCGCCGAAGGACAACGAGACGTTGTCGACGCGCAGAAGGACTTCCCCCTTGGTCAGGCCGGAGTGCCCGGCCATGCCGGCGGGGTCGACAAAGGCGTTCATTCTGCCGCCTCCCTGAGGCCGCTGCTTGCGGCCGGATAGGTCTGCATGTCGCGGATCTCGACGGTTGCCTCGATCGCGCCCTTGCGGCCGTCCTCGAAGGTGACCTCGGTGCGCACATGCTTGTTGGTGGAACCGTCGTAGAGCGCCTCGATGAGCGGGGCGTAGCGGTCGGCGATGAAGGAGCGGCGGACCTTCTGCGTGCGCGTCAGCTCGCCGTCGTCGGCGTCGAGCTCCTTGTGCAGCACCAGGAAGCGCTTGATCTGCGCGCCCGCCATCATCGGCTCGTTCGCAAGATCGCGGTTCACCTCGTCGACATGGCTGCGAACCATCTCGTAGACCTGTGGATGCGCCGCCAGCTCCTGGTAGGAGGCATAGTTGACGTTGTTGCGCTCGGCCCACGATCCCACGGCGGTCAGGTCGATATTGACGAAGACGCCGCAGAAATCGCGGCCGTCACCGAAGGCCACGACCTCCTTCACGTTGGGATAGAACTTCAGCTTGTTCTCGATGTATTTCGGCGCGAACAGCGAGCCGTCGGTGAGCTTGCCCACGTCCTTGGCACGGTCGATGATCTTGAGATGGCCGTTGTCGGCGATGAAGCCCGCATCGCCCGTCAGCACCCAGCCGTCCTCGGTCTTGGTGGTGCGGGTGGCTTCCTCGTTCTTGTAGTAGCCGACGAAGACGCCCGGCGAGCGGTAGAGCACCTCGCCGTTCTCGGCGATCTTGATCTCGACGTCCGGCGCCGGCATGCCGACCGTATCGCCGAAAATCTCGCCGTCCGGCTGCATGGTGATGTAGACGCTGGCTTCGGTCTGGCCGTAGAGCTGCTTCAGGTTGAGGCCGAGCGAGCGGTAGAAGCGGAAGATCTCCGGGCCGATCGCCTCGCCGGCAGTGTAGCCGACGCGCAGACGGGTAAAGCCCATCTGGTTCTTCAACGGTCCGTAGACCATGAATTCGCCGAGCTGGTAGAGCAGACGGTCGACCAGCGACACCTTCTCGCCGTTGAGGATCGGCTCGCCGACCCGCCGCGCCAGCGCCATGAAGCTGTCGAACATCTTCTTCTTGAGCCGGCCGGCATCTTCCATGCGGACCATGATGAGGGTCAAAAGACCCTCGAAGACGCGCGGCGGGGCGAAGAAATAGGTCGGGGCGATCTCGCGCCGGTCCGACAGCACCGTTTCGAGATTTTCCGGGCAATTGACGCAATAGCCGGCGAGATAGGCTTGGGCGAGCGAAAACACGTGGTCGCCGATCCAGGCCATCGGCAGGTAGGCGATGGTCTCCTCGGTCTCGTTCAGCTTGTCGAAGGCGTTGCCGTTGCGCGCCGAGATGACGAGGTTGTCGAAGGACAGCATCACGCCCTTCGGCCGGCCGGTGGTGCCGGAGGTGTAGAGCATGACCGCAAGGTCGGCGCCCTTCGTAGCGGCGATGCCCTCGAGCCAGGCCTTTTCGCGCGCGCCGTCCGCGGCAAGCGCGGCGCGGCCGTTCACCTGCAGCTGCTCGAAGGAGTGGAGTCGGGTGTGATCGTAGTCGCGCAGGCCCCGCGGATCGTCGTAGACGATGTGCTCGAGCCTCGGCAGCTGCTCCGACATGGAGAGAAGCTTGTCGACCTGCTCCTGGTCCTCGACACAGGCGAAGCGAACCTCCGCGTGCTCCAGGACATAGGCCATCTCTTCGGCGACGGAGTCCGAATAGAGCGGGACCGGCACGCCGCCGAGCGACTGCGCCGCGACCATCGACCAGTAGAGCCGCGGACGGTTGGCGCCAACGATGGCGATCCTGTCTCCCGGCTTGAAGCCGGCGTCCTGCAGACCGATCGAAAAGGAGCGGATTTCCTCCAGCACCTGCGACCAAGTCCAAGTCTGCCAGATTCCGAGATCCTTCTCGCGCATGGATGGCCGGTCCGCGAAGACACGGGCATTGCGCAGAAGAATTTTCGGAAAGGTGTCCTCGTCGAGGCGCTCGACGACGGGCGACCCTGCCATGCGTTTCTTCCCCTCTGGACGCCCCGTTTTCGGGGTCGTTCGTTTCAGCGTTGCCAAGACACAATTGGTCTCGACGGCGACAACCCCTTCTCTCTTGTTGGAGACTCGGCACGGGTTGACGCGGATTTCCGCTTAAAGGCAACGCTAGGGCCCCAGCGTTGCGCCAGTATGTGCCAAATGCAACGAATTGTTTCAGAGGCGAGGAAGACCCGGTATCGACGAGAGACGATATCGACAGCGGCCAAGCGCTGGATAAACTCGCCCCATGACACGCCGCGACCTGTATCGCGAGCGGCTCGACCTGTTGCAGGCGGCGCTCGATCACATCAACCAGGGGTTCTCCGTCTTCGACGCGGACCTGCGCCTCGTTGCCTGGAACCGTCAGCTGTTCTCGATGCTGGAGTTTCCCTGGCACCTGGCCCGTCGCGGCACGCATCTGTCCGCCTTTCTCGAGGTGAACGCGGCACGCGGCGAATACGGCCCAGGCGATGTCGGCGACATCGTCGCGCGCCGGGTCGAGCGGGCAAAGCTGTTCGAGCCGCACACCTTCGAGCGGGTACGCCCCGACGGTCAGGTGGTGATGGTGACCGGCGCGCCCCTGCCCGAGGGCGGCTTCGTCACCACCTATACCGACATCACCCGCGAGCGGCAGCACCAGGCCTCGCTGGAGCGCACCGTCGCCGAGCGCACCCATCAGCTGCGCCAGAGCGAGGACTGGCTGCGGCTGGTCACGGAAAACATCCCCGCGCTCGTTGCCTATATCAGCCCCGGCCCGATCTACCGCTTCGCCAACCGCCGCTATGCCAAGTGGTTCGACCAGACGGTGGAATCGATCGCCGGCCGGCATGTGGGCGACATTCTCGGCCCCGACCTTTATGCCCGGCTCGAGCCGCATATCGAGAAGGCCTTCCAGGGCCAGGCGGTCTCCTATGAATATTCGCGCACCCGACCGACCGGCGTCGTCGCGCATATGCGCTCCACCCTCATCCCCGACCGTACGCTGGACGGGCGGGTGCTCGGCTGCTTCGTGCTGTCGCTGGATGCGACCGAGCAGAAGCGCAGCGAGGCGGCCCTGGCCCAGGCCCAGCGCATGGAGGCGGTCGGCCAGTTGACCGGCGGGCTGGCGCACGACTTCAACAACCTGCTGACGATCATCATCGGCAACGTGCTGGCGCTGAGGCGCAAGGTCGACCTCCCGGCGATGCCTGATCTTGCCATGCATCTCGACCCGATCCACCAGGCCGCCCAGCGCGGCGCCGACCTGACCCGGCGCCTCCTGGCCTTCGCCAGAGGCGATGCTTCCGACGTGCGGCCGCTGCGGCTCGCCCCGCTGACGGCGAATGTGGAAGGACTGCTCGCCGGCTCCCTGCCGAAATCGGTGGAGCTGGTGCTCGACCTTGCCGCGTGCGACGCCATCGTGCGCATCGACCCGGCGGAGTTCGAGAATGCGCTGGTCAACCTGGTGCTCAATGCCCGCGATGCGATGCCCTCGGGCGGGACCATCTCCATCTCGCTCACCTGCGCCGATCTCAACCGGGCGGAGGCCGACCGGTTCGGCGTCATGCCCGGCGCCCATGCGTTGCTGGAGGTACGGGACGACGGCGAGGGCATGAGCGAGGAGGTGCGCCGCCAGGCCTTCGACCCGTTCTTTTCAACCAAGCCTTTCGGAACGGGCAGCGGCCTCGGCCTGCCGACCGTCTATGGCTGCGTGCGGCGCAGCGGCGGCGGCATCCTGATCGACAGCACCCCGGGAGAAGGAACGGTGATCCGCCTCGCCTTTCCGGTGATCGACGCCGAGCCGGGCCAACACGACAACGCAGACGGCGAGCCCGCCGCCGACGGCAACGGCGAACTGGTGCTGGTGGTGGACGACGACACCGACGTCGCCGACGTGGTGCGCGACCAGCTCTGCGCCCTCGGCTATTCGGTGCTGGTGACCGGCAGCACGGACGACGCGCTGGACCTTGTCCGCGACGTCGAGGACATCCGTGCGGTGCTCAGCGACATCGTCATGCCGGGCCAGACCAACGGCATCGCTCTTGTTGCCGAACTAAGAAAACGGCGGCCGGGTCTTCCGGTGGCGCTGATGACCGGTTACCGTCAGGGGCCGACGCTTGAGGCCCAGTCACCGGACTGCCCTGTGCTGCCAAAACCCTTTTCCAGCCGCCTGCTCGCCCGGACCATGAACGAGATACTTGCTTCATGAACCATCCCGACCCCATCCAGGGTGGAGACGCCGCCGCCGGCGCGGACCCGCTCGTCTTCATCATCGAGGACGAAGCCGACATCCGCGCCCTGCTGGCCGACACGCTCTCCACCTACCGGTTCCGCACGGAAGTCTTCGCGACGGCCGACGCGGCCCTGATCGGCATCGGCCAGCGCATGCCCGCCGCGATCATCCTCGACCTCGGCCTGCCCGACATGGACGGGATGGAGATGATCAACCGGGTGCGCGCGCGCGGGCCCGTACCGATTCTCGTGCTCTCCGCCCGCGCCCATGCCTCCGACCGGATCATGGGGCTGGAATTCGGCGCCGACGATTATGTGGTGAAGCCGTTCGACCCGCGCGAAATCGTCGCCCGGGTACGCTCCCTCCTGCGCCGCGCCGCGCCGGCGGCGGCAACGGGCAGCAGCGAGAGCGGCGAACGGGTGCCCCGGGAATTCGCTCGTTTCGAGAACTGGCGGTTCGAGCCGCAAAGCCACCGCCTTGTCGATCCGGACGGCGAGGAGACGTTCCTGTCGACCGGCGAAGCGGCGATCCTGACAGCGCTGCTGAAAGCCCCCCGCCGGGTGCTCAGCCGCGACTATCTTCTGGAACACGGCGGACGCGACGACACGCTCGACCGGGCCATCGACGTGCGCATCTCACGGATCCGCAAGAAGCTGACCCGCCCCGACACGCCGACCCTCATCCGGACCGTCTACGGCTCAGGCTACATGCTGACCGCACAGGTTGACTGGGTCTCCGGATAAGGCCGGATCATTTGCCTCAGTGACAGTGATAAGGCTGGGAACCGGCGTGGCAACACTGCCCGCGCGGGCTGTCCTTGCGACATCCACCGCCATGGGCGCTGGCACTGACCGTTGCAAACGCAACACTCATCAGAACGCAAACCAGAAAATACATCGTCTTCATTTCGAAATCCCCTTAATCGATAAAAAATAAATCTATATTCGAATCAATAAATATTCAAATAGATTACCCACAACTCATCACAACCATAAGATTTATTAGCGAAACAAAAGATGAATTATGCCAAGAGGCATGCAAAGCCTGGAGCCTGCGAAAGAGACACGATATCAGATCGTTCCGCGTGCCTTGCAGAAGGGCAGAGCCGTTGCCTGCGCGGCAAAGCACAACCGGAAACGAACACGGCCGCCGAAAGGCGGCCGTGAGCTGATTCTTTTTCGAGACAAGTGCCGAAACCGGTGTGACCGCGCTACCTACTCCGCCGCAAGCCGGGCACTGCGCCCCTCGCGGAACGCCGCAAGCAACTCGGGCAGCCGCGCCTCCGCCTCGTGCATCGAGGCTTCCCGGACCGGGCCGAAGCCGCGGATCGAGCGCGGGAAGGCAAGCAGTGCCTGCGCCGCCGCCACGTTGCCGGCATCGAGCGCACCCGCCACCTCGTCGACGATCCGCTCGTACTCGTCGCGCAGCCGGCGTTCGCGCTGCCGTTCCTGCGTACGCCCGAACACATCGAACGTACCGCCGCGCAGGCCCTTCATGCGGGCAAGCAGGCGGAAGAGCGGCATCATCCAGGGGCCGAAACGACGCTTGGCCGGACGTCCGGTCCGCTTGTCGGTGCGCGACAGCAGCGGCGGGGCGAGATGGAACTCCAGCTTCTTGAAGCTCTCGAACGTCTCCGACAGCTGGCGTGCGAAACTCTCGCCGGTGAACAGGCGGGCGACCTCGTATTCGTCCTTGATCGCCATCAGGCGGAAGAGCTCGCGCGCCACCGTTTCGCGGATTTCCTCGCCGGACGCGCCGAGACGGCTTGCCGCCTGCGACAGGCGCGCGACGCGCTCGCTGTAGCGCGCCGCATAGGCCGCGTCCTGGTAGTCGGTGAGGAAGGCGGCACGGCGCGCGACCATCTCCTCGACGCTTTCCGACAAGCGCCGGTGCTCGAGTTGGTCGGGACGCGACTTTACCGCCCGCACCACCGCCTCCGGATCCACCGCCGCGACCCGCCCCCAGGCAAAGGCGGACAGGTTCATCTCCACCGACACCTTGTTGAGGCGGATCGCCTCTTCCAGAGCCTCGCGGGTCAGCGGCAAGGCGCCGAGCTGCCAGCCGAAGCCGAGCAGGAACATGTTGGCGGCGATGGCATCGCCGAACAGCTCGGTGGCAAGCTCGGTCGCGTCAATGAAGCGGGCGCGATCACGTCCTGCCGCCTCACTGAGCGCCGCCACCAGGCGCCGGCCGGGAAGGCTGAAATCGGGATTACGGGCAAAGTCGCCCGGCAGGGTCTCGTGGGTGTTGATCACCGCGAAGCTCCGCCCCGGCGTCATCGCCGAGAGGATCTTGGCCGAGCCGGCAACGACGATATCGCAACCAAGCACCAAATCCGCCGAGCCGGGGCCGACGCGGATCGCCGAGATTTCCTCGGGCCGCGGCGCCAGCTTCAGATGGCTGATCACCGCCCCGCCCTTCTGGGCAAGGCCGGCCATGTCGATGATGCCGCAGCCCAGCCCGTCGAGATGGGCGGCCATGCCGATCACCGCGCCGATGGTGACGACGCCGGTGCCGCCGACGCCGGTGATCATCACCGAATGCATGCCGGTGAGCGGAGCGATCTGCGGCTCGGCGACCTGCGGTGCCGCCGGCGGCATCACCGCACGGCCCTTCAGCACGCCCCCGCGCACGCTGACGAAGGACGGGCAGAAGCCCTTCACGCAGGAGAAGTCCTTGTTGCAGGACGACTGGTCGATCGTCCGCTTGCGCCCCCACTCGGTCTCGACCGGCTGGATGGCGACGCAGTTGGACTGCACGCCGCAATCGCCGCAGCCCTCGCAGACCAGCTCGTTGACCACCACCCGCTCGTCCGGATCGGGGAAGAGGCCGCGCTTGCGCCGGCGCCGCTTCTCGGCGGCGCAGGTCTGGTCATAGATGAGAACGGTGAGCCCCGGCTCGCCGGCAAGCTCGCGCTCCACCTCGATCAGCTCGTCGCGGTGATGGATTGCGGTGCCGGACGGCCAGGCGGTCGCCGGGGGATATTTGCCCGGCTCGTCGGTGACGATGACGACCCGCCGCGCACCTTCGGCCGCCACCTGCCGGGCGATCTCGTCGACGCGCAGGCCGCCGTCATGGGCCTGGCCGCCGGTCATCGCCACCGCATCGTTGTAGAGGATCTTGTAGGTGATGTTGACGCCGGCCGCCTTGGCTGCGCGGATCGCCAGCGCGCCCGAGTGGTTGTAAGTACCGTCGCCGAGATTCTGGAAGACGTGACCGGTGCGCGAGAAATGCGCTTCGCCGACCCAGTTGGCACCCTCGCCGCCCATCTGGGTGTAGCCTTCCGTGTTCCGGTCCATCCACTGGACCATGTAGTGGCAGCCGATGCCCGCATAGGCGCGGCTGCCCTCGGGAACGCGGGTCGAGGAATTGTGCGGACAGCCGGCGCAGAAATATGGGCTGCGCACGGCAACGTCCCGCGTCGCGGCAAGGCGCAGGGACCGTTCCTCCAGATCCGCAAGGCGGGCGGAAAGCCCATCGGAGGCGCGCCGCCGCGCCACCCGGCGGCCGATCTCGCGGGCGATCTGGATCGGCTCCAGTGCACCGGGCGCTCGGAACAGCACGGCTCCCTCCTCATCGGCCTTGCCGATCACCGCCGGGGCGTCGGTCATCCCGTAGAGGATTTCCTTCACCTGCGGCTCGATCAGCCCGCGCTTTTCCTCCACCACGATCAGCAGCTCGAGACCTTGCGCGAAATCGCGCAGACGGCCCGGCGACAGCGGCCAGGGGCAGCCGATCTTGAGGAAGGCAACGCCGAGATCCGCGGCAGCCACCTCGTCGATGCCGAGCAGGTCCAGCGCCTCCAGCACGTCGAGATAGCTCTTGCCGGTGGAGACGATGCCGACAACGGGCTGGCGGCCGCCCGACAGCACCACCTTGTCCAGCGGATTGGCGGCGATGAAGGCCTTGGCCGCCGGCAGCTTGACTTCGTGCAGGCGCGCTTCCTGCACCAGGGGATGATCGGACGGACGAATGTGCACGCCGTCCGGCGGGAAGGGAAAGTCGGGAAGCACCGGCAGGACCCGGTCGAGCCGCCCGTCGATGGTCGCAGTCGATTCGACATTGTCCTTGACCAGCTTCAGGCCGGCCCAGATGCCGGCATAGCGCGACAGGGCCCAGCCATAGAGGCCGAAGTCGAGGATTTCCTGCGCGCCGGCCGGATTGAGGATCGGCATCATCGCATCGACGAGCGCGAATTCCGACTGGTGCGCCGTGGTGGAGCTCTCGCAGGTGTGATCGTCGCCCATCAGCGCCAGGACGCCGCCATGGCGCGAGGTGCCGGCGAGATTGGCGTGGCGGAAGGCATCGCCCGACCGGTCGACGCCCGGCCCCTTGCCGTACCAGATGCCGAAGACACCGTCGTAACGGCCCTCGCCGCGCATTTCCGCCTGCTGGGTGCCCCACAGTGCGGTAGCGGCCAGGTCCTCGTTGATCGCCGGCGAGAACACGACGTCCTGCGGGGCAAGCAGCCGCGCGGCCTTCTGGAACTGCTGGTCGAGCGCGCCGAGCGGCGAACCGCGATAGCCGGTGACATAACCGCCGGTGTTGAGCCCGGCGCGGCGGTCCCGCTCCTTCTGCATCAGCACCAGACGGATCAGCGCCTGGGTGCCGGAGATGAAGATGCGCTCCCTCGAAAGGTCGAACTTGTCGTCGAGCGAGACCGTATTGCGTGCCATGTGAACTCCCTCCCTGCGAGCGCTCTCACGCGCGCCCGCTGCGCCAAGGTTCTTTCCCAACCCCCGGTGCCGTCAAATGAAATCCGCAACCCGATCGGATCAATCCTCTCTCGCAGGCGGCTGTTCCACACCCTTTCGCCGGTCATTTCGCACCTGCAACAGAACTTGCCGCAACGTCCGCACCGCAGATTGTCGGCGCGATGCCGGCAAGGCGATTTTGCCTGCAACCCATGCAGCATTGCTTTTGCAATGGGCGCAAAGCTGCTAAGCAAACGCCCATCGTCATATGGGGAAGCGGGCCGGAACGGCGAATACGTCGACGCCCCGCTGGGGGAACTACCGGAGAAGGTCTGTGATGAAACTCGAGAACGCGCGCCGCCAAACGCGCGATTGGGAGTGAGCCCGTGCGTGCGCTTGCCCTGATCGTCCGCATCATCAGCGGTATCAACGCGCTGGTCGGGAATGTGTTTTCCTGGCTTTCGCTGGCCATCGTCGCCGTCTGCTTCACCGTCGTGGTGCAGCGCTATGTCTTCGCGATCAGCTATGTCTGGATGCAGGATCTCTACGTCTGGCTGAACGGCGCCATGTTCACCGCCGTTGCGGGATTCGCGCTGCTGCGCAACGACCATGTCCGCGTCGACATCTTCTACCGGCCCGCCAGCATTCGCCGCAAGGCGATGGTGGACCTGATCGGCGTCTTCCTGTTCCTGCTGCCCTTCACCTATGTGGTGATCAACTTCGGCTGGACCTTCGTCGCCCGCTCCTGGCGCCTGCACGAGGCGTCGGCCAATGTCGGCGGCATGCCCGGACTGTTCATCCTGAAGTCCTTCATCATCGCCTTCGCCGCGCTTCTGGCCCTGCAGGGTATCGCCATGGCCGCCCGGGCGATCCTGGCTCTGGCCGACCGGGAAGACCTTCTGCCGCCGCATCTGCGCTACGAAAGCGTCGCCGCATCCACTGGGGAGGCTGAGGCCTGATGGATCCCGTTCTTATCGGCGAGCTCCTGTCGGGGCTCATGTTCTTCGGCATTATCGGCTTCCTGCTGCTCGGCTTCCCGGTCGCCTTCACGCTCTCCGGCGTGTCGCTGATGTTCGGCCTCGTCGGCATGTGGTTCGGCGTCTTCGACCCGTCCAATCTTGGCAGCCTGGCCAACCGCTACATCGGCTACATGACCAACGAGGTCCTGGTCGCCGTGCCGCTGTTCATCTTCATGGGCGTCATGCTGGAGCGCTCGAAGATCGCCGAACAGCTGCTGCTGACCATGGGCAAGCTGTTCGGCAACCTGCGCGGCGGCCTCGGCATGTCGGTGATCGTGGTGGGCGCGCTGCTGGCCGCCTCCACCGGCGTCGTCGGTGCCACAGTCGTGACGATGGGCCTGATCTCGCTGCCGGCGATGCTGCGCGCCAATTACGACCCGCGCCTCGCCACCGGCGTCATCTGCGCCTCGGGCACGCTCGGCCAGATCATCCCGCCCTCGACCGTGCTGATCTTCATGGGCGACATGCTGTCGGGCATCAACGCCCAGGTGCAGATGTCGAAGGGCAACTTCGCTCCCACGCCGGTCTCGGTCGGCGACCTGTTCGCCGGCGCGCTGCTGCCGGGCCTGCTGCTGGTCGGCCTCTACCTGTCCTGGACGATCTTCAAGGCGATCGTGGATCCCAAATCCTGTCCGGCAACGCCCGTGCCGCAGGAGGAGAAAGCGCATCTCTTCCGCGAGGTGCTCACCGCGCTGCTGCCGCCGTTGATGCTGATCCTGGCCGTGCTCGGCTCGATCCTCGGCGGCGTCGCAACGCCGACGGAAGCGGCTTCCGTGGGCGCGGTCGGTGCGCTGGTGCTCGCCGCCCTGCGCTGGCGCCTGTCCTTCTCGATCCTGCGGGAAACCGCGATCGCGACGGCGACCATCACCTGCATGGTCTTCATCATCCTGTTCGGCGCTGCCGTGTTCTCCATCGTCTTCCGCCTTATGGGCGGCGACAACCTGGTGCACGAGTTCCTGTCGAACCTGCCCGGCGGCACCCTGGCGGCCGTGGCGGTGGTGATGTTCATCATGTTCCTGCTGGGCTTCATCCTCGACACGTTCGAGATCATCTTCATCGTGATCCCGATCACCGCGCCGATCCTGCTGGCGCTGGACGTCGATCCGGTCTGGCTCGGCATCATCGTCGGCGTGAACCTGCAGACATCGTTCCTGACGCCGCCCTTCGGCTTCGCACTGTTCTATCTGCGAGGCGTTGCACCGCACTCGGTGTCGACGGCGATGATCTACAAGGGCGTGCTGCCTTTCGTCTGCCTGCAGCTGCTGGCCATCGCGATCCTGTTCATCTTCCCGGAGATCGCAACCTGGCTGCCCAAGCAGATCTACAACTGAGGACCGGTCGCCGCGCACATCCCAGCGCGGCGATCCCTTCCCCGCCCGGAAGGCGGTGTCCCGGGCAACTCCTCGAGACGAACAAAAAACCCCGGCCGCAAGGCCGGGGTTTTCTCGTTTCGGGCTTTCGAAAAGCCTCAAAAAGCGCCGGATGGGCCCACCGTCAGGCGGGCCCATCCGGCGTGTTGCATCAGATCTTGAAGTAGGCCTTGCGCGCCTCGATGAAGGCGCCGTCGGTGCCCTCGGTGCGGGTGCGCAGGATGTTGAGCGACTCGATGAAGCTCTCGGTCGTCTTCTTGACGAGAGCATCGTCGGAATCGCGCAGGCTGGTCAGGATCTCGATCGCAGCCTTGGCACCGGCTTCCATGATGTCGTCCGGGAACTGGCGGACATTGACGCCATGCTCTTCGACGAGCGTCTTCAGAGCACGCGGGTCGTTGGCATAGAAGTCCGAGGCAACCTGGTCGTACTCGGCCTGGCAGACATCGCGGACGATCGCCTGCAGGTCGGCCGGCAGGGCCTGATACTTGGACTTGTTGACGACCAGCTCGGTGGCGAGGCCCGGCTCAACGAAGCTCGGGAAGTAGTAGTTCTTTGCCACCTGATAGAAGCCGAGAGCCAGGTCGTTGTACGGACCGACGAACTCGGCCGCATCCAGCGTACCGGACTGCAGGGCCTGGAAGATCTCGCCGCCGGCCATGTTGGTGACGGTGGCGCCGAGCTTCTCCCACACGCGGCCGCCGAGGCCCGGCGTACGGAAACGCAGGCCCTTGACGGACTCAAGGCTCGTCAGCTCGTTGCGGAACCAGCCGCCCGCCTGGGTGCCGGTGTCGCCGGACAGGAAGCCCTGCACGCCGAACTGGTCGTAGATTTCGTCCCAGAGCTCCTGGCCGCCCATGAAGCGCACCCACGCGGTGAGCTCACGCGAGGTCATGCCGTAGGGCACGCCGGTGAAGAACGACAGGGCCGGGCTCTTGTTCTGCCAGTAGTAGGCAGCGCCATGGCTCATCTCGGCCGAACCGTCGATGACCGCATCGAGCGACTGGAGCGGCGGAACCAGCTCGCCAGCCGAATAGACCTGGATGGTCAGACGGCCGCCGGATGCGGCGGTGATGCGATCGGCCAGACGCTGCGCGCCGACACCCAGGCCCGGGAAGTTCTTCGGCCAGGTGGTAACCATGCGCCAGGTCTGGTTGCCCTGCGCGATGGCCGGAGCGGCGAGCGTTGCTGCGCCGGCGCCAACGCCGGCCAGGCCGGCCTTCTTGATGAATGAACGGCGATCCATGCGGTCCCTCCCTTGGGATTTGTCGAGATGTCGAGTCCCTCGCCCGATTTCTCGAACTCGTGTCGGCAACCGGGGTTGCCAGACGTTGCCAAGTACCCTTCTCCTAAAGGCACTTTGACAGCGATATAAACCGCATATGCCTATGGGACACAAGGCCGGCCGATACAACTGCGCGAATTTTCACCATGCCCGGCAAGCCCCTGGCAAAGCCCGCTCCACCTGCGGCCGAGCCGGGCCCGGCGGAGAGGGAACCGGGAGCCGCAGGCGTGTGCGGTGGTGGACAAGTGCGCGCCTTTCGCTAATCTCGCGAAACATGACCGGCGACCGGTTGCAGTCGCTCTGCAGGCTTGAGGTCGCGCCCACGCGGCCAGCCCCTTTCTCGGAGCTTTTCAGGAGCCCAAATGTCCGCCCCCGTTGTTCTCGTCAGCTGCGACGTGAAGGAACTCGACGGCTATGCCTGGCATGCCGCCCCATCGACCTATCTGGAGGCCCTGGTGCAGGGCGCGGGCGCCATGCCGCTGCTGCTGCCGTCCCTGGGCCCCGCGATCGATCTGGACGCGGTGCTAGACCGCGTCGACGGCGTGCTGTTGACCGGCTCCCGCTCCAACGTCCATCCGACCCTGTACGGCGCTGAGGCCCAGGAGAAGGACGGCCCGTTCGACAACCGCCGCGACACGACCACGCTTCCGCTGATCCGCCGCGCCATCGCCCGCGCCCTGCCGGTCTTCGCCATCTGCCGCGGCCTGCAGGAACTGAATGTCGCGCTCGGCGGCACGCTGGTCAGCGAAGTGCAGGAGATGGACGGACGTCGCGATCACCGGGCCCCGGAGGCGGAGAGCCAGGACGCGCGCTTCGCCTTGGCCCACCATGTGGAGATCGTTCCCGGCGGAAAGCTGGCGGCGGTGCTCGGAGATGCCCGCATCGACGTCAACTCCCTGCACCGGCAGGCGATCGGGCGCCTGGCGCCCGGTCTCACCATCGAGGCCACCGCCGACGACGGCACCATCGAGGCGGTCTCCATCGACGGAGCGGCCTCCTTTGCCCTCGCCACCCAATGGCACCCGGAATACTGGGTCGGCAGCGACGCCGCGTCCTCGCGCCTGTTCGCCGCCTTCGGCGCAGCCTTGCGAGAAAACCGCAGCACGCGCCAGGCAGCCGAATAGCAACGCCGACCGGCACCAAGGATACAAAGAAAGGCCCATCACCATGTCAGGCGGCAACGATCATCACGGTCACCATCACCACGATCACGACCATGATCACCATCATGACCACGACCACGGCTCGCACCTGTCGCAGACCGACGCCCGGGTACGCGCCCTGGAATCGATCCTGATCGACAAAGGTTATGTCGACCCGGCTGCCCTCGACGTGCTGATCGAGACCTACGAGACGCAGGTCGGACCGCACAACGGCGCCCGCGTCGTGGCGAAGGCCTGGAGCGACCCGCAGTTCCACGACTGGCTGATGAGCGATGCCACGGCCGCCATCCACTCGCTCGGCTATGTCGGCCGTCAGGGCGAGCACATGGTGGCAGTCGAGAACACCGCGAGCGAGCACAACATGGTCGTCTGCACCCTGTGCTCCTGCTACCCGTGGCCGGTGCTCGGCCTGCCGCCGGTCTGGTACAAGTCCGCCCCTTACCGCGCCAAGGCGGTACGCGATCCGCGCGGCGTGCTGGCGGATTTCGGCGTCACCCTGCCGGAGGGCAAGGAGATCCGCGTTTGGGATTCCACCGCCGAGATCCGCTACCTGGTGCTGCCGCAGCGACCGGAGGGCACCGACGGCTGGAGCGAGGACGAGCTCGCCCGTCTCGTCACCCGCGACAGCATGATCGGCACGGGCCTCGCCCTGACCCCGGCCGAGCTTCAGGAGCAGAACGCATGAACGGTGCACAGGACCTCGGAGGCATGATGGGGTTCGGCGCCGTGGTGCCGGAACCGATCAAGCCGTTGTTCCATGCGGACTGGGAGCCGCGCGCCTTCGCCCTGACCCTGGCCATGGGCGCGACCGGCGAGTGGAATATCGACATGTCCCGCCGCGCGCGGGAAAGCATGGAGCCGGGCCGCTACCTGACCTCGAGCTACTATCAGATCTGGCTGTTTGCACTGGAGCGCCTGCTGGCCGAACGCGACCTTGTCGGCGCCGACGAGATCGACGCCGGCCACAGTCTGCGTCCTTCCCGGCCGGTCAAGCGGGTCCTGGCCGCCGGCGACGTCGCTGCCATGCTGGCCCGCGGCGGACCGAGCGAGCGCGAGAGCGATATGCCTGCCGGCTTTGCCGTCGGCGACCGGGTGCGGGCCCGCAACATGCACCCGACCGGCCACACCCGTATCCCACGCTATTGCCGCGGGCGCGTCGGCGTGATCGAGGCCGTGCACGGCGTCCATGTCTTCCCCGACGCGAGTTCCGCCGGGGACGGCGAGCAGCCGACTTGGCTTTACGGCGTTGTCTTCGACGGACCGGAGTTGTGGGGGGAAGGTACAGACCCTTCGCTCAAGGTGCGTATCGACCTGTGGGAGCCCTATCTTGAAGCCCTTTGAAACAACGGGCGGGCAGACCCCGCTGCCGCCGCTGGAAAACCTGCCCCAACATGACGGCGAGCCGGTTTTCCGCGAGCCCTGGGAGGCGCGGGCCTTTGCGCTCGCCGTGGAGCTGAATGGGCGCGGCGTCTTCACCTGGACCGAGTGGGCGGAAACCCTGTCGCAGGCGATCCGCGACGCCCAGTCGCGCGGCGATCCCGATTGCGGCGACAACTACTATGAGCACTGGCTTGTGGCGCTGGAGACCATGATCACGCGCAAGGCGCTGACCTCCGTCGAGCGGATCGACGCAAGGCAGGATGCCTGGCTGCGGGCGGCGGCGGCCACGCCGCATGGCGAGCCGATAGAACTCGGCCGCGACGGCTCCCCGGTTCCGCCGGCTTGAACGGCTTCCGCTCCGCATCAATTGCAGGCCTCTTGCCAAGTCGCATGGGGTGCGTCAGGACTGGCAACTGACAATTTTGCCGATCCGATGCAACCCGATACAACCTGGACGCTTCCCTTGCGCGGCGCCCAGGCCTAGTGTGCGACCATGACCCAGGACAAGCCTCTGAGCGGCATGCTGCTCATGACCGGTTTCTGCCTTCTCGCCCCGCTGGGCGATGCCTTTGCCAAGATCCTCGGCGAGACGGTGCCGCTTGGCCAGTTGCTGATCGTGCGCTTCGCCCTGCAGGCGGCATTGCTGATCCCGGTCGTATGGCTCGTGCGGGGCAGCCTGCGCATTCCCATGCGGCTGCTGCATCTGACCGTGCTGCGCACCATCCTGCACATTCTCGGCATCGCGGCGATGTTTGCCTCGCTTCGCTTCCTGCCGCTGGCAGACGCCATCGCCATCGCCTTCGTCATGCCGTTCCTGATGCTGCTGCTCGGTCGTTTCGTGCTGGGAGAGGAAGTCGGACCTCACCGGTTGATGGCCTGCGTCGTCGGCTTTGTCGGCACCTTGCTGGTAATCCAGCCGAACTACGCCGCCGTCGGAGCTCCTGCCCTGCTCCCGCTTGGGGTCGCGGTCGCCTTCGCCCTGTTCATGATGGTCACCCGCAGCATCGCCAAGGAGACGGATCCGATCAGCCTGCAGGCGGTCAGCGGCCTCATCGCCACAGCCATTCTCGGCAGCGCCTGGCTGGTCTTTTCAGGTGCAGGCCTGCCCGGGCTCGGCTTCGTTTCGGTAGACGGGCGGGAGATCTGGTTGCTGGGAGCCATCGGGGTCGTGGGGACCCTGGCGCATCTGCTGATGACATGGTCGCTGCGGCTTGCCCCCGCCGCCACGCTGGCGCCGATGCAATATCTGGAGCTTCCTTTCGCGACGCTGATCGGCTTCGCGATCTTTGCCGACCTGCCCGACACGCTGGCCTCGCTCGGCATCGTGCTGACGATCTGCTCCGGCCTTTATGTCATCCACCGCGAACAAGTGGCCGCGCGCAGACAGGCAACCGCAACGCTTGGCGCTTCTCCGGCCAATGTCGGCAGCAAGGCCTGATCTGTCGTCAGACGGTGCCGCCCCAGCCGAGCGCCGCGACGAGTAGAGACGTTCCCAGCAGGAAGACGACGAGAGCGGCAAAGCCCTCGATGCCGGCGTGAAGACGCGCGGCGGCACGGCCGCCGACGCTGCGCAGCGCCACGTCCTTGGCAACCACCGCAAGCACCGCCAGCACCGAGACCGTCAGACCGGTCCCCACCGCCATGGCGAAGGTCGCTGCAACGCCCGCCAGCGCAAGCCCCTGCGAAATGGCAAACACCAGCACCACCAGCGCACCCGTGCAGGGCCGCAGGCCGATGGCCAGGATCACCGACCAGGCGCGGGCCAGCGTGAAGCGGCCGGCCAGCATCGACGGCGGCGGCGCATGCACATGGCCGCAGCTGCCGCAGACCTCGCCCGCCTCATGGGCGTGGTCATGGTGGTGCGCATGGTCATGGCCGTGAGGGTGATCGTGATGCCCGTGCCCGTGCCCGTGCCCATGACCGTGATCGTGGTGATGATGGTCGTGATCGTGGGAGTGATCATGCGTGCAGGCTGCCACCGCCTGCGCGCCCAGCGCGACGGGTCGGCGCGGCGTCAGCATCGGCTTCAGGATCTTGCGCCAGACCAGAAAGGCGCCAAGCAGGGCGACGGCCGCGTAGGAGCCGATCTCGAACCAGCGAGTGGTCTCGGTGATGGCGATCGACGTCATCCGCAGCAGCACCGAGGCGATCCCGATTAGCACCACCGCCGTCACCGCCTGGGCGAAGGCAGAAGCGAAGGACAACGCGATGCCGCGCCGCAGGGTCTCGCCGTTCGCCAGAACGTAGGACGAGATCACCGCCTTGCCGTGGCCGGGGCCAGCGGCATGGAAGACGCCGTAAAGGAACGACAGTCCCATCAGCCACCAACCGGCGCTGCCGTCTTCCTTCATCGCCTTGATCGCCGTCGTCAGCGAGGCATAGAAGGCCTTCTGCTGCTGGGCGATCCAGCCGAAGAAGCCGGAAAAGATCCCGCCGGGCGCGACGGACGGCTCGACCAGACCGACGCCGAAGGGCGAAGGCGAAGCCGCCGCCGGTGTGGCGGCAACGACCACGAGACAGGCAAGCGCCAGAAAAACAGGAAGCGAGGACGGAACGCGCGGGGCGGAACGGGTCATCGGATGCCTCATCGGCAGGGCCTCACTTGCAGCCGATCCTTGCGGAGTTCGACAGGGTCTCGGTGATCTGCACCAGATCAGAAGGCAGTTCCCGCTCGGTCTGGGGAATGGCGGCGAGCGTCGTCGCGGTCTGCGGATCCAGCGGCGGCGGAGGCGTGAAGTCGAGTGTGCAGGTCGGCGGCGCGTCCACCATCGCGAAGGGCGTGTCCTGGGTCATCTCGAAGGCGACGAAATAATTCGGATCGAAGACATCGAGTTCGACGGTGGAGGCGTCCATCACCCTCGCCTCGCGCAGCGGCAGCGTGAAGAACAGCGTCAGCCGACCACCGTAGAAGTCGAGCCAGTATTCCTTCGGCGGGTCGAACGCCACCTCGGCGTCGCCCTGCTGCAGGAAGGTGAAGAACTCGTACTCGGCAAGCGACTCCACATTGACCTGTGCCAGCGGCTGCAGTTCCTCGCGGGAGAGTTCGCCATCGCCGTTCTCGTCGAGGCCCTGCACGGCAAAGGCCGTGAATGCCTCGTCGAAGCTCCAGACATGACGCACGGCCGACAGGCGCCCGGCATCGTCGAACACCACCTCCGCCCGCGCTTCCACGAAGACATGCGGATGGGCCTGGGCCGCACCGGCAAGGCCGGCCGTCAAAGCGGCGGCAATCAATCCGGTCTTCCACATGCGACGCATTTCTCCCAGCCTCGAATCCATGTTGCCGATATTGGCAAACTTCACGGCAACAGCAAGGCAGGCGGTCTCAGCCGGCATACTCGCTGGCCCATGCCCCGAAGACTCTCATCGGCAGCAAGACCTATTTTCAATGGGATAAATTTTTCGAAAAAACACACACTAGAGGATATATTCCTGCATCAATAAACACCTCTTCGAACAGAAAAGACGGAAATTTCAAATTCACCGACCTATATTTTTCTTGTCCAGAGAAGAGCGATGCCACATGGCTCGGTGCTGCCCTGCAGGGGCCGCGCCCCCTTCGTGCCATCCGTTGCATGCTGCCTCGACAGGGCAGGAGGAGAAACGTCATGAATGCCCCAGTGATCGGCCGCAAGCTTCAATCGGTGGAGAACGGCATGTTCGATCATCCGGAATTTCGCGGCCACGAGCAGGTCGTCTTCGGTCACGACCGCGCAAGCGGCCTGTTCACCATCATTGCAGTTCACGATACGCGCCTTGGCCCGGCGCTCGGCGGCTGCCGCATGTGGGCCTATGCCAACAGTGCCGAGGCGCTGACGGACGCACTGCGACTGTCGCGCGGCATGACCTACAAGAACGCACTCGCCGGCCTCGATCTCGGCGGCGGCAAGGCCGTGATCATCGGCGACGCCCGCAGCGCCAAGACCCCGGACCTGCTCGCCGCCTTCGGTGCCCAGGTCGACCGCCTGGGCGGCACCTATATCACCGCCGAGGATGTCGGCATCTCTGCTCCCGACATGGAGATCGTCGCCACCCGCACGGATCACGTGCGCGGCACGCGCGCTACCGGCCTGGGTGATCCCTCGCCCTACACCGCGCTCGGCGTCTTCTGCGGCATCCGTGCGGCGCTGCGCCACCGCTTCGGCTCGGACAGCCTGGAGGGGCGCAGGGTCTGCGTCCAGGGGCTCGGCCATGTCGGCATGGATCTCGCCGGACAGTTGCACCGCGCCGGAGCCCGCCTTGTGCTTGCCGACATCCACAAGCCAACGCTGGAAGAAGCCGTGGCCCGCCTCGGCGCCGAGGCGGTGGCCGCCGACAACGCCCACGCGGCCGATGTCGACGTCTTTGCACCCTGCGCGCTTGGAGCTGGCCTCAATGACGAGACGATCCCGCAGATCCGTGCCGGCATCGTCGCAGGCGCGGCCAACAATCAGCTGGCCGAGGAACGCCACGACGAAGCGCTGCGCGAACGCGGCATCCTCTATGCGCCCGACTATGCCATCAATGCGGGCGGGGTGATCTCCATCGCGCTGGCCACCCCGGGCGGCGACGACGCACTGGTGCGGAGCAAGGTCGAAGCCATCGACGCCACGCTGACGCGCATCTTCGAGCGGGCCGAACGCCTGTCGCTGCCGACGCAGAAGGTGGCCGACACGCTGGCGGAGGAACGGCTCGCCGCAGCCTGAGTATCGGGAACAGACTTGGAGGCAGGCGCGGGATCAGCAGACCTCGCCCTGCCGCCGTCGCTCGGCGAACCACTCGCTGAGGAAATCGACAAAGGCGCGCACCTTGCCCGAAAGGTGCCGCCGGTGCGGGTAGACGACATAGATCGCCTGCCCTTCCGGGTGGAAACCTTCCAGCATCGGCTCGAGGCGTCCTTCCGCCAGATCCCGATGCACGAAGATATAGGGGATGCGCAGGAACCCCAACCCGGCGACGGCCGCAGCACGCGCGGCCTCGGCGCTGTTCACCTCGACACGCCCCTTCACCGGCACGTTGATCCGGTTGCCTTCCACCTGGAACTGCCAGTTGTTCCGGAAGCGGTAATTGTTGTCGATGATGCAGGGAAGGTTCGCCAGTTCCTGCGGATGCAGAGGCCGGCCGAAACGTGCGATGGCCTCCGGCGAGGCGCAGACCACGCCGCGAAACGGCGCCAGCTTGCGGGCGATCAGGCTGGAATCGGTCAGCTCCGCCACACGGATTGCCGCATCGAACCCTTCCTCGACCAGATCGACGAACCGGTCCTCCAGCCGCAGATCCACGGAAATCTGCGGCTCGGCTGCCAGAAAGGCCATGATCGCCGGGTTGAGGAAGTCATCGCCCATCGAACGCGGGGCGGAGATCCGCAAGGTGCCGCGCGCTTCCTGATGCGTGTTCTGGATCGAGGCCTTGAGGTCGTCGATGCGGGTCAGGATATCGCTCGCCTCCTTGTAGAAGGCATGGCCGACCTCGGTCATCGAGATCTGGCGGGTGGTGCGGTTGAGCAGCCGGGCCCCGAGCTCGTCCTCCAGCTCGCCGACATATTTCGAGACGAGAGCCTTGGAGCGGCCCAGCTCGCGCGCGGCGGCCGAAAATCCGCCGGCGTCGACCACCTTCAGGAAACAGCGCATCCGGCTGAGCGTGTCCATGCCTTCCCCTTTCCCCGACCGGCGCAGGCGCCTCAGGCGTCCCGCCGCCGACGCAGTCGCCGCGTCGCCCTGCCGAATAACCCCGCGCCGAACAGCACCGTCAGGAACCCGCCGGCGGCCGTAACCGCCCCTTCCATCGTCACCGGCACCGCCGGCTCGAAATCCTCGAAGGCGCGGCTGGCGATTTGCGGATCGAGGTCCCGGGCAAGCACGACGAGACGCTCGAAGGGACCGGCCTCGCGAAAGGCCTCCTGCTGCCGCTGCAGGCCCGCAAGGCGATCGAGCGCACGCTGTGCACGCTCGCCCTGGGCCACGACCAGCCGGTCGGACGAGCTTTCCAGCCGATCAATGGCCTCGCCCGGCGTGAGACCATGGGTGGCAGCATCGGCACGAAACTCCTCGACCACCTGGGTGAGCGCATCGATGGCCCCGCCGAGCCGCTGGCGGTATTGCTGGGCAAACTCCGGGAGCTGGGACGTGGTAACGCCGCCGAGCATCGCGACGGCCAGTGCCATGGTGCGAGCGATCATGCCCCGTCCCTCCCTGTGAGACCTGCTAGAGCGAGATCAGCCCCGCCTCGCCGGTTTCGGTGCCGAAGGCCAGCTGTGTGCCTTCGTCGTTCCATGCAAGCGCGCTGACCGCCCCCTCGCCCGGACGTCGCAGCAACACCTCTTCGCCATCCGAAAAGCGCGCCATCAGCACCAGCCCGTCCTGATAGCCGATAGCCACCACCTCCTCGTCCGGATGGCAGGCAACGCGCGTGACGATCTGGTCGCCGCGGGTTCCCAGCTGCAAGGGCTGCTGCCCCATCGGCCCGCTCTTTCCGAAGAACGGCCACACGATGGCGGCATTGGCGCCGGAGGTCGCGAGATAGCGCCCCTTCGCCGACCAGCTCATCGAGCGGATCTTGCCGGGATAGCCGGTCATCCGCATGTCCTGTCCGTCGGACAGCCGCCAGCCATGCAGCGCGTTCTCCTGCATGGTCGTCACCAGATACTTGCCGTCAGGCGAGAATGTGACGTCCTTGTGCGCGCCCTTCCAGTCGAGCTGCTGGGGCGCTGCGGCCGTGTTGACGAATTGCAAGGTCGCCCCGTCGTATCGGGCGATCGCCAGCCGCAACCCCTTCGGGGCGAAGGCGAGCCCGCCGACGGCGCGGGGCTGCGAGAAGTCCTTCACGGTGCCGTCGGCCTGGCGGACGAACGCACTGCGCCCTGCACCATAGGCGACCGCGCGCTGCGGACCGGCCGCCAGCATGTCGATCCACTTGCGCGGCATCTCGGCGAGCGTCTCGACGGTGCCGTCGGCGCCAAGGCGCCGCACCGTCCCGTCATCGCCGCCGGACAACAGCGCATCGCCCTCCAGCGTGCGGCAGGCAACGAGCAGCCCGCCGTCATGGACGGGGATGCGGTGCTCGCCCGCATCGGTGAGAAGAAGCACGGCGCCGGCGCCGGAGGCGAAGGCCGGCTGCCCACGGAGGAAGGCAGCCGCCACGACGAAACCGCCCGGATCGAGCGGAGCAACGGAGACCATCCCGATCAGGCCTCGCACGCCTTGAACGCGACCTCGAGCGCGTCGAAATCAAGCTCGCGGCCAATCACCACCAAGCGGCTGTTGCGGACCTCACCGTCCTTCCACTCGCGCTGATGGTCGCCCTCCAGGATCATGTGGACGCCCTGCACCACATAGCGCTGCGGGTCGTCCTTGAAGGCGATGATGCCCTTGAGCCGCAGGATGTTCGGCCCGTTGACCTGGGTCATGTCACCAATCCAGCGGAAGAAGACCTGCGGGTCGAGCTCACCTGCGGTCATCGATACGCTCTTCACCGAATGCGGCGCGTCGTGGTCGTGGTGATGGTGGTGATCATGGCCGTGATCGTGGTCATGATGGTGGTGGTGATGGTGGTCATGGTCGCAGTCCGGCCCGCACTCATGCGTATGCTCGGCCTCTTCCAGGAAATGCGGATCCAGCGACAGGATCCGTTCCAGGTCGAAGGCGCCGCGGTTGAGCACCTCGTCCAGCGGCACTGCGCAGCGCTCGCTGCGGATCCGCTTGGCATAGGGGTTGATCGACTGGATGCGCGTCTCGACGGCCTTCAGCTCGTCGGCGGTCACCAGGTCGGTCTTGTTGAGCAGGATCACATCGGCGAAGGCGATCTGGTCCTCGGCCTCGTCGGTGTCGGCCAGCCGCTGCAGCACGTGACGGCAGTCGACGACGGCAACCACCGCATCGAGCTTGGCCTTGGCGCGCACGTCCTCGTCCATGAAGAAGGTCTGCGCGACCGGCGCCGGATCGGCAACGCCCGTGGTCTCGACCACGATGGCATCGAAGCTGCCCTGGCGCTTCATCAGGTTCTCGACGGTGCGGATCAGGTCGCCGCGAACGGTGCAGCAGATGCAGCCGTTGTTCATCTCGAAGATTTCCTCGTCGGATTCGACGAGCAGGTCGTTGTCGATGCCGATCTCGCCGAACTCGTTGACGATCACCGCATAGCGGGTGCCGTGGTTCTCGCTGAGGATGCGGTTGAGCAGCGTCGTCTTGCCGGCGCCGAGATAGCCCGTCAGCACGGTGACGGGGATCTTGCTGTCCTGGGATAGGGTCATGGCCTTGCCTGTATCTGACTTGGGCGCGGCCCGGCGTGGATCGCCTGCCGCGCTTTCCCGTGAATATGGGGTGCGTTACCCATCGCAGTACCGAATTTTCCGCGCCTTGGCAAAATGTGGCGCGCGAGACGGGGCACCGGGATCTAGAGCAGGAACGGAAAGCCGCCCTCGAGCTTCAGCAGCGCGATCTTTGTCTCGCTGCTTCCTTCCCCCGAATATCCGCCGAGGCCGCCGGCCGACAGCACCCGATGACAGGGGATGATCACCGGGATCGGGTTGGCCCCGCAAGCCTGGCCGATGGGCTGGCCAAAGGTGGAAAGCCGGGCGGCAAGGTCGCCATAAGTGCGCGTTTCGCCGTAGGGAATGGCCAGCAGCTCGCGAAACACCGACTGCTGGAACTCGTTGCCGGCCGGCGCCAAAGGCAGGTCGAAACGCGTCAGGTCACCGGCGAAATAGCGCCGCAGCTGGTCGAGCGCCTCCTCCAGCAGCGGCGTGGGAGACGGATCGCGCCGGCGGCCCCAGCCGACGCGCACGATGGCATCGTGTGCCGCCTCGATCTCGAGCGGTCCGACGGGAGTATCGAGATGCACAACGTCGCTCACAACAACCGCTCCGGAAAGTGCAGGGGGAGATGCCCCTTGCGGCCCAGGACACCAGTCCCCTTCCAAGGGGCGTAAGCCCGCGATATCAAGGGCCTCAATGACTCTACCATGACACACCGTGCGGACGAGATCGCCTGCCCGGTCCCGGGAGGAACCATGCTGAAAACCATCGAAGGCTTCAACAGGATCGGCGAGGAGAACGCCTTCGCCGTTCTGGCGCGCGCCACCGAGCTTGCCCGTACCGGCAAGGACATCATCAATCTCGGCATCGGCCAACCCGATTTCCGCACGCCCGACCACATTGTCGAGGCGGCGGTGAAGGCGCTGCGCGACGGCCATCACGGCTACACACCGGCAACCGGTATCCTGCCCCTGCGCGAAGGCGTTGCAGCGGACATCGAGAAGCGCGCGGGCGTTGCGGTCGATCCCGACAGGGTCGTCGTCGTGCCGGGCGGCAAGGTCACCATGTTCATGGCGATCCTCATGTTCGGCGAGCCGGGTGCGGAAATTCTCTATCCGGATCCCGGTTTCCCCATCTACCGGTCGATGATCGAGTTCACCGGCGCGACGCCGGTGCCCGTGCCGATCCGCGAGGAGAACGATTTCGCCTTCTCCGCAGAGGAAACGCTCGGCCTGCTGACACCGAATACCCGCCTGATCATTCTCAACTCGCCCGCCAACCCGACCGGCGGCGTGACGCCGCGCGCCGAGATCGAAAAGCTGGTGGCCGGCCTTGCCGCACGTCCCGACATCGCCATCCTGTCGGACGAGATCTACGGCCAGATGACCTATGACGGGGCGGTCCACACCTCGCTGCTGGAGTTCGAGGCGATCCGCGACCGGCTGATCCTGCTCGACGGCTGGTCCAAGACCTATGCCATGACCGGTTGGCGCATGGGCTATGCGGTCTGGCCGCAAGCGCTGATCGACAAGGCACGCAAGCTCGCCGTCAACTGCTGGTCCTGCGTCAACGCACCGGCCCAGTATGCCGGCCTTGCCGCGCTGGAAGGCCCGCAGGATGCGGTCGCCGACATGATGCGGGAGTTCGACAAGCGCCGGAAGCTGGTGGTGGACGGGCTGAACGCCCTGCCCGGCGTCAGCGCACGCACGCCAATGGGCGCCTTCTACGCCTTCCCCAACATCTCCGCGACCGGCTGGAAGGCGAAGCCCTTGGCAAGCGCCCTGCTGGAGGAAACCGGCGTCGCCACCATCGGCGGGCCGGATTTCGGTATTCTCGGCGAAGGTTATATCCGCCTGTCCTACGCCAATTCGGCAGAGAACATCGCCCGCGCGCTGGAGCGCATGGGCGAGTTCCTGTCCAACAAGGCCAAGTAGGTTTCCGGGCTTCGGATCAGCGCGCTGTCGGAATGAGAGCCGACAGCGCGATTGCCTGCTCGGGCACGAGAAGCAGGAAGGCGCCGGCAGGCGCCACCGAGGCAAGCCCCTCGCTCTCGCCAACGTCGAAGGCGGCAAGCACGCTGCCGTTTTCCAGCACGAACTCGATGCCGCCCTCCGGCGGCACACGCCAGCCCAGCTGCGGCAGTTCGCCGCCCGCCGGGCTCGTGCAGGCGCTCATGTCGGCGCGAAACGCATCCTGCGGAAAGATGCCGCCGGCAACCTCAGCCTTGAGATCCAGCCGGCAAACCGTCCCGGACACCTCGTCGATGAGCTGCCAGTGACCTGCGACGCGCGCCTCGACCGGCTGAGCGCCCGTGAAGCCGGTGCCGAAGAACACCAGCGAGAACAGCGTGACGGCGACGAGAACGCCGATCCGTTGCATGTGAAGCGCCATGATCCCGTTCCTGCTCCTGCAAGGCGCGCGATGCGCACCCCGGTCCGGCAGCGAACGACGAAGGAACGGCCTCAACCGCTCGTAACATCGTCATCCAACTGCAATCGGAACAGGATCGGCTGAACCCATTAACGCTTCGTTAAGCTTGTTCAGACCTTTCGCACGAAAGGCGTCTCGGCAACCGGGGTGACCGGCTTCCCGTTCTGGAACCAGCACAGCAGGTTGTCGACGACGAGCTGGCCCATCGCGTTGCGGGTGTGCTGCGACGCCGACCCGACATGCGGGAGCAGAACCACGTGCTCCAAGTCGATGAGCGCCTGCGGCACCCGCGGCTCGTCCTCGAAGACATCGAGACCGGCGGACAGGATCGTCCCGTCCTGCAAGGCCTTCACCAGCGCCGGCTCGTCGATCACCGTTCCGCGGCCGACATTGACGACGATGCCCTCCGGCCCCAGCGCCTGCAGCACCTCGGCATTGACGATGCCCTTGGTGGAGGCCCCGCCCGGCGCCACCACCATCAGCGTGTCGCAGGCCTCGGCCATGCCCAGCAGCGTCTCGTGATAGCGATAGGCGACGTCCGGCTGGCGGGAGCGTCCATGATAGTGGATCTCGAGACCAAAGGCCTCTGCGCGCCTTGCAATCGCCTTGCCGATACGGCCGAGACCGAGAATGCCGAGCTTGCGGCCACGCAGCGTCGCGCGGGTCAGCGGGAACGGTCCCTTGGCCACCCACTGGCCGGCGCGCAGGTAGCGCTCGGCGGCCGGCAACTCGCGCGCTGCCATCAGCAGCAAGCCCATCGCGGTATCGGCGACTTCCTCGCTCAACACATCAGGCGTGTTGGTGACGCAGATCCCCTTCGTCGCGCAGTAGCGGGCATCGACGGAATCGTAACCGACGCCGAAATTGGCAACGATCTCCAGCGACGGCAGGCGGTCGATAAGTGCGGCATTGACCGGGATATGCGGACCACCCGCCACCGCCTGCACCCTTGCGCAGAGATCGGCCGGCAACGCGGCCACATCCGCAGCCGTCGCGCGGTGGACCGTGAACTGCTTGTCCAGGCTCGTCTCCACCAGCGGCAGCATGCGCCCGAGCATCAGGATTTCAGCCAAGGCCATTATGTCTCTCTCCCTTTCAGATCGAATGAAATGTTGCGGATCGTCACCCCGTTTGACCGCCTCCCGGCGGCGGAGTGCTCTCGCGGATGTTGAGGGACGGCGCGATCATGCGACGCTCGTCGCTGACCGTTTCTCCGCCGATCTGGCGCAGGATCAGTTCCGCCGCCTCGCGGCCGATGCGCTCTGGATTGTTGCAGACGGACGTCAAAGACGGCGAGCCGCCCGCAGCCCCGTCGGTATCGTCATAGCCGCCGACGGCCATGCCATCCCCCGGCGCCACCCCGGTGCGCTTCAATGCATCGATCAGCCCGAAGGAAATAAGATCGTTGAAGCCGAAGACGGCCGTCGGTCGCGGATTTGCGGCAAGCAGCGCCGGCACGGCCTGGCGCCCATCCGCTTGCGTCATCAGTTCGGGGATGTCGACCTGGGCGGCAGGGTCGAGGCCGGCCGCTTCCAGTGCCTGGCGCCAGCCGAGATTGCGGTCGCGTCCGGCCGAACTGCGGCGCCTGCCGCCGACCATGGCGATGTGTTTGTGCCCCTGCGCGATCAGGTGCTCGGTCAGCATCCGCCCTCCGGCAACGTCATCGCCGCGCACCACCGGCGCGCGCGCGCCGTCCACGTCCCGGCAGATCAGCGTCACGGGAATGCCGGTCTCGACCAGCTGATTGATTTCCTCCGCGGTCGTGTCGACCGAGGCGCACAGAAGCAGGCCATCTATGCGGTGTTGCAAGAGGCTATCGACGAAACTGCGCTGGCGCCGCACGTCGTCGCGGTGATTGCAGATCAGGACGACCTGCTGTTCCCGCCCCAGCTCGTCCTCCAACGCCCGGAAAATCTCGGCGAAATAGGGATTGAGGATATCGTGGACGGCAATGCCGACCATGTTCGAGCGTGCCGTACGCAAGGCAGCCGCCGACCGGTTGTAGATGTACCCGACGCTGCGTGCATGCGCCTTGATCCGCTCGCGCGTTTCAGCGGCGACCAGCGGCGAGTTGCGCAAGGCAAGCGACACGGTCGCCGTCGAGACCTGAAGTTCGGCGGCCATGTCGCCGAGCGTGATGCGGCGATGGGCGCTGCGCGAGGATCCGCGCGCGGACGGGCCTTCGGAAAGGCCGGATCCAGCCTCGCCCGCGGGCCTTTCGGGACGACCCCGGTTCGGGGAAGATCTGTCGCTCACGATGCGCCCCTCGCGCCGGATCGCGTGTCCGCGACCCTAATCGATTGAAAGATCGCCCATCGCACCATGGCACACAAGGCGAACCTACCCCCGTCCCTGCGATGCAGCCTCGGCCGCCACCTCGGCATGCGAGATCTTGCGCTCACGGTAGAGGATGTAGAGACCCGAGGCAGTGACGATGGCCGCGCCAATCACCGTGTAGACGGTCGGAACGTCGGCGAAGACCAGATAGCCGAGCGCCACCATCCACAGGATCTGCGTATACATGAAAGGCGCCAGCACCGGGGCGGGCGCCAGCACATGCGCACGGATCAGCGCGAAATGGCCGATACCGCCCAGCGCGCCGGTCGCCAGCAGCAGCACCCAATGCCAGGCACTGGACGGCATCTGCCAGGCGGAAATGCCGAAAGGCGCTATCGCGGTGGCTGCAACGATTGCCGAGATCATCAGCATTCCGACCGGTGAATCCGTCTGCGTCAGCATCCGCGTGGTCAGCACGTAGATCGCATAGCAGAGCATCGAGCAGACCGAGAGAAGCGCTGCCCAGTGCATCTCTCCAAATCCCGGCCGGGTGACGACCAGAATGCCGATGAAGCCGACGATGATCGCCATCCAGCGGCGCATGCCGGCCCACTCGTTGAGCAGCGGCCCGGCCAGAGCGGTCACGACGAAGGGCGTCGCGAACATGATCGAAACCGTTTCGGCCAGCTGCATGTAGCGGATCGCGAAGAAGTTGAACGCCGTCGAGCCCAGCAGGCAGAGCGCACGCAGGATCTGCAGCCCCCAGCGGCGCGTGTGCAGCACCTGCGGCGTACGCCAGAGACGGAACAGCAAGATGCCGTAGAAGATATGCGTCATGAACCGCATCCACACGACCTGCTCGGTCGGCAGATACCGGCCGAGATACTTCGCTGTCGTATCGAGGCAGGAAAAGCACAGGAACGCGAAACAGATCAGCGCAATGCCGACGAAACGCTCCGGAATGAGCTGGCGCCAGCCGCTGACCGCCCGTTGCAGGGAATCCAAGATCTACCCTCACTCGTCTGCCGACAGGCGTCGGCAGGTCGACGCACTCCATCGGTCACGACCGGAATCGTGCATTTGTCCTATTAATTAGAGTAGATCAGGGAATGTTGCGACTTGTCATGTCGCGGAAATGCACACCGGCTATGCGCTGGGAGCAACCCGGACCACCGCCCTGCGCAGGGCGAACGCGCAAAGATGCGAAGCGCACCGGGGAGCGCTCCGCAAATTCTTCGAAAAACAGTCGAAAGACCGGCCTACTCGGCGTCATCGACCTCGAGATCGACCTCATCGACGGTCCGCGATCCGAGGTTCTTCTCGACCTGACGCAGAAGCTTGCGCAGCTTCTTTCGGTCCTTCTCGTCGAGACCTGCAAGCGCCTCGCGCTCCAGCCGCTTCCAGGAGCGGTCGACGGTCTCGACCAGCGCCCGGCCCTCGTCGGTGAGAAAGACCCGGGCAAGGCGCCCGTCGGTTTCGGAGGCCGCGCGGCGCAGGAAGCCCTGCGCCGAAAGGCGGGTCACCATCTTGGTGATGGTCGGCGGCTGCACCGAAAGTACAGCCGCGAGCTGGCTCATGGTCTGGCCGTCATCTTCCGACAGGACCTTGAGCACGGCTTCCTGACCCGGATGAAGCCCGATCCGGGAGAGGTGGATGCCTGCGCGCGAACGATGGGCCTTGGCCGTTTGAGCCAGGCGAAACGTCACGCTCTTTTTGTAATTGAACGCCATGTCCCGCCTTCTAATGCCGGCAAATGAAAGCTTGATGACAGCGAACGAAAATCGCGTCCACGCTTCACAGCCAATCCCCGGACATGATGTCCTGCCACGCATAATGCGTCCGGAACGGCAAGGAATCAAAAGGGATTCGCCGTCACGGCGAAATCGCGGTCAGGCGGCCGGGCATTGGAGCGGACAGGAAAGACGGCTCACCACCGCGCGAGCTTGCGTTTCACTTTTTCAAGATAGCGCCTGCGGCTGTCATCCGTGGAGGTATCCATCTTGTAGTGGGCAAGATAGCGGACACGGCAGCGCGGATGGCAAAGCGCCCGGATGCCGCGCAACACGGTCTTGCGACCCGGCTCGCCGATTATCTTGGAGATCAGCCAGGACGCGCCGCAGGTCGTGACCACCGCGATCTTGCGGATATGCTGCATGCGTGGCCGCGTGCCGGTGGTCTCGGTCGGGATATCGAAGGTGACATGGGGGATCCAGACCCGGTCCAGATATCCCTTGAGCATCGCAGGAAGCCCGTACCACCAGGTCGGGTAGACGAAGACCAGCGCCTCCGCCCACAGGATGTCGTCGACATGTTCGGCGACCGGGTCCCGGTTGACCGCCGGATCCGCATAGCGCCGCCACTCGCCCTCCTGCATCACGGGATCGAAGCCGCGGGCATAAAGATCGGTAAGCCGCGTCTCGTGGCCGGCGGCGCTGAGCGTTTCCATCACCGTCCGGCAAAGGGACGCGGAAAAGCTGTCCGAGGCAGGATGGCAGAAGATCACCAGGACGCGCATCAAAGCCTCTTAAGTTCTGCAGTCACGCGCGCGACGAAGGCCTTGCGCCCGGCCTCGTCGATCCGGTTCATGTCATAGAGCGCCAGATAGGACAGCCGCCCGGTCGGCGCGATGAGCGCCCGCAGCACCCGGCGGACCAGCTTGCGCGGCGGATCCCCGACGAGGCAGGCGCGAAGCCGGCTGCCGCCATAGGTGGTCACCGCGACGAGCCGGCGGATGTGCTGGAGATTTGGCACGACCTTGCCGTCACGCATGCGGAAGGAAACCCCGGGCAGGAAGACGCGGTCGAAATAGCCCTTCAGGATCGCCGGGAAGCCGAAGTTCCAGACCGGATAGACAAGGACGATCGCCTCCGCCCGCATCAACTGCTCGACATACTCCGCCACCGGTTCGCGATTGCGTTCGACGTCGTGATAGGCGAGCCGCTCTTCCCGGCTGAGCACCGGGTCGAAGCCCCTGGCGTAGAGATCGCATTCCTCGACCGAATGGCCCGCCGCCACGAGCACTCGCAAGACTTCGTTCTTCAGCGCGGTGGAGAAGCTTTCCTCCACCGGATGCGCATGGATGAGGAGCACGCGCAAGGCTGACGACCTATCGCGCCAGACCGGGGAACAGGAAGGTCTGCTCGGCCGAGAAGTCGAAGTCCGGGTTCTCCCAGGCGATCATCTTGCCCGGATTGAGCAGGCCCTTGGGGTCGGCCTCGCCCTTGAAGGCGAGCTGGACCGCATCGGTCTGCTTCATGCCGCCCTCTTCCAGCGTGTAGCGATGCGGATTGAAGATCGGGCAGCCGAGATCCTCGTGGATGCGGATGATCTCGTTGAGACGCTCCTCGGTCGTGTAGCGCACCACCGGCAGGCCGAAGCAGGTGATCTTGCCGTCGAAACGGACGAATTCCAGGTGGCCCGGCACCTCGTCGCCGAGCATCTCCGAAAGCTTCACCGCCTTCTGCACATGGTCGGGGAAGGGATAGAGCACCTGCAGGTAGGTGATGGTCGGGTCGACCCTGAGACCGCGCAGCGTCGTGTGGTTCCAGGTCAGCTCATAGACCGGCGGCAGTCCCTTGCTCTCCTCCTCGCTCGCCAAGTCCGAGCGGTAGACGACGTCCGCCCCTTTCTGGCGCCGGGTGAAGGCATCGAACGCATCCATCGCGAAGGGCGCCACCATGAGCGCGCACACGGACTGGTCTGACCGCAGGAACTTGCGGTGCCGCAGGAAGTAGTCGTGTGGCAGCGGTGCGGCGATCGGCGCGATCTCCTTGGTCAGGATGCCGTCCTGATTGGCAATCGCGTCGGCGTAGCGTGCCGCGCCTGCGAAATCGTCGAAGCCGACGAGAACGTCGACCCAGTCGTAGGCCGCCGTCAGCGGCACGGTGACTTCGGTGATGATGCCATTGGTGCCGTAGGCATGGCTGACCTTGTGCATGTCCTCGCCGGACAGCGTCAGCAGTCGCGGCTCGGCCTCCATCGTCACCACCTTCAGCGAGATGATGTTGCCGAAGTCCCGCAGTCCGCCCCAGTTGATCGATCCGACGCCGCCGGACCCGCCGGCAATGAAGCCGCCGATGGTTGCCGTCCGGTAGGTGGACGGGTGCATCCGCAGTTCCTGACCCGTGGGACGTACGGCCTCGTCGATGGCGTACATGATCGCGCCGGCCTCGGCCCGCACGAAACCGCGACCGGTCTCCAGCACCTGGTTCATCTCGGCAAGGCTGAGCACGACGCCGCCGGACAGCGGCATTGCCTGGCCGTAATTGCCGGTCCCGGCGCCGCGCGTCGTCACCGGAATATTCAACTCGTAGCAGGCCTTCAGGACGCGGATGACATCCTCCTGGCTGCGGGCACTGACGACGATGTCGGCGGTAACGTCCTCGAGCTGGCGCTTGAGAACGGGCGAATACCAGAAGAAGTCGCGGCTCTTCTGCCGCACGATCTGCGGATTGTCCTCGATCGCCAGACCCTCCAGGGCGGTCTTGAGCGCGGCGATGTCATGCATGATTCAAGGCTCCATCAGATCGTCGAGTTCGCGATAGTCGGGCAGTGTGCGCTCAAGAGCAATGCCGGCGCGCATGACCCGGCGCGGTCCGGACGGCCGCGCGCAGAGTTCGTTCCAGTTGCGGGCCCGGAAAAGCACGAGATCAGCGGCCAGCCCCGCATCGATCCGCCCGCGCGTCGGATCGCCGAGCAGGCTCGCCGGTGTCGTCGTCACCGTGCGGATCCAGTCGTCGGCGGGATGGTCGAGATGGAGGATGCGCGTCGCCTGGGTGAACACCTCGACCATGTCGAGGTCGCCATAGGCATAGAAGGGATCGCGCGTGTTGTCGGAGGCTACCGCAACAGGGATGCCCCGCGCCTTCATCTCGTGCAGCAGCGTCACGCCGCGCCAACGCGGTGTCCGCCCGGCCTGCCGGTCCATCAGATACATGTTGCAGAGCGGCAGCGACACCACGCCGATCCCCGCCTCTGCCACGAGGTCCAGCGTGCGGTCGGCCTCATCAGCGTCCTGCCGGGCCAGAGAACAGCAATGGCCGCAGACGATCCGTCCCTCGAAGCGGTTGCGAAGCGCGCCCTCGGCAATCAGCGCCAGCGAGCGCGCCTGCGGGTCCGCGGTCTCGTCGACATGGAAGTCGAGGTCGAGACCGCGCTCGGACGCAGCGCGAAACAGGGCGTCGATATGCCCCTCTAGCCCCTCGATCATGTAGGTGACGGCGCCGAGCGTGCCTCCGGTTTTCTTCACCGTGTCGGCGATCCGGTCGAGAAAGCCAGGGATCAGAAGGCTCTCGACCCCATAGAGGGCGGACGCCTGCAGCTCTATCCGGTCCATCCATTCCTGCCGGATCTCGGCGAAAAGCGGCCAGCTGATCTCGTCCTGCGGCGGAATGCTGTCGAGATGCGTGCGGATCATCACCGTGCCGTGGGCATGGGCGCAGCGCAGGGCGAAGTCCATGCGCCGCCGCAGATCCGCTGCCGACCAGCGGGCCGGCCGATCTGCCGACACCGCTTCCAGCGCGCCGGGAAAGGTGCCGTCCGGATTGGGCCGGCGCGGCCAGATATGGCCCTTGTCGAGATGCGTGTGCATGTCGACGAAACCCGGCAGCACCAGTCCGCCGTCGAGCTCGACCACCGCCATTCTGTCCCGCTCGTCCAGCAGTCCCGGCGGCGCGATGGCGGCGATCTCGCCGTGCTCGATCAGGATGTCCGCGCGGCCGAGACCATCGCCGATATGGTTCAGCGTGCCGCTGGTGACGGCGCTCGGCACGGTGGCGTTGGCCAGCAGGACCCTGCCGGTTGCGGGAATTTCGGGCACGGCATGTGTCATGAGATCAGGAGTCCCGCTTGATCGCGCTTTCGTGCCAGTGGCGCAAAAGAAGATGCGACAGCACGCTCAAGCTGGCGAAGATGATGATGCCGGTGACCGAGATGAGCAGGATGGCGGCGAACATGCGCGGGATGTTCAGCCGGTAGCTCGCCTCCAGGATCTTGAAGGCAAGGCCCGAGCCGAGGCCGCCGGTGCCGGCGACGAACTCCGCCACGATGGCACCGATCAGCGACAGTCCCCCGGCGATCTTCAACCCGCCGAGGAAATAGGGCAGCGCCGCCGGCAGGCGGAGATAGCGCAGCGTCTGCCAGCGGGTGGCACCATAAAGCTGGAACAGGTTGCGCAGATTGTGATCGGCGGAGTTCAGCCCGAGCGTCGTGTTCGACAGGATCGGGAAGAACGCAACGATCCACGCGCAGATCAAAAGGCCCGCGATCTTCGAGGGAACATAGATGAAGATCAGCGGTGCGATCACGATGACCGGGGTCACCTGCAGGATCACCGCATAGGGAAAGAAAGACATCTCCACCCATTTCGACTGGGCGAAGAGCACCGCCAGGCCGACACCGCCGACGGTAGCGATGACCAGCGCCCCCAGGGTGATCGCGATGGTGATCAGCAGGGCCGGCCACAACATCGACCAGTCGGCGATCAGCGCCTGCACCACCCGGTCCGGACCCGGCAGGATGTAGTGGGGCACCTTGAAGGCAACGACATACCATTGCCACAGGGCGATGGTCGCGATCATCACCACCACCGGCAGCAGCCAGCGGGCGGTCCGGTCGATACGCTCGCGGCGCGCCTTGCGCTGTTCCGCCGGGTCGACGGGCGCGGCCGCCTCGACGCTCGGGCTTGCGGTCGTGTCCAGGTTGGCCGTCATGCGGTCGTCCTCTGGCTGTTCGGCGAAAAAGCGGCTCAGGTCGCCTCGACCCGGCACCGCAACTCAGTGGTTGTTGTCACCCTCGGCGGCCATCGCGGCC
This sequence comes from Stappia sp. G46H5W, assembly GCF_058448995.1. NCBI lineage: Bacteria > Pseudomonadati > Pseudomonadota > Alphaproteobacteria > Hyphomicrobiales > Stappiaceae > Stappia > Stappia sp. G46H5W. The sequence goes on along the minus strand of NZ_JBZFLL010000004.1, from coordinate 47,487 downwards.
TGCAACGCCTCCGACGCGCTGCGGCAGTAATCCGAGTAGACATGCGAGGTCCGGAACGTCTCGTCCCGCGGATAGGGCGCATCCACGGCAAGATCGGCAACGACGCGTCCGGGCCGGGCAGCCATGACGACGATCCGGTTGGACAGATAGACGCTCTCGAACACCGAGTGGGTTACAAAGATCACCGTCCAGCCGAACTCCTGCCACAGGCGCAGCAAGTCGTTGTTGAGGCGGAAGCGAGTGATCTCGTCGAGCGCCGCAAAAGGCTCGTCCATCAGCAGAAGACGGGGTTTCGTGACCAGCGCCCGAGCGATGGAAACGCGCATCTTCATGCCGCCGGACAGTTCCCGCGGATAGCTGGTCGCGAAGCGCTCCAGCCCCACCATTTCCAGCGCCTCCATCACGGCCGTGCGCGAGGCGTCGGCGGACTTGCCCTTCAGCTTGAGCGGCAGGTGCACGTTGTCGAACACCGTCGCCCAAGGCATCAGGGTCGGCTCCTGGAAGACGAAGCTGATGGCGTGATCGTGCGCACCGGGCCGCTCGTCCGGCCACATGAGCCGACCCGCCGTCGGGCTCGACAGCCCGGCGATGATGCGCAGCGCCGTCGACTTGCCGCAGCCAGAGGGACCAAGAAGGCTGACGAACTCGCCGCTGTTGATGTCGAGCGTCATGTCCTTCAACGCCACTGTGGCGTTGGCGAAGGTCTTCGACACCCGTTGCAGCGAGACGATGGGGGTACGGGGGGCGACCGCGCCCCCCGCCGTGATGATCGGGGAGGCGCTCATCGCGCGCCTCCCTCTGGTGCCGGCCGGACCGACCGGATCGCTGTGCAACTGGACAAGGCCGTTCAGTTCCCCGTCAGCTTCTTCTTCAGGTCGAGGCCGACGCCCTTGTTCACGAACTCGAGCGTGTAGGTCTTCTTGATGTCGAGCCCGTCCTCGATGACGCCGGCCTTGACCATCTTCTGGTAGAAGTCGGTCATCCGCTCGTCGGTCATCGCACCGATGCCCATCGTCTCGGAATCGCCGGAATCGACGATGCCGTACTCCTTCATCTTGTCGATGGAGAAGGCGATCTGCTCGTCGGTCATTTCCGGATTGGCAGCCTTGATCGCATCGTTCGCGGCGGAGTTGTCGCCGTACAGGTAGTTGTTCCAGCCGATGGCCGAGCCTTCGACGAAGCACTTCACGACCTCGGGCCGGTTGGCGACCGTGTCGGCCATCGTCTCGACCGTCGTCGCGTAGGTGCTGAAGCCGTAGTCGGCGATCAGGTAGATGTCGGGAACGAACCCGCCTTCGCGCTCGACCGCGTAGGGCTCGGATGTCACGTAGCCCTGCTGGCCGGCCGCCGGATCCGCAAGGAACGGCGCCGGGTTGAACGTGTAGGGGCGGCGCTGCTCGACGGTGAAGCCGAACTCGGAGATCATCCACTGGTAGTAGGAGGCAAAGCCGTTGTCGCCGATCAGCAGCGGCGCGGTGCCGGCCATCGCCTCGAAGCTCTCATACTTGCCGGGATGGGTGATGATCACCTGCGGCTCTTTCTGGAAGTCCGCGGCCACCACGACGACCGGAATGTCCTCGCGCACGGCGAAGAAGGTCTGCAGCATGTTGCCGCCCATCAGGAAGTCGATCTTGCCGGCCAGCATGAGTGCCCGGTTGTTCACCTGCGGACCGCCCGGCACGATGGTGACGTCGAGACCGCAAGCCTTGTAGGTGCCGTCGGCAACGGCCTGGTAGTAGCCGCCATGCTCAGCCTGGGCGAGCCAGTTGGTGCCGAACGTCACCGCCTCCTGGGCAAGCGACGCGCCCGCCGAAACCGAAACAAGCGCAAGTGCCGCGCCCCCAAGCAGGGCGCCCTTCGAAACTGTCCGCATGATGCTGTTCGCCTCCAGAAATGCTTCAAACTCGCTTCGGCCTTTACGGGCCGTCCGTCCCGTTCTTGTTTTAGGGCGATCCGCGCTCGCGGAGCGGGAAACGCCACAGCCGATCGAGTATGATCGGCCATCGAGGATCGGCCACGCTCAAATTGCAGCCATCTCCTCTCAGCACAGCAATCGACGTGCCATACGCCCAAGGGTACCAGTCAATTCTGACAGTCCTGCAAGGGCCGGAACCGTTTCTGGAACCTGCGCCGAAGGGACAATGGCAAAAGCGACCAGTTACATCCCCTTCAGAAGCGCTTCATGACATCGACGCGCCACACTAACCCAGCTTGTCCGCACAAAAAAGCAGCATCGCACCCTTCGATTGCGCCGGAAATTTCAGCACGTCCGCGCGACCGGAATGCGACAGGACCTTTCCCGGCGCCCCCCGATCCGGCTAGCCTTGCATCCAACACCCGCCCGCCTTTCCCTGACACAACCGGCTGCAGGCGCGCCCAGTCAGGACAGGCACCGTACGGAGACCCGCATGAAAACAGCGATCACGCCCGCCGACATGGCCCCGCCGTTTGCCCGCTACAGCCACGCGATAGAGGTGCCGGCCGGGCACCGCCTGGTCGTCTGCTCAGGCCAGCTCGGCATCGATTCGCAAGGCGATGTGCCGGCCGATGTGGAAGGCCAGACCCGCCTGTGCTTCGAGAACATCCGCCGCATCCTTGGGGCCGCCGGAATGGACCTTTCGGACATTGTGAGGATCAACGCCTATGTGACGGGCCGCGAACATCTTCCCGGCTACATGAAGACGCGCGACGAGTTCACCGGCTCGCCCCCGCCCGCCTCCACGCTGATGATCGTCTCGGGCTTCGCCAGACCCGAATTCGTGGTCGAGGTGGAAGTGATCGCTGCCGCTCCGCAGGCGTGATTCGCTCCGCCCGCTGAAGGAGCCCGTTGCCGGGTCTTTCCCCCCTCTGCTAGGGTCGGTTCCGCGCCCGCGCTTCGCAAGCCGGCGCCGATCATGCAACCTTTCCCTGTGCGGAACTCGGGCGGCCTCGGGTCGCTATCCAAGCCTGCAGGTCGACCCGACAACAGGACGCACCTTCATGCGCATGTGGATCAAGGACCCGCTCGCAATCCTTGCCGACAATGCCGCCCGCGGCATCGTGGTGCAGGACGGACGCATCGCCGAATGCGTGCCGGCCGGGCAGGAGCCGTCAAGCCCGGTGGACACCACCTATGACGCCTCTTCCGAAGTGGTCATTCCCGGGCTCATCAACACCCACCACCATTTCTTCCAGACGCTGACCCGGGCCCATCCCAGCGCCATCAACAAGGAGCTGTTTCCCTGGCTCCAGGCGCTCTACCCGATCTGGGCCAGAAATGTCACGCCGGAGACCTTCCGACTCGGCACGCGTCTCGCCCTCACCGAGTTGCTGATGTCAGGCTGCACCGCCGCCTCGGACCATCACTATCTCTTTCCCGCCGGGCTCGAGAACGCGATGGATATCCAGGTGGAAGAGGCAACGCGTCTCGGCATCCGCATGACGGTGACGCGCGGCTCGATGAATCTCAGCCAGAAGGATGGCGGCCTGCCCCCCGACACGGCCGTGCAGGACGAGGACACGATCCTTGCCGACTGCGAGCGGGTGCTGTCGCGCTATCACGACACGTCAGAAGGCGCGATGATCCAGGTGGCTCTTGCCCCTTGCGCCCCCTTCACCGTCACCAAGCGGTTGATGCGCGAGAGCGTCACGCTGGCCGAGCGCTTCGACTGTCGCCTGCACACGCATCTCGGCGAGACCATCGACGAGGACGATTACTGCCTGCACCATTTCCAGTGCCGCCCCGTCGACTATCTCGAGGAATGCGGATGGCTCAACGAGCGTGTCTGGCTGGCCCACGGCATCCATTTCAACGATGACGAGGTCCGGCGCCTTGGCCATGCTTGCGTCGGCGTCTGCCATTGCCCGACGTCCAACATGACGCTGGCCTCCGGTCAGTGTCGGACGAAGGAGCTGGAAGCGGCGGGCTGTCCGGTGGGCCTCGGCGTCGACGGCTCGGCCTCCAACGACAATTCCAACCTAATGGAAAGCCTGCGCCACGCCCTGATGATCAACCGACTGACCTACGACGCGGCCTCGGTAACCCATCTCGACACCTACCGCTGGGCGACGGAAGGATCGGCGCGCTGCCTCGGCCGCAAGGACCTGGGCGCCATCGCCGTCGGCAAGCAGGCGGACCTTGCCTTTTACCGGCTCGACGAGCTTCGCTTTTCCGGTGCCGGCGACCCGCTTGCCGCGCTGATCCTGTGCGGCGCCCACAGCGCGAACCGAGTGATGGTGGCCGGAGACTGGAAAGTGATCGACGCTCGCCCCGTGCACATGGACATCGAACGCCTGCGCGCCGAGCACGGCGCTGCTGCAAAGCGCTTCCTGGAAGCACTTTGACGACCGGCTCCGCAGGCCCACATCACAGGAGGCCGGGCTCCCCGCCCGGTCCTTTTCGCCTTCGGCCCTGACTTCGCAAGAAGAGGCCGCAACGCCAACGAGAGCTGCAAAACATGACCGACCTGCCCCGCCGCTTCTGGCACGAGATGACCGCCTTCGACTTTGCCAACGCCGACACCTCGTCGTGGGTCGCGGTGCTGCCCGTGGCGGCGATCGAGCAGCACGGCCCTCACCTGCCTGTGTTCACCGACACCTGTATTGCCGAGGGCCAGATCTCGCGGGTGCTGGAACTTTTGCCGCGCGACGTGCCGGCAACGTTCCTGCCCGTTCAGGCCGTCGGCAAGTCCAACGAGCACATCTCCTCGCCGGGCACGCTGACGCTGTCGTGGGAAACGGCGACCCGTGCCTGGGTCGAGATCGGCGAGAGCGTATTTCGCGCCGGCGTGCGCAAGCTGGTCCTGGTCACCTCGCATGGCGGCAACGTGCCCTTGATCGACATCGTTGCCCGCGAGCTGCGTGTGAAGCACGACATGCTGGTCACCGCGACCGGCTGGTCACGTTTCGGTCAGCCGCACGGCATCTTCCCGGACGAGGAATTCACCTACGGCATCCATGGCGGTGATGTCGAGACATCGCTGATGCTGTATCTGCGCCCGGATCTGGTCGACATGCGTAAGGCGGAGGATTTCCGCTCCACCCAGCTCGACTTCCTGCGCGAATTCAAGCACCTGCGCGGCCACGGCCCGGCCCAGTTCGGCTGGAAAGCCCAGGACCTCAATCCGGCAGGAACGGTAGGCAATGCAGCTGCGGCCAACGCTGCCAAGGGCGAAGCCTCGCTCGATCATGCCGCGCGCGGCTTCGTCGATCTGCTCAAGGACATGCACGCCTTCGACCTCGACCGGCTGTGGAAGCCGGACGGCGACGCCTGAGGCAGGGAACGTCAGCGCAGCGTCGACCAGGACGCCGGATCGAACCCGATCAGCCAGCGGTCGCCATCGTGATAGATCGGCCGCTTGATCGCTGACGGGTTCTCCATGAGCACGGTGAGCGCTCCGGCCTCACCGGCCGCCTTGGCTTTCGTTTCGTCCGGCAGCTTGCGCCAGGTGGTGCCGCGCGTGTTGACCACGGCCTCCCATCCGAAAGCCTCGAAGAAGGACCGCAACAGGCCTTCGTCGACGCCGGCCTTCTTGTAGTCGTGAAAGGTGTAGGCGACGCCGTTTTCGTCGAGGAAACGGCGAGCCTTCTTCACCGTGTCGCAATTCGGTATACCGTAGAGCATGGCGGCCATGGTCAGGGTTCCTGACAGGAGGGGTTGGCGAGACATCGCCAAGGGTCGCCGCAGGATGGGCGACCGGCGCTTGCAACGTCAAGGCCGGGCCCGGAAGACGTGACCTTCCCGCAAGCTGCGGGACGAGCGGACGGCGGCTTGGATGGCACAGAAGAAGACGTCCGCGTCTGCGGACGGACAGGGAATCCGGCAGCGGCTCAGGCTGGGCAGCGGCCTTGTGCTGCTCGCCTTCGCGTTCAGCCACTTCCTCAACCACATGCTCGGCATCTGGTCGATCGAGGCGATGGAGGCCGGACGGCAGGTATTTCTTGCCATCTGGCGCAGCCCGCCCGGCGAAATCCTACTGCTCTCGTCCCTCTTGGTGCACATCGCACTCGCCCTGTGGAAGACCGCCCGCCGCCGCAGCCTTCGCCTTTCAGCCTGGCAGTGGGCGCAGCTCCTGCTCGGGCTTTCCATACCCTTCCTCCTGCTGCCCCATGCCATCGGCACCGGCGGGTTGGCTTATCGCTTCGGCTATGAGGACACCTACCGCAACGTGCTCACGGTCCTGTGGCCCGGCCTGATTTTCAACCAGACCGTCTTGATGCTGCTGGTCTGGCTGCACGGCATGATCGGGGTACACTTCTGGCTGCGCCTGAAGCCCGGCTACGCACCGTTCAAGCCGTTTCTGTTCGCCCTAGCGCTTCTCGTGCCCGTATTGGCGTCCTGGGGCTGGATCGACGCGGGCCGCCGACTGCGCCTGATGGAGAACACGCCGTTCCCCCTGACCCAGGAAATGACCTCCTGGTCCGATCCGCTGGTCACCATTTTGCGCAACGGCTTTTATGCGCTGGTTGCGCTGGTCGTCGTCGTCATCGTCCTCAGGGCGCTTGTCCGCCGCTCGCGCCAGACAATCGAGATCACCTACCCGGGCGACCGGGTGGTGAAGGTCGCCCCCGGCCCGACATTGCTGGAAATCAGCAAGATGAACGGCATTCCCCATGCCGATGTCTGCGGTGGGCGCGCGCGCTGCTCGACATGCCGGACCCGCATTCTCGACGGGCTGGACACGTTGCCCGCCCCGTCCGCCACCGAAGCCAAGGTGCTGACCAGGATCAGCGCGGGCGAGGACATCCGCCTCGCCTGCCAAGTGCGGCCGGAAGCTCCCCTCAAGGTCCAGCCCCTGGTGCCGGCAAGCGGCGCTGTGCGGGTCGCCGGATCCGATGGCGATGCCTATCACTGGGGCGTGGAGCAGCCGGCGGCAATCTTGTTCATCGACCTGCGCAACTTCACGGGCCTTGCCGAAACCCGCCTTTCCTACGACGTCGTGTTCCTGCTCAACCGCTATCTTGGCGAGACCGCCCGCGCCATCGAAGCCTGCGGCGGCTATGTCGACAAGTTCATCGGCGACGGCGTGATGGCGATCTTCGGCATGAAGGACGGTCTGCAGGCCGGGTGCCGTAACGCCCTGGCAGCAACCAGTGCCATCGCGGAAACCATCGAGCGGCTGAATGTCGAACTCGGCCCGCAGCTCAGCGCGCCGCTGCGGGTCGGCATGGGCCTGCATGCCGGGCCGGTGATCCTCGGCCGCATCGGCGCGGTCAGCGGCAACGGTGCCAGCGGCCGCATCACCGCGCTCGGCGATGTCGTCAACATCGCCAGCCGGCTGGAGACCGCAACGAAGGAACTGGGCCACAGTCTCGTCGTGTCGAGCGCCGTGCTGGAGGCTGCCGGCTACACCTGCGACCTGACGGGCAGAACGGAGATCGCGGTCAGAGGCCGACGCGAGCCGCTCGATGTTTTCGCTCTCGACCCGCCGGCGCACCTGGTCGATACTCTCGGCAAGTCGTCTTCTTCCCCCGCCTGATCAGGTCTTCCTCTCCATGTCGCAACAGTATTCTTCCCAGGAAATGCTTGCTCGTCTCGTCGCCTTTCCGACGGTCTCTTCCAACAGCAACCTCGATCTCATCGACTTCGTCGAAACCTATCTCGCCGGCCATGGCATCGCATCGCAACGCGTGCCCGACGCCACCGGCGCCAAGGCCGCGCTTCATGCGGTGATCGGCCCGCAGAAGGACGGCGGCGTCGCCCTGTCGGCCCATACCGACGTCGTGCCCGTCGAAGGACAAGCCTGGAGCAGCGACCCGTTCGTCCTGCGCGAGGCGGACGGTCGGCTCTATGGCCGCGGCACCTGCGACATGAAGGGCTTTGCCGCCGTCGCACTGGCCGCCGTGCCGCAGATGGTCGCCGCCCCCCTGACTCGGCCGATCCACATCGCCCTGTCCTATGACGAGGAACTGGGGTGCATCGGTGCCCCGCCGATGATCGATTCGATGCTGCGCAGCGGTCCCAAGCCCTCGATGGTGGTTGTCGGCGAGCCCAGCAACATGCGCGTCATCACCGCGCACAAGGGAACGGCGGTCATCCGCGTCACGGTTCGCGGCCACTCGGTTCACTCCAGCCAGTGGGATCGTGGCGTCTCGGCGATCGCCAACGCTGCCCGCATCATTTCCTGGCTGGACGATCGCACCCGCGAAAACCAGCGCGCCGCCGATCCCACCCTTGCCATGGATCCGCCCTTCACCACGCTCCATTGCGGCGTGATCGAGGGCGGCACGGCGGCCAATATCGTCTCGCGCTCCTGCTCGTTCTTCTGCGACATCCGCACCGTTCCCGGCGACACGCTGGAAGCCTGGCTGGAGCGGTTGGACGGCTTCATCCGCACGCAGATCGAGCCGGGCATGCACGCGATCCATCCGGACACCGGGGTCAGCGTGGAGAAGATCGCCTATGCCCCCGCTCTCAGCGAGGAGCAGGACGGTCCGGCCGAAGCGCTCGCCCGCCGTCTGACCGGCGACAACAGCCGCCAGATGGTCGTCTACGGCACAGAGGCCGGCCAGTTCCAGGAACGGGGCATTTCCGCCGTCGTGTGCGGCCCGGGCTCCATTGACCAGGCCCACCAGCCGGACGAATTCATCGAGAAGGCGGAGATCGCCGCGGCGGACAGGTTCGTTTCGCGGCTGATCGCCGACATGTGCCGCTAGATCGCCGGCACGCAATTCCGTCGAAAATGGCGCCCGATCCGGCGCTGATCGCCAGAAGAACCGCTTGGCCGGAACAGCCTCGGCCGAGCGGCCCGGCGCCGCGCATCTACGGCGCGCGCTTTTTTTGCGCTCCCCGCCCGTCTACCCGAACAGCTTCGACATCGCGTTTCCCGCCGGAGCTGCGAGCCCCGCCCCTGCCAATTCGGATCACACCTGCCTGCGAGCCGAACAGATAATCCACAGGCACCTGGCGCTTGCATGCGAGGATCTGGCGCGCGTTCCGCAAGGAACGGTGCGGAGACAGGACGGCCATTCCGTTACGTCATACGCCATTCCTCTCTTTCGCATCCAGCGCATGCTGGACTGTCGCTTTCGACATTGCTTAGATGCAGTCTGGTGATCCGCAAAAATGCGGCACATCGGGTCGGCGCCATCCGTTGAGGTCGGCGTCGGAGGAGCCCGAGACAACGATAAGTCATGAGGGGACTATGCGCATCAAATCGACAATAGCTGCGGCAGCACTCATCACGTCGCTGCTGGGAACGGCTGCATCGGCGGAAACGCTCCGCTATGCCTTCCAGGGCACCCTGAACCAGCTCGATCCCTACTCCCTGAACGAGACCTTCACGCTTGGCACGCTCGGCAATGTCTACGAGGGTCTGACCCGGCGTGCTCCCGACCTCACGATCGAGCCCGGCCTGGCGGAGCGCTGGGAAATCCTTGAGCCGACCCGCTGGCGCTTCTACCTGCGCAAGGGCGTCAAGTTCCACAACGGCAACGACTTCACGGCCGACGACGTGGTGTTCTCCGCCGAGCGCATCCGTTCCGAAGGCTCGGACCTCACAACGCGCATCGGCGCCGACGTGAAGGTCGAGAAGGTCGACGATCACACCGTCGACTTCGTGCTGACCGGCCCGAATCCCATTCTCCACTACGAGTGGGACACCTGGTACATCATGGACAAGGAATGGACCGAGGCGAACAACGCCGTGAAGGTCACCTCCGCGTCCGACACCGCGCCGAACTACGCCTCGCTGCACGCCAACGGCACGGGCTCCTACAAGCTCATCAGCCATGAGCCGGGCGTGAAGACCACGTTCGAGAAGAACGAGAACTGGTGGGACAAGGTCGCCGGCAACATCGACAAGGTCGAGTTCACGCCGATCGGCTCCGATGCGACCCGCGTCGCGGCGCTGCTGTCAGGCGAACTCGACATGGTGTTCCCGATCCCGGTCCAGGACATCAAGCGCGTCGAGGACAGCCCGCAGACCAAGGCCCTCACCGGTCCGGAGCTGCGCACCATCTTCCTCGGCTTCGACCAGAAGCGCGACGAGCTGCTCTATTCCAGCGTGAAGGGCAAGAACCCGTTCAAGGACGTGCGGGTCCGCAAGGCCTTCTACCAGGCCATCGACATGGACGCGATCCGCGACAAGGTGATGCGCGGCCTGTCGACCCCGTCCGCCCTGCTGATCTCGCCGTTCCAGTACTCGCGGTCGGACGAGTTCAAGCGTCACCCGTATGATCCCGAGGCCTCCAAGGCTCTGCTCGCCGAGGCCGGCTATGCGGACGGTTTCTCGGTCGGCATGGACTGCCCGAACGATCGCTACGTCAACGACGAGGCGATCTGCCAGGCGGTTGCCTCCTTCCTTGCCCGCGTCGGCATCAAGGTGGATCTCAACGCCCAGCCCAAGGCGCAGTATTTCGCCAAGGTGCTGGCCTCGAACGGCTACGACACCTCGTTCTACCTGCTCGGCTGGACCCCGGGTTCCTTCGACAGCTGGAACGTGCTGCACAACATCACCGGTTGCCGCGACGACAAGGGTAAGGGTGGCCCCTTCAACCTCGGCGGCTACTGCAATCCGAAGGTCGACGAGCTGGCAGCACAGATTCTTGTCGAGAACGACGCGACCAAGCGCGACGAGCTGATCGCCCAGGCTTTCACCATCGTGCATGAGGACGTGTCCCACATCCCGCTGCACCAGCAGGCGCTGGCCTGGGGTGTCGCTGAGAACGTCGACGTCGTGCAGCGTGCGGACGACCAGTTCCACTATCGCTGGGTCGTCAAGAAGTAACACCGGCGCCCTGCCGGTTCTGCAGCCCGGACTTTCGTGCCGGGCTGCAGCCTTTTCTCGGTAATCCCGCCCGACGACAGAAGGGATCCGCCGGAGCGAAACCGGAACCTGCGACCCGAAGGTCGAGGTACCTGACGCAGAGGCCCCATGCTCGCCTTCACAATCCGCCGCCTCCTGCAGGCCATCCTGGTCATGCTTGTCGTGGCCCTGATCTCCTTCACCCTGTTCCGTTTCGTCGGCGACCCGGTCAACCAGATGGTCGGTGTCGAGACGACGCCAGAGCAACGCGAGGCGCTGCGCGAGCGCCTTGGCCTCAACGACCCGATGCTCGTCCAGTTCGGCCGCTTCATCACCAAGGCGGCACAGTTCGACTTCGGCACCTCCTACCAGTTCCGCCAACCCGTCGCCGAACTGGTCGGGCGCCGTTTGCCGGCGACCCTGGAGCTCTCCCTGGTCTCGGCCCTGTTCGCCCTGCTCGTCGGTATCCCGATGGGCGTCTACACGGGCCTGCACCGGGACAGCTGGCTGTCGAAGCTCTTCCTGTCGATCTCACTGATCGGCATTTCGCTCCCCACCTTCTTCATCGGCATCCTGCTGATCTTCGTCTTCGCAGTGACCCTGCAATGGCTGCCGAGTTTCGGCCGCGGCGAAGTCGTGCAACTGGGCTGGTGGTCGACGGGTCTGCTCACCTGGAGCGGCATCAAGGCGTTGATCCTGCCCGCCATCACGCTCGGCCTGTTCCAGATGACGCTGATCATGCGCCTGGTGCGGTCGGAGATGCTGGAAGTGATCCGCACCGACTACATCAAGTTCGCCCGCGCCCGGGGCCTGCGTCAGCGCAGCATCAACTTCCGCCACGCGCTCAAGAACACCCTCGTCCCGGTCATCACCATCACCGGCCTGCAGCTCGGCTCGATCATCGCCTTCGCCATCATCACCGAAACGGTGTTCCAGTGGCCGGGCATGGGCCTGCTGTTCCTGCAGGCGGTCCAGAATGTCGATATCCCGATCATGGCGGCCTACCTGATGCTGATCGCCTTCCTGTTCGTGATCATCAATCTGATCGTCGACCTGCTCTATTTCCGCGTCGATCCGCGCTTGCGGGTCGAGCGTGCAGCGCACTAGGAGGCGATCATGACCAATGCCACCGACGAGAGCGCAATCAAGCAGGACGCGCGCGGCCGCAGCAGGCTGTCGCGCATGCTCGACAGCGACATCATGCACTCTTTCCTGCGGTCGAAGGTCACCATCCTCTCCGCGATCGTGACGCTCTTGTTCCTGTTCGGTGCGGCCCTTGCGCCCTGGATCGCCCCGCATAATCCGTTCGACCTCGCCAGCATCTCCATTCTCGATGCACGGTTGCCGCCGGTCGGCATGGAATATTCCGATCCGAACTATCTTCTGGGCACCGACGACCAGGGCCGCGACGTGTTCTCGGGCATCCTGTACGGCGCCCGCATCTCCATCGCCGTCGGCTTCCTGTCGGTGTTCTTCGCCGCAATCGTCGGCGTGCTGCTCGGACTGATCGCCGGCTATGTCGGCGGCAAGGTCGATGCGGTCATCATGCGCGTGGCCGAAGTGCAGCTGACCTTCCCGGCGATCCTGATCGCGCTGCTGGTCGATGGCGTCGCCCGCGCCGTCTTCGGCAATCTCGACCGCGAACGCTTCGCATTCTGGATTCTGGTCTTCTCCATCGCACTGTCCTTCTGGGTTCAGTTCGCCCGTACGGTGCGCGGCTCGACGCTGGTGGAGCGCAACAAGGAATATGTGCAGGCTGCCCGGCTGATCGGCATCCCGCCCTTCCTGATCATGATCCGGCATGTGCTGCCCAACGTCATCGGGCCGGTGCTGGTCATCGCCACGATCAATCTCGGCCTCGCGATCATCACCGAGGCAACCCTGTCGTTCCTCGGCGTCGGCATCCCGCCCACCCAGCCCTCGCTCGGAACGCTGGTGCGCATCGGCAACGACTTCCTGTTCTCGGGAGAGTGGTGGATTGCGATGTTCCCCGGCTGCGCGCTCGCCGTGCTGGTGCTGGCAGTAAACCTTCTGGGCGATTGGCTACGCGATGCCCTCAACCCGAAACTGCGCTGACATGAACACGGACAGAGACGGCTGATCATGACGAGACATCCCCTGCTTTCCGTGAAGGACCTTCGGGTCGAATTCCCCACCCGTCGCGGCGTGCTGACGGCGATCGACGGCATCTCGTTCAACCTGCGCGAGGGTGAAGTGCTGGGCGTCGTCGGCGAGTCCGGCGCAGGCAAATCGATCACCGGCACGGCGGTGATCGGCCTGCTCGAGCCACCCGGGCGCATTGCCGGCGGCGAGATCCGCCTCAAGGGCGAGCGCATCGACAACCTGTCGCCGGCCGCAATGCGCAAGTTGCGCGGCAAGCGCATCGGCATGGTCTTTCAGGACCCGCTGACCAGCCTCAATCCGCTCTTCACCATCGGCGACCAAATCATCGAAACGATCATGACGCACCTGCCCGTCTCCGAGCGGGAGGCGCGCGACCGGGCGGTGGCGCTGCTGGAGGAAGTCGGCATTCCGGCGGCCGGACAGCGACTGTCCGCCTATCCGCATCAGTTCTCGGGAGGCATGCGCCAACGCGTCGTAATCGCCCTTGCCCTGTGCGCCGAGCCGGAACTGGTGATCGCCGACGAACCGACCACCGCTCTCGACGTTTCGGTGCAGTCGCAGATCATCCGCCTGCTGCAGCGCGTGTGCCGCGACCACGGCACGGCGGTGATGCTGATCACTCACGACATGGGCGTCATCGCCGAGACCGCCGACCGGGTGGCCGTGATGTATTCCGGGCGCATCGCCGAGATCGGGCCGGTCAAGGATGTCATCAAGTCTCCCAGCCACCCCTACACGATCGGCCTGATGGGCGCGATTCCCTCCCTCACCGGAGACCACGACCGGCTGACCCAGATCCCCGGATCCATGCCCCGGCTCGATTCGATTCCCAGCGGCTGCGCCTTCAATCCGCGCTGCTCGCTGACGATGGACCGCTGTCGCGTCGAACGGCCCGACCTGATGCCCGCCGGCGAAAGCCACGCCGCCTGCTGGAAACTGCTGGAAACCGAAGGGGCAGGCCGATGAGCACAGCCACGCAGCGCGCCGCCGCCGATAACGGCCCCGTTGTCGAGGTCCGCTCGCTCTCGCGGACGTTCGACGTTTCAAAGCCCTGGCTCAACCGGGTACTGGAGCGCACGCCCAAAGCCTTCCTCAAGGCAGCTCAGGACATTTCCTTCTCCATTTCGAAGGGGGAGACCTTTGCGCTGGTGGGAGAATCAGGCTCGGGCAAGTCGACCGTCGCCAAGATGGTCGTCGGCCTGCTGGAGGCAAGCGCAGGCGAGATCCGCATCGAGGGCGTCGACATGCGCTCGCGCCGCCAGTCGGGACAGGAGATGCGCGACCTGCGCCGGCGGATCCAGATGATCTTCCAGGACCCGTACGCGAGCCTCAACCCGCGCTGGCGGGTCGATCGGATCATCGCGGAGCCGATCCGAGCCTTCCAGCTGGAAAGTTCCGAGGCGGCGATTTCCGCCCGTGTCGGCGAACTGCTTGAACTGGTTCGCCTGCATCCGCGCGATGGCGCGAAGTATCCGCACGAGTTCTCCGGCGGACAGCGGCAGCGTATCTGCATTGCCCGCGCGCTTGCGTCAAAGCCCGAGTTCCTGGTCTGCGATGAGCCGACCTCGGCGCTTGATGTGTCGGTGCAGGCGCAGATCCTCAACCTGATGCGCGACCTGCAGGACGAGTTCGGGCTCACCTACCTTTTCATCAGCCATGACCTCGCCGTGGTCCGCCACATGGCCAAGCGCATCGGCGTGATGTATCTCGGCCGCCTTGTCGAAGTGGCTGAAAGTCATGAGCTTTTCCGCAATCCAAGCCACCCCTACACCCGGATGCTGCTGGCCGCGATCCCCGACCTGGAGATGACCGGGACGCCTCGCCGGCCCGTCGAAGGCGAGATCCCCAATCCGATCAATCCGCCGAGTGGCTGCGCCTTCCATCCGCGCTGTCCGCTCGCGAACGAGCGCTGCAAAAGCGAGCTGCCCCTGCTGCGGGATACCGGCAGCGCCGGGGTCGCCTGTCATGCCGTCGAGGAAGGGCGGGCCTGACCTCGCCCTGCCCCCTTGACCTTCCAGTGACCGGAAGTCCTATACCCGTTGCCGACACCATCGGAACCTGTCCTGCCCTCCTGCCGGACAGGGCTCCTGCAACGGAGATCAGCGGATGACACAAGCCGCCCCCAAAATGCGTGACGCACTCCCGGCCTCGACGCCCGGAGCCACGCCTCTCGTTCATCTCGATATCGGCGGAATGACCTGCGCGGCCTGCTCGGCACGCATCGAGAAAGTCCTGAGCCGCAAGCCCGGCATCTTGCGCGCCACCGTCAACCTGCCGCTGGAGACAGCGGTGGTCCAGACGGACGGCAGCGTGACGGCCGGAGACATCATTTCCGCGGTGGAGGCGACGGGATATACCGCCCGCGAGCGCTCCACCGGGTGGCAGGAAGAAAAGCGCCGACAGGACGAAACCGACGCCCGCATTCGCCGCGAAGAACGGCAGACCCTGCTTCTGCTGATTTTCTCCGCTCTGATGTCGGCCCCGATGGTCGCTTCGATGGTGGCAATGCCCTTCGGCGTCATGCTGATGCCCCCGGGCTGGCTGCAGGCCATTCTGGCGGGTCTGGTACAGGTTCTGGCCGGGCGCCGCTTCTATGTGGGCGCCTTCAAGGCACTCGCCGGCGGCGGCGCCAACATGGACGTGCTGGTGGTCCTCGGCACGACCGCGGCCTATGGCTACAGCCTTGTCCTAACCGTGATGGCCTGGCCGCAGGAGCCCGGACATCTCTATTTCGAGGCCTCTTCGGTCATCCTGACGCTGATCCTGTTCGGCAAGCTGCTGGAAATGCGCGCAAAGCGCACCACCACGGCCGCCATCCGGGCCTTGAGCGAGTTGAAGCCACAGATCGCCCACAAGATCTCGGGCGAGGATATCGAGACCGTGCCGGTCGAGAGCCTGTTTCCGGGCGACGCCATTCTCGTGCGCCCCGGCGAGCGTGTGCCGGTCGACGGCACCGTGCGCGACGGCGCCAGCGAGGTGGACGAAGCGCTTCTGACCGGCGAAAGCATGCCGGTCGCCAAGGCCGCCGGTGACGAGGTTATCGGCGGGACCATCAACGGCTCCGGCGCCCTGACTGTCGAGGTCAGCGCCGTTGCGGGCGACAGCAAGCTCGCCTCGATCATCCGCCTCGTCGAGAACGCGCAGAACTCCCGTGCGCCAGTGCAGAAACTGGTGGACAAGGTCTCCGCGATCTTCGTGCCCGTCGTCGTCCTGGTGGCGCTGGCCACTTTCGCGGGCTGGTGGTTCTCGGGCGCCGGTCTCGATGCCGCCATCGGTGCGACAGTCGCCGTTCTGGTGATCGCCTGTCCCTGTGCGCTCGGCCTTGCGACCCCGACGGCACTGGTCGCCGGAACCGGGGCGGCGGCACGCGCCGGCATCCTGATCCGGGACATCGAGGCACTCGAAACCGCGCATTCGGTAAACACGGTCGTGTTCGACAAGACCGGCACGCTCACCCGCGGCACCCCCGCAGTCACGGACATCCGTGCCTTCGACGGCAACCAGGATCGCCTGCTGCGCATCGCCGCCAGCGCCCAGCTTCCCAGCGAGCATCCGCTGGCGGGCGCCATCGTCGCAGCCGCACGCGAGCGCGGCCTCGAACTGTCGCGACCCGGAAACTTCCGAGCCGTTACCGGCCAGGGCATCATTGCGGAAATCGCCGATGAACAGGTC
The DNA here is from genome assembly GCF_058448995.1 of Stappia sp. G46H5W. Lineage (NCBI taxonomy): Bacteria > Pseudomonadati > Pseudomonadota > Alphaproteobacteria > Hyphomicrobiales > Stappiaceae > Stappia > Stappia sp. G46H5W. The sequence goes on along the minus strand of NZ_JBZFLL010000004.1, from coordinate 30,967 downwards.
CTGATCGGCAACCGCCGGCTGCTGGAGAACAACTCGGTCGACACGTTCCTCGTGCTGCAGATCTTCCGTGAGTTCGAAGCACAGGGAAAGACCTGCGCAGGCGTTGCGGTTGCCGGCCGGGCTGTCGGCGTGATCGCGATGGCCGACACCTTGCGCGATGAAACCCCGGCCGCCCTGAAACGCCTTGCCGACATGGACATCGAGACGGTGATGCTCACCGGCGACACGGAAGCCGTGGCACGAGCGGTCGCCGCCGAGGCCGGCATCGGCCGGGTGATCGCCGGTGTCGCACCTGAAGGAAAGGCGGAGACCATCGCCGACCTCACAGGAGCCGGCCGGACCGTCGCCATGGTCGGCGACGGGGTGAACGATGCGCCCGCGCTCGCTGCGGCCAGCGTCGGCATTGCCATGGGCAGCGGCACGGAAGTAGCCATGGAAACGGCGGGCGTCACCTTGATGCGCTCCCGCCCCGATCTCGTCGCCGACGCGATCGACATTTCCCGCGCCACGGTTCGCAAGATCCGCCAGAACCTCTTCTGGGCCTTCATCTACAATGTCGTGGGGATCCCGCTTGCCGCGCTCGGCATGCTGACGCCGGCCCTTGCGGGAGCGGCCATGGCCCTGTCGTCGGTCTCCGTCGTCACCAACGCGGCCCTGCTGCGCCGCTGGCGGGCGCAGGAGAGCCGGAAATGACCGTAGGCCATTGATCTGCGCTATATTGTAATACAAATAGAGCTATCAGTTGGCCATCGGAGACAAGCATGACCGCGAGAGACCCCAAACGCCTTCGTTCACGCGCCTGGTTCGACAATCCCGACGATCCGGGCATGACAGCGCTCTATATCGAACGCTATCTGAACTACGGGCTGACGCGGGAGGAACTGCAGTCCGGCAAGCCGATCATCGGCATTGCCCAGACGGGTTCCGATCTCTCGCCATGCAACCGCCACCACATCGAGCTGGCCAAGCGGGTGCGTGAAGGCATCCGCGAGGCCGGTGGCATCTGCTTCGAGTTCCCGGTTCATCCGATCCAGGAAACCGGCAAGCGGCCGACAGCCTCGCTCGATCGCAATCTCGCCTATCTCGGTCTGGTGGAGCTGCTCTACGGCTACCCCATCGACGGCGTGGTCCTGACCATCGGCTGCGACAAGACCACCCCCGCCTGCCTGATGGCGGCGGCGACCGTCAATATTCCGGCCATTGGCCTTTCGGTCGGGCCGATGCTCAATGGCTGGCACCGAGGCGAGCGAACCGGCTCCGGCACCATCGTCTGGAAGGCGCGCGAGATGCTCGCCGCCGGCGAGATCGACTATGCCGGCTTCATGGATCTCGTCGCCTCGTCGGCTCCCTCGGTCGGCTATTGCAACACGATGGGCACGGCGACGACGATGAACTCGCTAGCCGAAGCTCTGGGCATGCAGCTGCCGGGAGGCGCGGCCATTCCCGCCACCTACCGTGAGCGCGCGCAGATCGCCTACCAGACAGGCCTCAGGATCGTCGACATGGTCTGGGAAGACCTCAAGCCCTCCGACATCATGACCCGCGAGGCTTTCGAGAACGCCATCGTCGTCAACTCGGCCATCGGCGGCTCGACCAACGCGCCGATTCATCTGAATGCGGTCGCCCGGCATCTCGGGGTACCGCTCGACAACGATGACTGGCAGCGTCTCGGCCACGACGTTCCGCTGATCGTCAACATGCAGCCGGCCGGCGAATATCTCGGCGAGGACTATCACCATGCCGGCGGCGTGCCGGCAGTCATCGGCGAGCTGATGAAGGCAGACCGCCTGCCCCATCCGCAGGCACTGACCGTCAACGGCAAGAGCCTCGGCGACAATTGCAGCACCGCGGAGAACCTGGATACGCGGGTGATCCGGCCGGTGAGCGATCCCTTGGTCGACAAGGCCGGCTTCCTGAACCTGAAGGGCAACCTCTTCGACAGCGCCATCATGAAGACGAGCGTGATCTCGAAGGAGTTCCGCGACCGCTACCTGTCCAACCCGGACGATCCGGACGCCTTCGAAGGCCGCGCCATCGTCTTCGAAGGGCCGGAGGACTATCACCATCGCATCGACGATCCGGAGCTGGAGATCGACGAGACCTGCCTGCTGTTCATTCGCGGCACCGGTCCGATCGGCTATCCGGGCGGCGCGGAGGTGGTCAACATGCAGCCCCCTACGGCCCTCATCAAACGCGGCATCCACGCCATGCCCTGTATCGGCGACGGACGCCAGTCCGGCACCTCCGGTTCGGCCTCGATCCTCAACGCCTCGCCGGAGGCAGCAGCTGGAGGCGGCCTCGCCCTGCTTAGGACCGGCGACCGGGTTCGCATCGACCTCAGAGCCTGCACGGCCAATATCCTGATCCCGGACGAGGAGCTGGAGCAGCGACGGGCGGAGCTCGCGACGGCCGGCGGTTTCGCGATCCCGGATCACCAGACGCCCTGGCAGGAAATCCAGCGTGGCATCGTCGATCAATTCGACAAGGGCATGGTCCTGAAACCGGCTGTCGCCTATCGCGATATCGCCGCCTCCAAGGGATTGCCGAGAAACAACCACTAAGCGCGTGGTACATGGTTGGAGAAACCCAAACGCACTTGACGATTACGTAAGCGTCATGATTGGGTGCGACCAATCGGATCCGGCGACAGGAGGACAAGCATGACGATGGATGAACTGACCGAGGCCGTACGCGGCAAGGTGGCCGGTGGCGGCATCTCCGACAGCGTGAAGTTCGACTGCGGCGATGCGGGCGTCATCTATGTCGAGGGCTCCAACGTCTCCAACGAGGACAAGGACGCCGACTGCACGATCTCGATCTCGCAGGAGAACCTGGCGGATCTGCTGGCCGGAGAGCTCAATCCGACCACGGCCTTCATGACCGGGAAGATCAAGGTCGCCGGCGACATGGGCGTTGCCATGAAGCTCGGCAGCATCGTCTGACGGCAAGCCCTCGAGCTTACCGTTTCGTAAGAACGAAAGACCCCGGCGATGGAACCATCGCCGGGGTCTTTGTTGTTGCGGCATTGCCCGACCTTAAGGTCAGCCCGTTCGGGTGACCAGCTCCGGCCCCATCAGCGAGTAGGGCAGCCAGGTCGACAGTGCCGGCACATAGGTCACCAGGATCAGGAAGATGAACAGGATCAGCACGAAGGGTGCTGCCGCCCGCACCACCTGAACGAGGCTCATGCCTGTTATGCCTGATGTCACGAACAGGTTGAGGCCGATGGGCGGTGTAATCATGCCGATCTCCATGTTCACCACCATGATGATGCCGAGATGGATCGGGTCGACGCCGAGCGCCATGCCGATGGGGAACACCACCGGAGCGACGATCAGCAGCAGGCCCGACGGCTCCATGAACTGGCCGCCGATCAGCAGCAGGATGTTCACGGCGATCAGGAAGGTGAACCAGGTGAAGCCCGCACCGATCATCCAGTCGGTGATCGCCTGCGGAATGCGCTCGGCCGTCAGGGTGTGGGCGAAGAGCAGCGCGTTGACGATGATGAACATCAGCATCACCGTCGTCTTCGATGCGTCGACCAGCACCTTGCGTGTGTCGCTGTGAACGCAACCGGGCAGGAAATAAACCACGGTCAACCACACGTTGCGCAGGATCGCCGCCCCCAGCGTCTCGCCATCCTTGCGCATGGGAACGCCCTTGAGCGGTCCCATGTCGCGATAGATGAAGATGGCGATCAGGAACGAGTAGACCGCGGCCACCGCGGCCGCCTCCGTCGGCGTGAAGATGCCGCCGTAGATGCCGCCGAGAATGATGACGATCAGCAGCAGGCCGAAGCCCGCCTCGCCGGCAGCAGAGGCGACCTCGCCCAGACCGCCGAACGGCTGCTTGGGCATGTTCTTGATGCGTGCGTTCACGTAGATCGCCAACATCAGCATCAGGCCGGCCACAAGACCTGGAATGACGCCGGCAAGGAACATGCGGCCGACGGACACGTCCGTCGCTGCGGCATAGACCACCATGACGATGGACGGCGGGATGAGGATGCCGAGCGTGCCCGCATTGGCGATGACGCCTGCAGCGAACTCCTTCGTGTAGCCGACCTGCCGCATGCCGGCGATGGCGATGGTGCCGATCGCGACCACGGTCGCCGGCGAGGAGCCGGACAGCGCCGCAAAGAGCATGCACGAGAAGACGGCCGCGATCGCCATGCCGCCGCGCAGATGACCGACGCAGGCGATGGCAAAGCGAATGATGCGCCGGGCGACACCGCCCGTCGACATGAAGGCAGAGGCGAGAATGAAGAACGGGATCGCCAGAAGCGTGTAGTTCTGCGAGGCCGTGAACAGCTGCAGAGCGACCGAGGACATCGAGTCCTGAGAGAAGAAGGCGATCGTCAGGACGCTGGACAAGCCCAGCGCGATCGCGATCGGGACGCCGAGGAACAGCAGCCCGAGCACCATGATGAAGAGAACACCGGCTTCCATGGCGGGATCAGTCCTTCAGCACGTTTTTGTTTTCGGCAACGAGCTCTTCCGCTTCGTGCGCTGCGATCATCATCTCGCGCTTGCCGGTGAAGATCTGCCAGGCCGCCTGGGCGCAGCGGAATGCGAAGAGGGCCAGTCCCACGGGCAGGATCAGATAGGCGATCCAGCGCTGAACGCGCTCCTGGGTACCGAACATCTCCTGCACCAGCTCCGGATAGCGCAGGTCATCGAGGCCGATGCCGATGCGATGCATGCGCGACCAGTAGTCGATGGCGCCGCCCCGCGTGCTGATGCCGAACCATTGCAGCCAGTCGGAATGCAGCAGGATGACCGCATAGGCCACACCGCAAAGAGCGCCGAAAATCGCAAGAATGCGGAAGATCGGCGCCGGGAACAGGCGAATGACCGCATCGACGCCCAGATGCGTGCCCATCTTCACCCCGTAGCTCATGCCGAACAGGATCAGCCAGGCAAAGAGAATGCGGGTGAGTTCGAGTGCTCCGGTCCAGCCGGAGTTGAAGCCGTAGCGGGCAACCACCTGAGTGAAGGTCACGATGGTCATCGCCGCGAGCAGAAGTGCGATCACGTTCTCCTCGAAGCGCGTGACCCAGTTGTCGACGCGTTGCATCGCTTCCCCCAATGTATCTGTTATGTCGGGAACGAGGTTCGGAAGGCTACCGGTCGGCGCAAGGGGCATGGCCCTCGTTCTGCGCGCGACTTGCCGGGAGCGATCCGCCAGGTCAAACCGCCCGCGAACCAAGAGGCCCGCGGGCGGTTCGTATCAATGTCAGCTCGGGCTGTTCGCAGCCTGAGCAGCCTCGATCAGCTCTTCACCGATATCACCGCGGAACTTGTCCCAGACCGGCTTCATCGCATCGACCCAGGCCTTGCGCTGCTCCGGGGTCAGAACCCGGATTTCGCTGCCAGCGTCCAGGATCTTCTGGCGGTTTTCGGCTTCCTGGCCGGCAACGGCGGCATTGGCGGAAAGCGTGACCTCGTTGACGATGGTCAGGAACTGATCACGCACATCCGGCTCCAGGCCATTCAGCCACTCGTCGGAGGTGACGAGCAGGTAGGCCAGCAGCTGGTGGTTCGTCTCGGTGATGCCGTCCTGCACCTCGAAGAACTTCTGGGTGTAGATGTTCGACCAGGAGTTCTCCTGACCGTCCACGACACCGGTCTGCAGCGCGCCGTAGACCTCCTTGAAGGCCAGCTTCTGGGCGTTGGCGCCCATGGCGGCGATCATCGCCTCGGCAACGTCCGAGGTCTGGATGCGGAACTTCAGGCCGGCAGCATCGGTCGGCAGCAGCAGCGGCTTGTTGGCCGAGAACTGCTTCATGCCCGAGCTCCAGTAGCCAAGGCCGACGAAGCCGACGTCCGTCATGGAGTTCAGCAGCTCCTTGCCGGGCTCGCTCGCCGCGAAGCGGTCGATCGACGACAGGTCGTTGAACAGGAACGGCAGGTCGAAGAGGCGGTACTTCAGCGTGTAGGCCTCGAACTTCGACAGGGACGGCGCCGCGAGCTGCACGTCGCCGAGCAGCAGGGCTTCCATCACCTTGTCGTCATCGAAGAGCTGCGAGTTCGGGAACACCTGCATGCAGGCCTTGCCGTTCATCTCCTCGTTGACGCGCTTGGCGAGCAGGGTCGCGGCATCGCCCTTGGGATGGCCGGAGCCGGCTACCACGTGGCTGAACTTGATGACCATCTCACCGTCGTCGCAATCGGCGAGAGCCGGAGCGGCGAAGGTAAGGCATGCGGCTGCGACCGCAGCCGTTGCGAACTTTTTCATGAATGTCCTCCCAGACATGTTTTGCCGCGCTAGGGCGCGCGGCCGGGTGATCCGGCAAGAGGTGCCGGTTTATTCGCCCCTTCAACACAGCAACATGCGTGCCAGATGCCCGACAGGCGGGCAGATCGCCTGATTTGCGGGCAGGAGAGGATCTCATCCTCTCGCTGGCGAGCCCAGGATGTGCAGGAACCGACACATCATTCAGACAAGATGTGTCGAGATCGACACATCCGCTGCGGACTCAACCGGGAATTTCGCCATCCGCGGTCGTGCGGTCGAGACCGTACTTGCGGATTTTTTCGTAGAGCGCCTTGCGCGACAGACCCAGCCCCTCATACGTCGCCTTGAGGCTGCCGCCGTTCTTGGCCAGTTCTTCCGCGATCACGGCCCGCTCATAGGCGGCAACCCGCTCGGAGAGGGCCGTCGCTTCGTTCGGACTTCCGGCAAGGCCCGTACCACCCGGCCGTTCAAGACCGAGCACGAACCGATCCGCAACATTCCGCAGTTCACGGACGTTTCCAGGCCAGTCGCGTGCGATGAGCTCGCTGACGAAGGCCGGCGAGACATCGGGTATCTCCCGCCGGTAGCGGGCCCGCGCCTCACGAGTGAGGTGATGGAAGAGCAGAGGAATATCTTCCTTGCGCGCTCGCAAGGGCGGGATCTGGATCGTGACGACATTCAGCCGGTAGAACAGGTCCTTGCGGAAGCGGCCTGCGCTGCCGGCCGCCTCCAGATCGTCCTTTGTCGCTGCCAGGAAGCGCACGTCCAAAGGGATCGTCCGGTTGGAGCCGAGCCGCTCGATGGTGCGGGTCTCGATCACCCTGAGCAGCTTCACCTGAAGATCGAGAGGCATGGACTCGATCTCGTCGAGAAACACCGTGCCGCCATGGGCATGCTCCAGCTTGCCGATGCGCTGGTTCGCCGCCCCCGTAAAGGCTCCCTTCTCGTGGCCGAAAAGCTCGGATTCGATGATCTCGGCCGGCAGGCCGCCGCAGTTCAGCGCGACGAAGGGGCCATCGCGCCGGTGCCCCTCCTCGTGCAGGGCGCGGGCCACCACTTCCTTGCCGGCACCGGTCTCGCCGATGATCAGGACATCCGCATCGGTGTCGGCCAGCGCCGCAACAAGCCCGCGTAGCCGCTCCATCACGGCCGAGCGACCGACCAGCCGCCCCTCCAGCCCCGTCCGGCTGGCGAGCTGTTCGCGCAGCAGGCGGTTCTCCAGCACGAGGCGCCGCTTTTCCAGCGCCCTTTCGATCACCGTGGACAGCCGGCTGACCGGGAACGGCTTTTCGATGAAATCATAGGCGCCCGCCCGCATCGCCTGAACCGCGAGGGGCACGTCGCCATGGCCGGTGATGAGAATGACCGGCAGGGCCGGATCGATCTCCAGCGCCTTGCGCATGAGATCGAGACCGTCTGTCTGCGGCATGCGGATGTCGGTCACCAGCACGCCGTAGAAATCCCGACCGAGCGTCCCGAAGACGCCGGACGCGCCTTCGAACGTGTCGACGCTATGGCCGGCCAGTTCCAGCCCTTCGGCGAGCGCCTCCCGCAGATCCGGCTCGTCATCGACGAGCAGCACTGTCGCCTTGTCCATCAGCTTCCCGTCATGTCGCCGGCATCGCACCGCCTGGCAAGCCGTGCCCTACTCTGCCGCATCGCTCAGCCCCTCGGCCAGCGGCAACCGGACCGTGAAGACGGCCCCGCCGCCATCTGCGTGGCGCACGGTCAGGCTGCCCGAAAAATCGTGGACGATCTTGTAGGCGATCGAAAGCCCCAGGCCCAGCCCCTTGCCCACTTCCTTGGTGGTGAAGAACGGATCGAACACCTTCGGCAGGAGATCGGAGGAAATGCCAGGCCCATTGTCATGCACCTCGACGACCGCCTGCCCCGCCTCGCTGCGGGTGATCAGCATCACCCGCCCGTCCTCGCGCTCGTCCACCGCATCCAGCGCGTTGGCGACGAGGTTGAGCACCACCTGCTCCAGCCGCACATGGCCACCGACCACGGAGAGCGGGCCATTCTGATGCGTGACGACGAGCTGTGCCCTGCCCTGCTTGACCCGGGGCGACAGCAGCATCATCGCCTCGTCGATCACCGGCTTGAGGGCGGTGGGGCGCAGGTCGGTTCCCGCGCGGCGGCTGAACCCCTTGAGCACGCGCGAAATCTCCGCCATGCGCTCGACCATCAGGACGATGCGGTCGAGTGCACTGCCCACACGCTCGCGCATGTCGCGTTCGAGGAACTGTTTGGCGTTGTCCGCATTGGACCTGATCGCCGCCAGCGGCTGATTGAACTCGTGCGACAGGGCGGCGGACATTTGGCCGAGCGTCGCCATCTTCGCCGCCTGCACAAGGTCGGCCTGCATGTTCCTGAGCTCGGCTTCGGCGGCCTCTCGCTCGCTCACCTCGCGCGCAAGCCGCGCATTCGCTTCCGAAAGATCGCGCGTGCGCAGCCGCACCTTCCGCTCCAATCGGGACGCGGCGATCTTGTCTTCGCGCAGCCGGCGCAGGACGGCAACGCGCCGGTCGGCCGCCACCCAGCCGACCACGCTGGCGAGCAGGCAGATCAGCACGGCGATCGCCGCGACCTTCTGGCTCTGCGAGCGGGCATCGCCCGTATCGGCAAACGCCGCGACCTGCCAGTCCAGCACGGGCAAGGTCCGCGCCATCCGCAGATAGGGCCCGCGACCGGCCGCGCCATTGAAGCGCACATACTCGGCCTCGGTTGCCGCGGCCGCCGCACCGTCTCCGGTTCGCGGCACTTCGGCAGCTCCAAGCACTTCGAACCGCTCGCTCGCCCTATCCCCGCGCCACAACGGGCGATTGGTCGCAACGATTTCGCCCATCTCGTCGATTGCGATAATCGGCGCCGGGCTCAGCGCCCAGGCCTGCTCGATCTCGGCAAGGCTAACGCGCACGACCACAATGCCGACCACGAGACTGCCGGAACGGACAGCCGAGGCAAAGACGTAGCTACCCGGCTCGCGGCCATCGCCTCGCCGGTAGGTACGGCCGAGGCGACCTTGCTGGGCCTCCGCCAGCGGCAGTTGTTCCAGGGTGCTGCCGGGACGGCGCGGCGCCATGTGACTGGATGCGATCAACCCGCCGGCGGCGTCGAGGAACAGGACCTCCTGCGCTCCGGCCATGCCGGCGACCAGCGCCGCCGCCCGTTCGCCGCCCCTCGCGTCCCGGCGCAGGATGATATCCCGTACATCGGGGCGCTGCGCCAGCAAGGGAGACAGAAGGCGGAACTTGTCGAGCTGGCGCTCCAGCGTTGCCGACTGCACGGAAAGAAGCGCCTGCGCCCTGGTCGCCACTTCGGTGGCAAACAGCCGCGAGGCCGTTTCCCACGTCACCCACCCGATCAGCACGGTGACCGGCAAGGCGCAGCACAACACCATGATATGCAGCGCGTTGCGGCTGGCCCGTCTGGCAAGCGTCGTCATCACCGTGTCTTCCCCAGCGTCATTCGCGCGATCCTAGCGGGCCAGGCAGCCGGGTACAAATCGCGGAAAGGCAAGATCAGGCACGTCGGTCCGCGCGAATCATCTCCGCGGCCTTTTCGGCAATCATCATGGTCGGAACGGCCGTGTTGCCGGAGGTGATCGCCGGCATGACGGAGGCGTCCGCGACACGAATGCCGCCCACGGCCCTCAGCCTAAGCCTCGCATCGACGACGGATGCCTCGTCGCTCCCCATGCGGCAGGTCCCGACCGGATGAAAGATCGTCGTCCCGATGTCGCCCGCCGCCCGCGCCAGGTCCTCGTCGCTGCGTACCAGGGGACCGGGCAGGTGCTCGAGCGGCGAAAAGCGCGCCATCCTGTCCGTTGCCATGATCCGGCGCGTCAGCCGGATGCTGTCGGCCGCGACCTTGCGGTCGCCGGCCGTCGACAGGTAGTTCGGCCGGATCTCGGGATGGGCGAACGGGTCGCGGCTCGCGACATGCACGCTGCCCCGGCTCTCGGGCCGCAGGTTGCAGACACTCAAGGTGATCGCCGGGAAGGAGTGGAGCGGCTCGCCGAACTTGTCGAGCGATAGCGGCTGCACATGATACTCGATGTTCGCGGTCTCGAATGCCGGATCCGACTTTGCAAAGACGCCGAGCTGAGAGGGCGCCATCGACATCGGCCCGGAGCGCGACAAGGCGTATTCCATCGCGATCTTCGCCTTGCCGAAAAGGTTCGAGGCCAACTGGTTCAGGGTGACCGCCCCGCTGACCTTGAAGATCGTGCGGATCTGCAAGTGGTCCTGCAGGTTGCTTCCCACCTGCCGGCTTTCGCCGACCACGTCGATGCCCTGGCGCGCAAGCACCTCCGGATCGCCGATGCCTGACAGTTCCAGGATTTGCGGAGAGCCAATAGCCCCGGCCGACAGCACCAGCTCGCCGGCGACCCTCGCCAGTGCGGGGGCGCCATCGACGCGCAGCTCGACCCCGCTCACCCGTCCATCGGCGACGGTCAGCCGGGTCACCTGCGCACCAGTGACGATCTTGAGGTTCTGGCGGCCCGCAACAGGCTTCAGGAACCCCTTTGCTGCCGTCCAGCGGATACCGCCTCGCTGAGTGACCTGAAAATAGGACGAGCCGAAATTGTCGCCGCGGTTGAAGTCGTCGATCTTCGGGATCCCGACCTCCTCGCAGGCATCGCGCACCGCATCGAGAATGTCCCAAGATAAACGCTGCTGCTCGACGCGGCATTCGCCGCCCCGGCCGTGCATGTCGTCGGAAAGCTCGTAGTGGTCCTCGGCGCGGCGGAACAGCGGGAGGACGTCGTCCCAGCCCCAGCCCTCCAGCCCCATCTGGCGCCAGCCGTCATAGTCGCGCGCCTGGCCGCGCATGTAGATCATGCCGTTGATGGCGGAGCAGCCGCCGAGCACCCGGCCGCGCGGATAGGAGAGCGAGCGGCCGTTGAGGCCGGGTTCCGGCGCGGTCTTGAAGCCCCAGTCGGTCCGGGGATTACCCATGCAGTAGAGGTAGCCGACGGGAATGTGGATCCAGACGTAGTCGTCCTTGCCGCCCGCCTCGAGCAGCAGGACCTTCACCTGCGGATCGGCCGAAAGGCGATTGGCCAGCACACAGCCGGCCGAGCCCGCGCCGACGATCACGTAATCCCATTCCCCCAGGTCGCGCATGGTTCCTCCCTGCCCTGGCCCGCGTGGAGCGGAACGATGCCCGCTGGCGCCGTCGATGGCAAGGAGGGAAAGCCCAGCGCCCGGAACGGCCGGGCGCTGGCTTTGTCAGAGGGAGGCTTCAGCCTCAGCAACTGCGCGATCGACCTCTTCGGCAAGGCCCGGCTCCAGCCCGAGACGGGCGGCGAGCATCTGCAGATAGGCTCGTTCTGCCGGATGATCGGGATCGATGGCGAGACGCGAGGCCGCATAGACCTCCAGCGCCGCCTCGGGGCTTTTCGCCCCCTTCACCACGCGGTCGATATCCAGCGGCGCCCGCAGCTCGTCCATCACGAAGGCCTTGGCCTCGCTGTCGAGATCTAGCGTATCGAGCTTGTCGAAGATCTTGCGCTGCTCGTCGGCATCGATATGCCCATCCGCCTTGGCGGCCGAGATCATCGCTGTCAGCAGCACGAGAGCGAACTCTTCCTCTCCACCCGGCTGACGCGCTGGAGAGAAGGGGGAATCGGAGGGAGGAGGCAGCACCGGAGCGGACGAGGAGGAAGCAGCCGGAGCCGTCTGCGCGGGAGCGGAAGCGCCCCCACCGCCGCGATAATCGCGATAGGCCTTGTAGGCGAGGCCGGCAACCAGCGCCATGCCGCCGTATGTCAGAGCCTTCTTGCCGATCTTGCGGCCGCTCTTGGTGCCGAGCAGCAGGCCTGCAAGGCCGCCGGCCAGCGCGCCGCCCGCAATTCCGCCGGAGCCGGAGGAGCGCAGATAGTCCTGCCCGCGCGCCAGAAGGTCGCCCGCGCCGCCCCCACCGGATCCGCTTCGCCCGGAGCCTGCCGAGGAACCGCCCTGGCCCATGAACTCCTCAAGCAGCTTGCGTGCATCGAACATCGTTGTCTGTCTCCGGTCCCTTGACGATTGGCGGCAGCCCAGGGCGTACCCCGGAGCATTCACGTCTGGAGATGGGAAGCGAAAGGCGCGACTGCAAGCATCGGACCACCTGCTCAGGCAAAAGGCAGACGGTTGTCGTCCTTCAGCGTCTCCATGGCGATGGAGGAGCGGACGTTGCGCACCGCTTCATGCGGCAGCAACTCGTCATTGATGAAGCGCGACAGCGCCGCCAGGTCCGCGACCGCCACCTTCAGCATGTAATCCATGTCGCCGGTCAGCACATGCGCCTCCTGAACCTCGGGCAAGGCCCGCACCAGATCGCGAAAACGGCGGGCGTTCTGGCGGCTATGGGCATTGAGCGCGACGCCCACGAACGCAACGACGCTGAAACCCACGGCCGCGGCATCGACATCGGCCCGGTAACGGCGGATGACGCCCTCCTCCTCCAACCTCTGTCGCCGCCGCGAAACCTGCGAGGCGGACAGCCCGATCCGCTCGCCGAGCTGCTGGTTGGTGACCGCCGCATCATCTTGAAGGCTTGCAAGCAGGCGAATGTCAAAAGGGTCAAGATCCGTCATCTTGTGCGCACTCTATCTTGATTATGCACGTTTTGTGCATTGATAGCCCATTACGCACCCAGAATGCACGCACCTTGCATCGAACGGGGCGCATACTGTGCGAAGTTTCGCTTTCCAGAGGAGGACAGCATGGGACCGTTTCCGCACGACGCACCGCCCGCCAAGATCGACGAGAACAACCCGGCCGGCACGGACGGCTTCGAGTTCGTCGAGTTTTCCCATCCCGAGCCGGAAAAGCTCGACGCCCTGTTCCGCCGTATGGGCTATGTGCCCGTCGCTAGGCACAAGACGAAGGCGATCACCCTCTACCGCCAGGGCGACATCACCTATGTGCTGAATGCCGAGCCCGGCTCGCATGCCATGCGCTTCGTCGAGGAGCACGGTCCCTGCGCGCCCTCGATGGCCTGGCGCGTGGTCGATGCCCGTCACGCGTTCGAGCATGCGGTGAAGATGGGGGCGACGCCCTATCACGGCGACGACAAGGCACTCGACGTCCCTGCCATCGTCGGCATCGGCGGCTCGCTGCTGTATTTCGTCGAGACCTACGGCGCCAAGGGCTCGGCCTATGACGACGAGTTCGAATGGCTCGGGGAACGCGACCCGCGTCCGGCAGGGGTCGGCTTCTATTACCTCGATCACCTGACCCACAACGTCTATCGCGGCAACATGGACAAGTGGTGGGACTTCTACCGCGACCTGTTCGGCTTCAAGCAGATCCACTTCTTCGACATCGACGGACGCATCACCGGCCTCGTCAGCCGGGCGATCACCTCGCCCTGTGGCAAGATCCGCATCCCGCTGAACGAGTCGAAGGACGACACCAGCCAGATCGCCGAATACCTGCGCAAGTACAAGGGCGAAGGCATCCAGCACATCGCGGTCGGCACGGACAACATCTACGACGCCACCGACCTGCTGTCGGACAACGGGCTGAAGTTCATGCCCGGCCCGCCGGACACCTATTACGAGATGTCACGCGAGCGTGTGCACGGCCATGACGAGCCCATCGAGCGGATGAAGAAGCATGGCATCCTGATCGACGGCGAGGGCGTGGTGAACGGCGGGACGACCAAGATCCTGCTGCAGATCTTCTCCAAGACCGTCATCGGGCCGATCTTCTTCGAGTTCATCCAGCGCAAGGGCGACGAGGGCTTCGGCGAAGGCAACTTCCGAGCACTCTTCGAATCCATCGAGGAAGACCAGATCCGCCGCGGCGTGATCAAGGCCGACGCAGCCGAATAACGCGCGGCCGGATCGAAAGAAACAAGGGGAGCGGCCCGGCCGCTCCCCTTTTTTGTAAGGCCGCCAGGGTCCTCAGCCTGCCCCGCGGCCGCGCAAGGCGTCGAGAAAAGCCCCCGCCCAGGAGGCGGCATCGTTCTGGCAAATCCGGTCGAAGATTGCCTGCCAGCGCGAACGGCGCTCGTCGAGCGGCATGTTGAGCGCGGCCTGCAGGCTCGACGCGACGCCTTCCGCCGAATGCGGATTGACGATCAGTGCCTCCGGCATGCCTTCGGCCGCCCCCGCAAAGCGCGACAGCACCACCACACCGGGATCTTCCGCCCGCTGCGCCGCGACATATTCCTTCGCGACAAGGTTCATGCCGTCGCGAAGCGGCGTGACCAGCGCCACCCGGCTGGCACGATAGATCCCGGCAAGCGCCCGCCGGGTAAAGGAGCGGGTCATGTAGCGAATGGGTGTCCAGTCGAGATCGGCGAAGCGACCGTTGATGTTTCCGGTCAGTTCCTCGAGCTCACGCCGGATTTCCGCATAGGCATCGAGTTCGGCCCGCGAGGGCGGAGCGACCTGCATCAGGCTCACCCTGCCCCGGTTCTCCGGATAGTCCTCCAGAAGCCGGCCGAAGGCCCGGAAGCGCTCCGGCAGGCCCTTCGAATAGTCGATACGGTCGACCCCGATGATCTGTTGCCGTCCCGCGAGCAGTTTCTCGGTGCGCGCCGTATTGCGGCGCGCCTCCGGAGTCGTTGCCTGCCGGGCGAACCCCGCTGCGTCGATCCCGATGGGAAAGGCACGCGCGACAACCGTGCCGCCGGCGATGTCCAGCGTCTCGCCGTCGCGTTCGACGGCCCCGAGTTCCTCCACGGCGAACCGGCGGAAATTCGCGGCATCCCTGCGCGTCTGGAAGCCGAGAACGTCGTAGGCAAGCATGCGCCGCACCAGCCGCTCCGCATTCGGCAGGCCCGCGAGCACCTCCGGCGCCGGGAACGGAATGTGCAGGAAAAAGCCGATCGGATTGCCGACCTCCATCGCCCGCAACTCCGCCGCAAAGGCGAGAAAATGGTAGTCGTGCACCCAGATGATGTCGTCGGCCTGCAGCAGCGGGCGCAGCCGCGTCGCGAAGCGTTCGTTGACCCGCCGATAGCCTTCCTCGAAGCGTCTGTCGAAATCCGCAAGATCCAGGCGATAGTGGAGAACCGGCCAGAGCGTGCGGTTGGCGTAGCCGGCATAGAACTCGTCGTAATCCGCCTGGGTCATGTCGACCGTCGCCATCGCCACCTTGCGGGTGCCGCCCCCGTGCTTGATGTTGCCGAAGGTACCTTCCTCGGAGACTTCCCCGCTCCAGCCGAACCACAGTCCCCCCATCTCCGTCAGGGCATCGACAAGCGCCACTGCCAGACCGCCCGCCCGCCCCGTATCCTTGAGCGGTCCGACACGATTGGAGACGACGACAAGTCTGGACATGGGTTCCTCCGGTTTGCGTGTCCGTTCGCGCCGGCACAAGCCGGCCCGGCCTGCGGACCGGGATCCGACGGACACATGAAGTGGTCTGGCCGCGGCCGTGAAGGCCCGCGAGCCAGCTCGAGCGTCAGGTCAGACGAGACTTTCCCATCCGGACGAAAGCCGCATGGCGCCGTTGATGATACCGACCATCGAATAGGTCTGGGGGAAG
This sequence comes from Stappia sp. G46H5W, assembly GCF_058448995.1. Classification (NCBI taxonomy): domain Bacteria; kingdom Pseudomonadati; phylum Pseudomonadota; class Alphaproteobacteria; order Hyphomicrobiales; family Stappiaceae; genus Stappia; species Stappia sp. G46H5W. The sequence goes on along the minus strand of NZ_JBZFLL010000004.1, from coordinate 15,239 downwards.
TTGCCCCACATCTCGCCGGTCACGGGGTCGGTGTCCTCGGACAACAGGCCCACGTGATTGCGGCAGGACAGCATCGTCTCGTAGATGTCGCGCGCCTCCTCCTTCCGGCCGATCCGCGCCAACGCGTCGATGTACCAGAAGGTGCAGATGTTGAAGGCGTTCTCCGGCGCGCCGAAATCGTCTGCCGCGTGATAGCGGAACAAATGCTTGCCGCGGCGCAACGTCTCGCCGATCCGCTCCACCGTCGCGATGAAGCGCGGATCCTGCGGCGACAGGAACCCGACCTCGGCGATCAGCAGGAGGCTGGCGTCGAGATCGCGTCCCTCGAAGCTCTCGACGAAGGCATTGGTCTCGGCATTCCATCCCCGCGACAGGATCACCGAGCGGATCGTGTCTGCGCGGTCCTGCCACAAGAGAGCCCGCTCCCGCCGGCCGAACTGATGCGCGATCTTGGCGAGCCGGTCGCAGGCCGCCCAGCACATCAGCGACGACGAGGTGTGGACGCGGGCGCGGGTGCGCAACTCCCACAAGCCCGCATCGGGCTGATCGTGCATGGCGAAGGCGCGCTCGCCGATCACCTCCAGCCGCTCAAAATCATCGACACCGGGTTGTCGCAGAAGCCGCTTGTCGAAGAAGGCTTGCGAGGCGCCGAGCACGATGTTGCCGTAGACGTCGTGCTGGAAATGCTCGTACGCCTGATTGCCGACCCGGACCGGCCCCATGTCGCGATAGCCCGGCAGGTCCACCGTGGTCTCGATCAAGCGGTCTTCCAGCGCGATCCCGTAGAGCGGCTGCACGTGCCCGCTGCCGGTCATCGACGCGATATTGTTGATGTAGCGGAGGTAGTTCTCCATCGTCTCCATCTCGGAGAGCGAGTTGAGAGCCCGCACCACGAAGAAGGCATCGCGCAGCCAGCAATAGCGATAGTCCCAGTTGCGCCCGCTGTTGGCCGCTTCCGGGATCGAGGTCGTCACCGCCGCGATGATCGCGCCCGTTTCCTCGTAGGTGCACAGCTTTAGCGTGATCGCGGCCCGGATGACCGCTTCCTGGTAATCGAGAGGCAGGCCGAGGCGCCGGGTCCAGAGCCGCCAGTGCAGCACCGTCTCTTCCTCGAACTCGCGGCACAGCGTCTCGGGGTGATGCGTCAGGCTTTCGTCGGGACCGAAATAGAAGGAGACCGGCCCGTCGAGCAGGAACGGCGTCTCGTCGCGCACATAGGTGATCGAGGCATTGGTCGTCAGGCGGACGGTCTGCCCGTTGCCGACGAAACGCATGTGGTTGGAGCCGTAGGTCACTTCCGGCGCGCGCGCGCCGTAGTCGAACCGCGGACGGCAGCGCACCCGGATCCTGGGGTGGCCCGAAAGCGGCCTGACCCGGCGCACAAAAGCGGTCGGCCGGAACGTCCTCCCCTTGGTCTGGAAGCGCGGAGCGAAGTCGGTGATCTCGATGGCATTGCCGGCATCGTCGAAGATGCGCGTCACCACGACGGCGGTGTTCTCCTGATACGCCTGCTCGCTGCGGCAGGCATTCTCCAACTCGATGGCGAACAATCCGTCGCGCTCGTCGCTGCAGGTGCCCAGCAGCCCGTGAAAGACCGGATCGCCGTCGAAGCGCGGCAGGCACAGCCAGACCACCCGCGCCATCCTGTCGACCAGCGCCGCAATCGAGCAGTTGCCGATCAGGGCGAGGTCGAGGGAAGCCTTGCGGTCGAGCGTCATGGATGTCGTGTCCTTGCCTGTGCCTTTGCCGGCAGGCCGAGCGCCAGCCAGTCGCGAACGCCTTTCACGTCGCTGACACGAAAACGGGCAAGGCTCTCGGCGGTTCCCACCTTGACCCCGAAACCGCCGACGGCCTCGGCCGCGCGGATGCCGTCCTCGTCCGTCACATCGTCGCCGACGAACACCGGAGTGCGCCCGCGAAACGGGGAAAGATCCATGAAGGTCCCGACCGCCCATCCCTTGTCGCGATAAGCCGGCTTTGCCTCCACAACCATCTTACCGCGAACGAGATGCAGGTCGGGCAGTTCGGCAATCGCCGCCTGCATCACCTCCACCACCGCATCCTCGCAATCGGGCGCAATCCGGAAGTGGACGGCGATCGCCGGCCCCTTGTCCTCGATGGAGACGCCGCGCCCCAGGAGACCGCTGCCGGAAAGTGCCGCCTTCAGCGCCTCGATCTCGGGACCGACCGGCGCGCGCTCAACCTCTTCATCGGGATGCAACCGCGTCTCCAGCCCGTGCAGGCCGGCGCAGGGAAGCCGCAGAGGTGCGAGATAATGGTCGATCTCGTGGATGGGACGGCCGCTCACGATCGCCAAAGCACCGCCGAGATGCTCGACGAGCCCTTCCAGGCAGGCAATGGTCGCCCGGCTGGCCTCGACCGCATCGGGTGTCCTGGCGATCTCGACCAGCGTTCCGTCGAAATCGAGAAACAGGGCGATGTCGTCTGTCACGGGCGGTGGCGCGTTCATGCCAAGAGCCTAAGGGAACTCACCCTCGATGAGAAGTCCCGGCCCGGAAAAAGCCTTTCTTCCTGTCGTCTTGCCGCACCGCATCACGCAGCGGATACATCCATGAAGGCGCCCGGACCCGGGATTGCACCCTCCGGACACTTGCCGAGAATGATCATCCCAAGCACTTCGTCCTTGGTGACATCCTGGGTACGGGCGGTGCCGACGAGCTTGCCGTTCTTCATCACCGCCACCCGATCCGCCAGATCGAACACGTCATGGATGTCGTGGCTGATCAGGAAGATGCCGAGCCCCTGCTTCTTCAGCTCCTTGATGAGCTCGGAGACCATCTGGGTCTCCTGAACACCGAGCGCGGCGGTCGGCTCGTCCATGATCAGGATACGGGCGTTGAAATAGACCGCACGGGCAATGGCGACGGACTGCCTCTGGCCGCCCGACAACGCTTTCACCGGCGCCTTGAACTTGCGGAAGTTCGGATTGAGGCGGCTGAGGATCTTGCGGGTCTCCGCCTCCATCGCGTCGTCGTCGACAAAGCCGAGCGGCGAGACGATCTCGCGGCCGAGGAACAGGTTCGAGGCAGCGTCCAGATTGTCGGCAAGCGCCAGTGTCTGGTAGATCGTCTCGATATTGTAGTTGCGGGCATCGCGCGGGCTGTTGATTGTCGCGCGCTTGCCATCGATCAGGATCTCGCCGCTGTCCGCGCGATAGGCGCCGGACAGGATCTTGATCAGGGTCGATTTGCCCGCGCCGTTATGGCCCAGCAGCCCGACCACTTCCCCCGGATGCAGGTCGACGCTGACATTATCGACCGCATGCACGCCGCCGAAGGAAATGCAGATGTCCTGCATCTGTACGAGAGGAGTTGCCATGGCTCAGTCTCCCGTGCGCTTGCGGTAGAGGATGTCGACGAGCACCGCGACGACCAGCACCACGCCGACGACAATGTTCTGCAGCGGCGCATCCACACCGACCATGGCCATGCCCGATTGCAGCGACTGCATGATCAGCGCGCCGAGAATGGCCCCGTAGATCGTCCCGATGCCGCCGGACAGCGCCGTTCCGCCGATGACGGCCGCCGCAATGACGCGCAGTTCGTCCAGCGTGCCGATATCATTGGTCGAAAACCCGAGGCGGGCGGCGGCAACGGCTGCCGACAGCGCGCACAGCCCGCCCATGATCGCGAAGATCTTGACGGTCAGCAGACGCGTGTTGATGCCCGACAGCTCGGCCGCATCCGGATTGCCGCCGGCCGCGAAAATGTAGCGCCCGAGCCGCGTGCGCCGCGCGACCACCGTCATGCACACGGCGACGACGATCAGCAGCAGCACCGAGTAGGGCAGCCCGTAAGCCGCCGTGTACCCTTCCGGCACTTCCAGGCCGCGTGCCGCGAAGTCGCGCCGCAGGACGCGGGCCGGCACTTCGTAGGCATTGAGGACGGCGATGAAGCCGACAATGGCGCAGGCGATCACGGCACCCAGCGTCACCTCGGCCCAAACCGGCTTGACAGGAAAGCCGTGGCGTTCCTTGCGTCGGCGCGAGGAAAACTGGAGCGCAAGAGCGGCAAGAACGGCCAGCCCGGCAAAGACCCAGGACCACGTCTCGCCCAGCGTGCCGCCGATACCGCCGATCATCGTGAACCGCTCGTCCAGCGGGCCGATCGTCTGGCCGTCGGTGATGAACCAGGCCGCGTTGCGCCAGACCAGAAGGCCGCCAAGCGTGACGATGAAGGCGGGAATACCGAGATAGCCGATCAGCACGCCCTGGAAGGCACCGATCAGCGTGCCGACGACGACGCCGGCCAGGATCGCCAGGATCCAGATCGCAGGATGCCCGAGTTCCAGGCCGAAGACGACCGGCAGGACCTGCGTCTGCACCATCGCCATGACTGCGGCAACGGTCGCAAGCAGGGAGCCGACGGACAGGTCGATGTGGCGTGTCACGATGACGAACACCATGCCCGTCGCCATGATCGCAACCGACACGGTCTGGATCGTCAGGTTGAAGATGTTGCGCGGCGTCAGGAAATTGCCGCCGGTAAAGACATTGAAGACGAGGCACAGGACGACGAACGCGCCGATCATGCCGAGCAGGCGCGTATCGATCTGCAGCGCTGAGAAGAACGATCTGCTCGCCGGTGCCTTCGGTCCGGTGACTGCGGTCTCAGACATGGAAAAGCTCCCGCTTGGAGGGCGGCGCGCGTCTCGCGCCCCCTCGCGGCCGGATGTCACCCATCAGCGGCCACCCTGCCCCGACAGAAGGCCGGGACAGGGCCATCGCTTGAAGGACTGGCTCAGTTGCAGGGAGCCGGGCCGCCGCTGACGCCCTGGCACAGGGCGTCCTTGGTGATCCAGCCTGCATCGACCACGACCGACAGGTTGTCACGGGTGACGGGAATCGGCGCCAGGAAGCGTGCCGTCAACTCGGTGCCGGCGGGCGAGGTCCACTTGCCGGCCCCCTCGACGCCGTCCATCGTTCCGCCCTTGGCAAGCGCAACGGCGATTTCGCCGGCCACCTTGCCCAGCTCTCGCGCGTCCTTCCATACGGAGACGGTCTGCGTGCCCTTGGCCACACGGTTGAGAGCGGCGTGGTCGCCGTCCTGACCGGAAACCGGGATGCCTTCCATGCCCTGTGCGGTCAGCGCGGCCACGACACCGCCGGCGGTGCCGTCGTTCGAGGCAACCACCGCATCGACCTTGTTGTTGTTGGCGGTCAGGATCTGCTCCATGTTCCGCTGTGCGTTCGCGGGCAGCCAGCCGTCCGTATAGGCCTCGCCGACGATCTTGATCTTGCCGCCGTCGATTGCCGCCTGCAGCACCTCCTGCTGACCACCGCGCAGGAAGTCGGCATTGGGATCGGTGGGCGAGCCCTTGATCATCACATAGTTGCCTTCCGGCGCCAGCTTGAGGACCTCGCGGGCCTGCATGCGGCCGACCTCGACATTGTCGAAGGTCAGGTAGAAGGCGCGATTGTCTTCGATCAAGCGGTCATAGCCGACGACCGGAATGCCCTCGTTCGCGGCCGCCTGGATGGCCGGCCCGATTGCCTGGGAATCCTGCGCCAGAATGATCAGCGCATCGACGCCCTGGGCAATCAGCGCCTCGACATCCGAAAGCTGCTTGGCGGATGAAGACTGGGCATCGGCGGACACATAGGTGGCGCCGGCGGCCTCGAGCGCGCCCTTGATGGCGGCCTCGTCCGTCTTCCAGCGCTCTTCCTGGAAATTCGACCAGCTGACGCCGACAGTGATGTCCTGCGCCTGCGCATGGATCGGCAGCGCGACGGAAACGAGAAGCGCTCCGGCCAGAAGCGGGTAGAATCTGCGCATGATGTCTTTCCTCCGATTTATCCCCGCTCCTCCCATGCGGAACGAAGGATCGTGTATCAGGCAAGCTGTCCCCGGCCTGTGCCTCCCCGGCCAAAGGATGCGTGCTTTGGTTCGTCGGCGTAATTTTATTTTTTTCGACGTCCGAAAAAAAGTTGCTCCAAACGAAAGCCCCTGTCAACATGGTTTCTCGACGAGGATCGGGGATCATGACAAAAACGCCCGGCGCGCGTAAACCCTGGCCACGGCCATGCCTTGCGCACGACACGGCTCCCGTCGGGGTGGAAACGAACGCTTTGGTATGGGCATGACGCAGAAGGCTGACCGCGACCAGATACGGCGCCAGAACCGCTCGGTTGTCTTGCAGGCACTGCGCAGGAAGGGCCCTCAGGCGCGCATCGATCTCGGCCGCGTCACCCAGCTCAGCCCGGCCACCGTCACCTCGATCACCTCCGATCTGATCGCCGAAGGACTTGTCGCCGGCGTCGATGACGACGCCCAGCGGGAACGCGAGAAAGGGGCAAGAGGCCGCCCCCGCAGCCTGTTGACGCTCGACGGAACCGCCGCCCGCGTCCTTGCGGTGAAGCTCTCGGTCAACACCATCGAGATGGCGCTGGCGGACTATGCCGGACGGCTGGTCGGGCGCGACGCCGCCGCTTTCGACAGCGCCTCCGTCACCGCCGACGGGTTCGGCCAGATCCTGATCGACAGCCTGCGCAGCTTCATCGACGGACTGGGAGGCCCGCCCCCGGCAATCATCGCCCTCGCCTCGCAAGGCGTCGTCGACGACAGTGCCGGTACGGTCGCCTGGTCTCCGGCCTTCGCCGTGCGGCATGTCGAGGCGGTCGGCCCCGTCACCCGCGCCTTCGGCGTGCCCTGCCTGCTCTCGAACGACACCAACATGATCGCCGAGGCGCTGCACCGGACAGATCCCCTGCGCTACGGCGGCACCTTCGCGGTGATCTTCATCGACTACGGCGTCGGCATGGGCCTCTTCGTCAACAATCGCCTGTTCGTCGGCGAAACGGGCGCGGCGGCGGAAATCGGTCATGCCAATCACATTCCCGGCGGCTCCCTGTGCCGCTGCGGGCGTCGCGGCTGCCTGGAGGCCTATCTCGGCGACTATGCCCTGCTGCGACACGCAAAAGGGCTCGACCTGCAGACGCCCCCCTCGCACCTGCCGGTCGGGCGCGAGACGATCCGCGAACTGATCTCTGCGGCCAGGGCAGGCGAAGCAGGAGCGCTTGATGCCTTTCACGCCGGCGGCACCGCGCTCGGCTATGCCTTCGCCAGGGTGATCGCAACACTCGACCCGCGGCGCATCGTCGTCACGGGAGCAGCGGCCGACGCCTATCCGCTCATGGAAACGGCTGCGCGGGCAGCTCTGGAAGAAGCGCTGGTGGCCGATCTGCGCGGCAGCGTCGAAATCGAAGCGATCCCCTGGGAGGAGGATCTCATCCTGCGCGGCACCGTCGCGCGGGCGCTGCATGCCCTCGACACGGAGGTTTTCTCCGACACCGGGTATGGCAGCCAGAAGGAGGCACAGGGAGGATAGGCCGCATGCCTTGCTGGAAGAATGCTGCGATCCCGTTGCTCGCCATGCTGGCGCTCGGCGATCCGGCTCGGGCGGCGGACAGTCCGCCTTGGAGCGAAAGGGTGCTCGACACGCTGCTCGACCTTGAGGCCGTTGCCCGCCTGCCCATGCAAGAGAGGATCGCGGTACTGCGCGATCACGGCGAGCGCCTGTTCATCGGAAAGTTCCTGGTCGAGGAAGGCGCCGGTCGGCCGATGGCCACACAGGCGATCATCCCGACCAAACGCCGACGTCCCGTGCATCTGCGCTTCCAGCGGCTTGCAGGGCTCGACGCCAGTTCCTGTTCGTCCTGCCACCATGAGCCGGTCGTAGGCGGAGGCGCATCCTTCACCGCCAATGTCTTCGTGTCCGAAGGCTTCGAGAGCGCCGACTTCGACACGATCGACCCGCAATTTTCCAACGAACGCGGCTCGCCGGCGCTCCAGGGCGCCGGGTTGATCGAGCTTCTGGCCCGGGAGATGACGGCCGAGCTGCAGTCCCGGCGCGACACGGCACTTGCACAAGCCCGGCAGAAGGGCACGACCGTGACGGCCGAGCTCGAGACCAAGGGCGTTTCCTTCGGCACGATCACCGCCCATCCCGACGGCGGCCTCGACCTGACGGGGATCGAAGGCATCGATGCCGATCTGGTCCTGCGCCCCTTCTCGCAAAAAGGCGTCTTCGGCTCCTTGCGGCAGTTCACGGTGAATGCGCTCAACCATCACCATGGCATCCAGCCGGTGGAGCGCTTCGGCGCCCTATGGACCGGGACGACGGACTTCGACGAAGACGGGATCGTCGACGAGATCGGCGCCGCCGACGTCACCGCCCTTGTCGTATGGCAGGCGACGCTTGCCGCGCCAACCCGCAAGCCGGACCTGCCGGCCGCCTGGCAACAGGCGGCAACACGCGGAGAGCTCCTCTTTGCCGACGCCGGCTGCGCGTCCTGCCATATCCCGGCATTGCCTCTGAAGTCCGCCGTCTTCCGCGATCCCGGCCCGAGAGAGACGGCCGGCACACTGCGGGAAGCGGATGTCGAGGCCCCCCTCGAAATCGACCTTGCCGAGCTCGACTTCGTGAAGGTCCTGCCGCGCGATGCGGACGGCAACATTCTCGTTCCGCTGTTCGGCGACCTGAAGCGTCACAAGATCGCCGACGCGCAAGAGCCGACCCTCGGCAACGAACTTCTGGGACAGCGCTTCGTCGACAGGGATGTTTTCCTGACTGCGGAGCTTTGGGGCGCCGGCTCCACCGCTCCTTACGGCCACCGCGCCGACCTGACCTCCCTGGACGAGGTCATCCGCGCCCATGCCGGCGAAGCTCGCACGGCACGCAAGGCCTATGAGGCACTGCCGGACGAGGACCGGGAGGCGATCATCGCATTCCTGCGGAGCCTGGAGATCGCGCAATGACCGGCTATCCTCCGATGCACCGTGCACTCTCTGCTGCTGCCGCCGCAACCCTCGCCCTCCTCGCCGGCACCGCCAACGCGAATGCCACGGATGCGCCCGCTCCGGTGCCCCGTTTTTCGGAAGAGGCGCGGCAGGCCGGTATCGAGCACACCTATTCGGGCCCCTGGGAGTATTTCGTGGGCGGCGGCACGGCGATCTTCGACTGCGACGGAGACCGCCGGCCCGACCTGTTCCTTGCAGGCGGCGAAGGGCGGGCCGCCCTTTATCGCAACACCTCGCCCGCAGGCGGCAGGCTATCGTTCGAGCGGGTCGACACCGGCCTTCCCGAGCGCCTGCTGGAGCAGGTGACCGGCGCCTATCCGCTCGACATCGACAATGACGGCCTGATGGACCTGGCCCTGCTCCGGGTCGGCGAGAACCAGCTGTTGCGCGGAACCGGCGAGTGCCGCTTCGAGCCGGCCAATCGCCGCTTCTCCTTCAATGGCGGGCGTAGCTGGACCACGGGTTTTGCCGCCGTGTTCGAGAAGGACCTCGCCTTCCCCACTCTCGCCTTCGGCAATTATGTCGACCGCAGCGCCCCGGGTTCGCCTTGGGGAACCTGCGACGACAATGCGCTCCATCGCCCGCGCGCCGGGGAGACACCGGATTACTCCGAGAGCTTCGCCCTGACACCCGGCTATTGCAGCCTCTCCCTCCTGTTCACAGACTGGAACCGCTCCGGCGAACCGGCGCTGCGCGTCTCCAACGACCGTCACTATTATCGTGGCGGAGAAGAGCAGCTCTGGGCCCTGCCGCCCGGCCGGCCGCCCCGCCCCTATCGCCGCAGCGACGGCTGGCGCCATCTCAAGATCTGGGGAATGGGCATCGCCACGACGGACCTCGACGGCGACGGGCTGCCGGAATATGCGCTCACCAGCATGGGCGACACCAAGCTGCAGACCATAGACCAGGAGGGAGACGATCTCCTGCCGGTCTATCGCGACATCGCTTTTGACAAGGGCGTGACCGCGCACCGCCCCTATACGGGCGAGGACATGCGTCCCTCGACCGGCTGGCATGCGGAGTTCCAGGACGTCAACAACGATACGCTTCAGGACCTGTTCATCGCCAAGGGCAATGTCGAGGCGATGCCGGACTTTGCCGCCTTCGACCCGGACAACCTGCTGATCCAGCAATGGGACGGTCGCTTTGCGGAGCAGGGCGCCCGCGCCGGCGTCGCTCTCGACCGGCGGGGACGTGGCGCCGGCCTTGCCGATTTCAACATGGATGGACTGCTCGACCTTGTCGTCGTGAACCGCTCCGCGCCCGTCAGCCTGTTCCGCAATCTCGGCCGCGACGACGGCAGCCAGCGGCCGAAGCCGCTCGGCAACTGGGTCGCCATCGCCTTGTCGCAGGATGGCGTGAACCGCAATGCCGTGGGGGCGAAGCTGAGCATCCGCGTCGGCGCTCGCAGTCTCACCCGCGACATCGGTATCGGCGGCGGCCACGCCTCCGGCCACGCCGGTTTCGTCCATGTCGGGCTCGGTGTGGCCGAGCGGGCCGTCATCCGGGTGCGCTGGCCCGACGGCGACTGGAGCCATGGCTACCGGGTGTTCGCCAACCAGTTCGTACTGATCGACCGCGGCGAGGAAAATGCCCGCTACTGGTATCCGCCGCGCGAGGCCGGCAACTAGACCCGCTGCAGCAGCAATGCGGACCCGAGCCCGCCGGCGCTCGCAATGGCGGCGAGCCCGAAGCTGCCCGCGCCCTCGCGCAGCAATTCGTGAAACAGCCGCACGGCGAGGATCGCACCCGAAGCCCCGATGGGATGCCCCCGGGCAAGGGCTCCCCCCCCACGGTTGACGGTTGACGGATCGAGGCCGAGATCCTCTATGCAGGCCATCGCCTGCACCGCATAGGCCTCCATCACCTCGCTTGCCGAAAGGCCTTCGCTTTCGATCCCTGCCGCGGAAAGCACCTTTCGCGAGGCCTCGACCGGCGCGAGCCCCGGCAGGCAAGGATCTCCGCCCAAAGCCCCGCCGGCGACGATCCGACAGGCGGGCACGGATGGATTTCGGTCCAGCCAATCCTGCGACACGACCAGCGCAAACGCCGCCGCGTCCGCCGAGACGGCGGCAGTTGCTGCCAGCACCCGATGCCCGGCCTTTCCGGCGAGCGAACGGGATCGGCGGCAGGTCTCCAGCGTCAGCCGGCGAGCGAAACTGTCGTGGGAGAGCCCCGCAACGTCGACGATCTCGCCTGCGAACCGCCCTGCCTCGGCGGCTGCGCGCGCCAGAGCGTGGCTCTCGACAGCAAAGGCGGCCTGTGAGTCCTCATGAACCTCCCGCAACTCGGCAAGACCGGCAGCGGCCTCCGGCATGTCGGGATCGCGGTCGGGCCAGGGGGTGAAGGGTGGCCGGTCATAGGCCACAGGCGCTTCGTCTTTTGTCGCCGGACGGCGCATGCGCAGCGGCGCCCGCGAGTAGCTCTCGACACCGCCGGCAAGCACGCACTCGGCGGCCCCGGCTTCCACCATGCGCGCAGCCAGGATGATCGCATCCAGGCCGGAGCAGCATTGGCGGTCAAGGGTCAGGGCAGGAACGTGGTCCGGGAGCCCCGCCAGCAGGGCCGCCCGCCGGGCCGGGTTGCCGCCGCCATAGAGGGCGTTTCCGGCCATGACCTCATCGACGATATCTACGCCCCCGGCCGATAGGCAGGCGCGCATCACCGGCGCGGCGAGCGCATCGACCTCAAGGGCCGCGAACGCCCCGCCCATCGGCGCAACGGCGCTACGCTTTGCTGCGATCAGAAACGCCGGCATCGGCTTCCTCCTGCTCCAGCACCCAGGCTCCTATCGTCTGAAGATCCGATTTTCCGCCAGGCGTCAGCGGCCAGTGCTCGGCGACATGAAAGCTGCGCGGCACCTTGGCTCGCTCCAGCCGTGCAAGGCAGTGGCGGCGCAGGTCCGCCTGAGCCAGTGCCGGGTCCGCCAGCTGAACTGCCGCAACAATCCGCGCGCCGCGCAATGTGTCGGGCACACCGAAAACGGCAGCCTGGGCAATGCCCGGATACTCGAGCAACACCGTCTCGATTTCCTCGGCAAACACGTTGAGCCCCGATGTCACGATCATCCGCCCGCCGCGCCCGGCAAGAAAGACCCGCCCCTCGTCATCCACGCGCCCCCGATCGCCCAGGGTCAGCCAACCGGCATCGCTCCGGGTCATCGGCTCGTCCCCCATCACATACCGGTCGAAAAGCAAGGGACTGCGAACCCAGATTTCCCCGTCCTGGCCGGCAGGCAGCGCCTTGTCGTCTTGTCCGCGCACCTCCAGCTCCACTCCGGGAAAGGGGCGCCCGACGCCCTCGCTATACAGATCGGCCGGGCCTCTGTGAGAGATGAAACTGGTCTCGGACGTGCCGTAGAATTCGTGGCATTCGGCTTGCGGAAAAACAGCGGCGACCAGCTCGCGGTCGCGCGCATGCCACTTCGCGCCGCTGATGAGAACCCGCCTTAGGCAATGAAGGCGCAGCCCTTCCCTGTCGCCGGCAATTGCCAGCAGACGCAACTGCGTCGGCGTGGTCACCAGCACCGTACTCATCGCCTCCTGCATCCGTCGCAGCACGGCCAGAGGCTGAAAACTGCGCACGACATCCACCCGCCAGCCGCGATGCAGGCCGTGGATCGCCCCGAAAAGATGCAGGGAATGGCCAAGGCCACCAGGCACAAGAACGCGCTCGTCCGCGCCGAGGCCGAACGCCTCGTCCGCAAGACGGAAGCTCTCCGTCCAAGACCGATGCGACCGTTGAAAGGCTTTGGGCTGGCCGGTCGAACCGGACGTCAGGCCGATATAGAACGGCGTGCCGGGCCCTGGAGCCATCGGCTTCGACGCCTCCTCGGGCACAGCCCTGCTATCGAAAGAAATATCGGTCCAGTCTTCGAAGAGCGGCCCAATAGACTGGCGAAGCCGGTTCCCATGCCGCTCCAGATGCGCAGGGTCGACAACGACGGCTGCCCGGCCGCTGCGAGCCGCAGCAAGGAGCTGGCCGAGCGCCTCGACTGCTTCGCCCGTCGTCACCAGCACCCGGTCCGCCGCCGCTTTTTGCGCAAGCAAAACTTCGGACGCCGTTACCAGCTCCAGAAGCTCTGCTCGATTGAGGGCCCGTCGCCCGTCGCTGACGGCAGTGCGGTTTGGGTCCTGCGCAGCTAACCGTTCCAGCGTTGCTCCCACATGCGCCATTGCGCCCCCGAGCAGTCTATTGCCGGGAGAAGATGGCATCCGGACGACCCCGCTCGATCGCACTGGCGACCAGCGCCGTGCCGAAACACTTCAGGATATCGCCGGGAACGAAGACAAGCGCTCCGATGGCAGACTCCCAGAGCGGCTTTCCCGCCACAAGGGAAATGCCGAGTATGCCGAACGGGTAGAGGGCCAGAATGCCCCCGACCATCGACGCTGCCAGTGCCGAAGGGAATACCGGGCGATGGCGGAGCAGCTGCATGGTCAAGCCGCAGACGAAGGCAGCAACCGGAAACCCGATGAGAAAGCCGGCGGAAGGAAGAAAGAACACGCCGATGCCGCCGCGTCCGCCTGACAGGACGGGCATGCCAAGCGCAACGATGAGGAGAAACAGAAGCACGGCGAACGCGCCCCGAACTGGGCCCAGCATGACGCCGGCCAGCATGATGCCGAGCGTTTGGGCGGTGATCGGAACACTGCCGGTGATCGGCGTGGTGAAGGCGGGCAGGTAATACCCGAGTGCAGAGATCACAGCCACATGAATGGCGATATGCACCAACGAGCGATCGGCGGTCATCGTCCAGCCCTACCCTCTTCCCGGTCGTCGTCCCTCTCCGGCGGGCAGCCATCCGCTCCGCCACGGGCCGCAAGCGCTTCTGCGACATGGTCGGCGGCATTTAGGGCGTGGATGCAGAGCGGCGCAACAAGTTTGACATGCCCGTTCCGTCCGGAGCGCGCACGATAGGCCTCGTTGAGCTGCTGTGTCACGTCGACCAGCATCGGCGTGAAGCGAATGGCGAGCGCGATTGCCAGTGCCAGCCTCCGCTCGGACAGACCGATCAAGGCGACGGGGCGGAACACGGGCGTCAACGTATCGAGCATGTCGTCGAGCCGGGTGGTTAAGGTAATGAGAGTTGCCAGCAACAGCAGCGACGCCAGACGCAAGGCGACGATGACACCCGCTTCCAGCGTGCCGAACAGCCCGTGCAGCGCAAGAATGAAGGCAACGACGAAGGCAACCGGCCTCAAGGAGCGCAGGACGGCGCCCATGCCTGCCCCCAAAGACGCCAGCAGGACCAGCGCGCACAGCAGCACGGCCCCGAGAACCAGCGGGGAATCGACCGGCAGCAGCAGCATGGAGACGAGAAACAGCCCGAGCAGCTTCCATCCTGCACTCACCCTGTGCAGCACGGTGCTCCCCGGCAGATAGGAGGAGATCAAAGGCCGTCCGCCGTCAGTTGGCCCGCCCGCGCCCGGGCAAACGCCCGATATTCCGGCAGCAGTTCGTCCGGGCGTCCCTCTCCGACGACGGCTCCCTTGTCAAGCCAGATGACCCGGTCGAACTCCGACAGCATGTCGAGGTCATGGCTGACCATCACCACGCGCGCAGGGATCGCGGCGATGTGGGCGGCAAAATGCAGTCGCAAGGAGAGATCGAGACCCGAGAACGGTTCGTCGCAAAGCAGCAGCCCCGGTTCGGAGATGCTGGCGGCGAGCAGACACACGAGCTGTTTCTGGCCTTCCGACAGCAAGGCGACAGGTCGTTCGGCCCAGCCTTCGCAGCCGTGCTGTACCAAGGTATGGCGCGCCAGGGTTTGGGCATCGCTGCGCGTTGCCCCCATCTGCCGCGGTGCGAAGGCAAGCTCTTCCAGGACGGTGGGAAAGATTATCTGGTGGTCCGGGTTCTGGAATACCATGCCGACATGCCTCGGCAACTTGCGGCGGTTCTTGCGGGTATCGAGGCCGAACACCGTCACCGCGCCTTCATCCGGCAAGAGAAGTCCGTTTAGGAGACGTAGAAGCGAACTCTTGCCGGAGCCGTTGAGGCCGACAAGCGCGATCCGGCGTTCCGAAAGCTCCAGTGAGAGCCCTTGAAAAACAGAAAAAGCGCCACGCTTGAGCGTGACGCTGTCGATAGAGGCAAATTGTGTCTGGGAAACGGACATCAGAGGTCCGAAAACTCGCGAGGCTGCTCCACCCCGCGGTGTTTGTTGTATTTGTAGAGGATTGTTTTTTGCGCTTTGCGGGCCTGGCGGCGACCGACTCTCCCACGTCTTGAGACGCAGTACCATTGGCGCTGGGGCGTTTCACTTCCGAGTTCGGGATGGGATCGGGTGTTTGGGTCCCCGCAATGGCCACCAGGCCGGCAGAGCGCAAAAATCGTGAACTGGTCTTAGGTTTTGTATTGCTTCGTCTTTTTGGGACGATGGATGGGCATTGACTAATGAGAGTGATCAAGCCGATC
>NZ_JBZFLL010000003.1:0-602846 GCF_058448995.1 Stappia sp. G46H5W | reverse complement strand
TCGGCCGAATACCGCGCAAACCTCATCACCGTAATGGCCAAACGAGCAGTCGCTAAACTTAACAATTGAGAAGGCGTGGCCGCACGTCGACGGGGTATCAGGACCGGCATCGGCCCGGACAGCGCTGCGCCCGCACCACAAAAACACCACAGCCCGGATGGAAAACCATCCGGGCTGTTTTTGCTTTGGAACGAGCGTCCGGGAATGTTTCACGCCGCCGCTGCCTCGCTGACGAAACGGTATCTCGCCTTGGTTTTCCGTTTTGCACTGATGGTATGGTTAACAAATGGTAAGGATTTAGCAGTGATGACAAGTATTTAATCTAAAAATTCCCTCCGGAACGTACTATAGTGTCGCTTGAATCGAAGGGGCGGCGCTGGGTGTCAAGAAGTAAAACGCGACTTTCGATTGGATAATAGGTACAATAACGGAGAACGGTCATGTCACTTGCACGGTTCCTTTTGTCACTTGTTGCAGGCATGTGGTTGCTCGCCGTCCCCGCGGCCCACGCGTCCGGCCCCGTCGTTCTGACAGTCGAGGGCAATATCGAGGGCAAGGCAGCCCGAGATTTCACAATTGCCGATCTTGAGGCCATGGGCGTCAGTAAGGTCAAGACCTCGACGCCATGGCATGACAAGGTGGTTACCTTCGAAGGAATTCTCCTGTCCGATCTTCTGGACAAGCTCGGCAGCAAGGGCGAGATGATCGAAGGTGTCGCGCTCAACAATTTCTACACCGAGATTCCGGTATCCGACGCAACGGCCTACGGCGTTCTTCTGGCGTTCAAGGCGGACGGTGCCTATCTCGGGGTTCGCGACAAGGGGCCGCTTTTCGTCATCTATCCCTTCGACCGCTTTCCGGAGCTGAGAAACGAGCTCTATTACTCCCGTTCGATCTGGCAGTTGCGTCGTATCAAGTTGAAGTGAGCCGATGACCCTGTCGATCCTCCTCAAGCGTGCGACTGCCGTCGGTGACCGCTTCCGCCATTTGGCCATTTCGGTCCTGGTGGTTCTGGTGCTGGCGGTTCTGTTGCACGCCGAGGCGGTATTGACGACCGGGGGGGCGGTGGACAAGTCGATGCGCTACGACATCGCCATGTCGGGGCTCAACGGACGTGTCGACGCGATGACGGCACGGCAGCGCATCTCGCAATATGCAGCGACCGGCCGCATATCGGACGCGGAAGAGGCCTGGCTCTTCTACAATATCCTGGCGAGCCGTATCGAGACCTGGTCGTCGGGGGCGTTCGGTGCCTTCGTTGCCGCATCGCCGCGGCGCAAGGCCATGCTCGACGAACTGTCCCAGGACGTGGCATCGATCGAAAGCGACTATGCGGCCTTGCCGGATCGGGCGGCGCTGGCGCGTATCGATGCGGTGCTCGAAAAGGCTGTCGGCGTGATCGACCGTATCGGCGGCGAGGCGCTGATGGACAATCTGGTCGAGGCCGCCGAAACCCGCGCCACATTGCTCGAGCGCCAGAGGCTGCAGAACATCCTGGTTGAGGTGCTGGTCGGTACCGGTGCCGTGCTGCTGCTGTTCATGTCTATCCAGGCCCGCTCGCTGCGCCGGGCGAGGGCAACAGCCGAGCAGACAGCGCGCGAGTTCGAGTTCGCCGCTCGCCATGATCCGTTGACGGGCTTGCCCAACCGCATCGCCTTCCACGACTCGCTGGAGCAGGCGATATCGACTGCCAGACCGCGAGAGAGCGGACGGCTTGCCGTCCTTGCGCTCGATCTCGACGGGTTCAAGGCGGTCAACGACATTCTCGGCCATGCGTCCGGCGACGATCTGCTGCGTTCGGTCGCCGACAGGTTGCGCCGGATTGTTGCCGACTGGGGCCCGCGCGACGTGGTCTCGCGGCTCGGCGGCGACGAGTTCACGGTGCTGACCCGGCTTTCCGGCGGAGAAGAAGAGGCCGTGTCCAGGGGCAAGCTGCTCATCGACGGGCTGCACGAGGCCCATACGCTGAGCGGCGGCAATGTGGTGGTCAACGCGACGATCGGCGTTGCGCTGGCGCAAGACGACGAGAGCGGCTCGTCGATGCTGCAGAACGCGGATCTCGCGTTGAGCCATGCCAAGGCAACCGGCAAGGGCCGCGTGCAGCTTTACGACGTTTCCATGCGCGCGGACGCAACACGCCGCCGCCAGATCGAGGAAGGCATCACCCAGGCGCTGGAGGACGGGGACATCGCGACCCACTACCAGCCTCAGGTCGACATGCTGACCGGACGCATCGTCGGGCTTGAGGCGCTGGCCCGCTGGCGTCATCCGGCGCTCGGCTGGGTACCTCCCAGCGAGTTCATTCCCATTGCCGAGGCGTCGGGCCGGATCGTCGAGATCGGCGAGCGGATCCTGGAGCAGGCCTGCCGCGACACCCTGGCGCTGCCCATCGAGCTGCCGGTCGCGGTCAACCTGTCGGTGGCGCAGCTTGCGCGCGAGGATCTGGCCGAGACCGTTGCCGATGTGCTGTTGCGCTTCGGCTTGCCGGCGTCGCGGTTGAAACTGGAAGTGACCGAAAGCGTCGTCATGAAGGACACGCGCCGGGCGATCGCGACCCTGAAGAAACTAAAGGCCCTCGGCGTTTCGATCTCGCTCGACGATTTCGGAACCGGCTATTCGGCGCTGTCTTACCTGCGCAGTTTCCAGTGGGACGAGTTGAAGATCGACCGCAGTTTCGTGCGCTCGCTGGAGAGCGACCGTCACAGCCTGTCGATCGTCACGTCGATCCTGGAACTGGCCGCACGGCTCGATATCGGCGTGACTGTGGAAGGGGTGGAGACGAAGCAGCAGGTCGCGCTGCTGACCGGTGCCGGCTGCCGGGTGGCGCAGGGGTTCCTGTTCGGCGCCCCCGTGCCGGCGACCGATCTCGTTGCGCTGCTGGCGCGTGGCGGCAGGGTGGGTGGCGGGTTGGAAAACTTCGCGTTGCCAGCGGTCGTGACGCCTGCGCGGGGCCTGATTTGATCCACCCATTTGCCGATCTTCGGCGAAGCTGCTAACCAGATCGAAGGTGCCCGTGAAACGCCTGTCCGGGAGGGATGGGCGCCGGGGCGCGGCTTGCCTCAAGCCGCATTTTCTTCACAGGAGGTATGTGCGTCCCATGTCCGAACCTTGCATCATCTGCGTGGCGATCACCGGTTCCGTGCCGCAGAAATCGGACAATCCAGCGGTGCCGATCACCGTTGCGGAACAGGTCGAGAGCACGCAGGAAGCGTTCGAGGCCGGAGCAACCATCGCCCATTGCCACGTGCGCGAGGAGGACGGCAAGCCGACCTCCGATCCGGAGCGCTTTGCCCGGCTGGTCGAGGGGCTGAAGAAGCACTGCCCCGGCATGATCATCCAGCTGTCGACCGGCGGGCGCTCGGGTGCCGGCAAGGCGCGGGGTGGCATGTTGCCGCTGGCGCCCGACATGGCGTCGCTTTCGGTGGGCTCCAACAATTTCCCGACGCGGGTCTACGAGAACCCGCCGGACCTCGTCGACTGGCTGGCCTCGGAAATGCTGACCTACAACGTCAAGCCGGAGATCGAGGCCTTCGACCTGTCGCATGTCTTTCAGGCCGCGTCCATGGTCAAGGATGGCCGGCTCAAGGGGCCGCTGCATGTCCAGTTCGTGATGGGCGTGAAGAATGCCATGCCTGCCGACCGCAAGGTCTTCGAATTCTATGTCGAGACCTTGAAGCGGCTGATGCCGGAGGCGACATGGACGGGCGCGGGCATTGGCCGCAATCAGATCGAGTTGAACCGCTGGAGCCTTGAGCTTGGCGGCCATTGCCGCACCGGCCTTGAGGACAATGTGCGCCTCGACAAGGAGCGGCTTGCACCCTCCAACGCTGCGCTGGTGCAGCGGGTCGTCGATCTTTGCCCGGAATACGGCCGCCATCCGGCGAGCGTTGCCGAGGCGCGCGCGCTTCTGGGGCTTGCCGCATAAGATCCGACCGGGGGCGCCTGGAGCCCGTGGCATGGACAAAAAAAGGCCCGTACCGGCATCGGTACGGGCCCTTTGTTTTTCGGAAGCGGCAAGCTTACCTGCCGGCCAGTTCGTCCTTGAGGCTCATCACGTCTTTCGCCGACATCTCGCCGACCGTCGTGACCTCGCCGGACGAGATCCGCCACAGGCGGAACGGACCGGTGATGTCGCCGTATTCGTCGAAGCCGACCGGCCCGATGACGCCTTCGTACTTGATGGGCTTGCCGGCCTTGATCAGTTCAAGCGCCTTGGCGAACTCATCCTTGCCCGCGAAGATCGGCTCGCCGTCCGCGGCAACCACCTGCGGGATGGCGGCCTTGATAGCATCGGCTTCGGCGGAGCCTGCCTTGGCGATGGCGAGGCCGACAATGGCGCCGGCATCGTAGGAACGGTCGGCGGCCGGAGCGCTCGGCTCGATGCCGCCGGAGAAGTCCTTGTAGGCGCCGTAGAAATACTCCGTCGACTTGGTCGGCGTGGTGCCGGACGACGTGCCGAAGGCATTGTCGAGGAACTTCGCGCCGACGCTCTCGATGAAGTCGGTGGAGTTCATGCCGTCGTTCAGCAGGAAGGTCTGCGGTCCGCCCTGCGAGATCCAGGCGCGGGCGATGGTGGCGCCGTCGACCGGATAGCTGACGAGATAGAGCGCTTCCGGTTCGCCCGCCATTGCGGCGGACGCTTCGGCCGAGTAGCTCGCCTGCTTCTCGTTGTAGGGGGTCGTGGACGTGATGGTGCCGCCGAGCTTTTCGAAGGCGGAGGAGAACTCGCGCACCATGTTCACGCCGAAGTCGTTGTTCACATGGATGATGGCGAGCTTGTTCAGCCCCTGGTCGATAGCGTATTTCGCCGCCGCGGTGCCCTGCAGGGCGTCGGAGGTGATCGTGCGGAAGAAGTAGCCGCCGCTCTTGCCGTCGCGGGCGAGCTGGGTCAGCGTCGGCGAGGAGGAGGCGGGCGAGACCTGGACAACGCCGGCCGGGGCGGTGACCGAGGTCAGGATCGGGATGGAGACCGAGGAGATGATGCCGCCGATGACGACAGGCACCTTCTTGATGTTGACCAGTTGGGTGGCCTGATCCACGGCAACATTGCCCTGGCTCTGGCTGTCGCGGGTGTCTGTCACCAGCTTGCAGCCGTCCAGAACGCCGCCGGCGTCATTGAGATCGCGAAACGCCATCTCGACCGACTTGGCGCCGGCCTGGCCGTACTGGCCGGCAGGGCCGGTGAGTTCGAGGACGAGGCCGACGGTGACCTCGCAGGCCTGTGCCGCCGAACCTGCCGCCAATGCGGCGAGGACGCCGCCGGCAAGCGCGGAAGTCCATTTCAACTTGCTCATTGCTGTTCCCCTTCTCGTCATTCTGCCGCCGGTTGCTCGTCCGTGCGGTCATTGATCCAGGTTTCCTGGACGAAGCGCCACGCCACCCCCAGGGGAGCGTCGGCATTTCTGGAGAACAGCGCGCCTGCACGGCGGAAGGTGGTCCTTCCGCCGTGCTCCTGCCGTTCCACATAGGTCATCAGGGCGTCGTCGCCGGTCTCACGCAGAACCGCCACATCCTCGATGGCGATCGCGAAACCCTCGGCAAAGCGCCCCCTTGCGGCGGCCAGCATCGACGTCAGGCCTTCGTGGTCCTGTAGGGCGCCGTCTGGGCCGATGCGATGAAAGTCCGGTTCGAATGCGGCAAGCGCGGCGGCAAAGGCGCTGTCTTCGAGCCGGCCGGCGAACCAGTCGACGAAGAACTCGTGCCGGGCGACGATCTCGCGCGCGGCGGCAGCGCCGATGTCGCCTGTGTTCGTCATGCGGCTTTCTCGTCGTTGAGGTTGTATTTCATGATGCGTCCGTGGCGCCCGTGGCGGTCGCGCTCCAGCGTGTAGACATCGCCGTCCAGCTCGCGGGCGGAGGCGAGAACCTCAGCGATCTTCGCGCGGTCGCCGGCATCCAGGGCGATCTCGCAAAGGCCGAGATTGGAGGGAAGGTGCGCCCGGTTGCGCGCGCCGACGATGACCGCGCCGACCTGATCGCGGTCCAGCACGCAGCGGCTGGCAACGCTGGCGATGTCGGTGCCGTGCTTGTCGGCGACTTGCTTGAGGGCGGCCAGCAGTGCCTGAAACAGGTCCCAACCGCCGAAATCCTCGATGATCAGCTTGTATTTGACCAGCGAGCGGTTCTCCAGGTCCGCAACCGGCTCGGCTTGGCCCAGCCACTTCTCGCTCAGGAAACCGCCAGCGACCGTGCCATAGCACAGGAAGGACATGCCGTTGTCGCGGGCGATGCCGGCAAGCCGCTTGGCCGGGCGCGTGTCGAGCAGGGAATACTGCACCTGTGCCGAGACGAGAGGCACGCCTGCAGCCAGCATGGCGGCAACATGATCGCTGTCGAAATTGGTGACGCCGATATTGCGGATCTTACCGGCCTGGCGCAGCTCCTTCAGCCACAGGGCGACATCCAGCCAGCCGGGAGCATTGTAGTCCCACCAGTGGAACTGCACGAGGTCCAGCCGCTCGCAGCGCAGCCGTGACAGCGAACGGTCGACCAGCTCTTCCACATGCGCGCGGTCGATGCCGATCAAGCGGTCGAGATCCGGCACCAGCTTGGTGTGGACGCAGATCCGGGACAGGGCTTCCTCTCCCCGCAAGTCACGGTAGCGCTCGCGGAAGGCGCCGATCAGTTCTTCCACGCCGGTGTAGATGTCGGCGCAGTCGAAGGTGGTGATGCCGGCATCGGCAAAGGCGACCATGTCGTCGATTGCCGTGTCGCGGTCGACCGCGCCGTGCCCACCGGCGAGCTGCCAGCCACCGCGGATGACGCGGGAGATGACGTGATCGTCTTTCAGGACATGGGTTTCCATCTTGGTCACGGGGTCACTCGCCGTTTGCGCTGTCGCCAGCGGCATCTGGAAGGGGAACGGCAGTGGTCGCCGCATGGGAGAAACGGCGCAGACCGAGCCGCGTGATGCGCAACCGGCTGGCGCAGTTGGGATCGGGGCAGGCGACATCCGCGTCGCTGGTCATCCAGTCGTTGGGATGAGTCGGGCGCTGCTTTGCCGCCAGCAAGGGCAGGACGGCCGCGATGGAATAGATCGAGAAGCCCTGGCCGGGCGGCATGTGCAACATCTCGCCGCGCAGCTCGAAGTGATCGCCCGGCTTTGCCCCGCAATAGACCTTGCCGCCGTCCTCCGGCATCACCGCTTCGACCCGCAGATCGTAGAGCTCGAAGCTGTCGTCGTTCGCCTCGTGGCTCATCGGGTTTCCTCGCCGGTTTCGGTCAGGTGCTTGCGCAGGATGTCGAAGGCACGTCCGATATCCGCCTTGAGCGCGGCTTGTGCGGCCGGCGTGTCGCGCCGGGTTACGGCCTCGACGATCTCGCGGTGAAAGTGGGTGGCGGATCGGTCGGTGACGGGATCGAAGAGGCGGGCGGAGGCGCGCAGATACGGGCCCGACTGCAGCCACAGGCTCTCGATGATCGGGATCATCACCTGCGATCCGGCCGCGCGATAGAGCGTGAAGTGGAAGGCGTGGTTGAGGTCGGCCGCCTCGCCGGAGATTTCCCGGCCCCTGGTTGCCAGTACGGCATCGCAGGCATCGGTCAGATGCACCAGTTCCTCGACGAGCGCATCCGTGACGTTCGGCATGGCAAGGCCGATGATCTCGCTCTCGATAATCGCGCGCGCGCGGGCCAGATCCTCCAGGCGGTCGCGGGAGATCAGCGGCACGCGGACGGAGCGGTTGGGCATCGCCTCAAGTGCCTGCTCCGAGATCAGGCGGGCCAGAGCCTCGCGCACGGGCATGGTACTGGTGCCGAGGCGGTTGGAGACGTCGACGATGCGCAGGACTTCGCCGGGGTCGAAGAGGCCCTGGATCAGGGATCGGCGCAGCTCGTCATAGACGCTGTCCTGAACCGTGCGCCGGCCGACCGGATTGAGCGGAGCCAGCGCGCCTTCGGTGTCGCCAGCCTCGGTCGCGGCGCCTGCAACACGCAGCGGTCTGCTAGCCGTCCTTGCAGCCATCGCCTCCTCCTTGGCTTCCCCCTCCGGGGCAGGTCGCGAGGTGTGAGGGTGCCGGAATGCGGCCGAAGCACCCCACAAGGCGGTGGTCTCGCTCCCCTCGAAGCCTGCCGAAAAACCTGTCTGTTCCATCTTTACAATCAAACGCGATCTGTGATCAAGATATGTTTGATCAAACATCACGGATCGCGAGGCGGTCCTTTGGTGGCTGTCGATTGCCTTTTGGAGGTCGTGACAGACAGGGCGTAAAGACCCTGCCGCCGGGCGCCGGGATAAGGAGCGGATCCTTGCAGTCAGTCAGCAGCGCTGCGGACGGGGCAGTGCACAGATCGGCCGGCGGAGTGCCGCCGGTTCTGTCGGCCAGGGGCGTTGCCCGGCGGTTCGGCGGGAACCGGGCGGTGGACGGCATGTCGCTGGACCTCCAGGCCGGGGAGATCGTCGGGCTGATCGGCCCGAACGGCGCAGGCAAGACCACCTTCTTCAGCCTGATCGCCGGAAGTCTCGTGCCGGATGCGGGCGAAATCCGCCTCAAGGGAGAGCGGATAGAACGCCAGACGGCCTCGCGGCGACTGGCCATGGGGCTGGGGCGCACGTTCCAGATCCCGCGTCCCTTCGCCGGCATGAGCATCCTCGACAATGTCATGGCGGCGGCGCAAAACCAGACCGGCGAGAGCATCCTGCGCAACTTCCTGCAGCCCGGTACCGTTCGGGCGGAGGAGCGTGCGGCGCGCGAACGGGCGAGGGCGCTGATCGATTTCGTGACCCTCGGCCATCTCGTCGACCAGCCGGCCCGCGTCCTGTCCGGCGGTCAGCGCAAGCTGCTGGAGCTTGCCCGCGTGATGATGGCCGAGCCGGCGGTGATCCTGCTCGACGAGCCGGCCGCGGGCGTCAATCCGGCGCTGCTCGATGTCATCATCGACCGGATCGTCGAGATCAACCGGATGGGCGTCAGTATCCTCCTCATCGAGCACAACATGGACATGATCGCCCGTCTGTGCGGGCGGATCGTCGTGATGGCGGCCGGGCGGGAGCTGGCGGCTGGCACTCCGGCGGAGATCATGGCCAACCGCGAGGTCGCGGAAGCCTATCTCGGCGAAGTCTTGCCGGAGGTCGCGCCATGACGACGGCCGCATCCGCTCCGAGGGCGCCGCTTGCGACCCGCGGCCTCGTCGCCGGCTACGAGCCGGACCTGCCTATCGTCAAGGGGATCGACTTCACTCTGGCGCCGGGCGAATTCGTCACGGTGCTCGGGCCGAACGGGGCCGGCAAGTCGACCTTCGTCAAGGCGATTGCCGGGCTCGTGCCGCTGCATGGCGGCTCTCTGCATCTCTCCGGTCGGGACATTACCGGCCTGCCGCGCCATGAACTCGTGCGTCAGGGGCTGGCCTTCGTGCCGCAGACGGAGAACATTTTCGCGACCCTGACGATCCGCGAGAACCTGCAGGTGGCCGCCGCCGTCCTGCCCAAGGCGGAACGCCAGCAGCGCATCGACGCGATGCTCGCGGCCTATCCCGATCTTGCAAGTCGGCCGGGCGCGCTTGCCGGCGGTCTGTCCGGGGGACAGCGCCAGATGCTGGCGACCGCACGCGCGCTCCTTGTCGAGCCGAAGGTACTGATCCTCGACGAGCCGTCTGCGGGCCTGTCGCCCAAGGCGGTTTCGGAAATGTTTGCGCGGCTGGTCGAGATCAATCGTAGCGGCGTACCGATCCTTTTGGTCGAGCAAAATGTCAGGGCGGCTCTGGCGATTGCCTCGCGCGCCGTGATCCTGGTGGACGGCCTGCTGCGCCACGATGCACCGGCGGCGGATCTCGCCGCCGATCCGGATATCGGCCGCCTGTTCCTTGGCGCCCATGCGGACGGCGCCGCTACCGCCGGGGAGGGGACACGATGAGCGGCCAGATCCTGCTCGAGGGCCTGCTTGCCGGAGCTATGATCGGCCTCGGTGCGGTCGGCCTGACGCTGACCTATTCGATCCTGCGCTTTGCCAATTTCGCCCATGGCGAGTTGCTCAGCTGGGGCGCCTATCTCTCGCTCAGCCTGTCGCTGGCCATCGGTGCGGTGTCCGGCGCCAGCCTAGCCCCGCTCGATCCGTTCAGCGTGTCGGTGGCGCTGATCCTCGCCGGGCTGCTGGCCATGGCGCTCACCGCGGTTCTGGCGCTCGCCGTCGACCATCTCCTGTTCGCCAGGCTGAGACGGCGCGGGGCAACCGCGATCATCGTGGTGATGGCCAGCTTCGGAGCGTCCATGGCGCTGCGCAGCCTGCTGGAATTCTTCTACACCTCGAAGCCCGCCTACTATTCCCGCGAACTGCAGATCGCCATGCCGCTGCCCGGCGGCATTCGCGCAACGCCCGACCAGCTGTTGCTGATCGGTCTGGCCTTCGTGGCGGTGATCGCCGTTCATCTGCTGCTCACCCGCACGGATCTCGGCCGGGCCATGCGCGCTGTCAGCGAGAACCCCGCGCTCGCCGGTGTCGTCGGCATCGATACGGCGAAGATCGTGCGCGCGGTGTGGATCATCGGCGGCGCACTGGCTTGTACGGCGGGCACCATGTCGGGCCTGCTGGTGCAGATCCGTCCCTATATGGGTTTCGACCTGCTGCTGCCGCTTTTCGCCGCCGTCATCCTTGGCGGTATCGGTTCGGTGCCCGGCGCCATGCTCGGCGGGCTGCTGGTCGGTTTGTGCGAGGCGCTGGCGGTGCAGACGATCGGCGCCGAATGGCGGGCGGCCGTTGCCTTCGCCGTGATCACCGCCGTGCTGGTGCTGCGTCCCACGGGCCTGTTCGGGAGGGCGGCATGAGCCTGGAACTCCTCGCCTATTGCGCCTTCTTCCTGACCGTCGCGCTGACCTATGCGGTGATCGTTCTCGGTCTCAACGTGCAGTGGGGCCAGACGGGGCTGTTCAATGTCGGCGTCGCCGGGTTCGTTGCCGTCGGGGCCTATGTCTCGGCGCTGCTGACCTCGCCGGCGGTGGATGGGCGCGTCGGCGGCTTCGACCTGCCGATCATCGTCGGCTGGCTGGGTGCCTTCGTTGCCTCCGGGCTGCTTTCGGCGCTGATCGGCTGGATGACCATTCGACTGCGCGCCGACTATCTGGCGATTTCCACCTTCGGCATTGCGGTCACCGTGCAACTTGCCGTACTCAATCTCGAGGGCATCACGGGCGGTCCTTTCGGCATCAGCCTCATCCCGCGTCCCTTCGGCGATCTGGTCGGCCGCTCGCTCGCCTTCTCTCTCGCCAATCTGGCGCTTCTCGTCGCCGTGGTGTTCGGCCTGTATCTGATGCTCCAGCATCTGGCGAAAAGCCCCTGGGGCCGTGCGCTGAGGGCGATCCGCGAGGACGAGGTGGCGGCAGAGGCGCTCGGCAAGAGCCCGCGCCGCTTCCGCATCGAGGCCTTTGCGCTTGGCGGGGCGATCATGGGCCTTGGAGGTGCGGCGCAGGCGCATTTCATCGGCTTCATCGCGCCGGAGAACTACCTGCCGATGTTGACTTTCCAGGTCTGGGCGATGCTCATCGTCGGCGGTTCCGGCAACAATCGCGGCGCCATCCTCGGCGCGCTGTTGGTCTGGGCGCTGTGGGCGGCATCGTCCGCCGTGGTCGAGGCGCTGGCTCCCGCCGGGGAGCAGGCCCGCGCCGCCTCGCTGCAGACCGTGATCATCGGTGTCGCACTTTGCGCCATCCTTCTCTTCCGCCCGCAAGGGCTGCTTCCCGAGCCTGGCGGCGCACGTCGCCGCTTGCCTTTTCTTCACAGATGGCGCGGCACACCCGCCGCCACGACAGGATCCGACCGCACATGACCAGCCGTCCCGATACGACGAAACTCGGCCCCGACCTCGAAATCAGCCGAATTCTGACCGGTCTCTGGCAGATCGCCGACATCGAGAAGGACGGAACGCCCGTCGATCTGGACGCTGCAGCCGGCCATCTCGCAGACTACGCGGCCGCCGGCTTCACCACCTTCGACATGGCGGACCATTACGGCAATGCGGAGCTCGTTGCCGGTCGTCTGCTGGCGCGCCACGGCGAGGGGGAGGGCCGCCCGCTCGCCTTCACCAAATGGTGCCCCGAGCCCGGCCCGATGACCGAGGAGGTGGTGCGTGCCGGCGTTCAGGAGCGGCTCGACCGGCTCGGCGTTGCATGCGTCGACCTGCTGCAGTTCCACTGGTGGACCTTCGAACATCCGGGCTGGCTCGATGCTCTCAAGCATCTTGCGAAGCTCCGCGAGGAAGGGCTCATCCGCGAGATCGGCGTGACCAACTTCGACGCGGGCCATCTGCGCGTCGCGCTGGCCGAGAACCTGCCCATCGTTTCCAACCAGGTGTCTTTCTCGGTGGTCGACCGGCGGGCGGCCGGTGCCCTGACCGCCCTTTGCCAGGAGCGAGGCGTGCGTCTTCTCGCCTATGGCACGCTGTGCGGCGGGTTCCTGTCCGAACGCTGGCTCGGCAAGCAGGAACCGACCCAGATCGCCGACTGGAGCCGGATGAAGTACAAGCGCTTCATCGACACGGCTGGCGGCTGGCAGGCCTTTCAGGGGCTGCTTTCGGCACTCGATCACATCGCCTGCAAGCACGGAGTTTCCCTGTCCAACGTCGCGACCCGCTGGGTGCTGGAAACGCCCTCCGTTGCCGGGGTGATCATCGGTGCGCGGGTCGGCGAGAGCGAGCACCGGGCCGACAATCTCCGCCTCTTCGGTTTTGCGCTCGATGACGAGGACCGTGCCCGTCTGGAGAGTGCTTTCGGCGCGATGCAGCCGATCCCCGGCGATTGCGGCGACGAGTACCGCCGCCCGCCCTTCCTCACCGCTTCGGGCGATCTCAGCCACCACCTCGACCAGATCCCCAGCGTCTATACGCCGGAGCCGGTGCCGGGCCGGCCCAACCGCTGGCGCCTGTCGTCGGGCAGCATCTGGGAGCCGCTTGCCGGCTTCAGCCGGGCGATGCGCATCGGCGACCGGGTTCTCGTCTCCGGCACGACCGCGACCCATGGCGCCGACCATTGCGTCGCGCCGGGCGATGCCGAGGCCCAGACCACCTATATCCTCGACAAGATCGCCGCGGCGCTTACCGCTTTCGGTGGTTCGATGGAGGACGTGGTGCGCACGCGGGTCTACCTGCAGGATGTCGGCGCATGGGAAGGCCCGTCGCGTGCGCATGGGAGGGTTTTCGGCGAGATCCGTCCCGCCAACACCATGCTGGCCGTCGGTGATCTCATCGGTGGCTACGAGGTGGAGATCGAGGTCGAGGCGGTGCTCGACCCGCAGTAAGACGCAGGTCGCCCGCGCTCAGCCGATGGCGCGCCAGGCCAGATAGCCTAGGCCGGCAAGCGCGCCTGCCGGCAGCAGCCGGAAGGCGATGAGGCCGACGATATCCTCCAGCGGGTAGGCGGGCCGGTCGAACCAGAAGGTCGGCCGGCTCTCGATCACGTTGAGGATGTATTTGCGCCGGTCGCGCGGGCGGACGGGCAGGCGTGGCAGCTCGAAGGGCAGCATGTCGAGCACATGCTTCGTGCACAGGCGGTTCTCGGCCGGGAAGTGGAAGAAGAACGGCTTGCCGCCCGTGCGGGTGTTCGTCAGGTGGGTGCCGTCGAACCGGTAGAGCTTGCGTTCCAGCCCCGACTGGCAGGCCGAGCTGGCGAAGATCTCCTGATCGTAGTCGAGCGCGGCCCGGCCGGGGTTTTCCATGAACCACTTGTTGATCAGCGACTGGTCGCAGTCGACGGCGCTGGCATAGTCGAGCTCGCCAAGCATGGCGGCAAGCGCGCCCGCCGTTCCGACATAACCGCCCGAATTGAGATAGCGATACATGCCGCTCTTGCCGCCGGCCGGCGGGTAGGCCCGGGAGGCGGCAAGGCGCCCGGGCAGCTTCCAGGTGAAGCCGGGCTCGGTAGAGAGGACGATGGGACTGGCGAAGGCGCGATAGCGTGCGGCAAGCTCCGCCGGATCGCGGATCAGCACCACGTCGAAGGCATCGGTGTACACGACGAGCTCGTCGGCGGGCAGGCGCGCCAGATGCTCGCCCAGCATCCGCATGGCGGCAAGGTGTCCGGGATAGGGCTTGCCGGTCCACACGATGTCCGGCGTGACGCCGAAACGGGCGAGCGAGGCGCGATAGCGGGCCAGCCCAGGGCCCTCATGGGAGGCGAGCGTGACAAAACGCGGCACGGATGCGGCGGCCCCGCCCTGCTGTTCCCGCTCGTTCATCGCGCCCTCCGCCAAATGCTTGAGCGAAAGCGTTTACTCCGGCCGGTCCGGCCGGGCAAAGGCTTTCAGGTCAGCGGCGTTGCGAAGGAGGCGGAGGGACGCCCTTCCTTGATCCGCTCGGCTTCCAGCTGGGCGATCTTCAGGTCGATGACCGTCCGGTCGAGCATGCCCGAAACGTTGTCGGAGGTCGGCAGCGTCTCGGCGACATGCAGGTATCGCTCGGCAGCCACCGTCATCAGCCGGCGCAGTTCCGGCAAGGGATCTGGATGGTCGTCCGTGCGGATGTCGAGCCAGGGATAGGCCTCGCCCCGCACGATCTTCAGGGCTGCCGACTGCTTGCCGCGCTTGTCGCCGCCGGCGGCCTCTCCGGCTTCCATGGCGGTGAGAAGCCTGTCGGCGAAGGCCTTTTGCGGATGGTCGAGATAGGCCTGGAGGGTGTCGTCGAGCACCTTTGGACCGACCAGCATGTTTCCTGCGACCGAAACGCCCTCGGCAACGCGGTGTCCTGCCCAGGCAACGCATTTCTCGCCCGTGAAGACGGCGCTGCGTCCGGCCGCATCCAGCACGTGGAGTTGCCGCGAATGGGCCCCGGCATCGCGTCCGGTCATCGCCGCGACGACCTCCTCGGCCGACGCACCGGATTGCAGCATCTTCAGCCCGTCCGTTCCGTAGAGCGGCGAGATGAAGGCCTGGGTGGCAATGGCGCCGACACCGCCTGCCATGTGCGGGACGATGGCGCCGACCGCGAAGAAGCGGCTGGCGACGGCGATGCCGAACTGGCCGGTCGCGGCGTCGCGGGCCACAATCGAGTAAGTCATTCAGGCGGTCTCCCGTCAGCGTCCGGCCGCATAGGCCTGCATCAGTCGCGGCGTCGCGGCAGCGCGCAGCAACCCGTTCGGGTCGCGGCGGGCGGCGGTCAGCCGGCCGATGGTCCAGGCGGGCGCCACGTCGAGAGCATGACCGCGCGCGCGCAGCGCGTCGAGCACCGGTTTGCCGAAGCTCTCCTCTACCATGATGTGGCCCGGCTGACGCTGGCGCGGATAGAACGAAGCCGGGAAGTGGGTGGTATGGAACAGCGGCTGGTCGATCGCTTCCTGCAGGTTGAAATCGTGATGGGCGAGGCGCAGGAAGAGGGACAGCTGCCACTGGTCCTGCTGATCTCCACCAGGGGTGCCGAAGGCAAGCGTGGGAACGCCGTTCTTCAGCGCAAGGCTCGGGGTCAGCGTGGTGCGCGGTCGCTTGCCCGGTGCCAGCGAGGTGGGAAGCCCTTCTTCCAGCAGGAACATCTGGGCGCGGGAGTTGAGGCAGAAGCCGAGTGCGGGAATGATCGGCGAGGACTGCAGCCAGCCGCCGGACGGGGTGGCGGAGACCATGTTGCCCCAGCGGTCGATGACGTCGATATGCACCGTGTCGCCGCGCTTTTCCGACAGATGCGCCATGGTCGGCTCGTAGACGCCGGTCGCCGAGGTGCCGAGCCCCTCAATCACCTGCATCGCCTTTTGCACCTGCGCCTCGTGACCCGGCACGATGCCGGGGCGCAGGTCGAAGGAGGCGGTCTCGCCGATCAGCGCACGCCGTCCGGCATTGTAGGCGTCGGACAGCAGGTGCTCCATCGGCACGTCGGTGAAGGCGGGGTCGCTGTAATAGGCCTCGCGGTCGGCATAGGCGAGTTTCATGGCTTCGGCGACCAGATGCACGAAGTCTGCGCCGACCGGATCGACCTCGCCGATGGCGGTGCCCTTGAGCAAGGCGAGCGCCTGCAGCAGAACCGGGCCCTGTCCCCAGGGGCCGGTCTTGGCCACAGTCCACTCGTGATAGTCGCAGGTCAGCGGCGTTTCCGTCGTCGCCCGCCAATTGGCGAGGTCGTCGGCGGTCAGCACGCCCTTGTGCGGCGTGCCGCTGGCGTCCATCGCCTCGGTCTTTTCGACGAAGGCGGCGATCTCCTCGGCGATGAAGCCGCGATAGAAGCAATCGCGCGCGGCCTCGATCTGCGCCTCGCGGCCGCTCTTCGTCTCCGCTTCCCTCAGCAAACGTTCCCAGGTGTCGGCAAGGGCGGGATTGCAGAACAGCTCATCCGTTGCCGGAGCCTTGCCGCCCGGGCACCAGGTGGCGTGGGAGGTCGGCCATTCCTTTTCGAAGAAGTCCGCAAGGCCGGCGATGGTCGCAGAGACGCGCGCCAGCATCGGATGACCATTGCGGGCGTAGTGGATCGCCGGTTCCAGGACATCGCGCAGCGGCAGTTTGCCGTGGTCGCGCAGCATCAGCATCCAGCCGTCGAACGCGCCGGGAATGACGGTCGCCAGCATCCCATCGCCGGGGATCAGCGACAGGCCCTCGCGGCGGTAGTGCTCGATGGTGGCGCCTGCAGGTGCCGGAGCCTGGCCGCAGATCACCTCCATCTTGCCGCTGGCGGCATCGTGCAGGATCACGGGCAGGTCGCCGCCCGGGCCGTTCAGGTGCGGCTCGACCACCTGCAGCACGAAGCCGGTGGCGGCCGCCGCATCGAATGCGTTGCCGCCCTTTTCCAGAATGCTCATGCCGACGGCCGTGGCGATCCAGTGGGTCGAGGTGACGACGCCGAATGTGCCCCGGATTTCCGGTCTGGTGGTGAAGGTGGACATCCGATCTCCCTTGGGGGTTTCCCGTGTTGTTGCCGGGCCGAAGCGCGGGTCAGCTCTCGCGCGGGTCGAGCGCGTCGCGCAACCCGTCGCCGAGCAGGTTGAAGCCGAGAACGACGAGGAAGATGGCGGCACCGGGCCACCACGCCATCCACGGCGCCTGGGTCATGAAATTCTTCGCAACGTTGAGCATCGACCCCCAGCTGGGATCGGGCGGTTGCTGGCCGAGGCCGAGGAACGAAAGGCTCGCCTCCGCGATGATCGCGGTCGCGACCGTCAGCGTTGCCTGCACCAGAACCGGCGCGAAGACGTTCGGCAGGATGTAGCGCGACATGATCGCAACGTCCGACAGGCCGACGGCGCGCGCGCCCTCCACATAGTCTTCCGTCTTCACCGACAGCACCTGGCCGCGGGTCAGGCGAATGAAGATCGGTGTCGCCGACAGGCCGATGGCGATCATCGCATTGGTCAGGCTGGGGCCGAGGAAGGCGGCGAGCGCGATGGCGAGGATCAGGAACGGCGTTGCCAGCAGCGCGTCGGTGATGCGCGAGATGATCTGGTCGGTCCAGCCGCCGAAATAGCCTGCCAAAAGGCCGAATGGCACGCCGACGACCACGGCGATCAGCACCGAGACGACGCCGGCGAGCAGCGAGGCCTGAGCGCCCCAGATCATCCGGGAGAGAATGTCGCGGCCGATCTCGTCGGTGCCCAGCCAGTAGAGCTCGGACGGGGGCTTGCGGATCGCCGACCAGCTGGTGGCGGCGGGATCGGCGATGGGCAGGATCGGCGCCAGCACGGCGATGCCGACGAAGAAGGCGACCAGCAGGAAGCCGAAGAGCGCGCTCTTGTTGCGCTTCAGCTTCTTCCAGGCGCGGCTGCCGCTGCGCGCAGGCAGGGTGTTGTCTTCGGCGGCGGCGGGCACGGCCGGGGCGGCGTTGGCGGGCGTGGTCACAGGGTCGCCCTCATGCGCGGATTGAGCAGGAAGTAGAGCACGTCGGCGATCAGGTTCATCAGGATGAAGCCGGCGGCGGTGCACAGCACGACGCCCTGCACCACCGCGTAGTCACGGGTGAAGACCGCATCGACGATCAGCTTGCCGAAGCCGGGAATGGTGAAGATCTGTTCGGTCAGCACCGCGCCGGCCAGCAACTCGCCGAACAGCAACGCGCCGAGCGTGACGATGGGCAACAGGGCGTTGCGGAAGGCATGCTTGAGGATGACGATGCGCTCGCCCAGGCCTTTCGCGCGGGCGGTGCGCACATAGTCGGCCTTGAGGACGCCGAGCATGGCCGAGCGCGTGTGCCGCATCAAGGTGGCGGCCAGCGCCGTGCCCAGCACGAAGGCGGGCATGATCATGGTCTGGAAGGACCGCACCGGATCCTCCAGCGGCGAGGTGTAGCCGGAGGCCGGCAGCCAGCCGAGCTCCACGGACACCAGCAGGATCAGCATGATCCCGAGCCAGAAATTCGGGATCGACAGGCCCGACAGCGCCACGAAATTGGCGATGTAGTCGATGGGGCCGCCCTTCTTCACCGCCGACAGGATGCCGGCCGGGATGCCGATCAGCATGGCGATGATCATCGCCATCACCGCGAGCTGGATGGTGACGGGCAGCTTGTCGAGGATGAGCTGCAGCACCGGCTGGTTGGTGCGCAGGGATATGCCGAGATCGCCCTGTACCAGACCGCCAAGCCAGTAGGCGTATTGATAGAAGATCGGATCGTTCAGCCGGTATTTCTCGCGGATGAAGGCGAGCACTTCCGGGTCGCGCTCCTCACCGGCCAGGACCAGCGCGGGGTCGCCGGGCAGGAGTTTTTGCAGCGTGAACACGAAGACCGACACCAGAAGCAGGGTCGGGATCGCGATCAGCAGGCGTCTTGCGATGAAGGTCAGCATGAACGGGCCGTATCCGGAAAAAGGGGTGCAGGGCCCGGGTCATCCGGGCCCCGCGGGTGTTTGCGTCAGGATTTGAACTTGACGTTCTGCAGGCGGATCATGCCGTCCGGGTAGGGAACGAAGCCTTCGACCTTGTCATCCAGCGCCCAGATCCAGGTCTGGTGGTAGAGGTAGATGATCGGCAGATCCTTCGCGAGGATCTTGCGGGCCGCGTCATAGCTCGCCTTGCGGGTCGCCGTGTCGTTGCTCGTGCGCGCCTTGTCGAGCAGGGCGTCGACCTCCGGATTGCAGTACTTGCTGTCGTTGATGCCGCCCTTGCAGGTCATGAACTGGTGGATGTTGCCGTCCGGGTCGGTCCGGCCCGACCAGCCCACCTGGCTCGCCTGGTAGTTGCCGGCCGTCTGGTCGGCGAGCAGGCTGGCGAACTCCATCGACTTCAGCTTGACGTTGAAGCCGGCCTCGGCGGCCATCGACTGCACCACCTGCATCAGCTGGGTCTGTACCGGGTTGTTGGCGACTTGCACCTCCAGATCGAAGGTTTCGTGTCCGGCTTCCTTCATCAGCTCCTTGGCTTTGGCGATGTCGCGGGCCGGGATCGGCGTCTCCTTGTCGTACCAGGGGCTGGTCGGCGGGAAGGGCTGGTTGCCCGGCGCGAACACGCCCTCGAACACGACCTGGTTGATCGCCTCGCGGTCGAGCGTCAGCTCGAACGCCTGACGCAGCCTGGGGTCGTTGCCGAACGGGTTGTTGCCGCGCTCGCCATTGTCGACATTGATGGTAATGCCCTGGTAGCCGAGGCTGACCGCATCCGCATAGACGAGCCCGGCGTCGGCCTTCACCGAGGCTGCATCGGTGGCGGCCAGGCGCTCCAGCATGTCGAGATCGCCGGAGCGCAGGTTGGCGAGGCGTACGGTCGTGTCGGGGATCGGCAGGAAGGTCACGCTGTCGAAATGGATCGCGTCGGCGTTCCAGTAGTCGGCAAAGCGGGTCAGCACGATGCGGTCCTGCTGGACGCGCTCCTTGAAGGCGAAGGGACCCGAGCAGACCGGGTTGGAGCCGAAGTCGGCCCCGGCGGCGGAAGCGGCCGTGGGCGAGACCATCATGCCGGCGCGGTCGGCGAGCTGGGCGAGCAGCGTCGCATCGGGCTGGCCGAGGGTGATCTTCACCTGCAGCGGGCCGGTCACCTCGACGCTTTCGATCGACTTGACCTCGCTCTTGCGACGGCTTTCCGGTAGCCCTTTCGAGCGCTCGATATTGGCCTTCACCGCTTCCGCGTCGAAGGCGGTGCCGTCATGGAACGTGACGCCTTCGCGCAGGTCCATGGTCAGGACCTTGCCGTCCTCCGACCACGTCCATGCGGTCGCGAGCATCGGGATGATCTCGAGGTCCGGCGTGATGTCGACCAGCTTGTCGCAAAGCGAGGCGTAGACGATACGGCCGACGAACGTGCGGGACTGATCCGGATCGAGCACATCCGGGTCCTCCTGAAGGCCGATCCTCAGGTCGGCCGCGGCAGCGGGCAGGGCCACAAGGGCGCTGGCGCTCAGCAGCAGGGCTGCAAGAAGACTCTGTCGCATTCTCAAGGCTCCTCTGGTCAGGTTCTTATGATTCAGATTGCGGGACGGAGTTCTGCTGGCGTTCGCTTCTGTCCCGGTAAAGCGAAAGACGGCGGCGGGCGGCCTGCGAGGCCTCCGGTTCGGCAAGGGCGGCGGTACCCTCCTTCGCCACGCGTTGCCAGTGATGGCAGGCGACGCGGCGGCCGGGCTCCACGTCCTGAAGGGCGGGCCGGTCCACGGCGCATCGCAGGTCGGCAAGCGGGCAGCGGGTGTGGAAGCGACAGCCGGAGGGGGGAGCAAGAGGCGAGGGCACATCGCCGGTCAGCTTCACTGCGGCCTTGCGGGCGCGCGGGCTGGGGATCGGGATCGCCCGCATCAGGGCGCGGGTATAGGGGTGAAGCGGAGCCGCATAGAGGGCGGCGGTCACACCTTCCTCGACGATTTCTCCGAGATACATCACGGCGACCCGGTCGCTCATGTGGCGGATGACGGCAAGATCGTGGGCGATCAGCACCAGCGTCAGGTCGTATTCCTGTTTCAGGTCTTCCAGGAGGTTGATCACCTGGGCCTGGATCGACACGTCGAGCGCGGAGACAGGCTCGTCGCCGATCAGCACCTTGGGACCGCTGGCGAGAGCCCGGGCGATGCCGATACGCTGGCGCTGGCCGCCGGAGAACTCGTGCGGATAGCGGTCGGCGAACTCGGCCCTCAGTCCGACGCGGGTCAGGAGCCGCGCGACTTCCTCCCGGCGCCATGCGGCGTTGCCAAGGCCATGGACGCGCATCGGCTCCTCGATGATGGCGCCGACGCTCATGCGCGGGTTCAGCGACGAGAAGGGGTCCTGGAAGACGAATTGCAGGTCCTTGCGCAGCCGTCGCATCTCGCCCTTGGGCAGGGAGGCGATGTCCTTGCCGCCGTAGAGCACCTCGCCTTCGCTCGGGTCGATCAGGCGCAGCAGCAACCGGGCGAGGGTGGATTTGCCGCAACCGCTTTCGCCGACCACGGCCAGCGTCTCGCCGCGATGGACCTTCAGCGACACGCCGTCGACCGCGCGCACGCTCTGGCGCTCGCCGAAAAGCTTCATGCCGACGGGGAAGCGCTTGGCAAGGCCTCTGGCTTCGAGGATGACGTCGCGGGTTTCGCTGCTCATGCCGCGTCTCCGAAATGGCGTTCCAGCGGGGCGTAGCGGCAGGCGGCCGAGTGGCCTTCAGCGATCTGTGTCAGCGGGGGTGCCTCCGCCCGGCAGCCGGCATCGGCAAAGGGACAGCGCGGGGCGAAGCGGCAGCCGGCCGGCATGCGTTCGACGGTCGGCACCATGCCGGGGATCGTCGCGAGGCGCCCGCCGCGCTCGCCGAGCGAGGGCACGGAACTGATCAGGCCGAGCGTATAGGGATGTTGCGGGTCGTCGAAGATCGCGGCCACCGGCCCGGTCTCGACGATGCGCCCGGCATACATCACCGCCACCTTGTCGGCGACTTCGGCAACGACGCCGAGGTCATGGGTGATGAGAATGAGGGCCGTGCCGGTTTCCTGCTGCAGCTCGCGCATCAGGTCGAGGATCTGGGCCTGGATGGTCACATCGAGCGCCGTGGTCGGCTCGTCGGCGATCAGCAGGCGCGGGTCGTTGGCAAGCGCCATGGCGATCATCACCCGCTGCCGCATGCCGCCCGACATCTGGTGCGGGTAGTCGTCGAGCCGGCGTTTTGCCGCCGGCACCTTGACCCGCTCCAGCATTTCGAGCGCCCGTGCCCGCGCCTCTGCCCGTCCGACCGGCCGGTGCCGGCGGACGATCTCGGCAATCTGTTCTCCGACCGTGTAGACCGGGTTCAGCGAGGTCATCGGCTCCTGGAAAATCATCGCCATGCGGTCACCGCGCAGCCTGCCGATCTCGCGGCGAGACAGGGCCAGCAGATCGCGCCCCTCGAACAGGGCGCGGCCGCGTACGATCTCGGCGGGGGGCATCGGCAGCAGCCCCATGAGGGCGAGCGATGTCACCGACTTGCCGCAGCCGCTCTCGCCGACGATGCACAGGGTCTCGCCAGCGGCGACGTCGAAGCTGACGCCGTCGACCACGTTGGAGGGGCCACCGCCGAAGCGGAGGGCAAGGTCCTCGACGACCAGCAGCGGCGTGCGGGTCGCAAGGGTCTGCGTGGTGCCCGTCTCAGCCTGCATCGGCATTGCCCTCGACGGTCTGCAGCATCAGCCGCTCCTGCAGACTGAGCAGGTGCTGGCGCATCGTTCGCTCGGCAGCCACCGGGTCGCGCCTTTCCAGCGCGTCGACCAGCTCCTCGTGCTGGGAATGGTAGAGCCTTTGCGAGCTGGGTGTACGCAGTGCCTCGCGCACATGGCGCCAGTTCTCGTCCTGCCGCACCCGGTCGACGACATCGAACAGGGCCAGGAACAGCGTGTTGCCTGCGGCCAGGGCAACGGCCCTGTGCAGGGAGCTGTCCCACAGCTCGCGGCTGTCCATGTCCGGGGCGGTTGCGACCTTTTCGGAAATCTCGCGCATGCGCGAGATGTCGGCGGCGGTGGCTCGGAGCGCGGCGAGGCGGGCAAGCGCCGGCTCGATGCGTAGCCGGACCTCCATCACCTCGAACATGTTGCTCATTTCCGGCAGGTGGCGGATGCGGCTTTCCGCGCGCCCACGAGCAGCGGCGATGAAGGTGCCGGCCCCCTGGCGGCGCCAGATGCGCCCCTCCGCCTCCAGGACGTCGAGTGCGCGGCGTACCGCGCGCCGTCCCACGCCGATCTCCTCGGCCAGCTCGCGTTCCGTGGGCAGCTGGTCCCGCGCTTCCCGCTCCAACTGGTCGACGATGATGCGAAGGCGCTCCAGGGCAAGGCTGGAGTTGCGTTGTGTCTGGGTGTCGTCCGCCGTGGAAGCCAAGCCCGCCTCGTACCTTTTTGTCTATTGGTTCCATTAATGGCGCGAAAGAAACGGTCTGGCA
The DNA here is from genome assembly GCF_058448995.1 of Stappia sp. G46H5W. Lineage (NCBI taxonomy): Bacteria > Pseudomonadati > Pseudomonadota > Alphaproteobacteria > Hyphomicrobiales > Stappiaceae > Stappia > Stappia sp. G46H5W. Next base: position 579,673 of record NZ_JBZFLL010000003.1, on the reverse strand, counting down.
AGCCGCCGTGGCGGGGTTGGTTTGCGATGCTTGCGAAATGGGCGGCTGTGGCGAAATTTTCGGCGTCATTGATGGGGCGGTGCCGGCGGGGTGAGCATGTTGTGGCGCGGAACCAATCAATTATTGGTTCGTGCTGTCGCCGGGGTGCGGCGGCGGGTCGCTTGAGGGGCGGAGGGCGCGGGCGTAAAGTGCCGGTCCTGCCGCCTACCGGAGCTTTCCCATGCAGACGACTGCCACCGTCACTGGTCTTTACATCGGCAAGGCGCGCGAGCGCTGGGAGGGCAAGCCGCCTTCGGCGATCGGCAAGCAATCCGTCCGCGGCCCCCTGGAACTCGGCCTCGACGGGTTCGAAGAGGACGAGCAGGCGGACCGGGCAGTACATGGCGGGCCCGAAAAGGCGCTGCATCATTATCCCGCCGATCACTATGCGTATTGGGCGGCGCGCTGGCCCGAGCATGTCGAGCGTTTCGTTGCCGGCGGCTTCGGCGAAAACATCTCCACTCTCGGCATTTCCGAGGCCGACGTTTGCCTTGGCGACCGGTTCAGCATCGGCTCGACTCTCGTAGAGATCTGCCAGGGCCGCCAGCCCTGCTGGAAGCTGCCCGCGCATACGGGGATCGACGAGATGGCCATGGCCATGCAGAAGAGCGGGCGCACCGGCTGGTACTACCGGGTGTTGGAAGGAGGCCGGATCACGGTCGGCGACAAGATGGAACTCATCGCCCGTCCCTGTCCCGACTGGCCGCTCGACAAGGTGATCGCTGCTCGCTTCGATCCGCGCCTCGATCCTGAGGTGGCCGCCGCCATTGCCGCGTTGGCGCCGCTGTCGGCCTCGTGGCGTGCGGCGTTCGTGAAGAAGTCGCAGGCGGACTTTTCCGAAGACACCTCCGCCCGCCTCCAGGGGGGATGAGCCGGCGCTTGGTGGTCCCTTGCGGCGTTGCCAGCACCTGCTAAATTCCCCGGCGCAAATCCCGAGGAGGGGGCTTTGACGACGGAAGACATTTCCCGCGTTCCGCATTCGGTGTTTTCGCTGGATGCGGTTCCGCTCGCAGACCGCTTCGACGTCTGGCGCGAGAGTATTGGCTGTCTCTTCGAGGTGGGCGTTCCGCAGGAGCGTCGGGCCCAAGGATTTCGCGCGGAACTGGATGCCCATGTGATCGGCGATGTGGCGCTGGCCCGCACCCGAACCGAGGCCCAATCCTGGGCGCGCTCGTCGGCGACCATCGCGCGTGACGGCATGGATCACCTGATGATCCAGATCTATGAGCAGGGCCGGATGGAGTTCAGCCATCGCGGGCGTGAGGAAGTCTTCACCCAGGATGCGCTGGTGGTCTTCGATCTGGCGCAGGAAATGCAGTCGCAGACCAGCGACTTCACCAACCTGTCGCTTCTCGTGCCGCGCTCGCTCATCGAGCCTCAGCTCAAGCAGGCCGGCGACCGGCACATGCAGGTAATCCAGGCGCAGGGAAATCCGCTTGCCCGCCTGCTGATCGACCACATGATAACGCTGAAGGCGCTGGCGCCGAACATGAACCTTTCGCAAGGCACCGAGGCGAGTGCGGCGACCGTGGCGCTGACGGCGGCCTGCCTCAATGCCAGCCGCCGCGACGACGGGCAGGGCGAGGCGGGCATCGCCTTTGCGCTGCTGGTGCGCGCGCGTCAGCGCATTGCCGAGCACCTGCGCGATCCGGAGCTTTCGCCGGCACGGGTGGCGCGTCTCTCCGGGGTGTCGCGGACCCGTCTTTACGAGATGTTCGAGCCCTTCGGCGGGGTGCTTGCCTATATCCGCGAACAGCGGTTGCGGCTGGCCCTGCGCATGCTGATCGACCACCGCTTCGCCGAATGGCCGATCTCGGCCGTGGCCTCCGCTTGCGGCTTTGCCAATGACAGCGCGTTTTCACGTGCCTTCCGCGCCCGTTTCGGCACCACGGCGCGGGACATGCGGGCAGCGCCCGCGGGAGCGGAGCGGGTGAGCAGCGATTTCAACCGTGATCTCGACCGCCGCTACGAGGAGTGGATCCGCCTGCTCAGCGCCTGAGCCATGCGGCGCGGGACAGGTCCCACGCCGGGTTTACGTGTCAGCGCCAGGCGATGATCCTGCCGGACGACCCATCCGCTGTACCGTCCATGCGGTTTGTGCCCTTGAGGGCAAGCACCGCAACGCGCCGGCTCATCATGCCAGTCAGCACGACTTCGTTGCCCCGCAGGGACCAGCTGGAAACGCTCTGCAGGTCGGTGCCCATGCATCCGAACGTGGATGCGAAGTCGCCCATGCCCGCGCCGGTCGGGCGCAGCGACAGGCGGCACTGCTTGCCATCGACATCGACGTTCCAGTCGCCGGCGATCTGGCCCTTGGTGACCGGGGCGGGGGCCGCGGACTGACCCGCCATCGCGCCGAACAGCATCGCTGCGGCATTGCCCATCGCGTTGGGGTCGACGCGCACAGAGGCGGTGGTGCTGGACGACTTGGTGTGGCGGGTGCCGTCCGGTGTCACCCATGACTTCGAGGAGGAGGACAGCGTGGTGGTGCGCTGCATCGGGGACATGGAGGACGCCTGGTTGGTGCTGCCGAAAGATGGGGATCCGAAGTTCGGCGCAGCAAAAGCGGGAGGCGGGGGCGGTGGGCCGGAGCTGGCAGGGGCCTGGCAGCCGGCAAGGGCGGCGGCAAAAAGCAGGGCGGCGGTCGCCCGGGGAGCCGGGCGTGCGGTGCGGGAAAGGGTCATGCGCGTATCCTGAAATCCGGTGTGGACGTCCGTTTCGGGGATCCGTGCCACATCGCCCCCCTCGACGCGGCGGTTGGCACGCCCGTCTTTCTTGTCGGCAGCCGGGTCGGCGGCCAAGCGTCATCCCCGTCTGCCGGACGCAGCGTCGAAAAAAACGGACGCGCTGCAAGCTCGCGAACATGCCGACGGTCGCTGCGTGACGGGTGTCACATCACTGGGTGGTTGGGCCGGTCATGGTGAAAAGCGCCGCGTGCGCTCGCGTGCGGTGCCTGATGCATCCGGTGGAGGTTCATTTGCGACAGACAGGACTTGCTGCCCTGCTGGCAGCGGCGTTGGCCGTGCCCGCGGCGACAGCGCAGGAGACGCAGCCCGACACCTTGCTCGTCATCGACATGTCCAACTCGATGTGGGGACAGATCGACGGCGTGGCCAAGGTGGAGATCGCCCGCGAGGCGCTGGCCGGGCTGGTGGAAACCCTTCCCGACGGCGCGCCGACCGGTCTGATGGCCTATGGTCACCGGCGCACCGGCGACTGCGGCGATGTCGAGCAGGTGGTCCCGGTCACTCCGCTCGACCGCGCCGCGTTGACCCGCGCCGTGGCGGCGATGAAGCCGCGCGGCAAGACGCCGATCACCGAGGCGCTGCGGCAGGCGGCCGCCGGGCTCAATGCCAATGACCGGCCGGCCCGGCTGGTGCTGATCTCGGACGGCATCGAGACCTGCGGCGGCGATCCTTGCGCTCTTGCGCGAGAGCTGGCGGCCGGGGGCATCGACTTCACCGCCCATGTCATCGGCTTCGACATCGCCTCGCGCGCCGACCAGGCGAAGATCGCCTGCATCGCCTCTGCGACCGGTGGGCGCTATTTCAACGCGCGCAATGCGGGCGAACTGTCGGAGGCGCTGAAGATCTCGACCGAGGCAGCGCCGGCCGAACCGGCCGGTTTCCCCGTCACCTTCAGCGCGGTCGAGGCCGAGACCGGCAATGCGGTCACTGGTGCGGTCGACTGGACGGTCGTCGATGCGTCGAGCGAGCAGCTCGTGGCGACGCTCGGCGGCAACGATGCCAAGATGGAGCTGCCGGCGGGCGACTATCTCGTCACCGCAACGTCCGGCGAGCGCGCCGGCGGCGTCGAGGTCAGCGTGAACGATCAGGGTGCGTCGGTCGTGGTCAAGCTCGCCAGCGACGTGCCGCAGGCGACCGTCACCCCGGCTGCGACCTCCGCTCCCTCCTCGTCCAGCCTGTCGATCGCCTTCACCGGGCCGATGGAGGATGACGATTTCCTGCGCATCACCGGTCCCGACGGGGAGCGGCTGGAAACCGACAGCTGGGTCTGGGTGCGCGACGGCAACCCGCTGTCCATGCGCGTTCCTTCCGAGCCCGGCCGCTATGCGGTCGCCTATGTCTGGGCCAAGGGCGGCGACCGGAGTATCGCCACGGCGGCGATCGAGGTGACGCCGGCCGACCTTGCCATCGAGCTGCCGGCAGAGGTGCCTGCCGGCACAACGGCCAAGGTCTCCTGGCGCGGCCCGAACGGGCAGGGCGACTATCTCGCCTTCGTTCCCGTCGGCGGGACGGGAGACGATCACGACGGCCGCTATGCCTATGTGCGCGATGGTGCGGTTCTGTCGATGCAGGCTCCTTCCGAGCCTGGTGAGTTCGAGGCGGTCTATGTCGCCGGCAATGACGGGCAGGTGATGCTCCGCACGCCGTTCAAGGTCGTGGCTTCGCCTGCAACGGTCTCGTTCGAAGGGCCGCTCGTGGTCGGCAGTCATGTGGACGTGGCCTGGACCGGCCCCGGAGGCGGGTCCGACTGGGTCGGCTTTGCCTCGGTCGGCGCTCCGGCCGCCGAGTATCTCGGCTGGGCGACGCCCGAGGGGACCAGCGTGCGCCTGCCGACGCCGGCCATCGCGGGCGACTACGAGCTGCGCTACGTGCTCTCGGCCTCGGAAGGGCCCAAGGTGCTGGCCTCTCTTCCCGTTACGGTGGCGGAAGCCGAGGTGAAGCTGGAGGCACCCGCCGAGGTCGCGGCCGGCAGCGAGGTGCAGGTGATCGCCGAAGGGCCGATGGCCGGCGCCAACTGGGTGGGCTTCGCCCTGCCGGGCGAGGGCGAAGCCGCTTATGTCGGCGGGGCCTGGAACAGCGCCGAGAACATCGCGGACGGCCGGATCTCGGTCATGGCGCCGACGGAACCGGGCCAGTACGAACTGCGCTATGTCATCGCCACCGGCGAGCCGCGGGTTGTCGCGCGGGTCCCGGTCACGGTGAAGTAGGAACGAGCCTGCCCTGGAAAAGAAAACACCCCGGCAGGCGGGCCGCCTGCCGGGGTGTCTTGCATTTCGGCGAAGTCAATCCGTCCTACTTGATGCCGGCGCGCATGAAGCTCTGCACGAACTGGCGCTGGAACAGCAGGAAGGCGATCAGCAGCGGTCCGGAAGTCATCAGCGTCGCTGCATTGATCACCGACCATTCGATGCCGGAATCGATGGCCGAGAAGACGCTGAGTCCCACCGTCACGGGGCGGGTGTCGACCGAGTTGGTGACGATCAGGGGCCACAGGAAGTTGTTCCAGTGGTGGCTGACCGAAACGAGGCCGTAGGCGAGGTAGGTCGGCTTGGCGAGCGGGATGTAGACCCGCCACAGGATGCCGAGGATGCTGGAGCCCTCGATGCGCGCGGCTTCGTCGAGTTCGCGCGGCACGGTCATGAATGTCTGGCGCAGCAGGAAGATGCCGAAGCCGGAGGCGATGTAGGGCAGCGCGATCGCCGGGATCGTGTCGACCAGGCCGAGAATGCGCATGGTCTTGTAGTTCTCGACGATCAGGATGTCCGGCATCACCAGCAGCTGCAGCAGCACCAGCGTGAACAGGATCGAGCGGCCCGGAAAGGTGAAGCGCGCGAAGGCATAGGCGGCCAGCGTGCACAGCAGGAACTGGCCGGCAAGGATCAGCGTCACCAGCATGAAGGTGTTGAGGAAGTAGCGCGCGAAGGGCGCGGCCCCCCAGGCTTTCTCGAAATTCTCGAAGGTGAGCGGGGCCAGCAACTCGAAGCGGGCCTCGTAGGCCGAAGGGTGGATCGCCGTCCAGATCGCGAAGGCGAGCGGCAGGATCCACATCAGGGCCAGCACCCAGGCAGCGAGCGTGTTGAGCGTCCGGTCGAGGTCGAAGCGCCGGCGGCGCGGGCGGGCGGGAGCGTCGGCTGCGGCGGTCATTTGTAGTGCACCCTGCGGTCGAAGAAGAAGAACTGGCCGATGGCGAGCGCACACAGGATCGCCAGCATTGCGACGGTCAGCGTCGCGCCGTAGCCGGTCTCCCAGTACTTGAAGGCCGTTTCGTAGATGTGGAACAGCAGCAGCGAGGAGGCGTTGTCCGGGCCGCCATTGGTCAGGATGAAGATGTGATCGACCAGGCGGAACGAGTTGATCACCGCGTTGATCGATACGAAGAGCGTGGTCGGCATCATCAGCGGGAAGGTGATGCGCCAGAAGATCGTCCAGCGGCCGGCGCCCTCGATCTTGGCCGCCTCCACCAGGGAGGGCGGGATCGCCTGCAAGGCCGCCAGATAGAAGATCATGAAGAAGCCGGCCTCCTTCCACACCGTGACGACGATGACGGCGTTGAGGGCGGTGGCCGGATCGCCGAGCCAGTTGGTCTGCGGCCAGCCGAACAGGGCGGAGCCGACCTGGTCGATCAGGCCGAAGCCCGGCGTGTAGAAGAACAGCCAGATGTTGGCGACGGCGATCAGCGGCAGCACGGTCGGGGTGAAATAGGCCATGCGCACGAAGCCGCGCCCCGTGAGGCGGTCATTGACCCAGAGCGCCATGACGATGGCGATGCCGACGGAGAGCGGGATCGTGCCGAAGGCGAACCACAGATTGTTGCCGAGCACCTTCCAGAAGATGGGATCGCCCATCATCCGCTCGTAATTGTCGAGGCCGATGAAGCGGGCGGGGCGCCGGCCGCGCGGGGTGGAGTGGAAGCTGTTCCACAGCGTCATCACCGCCGGCACATGGGTGAAGGCGAAAAGGAAGAAGAGGGCGGGAAGCAGCAGCAGCCACGCGTGTATCCATTCGCGGCTGCGTATCAGCATCGGCACTCTCGTGCGGCCTGTCGCGGTCGTCATCTTGTCCTTGTTCCTTCCCTCGCAACCCTGTCGGCTCGTCCTGCCTCGAACCGGGATGGAGACCGGCAGCGACGGCTGCCGGTCTCCTTGTTCATCGTGACCCGGTTGCCCGGTTCACCGTCAGGTGTCAGCGATACTCGGCGAGGATCGCGTCGGCCTGGGCCTGCGCGTCCTTCAGAGCGGTCGCCGCGTCCTTCTGGCCGGTGATCGCAGCGGCCAGCGCATCGTTGAAGATCGTCGTCACGCGCTGGTTCTGGTAGGTGGACAGCTCCGCGACGGCGAACTCGAGCTGGTCGCGGGCAACGGTCGCCGGCGGGAAGTCGGCCGCGTAGGTCTTCATCGCCTCGGTCTCCCAGGCGTCCGGACGCGGCGCGACATAGCCCGTGGCAATGGTCCACTTGGCCGCCTGCTCGGGACCGGTGATCCACTTCACGAAGTTGGCGGCCGCGGTCAGCTGCTCTTCGGACGCACCCTTGAAGAGATAGAAGTTGCCGCCGCCGGTCGGCGCGCCGCGGCGCTTGTGGGCGGGCAGCATGCCGACGCCGAACTCGAACGGCGCGTTGTCACGCACGTTGGTCAGGTTGCCGGTGGTGGTCCACATGATCGCGGTCTGGCGCTCGAAGAAGGCCTTCGGCGTTGCGCCCCACTCGATGATGCCCGGCTCCATCACGCCGTGCTTGGTCGACAGGTCGACCATATACTGCAGCGCCTCGGCGACCTTCGGGTCGTCGAAATTGGTCTTGTTGCCCTCGCTGTTGGCCAGGATGACGTCGTTCTGCGTTGTCAGACCCTGGAACAGCCAGTAGGGGAAGCCGGAACTCGGGATGCGCACGCCCCACTGGGTGACGTTGCCGTTGGCATCCTTCTTGGTCAGCTTCTTGCCGAACTCAACCAGCTCTTCCCAGGTCGCCGGGGGCGTCTCGGGGTCGAGGCCGGCCTCCTTGAAGGCCTCCTTGTTCCAGTACATCACCGGGGTGGAGCGCTGGAACGGGATGCCGTAGGTCTTGCCGCCGGTCTGGCTGTTTTCCATGAAGGCGGGATAGAACCCCTCGAGCCAGGCCTTGTCCTCATCGGTCTTCAGGTAATCGTCGAAGGGGACGATCAGGTCCTCGTCGATCAGGGTGAACATGTCGGCCGACAGCGCCATGGACAGCTGCGGAGGAGTACCGCCGCGCGAGGCGGTGATCACCTTGGCGATGGTGTCCTGGTAGGAGCCGGAATAGACGGCGTCGATCTTCACGTCCGGGTTGTTCGCGACATACTCGTCGGTCAGGGACTGGATGGTCTCCGCGGCCTTGCCGCCGACAGCCACCGGAAAGAAGAACTGCAGCTCGACGGCCTGGGCGGAGGCCCATGTGCCGAGTGCCAGTCCGGTCGAAAGGGTCGCCGTGGCGACGGCCTTCATCAGCATCGATTTCAACATGTCTGCCTTCCCTCATGTTGTGCCGGCCGCTTAGCGGTGGCTTTGCCGGCTTGACGTTCCGCGCGCGGCGCGGAAGCGTTCCTGTGCGAAGGGCCGTTGCCAGCCCCCTGTTCGTGCGTTGCCCGTTCGCCTCAGCTGGCGAAGCGGCTTCCGGCAGCTGCCGCGAGATCGTCGCGGCGATGACCGGTGGCGCCGTCGAAGACGTGCAGGTCCTGCGGTGCGAAGCCGAGGCGGATGTCCGTGCCGGCGGCGATGTCGTGGTCGCCCGGCAGGCGGACGGTGAAGATGCTCCCGCCGGCCTCGCAGTCGATCAGCATGTCGGCACCGAGATATTCCAGGCTTGCCACCCGTGCGGCGAGCGGCCCGCGATCCGCCAGGGTCAAGGCCTCGGGGCGCAGGCCGACCTTGTGAGCGGCAAGATCCGCATCCAGGTCGGCCAGCAGCGCGCCCGGCAGCACGTTCATCGGCGGAACGCCGATGAAGCGGGCGGCGAACGGCGTCTCGGGTCGCTGGTAGAGGGCGCGCGGATCGCTCGCCTGCTCCAGCCGGCCGCCGTTCAGCAGCACCACCTGGTCGGCCATGGTGATGGCCTCGACCTGGTCGTGGGTGACGTAGACCATGGTGAAGCCGAGCTTCTTCTGCAGCGCGCGGATCTCCACCCGCATCTCGTGGCGCAGCTTGGCGTCGAGATTGGACAGCGGTTCGTCCATCAGGCAGACGGGCCGCTCGGCAATGATGGCGCGCCCCAGCGCCACGCGCTGCTGCTGGCCGCCCGACAGCTGCGAGGGCTTGCGGTCTAGCAGGGCGGACAGGCCCAAGAGCTCGGCAACACGCTTCAGCCGCGCTTCGCGCTCGTCCTTCGCCACGCGGCGCACCTTCAGGCCGAAGACAATGTTCTCGGCAACGTCGAGATGAGGAAACAACGCATAGGACTGGAACACCATCGCAAGGTCGCGTTCGGCCGCCGGCAGGTGGGTGACGTCCCGCCCGCCGATCAGGATGCGTCCTGCATCGGCGCTTTCCAGGCCGGCGATCATCCGCAGGGTCGTCGACTTGCCGCAGCCCGACGGTCCCAGCAGGACGGTGAACGTGCCGGCGGGCACGCGGATCGACAGGTCGTCGACCGCCTTGTGGGCGCCCCAGACCTTCGAGACATTTTCAAGCAGGATTTCCTGGCCCCCCGGGCGGCCGTCTGTCGCGGGCGTGTTCATCAGCGCTCCTCGTTGTTGTTGGTGCACACCACGCTCTCGCGTCCGGCCGCTGCCAACAGCGCCTCGACGGAGGCGGGCAGGGCGGTGTCGCAAAAGACCGCGGCAACGTCGGTGATATGACCGCCGCGCACATGCGCGGGCCGGCCGAACTTGCTGGCGTCGAGCACCAGGAAGGCGCGCCGGCAATTGGCGAGGATGGCCTGGCGCGCGGCGACCTCGTCCTCGTGGAAGTCGAGCAGGGTGCCGTCGGCATCGACGCCGGCGACGCCGAAGACCCCGATGTCGACCTTGTAGGCGGAGAAGAAGCGTTCGGTATCGGCGCCCAGGATGTCGCGGTCGCCGTGGCGCAGGCGCCCGCCGGCGATGGTCACCTCGAAATCCGGGTTCTGCGAGGCGGAAAAGGCGACATGCAGGTTGTTGGTGAAGACCCGCAGTCCCTGATGGCGGGCCAGCGCCTGCATGACGATTTCGGGGGTCGTGCCGATGGAAAAGGCAAGGGAGGCTCCGTCCGGAACCTCGCGTGCCACCGTTTCGGCGATCGCACGCTTCTGCGGCAGGTTCAGGATCTGGCGGCGCGCATAGTGGAGGTTGCCGGCGGGCGCGGGGGGCTCGACACCGCCATGGGTGCGGCGCAGGATGCCGTGCTCGCACAGTCGCGTGAGATCACGCCGGATGGTCTGGGTGGTGACGTCGAAGCGCTCGGCCAGCGACTCCACCGAGGCGAAGCCGTTGGACTGCACGAGATCGGCGATCTCGCGCTGGCGCGCAGTTATGGCCAGGCCGCTGGTCATGAGCGACTGTGTTCCTCCCGAATGCGGACGTTCCGTCTCTACTTCGTTCATATGAACATAGCACAACGTTCATATGAACATACAATGACAGAATTCACCTTGTTGGAAATCAGTGGGGTCTCCTTGTCCGGACGCCGCTCCACAGCGGCTTGCGAGGCCGTTTTTGCAAATGGTTCGCAATTGCATTGACAAACTGCAAATGGTTCTCATAATCATTAAAAGGAAGAAGGCTGCTGCCCGTTTGGCTCGGCGGCCGCGGCAGAACCACGGGATGACGGCACATGCGCAGGACGGTCTTCAGCAGGCTCCGACGGATCGCGATGGCGGGGGCGCTCGCACTCGCAGCGCTGGGTGTCCTTTCACCCGTCGGGGCGCGGGCAGAGACCCCGCTGTCGGTCGTTGCGACCACGGGCATGATCGCGGACGCGGCCCGGCAGATCGGCGGCGACCGGGTGAGCGTGCGCGCCCTGATGGGGCCGGGTGTCGATCCGCATGCCTATCGGCAGACCCGCACGGACATCGCCGCCATGGTCCGGGCCGACCTGGTCCTGTGGCACGGGCTCTATCTCGAGGCGCAGATGGAAGAGTTCCTGAGGGAGCTCGGCGCCCGCAAGCCGGTCGTTGCTGTTGCCGAAAGCCTGCCGCGCGAGTTGCTGATCTCCCATGTCGACTATTCCGACAAGTTCGACCCGCATGTGTGGATGGATCCGCGCCTGTGGTCGCAGGTGGTCGAGACGGTGCGCGAGGCGCTGGTCGCGGCCCGGCCCGAGGACGCGGAGGTCTTCGCGGCCAATGCCGAAGCCTATCTCGACGAGCTGACCCAGCTTGCCGACTACTCCGACAAGGTTTTTGCCAGCGTGCCCGAAACGGCGCGGGTTCTGGTCACCGCTCATGATGCCTTCAGCTATTTCGGCCGGGCCCAGGGCTTCGAGGTGCTCGGTATCCAGGGCATCTCGACCCAGAGCGAGGCGGGGCTGCAGCGGGTGGCGGAGCTCGTCGACATTCTCGTCCAGCGCAAGATCGGCGCCGTCTTCGTGGAAAGCTCGGTCTCCGACCGGTCGGTGCGGGCCCTGATCGAGGGTGCGGCGGCCAGAGGCCATACCGTGATCATCGGCGGCGAGCTGTTTTCCGACGCGATGGGGGCAGACGGCACCTATGAGGGCACGTATCCGGGCATGATCGACCACAACGCCACGATTATCTCCCGCGCCCTTGGCGGCGCCGCGCCCGAGCGCGGCATGTCCGGGCGGCTGGCGAGCGGAAGCTGAGGGAGCACGAGGGCCATGCAAGTGCGGGACAGGATCGAACTGGTGCAGGGCCCGGAGGCCGAGGCGGCGGCACGGGCGGAGGCGGCGCGCGCGGCGATGGCCTTGCGGGAGATCACGGTTTCCTACGGCCAAAGCCCGGCCGTGTTCTCCGTCGACGCCACGTTTCCGCGCGACAGCCTCATTGCCATCGTCGGGCCGAACGGGGCCGGAAAGTCGACCCTGCTGAAGGCAGCGCTCGGTGTCGTGCCGCGCCTGTCCGGCACCGTCTCCGTCTTCGGTGCGCCGCTGGAGCGGGCGCGCGAGCGGGTCGCCTACGTGCCGCAGCGCGCCTCGGTCGACTGGGATTTCCCCACCCGCGTCATCGATGTGGTGATGATGGGCCTTTACCGCGAGCTCGGGTTGCTCGGTCTGGTGCGGGCCGGCCACCGCGAGCGTGCGCTTGCCTGCCTTGCCCGTGTGGGCATGACGGATTTTGCCACACGCCAGATCGGACAGTTGTCCGGCGGGCAGCAGCAGCGCGTGTTCCTTGCCCGCGCGCTGGCGCAAGGGGCGGATCTCTACCTGCTCGACGAGCCCTTCGCCGGTGTCGACGTGGCGACCGAGAAGGCGATCATCGACGTGCTGAAGGAGCTGAAGCGCGAGGGCCGCACGGTGGTCTGCGTGCATCACGACCTTGCGACCGTCACCGACTATTTCGACCGGGTGCTTCTGATCAACACCCGCCGCATCGCCGAAGGGCCGGTCGCCGAGGTCTTCACGGCCGAGAACCTGCAGGCGACCTACGGCGGCCGGTTGGCCTCGGCCCATATCGACCAGCTGCGGCTCTCGGAGCACGGGGGGTGAGCGTGCCAAGCACTCCGTTGGAGGCGTTCGTTTCCGCGCTTCTGCTCCAGGCCGGCTACAACGCGGCGCTGGTCGCCATCGGCGCGGGGCTCCTCGGCATCGCCGCGGGGGCGGGAGGCACCTTCCTGTTCCTGCGCAAGCGGGCGCTGGTCAGCGATGCCATCGCCCATGCGACGCTGCCGGGCGTTGGCATCGCCTTTCTCGTGATGGTCGGCTTCGGGCTCGACGGCCGCAGCCTGGTCGGGCTGCTGGCGGGCTCGGCCCTGTCGGCCGCGCTCGGTCTTCTGTGCGTCGAATGGATCACCCGCCGCACCCGCCTTGCCGAGGACACGGCGATCGGGGCTGTGCTGTCCGTCTTCTTCGGCTTCGGCATCGTCCTTTTGACGGTGATCCAGACCCAGTCGCAGGGGCGACAGGCCGGGCTCGAGGGCTTCCTGCTCGGTTCGACGGCGGGCATGCTCTATTCCGACGCGGTGGTGATCGCGGTCGGCGGCGCGCTCGCGGTGGTCGCTCTTGTCGTGCTGCGGCGGCCGATGACGCTCGTCTGCTTCGATCCGGGCTTTGCGGCCGCGCTCGGTCTCAACACCCGCCGCATCGATCTTGCCATGATGCTGCTGGTGCTGGCCGTCACCGTGACGGGGCTGAAGATCGTCGGCCTCGTCCTGGTGGTGGCGCTGCTGATCGTGCCGCCGGTCGCTGCCCGCCTGTGGAGCGAGCGGACCGACCATGTGGTGCTGATCGCCGGTGCCATCGGCGGCGTGTCGGGCTATGCGGGGGCGGCCATGTCCGCTGCCGCGCCAGGTCTGCCGACGGGGCCGATCATCGTGCTCTTCGCCTTCTCGCTGTTCCTGCTTTCGCTTGCCTTTGCGCCCGGGCGCGGCGTGTTGGCCGCAGCCATCCGCCATCGCCGCTTCCAGCTGCGTCTGCATCGCCGTCAGGGTCTTCTGTCGCTGGCGCGGGGCGAGCCGATCTTCGATCCGCTGACGCTCAAGGTCCTGCGCCGCGAGGGGCTGATCCGCCCCGACCGGGTGCCGACCGAGGCCGGGCGTGCCGAGGCCGGCCGGGCGCTGGTCGACGAGCGCCGCTTCGAGGTCGCGCGCCGGATCCACCAGGACGATCCGCTCAGCCATCGCTACGACGGGTTGACGCCGATCTCGGCGGTGTTGACGGGCGACGAGATCGACGAGATCGACCGCATGCTGGCGGCGGCGGCGAAGCTGCGGCGCAAGGAGGGAGCTGTCTGATGGGTGCCGAGTTCGTCCAGCTGTCGCTGACGCCGATCCTGATCGGCGTGCTCTCGGCCATCGCCTGCGCCCTGCCGGGCAATTTCCTGATCCTGCGCCGGCAGGCGCTGATCGGCGATGCCATCAGCCATGTGGTGCTGCCCGGTATCGTCGTCGCCTTCCTGGTCACTGGCAGTCTTGCCAGCCTGCCGATGCTGCTGGGCGCCGCCGGAGCGGCGCTGGTTGCGGTCCTGCTGATCGAGACGATCCGCCGGCTCGGCGGCATCGAGCCGGGCGCGGCCATGGGCGTCGTGTTCACCGCGATGTTCGCCGGGGGCGTGCTGCTGCTGGAACAGAGCGACACCAGCGGCGTTCACCTCGATGTCGAGCACGCGTTGATGGGCAATCTGGAGAGCCTGATCTGGTTCGACGCGACCGGCTGGGGCTCGCTGCTGGATCCGGCGGCCCTTGCCGGACTGCCGCCCGAGCTGCCGCGCATCGCGCTGGTCGCCGCCGTGATGACCGTCCTGATGCTGGTATTCTGGCGCCCGTTGAAACTGTCCACCTTCGACGAGGGATTTGCCGCGACACTCGGCCTGCCGGTGCGGCTGATCGGTCTGGCGCTGGTCGCCGCCTCGGCCGTGGCGGCGGTGGCGGCCTTCGACGCGGTTGGCTCGATCATCGTCATCGCCATGTTCATCTGCCCGCCGGCGACCGCGCGGCTGATGACCGAGCGGCTGGAGCGTCAGGTCGCCTGGAGCGCTGTCTTCGCCGCGCTCTCCGCGGTGCTCGGCTATGTGCTGGCCGGCTACGGGCCGCAATGGCTCGGCGCTGCCAATGCGGTCAGCGCGGCCGGCATGATTGCCACCGTGTCCGGTGCAATACTGGCTGCCGCCTGCCTCTTTGCGCCGCATCGCCGGCGTATCGGCGAGCCTTCGGCCTGATATTTTCACCGATGAAGAATTTATATCTATCGATATATCACCGTATTTATTTCAATTAATGAGATTCCTCTGCGTCAATATGACAGTTTTTATAAAACGATAATTTTAATTTCGACTTGAATTTCGCGTTCAATGTCGAAAATAGGATCAATATTGCAGCTTCTGTCGATTGTGTATGCCTGAGCGCGATGCAAACATTCGCGTATAGGGTGCAATCGAAATTCATTCAATTTTTTCGATGGAGGGCTGTGATGTTCGACGTCTCGAGCGTTCGCGAGATCGAGTACGGCGCCAGCGGCGTCACCTATGTCTACCAGGATCACGACAATCCCAAGCTCTGGTACATGGTGCCGGTTCCGAGGTTGCGGACGCTGGACGGCGCCCCCTCCTTCGGTCTGACGGAGTACACCTCCAATGGCGGCGGGATCGCCGGCCTGTGCACCTTCGAGATGGAGCTGGTGCAGCCTCTGGAGGCGCGCCGCGCGGCCGAAGAGATCCTCGGCACCGACATCTCCTGGGGCGGCTTCGTGTGGGTGGGCGGTACGGCCTATTTCTACTACGACATCGCCGGCGAAAATCAGGTTCTTGCGGTCGAGCCGACGCTCTACGGAACCAATGTCGCGGCCTTCCAGATCGAGTTGGCGACGCCTGAGGCGGTCAACAGCTTCAAGAACGCCTTCAGCGGCGATGCAGGCGGCGCCTCGACCTTCCGCGTCGAATACGAGATGCAGGTGTTGACCAAGCTGCTCGGCGCCAAGGCCACGGTGATCTACACCGCCGAGGCGGCCATCGAATACGAGAAGAAGTACAAGACCGTCCGCGACACCTGGGGCAACCAGAAGCAGGTCCTGCAGGAGGTCAAGCAGGTGCTGCGCCAGTCGGGCGCCGGCGAAGTGAAGGTCGAGCTCGGGCCGGGCAGCGGCGACGAACTGGCCCAGCGGGTGCGCGACTGGGGCTGGACGACGCTGGAAAACCAGGTCGCCAACACCGTGGCGGCGGCGGCCGTCATGGCGACGGGCCCCAATCCCGTCTCGGCGACGACCTCGTTCAACCAGACCTATCAGGAAGATACGGTGATCGACTGGTCGACGCCGGTGAGCAGCTTCATGCGCCGCTTCTCCTCCGACGAGTGGAAGCAGGTCTTCACGAAGGTCGACAACCGCAAGCTCTCGGTGGTGTTCAACCTGATCGGCGAACTCAACCGCTCCGGGACCGATGATCCGGTTGCCGAGACGGTGACGGTCACTGTCACCTATCCGAGCCGCAAGACCGACAATACGTTCACGCTGATCGTCACCGATGGCGACAAGTCCTCGAAGATCTACGAGGCGCCGGGCGACTTTTCCGGGGGCAGCTACAATCCGGAATTCACCTACAGCTATGTGATCAACTTCAAGGACGGCAAGACCTTCCAGGGCGACCCGATCACCACGACGGAAACGCTGGTCAACATCACACCGAACGTTTTCGGAACGCGGCAGGTGACCTTCATCGGCCAGAACATTCCCTTTACCGGTCCGGCCGGCGTGCGGGAGGTCAATATCGACTTCTTCTTCGCGCCGCCGGCGGGCAACCCGGCCATCGTCCAGACCAAGACCCTGACCGGCAACGGAGTGGAGAACGGCGTCCGGTTCGACAGCTTCTACAATCTGCCCATCGGCCAGAACTACAGCTATCGGCTGCGCTACCAGATGGCCGACAACAGCGAGATCGTCTCGGAACCGCCCGGCGCCCTGTCGTCGGCACCCGACTTCACGGGATCGGGCAATGCGGACATCGTGTTCGTGGCCGATCCGAAGGGGCTGTTCACCCAGTTCACGTTGCGTGCGTTCAACTACACCACGGAAACGACCACGCTGCTGCTGGTCGACGTCAACGCCCAGTATTTCGACCCGATCAACAACGGCGACAGCTGGCTGGCGGAGAACACCTGGTCGAACTGGCAGCCGACGGGGCTGTTGAGTTTCGCCGAGCCGCGCTGGAACTTCCAGGCGGTCGACAACACCAACAACGCCTATTTCAACATTTCGGGCACGATCTTCTATTCGAATGGCGAGAGCTTCACCCTCGACGGCTATCGCCAGTCGAGCGAATACAAGACCATGACGGTCACCAACACGGTGCAGAACTACAGCATCAAGGTCGACAGCAGCCTGATCGATTGGACGCAGGTTTCCAGCGTCAATCTCACGATGTTTCAACTCAAGCCGCAGGCTCGCAAGACCTTCGGCAAGGCCCTGCCGGCCTTCCTGACCCGGCCGCGCCACGAGATGAGCCGGGCGGAGCGGGTGGAAGCCGAGGCCTCGCAGCAGAACGTCATCCTGTTCAGCCTGCTGGGAGCGCCGTCCGGTGTCGTCGTCGACGATCTGGAGCGGTTCTACGGCATCCAGCGGCCGATCGCCGAACCGACGATCGAGTTCTATTACACGGCCGTCTATGTGCTGAAGGACGGCACGACCCGCGAGCTGGCAAACCAGGAAGTCTCGGGCCGCCTATCGGTGGAACTGCCGGCCTTGCCGCCGGCGACCGTGACGCCCGGCCTCGTGCACCAGGTGATCGAGCCTGAGGCGCTGGCTGCGCGGATGCGCCAGGGCGGATGATCTGTCATGCATCCGCCGATCTCCTCCGGGAGCGTGCGGTTGCAGCAGGGGCCGGGGGGCGCACCCCCGGCACCGCTCCCCTCCTTGCGGGCGGGGGCTGACCCGGCTGCGGCCGTCTCCTCGCTCGACCGCCTGCTCGCAGCTGTCCGTATGGTGCTGCCGCTGGAACTCCTGGACGCGGGCCATCCGGCAAGCAACCTGACGCCTTCGGGTGCGCCGGTCGAGGCGGCCTTCGTCTGGGCCGACGGTGAAGCCGGCTGCGACCCGCGCATCAGTCTCGACCCTGCTCCCGGGGCCCAGCCCGAAAGCCGGCTCAAGGCCGCGCTGTCGCTCTGCCGGGCGGTCTCCGGCACTGAGCTGGCGCCCGACGTGTTGCGGCTCGCCGCGCGGTTGTCCTGCTGGCAGCAACGGGCGGGGTGCCGTTATGGCGCCTGGGCGGGCCTGCGCCAGGGCGAGGCCGGCGGCCTTGCGGCCAAGCTCTATCTTGAGGTGGCGCCTGTCGCCGATCCACGGGGCCTCCCGCTCTGGGCCGGCTTCGAGGAGCGGCTTGCCGGCGCGCCGCCGGTTCTTACGGGTCGGAACCTGAGGCCGACCATGGTTGGGCTGACGCCGGACGGCGGGCTGCTGGAGCTCTACTATCGCACCGACCCGCTGTTTCCCGGCGATCTCGACACCTTGATGCGCCGGTTCGGCCTTGTCCCGCAGGGGCAGGAGGTCCGCCGGCTGGTCGAGCGGCTGACCGGGCGCAGCGTCCGCTTCGAGATCCCCTCCAGCGACATCGGCTTTTCCGTCGCCTTCCGGATGGCGGGCGAGGGCAGGTTGCGGCGCGCCCACGCGTCCGCCTTCACCTTCTATTCGAACGCCGCCGCCGTGCTCGGCCCGGACGCACGCATCGCCGATGCGCTGCTCGCCGAGGGCGCGGCGCGCAGCTGGGACATGACGGCCTACCGACAGGCCTTCGCGGCCTGCGACACTCGGCCCGGCGAGGGCGAGGCCCCGCTGCAGCGGCACGGGCTCATCGGCATGGTGCTGGCGCTTGAGGCCCCGCCGCGCGTGACGGCAACGCTGGCCCTGCCGGGATATCAGAGGGAGCCCGGTCATGGTTGAGCCGGCTCCGCGTCTTGCCGATCTTCTGGCCCTGCAGGCTCCGTCCGGGGCGTTCCCCTCGCAGGTGGAAACGCCGGCAGGGTGTGTTGCCGACGAAAGCTGCTTCGTCACCGCGCAGGTGGCGCTGTTGCTCGCGGCGCTGGGCCGCAGCGAGGCGGCGACCCATGCCCATGCGCGGGCGCTCGATTTTCTCGAGACTTGCGAGGATGACAGCCTGCCGGGGGCCTTCCGCTTCTATCCGCAAGGGGGAAGCGGCCCCCGCCTGATCGACGGCCTGCCGCCGGATGCGGACGACACGGCGCTCGCCTGGATGGCATTGGTTGCAGGCCGCCGCCGGGAGGCGCGCGAAGGGCTGGTGCGGCTCGCGGGCCTGCTGCCGCGCCTTGCCTGCGGGCCGCTGCGCCGCGGCGATCCGCCGTTCGCGCGGGCGCCGCTCCTGCGCACCTGGTTTCAGGAAAGCGATACCGGCCCCGTCGACCTGACGGTCAATCTCAACGTGCTGGCGGCGCTCGGCGCCTGCGGTGCGGGGCGCTCGGGCTGTGGGCTGACCGCCCTGATGCCGCGGCTCGCCGGGCGCATCTCCGCAGCCTTTGCGCCGCATGCGCCGACCCGCTCGGCGATGCGCGTGCTCAGCCCCTTTTACGCCGATCCGGCGGAACTGGCGATCGCCGCGCTGCGGGCGAGGGCCTGCGGGGCTGCCGGTCTCGACGGTATGGCCGCATCGCTTGCCCCGGTCGACGCGCGCGACCGCGCCGCCCGCCGCCCGCAGGACCGTCCGCTCTATTGCAACGCCCACGGCCGCCCGCTCTGGCGCGCACCGGCGCTGCAACTCGCCCGGCAACTTGCCGACCGGGCGTCGGCCCCTTTCGACCTGTCTCTTTCACCGGCCAGATTTTCGGGAGGTTTCCATGATTGCGATGCCCAGGTCCGTTTTTGCTGAACTCGATACGGGCGAGCGCCCGGCGGCGCGCGCCAGCACCAAATACATGGAGACTTTCCAGCTCTCCCGGCCGGCACTCGGCGGCACCGATATCGTCACCTACGCCAATGGCGCGGGCGATCTCGACCTCTACACGATCGGTACGGGAGGCGAGATCTACCGCCTGCGCCGGGGCGAGAAGTCGATGGCGCCCTACGAAGACACCGACCTGCACATTCGCGGCCGTCAGCTGTTCCTCTACACCTCCGGCACGGAAGGCAGCGACACGCCTAACATAATGACGCTGGGCGACAGCGGGCAGCTGTCGCTGGCCGAACACCAGGCGACCACCGGCACCTATTACCAGCGCGAGACCAAGCCGCGCGATGCGGGCGAGACGATCCGCCAGTTCCGCGGTGCGCGGGGCATCACCGGCAATGTCTATATCAACGTCATGCTGGACGTGCCGGGCGAGGACTACGGCCTGCTCGCCAACAATTTCTTCAAGCCGGGCACCAGCGAATGGGCAGGTCCCGTCTGGGCGCCGGTGATGGGGCCGGGCGGTACGCAGGCCCAGGTCAAGAGTATCGCGATGGTGGCCAACAGCTCCGTGCAGTCGGCGATTTTCGCCATCGGCAAGGACAATTCGGTCCTGTTCAGCGAGACCAGCGACCGCACCTCGGCGCTGCGCGCGCTCGGGCCGAAGAAGGCGACGGCGCTCTATGTCGTCGCGGATGCCAATGACCGGCTGGCAATCTTCGCGGTCGAGCTGGGCACCGGCAAGCTGCTGCTGAAGAAGGAGAAAAAGTACCAGTCGGGCACGGTGAAGCAGTTCGACGACTGGATCCAGGTCGATCCCGCGCAGAGCGTGCCGCTGACGGAGATCTACGCCTCCGTCACCTTCGACGACCTGCTGCAGGTGTTCGGCATCGGCACCGACGGGCGGCTGTGGCGCGCCGGGCAGGCCGCGGGCAGCGGTCGCAGCGCCGAGCCTGTGTGGCAGACGCTGTTTCCGCTGGGCAACGAGATCCCGGCCGATCCGGGCTCCAAGGCGACGATCTTCACCGTCGGGCGCGACCGGGCGGGCTATGCGGAGGCCTATACCGTTTCGGCGGGCGGCGATCTCACCCGCTTCTGGCAGTCGCCGACCTCGCGCCAGTGGTTCGACCAGCGCATCGACCTGCTGCGCCAGGACAACGACATGGTGCCGGTGGAGACCCATGCGCTGGAGATTGTGGTGCTGGACGAAGACGGCATGCCGCTGTCCTTCGCGCCGGTCTCGATCCAGGCCTCGTTCCTTGTGACCCTGTTCGTCGACGGTCGCTCCTACCGTTGCAGCCAGCTCAACCGGGTTGCGGCGCAGACCGGGCCGGGCGGCAAGCTGGTGATCTACCAGCAGGCGACGGCGCTGGCAGCAGCGACGGTCTATATCGAGACGCCGGGAACGCTGGCCGGCACGCCCATCGTGGTGGAGCCGAACCTGCAGCTGCAGGAAAAGCTCGCCAGCCTTTCGGTCACCGACATCAAGAACGCCAAGGATGCGGCCGGCAACTACCTGCTGCCGGCCCAATATCGCAGCAGCGACGAGTATGCGCAGAGCCTGCAGCAGATCACCCAGGCCTCGATGGAGATCGCCGGCCAGCGCGAGACGCCGGCCGCGCGGGTGGTTTACCACACGGTCTCCCGGCGCAAGGCGGCGCGGGGCTTCGACCCGCGGCTGGATCTCAGGGCCATGTCCGGCACGGCCTGGTCCATCGACTTCACCTCCGGGTTTCCGCAGTATCAGCCGATGACGCTCGCGCAGGTGGCCGACTGGAAGGGCGAGCGGCTGGCAGTGATGCGGGCCTCAGCGGCCAATGACGACAGCGCCGAGGTCGCCGGGTTCCTCGGCATCGACTGGGGCGATGTTTGGAACGGCATCAAGAACGCTGCGAACTACGTCATCGACGGGCTGACCAAGATCGTCGTCGAGATCATCGACGGTATCGGCCGGGTTCTGTTCGAGATCGCCGGCAAGGTGTTCGAGGCGATCATTGAGTTCGTCCAGCAGGCCTTCGACTTCGTGCAAGGGGTCTGGAACTGGTTGAAGGTGAAGCTGCGCCAGCTGTTCGAGTGGCTCGCCTTCCTGTTCAACCTCGGCGACTTCCAGCGCATGGCCGAGGCGGTGGAACACAACACCCGGGTTCTGCTCGACTTCACGGCGGCGGGGGTCGACCACGTCAAGGACATGATCCTGTCGGGCATCGACACCTTGAAAGACTCGCTCCAGTCGGTCGTCGACACGATGATCGACGAGCTCAACAAGGACGACAACCCGACCTACGACCAGTTCTCGTCGCAGCAGGAGATGACCGACGATCAGGCCTACGAAATGGAGCACAATCTGTTCTCCAACGCCTACGAGCAGAATGGCGGCAAGGCGGAAGAGAAAGGCGGCAGCGGAGCGGTCAGCCTGATGAGTTCCAGCGCGCTGTCGAGTTCGCTCGACGATCTGGTCGCGATGATGGAGGACCTTGCCAACAACTTCCAGTTCGGCGACGGCAAGGAAGCCTTCAACGAGGCGCTGACCTTTTTCACCGCCATCGGCGACAATCCCAATGATGCCCTCAACCTCCTGATGAGCGGCGTCATCAAGCTGATGGAGAGCGTTGCCCTGTTCGCGCTCGACGCGGCCAAGGGCGTCATCGCGACGCTGATGGATCTCGTGCGGGAGGTGGTGGAATCCTTTCGCGACGTGCTGTTCGCGGAATGGGAAATTCCGGTCCTGTCGCAGCTCTACAAGTTCTTTACCGGCAAGAGCCTGTCGATCCGGGTCAGCCAGATCGCGTCCTGGCTGGTCGCGATCCCGGCAACGCTGATCTACAAGCTGGCCACCGGCAAGGCGCCGTTCCCCGACCAGGCCTCGCTCGATGCCTACAAGAACTATGTCACCGTCGACTGGGTGAAATCGAAGTTCGGCATGACGACGCAGAAGCAGGTGCTGCTCGACAGCACCTCGGAGAAGGTGGTGGCGGGCGTCTCGCTCGGCATCTACGCCGCCGCCATGGTCGTGCGCATCTTCACCGACGGGCTCACCGGCTTCCTCAGCTCCACCGGGGCGATCCCCGATCAGGGCAGCAAGGTGCCGGAGGGGCTGAAGACCTACTCGAAGAGCTGGACGCCGAAGGGCAAGAACCTCGCCGGCCTTGCTGCCGTCCTGATGCGCTATGTCACCACCTTCGCGACCATGCCCTGGCTGATCCGGCCCGGCTCGCCGGCGCCGAACTGCCCGGCCGGCGACCCCGGCTTTGCCGGCGTCATCTGGATCTGTCAGGTGTTGGCCGGGCCGACGCGCGGACTGCTCATCCTGGCGTTTCCGGGCGGCAAGGCGCGCACCTATACGGCGGAGCTGACCATCACGCTGTGGGGCTTTGCCAATATCGGAATGATCTCATGGAATTACGCGGCCAGCAAAAACAAGGACAAGCTTGCCAAGCTCGGCCTTTCCAGGGCGCTGACCAATGTCATTCCGGGCCAGGCCACCCGCTTCCTGTTCGTTCCGGATATCCAGGAAGCGACCTATTACATCCCGGCGATCATCGGCGAGGCGCTGATCGTCGTCGGCAATCTCGGCTCCGCCGGCGTCGCCGTCTGGGAACTCACGGAAGTGGTGAAGGACGAGTGAGACGGCGCCAGCGGCGGTCCGGGAGGAGGGGCGGCGCCCTTCTCCCGGACCCATCCCGGCAAGCGGGCGGGGCGACGCGCCGCCCGCTTTTTCTTTTCAGATCAGGTGCTTGCGGAAGAAGGCGATGGTGCGCTCTTCCGCGAGCTTCGCCGCGGTCTCGTCGTAGCGCGGCGTCGTGTCGTTGTGGAAGCCGTGGTTGGCGCCCGGATAGAAGTGCACTTCGTAGCTTTTGCCGTGCTGCTGCAGGGCCGCCTCATACGCGGGCCAGCCGGTGTTGATGCGCTCGTCGAGGCCGGCATAGTGGAGCTGCAGCGGTGCCTCGATCGACGATACGCCGTCAATCGGCGCCTGGCGGCCGTAGAAGGCGACGCCCGCGCCCAGTTCCGGATAGGCGACCGCCAGCGCGTTGACCACGCCGCCGCCATAGCAGAAGCCGATGGCGCCGACCTTGCCGGTGCTGTCGTCGCGGGCGGCCAGATGCTCGAAGCCGGCGAAGAAATCGTTCAGCAGCTTGGTCGCATCGACCGTGCGCTGCAGTTCGCGGCCGCGATCATCGTCTCCCGGGTAGCCGCCGACCGAGCTCAGCCCGTCGGGCGCCAGCGCCATGAAGCCGGCCTTGGCCATGCGCCGGGCGACGTCCTCGATATACGGGTTGAGGCCGCGGTTCTCGTGGATCACCAGCACCGCCGGCAGCTTGCCGGTGATGCCGGCCGGGCGCACCAGGTAGGCGTCGACGGAGCCATGGCCGTTCGGAGAGGGGTAGGCGATTCGGGAGGTCTGGATCGCGGGATCGTCCGGGGCGACCTGCCGGGCGAGCGCGTAGTCGGGCGAAAGCTGGCGCAGCAGCGCCAGCGCGGTGACGCCGCCGACGGCGAACTTTGCGGCGCGGTCGAGAAATTCGCGGCGATCGATCCGGCCGTGAGCGTAGAAATCGTAGAGCTCCAGCAGCTCTTGCGGAAAGTCCTTCGCGGTCTTCCGCCGGGCAGGCGCGCCGTCGATCCCAGACAAGTCGTCCATCGGTTCTCCTCCGTCGCGCGAGGCTCCGTCCAGCGCCGCCGACTCCCGTGATGTGGTGAGACTGCAGACTATGACATGGAGTTCGACGGAAAAAAGCTCCTTTCCATCGGTGTTTTCGACGGAGTGCCCGGGATGAGGGTCGGCAAGGCTGTCGGGACAGTCAGACGTTGAAGGCGTCCGCCCACTCGGGGTGCTTCTTGCGCTGGGCGTTGACGAAGGGGCAGAGCGGCATGATGCGAAAGCCCTTTTCGCGCGCGTCGGCAACCAGACGCTCGACCATGGCAAGACCGATGCCGGTGCCGCGCATGGTCTCCGGAACGCCGGTATGGTCGGCGATGACCAGCGTGTCGCTGGCGACCGAGAAGGTCAGTTCGGCCTCGCCCTCGCGGCCCTCGACACGGGCGACGTAGCGTCCCTTGCTGCCGGACTGCTCAAGCTCGATGGTGATCGCGTCGGTCATCGTCTGTCTCCTGGACCGGCCCTTGTGGCCGTTTCGCGATCGCAATCCTGTCAGCTAGGAAGGCGCGGGCGCAAGCGCCGGCTCGAAATCGCCTTTCGGCACGCCTTGAGAGCGATTTTGCAAAATTTTGCGAAATTTCGAGAAACGGCGCTCCAAACGCTCTCAATCGTCTCGAAATCCGGCGCGCCGATTTCCCGGCGCGCCGGAGAATATCGCCCAGCCCCGAAACGGAGATAAGGCGGGGATAAGTGCGATCCGGGGCAGCCTCAGCCGACCGGTGCGTTGTCCGCCCGCTTCACCGCGATGATGCTCGAGCGGCCGAGCGTGCCTTCCCCATCCGGGAAGGGGGCCTTGGGATGCTGGATGCCGACGAACATGGTGCGCCGGTCGGCCGACCAGGTGAGGCCGGTCACCTCCGAACCGTTCGGGCCGGTCAGGAAGCGCTCGATGCGTCCCGTCACCGGGTCGCCAGCCAGCATCTGGTTGTTGCCCTGGCCGGCGAAGTCGCCCTCGTTGTCGTCGTCGCCGTCGGTCTGGATCCACAGAAGGCCCGTCGTGTCGAACATCATCCCGTCGGGCGAGTTGAACATGTTGCCCTCGTTGACGTTGTCCGAGCCGCCATAGGCATCCTTGTGCACGGCCGGGTTGCCGGCCATGACGAAGAGGTCCCAGGCGAAGCTGTCGGCGGCGTGGTCGTCGTTCTCGGGATACCAGCGCACGATCTGGCCGTACTGGTTCTCGGCGCGCGGGTTCGGCCCTCCGACCGGCGTCTCGTCGCCGCCGGCATTGGGCTTCACGCCCCGGCGCGTGTTGTTGGTCAGCGCGCAGTAGGCCTCGACCGCGACCGGGTTGACCGCGACCCATTCCGGACGGTCCATCGTGGTGGCGCCGACCTTCGAGGCGGCGACGCGCGTGAAGACGGCGATCTCGGCCGCCGACATGCTGGTCGCCTCCGGCGTCAGCGCGACCCACTCGCCCTTGCCGTCGTCGGCAAAGCGGGCGACGGAGAGCGTGCCCTCGTCCAGCAGGGCCGAGGTATCGGCGCCCGGCGTGTAGAGGCCGCTCGAGACGAAGCGGTAGAGAAACTCGCCGCGCTCGTCGTCGCCCATATAGACGACGACCCGGCCGTCGCGGGCCAGCGTCAGCGCCGCGTTCTCGTGCTTGAAGCGGCCGAGGGCGGTGCGCTTGACCGGAACGGAGGCCGGGTCGGACGGGTCGATCTCGACGATGTAGCCGGCGCGGTGCGGCTCGTTCGGGTTCTTCGAGACATCGAAGCGGGCGTCGAACTTTTCGTAGGAATAGACGCTCTTGGCGCCGATGCCGTAGCGCTTGTAGTGCTCGGGCAGGGCGAAGGCCTCGTCGGTCGAGCCGAAATAGCCGTTGAAGTTTTCCTCGCAGGTCAGGTAGGTGCCCCAGGGCGTGCGGCCCGCGCCGCAATTGTTGAAGGTGCCGAGCGAGGCGGTGCCGGTCGGATCCGCCTCGGTCTTCAGGAGGTCGTGGCCGGCGGCCGGACCGGAAAGGCGCATCTGCGTGTTGTGGTCGATGCGCCGGTTGAGCGGGCTGTCGACGACGATCCGCCAGCCGGTCTCGCTTTCGGTCACTTCCATCACCGTGACGCCCTGCAGGTTCTGCAGCTTGCGCACGTCCTCGGCGCTTGCCGGCGTGCCCTTGTCGTTCTTCGGCAGGTTCAGCTTCGGATTGACGTATTCGTGGTTGACCGCGATCACCTGGCGGCCGCCGACGACGAACAGCTCCATGCCGTCGGTGTTTTCGCCGAAGACGCGGCTGGAGGTGGCGGCATCGCCGCCGGTCGCGTGGTCGAACTCGGCGGCATCGGAAAACAGCGGGTCGCCCCAGCGCGCCAGCACCTGCCAGGTGTAGCCCTCGGGCACGTGGACCGTGGCGTCGGTGGCGATCGGGATCGGCGTGAATGCGAAGCGCGAGGTCGCGGCTTCGGCCGAGACGGACGACAGCAGGCCGGTCATGCCCGTGCCGAGGCCCATGGCGGCAGCGCCCGAGCCATAGGCCAGAACGCCCAGGAAACCACGGCGGCTCAGTGCGCGCTCGACCACCTGGTCGAAGCCGGTTGCCTGCGGGCCGGGCCGGCGGGCCTCGTCGAATGCGTCGAAGGAAAAGTCCTCGAAATCGATGTCGGGCTGGGTGTCGCGATCCATGCTGGCTCTCCTGTCGCTGGCCGGAAGCGGGCCGCATCGGCGGCCTCTGGCTGGACCCTAGCGCCGGTGTGACTCATATGTGTGACGGAGGCTCGGGACGTCTTGCAAGGGCAACTCGCTCATTTTACCTTACGTCCAACACTCCATAAGGTCCGTATTAATGACGAGCGCAACCATGCCCGGTTGGGCAGGCGAGCATGACGACGACGAGATCGTGCCGCGCGACATCCGCTTCAACATCTCCGGCAATCCGGAGCGCCACTGGTTCGACGGCGATCCGATGCGCACCGCGATGTTCGACGCCTTCTCGATCTTCCTGCCCGAAGGCGAACGGTTCTTCATCCGCTCGCTGAAGCACTATGCGTCCAAGCTCGGCGACCCGGAACTGATCAAGGAAATCAACGGCTACGCGGTGCAGGAGGCGTTCCACACGCGCGAGCACGAAGACTACAACCGCACGCTGGCGAGGCTCGGCTACGACGTGGAGGCGATGGAGCGGCCGGTGAAGTCGGTGCTCGGCAGCGTCAACGTGCCCCTGTTGCGGCTGGCGGTGACCTGTGCGGTCGAGCATCTGACGGCAAACTTCTCGACCATGACGCTGCGCCACCAGAAAATCCTCTCCAACGCGCACCCGGCCTATCGGCGCCTGTGGATGTGGCACGCGCTGGAGGAACTGGAACACAAGGCGGTCGCGCTCGACGTCTACAAGCGGGCAGCGGCCGGCATGCCGGCCTGGAAGCGCTACGGGCTTCGCGTTTCGGCGATGAACCTCACGGCGGTCCATTTCGTGCGGATCTTCCTGCGCAACGTGCGCCTGCACGCGCAGGCCGACGGCATCCGCACCGGCTTCCGGTTCTGGTCGCGCTTCGCCTGGCTGCAGATGGTCTCGCCCGGCTATACGCGGGTCAGCCTCTGGTCCTTCCTGTGCTACTACCTGCCGGGCTATGATCCGCGAAAGGTCGACGACAGCGACCTCATCCGCAAGGGGCGGGCCTGGCTCGCCAACGAGTATGCCGCCGACAGCGCGGCGCAGGAGACCCCCGCCTGATGACCAGCCGCGCCTTCGTCTACATCCTGCGTGCGGTCGAGCGCGGCGCCTTCCCGAAGAGCCGCAAATGGGCGTGGAAGCGGCTCTACAACATCCTCTCCAGAACCTGGCGCGACAGCGACTGGCGCTTCATGAACTACGGCTACATGCCGGCGGGCGACGCCTTTCCGCTGACGGCGGAGGATGAGCCGGAGCGCGCCTTCATCGGGCTCTACCATCAGGCGATGGCCGGGCTCGCAGTCGAGGGCGCGCGCGTTCTGGAAGTGGGCTCGGGCCGGGGCGGCGGAGCGCGCTACATCGCCCGCTACATGGCGCCGGCCGCGGTGACCGGCCTCGACTACTCGCCCGAGACGGTGCGGCGGGCGCGGCAGCTCAACAGCGACACGCCGAACCTTACCTTCGAGGTGGGCGATGCGGAGGCGCTGCCCTTTGCGGACGCAAGCTTCGACATCGTCGTCAACATCGAGTCCTCCCATTGCTACGCCAATGTGCCGGCCTTCGCCCGCGAAGTGGCGCGGGTGCTGGCGCCGGGTGGCTGCTTCACCTGGGCCGACATGCGTGCCTCGACGATGATCGAAGGGCTGGACCGGGATCTCGGCGCATCGGGCCTGGTGCTGGAGAGCGAAACCAACCTGTCGCCGGGCGTGGTCAGCGCGCTCGACGCGGTCAACGAGCGCAAGATGAGCCGCATCCAGAAGACCGCCATGATGCGGCGGTTCTTGAAGGAGTTTTCCGGCGCCAAGGGCTCGATCCTCTATGGCACCTTGAAGTCCGGAGCCGTCGTGTACCTTGCCCGTCGCTACCGCAAACCCCTGGCGTAAAAGGGTTTTGGCGACCCGCTCCGGCTGTCAAGCAGATGTCATGTCCACCCCGTAACACTGCCGGACCGGCGTAGGCGCCGCCTGCCATTTTCGGGGGAAACATCCATGAAATTCTCGGTGCTCGGCGCGCTTGCCGCCGCGCTTCTCGGCTCGACCGTCGCGGCCTCCGCCGATCCGGTGTTCAACCGGGTCGCTTCCTTCCCGGTCAACACCAACCTGCCGGCCGGCACGGACGGCAAGACCGAAACCTCGGCCGAGATCATCGCCGCGACCGCCGACGGGATGATGCTCGTCTATTCCGACAGCCCGCTGGGCGGCGTCGGCTTTATCGACATCACGGATGCGGCAGCGCCGAAGCCGGCCGGTTTCGTCGGCCTCGACGGCGAGCCGACCTCGGTAGCGGTGCTGGGCGGACAGGTCTTCGCCGGCGTCAACACCTCGAAGAGCTACACCGCGCCGTCCGGCCGGCTGGTGACGATCGACATTGCCACACGCAAGGTCGGGGCGTCCTGCGATCTGGGCGGCCAGCCCGACTCCGTCGCCCTGTCGCCCTCCGGCGACCTCGTTGCCGTCGCCATCGAGAACGAGCGCGACGAGGACCTGAACGACGGCGCGCTGCCGCAGATGCCGGCGGGCTTCCTGGTGCTGCTGCCGGTGACGGACGGGCTGCCCGACTGCGCCAATGCCCGCAAGGTCGACCTGACGGGCCTGGCTGCCATCGCCCCGGAGGATCCGGAGCCGGAGTTCGTCGACATCAACGCGGCCAACGAGGTCGCGGTGACGCTGCAGGAAAACAACCACATCGTCATCGTCGACGGGGCCAGCGGCGAAATCCTCTCGCATTTCTCCGCAGGGACCGTCGATCTGGAGAATGTCGACGTCGAGGAAGAGGGCGCGCTGACCTTCGACGGCACGCTGACTGGCGTTGCCCGAGAGCCGGATGCGGTGAAGTGGCTGGACGGCGAGCGGCTGGTGATCGCCAACGAGGGCGACTACGAGGGCGGCTCGCGCGGCTTCACAATTCTATCCAAGTCCGGCGAGGTGCTCCACGAGAGCGGTCTCGACTTCGAGTACCGCGTCGCAATGGCCGGCCACTATCCGGAGAAGCGTTCGGGCAACAAGGGCGCCGAACCCGAAGGGCTGGAGGTCGACCGCTTCGGCGAGGAGACGCTGATCTTCGTGCTGTCCGAGCGCGGCTCGGCCATCGGCGTCTATCGCGATACGGGCGCGGCGCCGGACTTCGTCCAGCTGCTGCCGACCGGCGTTGCGCCGGAAGGGGCGGTCGCCATTCCGGGACGCAACCTCTTCGCCGTCTCCAACGAGGCGGATCTCGTCGAGGAGACGGGCCTGCGCTCGCATGTGACGCTCTATGAGCGGGCGGAAGGGGTTGCCGCCTATCCGATGATCGTGTCGCGGATGGATGACGCGGGGCGGCCGATCGGCTTCGGCGCCCTGTCGGGCCTTGCCGCCGACCCGAGCGAGCCGGGCATTCTCTATGCGGTGAACGACAGCGCCTACGCCATGCAGCCGACGATCTTCCGCATCGATGCAAGCGCCCATCCCGCCCGCATCACCGATGCGATCCGCGTGACGCGGGCCGGCCAGCCGGCGCAGCTGCTCGATCTGGAAGGCATCGTCGCCGACGGCAAGGGCGGGTTCTGGCTCGCCTCGGAAGGGCGCTCCGACAAGCTGGTGCCGCATGCGCTCTACCGCGTCGACGGCAAGGGCGAGATCAAGGCGCAGGTCGCCTTCCCGCCTGAGCTGCTGGCGGGGGAGACCCGCTTCGGCGCCGAAGGCGTGACGCTGATCGGCGACACGCTGTGGATCGCGATCCAGCGCCCGTGGAAGGACGACCCGAAGGACACGGTGAAGCTGGTTTCCTACAACACCGCCACGAAGGAATGGGGCGCGGTGCGCTATCCGCTGGAGCGGGCGGAGACGGGCTGGGTCGGCCTGTCGGAGATCGCGCTCCACGGCGAGCACGTCTACCTCATCGAGCGGGACAACCAGATCGGCGACAATGCCCGGCTGAAGAAGCTCTACCGCGTGCCGGTCTCCGCGCTGGTGCCGGCCCCGCTCGGCGGCGAACTGCCGCTGGTTGCCAAGGAAGAGGTGCGCGACTTCATCCCGGACCTGAAGGCGACCGGCGGCTATGTGGTCGACAAGATCGAGGGCTTCACGGTCGATGCCTCGGGCACCGGCTATGCGGTCACCGACAATGACGGCGTCGACGACAGCAACGGCGAGACGCTGTTCTTCTCAACCGGCAAGATGTGACACGGCACAGGCCTGCCGCCGTCGCCCGAAAAGGCGGCGGCGGGAGCGCTCAGCGGTTGCCGATCATGGGTGCCGGTCTGATGGTGTGGCCGGTCAGGCCTGGCGGCGGAAGACCATCATCGTGAAGAGGCCGAGCGGGCCGAGGCGCTCTTCCTGGACCAGCTCCATCGAGGTGTTGTCGAGCACCGTCTCGCGGCGGAACAGCGGGTCCCAGCCGAGGGTCGAGGCGAAGCGGGCAAGGCCGCGCTCGATCAGCGCCAGCAGGCCTTTGTCGGCGGCGAAATGGTTGACGATGATCACCGTGCCGCCGGGCTTCACCACCCGCTCCAGCTCCTTGAGCACGGCGGAGGGATCGGGCACCACGGTCATCACATACATGACGGTGGCGATGTCGAAGCGGGCCTCGTCGAAATCCATCTCGGAGGCGTCCATCGCCCGAAGGGTGGCGACGTTCTTCAGCTTCTTGCGGCGCACGCGCTCCCGCGCGCGCTCCAGCATCGGCTTCGACAGGTCGATGCCGGTAACGGTCAGGTTCTCCCCGTACAGCGGCAGGGACAGGCCCGTGCCGACGCCGACTTCCACCAGCTCGCCGCTCAGCCGGTTGGCCTCGCGCGCGGCGGCGCGCTGGCCGAAGACCAGCGGCGCGGTGAACACCCAGTCATAGACCGGCGCCCAGCGGGCATAGGCGCTTTCCACCGAGCCGGTGGACAGGCCGGCGACGCGGGCAAGGCCCAGGCGCTTGGCGACCCGTTCGGCAAGGCGACGCAGGCGGCTGACAGGGAAGAACTCGACACTCATTACAGGGATACCGCTGTGGCGGGCTCGGCGCGCGGGGCGGCGAGGCCGGAATTGACGGGAATGGTACGTTCGATCCAGCCCCCGCCGAGAACGCGGGCGCCATCGCCGTCGTCGTCGAAGAAGACGCAGGCCTGGCCCGGCGCCACGCCGGTCTCGCCGTCGACGAGATCGATCACCGCCCGGCCCTCGACGAGGCGCAGAACGGCAGGCTTGGGCGGACGGGTGGAGCGAACCTTGGCGTGCAGCTCGATGCCTTCCGGCGGGATGTCGGAAAGGCTTCCGGGGCCGATCCAGTTGACCTCGCGCAGCACGATCTCGCGGGTGCCGAGCGCCTCGCGCGGGCCGACGACGACGCGCCGCCCCTCGGCATCCAGGCGCACCACATAGAGCGGCTCGCCGGTGGCGATGCCGATGCCGCGGCGCTGGCCGATCGTGTAGTGGATGATGCCCTGGTGGCTGCCGAGCACCCGGCCGTCGACATGGACGATCTCGCCCGGCTCGGCGGCATTGGGCTTCAGCCGCTCGATGACGTCGGCATAGCGGCCCTGCGGCACGAAGCAGATGTCCTGGCTGTCCTGCTTCTCGGCGACGGTGAGGCCGAACTCGCGGGCGAGCTCGCGCGTCTGCGGCTTGGTCAGCCCGCCGAGCGGGAAGCGCAGGAAGTCGAGCTGCTCCTGGGTGGTGGCAAAGAGGAAGTAGCTCTGGTCGCGGTCGAGATCGACCGGGCGGAACATCGCGCGGTGACCGTCGAGGAGGCGGGAGCGGACGTAATGGCCGGTGGCCAGCACGTCGGCGCCGAGCGTGCGCGCGGTCTCCAGCAGGTCGGAGAACTTGACCGTCTGGTTGCAGGCGACGCAGGGGATCGGCGTCTCGCCGGCGATGTAGCTCTCGGCGAAGCGTTCGATCACCTTCTCGCGGAACCGGTCCTCGTAATCGAGCACGTAATGCGGGATGCCGAGGCGCTCGGCGACGCGGCGGGCGTCCTGGATGTCCTGGCCGGCACAGCAGGCACCGGCACGGTGCACCGCCTCGCCATGGTCGTAGAGCTGCAGCGTGACGCCGATGACGTCGTAGCCCTCGCGCTGCATCAGCCCGGCGACGACCGAGGAATCGACGCCGCCGGACATGGCAACGACGACGCGGGTGTCCTCCGGTCGCTTCGGGATGTCGAGACTGTTGAGCATGAATGTCACCTTGCGGTCCTGTCGGAATGCGGGCCGGCGGCCGCTGCGCGGCGGCTTCGGGGCTCTGCGCGGACGGTGCTGGAGGACGCGCGTGAGGTCACTGTATCTGGCGGCCCGCTTCTGTTACCCGCGACTATAGCGGATCACCCGGTCAATGGGAAAGGGGACGCCGACGCGCGACAGGGCGCTTTTCACCCATTGGGCCCGGCAAAGCTTGCCATACCCGGCAAACTTTACCCGGCATGTGAGGCGCATGCGGCGATTCCGCAAGAGGTCGTTCACCGAAAAAGCGAGCATTTCCGCGCGTTTTTCGATCTGGCCCGGCATTTGCTCTCCTTCCTTGCGAAAGATGGCGCGAGGCAGACATTCCGATGCCCGTGCCGAGAGTGTGGCGGAGAAACGCGTGAACCTCGCAGGCCATATCCCGATGATCGCGACAGGCGTCATGGCGGCTGCCCGTACCGGCCTTGCCGGTGGCGGCGACAGCCCGGCCGGTGCGTCCGGCGCCATGTCGGCATTCGCGGCCCTGCTGGGCGCGGTGCCCGGCGGCGCGGCAGCGCAGGGAACCGTGCAGGCGGCGGGCACGGCGGTCGCCGGCATCGCCAACGGCTTCGCGCGCCTTGCCTCTGGCTCGGTGCCGGTTTCGGCCGGGCGGGAGATCCAGGCCGCGACCGCGACCCGGGTCGAGCTCGGCGAGACGGGCAGCGCCCTGCCGCTGGACTTTCTGCAAGGCCTGATGGCCGGAACGGGCCGGGACCTGCCGGCCGAGCTTGCCGCAGGCGGCGAGGTGACTTTCCCGCTCGTGATCGGCGAGACCGCACCTGGCGACATCGGTGCGGGCGATCCCGAGGGCGGCCAGATCGAAGCGGGGGCGGGCGATAGCGATCCGGCCGCGGTCGGTCGGGGCAAGGTCGACGGCGCCACCGGGATCGCCGGCATTCTCTCTGGACTGATCGCGCAGAACGGCAAGGCGGCAGAGGTGCTGCCGACGACGCCGGCCGGCGCCAGGCAGGACGCATCGGCCGCCGTTATTGGTGCGGTGACGGCGCCTTCGCCGGAGGGCGAGACGGCTGGCGGAACGTCTGTGCCGGGGAGCGTGGCCGTGATCGGGCTTGCGGGCGAGGCCGCCGGTGAGGCGGACAATGCTGCCGCGATCTCGCTGGCTACGAAAGCTGCCGGCGCTGCCAGCGATCTGGAGCGCGCCGCCGGAACCGGCAACAAGGCCGGCGAGGGCGAGGCTGCGGGTACGATCACCACGGGCGGCGGGACGACAGCCGGGACCGGGGCCGAGGCCGTGGCGACGACCAGCGAAGGCGAGGGCGATGCCGCTGCGGAAGCGCTGAGGCTGGCCATGGCCGCCAAGCGCGGCGGCGAGACGATCGCCACCAGCGCGCCGACGCCGCAGCCGGTTGCCGGTCAGCAGACGGCGGGCGAAACAACGACGGCGCGCGAGACGCAGGCCGGGCCGGCAACGATTGCGGCCGGCCTTGCCGCCGGCACGGATGGAGATGCGGAAGGCGAGACGGCGGCAGCTCCGCAGCCCGGCGCCGCAACGACGGGCAGCAGTGGCGCCGCCGAGGTTGCTGCTTCGGTGCAGGCCGGCAAGGATCAGGCGACAGGCCGCACAGGCCAGGTGACGGCGAGCCAGGTGCAGGCGGATGTGGCCCGGATGAGGCGCGAGCAGGCCCTGGCCCAGGCTTCGCCGGTACGGGCATCCGCACCGGCAGTGCCGAGCGCATCGGC
This sequence comes from Stappia sp. G46H5W, assembly GCF_058448995.1. NCBI lineage: Bacteria > Pseudomonadati > Pseudomonadota > Alphaproteobacteria > Hyphomicrobiales > Stappiaceae > Stappia > Stappia sp. G46H5W. The sequence goes on along the minus strand of NZ_JBZFLL010000003.1, from coordinate 545,317 downwards.
AGTGGCCGCCGAGGTCGCCGTTGCATCTGCGCCGGCAGCTTCTCCGCAGGTCGCAGTCACGGCGTCGACGGCGGCAGGTGCCGCCGGTCAAGCCGCGGCCGAGGCGACGGTTTCCGCCGCGACCAATGACCAGTCTTCGGCCGGCGCGGCGAGCGCCCGGCAGGCCGGCGAGCAGGCCAAGCCGGAAGGCGTCACCATCAGCGTCAGCGAGGCGGCGGCACGGGCAGCGGGCGCAGCTGTTGCCGCCCGCGCGGCGGTGAGCGGCGGCGCGGACCAGAATAACGGGATGCCGGCTGATGCGAAGGCGTCGGTAACGGTCGACAACGGCGATGCCGCCGGCGCTGCAAAGGCCGAGACATCCGCAACGCGGCCGCAGACAGCTGCAGCCCAGGCGCAGATGCCGGCCGTGGAAGCTGCCGCAGCTGCGGCGCTGCCGCGCGGGACGGCTTCGGCCGAGGCGCGCAACATGGCGATCGGCGAGGCGGAGAGCCTTGCGGCGGCCGACCTCAGCGCCAGCCTTTCGGATGGCGGCGATGGCGACGGCGACACGCCGGTGCCGGGCGCCAAGCCGCAGGCCCAGACAACGCAGGGCACCGCCGCCGCCGACATGCAGCGGCCGGGCGTGAGCGCTGCCGCGCTCGCCTTCGCCGCGGCCATGTCCGACCGGCCGGGCGATACCGCCGGCAACGAAGCGTCGCTGGACGGCAGCTTCGATGGACGCATAGAGATCGGCCGCGCCGAGGCGCAGGCCCATGTTTCAACCGCCGCCTTGCGCGGATCGACGGCGGCGCTGCCACAGAATGTGGCAGTGGCAAGCGCTCATCTGGCGGCGGAAGTCGCCAGGTTTGCCCAGAAGGGGCAAACGCGCTTCCAGATCCGTATGGACCCGCCGGAACTCGGCCGGGTGGACGTTGAACTGAAAGTCTCGCGCGACGGCACGGTGAAGGCACACCTTTCCGTGGAGCGGAGCGAGACGCTGGACATGTTCCTGCGCGACCAGCGCGGGCTGGAACGGGCACTCGATGCCGCCGGCCTCAAGCTGGAGAGCGGAGGACTGGAAATGTCGCTGAAAAACCAGAATGGTTTCGCCGGGTTCGACCAGGGCGAGGGCGGTCAAGGCCGCTTCGCCTCGGGAGAAGGTGGCGGCCTCCAGAAGGAGGACGGCGACACGCTGCCGAGTGCGGCAGCGCGGGCTTATGTCAGCGGCGCGAGCGGCGCCCTCGACATACAGATCTGAAAACGCTCGAACGGTGGCGCCGCAGTTTAGCAGGCGGGCGGCGACAGGAGTGACACGAGATGGCGACGAGCGGCATTAGCGGAAACGGCACCAGCGGCGGGGCGACGACAACGTCCTCCTCGCTGGCGGCGCTGTCGAACAATTACGAGCTGTTCCTGTCGATCCTGACGACGCAGATCCAGAACCAGGATCCGCTCAACCCGATGGACTCGTCCAAATATACCGAGCAGCTGGTGCAGTATTCCTCGGTCGAGCAGCAGATCAAGACCAACGATCAGCTGGGCGACCTGCTGTCGGTGATGGCCGCCACGACCGCCTCCGGCTATGTCAGCTACCTGGGCACGCACGTTACCGCCGCCGGCAACACCACCAGCCTGAAGGACGGCGAGGCGGAGTGGACCTACGACACGCCGGAATCGGGCAAGGCGCGCGTGGAAGTGCGCAACAATCTCGGTGCGGTGGTGTTTTCCGAGGACGCGGAACTGTCCTACGGGCGCAATACCTACAGCTGGGACGGGCGCACGACGGCCGGATCGACGGCACCTGAAGGCGAATACACCATCTCCATCGCTCGCTATGACGCCAACAACCGGCCGACCGTGCCGGTGGCGACCGAAATTTCCGGCACCGTCGACGGGATCGAGTTCACCTCGTCCGGCGCCGTGCTGAAGATCGGCGGCGTTTACGTGTCCGCCGGCGCGGTGCTTTCGGTCAACCGGGACTGAGCCGAGTTTTCCCCTCACCGATTCTTTCTCGCCCGATTCCGGGCCGGCAGCAGATGCCGGTCCGGCGATTCCTTGCCCGTCGAAATCTTGCGAAGGGCTGAGAAATTTTCGTCGGCGTTCCTTTCCTCCCATTTTGCGACTTGGGCCTTTTGGGCACGGAGGCAGGGTTTCCCTCGGCTTACGACATGTCTTGCCGGTGTCGAGTCGTTCAAATTCTTACCGAATTGTTGCTTCTCGCTTAGGTAATTTTTAAAGGCAAACCGTTACATTCATAGTCAACGTGGTCATGTTGAGTGTGAGTGTACAATGACCGACCGAGCGAGTGCGCGTGTCAAATATGTAATCGGCCCAGACGGTTCGCCGTTGACGATTGCCGATCTTCCGCCGGCGACAACCCGGCGCTGGGTGATCCGGCGAAAGGCCGAAGTGGTGGCTGCTGTCCGTGGCGGATTGCTGTCCCTCGACGAGGCCTGCAAGCGGTATACGCTGACCGTCGAGGAATTCCTGTCCTGGCAGAGTTCGATCGACCGTCACGGCCTTGCCGGACTGCGCGCGACGCGCGTCCAGCAATACCGGAACTGACCGGACCCGGCCGGCTCGCTTCCCCGCAACGGCCCGTCCCGCAGATCAAGTACGAAGACATCTCCAGAAGGCTGGCCGCTGTGCCGGCCTTTTGACGTTTGCGGGGGAGGCACAGCGGCGGCCGTCTTGTTGGGGAGTGCACCTCATACGCCCTCGGCTCTCCGGTCCCGGGTCGCGCTTGCGCTTGCCCGGGATGACGAAAGAGGGGGCGGTGGGAGACGGCTGGCGCTCTGGGAACCAATAGGCCCCGGGTCGCGCTGCGCTTGCCCGGGGTGACGGCCGAGGGGATGCGGGCGGGTGCGTCATTCTCAGGCCGTCATCCCGGCATTCCGTCGCTTTCGGCTCTCTTCCCGGCCGCGCCCTACTCTCCGACGTCATCCCGGCCGCAGGCGAAGCCGGAGAGCCGGGAACCATTGGTGCCCTCAGCCGGCGTGTGGCGGGAGGCCTCTGCGTGGCGTCATCCCGGACGAGGCCGAAGGCCGAAGATCCGGGATCGGGGAGGCACCGTGGTCGTGGCATGGTTCCGAAGCGCACCTCATACGCCCTCGGCTCTCCGGTCCCGGCGCGCGCTTCGCTTGGCCGGGGTGACGGCCGAGGGGGCGGTGCCGCGACTCATTACGCTTGGCGAAAGGTTAACGGAACCCGGTCGATTTTGCCGGTTGCCTATCGCATTTCGCGACGATAACCGATGGAAATCCCGAGATATTTACCCTTTCCTAACGCGCGTTAACCACTCGTTTACCATCTGGCGGGCAAAAATTGCCTACCGGCCATCCGGGGTGGCTTTTTTCCATCCCCTCATCCCCAGAAGCTGCCCTGGGTGGCCCGGTCTCGCCAAAGGGTTTCCGCGACAGCATCGACGGGTGGGCACGTGAACGGACTTGCGGATCTTGTGAAAGCACTCGGCCCGGCGCGCCTGGGCGCCATGGGCGCCGTGGCGGCGATCCTGGTGGGCGTCTTCGCCTTCATCATGCTGCGTGTGACCACGCCGCAGATGACGCCGCTCTATACGGACCTGACGTTCGAGGATTCCTCGGCGATCATTTCCCAGCTCGACAGCCTGGCGGTGCCCTACCAGATCCAGAACGAGGGGGCGACGCTGCTGGTGCCGGAGGCCGACGTGTTCCGCACCCGCATGCGGCTGGCGGAGCAGGGCCTGCCGCTCGGCGGCTCGGTCGGCTACGAGATCTTCGACAAGGCCGACACGCTGGGCTCCACCAGCTTCGTCCAGAACATCAACCGCACGCGGGCACTCGAAGGCGAGCTGGTCCGCACGATCCGTTCCATCGGCCGCATCAAGTCGGCCCGCGTCCACCTCGTGCTGCCCGAGCGCCGCCTGTTCCAGCGCGACTCGCAGCCGCCGTCGGCCTCCATCGTGCTGTCGGTGCGCGGCGACCTGGAGCCGGGCCAGATCCGTGCGATCCAGCACCTGGTGGCAACTGCGGTCGAAGGGCTGCAGCCGAATTTCGTGTCCATCGTCGACGAGACCGGCCGGCTGCTGGCCAGCGGCGCGGGCGACGAGGGCGAAGGCTTCCTCGCCTCCTCGCTGCAGGAGCGCACCCAGTCGATGGAGGCGCGGCTGCGCAACCAGATCGAGGAGATCCTGAACTCAGTGGTCGGCGTCGGCCGCTCGCGGGTCCGGGTGGCGCTCGAACTCGACCACACGCGCATTTCCGAGACCCAGGAGACCTTCGATCCGGAAGGCCAGGTGGTCCGCTCGACCCAGTCGCGGGAGGAGAACTCCTCGACGCAAGGCCGGCAGGGCGGCGTGACCGCGGGCAACCAGGTGCCGGGTGCCGACCAGCAGACGGGCGAGGGCGGCGACCGCGACCTCTCCAACCAGTCCGAGGAAATCGTCAACTACGAGATCTCCAAGTCGGTGAAGACCGAGGTGGTGGAAGCAGGCGGCATCCGCCGGCTGTCCGTCGCGGTGCTGGTGGACGGCGTCTATGCGCCGGATGCCAATGGCGACATGGTCTACACCCCGCGCACCGACGAGGAACTGACGCGCATCCAGACCCTGGTGCAGTCGGCGGTCGGCTTCGACGACCGGCGCGGCGACAAGGTCGAGGTGGTCAACCTGCGCTTCGCACAGGCGCCGAACATGCTGGCGGGCGAGGAAGATGCCGGGCTGTTCGAGTTCACCCGCGCCGACCTGATGCGCTTCGTCGAGCTGGGCGTGCTGTTCCTGATCGCCCTGCTGCTGACGCTCTTTGCGGTGCGTCCGCTGGTCAAGCGGATCCTGGCCAAGGAGGAAGAGGCCGCTCCCGTGCTGCTGGGCGCCGACGGCCAGCCGCTGGAGCCGGCGCTGCTCGCCGATCATTCGGCGGGCGCCGGCGAGGACGAGGGCGACGGCACGCCGCGCATCGAATGGCTGGAAGAGGCTCAGGCGCAGGGCGCCGTGCAGGTCGCAACCATCGCCAAGGTGGGCGCCCTCATCGACGAGTATCCGAACGAGGCAGTGGGGATCATCCGCGGCTGGATGAATGAGGCAGCATGAGTATCGCAGGCAGCATCCAGGCCGGCCCTGGCACCCATCTGACGATCAGCGCGACCGAGAAGGAGCGCGATCTGCGCGGCGTCGAGCGCGTCGCCGTGCTGCTGCTGGCGCTCGGCGAAAAGCACGGCCGGCGCATCTGGGAGCAGCTGGACGAGATGGAGGTGCGCGAGGTCTCCGCCGCGATGTCGCGGTTGGGTCCGGTGACGCCGAACATGCTCGACGAGCTGTTCGTCGACTTCGTGCGCAAGATCTCCAGCAACGGCGCGCTGAACGGCAATGTCGACGTGACCGAGCGGCTGCTGTCGAGCTTCCTGCCGCGCGACCGGGTGTCGCTGATCATGGAAGAGATCCGCGGGCCGGCGGGCCGCAACATGTGGGAGAAGCTCTCCAACGTGCAGGAGAACGTTCTCGCCAACTACCTGAAGAACGAATACCCGCAGACCGTCGCCGTGGTGCTGTCGAAGATCGACCCCGACCATGCCGCCAAGGTCCTCGGCATCCTGCCGGAGGAACTGGCGCTGGAGGTGATCTCGCGCATGCTGAAGATGGAAGCGATCCAGAAGGAAGTGCTGGAGAAGGTCGAGCAGACGCTGCGCGTCGAGTTCATGTCGAACCTGACCAACACCTCGCGGCGCGACAGCCACGAGATGATGGCCGAGATCTTCAACAACTTCGACCGCCAGACCGAGGCCCGCTTCCTGGCCGCGCTGGAGGAAGAAAACCGCGACTCGGCCGAACGCATCAAGACGCTGATGTTCACCTTCGACGACCTGATGAAGCTGGATGCCGGCAGCTGCCAGACCCTGCTTCGCAACGTGGAGAAGGATCGCCTGGCCATCGCACTCAAGGGCGCCTCGGAATCGGTGCGCGAGTTCTTCTTCTCCAACATGTCGTCGCGCGCCGCGAAGATGCTGCAGGACGACATGGAAGCGCTGGGGCCGATCCGCCTGCGCGATGTCGACGAGGCTCAGTCGGGCATGGTCGCAACGGCCAAGGATCTCGCCGCGAAGGGGGAGCTGATGCTCTCCAAGAGCAAGGGCGACGACGAGATCATCTACTGAGTGGCCTGAGCAATGGCGACGAGAATGGCGAGCACGCAAATGAAGGTCCACCGTTTCCTCTTCGACCGCAACTTCGCGGCGGTCGAGCTTCCGGAAGAGGAAGAGGTCGAGGAGGTCATCGAGCCGGTCGAGCCGACGATGACGCTGGCCGAGCACAAGGCGCTGCTGGCCATCGCCGAGCAGGCGGCGTTCCAGCGCGGGCGGGCCGAGGCGCTGGGCGAGCGCCAGCAGAGCGAGGAAAGCCGCCTTGCCGACGAGGCCGAGCGCCTGGCCGAATCCGTTTCGGCGCTGATCGGCCAGCTCGATGTCGAGCAGGCGCGGCACGAGAAGGATGCGGTGGCCCTGGCCTTTCTGGTGGCGCGGCGGATCTGCGCCCACCTGATCGCCCGCGAGCCGCTGGGCGAGGTGATCGCGCTGATCTCGGAGTGCCTGGGCCCGCTGCGCCGGGCACCGCATCTGGTGATCCGGGTCCGCGACAGCGATCTGGCGGACCTGAAGCCGCGGCTCGACCCGCTGGTCGCGGAAAAGGGCTTCGACGGGCGGCTGGTGCTGCTCGGCGAGCCGGACATCGCCGCCGGAGACTGCCGCATCGAATGGGCGGACGGGGGCATCGTGCGCGACCGCAAGGCGATCGAGCGGCAGGTCGATCAGGCCGCCAAGCGCTACTTCGAAGGCCGGCGCGCCGGCAAGGGGCACAAAGCGGCCCTCAACCAGGAGACCGCCGAGGAGCGGAGTGACGGATGAGCGATACCAACGAAGTGCAGGAAACCGGCTTCCAGCTCACCGACATGGAAGCGCAGGACGCCCCCCGCGAGGGCGAGCGCGACCATTCGCAGGCCCGCAGCGCCGCCGATCTGGAGGCGGTGTTCGACGTTCCGGTGCAGATCTCGGCCGTGCTCGGACACTCGCGCATGCATGTGTCGGAGCTGCTGCGGCTGGCGCCGGGCACGGTGCTGAAGCTCGACCGCAAGGTCGGCGAGGCCATCGACATCTACGTGAACGACCGGCTGGTGGCACGCGGCGAAGTCGTCCTCGTCGAGGACAAGCTCGGCGTGACCATGACGGAAATCATCAAGTCCGATCGCTGATCGGAACAGGAGAAGACCCATGCGACTGTTGATCGTCGGCACGCTGGAAGGCCAGCTGATCACCGCCTCGAAGATCGCCATGGACCGCGGCGCCTCCGTCACCCATGCGGCGACCATCGAGGAGATGCTGAAGGTGTTGCGCGCCGGGCGCGGCGCCGATCTGGTGATGGCCGATGTCGGGCTGGACATCGCTGACCTGATCGAGCGGCTGGAGGCCGAGCGCTTCCATCTGCCGGTGGTCGCATGCGGCGTGAAGACGGATGCGACGGCGGCGGTCGGGGCGATCCGCGCCGGCGCCAAGGAATACATCCCGCTGCCGCCGGATCCGGAGATGATCGCCGCCGTGCTGGCGGCGGTGGCGCGCGACCAGTCGAGCATCATCTACCGCGACCCGTCGATGGGGGCGGTGGTGCGGCTTGCCGAGCAGATCGCGCCGTCCGATGCCTCGGTGCTGGTGACCGGCGAAAGCGGCTCGGGCAAGGAGGTGATCTCCCGCTACGTGCATGCCCGCTCGTCCCGCGCCAACCGTCCGTTCATCTCCATCAACTGCGCGGCGATCCCCGAGCAGCTGCTGGAATCTGAGTTGTTCGGCCATGAGAAGGGCGCCTTCACCGGCGCCATCGCCCGGCGCATCGGCAAGTTCGAGGAAGCCAATGGCGGCACGCTGCTGCTGGACGAGATCTCGGAGATGGACGTGCGGCTGCAGGCGAAGCTCTTGCGCGCAATCCAGGAGCGGGTGATCGACCGGGTCGGCGGCGGCAAGCCGGTGCCCGTCGACATCCGCATCATCGCCACGTCCAACCGCGACCTTGCCGAGGCGGTGCGCGCCGGCACGTTCCGCGAGGACCTGCTCTACCGCCTCAATGTCGTGAACCTGAAGCTGCCGCCGCTGCGCGAGCGGCCGACGGACATTGTCGAGCTCGCCTCGCATTTCGTCGAGCGCTATGCCCGCGAGAACGGCGTGCGCCGGCGCCCGATCTCGGAAGAGGCGCGGCGGATGCTGCTCGCCAATCCCTGGCCGGGCAACGTGCGCGAGCTGGAAAACACCATGCACCGCGCGGTGCTGCTGGCGATGGGCGACGAGATCGATGTCGACGCGATCCGCATGCCGGACGGCAGCCCGATCGCACCGGGCCGCAGCGCCGATGCGCGCCTTGCCGCCGATGTCGCGGCAACGGCGGAGGCGGTCAGCCGCGCGCTGGTCGGGCGCACGGTCGCCGACGTGGAGCGGGACCTGATCCTCGACACGCTGGACCATTGCCTCGGCAACCGCACCCATGCGGCGAAGATTCTCGGAATCTCCATTCGCACGCTGCGCAACAAGCTGAATCAGTATACCGACGAAGGGGTCAACGTCCCCGGTCCGGGCGAGGCGCGGGTCGCCGTCGCCTGAGGGCGGCGGAGAAGTGGTTCTGTTGACGGCCCGGGCGGGCCGCAAGCTGTGACGAAGGGCGTGGCATGAGCGATGTGACCGCAGGCGAGGGCAAGGGCGGCCAGGGGTTGGCCCCGGTTCCGGCATCTCAGCCGGCGCCGGGCGGCACCGGCGGCGGCAGTTTCCGCATGTCTCTCGGCGGGCTGAACCTTGCCGCTGCCTGGGACACGATCCGGCGCGGCGACATCGCGCTGGCGCTCGGCGTCATGGTCATCCTGGTGGTGCTCATCCTGCCGATGCCGGCGATGATGCTCGACCTGTTCCTGGCCATCTCGATCATCTTCTCCGTGCTGATCCTGATGACCGGCCTGTTCATCCAGAAGCCGCTGGAATTCTCGTCCTTCCCGACCGTGCTGCTGATCGCGACCATGTTGCGGCTGGCGCTGAACCTTGCCTCCACCCGCCTGATCCTGGCCAATGGCCACGAGGGCACGGACGCTGCCGGCGAGGTCATCCAGGCCTTCGGCAACTTCGTGATGGGCGGGAATTTCGTCATCGGCATCATCGTCTTCGCGATCCTGGTGATCGTGAACTTCGTCGTCATCACCAAGGGTTCGGGCCGTATCGCGGAAGTGGCCGCGCGCTTCACCCTGGATGCGATGCCGGGCAAGCAGATGGCCATCGACGCGGACCTGTCCGCCGGTCTCATTGACGAGGGGACCGCGCGCCAGCGCCGCCGCGAGCTGGAGGACGAGAGCTCCTTCTTCGGCGCCATGGACGGTGCCTCGAAGTTCGTCCGGGGCGATGCCATCGCCGGCCTGCTGATCACCTTCATCAACGTTATCGGCGGCATCATCATCGGCGTCGCGCAGATGGAGCTGAGCTTCTCGCAGGCGGCGGCCTCCTACACGCTGCTGACGGTGGGCGACGGCCTCGTGTCGCAGATCCCGGCGCTGATCGTCTCCACCGCCGCCGGCCTGCTGGTGTCGAAGGCGGGCGTTGCCGGCTCGGCCGACAAGGCGCTCGGCCAGCAGCTCTCGGGCTATCCCAAGGCGCTCGGCATGTCGTCCTTTGTGATGGCGACGCTGGCGATGCTGCCGGGCATCCCGATGATCCCGTTCCTCAGCCTTGCCGGCCTTGCCGGTTATCTTGCCTATCGCTCCGGCAGAACGCAGAAGGTGGCGGCCGAACAGGTGCGCATCGCCGAGGTGGCGGCGGCGGAGCCGCCGAAGCCCAGCGAGCCGCCGGTGACGGATTCGCTGAAGATGGACGAGCTGCGCATCGAACTCGGCTATGCGCTGCTGGCCCTGATCAACCAGAGCGCGGAAGGCGACCAGCTGACCGAGCAGATCAAGGCGCTGCGCCGCCAGCTGGCCTCCGATCTCGGCATCCTGATGCCGCCGGTGCGCATCCTCGACAACATCCAGCTGGGTGCCAACGACTATGTCATCAAGGTCAAGGAAGTGCCGGCCGGCAGCGGTCAGCTCTACCCGAACCACTACATGGTGATGGATCCGAGCGGCAATCAGGTGAAGCTGCCGGGCACCCATACGACGGAGCCGACCTTCGGCCTGCCGGCGACCTGGGTGGAGGGGCAGTATCGCGAGGATGCGGCGCTGCGCGGCTACACGGTCGTCGACCCGGCGACGGTGCTGGCAACGCACCTGACCGAGACGATCCGCGGCAATGTCTCCGAGCTCTTGACCTATGCGGACGTTCAGAAGCTGCTGAAGGAAATCCCCGGCGAGCAGGCGAAGCTGGTGGAGGACATCGTGCCCTCGCTGATCACCGTCTCCGGCATCCAGCGCGTGCTGCAGGCGCTGCTGGCCGAGCGGATCTCGATCCGCGATCTCGGCACGATCCTGGAAGGCATTGCCGAGGCGACCGGCTTCACCCGCAATCCGGCCACCATCGCTGAGCACGTGCGCTCGCGGCTGGCGCGCCAAATCACCGCGTCGAACCAGGCGCCGGGCGGCTACCTGCCGCTGATCGCCCTGTCGCCGCAGTGGGAGCAGGCCTTCATCGAGTCGATCGTCGGCGAGGGCGAGGAACGCTCGCTGGCCATGGCGCCGTCGAAACTGCAGGAATTCGTCCGTCTGGTGCGCGACGCGTTCGAGCAGGCGGCGCAGCTGGGCGAGGTGCCGGTGCTGCTGACCTCGCCGCAGACCCGGCCCTTCGTGCGCTCCATCGTCGAGCGGTTCCGCGCCCACACGACCGTGATGAGCCAGAACGAGGTGCATCCGCGTGCAAGGCTGAAGACGGTCGGATCGGTGTAACGAAAAAGCGCCCCGCAAGCGGAGCGCCGGAAACGCGATCGGGTATCGGGGGACCGGCGATCAGACGGTGACGTCGACGCCTTCGGTCTTCTTCTCGTCGGTTTTGCTGTCGGACTTGGCGAGATCGAGAGTTTCGATGGCCTTGTCGATGCCCTCGTTCTGCTCGGCGATCTTGGCCTGGGCGGCCTTCTTCACCCGGGCCGCGACGTTGTTGAACAGCATCTCGGTGGCGGTCTGGGTCTCGCTGACGCCGACGGAGAAGACGTTGCTCGCAACGGCCTGCTGATTCAGAAACTTCTGGGAATGGGCCTTCTGCTTGGCCTTCCACTGCTGGATCTGCTGATAGCCGGACACCTTCTTGGTGCTGCCATAGCCGCCGCCAAAAGATTTTCCGATGAGAGGCATGGCGGTGGAATGAGGTCCCTGAGCCTGTGCGAGTGCGAGATGTTCGGGACCAGTCTCGCCGCAATCCGGTTAACAAAGTCTTAGCAAAAAACCTGCCGTATCGGCACTTTGTTGCGGAATGCGACCCCGGGGAGCGCGGCCCGACCCTCAGGCCGGGACCTGCTGGGTGATGCAGTGGATGTTGCCGCCGCCGAGCAGCACCTCGCGCCCCGGCACGCCGACGATCTCGCGGCCCGGAAACAGCTCCGCAAGAATGGCGGCGGCCTGCGTGTCGGTCCGCTCGTCGAGCAGGGGAAACACCACGCGCGTGTTGGCGATGTAGAAATTGGCGTAGCTGCCGGCCAGCCGCTCGCCGGCGCTGCGGGCCATGCCGTTGTCGCCGGCGGCGATGCCGGCTGCTTCCTGCGCGCTCATGTGAAGCGGGCCGGGCATGGGCAGGCGCACGATGCGCAAGGGGTGGCCGCGCGCATCGCGGCAGGCGGAAAGATGCTCCAGCGCCTCGGCCGAGCGTTCGTATTGCGGGTCGCCCTTGTCGTCCGTCCAGGTGAGTGCGACGGTGCCCGGCGCGCAGACATGCAGCAGGTTGTCGACATGGCCGTCGGTCTCGTCGAGATGGACGCCGCGCGGCAGCCAGACGACGGTGGTGGCGCCGAGCCAGTCCTTCAGCCCCTGTTCGATTTCAGCTCTGGTCATCTGCGGATTGCGGCCCGCCGACAGCAGGCATTCGGCGGTGGTGAAGACCGTGCCCTCGCCATCGACATGGATGGCGCCGCCCTCCAGCACGAAGGGCGCGCGGTAGCGCTCGACCCCTTCCACCTCGGCAATGCGCGCGGCCATGGCATCGTCCAGGTCCCAGGGAGAGTAGAGGCCGTTCACCTCGCCGCCCCAGGCGTTGAAGCGCCAGTCCCCGGCGCGGATCTTGCCGCCCGGACCGGTGAGGAAGGTCGGCCCGATGTCGCGCATCCAGCAATCGTTTGACGGAATGTCGAGGATGCGGATGCCGGCGGGCAGCAGGGCCTGCGCACTCTCGCGCCCTTGCGCCGAGGAGACTGTCACGGTGACCGGATCGCTGGCGTGGATCGCAGCGGCAATCGCCGCGAAGGCACGGCGGGCGGGGCCGGCGCCCTCGCGCCAGTTGTCGGGCCGCTCCGGCCAGGCCATCCAGCAGCCGGAATGGGGCGCGAACTCGCCGGGCATGCGGAAGCCGTCGGCGGCGGGCAGCGAGGCGAGCGGTGCGCTCATGCGCGAGGGCCCTTGGGGGTGGCGCCGTCGAGGCTGGCGATCGGGCCGTAAAGCTCCGGCCTCCGGTCGCGGAAGACGCCCCATGAGGCGCGTAAGGCGGCGAGCGCGTCGAGATCGAACGTGTGCAGCAGGATGCTCTCGGAGGTGCGGTCGGCCTCCGCGACCTTGGCGCCGGTGGCATCGGCGATGAAGGAGGAGCCGTAGAAGGTCAGCTGCGTGCCGCTGCGCCCCGGCTCGGTGCCGATGCGGTTGGAGGCGACCAGCGGCATCAGGTTGGCGCCGGCATGGCCTTGCATGACGCGCTGCCAGTGGGCGGCGGAATCCCACTGCGGGTCCAGCAGCTCCGAGCCGATGGCGGTGGGGAAGAACAGCATTTCGGCGCCCATCAGCGCCATGGCGCGGGCGGTCTCGGGAAACCACTGGTCCCAGCAGATGCCGACGCCGATGCGCCCGAACCGGGTGGACCAGACGCGAAAGCCGGTGTCGCCGGGAGAGAAGTAATACTTCTCCTGATAGCCCGAGCCCTGCGGGATGTGGCTCTTGCGGTAGATGCCGAGGTTGGTGCCGTCCGCATCGACGATGGCGATGGAGTTGAACCGCGCCTGGCCGGCGAGCTCGTAGAAGCTGACCGGAATGACGATGCCGAGCTCGGCGGCCAGCGCCTGCATGCGCGTGATCGCGGGATGGTCCTCGGCGGGTTCCGCGTGCAGCAGCAGGTCGGGCGCCTCGTCCTGACAGAAATAAGGGGTCTCAAACAGCTCCTGCGGCAGCACGATATTGGCGCCGCTGGTCGCCGCCTTGCGGATCAGGCTCTCCATGCGGGCGAGATTGTCCTGCCGGTCGGGGCTGCAGGCCATCTGCAGGGCGGCTAGGGTGACCTGTCTCATCGAGGCTCCTTTGGCGGGCGGCGCTTTCGCGAGGGAGCCTAGCGCAAGGTGGTGCCCCGCGCCAACGCGGGGCGCTTGATCGCCGGGGCGGGACGGATTACCTCAAGCCGTGCCGCATCGCAGCGCGTAAGGAGCGAGAATGACGTCGTCGATCACCGTTGACCTGTCGGGCTATACCGACCTGCCGGCCGGCAAGGTCGCGACCATCGTCACCTATCTGGAGATGCACGCCCGCCCGCTGCCGCGCCGGGCCGAGCGGCCGGATCTGTCGCTGGAGCGGATCGAGCATCCGGACCCGACCGAATATCGTGCCCTGTTCCGCCGGATCGGCGACGAGTGGCTGTGGTTCGGGCGGCTGACCGGGAGCGATGCGGATCTCGTCGCCGACCTGACGCGGCCGGGGCACGAGGTCTATTTCTGCCGAAAGGGCCGCGGCGGCGAGCCGGTCGGCCTGCTGGAACTGGATTTCAGCAACCCGGCCGACGTGGAGCTGGCCTATTTCGGGCTGGTCGCGGAGGAAATCGGCAACGGCGCGGGACGCTGGCTGATGAACGAGGCGCTGTCGCAGGTCTGGTCGCGGCCGCAGACGCGGCGGCTGTTCGTGCATACCTGCACCGCCGACAGCCCGCAGGCGCTGGGTTTCTACCGGGCGAGCGGCTTCACGCCCTACAAGCGGGCCATCGAGATCGCCGACGATCCGCGCCTTGCCGGCGTGCTGCCGCGCGAGGCGGCAGGCCATGTTCCGGTGATTGAAGGCGAGTGAGGGGGCGAGCGAGGCGGCAAGCGAGGCGGGGCGACGCCCCGGTCAGGGCGTCATGCGGATGACGGTGGCGCCCGTCGCTTTCAGAAGATCGCTCGCAGTTGTGGCAAACACTGCATTGGGCGCGCCTGCGGCCGCCCAGATCCCTTCGAATCGGGTAAGGTCCTCGTCGAGATAGACCTTGACCGGCGCGAGGTGCCCGAGGGGAGCTACGCCGCCAATGGCAAAGCCGGTGCGCTCGCGCACGGTGCGGCCGTCGGCCCGTCCGAGCTCTTCGCCGATGCGCTGGGCGACGGCGGCTTCATCGACACGGTTCGAGCCGCTGACCAGCAGCAGGACGATCTCGCCGCTGGACTTGCCGAGGAAGACGAGGGACTTGCAGATTTCGGAGACGGAGCAACCGCAGGCATTGGCCGCATCTTCCGCCGTGCGCGTGGAGGACGGCATCTCGCGGATCTCGATGGTGAGGCCGGCCTCCGCGGCGGCCTGGCGGACGCGGTCTGTACTGCTTGTTGCCATGGAGAAGTCTTAATCCCCGTTAACCATGTCTACTTGTTTGTCCGTGGACGAATCGTGTTGAGCACCTGGCGATGCTGCGGTTAATGCGAGTCTATGGTACAAATTTTATTAAGGGTTCGTTTACCTGACTCGAATCGGAACGATGTATGACCAGACCGCGTGACAATGTAGTGCCGCACGCCAAGGTGCGCAGCCTTCGGGAGGCAATCCGGAAGGTCAAGTTCGCCGAGGTCGAGCGCACCGATGTGGTGGTGGAGTTGCAGGAATCGGAGCGGGCCCGTCTGGAACTCCTCGCCGAGGAGCTGCAGGACGTCTTCAAGGAAGTACCGGAGGACGACGACCAGTTCTCCTTCCAGATCGTGCCGGGCAACCTGCCGCGGCTGTGGATCGACATCACCAGCCACGTGGCGATGGGCCGCGACAAGCGCACCTATCGCTTCGTCAAGGACACCAGGCTCGGCCGCACGGTCATCCTCGAGACGCCCGAGCTCGACGACATGGCCGACTGCATCACCGAATACATCGCCGAGCGGGTGCTGGAGCGCGAGCGCGCGGTCGAGGGCGACTGGCTGAACAAGCGGCTGAAGGAACCGCCGCGCACGACGCAGCCCGAGGCCGCCGTGCAGCCGCAGCCGGCGGCACCGGCCGCAGGCACCGTTCCGACGGTGCGCGGCCTGTGGGGCCCGTTCGCGGCCTTTGCCATCGGCATCCTGGTCGGCGCCGCGGCGCTGGTCGGCTATGCGTGGTTCGCCAATCCCCTGAACTGACGCTTTCCCAACGGACAGCCTCCGGCGCAAGGCCGGTGCCCGGGACGCAGCCGCGTCAGCCGGGTATTTTCAGTTGGTGCCGGGCGATGGCCTCGACCCCGGCCGGTCCGTCGCGGCCGGCCGTCGAGGGGATGCCGCGCTCCTCCATCTCGCACTGCCAGGCGCCGGGCTCGCCGGAGATCGAGAAGAGATTGTAGCGGGCGGCCGGGCGCTTGCGGCCCGGACCGTTGGAGGCGGACGGCACGCCGATCACCGGCACGGGGCCGTTCGGCCCCTCGATCTGCGTGCGGGTCGCCAGATGCGTATGGCCGTGCAGCACCAGCTCGCAGCCGGCGCGCTTGACGGCGGCGCGTACGCGCGAGGCATCCGTCAGCCGCTTGTTCCACGAGGTGGCGCCGCTTTGCGGGGGATGGTGGATCAGCAGGACGCGGAACGCGCCTTCCTCGCCGAGGCGGCCGAGATGATCGCGCAGGCGCCGGGACTGGCCGCTGCCGAGGCGGCCGGTGGCGAACCACGGCCCGCTGGCCCTGGCGCTCGAGGCGCCGACAAGGGCGACCTCGCCGCGGCGGCGGATGAAGGGAAAGCCCTCCTGCAGCGGCAGGTCGCCGGTCATGTAGGGCCCCCACGCGTGCGCCGCGCGGCGCAGGGCGCCGGGCACATAGGCATCGTGATTGCCGGGCACGACCGTGAGATCGTCGGGGCGGCCGAGATCGTCCAGCCAGTGGCGGGCGGCCGAAATCTCCATGTCGAGGGCGATGTTGACCAGATCGCCGGTGACCGTGACGTGGTCCGGTGACTGGGCTTTGAGGTCGTCGAGCAACAGGTCCAGCCAGCTGGCGGTCATCGAGCGGGCGCGCGAGCGGTGCCAGTTGACGTAGCCGATGACCCGCTTGGAGACGAGATCGCGGAAGCTGGCATCGGGCATGGGCCCCAGATGCGGATCCGAAAGATGGGCGAGGCGAAACATGTGCCCACATCAGGAACAGGAGGGGGAGCGGTCAAGCAAAAAGCGCCGCGGAGGGTCCGGGCGCTTCCATCCGTCCCATGCGGACGGTGCTCACAAAGGCTCGGCGGCGGCGCGATGCGCGCCTTGCCGGGCGTCCTGTCAGTTGCTGCTGAACGTGGTCAGCACCGCGGCGATGCGCGGGTTGGTCAGGTCGACCGCCGGGCGCCACACATAGCGGCGACGGGCGAAGGCCGGGAACAGGGCCGACAACATGGGTCTCTCCTTCGAGAACGCAGCTTGGAGACGGGCTTCGTCCCGGCGCCCGTATCATCGGGCTCTCGTCCGGGTGCCGCTCCTTCGGCTGCGATGGCACAATTGGCGGAATCGGGCGCTGGAACAAGCGCGATTCGGGCAGTGCTCCCATGCAGGGCGCGCATGGTGGGTTAAGCAAACCTTGCGGTTCTGCCCGCCGGATGGGAAGCGGGAGCCATGGAAAGGGACACCGAGGCATGAGGCGAAGCCTGCCGGGCATGACGGCGCTGAGACGGCTGGCGCTCTCGCTCACGCGCTATCAGCGGGCGATGACGCTCGGTGTGCGCGTTGCGGCAACGGACGGGGAGGGGCGGCTGCTGCTGGTGCGCCACACCTATCTGGCCGGCTGGTACATGCCGGGCGGGGCGGTGGATGCGGGCGAGACGCTGGCCGAGACCGCGCTGCGCGAGCTGCACGAGGAGACCGGCGTGATCGGCGGCGAGCCGGTGCTGTTCGCCGTCTACCACAACCGGCGCAACCACATCCGCGACCATGTCGCGCTCTACCGGGTGGCGGTGGCGGAGGTGCCCGACGGCGCGCTGGCGCCCAATCGGGAGATCCGCGAGGCCGGGTTCTTCGCGCCCGATGCGCTGCCGCCGGACACCAGCCCGGCGACGCTGAGGCGCATTGCGGAGCTTTCCGGAGAAAGCCCGCCGTCGCCCTGTTGGTAGGATATCAGCCCTTCGGGAGGGCGTCGCGGCCATGCGGGCGGCCCAAGTCCAGCACCGGGCCGAGCGGCACGATGCCGGTCGGGTTGATGGTGTCGTGCGAGCCGTAATAGTGCTTCTTGATGGTGGCGAAGTCGCACGTGTCGGCGACGCCCGGGTGCTGGTAGAGCTCGCGCAGGTAGCCGGACAGCGCCTGATAGTCGGCAATGCGGCGGATGTTGCACTTGAAGTGGCCGACATAGACCGGATCGAAGCGCAGCAGCGTGGTGAACAGCCGCCAGTCGGCCTCCGTCAGCTGGCCGCCGACGAGATAACGCTGGCGCGACAGGCGGTCCTCCAGCCAGTCGAGCGCGGTGAACAGGGTCGTCACCGCCTCCTCGTAGGCCTCCTGCGTGGTGGCGAAGCCGGCCTTGTAGACGCCGTTGTTGACCTCGTCATAGACGCGGGCGTTGACCTCCTCGATCTCCGACCGCAGGTCTTCAGGGAAGAAGTCCAGGCCGCTGTCGACGCCGGGCAGGTCGTCGAAGGCGGAATTGAACATGCGGATGATCTCCGCCGATTCGTTCGAGACGATGGTCTGCGTCTTGCGGTCCCAGAGGATCGGCACGGTGGCGCGGCCGGTATAGTCGGGGTTGGCCTTCACATAGACCTGCCAGGCGGCCTCGGCGCCGGTCTCGGGTTCCGCTTCCGCGAAGGTCCAGCCGTTCTCCAGCATCAGGGGCTGGACCGCGGAAAGCGAGATCTTGTCCTCCAGGCCCTTGAGCTTGCGGAAGATCAGCGTGCGGTGCGCCCAGGGACAGGCGAACGAGACGATCAGGTGATAGCGGCCGCTTTCGGCGGCAAAACCGCCGTCGCCGCTGGGTCCGGGCGCGCCGTCGCGGGTGACCCAGCTGCGGAAGGAGGATTCCTTTCGCTCGAACCGTCCGCCGGTCGAGCTGGTATCGTACCAGACGTCCTTCCACACTCCGTCCACCAGCATGCCCATGTCGCGCGTCCCTTTTCCGTGTCGTTGTTCGTTCACGATAGGAGATGGGGCCATGGCGCGCGCCTTCAACCGCGCGAATGGACCATTCACGGAGAGTGAACGATTGTTCGGGCCGTAAAAGCGCTTTACGGTCCGGGCATTGCATGATACCGACCCCATCCGGTCATGATACCCATTCCAGTCACGGGATGCGGGTCGGGCCGAAACCGGTTGCTGCGGATGCCGAATGGCATGCCGCGAGAGCAGGACGCGATGAACAGGATCGAACGGCAGCGACGACGAGACTTGCGACGAGGCCAGCCCTCGCGCGTCGTCACACGTGTGCCTTGAGATCCGTCTAGAGCGTTGGGGATGAACCGGCGGAGCGGATCGAGGGCACAAGTTTCCGCCTGACCGTACCGATCACCGAGATCCGACCCATGCTCGCACTGTCCTGGCTTATCCGGAACGAACTGCCTTCCGACCTTCCCGCCATTCTCGAGCTGCAGGCCGAAGCCTTCGGCCCGGGCCGCTTCGCAAAGACGGCCTTCCGTCTGCGCGAGGGGATTGAGCACGACCGTCGGCTGAGCTTCGTGGGGATGAGCGGCGACGTGTTCGCCGGTTCGGTGTGGCTGACGCCGATCACCATCGGCGATGCACCCTCGCAGCTGCTCGGCCCGCTGGCGGTGGCACCGGCCTTCAAGAACCGGGGACTGGGCCGGCTGCTGGTCAACCAGGCGCTGAAGACGGCGCAGGCATTGGGCGAGAAGAGCGTGCTTCTGGTCGGCGATGCGCCCTATTACGGGCCGCTTGGCTTTGCGCCGGTGCCGATGGGGCGGATCACCCTGCCGGGGCCGGTCGATCCGGCGCGGCTGCTGGTCGCCAATCTGGTGCCGGGCAGCGAGATGCCGCATGGCAAGGTGCGCGGCGGCCGCGACGCGGTCGCGGCCTGATACGCCTTCACGCCCGATAGCGCGACCTGGCGCCCCCATCCCGCGATACCGCAGGCCCTGCGAGGGAGCGCGGCCTGCGAGGGAGCGCGGCCTAGCGCCCTTCGCGATACCACAAGAATGACACGCCGCCGAGCAGCAGGGCGAGGCCGAGCAGGCCCTGGAACAGGGGATAGCGGTCGATGCCGCGCAGGATGCTGGCTTCCGTGGTGCGGAAGCCGATCCAGCCGTCGCCGGCAAAGCTGGTCGCGCGGCGCATCGGCACCACCCGGGGCACGACGATCCGGTCGTCCGATCCCGCGAGGCGGCGGACGCTGCCGCCGGTTTCGCCGGCGACGGGGGCAAGCGTCTCCACCGTCGACAGCACGTCGGTGAATTCGCGCGGGTTTGGCGGGCCGACATGGACCAGCGCCTTGCGGGTGCCGTCGTCGACGGAATAAAGGCCGAGATCGGGGGCCGGGGCGGTGGCGCGCCACAGGCCGGGCGACACCTCGGTCGGGGTGAGGTTGCGCGTCTCGCCGCCCGGCAGGGTCAGCGTCATGTCGCCGACGGCCTCGCCGATGGTCTGGCGCTCGGCGACGACCTCTGGTCCGCGTGAGGTGAGGCGCAGGGCCTCTTCCTCCAGATCCGGTTCCTTCATCAGCCAGTGGGCGAGGCGGCGCAGCAACGCGACATGCGGGCCGCCGCCCTCGTAGCCGCGCGCCCACAGCCAGACATGATCCGACAGGAGCACCGCGACGCGGCCTTCGCCCTCGCGGCTGAGCACCAGCAGCGGCTTGTCCTCGGCGCCGGTCATCAGCGTCTCGCCGTTGCGGATGGTGGCATCGACCAGGCGGAACCAGCGGCTCCAGGCCGGCGGCTCCGACGTGGAGCCGGGCAGGGCGCGCGTCACCGGGTGGCGATTGCCGACCTCGGAAATGCCGGCGCGGAACGGCTCTTCGTAGATCATGCCGCTGGGCTCTGCCGGCAGGACCGGCGAGAGCGGCGTGCGGTAGATGCTGCCGCCTTCCGCGTAGTCGGGGCCGCCGGCGACGAGCACGGCGCCGCCCTCGCGCACATAGCGGGCGATGTTGTCGAAATAGAGCAGGGGCAACACGCCGCGCCGCTCGTAGCGGTCGAAGATGATCAGGTCGAACTCGTCGATCTTCACCGAGAACAGCTCGCGCGTGGGGAAGGCGATTAGCGAGAGCTGGTTGATCGGCGTGCCGTCCTGCTTGTCGGGCGGGCGCAGGATGGTGAAGTGGACGAGGTCGACGGAGGCGTCGGACTTCAGAAGGTTGCGCCAGGTGCGCTCGCCCGCATGCGGGCTGCCGGAGACCAGCAGGACGCGCAGGTTCTCGCGGATGCCCTCGATGGTGACGACGACCCGGTTGTTGATGTCGGTGAGCTCGCCGTCCAGCACCTCGGCGGAGAACTCGAAGATGTTGTTGCCGCCATGGGCGATGGTGACGGGAATGTCGATGCTCGCGCCGGGCTGGGCCATCTGCTGGGACACGACCTCGCCGTCGCGCCGCACCACGATGGGAACCCGGCCGCCGGAGCCTGTCACGCCGCGATCCTGCAGCTGCAGCGTGACGACTTGCTGCGAGCCGACGAGCGCGAATTTCGGGGCGCGGCCAATGGCAAGGCGGCGGTCGATCTCGTCCTCATGGCCGGTGATCAGCGCGTGCAGCGGCGCGTTGAAACCAAGGTCCGCCGCGCGGGCGGGAATGTCGTGCACCTGGCCGTCGGTGATCATCACCGCGCCGCCGATGCGATCCGGGGGGACGTCGGACAGGCTGTCGGCGAGCGCGGAGAACAGGGCCGTGCCATCGGCCGTGGCGCCGTCGCCGCGACCGGCGCGCGTCACCCGGACCTCGTAGCCGGGCAGGCCGGCGAAGCGCTGTTCCAGGGCGGTCAGGGCCTCGGCGGCGGCGCTGGTGCGGTCGGCAAGGCGCTGGCTCTGGCTCTCGTCGACGATGACGGAGACGACGCTGGAGAGCGGCTCGCGGTCCTCGCGCTCGAGCGCCGGGCCGGTCAGCGCGAGAAGCAGCAGGGCCATGGCGAGCGCCCGCAACGGCCAGGCCGGCAGGCGCAGCACCAGCGCGCCGACGACGAGCAGCAAGGCCGCCACAGCGGCGGCAATGAGCGCCCAGAGCGGCACGAGAGGGGCAAAGGAGAGGGACCAGATCAATGGATCGCTCCTATTGGCCGAGCCGTTCCAGCAATGCCGGAACATGCACCTGGTCGGCCTTGTAGTTGCCGGTCAGGGCGTACATGACGATGTTGACGCCGGAGCGGTAGGCGTATTCGCGCTGCATGGCATCGTTGGGAATGGTCGGGAACAGCGGGTTGCCGGCCTCGTCCACGGCCCAGGCGGCGGCGAAGTCGTTGCCGGTGATCAGGAGCGGGGAGACGCCGTCGCCGGCGCGCACCGGGCGGTCACCGGCGGTCTGGGTTTCCGTCGCCTCGACCCAGAGCGGCCCGTCGGCATAGCGGCCGGGGAAACTCTCCAGCAGATAGAAGGCCTTGGTCAGCACGTGGTCGGCGGGCACAGGCTCCAGCGGGGGAATGTCGAGCCCGTCGAGCACCTGGCGCAGGCGCAGCACCGACGGCGAGGTGCCGAAACCGGAAATCCCGGCCGAAAGCTGGTCGGCGGTGTCGAACAGGATGGTGCCGCCGTTGCGCATATAGGTGTCGATGCGTGCCAGCGCCTCGGGCGAGGGTACCGGCGTCGTCTCGGAAATCGGCCAGTAAAGCACGGGGTAGAAGGCGAGCTCGTCGGTCGCAATGTCCACGCCGACGGGCGCCTCGGGCTCCAGCGCCGTGCGGGTGGAGATGTAGCGGGTGAGGCCGAGCAGGCCCTGGCGGCTGGTGGCGTCGCGGTCCGGCTGGCCGGTGAGCACATAGGCAAGGCGGGTGTCGAGCGTCGCCTCCAGCGCTGCCAGATCGTCGGACGTGTCCTGCGCCCTTGCCGTCTGCGGCTGGGCGAGCGCTGCGGCAATGCCGGCGAGAAGCAGCACGGCCGCGCCGCGGGACAGGCGGCTGCGCAGCCCCTGCGCATCGCCGCGCAGCCACATCATCGCGATTGCGTCGGCGAAGAGCAGAAGCAGCGCGGCGATGAAGAGCAGCGGGCGCAGGTCCGTTGCCTCTGTCGTGGGATAGCGCGCGACCGTCGCGGCGCCCTCGATCGGGGCAAGATCGAGCGGCATGACCTGATCGAGGGAGGTGAAGAGGTTGATCGCGCGGAACGCATCGTCGCTGCCGTAAAGGCCGGGAGGATGACGGCGGCTGGCCTCGACCTCACCCTGGCGGGCGGAGACGGGCAGGGCGGAGGCCGGCGGCGGGCCGAGACGGCCGCGCCCGTCGAGCACGCGCACGGGCGGCAGAAGCACCTCTGCCGGTTCCTGCACGGTGCCCGAGGCGGAGGCGGTGCCGTTGCCATCGCCCCTTGCGCCGGAGGCCGAGGAGAGCGCCACGATCCGCCGCAGCATGGAGACGAAGGTGCCGGAGATCGGCAGGTTCGACCAGCCGGTGTCGGCGGTGACATGGAAGAGGACCAGCGTGCCGCGTCCGCGCGCCGACGCGGTGACGAGCGGCGTGCCGTCGGCCAGCGAGGCCCAGGTGCGGTCGGCAAGATCGGGGCCGGGCTCGGCCAGCACCTGCCGGTTGACCGTCACGTCGGCCGGAACGGCAAGGCGGGCGAAGGGCGAGGTGTCCGAAAAGCTTGCCAGCGGTTGAGGCTGTTCCCAGGACAGGCTGCCGCCCAGCGTCCGGTCGCCGGCGCGAAGGGGCGAGGGCACCAGATCGTCGGTGCCGCCGGCCATGCGCGGGCCGGCGAAGCGGACCAGTACACCGCCTTGCTCGACCCAGGCCGCGACCGCCTCCAGCGCGCCTTCCGGCAGGCGGCCGACATCGGCCAGCACGATGACGGAGACGCCCTGCTCGATCAGGTCCGGCAGGGCTTCGGCGAGGTTCTCCTCGCGCGGGCGGCGCAACTCGGCAAAGGGCGAGAGCGCACGCTCCAGATAATAAAGCGGCGACAGCAGCGGCTGTGCCTGATCGGCGGAGGCGCCGGAGACGATGCCGACGGTGCGGCGCTGCCAGCGGTCGTCGAGCAACTGCACACCGGCGGCGCTGTCCTCGCCGACCAGCTCCAGCCGGGCGACGTCGTTGCGCAGCTCGACGGGGAAGTCGAACCGGGCCGATCCTGTCACGCCGTCCTCGTCGAAGGAGGCATCCGTTTCACCCAGGGTGAGGCCGCGCATGTCGAGCGCGCGGATCGTGCGCGGCGTGGAGGACGGGGCGTCCGCGCGCACGGAGACGGTCAGCGCCTCGATGTCGTTGCGGGCATCGGCGAGCACGGTGGGCCGGCCGAGACCGGTCATGACGGTGAGCTCGTTCTCGCCGGCAAGGGCGCCGAGATCCGCGACGAAGCGCGCGGTGCCGGCATTCGCCGCGTCCTCGGCCAGCCAGACGATGGAACCGGGACGGGTTTCCTGCGCTGCCTTGCGCAGGCCGATGGTCAGCTCGCCCCGGTTGGCCGGCCAGGAGCGCGGCTCTAGCACGCGCAGCCGCTCCAGCGCGACGCGGGCGTTCTGAGGCACGAGGGGCTGGTCGGCCCCTTCCGCGGTTGCGGCGAGCAGGACCGGGCGGCCGGTGTCGGCGGCGGTCTCGACAAGCCGTTCTGCCGTGCGGCGGCGGGTTTCCCAGCCCGAGGAGGACGCCCAGCCGTTGTCGAGGACGATCCATAGGGGGCCAGAGCCGGAGGGTGCATCGGCAAGCGGACGCCAGATCGGCCCGGCAAGGGCAAGAATGATCGCGGCGGCCAGCAGCAGGCGCAAAAGGGTCAGCCACCAGGGGCTGTTGTCCGGCGTCTCCTCGCGCTTGTCGATATCGGCGAGGAGGCGTGCGGGCGGAAAGGAGACGCGGCGCGGGCTCGGCGGGATCAGCCGCAGCAGCCACCAGATCACCGGAAGCAGCAGCAGGGCGGCGAGCACGAGCGGCGCGGTGAAGCCGAGGGGCAGGAAGGAGCTCATCGGCCGGCGCCTCCCGGTCCGTGGATCGGAATGCCGCTGAGGCGGCTGTGCAGCAGCAGCATCGGCTCGGATGCCGGGCGGTCGGTGTGGTGGACGACGAAGGTCCAGCCGGCGCGGCGTGCGGCATCCGACAGCGCCTGCCGGTGCGCCTCCAGCCGGTCGCGATAGGCGCGCCGCCACTGCTCGGCCTTGCCGCTGGTCAGCTTGAAGCCGGTTTCGGGATCGCGGAACTCGGTGCGGCCGGTGAAGGGAAAGGTCTCCTCGATCGGATCGAGGACCATGACCACATGGGCGCGGGCACCGGTGGCGGCGACCTTGCGCATCCAGGTCAGCGTCTCCTCGACCGGATCGAGCAGGTCGCCGATCAGCACCACTTCCGAAAAACGGCGGATGTCCTCCGTCGGCGGCAGGCTGACCGGGTCGGCGAGATGCCCGAGGGAATCGGCGATGCGCTCGGCCGCGTGACGGTCGGCGGCGGGGCGGCGCAGGCCGGGCAGGCCGATGCGCTCTCCGGTATCGGCGAGAAGGTCGGCAAGCGCCAGCAGCAGCACGAGGGCGCGGTCGCGCTTCAGGACCTGCGACAGATGCGAGCGAAAGCCCATGGAGGGCGAGAGATCCGCCCAGAGCCAGACGGTGTGGGCGGCCTCCCATTCGCGCTCGCGGACATAAAGATGATCGTCGCGTGCGGAGCGGCGCCAGTCGATGCGGCGCACCGGCTCGCCGGCGATGAAGGGACGGAACTGCCAGAAATTCTCGCCGGTGCCGGAGCGGCGGCGGCCGTGCCAGCCGGCATTGATCGTCATGGCCACCTGGCGGGCTTCGACCAGCAGATCGGGCAGGGCCTCGGCGAGCGAGCGCGCCCCGGCCACGACCTGCGGCCAGGCGGCTCCCTGATGATCGTCCTGCGCCGCGGAGCCTGGCGAGGAGAGCGAGAAGCGCCCAAGGCCGCTCATGAGCCGTTATCCGATCCGGCTCTTGATGCGGCCGATCAGCCCGCGGATCGTCTGCCCGTCGGCACGCGCGCCGAAGGTCAGCGCCATGCGGTGCTGCAGGACCGGCTCGGCCAGCGCCAGCACGTCGTCGACGGAAGGAGCGAGGCGCCCGTCGACCAGGGCGCGGGCGCGCACGGTGAGCATCAATGCCTGGCTGGCGCGCGGCCCCGGACCCCAGGCGATCTGGCTGGTGATCTCGTCGTCGCTCTCGCCCGGCCGGGCGGAACGGACGAGCTCGAGGATCGCCTCGACGACGCTCTCGCCGACCGGCATGCGGCGCACGAGCTGCTGGCAGGTGACGAGATCCTCCGCCGACATGACGGCGGTCGCCTTCGCGTCCTGCGCGCCGGTCGTCTCCATGAGGATGCGCCGTTCCGCCTCGCGGTCGGGATAGTGCACGTCGATCTGCATCAGGAAGCGGTCGAGCTGCGCCTCGGGCAGGGGGTAGGTGCCTTCCTGCTCCAGCGGGTTCTGGGTCGCCAGCACATGGAAGGGGCGCGGCAGGTCGTAGCTCTGGCCGGCGACGGTGACATGATATTCCTGCATCGCCTGCAGCAGGGCCGACTGGGTGCGCGGGCTGGCGCGGTTGATCTCGTCGGCCATCAGGACCTGCGAGAAGATCGGCCCCTTGATGAAGCGGAAGGCGCGGCTGCCGTCGCGGCCCTGGTCCATCACCTCGGCGCCGAGAATGTCGGAGGGCATCAGGTCCGGCGTGAACTGGATGCGCCGGGCATCGAGCCCGAGCACGGTGCCGAGCGTTTCCACCAGCTTGGTCTTGGCAAGGCCGGGCACGCCGACCAGCAGGCCGTGGCCGCCGGCCAGCAAGGTCACCAGCGCGCGCTCGACGACGCTTTCCTGGCCGAAGATGATGCGGGCGATCTCGGTGCGGGCGGCGGTGATCTTTTCCATCGCAGCCTCCGCATCGCGGGCGACCTGCTCGTGATCAACTTCCGGTGAAGTGACGGCGCTCATGGTCGATTCATACCTCCTGATCACGCGGCAGCTGCGACATCGCTCGTTCCGCCGGGGCCGGCCCGCGGTTGCCATCCGCCGTCTCCCCGTTGCAGTCTTGCGGCGGGAAACGGTCCGGGACTCACCCAGCCATGCGGCAATGGTAACCCATGTCATGATAGGGTATGGGCCAAATGATGGCGGCGACAATGGGAGATGTAACAGGGATGACGCGAAGGCAGGCGGAGGACACGAGCACGATGCCCGCCGGACTGGCCGATCTCGTCGCCCGCGCCGGCAAAACGCGAGGCACGCCGCCGGTCGAACGCTGGAATCCTCCCTTCTGCGGCGACATCGACATGCGGATCGCAAGCGACGGCCGCTGGTACTACATGGGCTCGCCCATCGGGCGCGAGGCCCTGGTGCGGCTGTTCGCCTCCGTGCTGCGGCGCGACGAGGACGGGCGGCATTATCTGGTGACGCCGGTCGAGCGGGTAGGCATCACGGTTGAGGATGCGCCCTTCATCGCGGTGGAGATGCATGCGCAAGGCGAGGGGCGCGACCGGCTGTTGACCCTGCGCACCAATGTCGGCGATGTGGTGAAGGCGGATGCCGACCATCCCCTTCGTTTCGAACGGGAAGTTGGTACCGACGGCCTGAAACCCTATATCAGGGTGCGTGGGGGGCTGGATGCGCTGATGGCGCGGCCGCTCCTTTATGAGCTGGCCGAACTCTTCGAGGAACACAACGTCGATGGACGCGCCATGCTCGGCGTATGGAGCGGCGGCGTCTTCTTTCCGGCGGTTGCGGCCGGCGAGGCGAATATGGAAACGGGCGGGGCAGGGTGAGCCTGGATATCGAGCGGGAACGCAAGGAGCGGGCAGTGGCGGACCTGTCATCGAGCATGGCGCCGGAGATGGCCGCCGTGCTGGACAGTGCCCAAGCCTTTGCCGAGCAGGCGCGGCTGCGTCTTGCGCTTGCCGCGATGGACGAGGTGGGCGACCACATCCTCAATCCGGACATGGGGCCGTTCGCCTTCGCCAAGCGCCCGCCGCGCGATGCCGCGGTGCTGATCCCGGTGGTCGACCGGCCGGCCGGGGCCTCCATCATTCTCACCCAGCGCACCGATCACCTGACCAGCCATGCGGGGCAGATCTCGCTGCCCGGCGGCAAGATCGACCCGGAGGACAACGGGCCCATCGATGCGGCCCTGCGCGAGGCGAACGAGGAAATCGGCCTTGCGCCGCGGGCCGTGCAGCCGATCGGCGTGCTGCCGACCTATCTGACCGGCTCGGGCTACCGGGTGGCGCCGGTGCTGGGCCTGGTGTCGCCGAAAGCGGCAATCTCCGCCAATCCGGACGAGGTGGCGGAGGTCTTCGAGGTCCCGCTGCGCTTCCTGATGAACGACGTCAACCACCTCCGGCAGTCCCGGATCTTCGCCGGAAAGCCCCGCTATTTCTATGCCATGCCCTATGGCGAACGGTACATCTGGGGGGTTACCGCCGGTATCCTCCGTCTCCTCTATGACACGGTGTGCCGCTGATGCTGCGTATCATTCTCACTCAACTCCTGCTGTTTTCGCTGCCCTTCATCGGTTTCGCGATCTGGCTGTTCCTCAACAAGAAGGCCCAGACCTCCGAGAACTGGCGCGATGGGCCGATGCTGTGGCTGGTCATTGCCGGCGGCCTGCTGGTCATCGGCGGCCTGGTGATGCTGACGGTGCATGGCGGCCTGCCGGAGGGGATGAGCTATCGGCCGGCGGAAATGCGCGACGGCCAGTTCATCCCCGGCCGCTACGAATAGCCGGCAGCAGTCGCTGGGAGGCGGCATGGACGATTTGATCAAGGCCGACTGGCTGGGCGCGCCCGACCTGCAGGCCGTGTTTGACGCGCTCGAGCAGGAGGGCGATGCGGCACGGGTGGTCGGCGGAGCGGTGCGCAACACGCTGCTCGGCGTTCCCGTCAGCGATATCGACATCGCCACCACGGCCGAGCCTGCCACCGTCATCCGGCGGGTCGAGGCGGCGGGGCTGAAGGCGGTGCCGACCGGCGTCGACCATGGCACCGTAACGGTGGTCAGCGGCGGGCGCCCGTTCGAGGTCACCACCTTGCGCGAGGACGTGGAGACGCATGGACGGCACGCCACCGTGCGCTTCGGCCGCAACTGGCAGCACGATGCCGAGCGGCGCGACTTCACCATGAACGCGCTTTATGCCGCACGCGACGGCGCCCTGTTCGATCCGGTCGGCGGGTTGCCCGACCTTGCGGCGCGGCGGGTGCGGTTCATCGGCGAGGCGGACCGGCGCATCGGCGAGGACTACCTGCGCATCCTGCGCTTCTTCCGCTTTCATGCCCAATACGGCGAAGGCACGCCCGATGCCAAGGGACTGGCCGCCTGTGCCAGGCTGAAGGACGGGCTGTCCGGCCTTTCGGCCGAGCGCATCGGCATGGAAATGCGCAAGCTGGTCGGCGCGCGCGGCGCGGTCGCGACGCTGGAGGCGATGGCGGACGCCGGCATCATGCCGCTGGTGATGGTGCCGCATGGCGGGCTCGCCCCGTTCAGGGGCTTGCGGGCATTCGATGGGCTTGGCGCCAACACGCGCGAGCCGGCACTGGCGCTTGCTGCCCTCAGCGACGGAGGTGAAGCGGAGCTGGACGCGCTGGCCGACCGGCTGCGGCTGTCTAATGCCGAGCGGCGGCGGATGAAGGCGGCCCGACTTGCGGCCGACATGGCGCGCGCAAAGCCATGGAACACCGATCCTGAGGCCGTGCGCCTTGCAGCACTGGAGCTGCTCTACCGCCATGGCCGCGAGGCGGCGGGCGACGGTGTGCTGCTGGCCGCTGCCGAGGCGGGACTGGCCGCGGAGGATGCGGGCCTTCGCGCGCTGCTGGAGGCGGTGGCGGCACTCGATGTTCCAAGGCTGCCGGTCACGGGCGGCGACCTGACGAAGGCCGGCGTCGCACCGGGGCCGAAGGTCGGCGAGGGATTGCGGCTGGCCGAGAGCCGCTGGATCGACAGCGGCTTCTCGCTGGACCGGGCGGCGCTGGTTTCGGCGGTGCTCGGCCGGGCCTGAGACGGCTCGGGCACACAATCAGTCGTCGTCGGCGAATTCGCCCGTGATCTTCAGCCCCTCGACGCTGGTTGCGCCCTCGGTCTTGAGGATCGTGCGCGGTACGGCGCCCGCCTCGCGCGCCAGCGCCTCGGCGAAGTCCTGCGAATGGGTGACGATCCAGACCTGCGTGCGTTCGCAGGCCCGCGCCACGACACGGGCGAGCGGGGCCAGGAGCTCGGGATGCAGGCTCGCCTCAGGCTCGTTCAGCGCGATGAAAGCCGGCAGCCGGTAGGCGAGCAGCGCGCCGGCCAGCGCCAGATAGTTGAGCGTGCCGTCGGACAGCTCGCGGGCAGAGAAGTCGCGCGGCATGTCGGCAAAGCGCAGCGACAGGCGCGCCGTTCCCTCTACGACCTCGACCCCGAGGCGGGCGCCGGGAAAGGCATCGTCGATGGCGGTTTCCATGTCGCGGGCATCGCCCCGCACCAGGGTCAGCGTCGCAAGGACGGCGGCAAGGTCCGAGCCGTCGGACGAGAGGGTCGGCGTCGTCAGGGCAAGGGCGGGCTGGCGCAGCGGCGAGGCCTCGTCCGTACGAAAGCCGTGATAGAAGCGCCAGTCGGCGAAGGTGCGCCGCACGATGTCGAGCTCGGGAAAGCGGGCGCCGTCGCGAAAGGCACCGAGCGCCGTTTCCGAGCCGAGAAGCTCGTTCTCGTAGGTCAGCCTCGTGCCGTCGGCGGCGCGCAGCCAGGCCGTGGGGCCGCCGCGCTGCATCAACGTCACCTCGCGGGCGCCGGTGGCGAGCGTCAGGCTCTCTTCCTTGACCAGCGGTTCCAGCGGCAGCGCCGCATCCGAGATCTTGTTCGGCAGGCCGACCTCGATGGAATAGGTCATGTCGCCGAGCCGGGCCTTGAGGATCAACCGCACCGGCGCGCCGCGCTTGCGGGTGCCGGCCCACAGCACGCTCTCCACGCCCCCTTCCTCGGCGATGGCGCGGGTGATGCGGCCGAGGGCCGCCTGCTGCAGCAGGGAGAGGGCACGGTAGAGATTGGTCTTGCCGGTGCCGTTGCGGCCGACGAAGACGTTGAGCGCGCCGACGGGCATGTGCAGCGCGCGCAAGGAGCGGTAGCCGGTGACGGACAGGGATGTCAGCGGCGGCAAGGACATGGGATCAGCCTCGCCTCAGGGCCATTTCACCAAGGGCGGCATGGACGAGAGGATCGAGGCGACGTTGCCGCCGGTCTTCAGGCCGAAGATCGTGCCGCGGTCGTAGAGCAGGTTGTACTCAACGTAGCGCCCGCGGCGGATCAGCTGTTCCTCGCGCTCCGCCTCGCCCCAGGGCTTGTGGTAGTTGGCGCGCACGAGCTTGGGATAGATGTCGAGGAAGGCGTGGCCGACATCCTGGGTAAAGGCGAAATCCGCGTCCCAG
Organism: Stappia sp. G46H5W; assembly: GCF_058448995.1. NCBI lineage: Bacteria > Pseudomonadati > Pseudomonadota > Alphaproteobacteria > Hyphomicrobiales > Stappiaceae > Stappia > Stappia sp. G46H5W. The sequence continues at coordinate 514,620 of NZ_JBZFLL010000003.1, read as the reverse complement.
TCGCCGGAGTTGAGATAATCGTAGAAGATGCCGCCGATGCCGCGCGCCTCGTTGCGGTGCTTGAGGAAGAAGTACTCGTCGCACCACTTCTTGTAGCGGGGATAGTCGGCGACCGCGTGGGCCGCGCAGGCGCCCTGCATGGCTGCGTGGAAGGCGAGCGTGTCGGCGTCCTCCTGGGTGCGGCGGGCATCCAGCACCGGCGTCAGGTCGGCGCCGCCGCCGAACCACTGGCGGGTGGTGACCACCATGCGGGTGTTCATGTGCACCGCCGGCACATGCGGATTGTGCATGTGGGCGATCAGCGAGATGCCGGACGCCCAGAAGCGCGGATCCTCCGAGGCGCCGGGGATCTGGCCGCGGAACTCGGGCGAGAACTCGCCGTGAACGGTGGAGATGTGGACGCCGACCTTTTCGAAGACCCGCCCCTTCATCATCGACATGATGCCGCCGCCGCCCTTGGCCCCGGTCGAATCGGTGCGCTCCCAGGGCGTGCGCTCGAAGCGGCCGGCCGGCTCATCGGCAAGCTCGCCCGGCAGGGCGGCGTGCTCGGCGGCATCGTCCTCGATCGCCTCGAAGGCAGCGCAGATGCGGTCGCGCAGGCTGCGGAACCAGGTCTCGGCCTGGACCTTCTTGTCGTCGATCCCGTCCGGAATGGCGCCCCCGCGCGTCTCGCCGCTGGTTTCCGTGGTTGCTGCGCTCATTCCTGAAATCCTCGTCCTATGGGGCGTCCTGTCCCCGCTTCATGGCAGAACTCATTGCCCGGTGGAAGGGGAGGCGGGGGAGAGAGGGGGAAAGGCGCCGGTTTGACGCAGCGCCTCGCCGAGCACGATGGCGGCGGTGATCGCCACGTTCAGCGAGCGCATGCCGGCGACCATCGGCACGGTGACACGGGCATCGGCAAGGGCATGGACGTCTTGCGGAACACCGGAGGATTCGCGCCCGAACATCAGCAGGTCGCTCTCCTCGAACGCATGGGAAAGATGCGAGGTCGCCCCGGAAGTGGTCAGCAGCACCAGCCGGCGGTCTTGCTCCCTGCGCCAGGCCTCGAAGGCGGGAAAGTCGACATGGCGGACCATGGCGGCGCGCTCCAGATAGTCCATGCCGGCGCGGCGCAGGGCATGATCGGACAGGGGGAAGCCGGCCGGCTCGATCACATGCACGGTCACCCCGAGACAGGCCCCGAGCCGCAGGATCGTGCCGGTGTTCTGCGGAATGTCGGGCTGGAAAAGCACAAGGTCGGGCATGCGCGTAAGGTCCGGACTTGGAAGCGGGGCGAGGTGCCCCATATGCAGTTGCGGGCAGCGCCATCCGCCTGCATCCTGCCGGCGCAGACCGTAGCCTTTCGCCATCGGTTGCCGACTGTTTTCCGGGGCTGTTTCCCGGGCAGGCTTTCGGGCGCACCTCCCTTGCGCCCCTTCTTGCCCGCGCCTCGCCCTCCCGGCAACAGCAAAGGACCCGCCCTCCGTGCTCGAAAGACTTTACGCCTGGTTCGAAGGGCGGCTCGACCCGCTGGCCCCGCTCCCCGACCGTCCGGTGCCGAGCACGGGTTTCGGCTATCTGTGGTTCTTCGTCTCGCAGGCGCGGCTGACCTTTCTCGTGATGCTGGTGCTCGGCGGCATCACCGCCTTGATCGAGGCGGCGCTCTACGTCTTCGTCGGCGACCTGGTCGACATGATGCAGGCCGGAACGCGGGCCGACTTTATTTCCGAGAACGCGACGATCCTGATCCTGATGGGCCTGACCGTGCTGGTGGTCCGCCCGCTCATCGCCGCGCTCACCGCGCTGGTGGAAGAGCAGGTCGTGGTGCCCGGCTTCTTCAACCTGGTGCGCATGCAGGGCCACGCGCAGGTGGTGGGCAAGTCGCTGGCCTATTTCCAGGATGAGTTCGCGGGGCGCATCTCGCAGAAGGTCTGGCAGTCGGGACAGGCGGCCGGCGACTTCATGGTCAGTCTGCTGCAGATCATCTGGTTCATCGTCGTCTTCGCGGTGTCGACGCTGGCGCTGGTGACCGCGCTCGATCCGTGGTTCGGCCTGGTGGTGGCGCTGTGGCTGGTCGGCTTTGCCGGGCTGGCCGTGATCTATGTGCCGCGCATCCGCAAGTCCGCCAAGGACAGCGCCCATGCCTCGTCCGGGGTGACGGGGCGGTTCGTCGACACCTACGGCAACATCCAGACGATCAAGCTGTTCAGCGATACCGAGCGCGAGGGGATCGGCACCCGCGAGAGCTACGAGACCTTCCTTGTCGCGATCCGCCGGTTCACCCGCACGCTGACGGCGGTGCGCAGCGTGATGAGCGTGCTGTCGGGCGTGATGATCGCCGCCATCGGCGTGCTGGCGGTGTTCGCCTGGGAGGCGGGCCGGGTGACCACCGGCGACGTGGCGCTGGTGCTGGGACTGATGCTGCGGCTCAACGTGCTGCTGGGCCGGCTGCTCGGCACGCTCAACGGGCTGTTCCGGGCGCTGGGCACGCTGCAGGACAGCGCCGAGACGATCACCCGGCCGGTGACCGTGACCGACCGGCCGCAGGCACCGGCGCTGCGGGTGGAGGCCGGGCGGATCGATTTCGAGGGCGTGCGCTTTCACTACGGCAAGAAGGGCGGGGTGATCGAGGACCTGACGACGACGATCCGGCCGGGCGAGCGGGTGGGGCTGGTCGGACGCTCGGGGGCGGGCAAGTCGACGCTGGTGAACCTCTTGCTGCGCTTCTACGACGTGGAGAGCGGACGCATCCTGATCGACGGGCAGGATATTTCCGCGGTGACGCAGGCGAGCTTGCGCGCGCAGATCGGCATGGTGACGCAGGATACATCGCTGCTGCACCGCTCGATCCGCGACAATATCGGCCTGGGAGCGAGGTACGCGGACGAGACGGCAATCCGCGAGGCGGCACGGCGTGCGCATGCGCTCGACTTTATCGAGGCGCTGGCCGACAGCCGCGGCCGCACCGGCTTCGATGCGCGGGTCGGCGAGCGGGGCGTGAAGCTGTCCGGCGGTCAGCGCCAGCGCATCGCCATTGCGCGGGTCCTGCTGAAGAACGCACCGATCCTGGTGCTGGACGAGGCGACCTCGGCGCTCGATTCCGAGGTTGAGGCGGCGATCCAGGAGAGCCTGAACGAGCTGATGGCCGGCAAGACGGTGATCGCCATCGCGCACCGGCTGTCGACGATCGCGGCGATGGACCGCCTGATCGTGCTGGACGAGGGACGGGTCGCCGAGGAAGGGCGCCACGAGGATCTCATCGCGCGCGGCGGGCTCTATGCCGAGTTGTGGGCACGCCAGTCCGGCGGCTTTCTGGCCGTCGACGAGGAGGGCACGGAAGAGGTGGTTTAGGCCGCTCTCCTGCAGGCATGCGCGAGAATGTTGCCCCGTGCTGGTCGGGGCCTGTGCGAGAACGTTGCCCCGCGCTGGCCAAGACCAGCGCGAGAACGTTGCATGAACGCAACAGTGCCTCGTCTTCAATCATTCGGGTTCGAATTGTCGCTTTGCAACCGACGGTCATCGTGTATGGTCGCCGGTGTCGGTTTCCTGGCATCCTCAGCGTCGATGACGCGGATGCGCGGGCACACCGGCCGGCGGACGCCCGTTCGCCTTTGAGCCCGCAGGTCATACCAGGTCGCAACAGCAAGGAGGGAGTGCATGATGGCATTTATCGCAGTCAATTTCCGCACCTCCATGTGCGCCCTCGCTCCGGTTGCCGGGGCACCAATGACCGGATCTGCGGTGCGCGGCGCTTAGGCCGCCAGCTTTTCCAGCCAGTCTAGTTTTCCCCTTCGATCCGGCTCCGGCCGGTTCCCTGCCTGTCCCGTCCCGCACGCAATTCGCCGATCCGCGGCGAATGCACTGGTCTTTACGTCCGTGTCCGTTGCGGGACTGTCCGATGCCGAGTTCCGCAGGAGCTTACCCATGGACTCCCGTTTTCCGCTCGATCCGTTCGCGCGGCCCGAAACCCCGCTGTCGCAAGCCAGCGGTGCCCGCGATCGCAACCAGAGCCCCGGCCATGGCAAGGGGCGCCTGACCGATGCCGTGCTTGTCGTCGGCGCCACGGTCGGGCTGACCTTGTCGTTGTCGCTTGCGCTCTTCGTGCCGCAGGCCCTGCAGGAGTTCGACCGCCTCGATGCGGTCGTCTCCGCCGGCGTCAGCGTGCCCGCAACCGAGTTCGCCGAAAGGCTGTTCACCCTGTTTCTGGGACTGACGGTGCTTGCCGCCGCCGTGTCCGCGTTCATCCTGTCGGTGCTGATGACACCGGCAGCGGAGCGTCCGGTGTTTCCAGCCGGACGGCACGCGGTAAAGCGGCGGACGGATCGCACGCGCAGGTCTCACGAGGATCTTCCCAATGTTCGACCGGTTTGAAAAACTCATCGACCCGTTCCGGGAGCAGCCGGTAACGGCGCCTCCCGCCGGGCTGCTGGCCTTCTGTTGGCACTACACGCGGCCGATCTGGCCGATCCTGCTGTGCGTGTGCCTGCTGGGCACGGCCGTCGCCATCTTCGAGGTGATGGTCTTCTCGTTCCTCGGCGACCTGGTGAACTGGCTGTCGACGGCGGATCGCGAGACCTTCTTTGAGGACAATGCCGGGCGGCTCGTCTGGATGGGCGTGGTGATCCTGGTGATCATGCCGGCGCTGTCGCTGGCGTGGGAACTGGTGTTCCACCAGACGCTGCTCGGCAACTATCCGATGGCGATCCGCTGGCAGGTGCATCGCTACCTGCTGCGCCAGAGCATCGGCTTCTACCAGAACGACTTCGCCGGCCGTATCGCTACCAAGGTGATGCAGACGGCGCTGGCGGTGCGCGAGGTCGTGACCCGCGTTCTCGACGTGCTGGTCTATGTGTCGGTCTACTTCGTCTCGGCGGTGCTGCTGATCGGCGAGTCGAATGTGCGGCTGGCCGTGCCGCTGATGCTCTGGTTCCTCGCCTATCTGGCGGTTCTGGTCTTCTTCGTGCCGCGGCTGAAGCAGCTGTCGCAGGTGCAGGCCGACGCGCGCTCGCTGATGACCGGACGCGTGGTCGATGCCTATACCAACATCTCCACGGTGAAGCTGTTCTCCCACACCGACCGGGAGGAAGACTACGCCCGCTCGTCCATGTGGGACTTCCTGAAGACCGTATACCGGCAGATGCGGCTGGTGACGGTGCTCAACACGGTGCTGCACACGATCAACGTGCTGCTACTGTTCGGCATCGGCGCGGTGTCCATCTATCTGTGGCAGGCCCGGGCGGTAACCACCGGCGATGTTGCGGTGGCGGTGGCCTTGGTGCTGCGCCTGCACGGCATGTCGCAGTGGATCTTGTGGGAAGTGTCGGGCCTGTTCGAGAATATCGGCACGGTGCAGGACGGCATCACCACGATCTCGCGCGAGCGGGAGGTGACGGACCGGCCGCAGGCTCCGGCGCTGGCCGTGACGAAGGGTGCGATCGCGTTCGAGGCCGTGCGCTTCCACTACGGCAAGGAGTCCGGCGTCATCGACCAACTCGACCTGACGATCCGTCCGGGCGAGAAGGTCGGCGTCGTCGGGCGCTCGGGAGCGGGCAAGTCGACGCTGGTGAACCTGCTGCTGCGCTTCTATGACGTGGAAAGCGGGCGCATCCTGATCGACGGGCAGGACATTGCCTCGGTGACGCAGGCGAGCCTGCGCGCACAGATCGGCATGGTGACGCAGGATACTTCGCTGCTGCATCGCTCGGTGCTCGACAACATCGTCTACGGCAAGCCCGGCGCGGGCGAGCAGGAGGCGATGGAGGCGGCGCGGCGGGCCCATGCGGCCGGCTTCATCAACAGCCTGGAGGACCCGGAAGGGCGCAAAGGGCTGATGGCGCATGTCGGCGAGCGGGGCGTGAAGCTGTCCGGCGGCCAGCGTCAGCGGATCGCCATTGCCCGGGTCCTGCTGAAGAACGCGCCGATCCTGGTGCTGGACGAGGCGACCTCGGCGCTCGATTCGGAGGTCGAGGCGGCGATCCAGGAGAGCCTGAACGAGCTGATGGCCGGCAAGACGGTGATCGCCATCGCCCACCGGCTATCGACGATCGCGGCGATGGATCGCCTGATCGTCATGGATCGCGGGCGGATCGTCGAGGATGGCGGGCACGAGGACCTTCTGGCGCGCGGCGGGCTCTATGCCAGCCTGTGGAGCCGGCAGTCGGGAGGCTTCATCGACAGCGGTCGCGAGGCGGTGTGATACCGCCCGCGGCCGTCGCGGCGCCCGCATGGCTAAAATCGGGCGTGATTGCTGCAATCATTGGGCAAAAAACCGCGACAAAGAGTCGTCTACACCGATGATCATCTGGACAAGCGCGGGCAAGGGTGCCAATAACAGCCCCGCTTGGAAAGATGCGGACAGCCGCATCTGCCGCCCAGACGACGCACTCCGCCGACCTTCGTCCCCGTTTCGGCCGGGCCAGGGACGGCGGCGTTTGCCGTTCTCGTCGGGCAAATAGGTTAAAAGAGGACGCGACCTTGGCACAGCAGGATACGGTCGAACCCACTCGCCGCGATTTCCTCTATATCGCGACCGGTGCGATGGGGGCGGTTGGCGCAGCCGCGCTCGCATGGCCTTTCATCGACCAGATGAACCCGGATGCGTCTGCCCTGTCGCTGGCCTCCATCGAGGTCGACGTCTCGGCGATCGAGGAGGGGCAGGAAATCAAGGTGATGTGGCGCGGCAAGCCGGTTTTCATCCGCAACCGCAGCGCCAAGGAAGTCGAGGAGGCGAACGCCGTCCCGATTTCCGATCTTCCCGACACGAACGCGCGCAATGCCAACCTTGCCGCCGACGCGCAGGCGACCGATGCCAACCGCGGCGTCGAAGGTCGCGAGGCGCTGATCGTCATGGTCGGCGTCTGCACCCATCTTGGCTGCATTCCGCTCGGTCAGTCCGGTGATTTCGGCGGCTGGTTCTGCCCCTGCCACGGCTCGCACTACGATACGGCCGGCCGCATCCGCAAGGGACCCGCGCCCGAGAATCTCCTGATCCCGCCGTTCGAGTTCATCTCGGACAACGTGATTCAGATCGGTTGATACGCGGCAATCCACAGGAGAGGCAGCCATGGCTGGACATTCCAATTACGTGCCGCAGAGCGCGGCGGCTAAGTGGCTCGAGAGCCGCCTGCCGGTTATTTCGCTCGTTCGCGGTTCCTTCGTCGACTTCCCCACCCCGAAGAACCTCAACTACTGGTGGACCTTCGGCGGTATCCTGTTCTTCGTGCTGATCGCGCAGATCATCACCGGCATCGTGCTGGTGATGCACTACACGCCGAACACCGCGATGGCCTTCGCGTCCGTCGAGCACATCATGCGCGACGTGAACTTCGGCTGGCTGCTGCGCTATCTGCACGCCAACGGCGCGTCGATGTTCTTCATCGCCGTGTTCATCCACATGTTCCGCGGCATGTATTACGGCTCCTACAAGGCGCCGCGCGAGATCTCGTGGATCCTCGGCGTCGTGATCTTCCTGATCATGATGGCGACCGCGTTCATGGGCTACGTGCTGCCCTGGGGCCAGATGTCCTTCTGGGGCGCCACCGTGATCACCAACCTGTTCTCGGCGCTGCCGCTGGTCGGCGAGCCGATCGTGAACTGGCTGTGGGGTGGCTTCGCCGTCGACAATCCGACGCTGAACCGCTTCTTCTCGCTGCACTACCTGCTGCCGTTCATGATCTTCGGCGTGGTTCTGCTGCACGTGTGGGCGTTCCACACCACCGGCAACAACAACCCGACGGGCATCAACCCGAAGACCAAGCAGGACACGATCCCTTTCCACCCGTACTACACGGTGAAGGACCTGTTCGCGATCGTGGTGTTCATGATCCTGTTCGCCTACTTCGTGTTCTACATCCCGAACTTCCTGGGTCACGCCGACAACTACATCGAAGCAAACCCGCTGGTCACTCCGACGCACATTGTTCCCGAGTGGTACTTCCTGCCGTTCTACGCGATCCTGCGCGCGGTTCCGGACAAGCTCGGCGGCGTCATCCTGATGTTCGGCTCGATCGCGGTGATGTTCGTCCTGCCGTGGCTCGACACCTCGAAGGTCCGTTCGGGCACCTACCGTCCGCTGTTCAAGCAGTTCTTCTGGATCTTCGCCGCTGTCTGCGTCGGTCTCGGCTACCTCGGCGCCATGCCGGCGGAAGGCGGCTACGTGATCGCGGCCCGTATCCTGACGGCCTATTATTTCGCTCACTTCCTGATCATCCTGCCGCTGCTGGGCTTCCTTGAGAAGCCGAAGGAGCTGCCGGCCTCGATCTCGGAAGCCGTGCTCAGCGGCGGCGGCAAGCCGGCCGGTGCGGTCGCGGCGCCGGAAACGAAGTGAACCACGGACGGGATTGGGAGTTCTCCTCAATGAAGACGATGATCAAATCCGTGCGTGGCGCCCTGCTGGCCGTGGCCGCAATGGCGGTCGCCGCACCGGCAATGGCCGCGGGCCAAGCCCCGCACATCGAACGCCAGCAGTGGTCGTTCTCCGGCCCCTTCGGCCAGTACGACAAGGCCCAGCTGCAGCGCGGCTTCAAGGTCTACAAGGAGGTTTGCGCCTCCTGTCACGGCGCACGGCTGCTCTCCTTCCGCAACCTGGCGGAAGAGGGCGGCCCGGGCTTCACCGAAGACCAGGTCAAGGCAGTTGCCGCCGAGTACACGGTCATGAAGGGCCCGAACGACGACGGCGAGATGGAGGAGGTCGCAGCGATCCCTTCCGACCGCTGGCCTTCGCCGTTCCCGAACGAGCAGGCGGCCCGTGCCGCCAATGGCGGCGCCTATCCGCCGGACTTCTCGACGCTGGCAAAGGCTCGTGCCGTCGCCAGCGGCTTCCCGGGCTTCGTGTTCGACATGTTCACGCAGTACCAGGAGCACGGCCCGGACTACATCTACAACCTGCTGACGGGCTACAAGGACGCGCCGGCCTGTTTCGGCGAGGATTTCTCGGGCTACTATAACGAGAAGTTCATCGGCGGCTCGATCACCAATGAGGAATGCCACGGCCAGCCCCTGACCGGTGGCCCGATCGGCATGGCGCCGCCGCTGTCCGACGAGCAGGTCGAGTACACCGACGGCACGCCGATGACCGTGGACCAGTACGCCCACGACGTCTCTGCCTTCATGATGTGGGTTGCCGAGCCGAAGCTCGAGGAGCGCAAGAGCATGGGCTTCCGCGTGATGATCTTCCTGGTCATCTTCGCTTCGCTCCTCTACTTCACCAAGAAGTCGATCTGGCGCGACGTCGAGCACTAAGCGGCCCCGACGAAAGTCCTGAAAAACCGGCCGCCGGAGCAATCCGGCGGCCTTTTCATGTCCGCTTCCCGGTTGACGGGCGGGGCGGGAATGCTATCGCAGCAGGCACGGCAGAGGAGTTGCGCGGATGAACAAGGCTGTACTGGGTGTGATCGGCGGATCGGGGCTTTACGACCTGCCGGCGCTTGAAGGCGCGGAATGGGTCGAGGTCGCAAGCCCCTGGGGCGAGCCGTCGGATGCGGTGCGGATCGGCGAGATCGACGGCCTGAAGGTCGTCTTCCTGCCGCGTCATGGCCGTGGCCACCGCTACGCGCCCTCCGACATCAACTACCGCGCAAATATCGACGTGATGAAGCGCTGCGGCGTGACCTCGCTGGTTTCGGTCTCGGCCGTCGGTTCGCTCAACGAGGCGATGGCGCCGGGGCATTTCGTGCTGGTCGACCAGTTCATCGACCGTACCTTCGCGCGGGCAAAGAGCTTCTTCGGCAAGGGCTGCGTCGCCCATGTGTCGATGGCCGAGCCGGTCTCGCCGGGCCTTGTCGGCCATATCGCGGCGGCGGCCGAGGCGGAGGATCTGACCTTCCACCGGGGCGGCACGTATCTGGCCATGGAAGGCCCGCAGTTCTCCTCGCTGGCGGAGAGCAATCTCTACCGGAGCTGGAACTGCGACGTCATCGGCATGACCAACATGCCGGAGGCGAAGCTCGCGCGCGAGGCGGAGATCTGCTACGCGACGGTCGCCATGGTCACCGACTACGACAGCTGGCATCCCAACCACGGGTCGGTCGACATCCAGTCGATCATCAAGGTTCTGCACGACAATGCGGACAATGCCCGCCGGCTGGTCGCGCGGCTGGCGCAGGACCTGCCGCGCACGCATGAGGCGTGTCCGGTCGGCTCCGACACGGCACTGGAATACGCGTTGATGACGGCACCGGAGGCGCGCGATCCCGAGCTGGTGGCGAAGCTGGACGCGGTCGCCGGCCGCGTGCTCTCCCGCTGAGGCGACCAAGGCGCTGCGAACGAAACCGCTTTGCCGAACCGGCGAATGTGGCAAACTCCCTTACCAAACGGTCGCGCGGCTGCCTGTCGGGCACGCGCGCCCCAAGCAACAAGACGGACGTGCAATGACGACTGAGACGGTCTCGCAGGAACTGACGGCGGCGATCCGCACCATCGTGGATTATCCCAAGCCGGGCATCCTGTTTCGCGACATCACCACGCTGCTCGGCAATGCGCGGGCGTTCCGCCGTGCGGTCGATGCGCTGGTGCAGCCCTGGGCCGGCTCCAAGGTCGACCAGGTCGCGGGCATCGAGGCGCGCGGCTTCATCCTCGGCGGCGCGGTGGCGCATCAGCTGTCCTCCGGCTTCGTGCCGATCCGCAAGAAGGGCAAGCTGCCGCATGAGACAGTGCGCATCGCCTATTCGCTGGAATACGGTCTCGACGAGATGGAGATGCATAAGGATGCGATCCGTCCGGGCGAGAAGGTAATCCTGGTGGACGACCTGATCGCGACCGGCGGAACGGCGGAAGCAGCGACCAAGCTGCTGCAGCAGATGGGCGCCGAGGTGGTCTCGGCCTGTTTCATCGTCGATCTGCCGGATCTCGGCGGGCGGGCGCGACTGGAAGCCCTTGGCGTTCCGGTGCGCACGCTGGTGGAATTTCCGGGCCATTGACCGGGCAGGGCACCCGCGACCCGGCCCACGTTGATGGGCAAGGCGGCGGGGTGCCGGCGTTCGACGATGCCTTTCTGACCGGCTTCCAGACATTGCTGGCTTGGCGTCGGGACGTGCGGCGGTTCGATCCGCGCGCCCTGCCGGACGGGCTTCTGGAAACGCTGCTGGCACAGGCGCATATGTCGCCGTCGGTCGGCAACAGCCAGCCCTGGCGCTTCGTGCTGGTCGACGACCCTGCCCGGCGCGAGGCGGTGCGGGGCAGCTTTCTCGCCGCGAATGCCGACGCGCTTGCGTCCTATGACGGCGAGCGGGCCGAGCTCTATGCCCGGCTGAAGCTGGAAGGGCTGACGGTCGCGCCGGTGCAGCTGGCCGTCTTCTGCGACGAGGGCACAGATCAGGGCGAGGGCCTCGGCCGGCGGACCATGCCGGAAATGCTCGCATACTCCTGCGTATGTGCCGTCAACACGCTGTGGCTGGCCACACGGGCGCGGGGCATCGGCCTTGGCTGGGTGTCGATCATCGATCCTGCGGAGGTGGCGCAAGCGCTGGACGTGCCGGGCAGCTGGCGGTTGATCGCCTATCTGTGCATCGGCTATCCGCAGGAGGAGCACGACGATCCGGAACTGGAGCGTGCCGGCTGGCAGGCACGGCAGGGGCTCGGCGAACGGCTGTTCCGGCGCTAATCTTTCGTACAAGTCTGGCGGGCGCGGTGCCCGCCCATCACGAGGACGCTGTCATGACCGTAACCATTCGTGCCACGACGGAGGACGACCACGCGGCGATGGTCGAGCTTTTGACCCGACGATGGACCAGCCCGGATATCCTGATCGAGGGCGAGATGATCGATGCCTCGCGCCTGCCCGGCTTCATCGCGGTGGACGAGGAGGAGGAGATCGTGGGTCTCGTCACGCTGATCCAGCGGGAGAGCGAGTGGGAGATCCTGACGCTCGATTCGCTGAACCGCTGGGGCGGGGTCGGCACGCTGCTGCTCAAGGCGGTGGCCGGAGCTGCCGTGGAAAACGGGATCCGCCGGCTGCTGGTGCGCACCTCCAACGACAATCTCGACGCCTTCCGCTTCTACCAGCGCCGCGACTTCCGGCTGGAGAAGATTGTCCCCGGCGCGATCGACGAGGAGCGCAAGCTGAAGCCGGAGATCCCGATGCTCGGCGAATACGGCATTCCGATCCGCGACGAGGTGGTCTTCGCCAGGGCGCTCTAAAGACAGGGTGCTCTAAAGAATCAGCGCCTGCGGGGATGCGAGGGCAGGAACGCCCACCCCGGCGGTATAGGCAAGGCTTGCCTGCGCGGGCGCGACGGTGGCCGCTCCCGACACCTGAGCCCTGGCGCTCCCCGGCCCTTCGGAAAGCGCCAGGTCGAGCGACCGGGTCAGCTCGGGGCTGTCGAGGGCTTGCTTGGCGTCGTTGACGGCCTGATCGATCGACGACTTGTCGCGTCGGCTTTCCGTTTCGTCTGTTCGGTCGCGGCGGGCGAGGTCCGCGATCCTCTTCGCCAGTTGCTTCAGTTCCTCGCCGAGCGTCTTCAGATCTTCGCGCTCTTTCTTCATCCCCACGGCACGGGAGCGGTTCGCCGCCTCCTCTTCCTTGTGCTGCGCGCCGATATAGGCCTGCAGGGCGGACTTCAGCTCTTCCTGGCTCGGCTCGTCATCGCTCTTGCCCGTGGCGTTCGCGTCGCTCTCTTCTCCGGGCTCGCCGGACGGCTTCGCCCCGTTGCTTGCAGTGCCCGCTGCTTCGGTCTCTTGCGGCTCGCCGGGCTGGGCCGTGCCTTGCGCTTCGCCCGAGGCCGTCGGGCCTGCTGCGTCGTCTGAGGCCGCTGCACCTTGCGCTTGGGACATGCTGACGTCGGAGGTGCCCGATGACAGCTCGGCAGCATCCGCGCCCAGCTGGGAGGCCGCGCCCTTGAAGTCCTGCGCAAGCGCCTTGAGTTCGCGCAGCATCGCCTTGGCCTGCTTCGGCGTCGCGAATTGCAGGCGCTGCTTCAGCTCCTCGATCTTCTGCTTGATCTCGCTGGCCTTGTTGGAGCGTGAATCGTCCTTCATCTGGTCGACCGCGCGCTGCAGCTGCTGGCTGATCTCGACGGTATCCTCGATCTCCTTGACCGAGTCCTCGCTCAACGTGATGCCGCTATCGGCAAGCCGTCCCAGTGTCGCATTGGTCCGGTTCGCGAACGGGTTGGACAGGCGGTCGTTGGAGCGGGAGGGAAGCCCTGCAAGGGTCGAGGCCGTATTGAGAAGGGATAGCACCGACACTGCGACGTCCTCCGGCCCGGGATGGAGGCCGACATCATCGCCCGCACGGCACCGGACCGCCGGCACAGGGGCATGGAAGGTCTTGCAACCATCAGATGCAATGTGTATCGGCCGACACCTGTTAAAAAAGAGTTAATGGTGAACAAGACGTTAACGGCACCACACCTGCCCGGGCCCAGGCCGCGGTCCCGGCCAGGGACGTGCTCGCAGGTCTGCACTTGCGGTGGGTTCAGCCGCCCGTGTCGTCCGTCTCGGAGCGGCGGGCGACCAGCACCTTGCCGGTAAAGGAGAAGACCGTCACGCCGTCCTGATTGACGCCTTCGTTGCCGTGGATCGCGAGGCCCCATTGGGGCCTCGTGCGCATTTCGCGCTTCTCCAGCAGCGTGGAGCTGTAGGTGATCGTGTCGCCGGCGAAGACCGGGCGGATCCACTTCAGGTCGGTGAAGCCGGGAGAGGGGCCGAGGCGCGAGGGCGTGCCAAGCCTTTCGCATTCCGCCTGGATATGGGCGACCATCAGCTTCATCCACACCGAGCCGGTATGCCAGCCGGAGGCGCACAGGCGCCCGAAATGGGTCTGCGCCGCCCCCTCGTCCGACAGGTGGAAGGGCTGGGGGTCGAAGGCGCGCGCGTAGCGGATGATCTCGTCCGGCGTGAAATGATAGCTGCCGAGCTCGCGGCGCTCGCCGATGACCATATCTTCGAACCAGGTCATTGCGCGCCCTCCCGCCGTGCGAACAGGATCTTGTTGCGCTGGGTCATGACGGTGGCGCCTGTCTGGTCGATGACGGTGAACAGGAAGTCGACCATGCCGAGATCGGGGCGGGAGTTGAGGACCCGGGCGGAGATCACCTCGGCGCTGGCGGTCAGCACGTCGCCGGGGCGCACCGGGCGCATCCAGCGCACTTCATCGACGCCGGGGGAGCCCTTGCCGCTGGAATTCAGCAGCAGGTTGTCGCACAGCAGGCGCATCAGCATGGAAATCGTGTGCCAGCCGGACGCCGCCAAACCGCCGAGAAGGGAGGCCTCGCCCGCCGCCTCGTCGAGATGGAACGGCTGGGGATCGAACTCGGCCGCGAACGCGATGATCTCTTCGCGGGTGACGGTCTTGGAGCCGAGGGCAATGGTCTCGCCCGGCTCGAAGTCCTCGAAGCTTCTGAACGTGCTCATGGTATCGATCTATACGCAGCCGGAGGCTGCTGTCGAGAGCCTCCGGCCGCGCGCCGACGCTCAGTCGTAATAGATCTCGTTGTCGTCGAGATAGACGTTGCTGGCTTCGCAGATATCGATGTCGATCGGCTCGTCGAGCACCTCGCCGCCATCGGTGCCGAGCCAGCCAACCCGGAAGGTCTGTGCGCAGGAGCCGCTGTCGTCCGTGAACTCGGCGCGCGCCGACTCGTCCGGGCCGATCCTGCTGGAGAGCCAGTTGCTCGACCAGCCGCTGCCATCATTGGTGTAGAAACCGACGACGGTGTTGTCGTCCGTGTTGTTGTAGATCTGGAAGTAGCCCTCGGCACCCGTGCCGGCAAATGCGGCGGACGCGCAAAGAAGCAGCGCCGCCGAAGCGGTCGCGAGCATGCGATGGAACATGCAGTTTCCTTTTAGGACGAAACCGCCAAGACGGCGGCGGTTTCGACATTAGACTGTCTTTCGGGAAACTGCGAGTGCGATCAACAGGCTGTCGGTCAGGTGTTGAACTTGAACAGCAGCACGTCGCCGTCCTTGACCACGTATTCCTTGCCTTCGTCGCGGGCCTTGCCGGCTTCCTTCGCCGGAGCCTCGCCGCCGAGGGTGACGTAGTCGTCGAAGGCGATGGTCTGGGCGCGGATGAAGCCGCGCTCGAAGTCGCTGTGGATGACGCCGGCCGCCTGCGGGGCCTTGGTGCCCTTGCGGATCGTCCAGGCGCGCGCTTCCTTCGGACCTGCGGTGAAATAGGTGATCAGGTCGAGGAGGTCGTAGCCAGCACGGATGAGACGGTCGAGGCCCGGCTCCTCGAGACCCATGGTCTCCAGGTACTCTGCCTGTTCCGCATCGTCGAGCTGGGCGATCTCCGCCTCGATGGCGGCGGAGATCACGACGCAGGCCGCCCCTTCCGCCTCTGCCATCTCGCGCACGCGCTCGGACTGGGCGTTGCCGGTGGCCGAGCAGGACTCCTCGACATTGCAGACGTAGAGAATCGGCTTGGTGGTCAGCAGGTTGAGGCCGGCAAGGATCTTGCGCTCCTCGGGGGTGGAGACGTCGAGCAGGCGCGCGGGCTTGCCCTCGCGCAGCAGCTCCAGCGCCCCTTCCATGATCGGGATCACCGCCTTGGCGTCCTTGTCGCCGCCGGTCGCCTTCTTCTTGAGCGGCGCCAGGCGACGCTCGAGGCTCTCCATGTCGGAGATCATCAGCTCGGTCTCGACGGTCTGGGCATCGGCGATGGGGTCGATGCGGCCGTCGACATGGGTGATGTCGTCATCCTCGAAGCAACGCAGCACATGGGCGATGGCGTCGACCTCGCGGATGTTGGCGAGGAACTGATTGCCGAGGCCCTCGCCCTTGGAGGCGCCGCGTACCAGGCCGGCAATGTCGACGAAGGTGAGACGCGTGGGCACGATGCTGGCGGACTTGGCGATGCGGGCGATGTCCTTCAGGCGCGGATCCGGCACCGCCACCTCGCCGGTGTTCGGCTCGATGGTGCAGAAGGGATAGTTCGCCGCCTGAGCCGCAGCGGTCTTGGTCAACGCGTTGAACAGCGTGGACTTGCCCACATTCGGCAGGCCGACAATGCCGCACTGGAATCCCATCTCGTCTCAGTCCTTCTTTCCAAACATGCGTGCCAGCTGCTCTGCGAGCGCTCCCTTGGGCGCGCTGTCCTTGCCGCGCCGCGGCAGCGGCGGGTTCGGGTTGCGGGAGGTGCCGCCCGAGGCCGCGCCTTGCTCCTTGCGGGGCTTTTGCGCCTTTGAGGGGGCCAGAGCCAGATGCAGCCGGTTGCAGAATTCCGAATGATGCCCGCCGACCAGAAGGCCGGCTTCGGCGGCGATGGCGTCGAGCATCGGGTCGAGCCATTCGGCATCGACCTTGGCGAAATCGCCGAGGACATGCGCGGTGACGCGGTCCTTGTGCCCCGGATGCCCGATCCCCAGGCGCACGCGCGAATATTCCTTGCCCAGATGGGCGTCGATGGAGCGGATGCCGTTATGGCCGCCGCTGCCGCCCCCGACCTTGGTGCGAACCTTGCCCGGCGGCAGGTCGAGCTCGTCGTAAAGCACGATCACATCGGCGGGCGCGAGCTTATAGAAGCGGGCGGCCTCGCCGACCGACCGGCCGGACTCGTTCATGTAGGTCTGGGGTTTCATCAGCATCACCTTCTCGCCGTCGAGAAGGCCCTCGCTGATTTCCGCCTGGAAGCGGTTTCGCCAGGGGGCGAAGGAGGAATTCCGGCCGTGGATCGCGTCCACGGCCAGAAAACCGATATTGTGGCGATTGCGGGCGTATTTCTCGCCCGGATTGCCGAGACCGACGATGAGGCGCATGGGTACTCCCCGTCACTTCCCCTCGCCGGTGGTCAAGCGGGACCTCAGTCCTCGCTCTCGTCCTCGGCAGCCTCGTCCTCATCCGACGCACCGGCGCCGCCGCCAGGAGCAGCGATCGTCGCGAGGGTGAAGTCGCGATCGGTGATGGTCGGGGCGGAACCGGCGGGGATCTCCACGGCCGAAATGTGGATCGAGTCGCCGACCTTGGCCTTGGCCAGGTCGATGACGAGCGCATCCGGAATGGCGTCGGCCGGCACGGTCATCTCGACCGTGTGGCGAACCACGTTCAGCACGCCGCCTGCCTTGATGCCCGGGCACTTCTCTTCGTTGATGAAGTGGACCGGCACGTCGACGGTCAGCGTCGCGCCCTTGGACACGCGCAGGAAGTCGACATGGATCAGGTCGTCGCGAACCGGATCGAGCTGGTAGTCCTTGGCGATGACGCGGTGAGCGACGCCGTCGACCTCGATGGTGCCGAGGTTGGTCATGAAGCCGCCGCGGTGCAGGGCGATCGTGGACTCCTTGATCGGAATCGCGATCGGCAGGGCAGCTTTCTTCTCACCGTAGATCACGGCGGGGACGAGGCCTTCACGGCGAAGTGCACGAGCGGCCCCCTTGCCAACCCGGTCCCTCACCGAAGCCTTCAGCACATAGCCTTCAGCCATGGTAGTTCTCCTTGATGTTTCGTGAAAGCGGGCGGCTGCCAGTGCTCTGGCCTCAATGCCGACCCGATTGCGCCGCCTCCAGGGGTGCAGGTGCGCGCCGGTGCTATAGCGGAAGCCGCGGAAAAGGGCAAGCGCGCGACGGGTTTTCGCAAGTCCCGATGACGCTGCGGAGCTTTCTCATCTTGCATGTTTTCAGCAATGCGGATTTTCATGTCTGCGGCGCACTGGAAAGACCATGCCGACGAAAGGCTTGCCGGGGTGCGCCAGGCAAGGGCCGAGGGGGAGATCGGGGGAGCATGAGGAGCTGGTTTGCAAGGCTGACGATCGCGGGCGCTTTTGTGGTTGGGCTGACGGGGCCCAACGCCGCAGTCGGGCTTAACGTCTTCGAGACGGAACTGGGACAACTGGCAAGGACGCGGCTGGTGGAGGTCGCCCGCTCGCCCGTGGTGGTGGAGGCCGTGCGCGAGCAGAACCGGGCGACGGGGGCCTACCCCGATGCCAGGATCGCGGAACTGGACGAGAAATGGGCGGCCGAGGCTGCGGCCGAGCAGAAAGGCGGGGAGGCGGGGCCGCTGATCGCCGAGACGATGGGCCGGCCGGTGTCGCTCTACCTGCGCCAGATCCAGGAGCGGAGCCAAGGCCTGTTCACCGAAATCATCCTGATGGACGCCCGCGGTCTGAATGTCGGCATCAGCCAGACGACCTCCGACTACTGGCAGGGCGACGAGGACAAGTGGCAGAAGACCTTCCTCGCCGGGCCGAACAGTCTGCATATCGGCGCTCTGGAGGAAGACCTTTCGACCCGCACTGTGCAAAGCCAGGTGAGCCTGCCGGTCGTCGATCCGCAGACGAAAGAGGTGATCGGCGCGCTGACCTTCGGCGTCGATGTGGAAGAACTGTGAACCTGCACTCGGCGCAGGGGAAACGACCCTGCACAGATTGACAAGGCCGACCTGCTGCGGTCACCTGCCCCGGCGCCTTGCCGTCCCGCGGCGGTATGCGCCGACATATCAGCAAGATGTCCGCACGACGGACTGAACAGGACCGGAGCGGACTTCCGGCCATATGGGAGGGTGACATGAAGGCTTTGACCAAACGCGGATTCGTGAAACTGGCGGCAGCGGCCGGCATCGCCGCCGGCGTGAGCATCGCTCCGCTCGGCACGGCTTTCGCCGCCGACAAGATCACGGTCGGGGCGTTGCGCTTCACCTCGCATGCGCCGAGCTTCATCGCCTTCGAGCGCGGCTATTTCGCCGACGAGGGGCTGGAGGTGAATTTCGAGTTCTTCCAGGCGGCGCAGCCGATGGCGGTGGCCATCGCCTCCGGCGACGTCGATTTCGGCATCACTGCGATTTCCGGCGGCCTGATCAACCTGGCCGAGAAGGGCGCGATCAAGGTGGTCGGCGGCGGTCTCCAGGAAGAGCCGGGCGTCGACGGACAGATGATCCTGGTCTCCAAGGCCGCCTTCGATGCCGGCCTGACCACGCCGGCACAGCTGAAGGGCAAGAGCTTCGGCATCACCCAGACCGGCTCCTCGTTCCACTACATCGCCCACAAGATCGCCGACAAGGAAGGCTTCGCCCGCTCGGAGATCACCCTGCGGCCGCTGCAGAAGGTCGGCGCGGTGATCGGCGCGCTGAAGACCGGGCAGATCGACGCCTGGGCCATCGTCCCGCATATCGCCAAGCCGCTGGCCGCCGGGCCGGAGATCGAGTCGATCGGCATGGTCGCCGACTACATTCCGGACTATCAGGTGACGACGGTCTTCACCTCGACCGCGATGACCAAGGACAAGCCGGACCTGGTCAAGCGTTTCCTCGCGGCCTTCTCCAAGGGGGCGGCCGACTTCAACGCGGCGCTGATCGACAAGACGGCCAGCGAGGAGGAAGCCGAGGCGCTGGTGCAGCTGCTGCACAAGTATGTCTACAACGACCAGCCCTACGAGAAGGCGGCCCCCTCCATCCGCAACGGCGCGATGCGGATCAACGAGGGCGCCAAGCTCAACATGACCTCGATTGCCGACCAGCTCGACTGGTTCAAGTCGGAGAAGCTGGTGCCCGAGACGGTGACGATGGACCTTCTCGTCGATCCGAGCTTCGTCGAGACGAACTGAGCCGGAACGGGCAGGTAGCAGGCAAGGAACGCAGCCGATGGATCTCCTGCTGCGCGGGATCACGCATCGCTATGGTGCGACCGAGGTGCTGAGCGGGATCGACCTTGCGGTCAGCGAGGGCGAGATCGTGTGCATCATCGGTCCGTCCGGTTGCGGCAAGTCCACCTTGCTGCGCTTCATCGGCGGGCTGGAACGGCCGGACGAGGGAGAGGTGCTGCTCGCCGGCCCGGTTCCCGCCGGCTCGCTCAACCCGCTGACCTATGTCTTCCAGGACTTTGCGCTGCTGCCCTGGCGCAGCGTCGAGGCGAATGTCTCGCTGGTCCTGGAAGACCATCCGCTGTCCGCGGCGGAGCGCGAGGAGATCGTCGCCGACGTGCTGGAGCGCACCGGGCTGTCCGATTTCCGCAAGGCGCTGCCGCGGCAGCTCTCCGGCGGCATGAAGCAGCGCGTCGCCATCGCCCGGGCGCTCAGCGTGCGCCCGGCGGTGATGCTGATGGACGAACCGCTGTCGGCGCTGGACAGCCAGACCCGCGAACTCCTGATGGACGATCTCGTCGCCCTGTGGCAGCGCGAGCGCTTCACCGCCTGCTACGTCACCCACAATCTGGCCGAGGCCGTGCGGCTCGGCCATCGCATCGTCGTGCTGTCGCGCCGGCCGGGGCGTATCCGCACCATCGTGGAGATCGACCGGGATCTCGGCGAGCGCGAGGCGGGCGACCCGAAGCTCGACGCGGTGCAGCGCGAGCTCTGGCAGCTCCTGCGCGACGAGGCGCGCGCCGCCGACAGGGAGATCGCCCATGACGTCGCTTGACCAGGCGTCCGGCAGCGCGGCAACCGGCGACGGCGAGGCGCCGCGCGATGGCCTGCGCCCCGTTCCCTATCGCGGGGGCGGATTCCGTCCCGCGCCGATCCGGCTGATCGGCCCGCTCGTCTTCCTGGCGATCATCGCGCTGTGGGAGGCCGGTTCGCGCAGCGGCGTCATCAGCAACCTGGTGCTGCCGGCCCCCAGCGAGGCCTTCGAGGCCTTCAGCTATCTGGTCGAATCGGGGCAGCTCTGGCGGCATCTTTCCGCCTCGTTGCAGCGCCTCGTGATCGGCTGGACGCTGGGCACCGCGCTCGGCATCGCCGTCGGGCTCGCCATCGGTCTCTTCTCGCTGGCGCGGGCCGGCCTTCTGCCGCTGGTCTCGGCGCTGTTTCCGATCCCGAAGATTGCCCTCCTGCCGCTGTTCGTGATCTGGTTCGGCATCGGCGAAGGCTCGAAGGTCGCGACGATCCTCTTCGGCTCGTTCTTTCCCACCGTCATCGCCACCTATGGCGGCGTCGACAATGTCGACCGCACCCTGGTGCGCATGGGCCAGTCCTTCGGCCTGTCCTGGTGGTCCATCGTGCGCAAGATCATCCTGCCGGGCGCCATGCCGGCGATCCTGTCGGGTTGCAGGATCTCCGCCTCGATCGGCATCATCCTGCTGGTGGCGGCCGAAATGATCGGCGCCGAATACGGCGTCGGCGCCTATATCCTGATGGCCGGCAGCCTGTTCGCCACCGACCAGCTGCTGGCGGGCGTCGCGATCCTGTCTGTGCTCGGTCTGATCGTCAACTGGCTGATCGGCCGGCTCGAGCGCTGGCTGCTGGCCTGGCGCGGCTGAGGCTGCTCAGCGCGCCCCGACTTCCTCGAAGATGCCGGTACCGCCGTCCTTTTGCACATAGTGGACGTCGTAGCGGGCCGCGGGGTCCTCGCCCATGCCGAGAGAGCCGGTCGGCATGCCCGGTACCGCCAGTCCGGCAACGGCGGGGCGCTCCGACAGCAGGCGCTGCACGGACGAGAGCGGCACGTGGCCTTCCAGGAAATAGCCGTCGATCATCGCGGTGTGGCAGCCTTCCATGTCGGCGGGCACGCCGGCCTTTGCCTTGATCGGGGCAAGGTCCTCGCGATTCTCGATGCGCACCGTGTAGCCGGCGGCTTTCATCGCCTCGCTCCATGCCTCGCAGCAGCCGCACCATGGCGACTTCCACACGGTCATGTCCTTTTCGCCTGCCAGGGCCGGATAGGCGGCCATCAGCGAACCGAGAACGAGGAGTGTGCTTGCAAGACGCGCTTTCACGGGAAGTCTCCTGACCTTGCGTTGAAACGTCCCGAGTGTGGCCCTTCCAGCAGGGGGAAGGTCAAACGAAAATGCCCGGAGCAGGGCTCCGGGCATTCGAGAGATCTTCGGCTGTTTCGTTGCCGTCAGCCGAACAGGCTGGACACCGACTGCTCGAGCGCGGTGCGCGAGATCGCCTCGCCCATGAGCGGGGCGATGGAGATGGTGCGGATGTTCGGCGCGGCGAGGACTGCTGCGGTCGGCTCGATGGAATTGGTGATGACCAGTTCCTTGAGCTTGGACGAGGACACGCGGGCAACCGCACCGCCGGACAGCACGCCGTGGGTGATGTAGGCGGTGACCGACTTGGCGCCCTGTGCGAGCAGCGCCTCGGCGGCGTTGCACAAGGTACCGCCGGAATCGACGATGTCGTCGACCAGAATGCAGTCGCGGCCCGACGGGTCGCCGATGATGTTCATGACTTCCGACTCGCCAGGCTTGTCGCGGCGCTTGTCGACGATCGCCAGCGGCGCATCGATGCGCTTGGCAAGCGCACGGGCGCGCACCACGCCGCCGACATCCGGGGAGACGACCATGACGTTGTCCGTCGAGTAGCGCTCCTTGATGTCGCGGGTCATCACCGGAGCGGCAAACAGGTTGTCGGTCGGGATGTCGAAGAAGCCCTGGATCTGGCCGGCATGCAGGTCCAGCGTCAGCACGCGGTGGGCTCCGGCATGTGTGATCAGGTTGGCAACCAGCTTGGCCGAAATTGGCGTGCGGCCGGATGCGCGGCGATCCTGACGGGCGTAGCCGAAATACGGCACGACCGCAGTGATGCGCTTGGCGGAGGAGCGGCGCAGAGCGTCGATGACGATCAGCAGCTCCATCAGGTGGTCATTGGCGGGAAAGCTGGTCGACTGCAGGACGAAAACGTCCTCGCCGCGCACGTTTTCCTGCAGTTCGACGAAAATCTCCTGGTCGGCGAAACGGCGCACCTGACACTTTGCCAGGGGCGCCCCGAGATAGGACGAGATTTCCTCTGCAAGCGCGCGATTGGAATTGCCCGCGACGATCTTCATGGCCCGCAAGTCCTTTCTTGGGTCCGCCGCCGCACGGGGAACGCAGCGCCGGCACGACAGGGTCACACGGTGGTCTGTCTGGTCTTCTTTCGTGGCCTAGGTCGAAGCGCGGCAGGCCAGACCGGAGTCCGGCATTGGCGAGCCTTCCTCCTACAGGCGGCGGCGTTTTAACAACGCCTCCCGCCTTGCACAACCGGCCAGTGCACCTGTCGGCTATTTTTCCTTGATTTGGGCGTTCGGCGCGCTCAACGGCGCAGCCAGGCGGCCAGTTCTGCGATGGAACGGCGGGCAGCCCGGTTCAGCGCCTCATCGTCGATGCCCGACCACGGATCGCCGGAGGAACCGGGAGCCGATTCCTGACCGACGATGCGGGTGAGCCGGTTGCCGCCGGCATCGACGACGTCGAACACATAGAAGAGCGTCGTCTGCGACTGGTCGCCGGAGGCGGACAGATAGCCGTTGATGCGGTAGGTCGCGGGAGCCCCGACGCGGCGGACGAGGCGAAGATTCTGGTTGCGCGCCTCGGCGCCGATCTGGCGCGAAAGGGCGTCGGCGATGTTGCCGGGAGCGCCGGTGAAGGGCTCGAAGGCGAATGTCGCCTGGTCGGCCGGGACGCTGGGCACGGGCGTTGCCGAGGCCTGTGTCCGCGTATCGGAGACATAGGCGGGGGGAACGGGATTGCCGGCGCAGGCGGCCAGCAGGAGCGCGAGTGCCGGCGCGGCGGCACGCAGAACGGTTTTTCTGGTGAAATGGAACGCGTTCATCTGGCCTTGCTGGTCCCCGTGTCCGTCATCGGTCCTTGCCAGGCCGCGGATCGAACGCGCCTCTTGGCGTCCGCGGCACCGGTTTCAGGTTTCTTCGTTTAGCCCGCCTTGACCGGCAGGTCGAGGGGGAGCTTGGAAAGACACTCCGCGCGCCCCTCATGCGTCAGGTAGGTCTGGCCGAGCGACATGGCTGCGCCGCTGTCCGAATCCATCAGGATCATATGCGTGAAGATGACCATGCCGGGCACGATCCTCGCCGGATTCGCACGATAGGCCATCGGCCAGTCCATCCAGCTGGGCGCGAACCGTGCGCCCAGCGAATAGCCGCAGGCATTGAGCCGGTGAGCGCCTTCCCCGCGCGCGTCGATCTCGCGGGCATGGGCCTCGAAGACCTCGCCGAAGGTGCGGCCCGGAACGAGGCACTCCTCGACCGCGGCAAGCGCGGCACGGGCAGCCTCGTAGAGAGCCACATGCCGGCCGGTCGGTTCGCCGACGATGACCGTGCGCATGGCGGCAACATGGTAGCGGCGGAAGGCGCCGGCCCATTCCAGCGTCAGCTGGTCGTTGCGGTCCAGCACCCGGCGGCCGGTCTGGTAGCGGCACAGCAGGGCCTCGGGGCCGGAGCCGATGATGAACTCGTTGCCCGGATAGTCGCCGTCGCCGGCAAAGACCGCGCCCTGCATGGCGGCGAGGATCTCGCCCTCGCGCGCACCCTCCTTGATCAGCGGCAGCGCGGCCTCATAGGCGGCATCGGTCAGGCCTGCCGCACGGCGAACATAGGCGATCTCGGCCGGCGACTTTACTGCCCGCAGGCGCTGGACGACCATGGAGGCGTCCTCCAGGCGCGCGAAGTCGGACATCAGCGTCGCGATGTCGATGGCGATGCGTCCGGTCATGCCGTGTGTGTCGTATTCGACGCCGATGCGCGCGCCGCCAAGGCCCAGTTCCCCAAGCAGGTCGCGCAGCTGCAGCACCGGAGAAGCGCCGTCGCGATCCTCCCACACGCGGATATCGTCCAGGACCGAGGTGATCTGCGCCTGTCGAAGGTCGGCCGAACGGGTGAGCAGGACGATGGCTCCGTCGCGGGTCACGACCATCGACTGGAAGAAGCAGAAGCCGAACGTGTCGTAGCCGGTCAGCCAGAACATGCTCTCCTGGGCAAAGAGCAGCATGGCGTCATGGCCGGTCTCAGTCATGCGGGCGCGAAGGGCGTCCAGCCGGGAGGCATACTCCTCCCGCGTGAAGGCGAGCGACATGGATCAGCTTCCCGACAGGGTGATGGCGGAGACGAGGCGGCCGTAATCCGGCTCGCCGCGATGGGTGGCGCGGCGGTAGGAGAAGAACAGGTCCTCCTGCGCATAGGTGCAGCGGTTGAGATTGGCGGCGATTGCTACACCTGCCGCCTGCAGCCGCGCCAGGATGTAGGTCGGCAGGTCGAACATCGCGTGGCCGGCGTTTTCCGAGGGAGAGAAGAAGCGCTGGTTGGCGGTGTCCGCCTCGAGAAAGCGGGTGACGAATTCCTCGCCGACTTCGTAATTCTCCTTCGAGATCGTCGGGCCGAGCACGGCGACGACCCGCTCGTTGCGTGCTCCCAGCTGCTGCATGGCGGCAAGCGTTGCCTCGAGGACGCCGGTAAACGCACCGCGCCAGCCGGCATGGGCCGCGCCGATGACGCGGGCCTGCGGATCGGCGAAAAGCACCGGGCCGCAATCGGCGGTGGAGATGGCGAGGGCGATGCCGGGCCGGTCGGTCACCAGCGCATCGCCGCGCGGCTGGGCATCCGGCTCCCACGGGGCATCAACCACGATCGCATCCGGAGAATGGTGCTGGTAGGGCGACAGCAGCGCCCCTGGAGCCACGCCCATCAGGCTGGCGACGCGGGTGCGGTTTTCCAGGACGGCGGCGCGCTCGTCGCGCGAGCCGAGGCCGATGTTGAGCGAGGCGTAGATGCCGCCGGAGACGCCGCCCTGCCGGGTGAAGAAGCCGTGCGAGATACCGGGGAGGCCGGCAAGATCCGGGGAGGTGAGCATGGGGCCTGTCAGCCTGTTTCGTGGCGGGAGTAAGTTTGCCGGGATGGTGGGTTGAAGCGGAGCCGCTGTCAAACGCCATCGAAGAGCGGCAGAACGACCTCATGGGGCGCAACGGCAAGCACCTTGAAAAGCTCGCCCATTTCCTGGGGCGCTGCCAGCCGCTCGACCTCGCCGCGGATGCGCTCCTGCTCTTCCGGAGGCCGGCCTGCGCCGACCTGGCCGGCGCGCTCCAGCAGGCCGAGGCGGAGCAGGAAGTCTCCCTGTGTCATCAGCGGGCGCGGGTGCAGTCCGCCGGTCCGGGCGGCGCGGGCCAGCGCCTCGAAGTTCACATGGGCGGTTAGATCGGCCCGGCCCGGTTCTGCGAGAACCGGGACATGGCGATGGGCGCGCAGGGCCTGTAGCGTCTCGCCGGTGGCGGCGCGGGCATAGCCGTAATCGATGGCGAGCAGGGCGCCGCCCTGCCGGGCGATGCGGGCGGCAAGCTCTTCCATCAGCGCATTGGCGAGCGGCTGGGTCTCGAGGATCGCGCCTTCGGCCGCACCGGCAAGATCGGCCGGCAGCGAGCCGGGATCGAGGCTGCCGGTGCCGGCGACGAAGTGCAGGGCGCCGCTTGCATCGAGGCCAACGGCCCGCTCGCGCCAGCCCTGCGCGGTCCTGACATATTGTCGGATGGGCAGGGCGTCGAAGAACTCGTTGGCGACGACGATCAGCGGCGCGTCCGTGGGCAGGTCGGCGATCCGGTCGTGCCAGTGCGTGCGCGCTCCTGCCTCGCCCAGCGTGGTGCGCTGGACGGCGCGCAGCCGCCGGCTGGTCTCCACAAGGTGCAGAGAAGCTGCCTCGCGAAAGGCCGGGCGCAGGGCGGCGACACGCAGCATGTCGGCCATCAAGGTGCCGCGGCCGGGCCCGAGCTCGACGAGATGGCAGGGTTGCGGGCTGCCGAGGGCGGCATGGGTCTGGACGACCCAGGCGCCGACCAGTTCGCCGAAGAACTGGCTGACCTCCGGCGCGGTGATGAAGTCGCCATCCGCTCCGAAAGGCTCGGCCTGCATGTAGTAGCCATGCTCGGGATCGGCGAGGCAAAGGCCCATGAAGTCGAAGACGGACATGGGGCCGCTCGCCTTGATCAGCGCGCGGATGCGTGCGCCGAGCGGTGTCGCTTGCGGTTCGGGGGACGTCACGCAGGCCCGCCCGGTGTTGCGTCGGGGTCGGCGGGCGGCTTGCGTAGTGCCCGGGCGATGGCCCACAGGCCGGCGGCGATCATCGGCAGAGACAGCAGGATGCCCATCGTCAGGCCCGGCCCGAGATAGCCGATATGGGCGTCCGGCACCCGGAAGAACTCGACGAAGGAGCGCGACAGGCCGTAGCCGAGTGCAAAGGTACCGGCAACGAGGCCCGGCCGGCGGAAGCCGCCGCGCAGCACCACGATGCGGGCGACGACGAGCAGCAGCAGGCCTTCGAGTGCGGCCTCGTAAAGCTGGCTCGGATGGCGGGGATCAGGCCCCGCGCCGGGAAAGACGAAGGCCCAGGGCACGTCGGTGACCCGGCCCCAGAGTTCGCCATTGATGAAGTTGGCAAGGCGTCCGAAAAACAGGCCGATGGGCGCGACGGCGCCGGCGAGGTCGAACAGCGTCCAAAGCGGGATGCCGCGTCGCCAGGCGAAGACGATCATGGCGACGACGACGCCGAGGAAGCCGCCGTGGAAGGACATGCCGCCTGTCCAGACCTGGAGGATATCCAGAGGATTCTGCAGGTAGTAGCCGGGCGAATAGAACAGCACGTAGCCGAGCCGTCCGCCGAGGATCGTGCCGATGGTCGCATAGACGACGAAATCGTCGACATCGAGCAGGGACGGGCGCGGTGTCCGGCCCCACAATTCGTCGCGGGACACGAGGCCGCGCATGTAGCGCCAGCCGAGCAGCAGCCCGGCGATATAAGCGAGCGCGTACCAGCGGATCGCGAAGGGGCCGAGTTCGATCAGCACGGGATCGATGGCGGGGAAGGGCAGGGCAAGGATCGGCATGGGGGCTCCGGCTGGCCGGCGGACCGGCACGACATGCGGCGCGACGTTGCCGCTCCGGGCCGCGTGCGTCAAGGCTGCGGCGATTTCTCCGAGATGGGGTGTTTCGTCGCGCACAAAAGCGCACTACCTAGGAGAAAGTACGACACGGCCCGATGGGCCGGCAGCAGAGAAGGACTGGCCATGACACAGGGACCGAACCGGGTTCTCGACGATTTCGCCAAGCTGATGACGGACATGGCCGGTGTCGCCCAGGGCGCGCGGCGCGAGGTGGAGACTGCCTTCCGGGCACAGGCCGAGCGGTTTCTGGCCGACATGGACCTGGTCAAGCGCGAAGAACACGATGTCGTGAAGGATATGGCGGCACGTGCGCTCGACCGGATCGACGAGCTCGAGGCACGCATCGCCGCGCTGGAGACGCCGACGGCCAAGCCGCGCTCGACCAAGCCGAAAGCCGCAGACGACTGAGGCTGAGGCGGCACGAGCGAATCGGTGCAGGATGATCACCCGGCGTCTTTCGCCGGGTGCGGAGAAAGCCGTAGCGGCAGCTCGCCGTCCACAGCTTCAAATCCGTAAAGGAAAAGTGAACATATCCTTGAAATAAGTTCTCCCTATATACTGAAGTCAGGCGGAGATTCGCGGGACGGCGATGCCGAGGGGCACGAACAGTCATCGCGGCTCGCGGACATTCGCTCGCGGCAGGCCAGCACCCTGCGGACCGACACGGTGGCCACGCGCTGGGGCAGCGCCGCGCATGGCCCGCAAGCCGAGAGGAACCTCCCATGAGCCTCATCGACATCGACTTCGAACGGCCCGCCAACCCCGTCGACACGATCGAGCACATCGCCGCCATCAACGACTGGTCCTTCGAGCGCTCCTGCGACGAGGAGATCACGATTTCCGTTGCCGGCCACTGGTGCGACTATCACGTCTCGTTCTCCTGGATGGAGGACCTGGAGGCGCTGCATCTGGCCTGCGCCTTCGATCTCAAGGTGCCGGATCCGCGCCGTACCGAGGTCGTGCGCCTGCTGGCGCTTGTCAACGAGCAGCTGTGGATGGGGCATTTCGACCTGTGGAACCGCGAAGGCGTGGTGATCTTCCGCCAGTCGCTGCTGCTTGCCGGCGGTGCGGAGGCGACGTCCAAGCAGATCGAGGGATTGCTCACCAACGCGCTCGACTCCTGCGAGCGCTACTACCAGGCCTTCCAGTTCGTGGTCTGGGCGGGTAAAAGCGCCTCCGAGGCAATCGACACCGCCTTGTTCGAAACCGCGGGGGAAGCATGAGTTTTTCGAAGGAGCGTCCGCTCGTCCTTGTCGGAGCCGGCAAGATGGGGGGCGCGATGCTGTCGGGCTGGCTTGCTGCCGGCACCGAGCCGGAATCCGTTCTCGTCGTCGATCCGAAGCCCTCGGCCGAGTTGCTCGATATGGTGGCCAGGTCCGGTATCCGCCATGCGGAGGCGGTCACCGAAGGGCTGAAGGCCGGCGTACTGCTGGTGGCCCTTAAGCCGCAGATCATGGAAAGCGTGCTGCCGAGCCTGGCGCCCGCCGTCGATGGGGACACGCTGGTGGTCTCGGTCGCTGCCGGGACGCCGGTCGCGGCGTTCCGCAAGGCCTTCGGCGATGTGGCGATCGTTCGCGTCATGCCGAACACCCCGTCCCAGGTCGGCCGCGGCATGAGCGTTGCCTATGCCAACGACCGCACCGACGGAGATCAGCGGGCGACTGTCGATGCGCTGCTTTCGGCCATCGGCGCTTCCGACTGGATCGAGCAGGAAGAGCAGATCGATGCCGTGACCGCCGTCAGCGGTTCGGGCCCTGCCTATGTCTTCTACCTGACCGAGGCGCTGGCCGCTGCCGGCGTCAAGGCCGGCCTGCCGGAAGACCTGGCGATGCGTATCGCCCGCCAGACCGTGTGCGGCGCAGGGGAGCTGCTGTATCGCTCCGATCTGCCGGCAGCGGAGCTGCGCCAGAACGTCACGTCGCCGAACGGGACGACCGCTGCCGCGCTCGCCGTGCTGATGGAGCCGGAAAGCGGCCTGCAGCCGGTGATGGACAAGGCCGTGGCGGCTGCGCGCAAGCGCTCGCAGGAGCTGGCCGGCTGAACAGCCGGCCTTGCGCCGCCGCATCTGCTTTCTTCCGCCAAGGCTCGAAAAGTCGCTCCGGGTTTCCTACATCTTCATCAGGTGTTCGTGACCGGCCTGTCGCAGCTGCGGCTGAAACGCGGTCACACGTGATCCGGAGATGAGCATGGCCACCGCGAAAACCAGGCAGAAGATCGTCGCGAGCTTCCTTTCGCTCCTGGGCGACAAGGGCTGGCACGGCTTCGAGATGGCGGATGTCGCGCGCGAGGCGGGCGTCAAGCTGTCCGTGCTGCGTGCGGAGTTTCCCGGCAAGACGGCATGCCTGAGGGCGTTCCTGTCCGATGTGGACCAGAAGGTCCTCGATGCCATCGATCCGGACATGGAGGGCGAACCGGCGCGCGAGCGATTGTTCGACGTGCTGATGACGCGGCTGGACACCCTGTCTCCTCACAAGGATGCCATCCGCGCCCTGCGAAAGGCGGTGCAGCGCGATCCGCAGCTGGCGCTCAAGATCAACCGCGAGGCCGTCACCTCGCAGCGCTGGATGCTGACGGCGGCGGGCATTCCGGCGGCCGGGCCGCGCGCTGCGGTCATGTCGCAAGCGCTTGTCGTGGCTTTTGCCCGCGTCGTCGATGTGTGGCTGGACGACGAGGATCCCGGCCTTGCCCGTACCATGTCGGCGCTCGCCCGCCAGCTCGACGAAGGCGAGGTGTGGATGGGCCGGCTCGACCGGGTGAGCCGCTTCCTGAAGCCGTTCCTGTCGAGGGCGCGCGAGCGCGGTGCGCGGCAGGAGACGCCGCCGCCCGGCACGGCGGATGCCGGGGATGAGGCTGCCGCCCCCTCCGGGGCTTCCCCGAACGCAGCCTGACGACTAAGGTAGCGGGAGCGCCGCGCCCCTCCCGCGCCGACCGAAAGGTCCGCGCGGGCTTTCACGTTCCCGCCTACTGTCGTCCAGGACATTATCCACCATGACGAAAGACCATGCGGCCGCTTCGCCGGCCATTTCCTTTGACGAATTCCTCAAGGTCGACATCCGCGTCGGCCGTATTGTCGAGGCCGCGCCCTTTCCCGAGGCGCGCAAGCCGGCGATCAAGCTGATGATCGATTTCGGCGCCGAGATCGGCCTCAAGAAGTCCAGCGCCCAGATCACCCGCCACTACACGCCGGAAGAGCTGGTCGGCCGCCAGGTGATGGCGGTCGTCAACTTTCCGCCGCGCCAGATCGGACCGATGATGTCGGAAGTCCTGACGCTCGGGGTTCCGGATGCGGATGGCGAGGTCGTGCTGCTGGTGCCTGACAAGGACGTGCCGCTCGGCGGCCGTCTGTACTAAGGACGTGCCCGCGTCCGCGACCTAGACCGGGATGCGGACGCGGGCGCGCAAGCCGCCCAGCGTTTCGCTGTCGCCGAGCACGATGTCCCCGCCATGGGCGCGGGCAATGTCGCGGGCGATGGCAAGCCCGAGGCCGCTGCCGCCGCTGTCGCGGTTGCGCGCCTGATCGAGCTGGTAGAAGGGGCGGAACACGTTTTCCCGCTCCTCGGCCGGGATGCCGGGGCCGTCGTCGTCGATAGTGATCGTCAGCCAGCCATCCGCATTGCGCCCCTCGATGGTGAGCCGGCTGCCATGCCGGGCCGCATTGGTGACCAGGTTGGTCAGCGCCCGCTTGAAGGCGCTTGGCCGCAAGGTCACCTCGGCAGGGCCCTGAAGGTGCGAGGACACCGAGGCACCGAGAATCTCGGCTTCCGCCTCCAATTCCTCGAACAGCAGGCCGATATCGGTGGGGTGGGCCTGCTCGTCTCCCTCGCCGCGGGCGAAGGCGAGGTAGTCCTCCAGCATCGTCTTCATCTCGTCGACGTCGCGCTGCAGGGCGCGCACTTCCTCGCTGTCGGGGAAGAGCGCGAGCTGCAGGCGAAAGCGCGTCAGGATGGTCCTGAGGTCGTGGCTGACGCCGGCCAGCATCGCCGTGCGCTGCTCGATCTGGCGCTCGATCCGCCGCCGCATTTCGATGAAGGCCTGGGCGGCGCGGCGCACCTCGCGCGCGCCACTGGGGCGGAAATCCTCGATCGGCCGCCCCTTGCCGAAGCTCTCCGCCGCATTGGCCAGCCGTTCCACCGGGCGGGTCTGGTTGCGCAGGAACAACATGGCCAGGATCACCAGGACGAGCGAGGTCGATACCATCCACACGATGAAGAGATGCGAATTGGACGCGTAGGTCTGGCTGCGACGCGCGATCACTCGCAGCACGTTGTTTTCCAGCTTGATACGCAGCTCGACGAAGCTGGAGCGGCCGACAGTGTCGATCCAGAACGGCTTGCCGATCCGGGACGCGACCTGCTGCGACAGATAGCGGTCGAGGATGTCGAAAAAGGGTTTGGGGCGCGGTGGCGGCAACGGCTCTGGCGGCAGCAAGGTGATGGCAAGCCCGACGTCGGCACGCGCCATCTCCGTGATCTTCTGGAACTCCTCCTCGCTGCGGCTGGCCTCGGTCAGTCGTACGATCATCGCAATGTCGCGCACGACCGCATCCGAAAGCCGCTGGGTGACGAGATTGTAGTGCCGCTCCATGAAGACGAAGGCGAGCACGGCCTGCATGACCACCAGCGGGGTGATGATGATCAGCAGCGTGCGGGTGAAAAGGCCTTTCGGCATGCGCCGGTACAGCGCGCCGGCCAGGGCGCGGTAAGGAACTGCCAGCAATTCGCCGATCCGCCGAAGGCCCGCCGGAAGAGGCAAGGCGCCAAGGCGGGCGAGGGCGCCGCGAAACGGTGTGCTCAGTCGCATACGAGCCGGTAACCGATGCCGCGCACGGTCTGCAGATAGAGCGGGTTGCCGGGATCCGTCTCGATCTTGCGCCGCAACCGGTTGATCTGCACATCGACGGTGCGTTCGCCAAGGCCGCTGTCGTCGCCGACGATTTCGGTGCGCGGCACGGTCTCGTTGGGCTTTTCGGTGAAGAGCGTCAGGATCTCCTTCTCCCGATCGGTCAGGCGGATCACCTCGTCCCCGCGGCGAAGCTCCCGGCGCGCGGCATCGAAAACGTAAGGCCCGAAGCGGATATCGGTCGGCTCGGGAACTTCCGGAGTGGAGCGCCGGCGCAGGATCGCACGGATGCGCAGCAGCAGCTCGCGCGGCTCGAACGGCTTGACCAGATAGTCGTCGGCGCCCGCTTCCAGTCCTGCGATCCGGTCGGCGGCGTCGGAGCGGGCCGTCAGCATCAGGATCGGCACGTCGGAACGGGCGTGCAGGTCGGCGGCGAGTTCCAGCCCGCTCTCGCCCGGCATCATGACGTCGACCACCAGCAGATCGAAGGCCAGCCCGTTCAGGCGCCGGCGCGCCTCGGCTGCCGAGGCGGCCACCGTGATGCGGAAGCCGTGTTCGGTCAGGAAGCGCTTCAGCAGGGTGCGGATGCGGGTGTCGTCGTCCACTAGCAACAGGTGCGGCGCATCGTCCTGCAGATTTGCGGCCGGCGGCGTCCCGGTGGTGGCCTGGGTCTCGATGCTGTCGGTCGTCACGGGCTTACCCTCGTCTGGGCCGGCCGGTCAATCAGGCGGGCAACGTCGCCGCGCTGATCCGGATCGATCATATGGTACAGGAACTGGCGGGCGATATCGTGGCTCTCGGCCGGCATGGCACCGAGCGCCCGGCGGATGCGGCGGGACTGCAGGTCGGTGAGGCGGGCTGCCAGCTGCTCGCCCTCGACTGTCGGAAAGAGCAGCCGTTCGCGGCGGTCCTGGGGGCCAGGTTCCTGCAGGATATAGCCCTCCTCCACCAGCTGTTTCAGCACCCGGGCAAGGCTCTGCTTGGTGATCTTGAGAATCGCCAGCAGGTCGGTGACGCGCAGGCCCGGATTGCGGCTGACAAAGTGCAGCACGCGGTGATGGGCCCGCCCGAAACCGAACTCGGCAAGCGCCGCATCCGGATCCGCGGTGAAGTCGCGATAGGCGAAGAACAGCAGCTCGATGAGGTCGATGGGGATCTCCGCCGAGGTGGCCGACTGGCCCTGTTTCGCGCCCTGCGAGAAATTTACGTCAGCCATATTGACTTATTTCCGACCGATTGTTACACGTATTCAGTCTGCAGCGAAACGATCGTACGTCATCGCCCTTCAAGCATGGTAGATGTTGTCCGTAGGCGTTGCAGAACGCGGCTTTCCGGGCTAGGCGTGCGACTCCGGTGTCGTGCGTGTTCAGGCGCCAAGCGGCCCGTCACCATACAAACAGTTGACGAGCCGCGCAAAGCCGCGAGACGGAACCACATTGCAGTCCTGACGGTGCCGGCCGGACCGGTATCTCATTCAAACGCAAACGGGATCGAGCCCGTTGCCTGTTTCGGGAGTAGTTCATATGGCGCAGCTGCCCTTTGACCAACGCGAAGGCCACATCTGGTATGATGGCGTGTTCGTGCCCTGGGCCGAGGCCAAGCTCCACGTACTGAGCCACGGCCTGCACTATGCCAGCAGTGTCTTCGAGGGCGAGCGCGCCTATGGCGGCGAGGTGTTCAAGCTCGGCGAGCACACCGAGCGCCTGCACGAGTCGGCCCGTATTCTCGGTTTCGAGATTCCCTACAGCGCCGAAACCATCAACCAGGCGACGCGCGAGCTGCTGGCCAAGGGCAACCTGGTCGACGCTTACGTCCGTCCGGTGGCCTGGCGCGGCAGCGAGATGATGGGCGTGTCGGCCCAGTCCAACACCATTCACCTGGCGATTGCCGCCTGGGAGTGGCCGAGCTACTTCAAGCCGGAAGATCGGCTGAAGGGCATCCGTCTCGACATGGCGGCCTATCGCCGTCCGGACCCGATGACGGCCCCCTCGCGCTCCAAGGCGGCCGGCCTCTACATGATCTGCACGATCTCCAAGCACGAGGCCGAGCGCAAGGGCTATGCCGATGCCCTGATGCTCGACTGGCGCGGCCAGGTCGCCGAGGCGACCGGTGCCAACGTCTTCTTCGTGAAGGACGGCAAGATCCACACGCCGAAGCCGGATTGCTTCCTCGACGGTATCACCCGCCGCACGGTCATCGACCTGGCCAAGCGGCGCGGCTTCGAGGTGATCGAGCGGGCGATCCTGCCGGACGAGATGGAGGGCTTCGAGGCCTGCTTCCTCACCGGCACGGCGGCGGAAGTGACCCCGGTTTCCGAGGTCGGTCCGTACACGTTCACCGTCGATGCGATCACCAAGACCTTGATGGAAGACTATCACGTCGAGGTGCAGCCGAAGGCCGCGGCCAAGATCGCCGCTGCCGGCTGAGATCCCCTCGGATCTCACCGTGGAATATGCGAAGGGCGGCCGTTTGGCCGCCCTTTTGCGTTTCGGAACCGGATCTTGTGCCCCTAGACGGTGAACATCCGTCCGCGCTCGGTCCAGGCGACGACGGCAAGACCCGAGAGGGCGAAGCAGGCGAAGCCGAGGGTGAGCGGCAGGACCGACCCGTCGAAGCGGCTGGAGACCAGGAAGCCGAGCGCTGCCCCGCCGCTGGTGGTGACGAAGCCGAGCATGGCGGATGCGGCGCCGGCGATATGGCCGAGCGGCTCCATCGCGATGGCATTGAAGCTCGGACCGATCAGCCCGAAGGAGAAGACGCCAAGCACCAGGAGGCCGGTGAAGACATAGAAGTTCGAGCCGAAGGTCAGCGCGGCGACCACCTGCACGATGTTGAGCAGCGCGTATGCGACCAGCGCCCAGTGCGACAGCGGGCGCAGGCCGATGCGCTCCACCAGCGAGGCGCTGAGGAAGGACGAGGCCGCGAGCGCCAGTCCCATCATCGCGAAGACGAGCGGGAAGGCGGCGCCGAGGCCGAACAGGTCGACATAGACCTGCTGAGCGGAGGCGATGAAGGAGAACAGTGCGCCGAAGATCAGCGTCGTCGCCAGCATGTAGCCGGAGGTGGTGCGGGTGGCGAGCGTGGTGCGGTAGGCGCCGAGTACGGTGCCGACGGAAAGCGGCCGGCGCTCCTCCACGGGAAGCGTCTCGCGCAGCCGCAGCAGGCACCAGCCGAGCATGGCGAAGCCGCCGAAGGTGAGCATCAGGAAGATGGCCCGCCAGGGCGCGACGAAGAGGATCAGCTGTCCGATGGACGGCGCGATCACAGGCACGCTCATGAACACCATCATGACCAGCGACATGACCTTGCCCATGCGCGGGCCGGAATAGCAGTCGCGCACGGCCGACAGCGCCACCACGCGCGGGGCGGCGCATCCGATGCCCTGCAGCAGACGGGCAAGCAGCATCTGCTCCATGTTCGGGGCGAAGACGCTGAGAAGCCCGGCGAGGGCATAAAGGGTGAGCCCGCCAAGCAGGACGGGGCGCCGGCCGAAGCGGTCCGACAAGGGGCCGCAGACGAGCTGTGCGGAGCCGAAGCCGATCAGATAGACGATGACGATCTTCTGGCGTTCGTTGGGATCTGAGATGGCGAAGGCACGGCCGATATCGCCGAGCGCGGGGAGCATGACGTCGATGGCGAGGGCGTTCAGCGCCATCAGTGCGGCGACGATCACGACAAATTCCGTGAAGCCAAGGCCATGGCGCGGGCCGTCGATCACCTCGACGGGCGTAGCTGTGGTGTTCATGAGCGGTCCGGTCGCAGACCCCGGGGCAATCCGGGGCGCGCCTGTTTGGGAGGGGGGCGTGTCTGCCACGAATAGGCAAGACTTCCTCCCTTATGGGCGGCAGGTCAAGCCTTCCAGCGGTCGGCGTCGCGCGTGTCGCTGTCGCGGGCGTCCACCCAGTTGCCGCTGCTGCCGTCTTTCAGGTGCTCTTTCTTCCAGAAGGGTGCACGGGTCTTGAGATAGTCCATAAGGAACTCGGCAGCCTCGAAGGCGGCGCGGCGGTGGCGGGAGGCGGCGACCACAAGAACGATGTTGCCGCCCGGCTCGATCTTGCCGTGGCGGTGGATCGCAGTCAGCCCGTCGAGCGGCCAGCGCGCGCAGGCCTGATGGGCGATGCGGGTGATCTCCGCCTCGGCCATGCCGGGATAGTGCTCGAGTTCGAGCGCGGCAAGGCGCCCGCCCTCGTCGCGGCAAAGGCCCGTGAAGGTGACGACGGCGCCGATATTCGGGTTGGCCTGCCGAAGCTGCTCGATCTCGGCAGCCACGTCGAAGTCGCCGCTCTGGATGCGGACCTCGACCGGCGGCAGGCCATCAGAGGACGGGCTCGACGTGGCGGTCATGGTAGGCTCAGCCGCCGGTCATCGGCGGAAAGAAGGCTGCCTCGCGCACGCCCGCCAGCGGTGCATCATGCTCGGCATGCTCCTGGTCGAGGGCAACGCGGATGATCTCGCGGTCCGCGAAGGCGCCGGCATAGCCTTCGTCGCGGGAGGCCAGCCAGTCGAGCAGGCCGGCGACGGTGGTGATGTCGCCAGGCAGGTCCACGGTCTCGGCGTCCTTGCCGATCCGCTCGCGGACCCAGGCGAAGTAGCGCAGCTGCATTCTCGTCTCCGTCCTTGCGGCGGTTCGTATCCTAGTCCCGCACCAGGTGGCCGATGCCGGCCCGGAAGTAGTCGTAGCCGGTATATAGCGTCAGCAGGGCGGCGATCCACAGGGCGATCAGGCCAAGGAGCTGCGTTCCGGGCAGCACGACCTCGCCGGCGGGGCCGGCCAGCAGGAAGGCCATGGCAACGAGCTGGACCGTGGTCTTCCATTTGGCGAGCTTGGTGACCGGCACGCTGACCCGCAGGTCCGCCAGAAACTCGCGCAGGCCCGAAACCAGGATCTCGCGGCACAGGATGATCGCTGCTGCGATCATCGACCAGCCGCCGATGTCACCCTGTCCGGCCAGCAGCAGCAGGCAGACGGCGACCAGCAGCTTGTCGGCGATGGGGTCGAGCATCTGGCCGAGGCGGGACTGTTGCTGCCAGGCCCGGGCAAGATAGCCGTCGAAGAAGTCGGTGATGGCAGCGACGATGAAGATGCCAAGGGCGACCCAGCGCGGGCCGTGGCCGGGGAAATAGAAGCAGATCATGACCGCGGGTACCGCAAGGATGCGCCCGTAGGTCAGGATGTTGGGAAGGCTCCAGACATGGGATTGAGACATGTCGCTTCAGGGTCTCGCACTGCATGAGTGGCAGGGATAGGTATGGTCCTTGAAGCATGCG
Source organism: Stappia sp. G46H5W (assembly GCF_058448995.1). Lineage (NCBI taxonomy): Bacteria > Pseudomonadati > Pseudomonadota > Alphaproteobacteria > Hyphomicrobiales > Stappiaceae > Stappia > Stappia sp. G46H5W. The sequence continues at coordinate 477,031 of NZ_JBZFLL010000003.1, read as the reverse complement.
GGCCCCATCGCGTCAATCGGGCCTCCTTGACGCAGGCGCGTGCAGGGGCCCTACCGGTGCCCTGAAACTGCGGCCGGCCGGTGCTCCCTTCCACATGAAGGAGGGGTATATCTGGGGACAGTGACAGACGGTCACGGGTAGTCGGCGAGGGCGCGAAATGATCGAGAGGCGGAACGGATTCGGACAGGCCATCGGGCCGGAGGTTGCGGGTTGGACGTCGCGTCCCCGGCCGCCGCGCACGCCCATGCAGGGCAGGACCTGCCGTCTGGAGCCGTATGAGCCACGCCATGCCACCGGGCTTTTCGCCGCCTATAGCGAGGATGGGGAAGGGCGCAACTGGACCTATCTCGGGTACAGCCCCGCCGCGACGCAGGCGGAGTTCGAGAAATTCGCCGAGGCGACCTATACGGGTGAGGATCCGCTGTTCCATGTGGTGGTGGATGAGGCGAACGGGCGCGAACTGGGCGTTGCCAGCTACCTGCGGATCGACCCGGCGAACGGTGTGATCGAGGTCGGGCACATCAACTTCTCACCACTCATGCAAGGCAGCGTGCAGTCGACAGAGGCGATGTACCTGATGATGCGCCGGGTGTTCGACGAGTTGGGCTATCGCCGCTACGAGTGGAAATGCGACGCGCTGAACGCTCCCTCGCGGCGGGCCGCCGGGCGGCTCGGCTTTTCCTACGAGGGCACGTTCCGCCAGGCGATGATCTACAAGGGGCGCAACCGCGACACGGCCTGGTTCTCGATCCTCGACAGCGAGTGGCCGCATCTGCGCACGGCATTCGAAGCCTGGCTCGCGCCGGAGAATTTCGACCTGCAGGGCCGGCAGATCCAGCGTCTGGAGGATATCCGGTCGCAGGCGCGCTGAGAGCGACTCAGTCGAACATGCGGTCGCCCTGCTCGTCGATGATCTGACGGGCTTTGCGCGCGGCGAACTCCGCTGCCTGTTCCTCGCTCGGCATCAGGTCGGCACGAATGAAGTCGTGGGTCCGGGTGTCGCCGTCGTCGAAGGTGCGGGCGATGGAGCCGGCAACCTGCCACTGGCCATCGCGCGCGGTCGGCGCCGGCGTGATGAGGTAGCCCTTGTATTCCTGCGTCTGGTGGCGCGAGGCTGCCGGGCCCTTGTCGCCGCCGCCGCCGAACAGTCCGCCGAAGAGCTTCCCGAAAACCATTGCCCGTCCTTCCGTCTTTGTCTGCCCCGCGCCGGGGCAAGTGTCTGCTGTCCCGCCGACCGCTTCAACCCCGCCGGCGACCTGGGACCGCCGTCGCTATTCGTGAAAATGGTCGTAGATCGTGCGTGCAACCGTTTCGGAGACGCCGTCCACAGCCATCAGGTCGTCGATGCCGGCCTTGGAGACCGCCTTGGCCGTGCCGAAGTGGCGCAGCAGGGCGCGCTTGCGGCTGGGGCCGATGCCGGCGATCTCGTCGAGCGGACTGCGCGCGATGTCCTTCTTGCGCCGCGCCCGGTGCGTGCCAATGGCGAAGCGGTGGGCCTCGTCGCGCAGCCGCTGGACGAAGTAGAGCACCGGATCGCGCTCCGGCAGCATGAAGGACGGCTTGCCGGGGATGAAGAACTTCTCCCGTCCCGCGTCGCGGTCCGGGCCCTTGGCGATGCCCACCAGCGGCACGTCCTCGATGCCGAGGGCGGTCAGCGTCTCGCGCGCCGCATTGAGCTGTCCCAGGCCGCCGTCGATGAAGACCAGGTCCGGCCATGCCGGAATTGTGCTGGTGTCCTCGGCCGTCTCCTCGTCCGGGTTTGCCGTCTCGGGGGGGGGCGCTGCCGCCTTGCGCTCCTCGGCATGCTCCTTGAGCAGGCGCGAGAAGCGCCGGGTCAGGACCTCGCGCATCATGCCGTAGTCGTCGCCCGGAACGAGGTCCTCGGAGCGGATGTTGAACTTGCGGTACTGGCCCTTGGCGAAGCCTTCCGGCCCGGCGACGATCATGCCGCCGACCGCGTTGGTGCCCATGATATGCGAGTTGTCGTAGACCTCGATCCGGCGCGGCGTTGCGGCCAGGCCGAAGGCCTCGCCCACCCCCTTGAGCAGGCGCGCATGGCTGCTGGTCTCGGCGAGCCGCCGTCCGAGCGCCTCGCGCGCATTCTTGTGGGCGTGCTCGACCAGCTCGCGTTTTTCGCCCCGCTGGGGCACGGCGACCTCGACCTTGTGTCCGGCGCGCTCGGAAAGGGCGGCGGAGAGCAGCGCCCGCTCCTCGATCTCGTGCGACAGCAGCACCAGCCGGGGCACCGGCTTGTCGTCGTAGAACTGCGCCAGGAAGCTCTCCAGCACCTCCGCCACGTCCAGCGAGCGGTCGGCGCGCGGGAAGAGGGCATGGTTGCCCCAGTTCTGGCCGGTGCGGAAGAAGAACACCTGAATGCAGTACTGCCCGCCTTCCTCGTGGATGGCGAAGACGTCCGCTTCTTCCACGTTCTGCGGGTTGATGCCCTGGTGCGACTGGATGTGGGAGAGGGCGGCGAGACGGTCGCGATAGACCGCCGCACGCTCGAAATCGAGCGTCTCGGAGGCCGCCTCCATCTGGCGGGCGAGGTCCTTCTTCACCATCTGGCTGCGGCCGGACAGGAAGGATTTCGCCTCCGCGACGAGGCCGGCATAGTCCTCCTGGTCGATCTCGCCGGTGCACGGACCTGCGCAGCGCTTGATCTGGTAGAGCAGGCAGGGCCGGCTGCGATTGGCGTAGTAGCTGTCGGTGCAGTTGCGGATCAGGAACGCCTTCTGCAGCGCGTTGATCGTCCGGTTGACCGCGCCGGCGGAGGCGAAGGGGCCGAAATAGCTGCCCTTGCGCCGGCGTGCGCCGCGGTGCTTGACGAGAGCAGGGGACTCGTGGTCGCCGGTGACGAGAATGTACGGGAACGACTTGTCGTCGCGCAGCAGCACGTTGAACCGCGGCCGCAGGCGCTTGATCAGGTTGGCCTCGAGCAGCAGCGCCTCGGTTTCCGTGCCCGTGGTCACGAATTCCATCGACGCGGTTGCCATGATCATCCGCATGATGCGGTTGGACTGGCCCTGCAGGCGCGTGTAGCTCGTCACCCGCTTCTTCAGCGAGCGCGCCTTGCCGACGTAAAGAACCGTGCCTTCCTCGTCGAGCATGCGATAGACGCCCGGTCCGAGCGGCAGCCTTCGCACGAAATGCGAGATGACGTCGACGCCGCGCGCGTCCGGGCCGAGCGGAGAGGGCTCTGCCTCGAAGACCGGCATGGGCACGCGCCCGCCGCCCTCACCGGTCGCACCGTCCCCGGTCTCGGCGGTCTCGTCGGCGTCCAGATCGTCGACCGCATCGTCTGGCAGATCGTCGTCGGCCAGCTCGTTGTTGGGGGGGAGGTCGTTCTTGCGTCCGCTCATTCGGCGATGCCTACGACGTCCGGGGTCTCCCAGGCAAGATGCTGGCCACCGTCGAGGGCGATCATCTGGCCGGTGATCGAAGGCGTCTCCCACAGGTAGCGGATGGTGCGCCCGAACTCCTCCAGCGCGGGGCCGCGCCTCATGAGCACCGCCTCGGTCTGGCGGGCGAAGTCGGACGCCTGCTGGCGCGTGTTGGCAAGCGTCGGGCCCGGGCCGATGCCGTTGACGCGGATTCGCGGGGCGAGCCCCTGCGCCAGCGTCTGTGTCGCCGCCCACAGCGCCGCCTTGGACAGGGTGTAGGAAAAGAACTGCGGCGTCAGCTTCCACACGCGCTGGTCGATGATGTTGACCACAAGTCCGGTCATGCCCGTCGGCAGGGCGTTGGCCATCTCCTGGGTCAGGAAGATCGGCGCGCGGGTGTGGATCGCCATGTGCTTTTCGTAGCGATCCAGCTCCAGCTCGCCGATCTCGTCCTTTTCGAAGATCGAGGCGCTGTTGACCAGCAGGCGGACGGGGCCGAGCTGCGCGCGGGCTGCGGCCATGATCCGGCCCGGCGTGTCGGGAAGCGTCAGGTCACCGGCAACGATGCAGGCGCGCCCGCCACGTGCGGCGATATCGGTTGCCAGGGCTTCCGCCTCGGACAGCGAGCGGTGGGCATGGATCGCCACCCGAAAGCCGTTGGCCGCGAGATCCTCGGCGATCGACCTGCCGATGCGCAGGGCCGCGCCCGTCACCAGGGCTACGGGAGACTGCTCGTTGCTGGCGGGCATCTGGGAAACGGACATGGCGACTCGCTGGTTGTCGAAATGGACGAGAGATCAGCGGGTCTTACGCGAATTCGGGACAGCCCGATCAGGCGATCTTGCCCGTCTGGAACACGACGAAAATGTACAGGGCGTACAACGCGCAAAGAATGATACCGGATGGCCAGCGGATGGTCACCTTGAACGCGGCGAAGGCGAGCACCAGCAGGGCGCAGGCAAGCATCGCCCACAGGTCGAGGCGCAGGACTTCCGGCGGAACCTGCAGCGGCACAACCATCGAGGTGATGCCCATGATCGCGACCAGATTGAAGATGTTGGAGCCGATGACATTGCCGAGCGCGACGGCCGCGTGACCGCGAATCGCGGCCATCAGCGAGGTCATGAGCTCGGGCAGCGATGTGCCGAGAGCGACCACGGTCAGGCCGATCACAGCATCGGAGACACCCCAGTCGCGAGCCAGTGCCGAGGCGCCCTCGATGGTGAAATGCGCGCCGAGCGGCAGGCCGATCAGGCCGAGGACGATGAACAGGATGGCAAGGCCGACATTGTCCGGCACGCCCTCGACCTCGTCGAAGGGCAGGTCCTCGTCGCCGTCGGCAACGGCCGCGGCGCCGACATTCTGGGCGCGGTGCCTGCGGGTGGCGCGCACCGATTCCCACAGGAAGAGCGCAAGCAGCACCAACAGGATCGTCCCGTCGAGGCGCGAGATCGGGCTATGGAAGGCCATGCCGATGAAGATGGCGGTGATCGCCACCATGAACACCGAGTTGCGGACCGCGCCGTTCTCGTCGCAGGACGTGGCGGCGAACAGGGCCGGCAAACCGAGAACCGCCAGCACATTGGCGATATTGGACCCGACCACATTGCCGATGGCGATGCCCGAGAGGCCATCGATTGCCGCGCGTAGCGAGATCACGAGCTCGGGAGCGCTGGTGCCGAAGGCGACGATCGTCAGGCCGATCACAAGCGTGGGAATGCCGAGCCGCTCCGCAACACTCACCGACCCGCGAACCAGAACGTCACCGGCGACGATCAGGACGACGAGACCTCCCACGAGGCTGACATAGTCGATGAGCATGAAGCTGTGGCACCCGGCTGCGAGGTGGACGGATTGTCGTACGTGCTGGTCAGCAAGGACTTTGCGGTCTCGCGCGGTGCACCAGATGGCGCCTGGGCGCTGCCCGCTGAAGACCTGCCCTATATATGCATTTACCCGGAGATGAAAAGCCCGGTCGTGGCGGGGCGGTCCCGTTCCCCTGCGCCGCGGACCCTGTCTGTTCTATCGATGCCCTATGGTAACCAATCGGTTACCATGTCACCGAAAAATCATCCATTGCCACGGGATCTCCCCATTTTGTCTCGGGCAGCGCCACATTCACCCGTCATAGGTGAGCGTCTGGGGGGCCGGGTTTGCTCGGGATTCTGTCCTGCATGCCCGCTTGTTCCACGTGGTAACTGGAGTATTCACATGAAGCGTCTAGCTGCTGCCGGCCTTGCTGCGGCCGCCGCATTTGCGGCGAGTGCCCCGGCTTTCGCGGCCGACCTTCCGCAGCCCGAACAGCCCTACACCTACACGGATCCGGTTCCTGCGGAACGGTTCGACTGGTCCGGGTTCTATTTCGGTGGGCATCTCGGTTGGAACTGGTCCGACTATAGCGTCTCCAACGGTGTAACCGGTCGATTCAACAACCATGACAATGGCGTCACCGGTGGTGTCCATGCCGGTTACAACTACATGGTCACGCCGAACTTCCTGCTCGGTGCCGAAGCCGACTTCAGCCTCAGCGACATCGAGAAGTCGCGCACTGTCGCCGGCGTCAACTACAAGACCTCGAGCAGCTGGAACAGCACGGTGCGCGCACGCGCCGGTTGGGCCTTCGACCGCTTCCTGGTCTACGGTACCGGTGGTCTTGCGATCGCCGACGTCGATGCGTCCGCCAACGGCGCTTCCGATAGCGTGGCCCGTATCGGCTGGACGGCAGGTGCCGGTGTCGAGGGTGCAGTCACCCAGAACGTGACGGCTCGCCTCGAGTACCAGTATCAGGACTACGGCACCACGAACTTCGGTCTCGGTGGCCAGACCTACAAGAACAAGCTGGACAACAACCAGGTTCGGTTCGGTCTCAGCTACAAGTTCTGATCCCTCCCGGGACGAACAGACGCCAGGGGGAGTCGCAGTGCGGCTCCCCTTGTCGCTTTTCAGGGGCCGTTCGGTCGCTGACGGACAGCTTGCGCGCCTTGCCAGCCGCGTGAAGGCTTCCTAGCCTCGAGGGAACCCAGCAAGAGGTTCCCCATTGCCCCACACCGCCCCTTCTCCCGACAGTTCCGAGATCTTCGCCTTCCTGCCGATGTACGACTGGCCGGAAGTCCGCACGCAGACCGACCGTCTGTGGTCGCTCCTGCGCCAAGCGCTCGCCGACCTCGGGCTCGGTGCGCCCCGGCAGCTGGAGCGCGGGCGCGAGCTGATGGACGGCTGGCAGGATCCGTCCCTGCTGTTAGGCCAGACGTGCGGCCTGCCCCTGGTGCGCCATCTCCTGGACCGTGTCTGCGTGCTCGGATCGCCCGACTACGGGCTGCCCGATTGCCCGCCCGGCCATTACTGCTCGGTCGTTGTTGTACGCGAGGGGGACCCGGCGGCTTCGCTCGCCGAGCTTCGCGGGCGCCGGCTGGCCTACAATCACCCCGGCTCGCAGTCGGGGGAGGGGGCGCTGCGGCACGTGCTTGCACCGATTGCCGAGGGCAAGTCGTTCTTTTCGTCGGTGATGGAGACCGGATCTCACCGGGCCGCGCTCAAGGCCGTGGCCGCAGGAGAGGCGGATGCGGCAACGCTCGATGCCATGAGCTACCGGCTGGCGCAGGCGCATGAGCCAGCCGCGCGCAGCGTCCGGGTGTTGCTGGCGACGCCTCCGACGCCAGGCCTTCCCATGATCACCGCACGGGGCAATCGCGACAAGGTTCCGATGCTGCGCCAGGCTGTGGCTGAGGCGATTGCGGCCGCGCCGCAGGACCTGCGCACGGCGCTGTCGCTGCACGGCTTTGCCGCCTTCGATGCGGATGACTACAAGGTCATCGCCGAGCGCGACCGGCATGCGGTCGCGCTCGGTTATCCTGTTCTTGCCTGAGTTACGTCCTCAGGCGGTGATGCGCGTTTCGGCGAAGGACGGCACGGCCGCCTCGAAGGCGTCGAGCCAGGCGACGAGCTTGGGATGATCGGCCCGCCAGCTGCCTGCAAAGCGCAGGTCGAGGTAGCCGAGAGCGCAAGCGACGCCGATCTGACCCACATCGGGCGTGCCGCCGGCCGGCACCGCTGCCGGCGGGGTCGCCTCGAGAACGCCGAGCGCACGGGTGACCTTCTCGCCCTGATAGGCCAGCCAGTCGGCATGGCGGCGTTCCTCGGGCCGGAAGCGCGCCTCGTAGACCTGCAGCAGGGCGGCGTCCATCAGCCCGTCGGCAAGGGCCGCAAGGCACAGTGCGTCGAAGCGGGCTTCGCCGTTGGGAATGATCCGTCCGCCGCCGGCGAGATGGTCGAGATATTCCAGGATCACACGGCTGTCGAACAGCACCTTGCCGTTCTCCAGAACGAGGGCAGGGATCTTGCCGAGCGGGTTCTGGCCGCGGATCGAATCCTGCGGGTCGAGCGTGTCGGTCATCTCGACCTTGATACGGTCCTTCAGGCCGAGGCTGGCTGCCGCGATCTTGATCTTGCGGCCGAAGGGCGAGGGCGGGGAAGAACGAAGCACGAGCACGGGGGAGCCTCCGGTTTTGTTGTGGCGCGGGAACAGTGCTGCGGATCGGGGAGCCCGGTCGCAGGGCAGGCCTGCGGCACGGTGGGGGACGTGGCGTTGCCGAAATTTTCTCTGGCAGCGACGTTCTCTGGTTAACGCGGTTTTGCGTTGTCTGTCCACGACTTGAAAAACAACAGAGATTTCAGAATGTTGTTGATACGAATTGTCGTAGCGGCGGTAAGGTCTCGTTAAAGGGCGGTTCCTAGCGTGGCGGAAACCGGGGCTGCGGGCCCGTCTCTCCCCTTGTCCGCCACTCACCAAGGATCCGACATGCGGCTTTCGCTTCACACTCCGTTCGGAGCGTTTTGCAAGGCGCTTTGCCTGTCGGCCGCGGTCTATGCGGTGTCCGGCCCGTCGCTCGCCCCGTATCGTCCGGACATCATCGACCTGCCGCTCAGCCGTTATCATCAGGCGGTCAACGAGATGCTCTCCGACCAGACGCCCATGCTGGCGATGGTGACGGAGCCGCTGAAGGCATCGCCCCATCACGTCCGCCAGCAAATCGAGGGCATGCTGCGCCGTTGAGCCGCTTGCGCCTCAGCGTGGATGCTGGCGCGTCCAGCTGTTGGGTCTGGAGGCATTGCGGCAATCGTCCGGTCCCTCGAACCGTTCCATCCTGAAGGCGTGGTCCTGCCAGGACCAGCTGGCGCGATAGCCGCACACGCGGTCGCCCGGGCCGACATACTCGGCCTCCAGCAGGCCGGTGGCATGGTCGAAGCGGACATTCGACAGAAGGTCGGTGCCGGTCCAGCCGAAGCGCGGATCATGCAGGGCAAAGTGCAGCGTCTCGATGCCGCCGATCTCGCCGGTGTCGCGCATGTAGAGGCGATAGGTCACCGTCTTGCCCGAGGCGGTGCAGGGAATGGCATAGAGCACCGCCGTTTGTCCCAGTGCGGCGATGGGGACGCTGACACTGCGGAAGGCGTCGCTGTCCGTTGCCTCGCAGTCGCTGCTGCGGGCATGGCGCTCCAGAACGGCGTAGGGAATGCCGAGCGCGGCGACCGCTTCGCTGCGCGTGGGGGCTGCAACCTCGGCAAGGGCAGGGGCTGCGATCTTCGGCGAGGCGGGCAGGCTCATCTGTGCGCTCATCGCCTCCAGTCCGGCCGTCAGACCGTCCAGCGAGAAGACCGCATCATGGGCCTCGGCGACCGCGTCGAGATAGGAGATGCGCAGGCGCGTGCCGCCGCGCATGGCGGTCAGCAGCTTGCGCCCGGTCGCGCCATCGGTGACGAAGAAGCGGCGGGCGTCGCCATGAAGGGCGAATTCGCCGGGGCGCAGCACATGGACGAGGTTGCCGTCGACCTCCCACTGCATGGCACGGATGTCGTCCGGGCGGGCGGCGCCAACAGCAAGTTCCAGCGCGAGCGCATCGCCGCTGGGGGAAAGGGCGAGTGCGAAAAGCGGTTCGCCGCTCAGCTCCTCGCGCCCCTGTGTCGCCAGCCGGCAGGTCTCGCGCGTTTCGCAGTCGAGCTGCCAGTCGGCGAAGACCTCGGCGCGAACGGGCGCGGGTGACAGTCCGGCCAGCAGGCAGAAGGCAACGGCGGCCGCCCGGAGGAGGAGGGAGAGGCGTGCGCGGGGCTCGTGCCGCCTAGCGGCCGGGGGCGGGGACATTGATCTGCCTTTGCGTGCAGCCGCGCCGGTCGACCCAGCGGCAGGAGCGGAACTGGAGGTCTCGCGTGAAGCATACACGCACCTCGCTCAGCCGTCCGGCCTCGCAGGTGACGGCGATGGCATTGTCGCGCAGGCCCGGATTGGCGAGGCGGAAGGCGGTCTCCACCGCGTCCGGCGCAACGCGGCCGCCGGCCTCCAGGTTCGTGAAGGCGGCCGGGATCCGCAGCTTCTGCAGTGCCTTGCGGGAGAGGTCGAAATAGGCCTCCGGGCTCAGCCCGCTGCAGCTGCCATGCTTGCGCCATTGGTGCCGGACAAGGCCCCGGCTCGGCATGATGTCGAGCATGCCGTCGACCGTGCGGTGCGAAAGGTCGCGGCCGTAGTCGTTGCGGCAGAATTCGGGATAGCCGCGTTCGTATTGCGGCCAAAGCCCATGCAGGACGAAGCGGAATGGGCGGGTGGTCCGGCACTGCATCGGGTCGGCGGAGCGTCCGGCCCGGGCGCAGTAGGACGGGGACCAGGACAGCGACAAGACATAGTAGTCGAAGCGGCCCGCCTCGTCGGCCGCCGCGCGCATCGGCCCGCTCGGGGCCAGAAGCACAAGGGCTGCCATCGCAAGGACCACTGCCAAGGCGCGGGCGCAGCCCCGCCGAAGCTGCGAACGGACGGTCTGCCGCATCATGCCTGTCCTGCCGTATCGGGGCTGCTCAGTGGGGGCGAACCGTCCGGCAGCGCGCGTCATAGACCCGCCACGGGTCGACGCCGGCAACGCAGGCCTGGAGGTTCCAGGAAATCCCGACGAAGCCGCTGTGCTCCATGATGGCGTAGTAGACGCGGCGCTCGCGCCCGTCGCTCATCTGCGCCCGCGCCTCGCAGTAGCGGCGGGCATAGGGGCTGGGCTGGTCAACCTTGTAGCCCGTCTCGACGATGCGATGCATCTCGCGGATCTTGAGGCCGCCGCTATAGACCGGATCGGCGCCGGCAATGTGGCCCATGACGGCGCCCTGGACGGACATGGCCTCGCAGTCGGGCACGCGCGGCTCGCCGTTCCAGGAGAAATAGGGCCGCTCGCCGGCGGCCGCAGGCAGGGCCAGGACGACGGCCAGGACGGCGCCGGACAGGCTGCGCAGAAGCGGGCGGGCAAAATCGGTCATGCGGCGATCTCCTCGGCGGCCAGGACTGAACCCGTGGACGATGCGTCAGCGGATTGCCCCGGTCAAGCGCCCGGATGCCTCGACCGGGTCGTTCGCCCGCTGCTACTCGCCGGTCAGGTCGAAGACCTTCCACTCGGCGCCGCGTCCCTGCTGCAGGGTTTCGGTCAGCCAGGGCAGCAGGGTCTGCAACTCGCTGCGCAGTACCCATGGGGCGTTGATCATGATCAGGCCGCTGCCGGCCATCGGCTTGTCGGGGGCCGGCCGGCCTGCGAAATGCTCGACGACCGAGATCCGGGTGATGCCGGAGACCGACATGGCGTCATAGAAGCGCTTGACCAGCTTGCGGTCCTTGATCGGGTACCAGGCCATGTAGACGCCGGTGCCGAAACGGCGCCAGGCCTTGTAGAGGCCGGAGGCCATGCGCTCGAATTCGTTCTGTTCCTCGAAGGCCGGATCGACGACGACGAGGGCCCGCGTTTCCTTCGGTGGCACGAAGCTCTTGATCGCGTGCCAGCCGTCGAGCTCGATCACCTTGGTGTGGTAGTCGCCGGCGAAGAGTTCGGCGAGCTTGGCCGCATCGAGCGGATGCAGCTCGGTCGCCGTCAGCCGGTCCTGCTCGCGCATCAGCTTGCGGGCAAGCAGCGGCGAGCCGGGATAAAGCGACAGCTTGCCGCTGCCGCCATTCACTTCGCGCACCACGTCGAGCCAGGGCGCCAGCAGCTCGGCCACCTTGGGCGGCTGCGGCGTCTCCAGCACCCGGGCGATGCCCTGCTTCCACTCGCCGGTGCGCTGGGCATCGCCCTTCGTCAGGTCGTAGAGGCCGAGACCGGCATGAGTGTCGATGACCCGGAAGGGCGTGTCCTTGGTCTTCAGATAGGTGAGGATGCGGGCAAGGGTTGCGTGCTTGAGCACATCGCCGATATTGCCCGCATGAAAGGCGTGCCGATAGTTCACGCTGAAACTCCTTGCTGTTCCGCAGGCACCACCGCCCGGGCCAGGTAGACGACCGCCTTGTCGCCATGGTCGTTGGCGCCGATCTCCGTAAAGCCGAGCCGCCGATGAAAGCGCAGGGAGCCTGGATTCGCCGGCCGCGTGTTGACCTCGCAGGCGAGCGGCAGGGCCGCCCTGTCGGGATCGGCGGCCAGCAGGGCGAGCAACGCGCGATAAAGGCGCTCGCCGGTGCCGGACCCGCGCGCAGCCGGCGCAAGGGCAATGCGGTCGACATAGGAGAAGCGGCCGAGATTGTCCTTCAGCCAGGCGAAGTTGCGGCTGTCGTACTCGGCCGTCTCGTCGAGGCAGACCATCAGGCCGATGACCCCGTCCGGGCCCACTGCGACCAGCGTGTGGCGGCTTTGGGCCGCCAGGGCGCGCAGCTCCTCGGGGACAAGGCTGTTGACCGCCGGCAGGCTCGCCTCGTTTGCGGCGAGCGCTCCGTCGGTATCGGCGGGCGTGAAGGGGCGAATGTCGATCATGTCCGGTCTATGGCTGCTTGCCGCCCGCCTTGCAAGCCCTCCAATTTCGCGACTGCTGCAAGGCCGGGACGGCACAAGGCGCGCGAGGGCAGGAAGGTCTCCCGCGCGCGTGGCGAGGGAGAGGGCTGTGTGAAGGGGCATGAAAAATGAAAGACGGCGGCCATCGCTGGCCGCCGCCATGTCTGTTCGCTCGGGTGCCGCAGGCCAGGGGCGCGGCAGCCCGGTAAGGTTCGAGCGATACGAGGCGGCTTACGCCTCCTCGTCGCCGCCTTCCTCGATCTTCAGTTCGACGGCCTTCGGGCCCTTGCCGTGCCGGTCCGGCTCGGTCTCGAACGAGACGCGCTGGCCGCTGTCCAGGCTGGTGAGGCCGGAGCGCTCGACCGCCGAGATGTGCACGAAGACATCGGCATCGCCGTTATCCGGCATGATGAAACCGAAGCCCTTGTCGGACTTGAAGAACTTCACGACGCCAGTCTGGCGCGGACCGCGCTCCACCGGAGGTCCGCGACGCGGGCCGCGATCGCCGCCCTCACGCGGGCCGCCGAAGCGATCACCGCCACCGCCGCCGCGCGGACCACGGTCGCCGCCACCGCCGAAGCGATCGCCGCCACCGAACCGGTCACCGCCGCCGCGCGGGCCGCGATCACCGCCGCCGCCGAAGCGGTCGCCGCCGCCTTCACGCGGGCCGCCGAAACGATCACCGCCGCCGCGCGGACCACGGTCGCCGCCACCGCCGAAGCGATCGCCGCCACCGAACCGGTCACCGCCGCCACGCGGGCCGCGATCGCCGCCCTCACGCGGGCCGCCGAAACGATCACCGCCACCGCGCGGACCGCGGTCGCCACCGCCGCCGAAGCGGTCGCCCGACGCAAACGGCTCTTCCGGCACGAATCCCGGCTCGGGAGCAGTCCAACCAGCTTCGCCGAAACTGTCGCGCCGTCCGCCCCGTTCGGGCTTGTTGCGCTTGCCATGGTCGAAACCAGCGTCGAATTCGTCCCCGTCCCCACCATAGTCCTTCGAACCGCCGCGCCGCTTTCCCTGCCGACGATTGTCCGAACGCCAGTCTTCCATGTTCACATCACCTTGTAAGAGCCTGCCGCAGCAGCCGCTCGCAGATCTTCATCGTCCGGCGCAGGGCTGCCTTCTCAGTCCTTGCCACGCCAGGTTCCATATGCGGCTGTCAGCCACACTCCGTCGCACGACTTCCCCAGAGGAATTCCGCCGCGACCGTGCAGCGTGACCAATTTCGATGACTTGTGTCTTGCCGAACCGTCCGAACTCACGATTTCGGCACCCGCGCACCGCTCCAGCCTTGCCAACCGCGCGTATATCATACGGTCTTGTGAGGCTTCCGGGCAAGGAAAACCCTTGCAACCCGTGTCGCCGGCGGCATTTTCGCAAATGCGAGACGGGGGCGAGCGGCATTTGCCCTGACCGAAATGACAGGTGCGGCGCCCGCGGCCGGGCATTTCGGTGTCCGGCGGTTGCCAGACCACCTGCGGGCGGGTTACCTGAGCGCCAGTGTCTGTGGCGGCTCCGGGGGAGCGCGCAGACCTTTCAGCGACCGCAGGTTCGGCCATCGCAAGTCCAGCGGCCGGGCGCATTCATCCCATTCAGCCGACGGGAGCCGTCATGTCGGAAATGCAGGGCCAGGAGCCCCCCATCCAGATCATCGTCATCCCGGTCACCGCCTTCCAGCAGAACTGCTCGGTCATCTTCGACCGCGAGACCAAGGCCGGTGCGGTGATCGATCCGGGCGGCGATGTGGAGCGCATTCTCGGCGCGCTGGAGGAGCACGGGGTCAAGGTGGAAAAGATCGTCCTGACCCATGGCCACATCGATCATGTGGGCGGGGCGGCGGAGCTTGCCGAACGGCTGTCCGTTCCTGTGCTCGGCCCGCATGAGGCGGACCGGCCGCTTCTTGAGAGGGTGGAGCAGCAGGCGCGCGAGTTCGGCGTGGGCGACGTGCGCTCGGTCGAGCCCGACACCTGGCTGTCGGAAGGCGATGCTCTGACTATGGCCGGGCGCAGCTTCCAGATCCTGCACTGCCCGGGCCACGCGCCGGGGCATCTGGTGTTCTTCGATCCCGAATTGCGGTTCGCGATTTCGGGCGATGTGCTGTTCGCCGGCTCCGTCGGCCGCACCGATCTGCCCGGCGGCAACCACGAAACGCTGATCGCCTCGATCCGCGACAAGATGCTGCCGCTCGGCGACGACGTCACGTTCCTGCCTGGCCACGGCCCGGCCTCGACCATCGGTCACGAACGGCGGACCAATCCGTATCTGAGGTGAGAGCGCTGCACCTTGCAGCAAGCCCTGTTGCGGTCCGGCGGGCACTTCCGGCCGGCCCGCATGTCGGCTGGGGGGCAGGTCGGGGACGGTGCTTTTCCCGTGCGACCGGCCTGCCTGGTTACAGCAGGCTGCGCAGCACCTCGATCTTGTCGTTCACCAGCCAGCCATAATAGTTCTCGACCGGCCAGGCCTGCGTCCCTGCTGCCCGGCGGCGGCGATACTCGGACGCACGCGCCCAGGGGTCGCCGAGATTGTAGAGCGTGGCGGTCAGTCCCGGGTTCTTCGAGATGTCGACATTGGCGACGACCTTGTAGGCGTCGATGGCGTCTCGCAGGATCGCGGCCATGTAGTGGAGCGAGCGGCCCGGATCCATCGCCGCGCGATAGATCTCCTGCTCGTTGGCCGGCGACAGCTTGTCCAGCCCGCTGGTCTTGGCCACCTTGTCGCTCATCATCAGCACGGTCAGCGGCGACAACTGGCCGAGGCCGAAGCTCTGGCCGGCGAAGAGCGGCTGGAAGAATGCCTCGTTGAAGGTCTTCGGCGGAAAGCGGGTGCCGTCGACGCGCTTGCCGCGGAAGGTGCTGTCCCACACCCGCTGGTAGCAGTTCCAGAGCGTGTTGGTGTCCTTGCGCCCGGCATTGCAGCGCTCGAATTGCGGGCGCTTCACGAAGTCCTCGACATGTTCTCCGCCGAGCGAGAACTCCATGCGGATGCCCGCATAGCTCAGCGCCTTGACGTAATAGGATTGGGCACTGTCGAGGCTGTCGTAATTGTAGGTGTGCTCGCCGACGATGGCGCCCAGCATGTGCACCGGGTCGATACCGTAGAGCCCGGCCACGCGCTTGATGTCGCGGATCAACCGGCTGTCGCGGCGCAGGACGCCCACGATCCGCTCGAACTTGGCGTCATAGCCGGCATTGCCGGCGGCGGTGCGGCGGGCGGAGGCGAAGGGAATACGTGGCTGCGTCGCATGACGATTGCCCGGCGGGACAGCGGTTGCCGCGTTCGCCTCGCTGGTCAGGGCGGGAAAACCGTCGGATCCGTCGGGCGCAGGCATGAAGGCGAGCAACACGGTGGCGAGGACCGCATTGACAGCCGTTTTCCGGCCTCGGGCAATAAGTCTGTTCATGGTTGCCACGGCTGTCCGGCGCTGCGGGTTCGGGATGCCCTGTCCATATACCGGCAAACCGATGCGTGGGAAGGGTTGTTGCAGGGTCCTGCATTCACGCGGGCGAACATTTCTCAAGGTGTTGCGCCGTGCCCACGGCTTGAGACTGGCGAGGGGGGAGGAAAAGGTCATGCGGATCGCTGTGTCTGGTCGTTTGCGGTGGGGGCGGTGTGGGCAGGCAGTTGCGGATCGGGAGGGGCGATGGCCGTTGCCGCCGGCCCCATCAGCAGTTGGACCGAGCGCGGCACGTCGAATTCGCGCAGAAAAGCCTCGTGTCGGCGCAGGCCGCATATCTCGCGCTGGATCAGCACGTTCCACAGGGCCTCTCCAGCTTCCGCATGGCGTCGATGCCAGCGCCGGCGTGCGTCCTCGGCAGCTTCCGGTTCGGCCTCGTGAAACCGCCGAGCGCTCGCCTGCAGTCGCTGAAGCGAGGCTGCGAGCGCCTTGTTGAGGCGCACCAGGGTGGCGACGCGCTCCGTCTCGGCCTCCTCGCGGAAGAGGTCGCCGAGCATTTCGTCGGGCTGGCGCCGCCGCAGGCTTTCGGGGAGACGGAGCGTCATGAACCGCCCGCCTTTGCCTGCGTGTTCGTCTGCCCATGCGCCGTCGCTGTGTGGATCACCCCGCCGCCCTGGGCTCTGGCGACACCGGTCGTGGTGGGAAAGCTGATCGGCAAGGCGCGCAAGGTGCGGGCGGCGAGAAGCGCGAAACACTCGGCCTCGACCGCATCGCCCCGCCAGCCGAAGTCTTCCGACATCAGCACCTCGACCCCGGCGCGGGCTGCGATCTCGCGCCGCATGACCGGATTGTGGCGCCCGCCGCCGCACAGGACCAGCCGCTGCGGGCGGGCCGGCAGCCGGTCGAGCGCCTTGGCGACCGCGCCGGCGGTGAAGGCGGTCAGCGTGGCGGCGCCGTCTTCGTCCGACAGGCCGTCGGCCATGGCGGAGGTGAAGTCGTTGCGGTCGAGAGACTTCGGGTAGGGCGCGGTCAGATAGGAGTGTTCAAGCAGCCGGGCGAGGCGGTCCTCGTCGACTTGTCCGGCGGCGGCGATGCGGCCGTCGCGGTCCATGCTGCCGCGTCCCTTGCGGCCGATCCAGTCGTTGAGCGGGGCGTTGGCCGGGCCTGTGTCGAAGGCATGCGGCACTCCGGCTGCATCGACCCAGGTGATGTTGGCAACGCCGCCGAGATTGAGCACGGCGGTGTCGGGGCCGGCTTCCGCGCGCTTCAGCAGCGCAGCATGATAGATGCCGGCAAGCGGTGCCCCCTGGCCGCCTGCGGCCATGTCGGCACTGCGGAAATCGTTGACGACGGTGATGCCGAGGCGGCGGGCCATCGCCGCGCCATCGCCAAGCTGGCGGGTGCGGCCGGTCCGCGCCGCGGTCGGAGCCCGGTGCAGCACCGTCTGGCCGTGGAAGCCGACGGCGGCGACCTCTGCATGCGGCAGGCCGACCTCCTCCAGGAAGGCTGCGACGGCCTCTGCCTGGGCTTCAGTGATGCGGGCTTCGGCTTTGGCGAAGATCTCCGGCTCGTCGCCGGAAAAACCCCAGTCGGCAGCCTGGGCGAGGGTTTCGACCAGCAGCGGGCGCAGGTCAGCCGGATAGGGCGCCAGCGTCCACGGGCCGAACTCGGAAATCGTCTCGCCGTCGCTGCGCAGCAGCGCCACGTCGATATTGCCGTCGAGCACCGTGCCGGTCATCAGGCCGACGGTCCATTCCTGCCGGATCATTCAAAGGCTCCCCTCCGGCCATTGCGCCGCCGCCGGGCCCTGCTGGCCTGCCGCACGACTTGCGCAATCGCCGTCATCGCTCGCGATATTCCTCAATCGCGTCATAAGTGTAGCATGAGAATGACCGGTTGAGGCGGGCGGCGAAGTGACCTGTGTCACGTTCCGGTGAGAGCCGGGCCTTCAGTTTGCCCGGGATCGGCACATGCGGTAGCGCTCGGCCAGCAGGTCGTTGAGGCCGGGGTCCTCGGGCCGGGCGAGCAGCGCGTCCCAGGTGCCGTCGGCGCGCAAGCTCTCCACCGTACAGCTGCAGGTGGCGCGGCAGGCGGCTTCCTCTCCGGTGATGGTACAGCTCTGCACGCATTGCTCGACAAAGGTCTCGGCCGAGCGGTCCGGCGTCAGGCCGAGGGTCGCCGCCGTCCACACCAGGCCGAAAAGGACCGGCTGGTGCACCAGGTAGACGAGCAGCGAATGGCGTCCGGCGAGTGCGGCAAGACGCGTTGCCGGCCCCTGTGCGGTCCAGGTCGCGAGGCGCGCGAAGAGCCCGAAGGCGAGCGCCAGCCGGGCCGCGACGATGCCCGCCAGGATCGCCGCCATCCACGGCAGGAGCGGCACGTAGTCGACCGCCAGCGGCGGGGCGGCGAGAAGGCCCGTCCACACCAGCCAGGCATCGCCGGGAAAGCTCAGCGAAATGACGTGGGGCAAGGCGAGAGCGGCAATCGCCAGCCCGGCCACCAGCCAGAGCGGCGCGCGAAGCGCCGGCAGCGCCAGCAGCGAACCGGCGGCGATCGCATGCAGGATGCCGAAGCGGACATATTGTCCGGAGAGCGCGAAATAGGTGGCCAGGCTGATGGCCGCGGCCGCAAGGGCGATCTTGCCGGCGCGGCGCAGGGCGCGCTCCAGCCGCAGTCCCTTGCGATGGGTGAGGACCTGGCCGACGCCGACGAGGAACAGAAAGCTCGCCGCGATGGATATGGCGAAGAGCCGCCAGCCGAGGCCGGAATCGACGGGCCAGTCGACCACGCCGAACCACTTCAGGTCCCAGGAAAAGTGATAAACCGCCATGGCAGCGAGCGCGATCCCGCGCGCCACGTCCAGCGCATCGATCCTGCCGGAATGGGGAAGGGCGGATGCGGGGGCGGTGTCGGTCACGATCGTCTCCCGTGCTGTCAGGCCGGGCTGGCCGGCTCGGTCTTGGGCGGGACGACGGGCGGCACGATGGTGGGACCTGTCGCGACCTCGCGCGGGGCGCGCGAGAACATCGGCACCAGCTGCACCGCCAGGATTGCCGCGAATATCAGGGCGCAGCCAACGAGCCCCGCCGGACCCAGCCGCTCGCCCAGCAGCAGGGCTCCGAACAGGGCGGCGAACAGCGCTTCGGAGGACAGCAGGATCGCGGCGTCCGCCGCCCGCGTCCAGCGCTGGCCGATGGCCTGCAGGGTGAAGGCAAGGCCGCCGGAAACAAGGCCGGTATAGAGAAGCTCCGGGCCGGCTGCCATCACAGCGCCCATGCTGACCGGCTCAAGCAGCAGGCCGGGGATGATCGCTGCCGTTCCAACCACCGCGAACTGCCAGACCGACAGCAAGACCGGGCGCGCGTAGTGGCGCACCACGCTGCCGATCATGCCGACATGCAGCGCGCAGAAGATCGCGCAGACGAGCATGAGGATATCGCCGGTGGTCAGCGCGGACAGCGCGCCGCCGCCCAGCAGATAGATGCCGCCCAGCGTGATCAGAGAGGCGGGCCACACCACCGGATGCGGTTTTTCGCGAAAGGCCAGCAGGGCGACCAGCGGCGTCAGCACCACATAGATGCCGGTGAGAAAGCCGGCATTGGTCACCGTGGTGGTGAGCAGGCCGATCTGCTGCAGGGAGATTGCCGCGAAGAACACCAGCCCGAGCGCGGTGAAGGCACCGGCGGTTCGCAGGTCGAGCGGCCGGTCCCGGCGCAGGCGCGATTCGAAAAGGGCGAAGGGGAGGACCGCGAGCGCTGCCATCAGGAAGCGGATGCCCGTGAAGGTCAGCGGTCCGACATGCTCCATCGCCGTGGACTGCGCCACGAAGGCGGACCCCCAGATCAGGGCGGTCAGAAGCAGAAGCGTGTTGGCGAGTGAGCGGCTCATCTGCCTCCGCTACCGGAAAGGCGGAGCGCCCGCAAGCGCCTTGATGGAGCGTTGAAAATCAGCCGTTGGGGAAGGCGTAGCAGAAGACCAGCGTCAGGAAGAAGGCAGCGCTGGTGACGCGAAGGGCGATCGGCCAGGGTGAAGGCTTTTGTACGCTGAGCGTATCGGCGTGAAGGTCGGTGTTCTCGTCTGCCTGTATGCGGTCCGTGAAGTTCATGCGGTATCTCCGACCTCTTCCCTCGCCGACGAAGAGTTAACCGTCATGGTTAACAATGTGTAAATGGCGAAGGGAGGCGGGAGAGAGGATATCCAGAGAAATCGTCTTTGCCTGTGGGTGACGCTGCGGCGTCAAAGGTCCAGCGCGTCCAGGCCGGCTTCCAGGTGATCGGCGAAAAGCGGCATGCCGATCAAGTATTTGGCCGTTGATCGGAAGGCCCGGTCGCGGGCATCGTCGACCGCTTGCTCGAAATCGTCGGCTTCGTAGTCGCCGCGGCCGATCCACACGGTGGCCACAAGCTCGGCGGCCTCGTCGACGTTAAGATCCGCGATCAGTTCGGCCAATTCCTCGGCCGACAGGTCGTCGGTTTCCTCTTCGGCGAGCCCGTCATGGGCATGGCTGTCCTGAAGCGTGTCGGTGTCGAACTCGATCTCCCGGTCGCGGCCGTCTTCATAACCGCCGTCAAGGTCCGAGGCCGAGGCTGCGCGGGCCTTTTGGACCAGCATGCGCATTGTCGCCGGAGAAAGTGTCAGATTGACCGCCATGGCTTGCATTCAGCTCCCGTCTTGCGCGGGGCGGTGTCGGCCTGGCTGGCGGGGGATCGCGCCGCGCAGTCTCGTGCCGAAGTCCGTCCCTGTCCGGACACTTGCTGCAAGCCGCAGCCGGTACCTTGATCCATCGCAACAACGTGTCGCGAGCCGGCAGGTTATCCCCTGTGGGCTTGCCGGCGGCTTGCCATGATGAGCCTACGCGCTGACGGGTTGCTTTGCCAGTGGCCTCATTCGGGGCGACAGGCCTTCCAGTGAAGAGGGCGCAGGGCGTCCCCGTGCCGTCAGCGGTCCTGGGTGACCGCGGCCTTGGGCGGGGCAAGGTCCTTGAGCGAATGGGTCAGCGGGCCGCCGAACAGGGTAAGCGAGGCGGCGAAGAGCAGGCCGACGCCGACGGCGGTGGCCAGCAGCATGGCTGCCCGTTCCTCGTCGCTCCGGTTGCGGCTGGTGGCACGGACGCTGCGGCCCGCGGCGGCGCTGAGGGAGAGGGTACGCATCACGAATTCCTGTGGTCGTTCGAGCGGGAGCGGATGCTGGCCAGAAGACCGTGCGACAGGCGCTTGCCGAGCACGGTCACCAGCACCAGCATGCTGCCGAAGGCAGCAAGCAGGACGCCCATCGTCCAGTCCTCGACGACGAGGCTGCCGGAGGCGCGGGCGGCGGAGGCGATCAGCAGGGCGGGCAAAGCTCCGAGGACGGCAATGGCAAGGGCGCTGAGCGTCTTGCCGAAGCGGGTGCCGGAACGGCGGCGGGACGAGCTGGATGTGGAACGCATGACTTTTCTCCGTCCATTCGGACTTGCCTGATGGGGAGAAGGTGACTGGCGAGTTGGACTTCCCAAAGCCGCCAATCGGGCGCTTCCTGTGTCATTTCGCGGCAGAACCGTGGCGGTCCGGTTAACAGATCCTGTAAATTTGGTGCGTCCCCTTTACCGAATATCAGGAGCTTTTTTGACAGGATCATTCCCAGATAGATCAGGGTCATGTGCGTGCCGATTCCGGCCCGCATGAGAGCAACCGGAAAAGCCAAATGGATGCAATGGAGAAGACTGCCCGGCCTGCGGCTGTTGCCGCGACCGAGGCGGAGGGCGAGGCTGCGGCGGTTGCCGCAAATGCCGGCAATGGGGCGCCGGCGATGTCGATTGCCGGCCTGTCCTTCTTCACGGTCGACATCCAGGCGAAGAGGGTCATCTGGCTGGAGCCGCGCTCGCTCGATTTCGAACACCGTTCGGGGCTGAACGAGGCGTCGCTGTCGACCGCATTGCGCCATATGGCGCAAAACGACCAGAAGCAGATCCTCGGACTTATCCAGCAGGCGGTGAAGAACGGCACGGCCGGTCCGATCGAGCTCGGCGGTGACGATCTGGGCGCCGGCTTGTCGCTGTTGGCGATGCGCTATCAGGTCGAGGGCGGGCGCACCTTCGTGATTGCCGTGTCCGGCGCGGAGGTCGAGGACGAGGCGAACGGTACGGCGGTTCGCGGTGTCGCGCCCCTCATCCGCCATCTGGTGGAAGACAGCGAGAAGGCGGTGCTCGTGGTCGACAGTTTCGGGTATCTGCGATACGCGAACGACCCGTTCAACAAGTTGTTCGAGATCGGCGACTCGTCGCTGTGCATCGGCCGCAACATCGCGCACATTCCCAATCGCGTCGGCAAGACGCTGGCGTCTGTGGTGCTGACCGCGCTGGCGCGGCGCGCGCCGATGGATGGCAGCAAGCGCTTCTTCCTGGCCAGCGGCGATTCCTTCACGCTGAACTTCGACGTGATCCCGTTCCGGGTCTCGGCGGGTCTCGGCGGCGTGGTCTTCTCCGCGACCAAGGTGAAGGAGCGCGGGGTCGACTTCCAGCAGATATTCAACTGCGTCCATGCGCCGATGCTGGTGATCGATGTGCGCACACGCATGCTGGTCTCGGCGAACAATTCGGCGCGCAAGACCTTCGCGGTGACCGAGCAGCTGATGGAATCGGCGCCCATCACCGAGACGATGCTGCACCCGAAGACCTTCGTCAGCCTGATCGAACACGCGCGCAAGGGCGGCAGCACGCCGCTGCAGGCGACCGTGAGCGGCTTCGACGGCGTGACGCGGAGCAAACGCATGCGGGTCATGCTGATCGAGAGCGGCCCGACCCATTACCTGCTCATCGAGACCAAGCACTAGGTCGCATACTCCCCTTCCTGCGATTGCTCATTCACACGCGCCGCGGCACAGCCCGGCGCGTGTTTTGCGTTGTGCCGAGCTTCAGACTGCTCCGGCACCAGAGGAGGCGCTGAACCGCGCGCGTCCCTTCGTGCCCGCAGCCAGTGCCATGTGCGGCTGCATGAGGGGCACGGTGGGCTTTGTTGCGGGCCGAGTCGTTTTTGCGGCCCGGCTGTGGGGCGCCGCATCGTTTTCAACACCTTCGGCACGCACTTTTTTTAACGGCGGACAGCCATCCCAGGCTCACCCGCGGGTGAGGGTGCGATCCGACCCTGCCGACCTGTGCGTGTAAAAACCCTTCGCTACATCAAACCGATAGCCAAATTTCCTCTACGGAATAGAAATTGGTTTGCGTAGGTGCTTATTCTAATTTTCTAAAATGTTGCGGAAGGAAATTATTAACATACCGCAACGTTTACGCAATCTTATATGAACATATGAATTATACTTGCCTCATTGGTGCTTCATGTCTGATTGTTGTGGCTTGTGAGTAAAGTATTTGCCGAGAATGGATTTGAAGTTCTCGGCATCATCGTTGAGAGACGGGGGCTTCCCGTCGCGATGACGATGCTGCGCACGGCCGTAGCATGTTGCACCGCCATTCTGAAGGAATGGAGGCTGAGGTGCTTGCAGTTCTAAAACATTTTCTGCGTGCAAGGTCTGGCGCGTCCGCCGTCGAGTTCGCCCTGGTTCTTCCCGTCTTCATTCTGGTGATGCTCGGGATCATCGCATACGGCATCTATTTCGGTGCCACCCACAGTGTCGCCCAGCTCGCCGCCGATGCGGCGCGAGCGTCGATCGCGGGCCTGACCGACCAGGAGCGGGTTCGTATCGTCACCGAGCACGTACAGCGCAACGCCGGCCAGTACGCACTGATCGACGCCGGCAACGTCTCCGTCGATGCGGGCCCGGTCGCAGGCGATGTCACCCAGTTCCGGGTGGCGGTTGTCTATGACGCCAGCCGCCTGCCGATCTGGACCCTGGGTCCCATTCTTCCTCTGCCGAACCAGACGATCCGGCGTGTCGCCGTGATCAAGCGCGGCGGATATTGACCAGGAGACCGACCATGCCCGTCCCTGTTCCTCCCGGCACGTCTTCTCCCGCTCCTGCGAAAGCCGCAAGGCGGCTGGTACGCTGGCGCGGCACTGGCGGGTTTTTCGGCGATCGCGCCGGATCGGTCGCGATCATGACCGGCTTCTTCTTCTTCGTGATGATGGGACTTCTGGCCATCGCCATCGACATGGCCTCGCTTTATCTGGAGCGGCGGTCTCTGCAGGGGGTTGCCGACATCGCCGCCGTGGCCGGCGCCTCGGATATCGCACGCGCGGAGGAGGCGGTCGCAGCAACGCTTGCCGCCAACCAGGTGGATGCCCGCTACACCATCGTGCGCGGCCGCTATGTCGCCGATCCGCAGATCGATCACACCCAGCGTTTCGCCGCCAACGCGACCCCCTACAACGCGGTCCAGGTGTCGCTGGAAAAGGCCGGGCGCCTCTACTTCGCCAAGGTCTTCAACGCGCAGACGGCGACGCTCGGCGTCCGGTCCCTGGCAGCCAATTCCGAACTGGCCGCATTTTCGGTCGGTTCGCGCCTGCTGGCTCTTCGCGACGGCGTCGCCAACCAGTTGCTCGGCAAGCTGCTGGGCACCCGGGTCGAGCTGACGGTGATGGACTACCAGGGCCTGGCCTCGGCCGATGTTCAGGTGGCACGGATGATGGATGCGGTCGCATCCCAGATCGACCTGAAGGCCGGCACCTTCCAGGATGTGCTGGATGCGTCCGTCACCGCCGGCGATCTCGTCGCCGCAATGGCCAAGGTGACGGGTGAGAGCGGCGATGCAGCGGCCAACCTTGCTCTCAAGCGGCTGTTGCTCGGCGGGGGGCTCGGGGCGAAGGTTCCCCTGTCCTCGCTGATCGACCTCGGCCCGTTCTCGACCGTCGCCATCGGCGATCCGGCACCGGGCTTCGATGCCCGCGTCTCGGCGATGCAGATCCTGTCGTCCTCGGCGATCCTGGCCAATGGCAAGAGGCAGGTGCAGATCGATCTCGGGGCCGAGGTGCCGGGCCTGCTCGGCCTCAAGGTGGACCTTGCCATCGGCGAAATGCCGCAGCGCACGGCGATGATCGCCATCGGCCCCAATTCGACCCGCGTGCGGACCGCGCAGGCACGGCTGCGGATCGTCGCTTCCATGGGCGGGCAGGGGCTCCTGAAGAACCTGAGCGTCAACCTGCCGCTCGTGCTGGACCTTGCCCATGCACAGGCGCAACTTGCCTCGATGGCCTGTTCCTCGAGCGGGCCGTCCCGGGTGACCGTGGCCGCGCGGCCCGGCATCGCCGAGGCCTGGATCGGCGAATTGCGCGATGCGGACCTGAACGATTTCTCGCGCACGCCGCAGCTGGCGCGGGCGAAGATCATCGATGCATCGCTGATCCGGGTCGACGGGCGTGCCCATGTCACGGCCGGCAATCTTGCCGAGACGCGGCTGAACTTCACCGGCCTCGACATCGAGCGCGGAACGGTGAAGCGAGTGAGCACCAATTCCGTGATCAGCTCTCTGGTCAGCACCCTGGTCGGTAATCTCGACATGGAGGTGCAGGTCGTGACGCTGGGCCTCGTTCTGCCCGGACCGCTGCTGGCGGCGGTGGGCGATCTGCTCGGCACCGTGGCAGAGCCGCTGGATGCGGTCGTCTACGGCGTGCTGTCGACCCTTGGGCTGCACCTGGGCGAAGCGGACATCCGCGTTCATGGCGCCCATTGCGGCGGCGGCATGCTGGCCGGCTGAAGCCGATAGCCGGCGGCGAGCCGGCTTCCGCGGAAATCCGCGAGATTGCGGCCATCCTCCCTTGCATGGCAGGAGCGCGGGAAGTAGTCTCCCGCGCGCCTTCAACCACCTGCCTCATCGGGCACCTGCCTCATCGGGAGAGCATCATGGGCTTCATCGCCGACGCACTTTCGCGCGTCAAACCGTCCGCTACCATCGCCGTGACCAACAAGGCTCGCGAACTCAAGGCCGCCGGGCGCGACGTCATCGGCCTGGGCGCGGGCGAGCCCGATTTCGATACGCCGGAGAACGTCAAGGCGGCGGCGATCGCCGCGATCACCGAGGGCAAGACGAAGTACACGGCCGTCGACGGCATCCCCGAGCTGAAGGCGGCGATCTGCGCCAAGTTCAAGCGCGAGAACGGCCTCTCCTACGAGCCGTCGCAGATCACCGTCGGCACGGGCGGCAAGCAGGTGCTCTACAACGCGCTGATCGCCACCATCAATCCGGGCGACGAGGTCATCGTGCCGACCCCTTACTGGGTCAGCTACCCGGACATGGTGCTGCTGGCCGGCGGCGAGCCGGTGATCGTGGAGGCGGACAAGTCGACCTTCAAGATCACCGCCGAGGCGCTGGAAGCGGCGATCACGCCGAAGACCAAGTGGTTCATCTTCAACTCGCCGTCCAACCCGTCGGGCGCCGCTTATACCCGCGACGAGTTGAAGGCGCTGACCGATGTGCTGCTGCGTCATCCGCAGGTGTGGGTGATGTCGGACGACATGTACGAGCACCTCGTCTATGACGGCTTCGAGTTCACCACCCCGGCGCAGGTCGAGCCGAAGCTCTACGACCGCACGCTGACGGTGAACGGCGTTTCCAAGGCCTATGCCATGACCGGCTGGCGCATCGGCTATGCCGGCGGCCCGGTCGAGCTGATCAAGGCGATGGCCAAGGTGCAGTCCCAGTCGACGTCCAACCCGAGCTCCATCGCCCAGTGGGCGGCGGTCGAGGCGCTGAACGGCCCGCAGGACTTCATCCCGGCCAACAACGAGGTGTTCAAGGCCCGCCGCGATCTCGTCGTGTCGATGCTGAACCAGGCCAAGGGCCTGAGCTGCCCGACGCCGGAAGGCGCGTTCTACGTCTTCCCGTCCTGCGCCGGCACGCTCGGCAAGACCGCGCCGTCCGGCAAGGTGATCGAGACCGACGAGGATTTCGTCACCGAGCTGCTGGAGAGCGAGGGCGTTGCCGTGGTCCAGGGATCGGCCTTCGGTCTCGGCCCCAACTTCCGCATCTCCTACGCGACCTCGACCGAGGCGCTTGAGGAAGCCTGCACCCGCATCCAGCGCTTCTGCGGCAATCTGAAGTAAGCCGCGCAAGGCGCTTTCGAGCCTTTCCTCCGGCCGGCGGCAGCGATGTCGCCGGCCGTTTCTTTTGTGCGTGGTTGCGGGCCCCAAGCGCCCGGATTGCCGCAGTGCGGCACAGGTTTCCCTTGCGTTCGCTGCGGCATCGGCGCGACGATCAACGTCCGCCCGCTGTCGGCGGGCGGCGGCGCCGGTGCGCGGTGCCGCTAGGTCAGCCGCGCCCGGCTCCTCCTGACAACAAGCGGCCCTGCGGGGCCGACGGGAGAAGGAGACGCGACATGGGCGCAGACAGGGTGAATGGCGGTGCAGCCGGCGGCAGGGAAACGGGGCCCCGGTGCATCGGGATCTTCGGGCCGTTCGGCAGCGGCAAGACCACGCTGCTGGAAGCGGTGCTCGCCCGCACGGGGGCCATAGCAAGACAGGGAACAGTGGGAGCCGGCAACACGGTGGGCGACGGCGCACCGGAAGCCAGGGCCCATGCCATGAGCGTCGAGGTCAACGTGGCCGAGGCGGAGCATCTGGGCGAGCGCTTCACCTTTCTCGATTGCCCCGGCGCCGTCGACTTTCTCGGCGACATGGCCGGGGTCATGCCCGGCATCGACCTCGCCATCGTCGTCGCGGAGGCCGACGAGAAGAAGGTGCCAGCGCTGCAGGTCATCCTCAAGCAGCTGGAAGATCGCGGCATCCCGCGGCTGCTTTTCCTCAACAAGATCGACCGCACGTCTTCGCGGCTGCGCGACGTGCTGGCCATGCTGCAGCCGGCCTCGGCGGTGCCACTGGTTCTGCGCCAGATCCCGATCTGGAACGATGGCATCGCCACCGGCTTCATCGATCTGGCGCTGGAGCGGGCCTATGTCTACCGCGAACATGCCGAAAGCCAGTTGATCGATATCCCCGACGAGGCCATGGCGCGGGAGGTGGAGGCGCGCTTCTCGATGTTGGAGACGCTGGCCGATCACGACGACGTTCTGATGGAATCCTTGCTGGAGGATATCTCGCCCGAGCGCGAGCGGATCTTCGCCGATATCGGCGCCGAGATGCGCGGGGGATTGATTTGCCCGGTGCTGTTCGGCTCTGCAGAGCACGGCAACGGCATCGGCCGGCTGCTCAAGGCGCTGCGCCACGATGCGCCAGGTGTTGCCGCCACGCGCGCGCGCCTCGGCATCGACGACGAGGCCGGCCCGATCGTGCAGATCTTCAAGACGGTGCACACGCTGCATGCCGGCAAGCTGTCGATCGCGCGGTTGCTCGCGGGCACGCTTGCCGATGCCGACACGCTGACCCGGCCCGACGGCGAGCAGGTGCGCATTTCCGGCTTTTACCGGGTCAACGGGCAGCAGGCGACCAAACGCCCGCAGGCGGAGGCCGGCGATACGGTCGGGCTGGGCAAGCTCGATGGCGTCAGGACAGGCGATACGCTGGGCGGTACGGCCCCGGCGCCGCAGCTCGCTCCGCTGGAGATGTCGCAGCCGGTTCTCGGCCTTGCGATTTCCCCGCGCGAGCGCCGCGACGAAGTAAAGCTATCCGCGGCGCTTGCGAAGCTTTGCGAGGAGGATCCGGCGCTTGTCGTCACGCAGGCCCAGGACACCGGCGAGACCCGTCTCGATGGTCAGGGCGAGATGCACCTGCGCGTCGCGCTGGAACGGCTGACCGCCAAATACGGCCTTGCGGTGGAGACCGGGGAGCCGGCGATCCCCTATCGCGAGACGATCCGCGCTGGGGCTTCCGTGCGTGCCCGGCACAAGAAGCAGTCGGGCGGCCATGGCCAATTCGGCGATGTCGCCATCGATATCCGCCCGCTCGGGCGCGGCGAGGGCTTCGTCTTCGACGACACAATCACCGGCGGCGTCATCCCCAAGCAGTATATCCCGTCGGTGCGGGCCGGTGTCGAGGAGGCGCTGAAGACCGGAACGCTGGGCTTTCCCACCGTCGACATCGCGGTGACACTCACCGACGGGTCCTATCACAGCGTCGATTCCTCGGACCAGGCGTTCCGCATGGCGGCGATCCAGGCGATGCGCGAAGGGCTACCGGACTGCCGGCCGGTTCTGCTGGAGCCGGTCCACCAGGTCACCATCGCTTGTCCCAGCGAGGCGACGGCGCGGATCAATGCCATCGTCTCCGCGCGGCGCGGGCAATTGCTCGGCTTCGATGCAAGGCCGGGATGGAGCGGTTGGGACGAGGTGCAGGCCTTGATGCCGGCGACCGAGCTGTCCGGCCTCATCGTCGAGCTGCGCTCGGCGACGGCGGGTGTCGCCACCTATTCCAGCCGCTTCGATCACCTGGCGGAGCTGACCGGCAAGGCTGCGGATCTGGTGCTTGCCCGGCACGGCCGTCAGGCCGCGTGACACGACAGGGGCATGGGGCGTGCCGTTGGCGCGCCCCGCCCGTTCTTTTACAATGATAGATTGTCTTCGCTTGCTCGCACCCTAGCTATTTTCCGCGGGGTTCGGATTTCATGCCGAGGGAGAATGTCTTTGCGATTGGTCACCACCGTTCTTGCGGGCAGCGCAGTTCTTGCCGCCGCCTGCGTCAGCGTTTCCGCCCAGACCGTGCATACGTCCGGCGACACCCATTTCTCGGTCACTCAGGTCGTCGGCGACCTGTCCTATCCTTGGGGCTTCGACATTCTTCCAGACGGCTCCTTTCTGGTGAACGAGGCCGAGGGACGGATGCTCATCGTCTCGCCCGATGGCGGCAGTCGCATCGAGGTCGCCGGCGTGCCGGAGGTTCGTGCCTCCGGGCAGGGCGGATTGCTGGATGTCGTTGCCGCTCCGGACTTCGATGACACGCGCACGATCTATTTCACATTCTCCGAGCCGGGGCCGGGCGGGACAGGCACGGCCGCCGCACGCGCCCGTCTTGTGGTCACAGACGGTGCCGCGCAGCTGGAGGACGTGAAGGTCCTCGTCAGCATGAACCGCAAGACGTCCGGCGGGCGGCATTTCGGCTCGCGCATCGTTTCTGCGCCCGACGGCACGCTCTTCGTCACCTTGGGCGACCGCGGCCAGCAGGACCGTGCGCAGGATCCGCAGGATCATGCCGGCTCCGTGCTCAGGATTGCCGCAGATGGGTCCATCCCGCCCGACAATCCGTTTGCGAGGAGTGGCGAGGCCCTGCCGGAGATCTGGTCCATCGGTCATCGCAACATCCAGGGCGCGGCCATCGAGCCGAAAACCGGAAGGCTGTGGATCGTGGAGCATGGGGCACGGGGGGGCGACGAGATCAACATTCCGGAAGCGGGAAAGAACTACGGCTGGCCGGTGATCTCCTACGGCCGCCACTATTCCGGGCTCCGCATCGGCGTCGGCACCGAGGCGGAGGGCTACGAACAGCCAGTGTATTACTGGGATCCGTCCATCGCCCCGTCGGGGATGGCCTTCTACACCGGCGATGCAGTGCCGGAGTGGCGCGGAAACCTGTTCGTCGGGGCTCTGAAAGATCAACTGATCTCGCGGCTCGCAGTGGCGGACGGCAAGATCGTTGCCGAGGACTGGCTGCTCGCTGGCGAGTACGGGCGCATCCGCACCTTGCGCAATGGGCCGGACGGCGCCCTGTGGTTTTCCACCGACGAGGGCGAGGGGGGGATTTACCGGATTTCCGGCGTGCCCTGATCGCGCCGACAACGGGCAGGAGGGCCGGGCTCTGCCCGGTCTCTCAGCTCTCCGGTCGCGGCACTTTTGCCGTTTCATGCATTTGCAGACAATCGCTTTCGGGCTATTGAGGACGTGCGGCCCCGATCCCTTCCCCTGCCGCGCCTCCGGTCGACATGAACAGCATCCCCCTCATCATCGCCTTTGCGTTCTTCATGGAGATGATGGATTCCACCGTCATCGCCACCTCGCTGCCGGTGATCGCTGAGGACCTGGGCACCAGCCCCATTGCGCTAAAGCTGGCGCTGACGTCCTATCTGGTGGCGCTCGGCATCTTCATTCCCGTCAGCGGCTGGGTGGCCGACAAGTTCGGCGCCAAGCGCGTGTTCCGCTGGGCCATCGTCGTCTTCGTCATCGGCTCGGTCGCCTGCGCCTTCTCCAATTCTCTGCTGACCTTCGTGCTCTCGCGCTTCCTGCAGGGCATGGGCGGCTCGATGATGGTGCCGGTCGGCCGGCTCATTCTCGTCAGGACCTTCCAGAAGAAGGATCTGGTGCATGCGATGACGCTGATGACCATTCCCGGGCTGATCGGTCCGATGGCGGGGCCGCCGCTCGGCGGGTTCCTGACCACCTATCTGTCCTGGCACTGGATCTTCATCATCAACGTGCCCATCGGCTTCGCCGGCATCTGGCTTTGCAGCATCTACCTGCCGGAGATCCCGAGGCGCGAGACCTCGAAGCTCGATTGGACCGGCTTCCTGCTGACCGGAACGGCGGCCGCCGGCATCGTCTTTGGCCTGTCGGTAATCAGCCTGCCGGCCCTGCCGCCGGCGGTGGGACTTGTGACGACGATCATCGGCTTTGCCGCCCTGCTTGCCTATCTGCTGCATGCAAGGCGGCGGGCGAACCCGATCCTCGATCCGGCCTTGCTGCGCAACCGCGCCTTCGGCCTGACGGTGCTGGGCACCAACATCTTCCGCATCTCGTCCGGCTCCATGCCGTTCCTGATGCCGCTGATGCTGCAGACGAGCTTCGGCTACAACGCCTTTCAGTCTGGCCTCATCACCTTCACCGGGGCGTTCGGCGCCATCTCGATGAAGTTCATCGTCAAGCGGGCTCTTGCGGCCGTCGGCTTCCGCATGGCGCTGGTGATCGCCTCGCTGGGCGGCGCGCTGCTCACCTTCGCCATGATCGGCTTCGTGCCCGGCACGCCGATCTGGATCTTCGTCCTGGTGCTCTATGGCGCCGGTCTCACCCGCTCTTTCCTCTTCACCTCGTCGAACGGGCTGGCGTTCACCAGCATCGAGGAGAACGAGGCCAGTCAGGCGACGGCGCTCAGTTCGGTGTTCCAGCAGGTCTCGCTGGCGCTGGGCGTGGCATTGGCCGGCTTCGTGCTGGAGGCGACGGGCTGGGTCACCGGCGACACGCTGGGCCTCGTCAACTTCCATGTCGCCTTTGCGGTGACAGCGGTGCTGGCGCTGATCTCCGTGCCGATATTCGCCTTCCTGCCTGCTTCGGCGGGGCAGGAAGCCTCGGGCCACCGGCTGCGCGAGATGCCGTGACACCGGGTGCCGGCGGCGCTCGCTCACGGGGTCCGCACGGGCCGTTCAACCGCACTTGATTTGCCGGGATGGGGTGCGCACGCTAGGTCAAACGGTGTCAGACGTCTGCAAAGGGCGTCCTGAAGGGACTGGAAGAGGACGCATCACGATGAACATCATCCGCAAACGCAGCTGGGAACTGCCCGAGCGCGAGGCGACGCCCGAGGCCGTCTTCTTCAATCGCCGTTCGGTTCTTGCCGGGCTCGGCATCGCCGGCGCTTCCATCGCCGGCGGGGCAGGGCTCCCGCGCCACGCCTTTGCCGAGGAAGACCCCAATGCGGGGCTCTATCCGGCAAACCGCAACGAGGCCTATACGCTCGACCGCGAGATCACGCCGGAAGGCGTCACCTCCGTCTACAACAATTTCTACGAGTTCGGCTCGCACAAGCAGATCGCCTCCGCCGCGCAGGCGCTGAAGATCCGCCCGTGGGAGGTGAAGATCGACGGGCTCTGCGACAATCCGCAGGTGCTGGATTTCGACGATCTGATGAAGAAGGTCTCGCTGGAGGAACGGCTCTACCGTTTCCGCTGCGTCGAGGCCTGGGCGATGGCGGTGCCTTGGACCGGCTTCCCCCTTGCCGAGTTGGTGCGTCTTGCCTCGCCCAAGCCGGAGGCGAAGTACCTGCGCATGGAGACCTTCATGGATCCCGACACGGCCAGCGGCCAGCGGGCGTCCTGGTATCCCTGGCCCTATGTGGAAGGGCTGACTCTGGCCGAGGCGACCAACGAGCTCGCCTTCATGGTCACCGGCGTTTACGGAAAGCCGCTCGCCAAGCAGTACGGTGCGCCGCTGCGCCTTGCGGTGCCGTGGAAATACGGCTTCAAGTCGATCAAGTCGATCGTCCGCTTCTCCTTCGTCGAGGAGCGCCCGGTGAGCTTCTGGGAAGAGATCCAGTCGGCGGAGTACGGCTTCTGGGCCAACGTCAATCCGGAGGTCTCGCATCCGCGCTGGAGCCAGGCGCGTGAGCAGCTGCTGCCGACGGGCGAGCAGGTGCCGACCCAGCTCTTCAACGGCTATGGCGAGCAGGTCGCCACCCTCTACAAGGGGCTGGAGGGCGAGAACCTCTACATGTGAGGGATGCGCGCCGCTCGGCCGCTCTCTCCAGACGATCCGAAGGCCCGGTGCTCTGCGCCGGGCCTTTTGCTTGGCGCGGCGTCCCGGGCAAGGCGCCGGTATGCCGGAAATCTAATCCACCGCCTGGGGGCTGGTGGCATAATGGGAGGGCAGTCGAAAACGACAGGCCCTGTCCTCAGCATGTCAAGCGGCTGTGATCCGGGCAAAAAAAATGCCGGGCCAAGAGGCCCGGCAGTTATTCGATTTTGCCACATGCGTGGCGAAATCACCTTCCAGAGGGGAACAGCTGGTCGCATCATACGTCGCTGGGAGGAGGTAGCGACGAAGCAGACCAACAGCCTGTTGCTTATATGCAGTGCACAACGCGCCTATGCAAGAAGCACTCTTGCAGGGCTGCTATGCATATTCCGCAAGGCGGTCGCGTCAGCCCTGCGTAAGGGTTCATGTCGGCCGGATATCGTGCCCGGATGGCGGGCGAAGTGCCTGATTTCACGCCAGTGCGGCAGCCTGTCGCAGCTGCTCCGTGCCGCCGGATGCGGCAGCGGAAACGCCGATGCCTGCTGCGTCGGCATTCGAAATGTTCGCAGGATTGCTCGCAAGGATGCTCGAATGACCGCATGGAGGGGTGCGTTGCGGCCTGTTTCGCAATTTTGCGGTGCAGCAAGAACGGGGCGCGCGGCGAGCCTGGCTCAGTAGGTCCAGCGCTCTGCCTTGGCCAGCAGGAAGTCGCGGAACACGGCGATGCGCGCAGTGTTCTTCAGCTCGGAAGGGTAGACGAAATAGGTGTCGAAGCTCGGCACCTCCGCCTCGGGGAGCAGCTGCACGAGGCCGGAACTGTCCTCGTTGATATAATCGGGCAGCATGGCAATGCCGATGCCGCGCTGGACCGCACGCTTGATCGCCACCACGTTGTTGACGCGCAGCACCGAACGCCGCTGCTCGCCCGGCGGCAAACCGGCGGTTTCCAGCCAGTTCATGTCGCGCAGATAGGGCGGGGCATGCTCGCCGAAGGTGACGATCCGGTGGCCGTCGAGGGCGGCGACGGACTTCGGAGCGCCGAAACGCTGGATGTAGCTCGGCGCGGCATAGACGTGGAAATGCACGGTGAACAGCTTGCGCTGGATCAGGTCCGGCTGGGTCGGCTGGCGCAGGCGAATAGCCACGTCCGCCTCGCGCATGCCGAGATCGAGCTCGTCGTCGTCGAAGATCAGCCTGAGGTCCATCTCCGGATAGAGGTCGATGAACTCGTTGAGCCGCTCGGTCAGCCAGGTGGAGCCGAGGCCGACGGTGGTGGTGATGCGGAGGGCGCCGGTGGGCTTCTCGCGGCTGTCGGTCAGCCGGGCCTGCGCGGCCTCCAGCTTCATGAACACCTCGCGCGCGGTACGGTACAGCACCTCGCCCTGCTCGGTCAGCAGCAGGCCACGCGCATGCCGGTGGAACAGCGGGACCTTCAGGTCGTGCTCCAGCGCGCTGACCTGCCGGCTGACCGCCGACTGGCTCATGTTGAGCATGTCACCGGCATGCGTGAAGCTGCCGGCCTGCGCGGCCGCGTGGAAAATCCTCAGCTTGTCCCAGTCAAGCGGCACGACACCCTCTGCCTGTTCTCGTCAGTTTCCAGCGATTTAGGCCGAAGCCTCCCGGAAGACAGCCTATTCGGCGGCCTGCACTTCCGCAATCTCCAGTTCGGCGAGGAAGCGCTCGCATTCCAGGGCCGCCATGCAGCCCATGCCGGCCGCTGTCACCGCCTGGCGGTAGATCTCGTCGGTGACGTCGCCGGCGGCAAAAACGCCGGGGATGGAGGTCGCCGTGCTGTCCGGCGCGGTCCAGATGTAGCCGGATGGCTTCATCTTCAGCTGCTCCTTGAACAGCTCGGCCGCCGGCGCGTGGCCGATGGCGACGAAGAAGCCGTCGGCGGAAATGTCGCGGGTCTCGCCCGTGTGGACATTGCGGATGCGCGCGCCGGTGACCGCCTTCGGCATGCCGCCGCCCAGCACTTCCTCGACCACGCTGTCCCAGATCACCTCGATCTTGTCGTTACGGGCAAGGCGGTCCTGCAGGATCTTCTCCGCGCGGAAGGAATCGCGCCGGTGCACCACCGTCACCTTGGAGGCGAGGTTGGCGAGATACAGCGCCTCTTCCACGGCGGTGTTGCCGCCGCCGACCACGATGACTTCCTTGCCGCGATAGAAGAAGCCGTCGCAGGTGGCGCAGGCCGACACGCCGGCACCCATGAACTCCTGCTCGCTCGGGATGCCCAGCCACTTGGCCTGCGCGCCGGTGGCGATCACCAGCGCGTCGCAGGTGTAGACCGTGCCGCTATCCCCGGTCAGGCGGAACGGACGAACCGACAGGTCGGCCGACAGGATCGTGTCGTAAACGATTGTCGTGCCGACGTTTTCCGCCTGCTTGCGCATCTCTTCCATCAGCCAGGGACCCTGGATCGGGTCGGCGAAGCCGGGATAGTTCTCCACCTCGGTGGTGATGGTCAGCTGGCCGCCCGGCTGGATGCCGGTGATCAGCACCGGCTCCAGCATGGCGCGTGCCGCATAGACGGCTGCGGTGTAGCCGGCCGGGCCGGAGCCGACGATCAGGAGTTTGTGGTGCTGTTCGGCCATCGCCTCGTCGTCCTTGCCTGTCATGTTCGTTCGCCGGTCGGTTCTTGCGCGAAGCTCGCGCGATGCGCCGCCAAGCGCTGCCGGATCGCCTTGGCGATCACGGGGGTAGAATCCATCGGCTCACAGGTAGTCACTTTAAGCGGTCCGGGAAAGGGGTGCACGGCGTTCCTTGCCGAAACTGCCCCCAGAAACGCATCGAATTTGCGGTGTCCACCGCTGGGGTGGAAAACATGTACTGCCCGCCCGCTCGCCAGCGCCTCGCCGACCATGTTGGCGCTGTCCGCCGTCACCACCACCGCGTCCGCATTGGCAAGGTAGTCGAGCATCGGATTGTCCCCGTGCCCGTCCCACATCACATGCGGCCCGCTGTCCGCGAGCTTGCGAAGCGCGCGCGCCAGCGCCGGCGGGGTACGGCGGGAGGCGGTGATCATCAGCGCGGCGCCATCCTCGGCGATCTGCGCCAGCCCGCGCGCAAGCTCCGCCATGTCCCCGTCGGTGAAACGGTGGTTGCGGCTGTCGCCGCCGACCAGTACGGCCACGCGCGGATGGGACAGGGCGGCGATGTCCGGCAGGGGCGCAGCCCGCGCGGCGGCAAGGCGGTCTTGCGAGAACCGGTGCGGGCCGCTTGCCGTCACGATCACGTTGTCCCCGCGCAAGGGGTCGTGCTCGGGCACCCAGATCAGGTCCGCCGCCTTGGTGCCGGTGCGTGGATCCTTCAGGAACACGGTGAAGGTGCGCCCGCCGCTGTCACGCTTGATGCGGGCGAGATAGGAGATCGCGCGCCTCCCCGAGGCGATGACGAGATCGGGAAAGGGCGGGGCGATGGGGCTGCCGGGGCGCGAGGGCGCCTCGCGCGGGTCGATCAGGCCGAGACGCGGCATGATCCAGGACCAGGGCGCGCGCGGTGCCACGCGCCGACGCTCGGCCGCCAGCCCCAGGGCTTCGGCCACGGCCAGGCACTGGGTCTCGTCGCCGGCCTTCCCGTCGGTCAGCACCCAGGCGGCCGCCGGTTCCTGTGAGGTTTCGCTTTCCGGATATTTCTTCGTCATGACCTGTGTTGATATAGTATTGCAGGTTTCGGCAAAGAATCATAAGTGCCCGGATGAACAGGAGGCACGATCTGTCGGCCCCATCGTGTGCCTGGCACCGCGTCCCTTGCCCGTCCGGCCGGTCCTCCCGCCTGCCGGAACGTGGGCGAGGCGACCGGCCCGGCCGCCGCGGTGGCGGATGGGGTGACGACATGTCTGTGCCAGCGATTTGTGAAGGAGACCAGCGTGAAAATTCGCCTCGACGCGATTGATTGGCACATTCTGAAAGAGCTGCAGGCGGATGGCCGCATCACCAATGTGGAGCTGGCGCGGCGCGTCGGCATTTCCGCACCGCCCTGCCTGCGCCGCGTGCGCGCGCTGGAGGAGGCCGGACTTATCACCGGTTACCGCACCCTGCTGGACGAGAAGCAGCTCGGCTACGACGTCACCGCCTTCGCCATGGTCGGCCTGCATTCGCAGACCGAAAGCGACCTCAACGCCTTCGAGGA
Organism: Stappia sp. G46H5W; assembly: GCF_058448995.1. NCBI lineage: Bacteria > Pseudomonadati > Pseudomonadota > Alphaproteobacteria > Hyphomicrobiales > Stappiaceae > Stappia > Stappia sp. G46H5W. Next base: position 440,082 of record NZ_JBZFLL010000003.1, on the reverse strand, counting down.
CAAGGTCAAGAGCTGGCCCGAGGTACGCGAAAGCTACATGCTGTCCGGCGAAGTAGATTTCCTCCTGAAATGCGTGGTGCCGGACCTCCAGGCCTTCCAGAACTTCATCATCCGCGAACTCACCGCCACGCCCAATGTCGACAGCGTGCGCACGGCCCTCACCATTCGCCAGACCAAGAACGAACCCGTGGTGCCGGTGAAGGAGTGAGGGGGCGTGCTACTCCTTCCGGAGAGAGTTCGCCCAAGGGTTTCGGCGCGGCGCAAAGGAAACTCAGGACGGAACGCGAACAATCCGCTTCGCCAAACAGCGTGGGAGTATCCAGGAACCACATCAACCTGCTCCAGACGATTTAATTTTACGTTGGGGTTATTAATTTTTGCAAGCTTAAATCAGAAATAAATGAAATGAGACTGTGCTATGACGTCAAACAGCAGATTTTCCGTCTTCGCCTATCCTGCGTTTGTTTTTCTCGTCGTGATTTATGGTGTTTTTATGCTTGGTCCGGGGTCCACTTTTACCCTCCATCTTCTGATGGGGCTTATCACGATCCCTGTCGCAGTCATTGTTGGGGTAATTCCGACCGTTGGTCTGACGCTGGCTCTTTCGCTGCCATTCTACTTCCTGCAAGTCTATGTTTGGCCTTCCAAGATCGGAAGAAGCATAATATTGAGTATCCTGCTCGCGTTGGGTTTATCCGCCGTTATTTGCCAAATCATGGAAATTCATTTGACTGCAACGGCCAAGACTCTCACATCGGAGGATATCATTCAGAGTATTGATTTTTCAGGAAAGTCGGTTTTTGTAATTGGTGAAGGCTCGGCAAATAAATGCGGTCACGTCTGCGAGACGCTGATTTTCTTGGCTGGCGCACGTAAAGTTACCTTCTCGAAAGGTCCCGCGGAAGGTGAGCTTCCGATCGAATTCAAGGGTAACTCGTTCGAGCTTTTACCGGTGAATTTGGGTTCTTGTGAATATCCCGCATGGGGTATTGCTGGCGATTTGAGAACGTATTTTGCCGAGAATGGCCGTTGCATCAGGAAATTTTTAGGCGAAACAATTGTGCCGGATCTTATCCTTGTGACACGTGATAAGAGAGAATCCACCAAAAATATCAAAGTTTTAGGGTTTAATCCTTTTGCGGAGGCGATATACGCCGAAAGAACAAGCGTTTTCGCGCTCTCGGACGGGAAATATTCCAAGATCTTTCAATTTACCGCGACTTCCGCATTTCCGCCGAAGCCGATTTTGGCACCAATTTCGATTGCAAGAGGACCTCAAACCAGCGCGGAACGCGGGTACATCCGTCGCAGGATCACAATACAGGCAATGCGTGCGCTTGAGCATCTGTTTCTCTCCGAACAACAACTGTTAGAAGCTCGTAGCGTTCTACAAGACCCGGCCTACAGAAACCGAGTTCTGGCTCTCCTGAAGAAGGGGCAGCTCACCACTCAACAAAAGTCCGTGGTTTGGAGTTACGTGAGAAGCGTTGTTCTAAAAGGACATGATAGATCCGCAGTCGCTTTTGAAATTGCGAGAAACCTCATCGAGTCGGAGGACTTCGCTTCCCACAACCTCGCCCCTGGCCTGATCGAGGCCTTAAATCCGAATACGACTGAACAATGGTCTATTCTATCGGAGAGCCTGTTTACCGCCGCACGGCATTACGCAGACATAGCGCACAGCGAAGGTCTCCAGAAAGTTCGAAGCTCTTTGAGCTCCACAGGTCGCGCAATCGCAAAATTGCCGCCAGACCAGTTCTTGAAGCACAAAAATCAATTGGCAACGCTCGCGAATGATCCGCTCACCATCGATGCGACCTTTTTCGCCTTCGCTGGTGTTCCCGCTCTGGGCAAGGAAGCGTTTCCTATTCTGCGTGCGGTATTTCGATCGTCCAAAACCGCCTTCGAGACTCGTGACACCCCGAAATACTCGTCTTTTCGTACCTGGCAGGCAGGAAGCTATCGAACCGCAGTGGTGGCTCTGTGCCGATTGGCAGAAGTCGGGGAAATCAATAGCGCTGCGATCCATCAGCTTTTGGATGACGAATCGGTTGTGGGAGATCTCACTTTCTTGAAAATAGTAGCACTCACGGATTTTGACGACTTCGATCGGCTATCTATTATTCAGAATGAGGATTATCGTCTTTCTAAATCACAGAAAGAAATTATCTTAGAATTTCGTGAGAAATACTCGCTTAGAACGTGTAGATAAAATTGATTCTTCGTATGAATTATTTTAGATAGTAAATACGATACTTTGAAGAGGTGTGCGGAGATGGTATTCGTCTGTCGGAAAATTTGTTCGACGGGGCGGAGGCTGGTGAGGCGTGAGCGGCACGACGCATGACTGCCGACGCATGGCCGCGCCACCCTCTTCGACGTCACCCCGGACGCAGGCGAAGCCGGAGATCCGGGGGCCACTCGTTCCCAGAGCGGTCGCGATGGGCTTGAGAGCCTGTCGGCGTGCTCGAAAGCGTTCTTCCAATCATTCTCGCACACCTCTTCAGCGTCATCCCGCACGCAGCGCAGCGGAGATGCGGGATCGCAGAGCCGAGGGCGTTAGCGGAGGCGCTTTGCCAAGAGAGGCAGCCTCTGTGGCTCGCCGGTTCCGGGTCGTGGCTGCGCCATGCCCGGAATGACGACGGGAGGGGCGCGTGGGCGTCGCGAGGGCTGCGGGAGCGGGGACAAAGTGCCCCGAAGCGGGGTCTTGGCGGTATGCGCCAGAGGGCTGCAAAAACGGGGATAGATGATTTCCCCCGGCGGGGATAGGCGGCTTCCGCCACGGGTATAAGTAGCGGGCGGCGATTGAGAGCAGTGTCTCGAAAAAATCGAGCGGGTGTGTGATTTTCAGGTTTATGATATTGAAATAATTAGATTATTCGACCTGATCTAGCGTCGCAAATTTCGATAAGAATTTTGCAAAAATCGCTCTCGAAATCCGCTGAAATCGAGACGGCGGCCTCGAACAGGCCGATTGGTTCGTCCTGTCAGACAATCTACGCGCCTGCAGCGCCACCGGTTCCCGGTCTGGCCATCGGCTGCGCGGCTAGCCCTCCGCAGGGGCGGGAGCGCGCTGTGGGCGCTCTGGCCTGCTGGCTGCTGCTCAGGGTGCCAATGGATCCCGGGTCGCGCTTGCGCTTGCCCGGGATGACGGCAGAGCGGCGAGGAGCGGCTTGGCATCCTTTCGGCCGCCCGGTCGGTCCCGTGCGCAGCCTGATGCTCGGCGAGGGCCGCGGTAGCGCGTGGCGGTGCCTCCCTCTCTGACGTCACCCCGGCGCAGGCGAAGCCGGAGATCCGGGGGCCATTCGTTCCCAGAGCAGTCGTGATGGGGCGGTGGGCCAGCCGGCGCGATCCCGCGCAACTCTTCCATCGTCTTCCCGGACGGCGCATCGCGTCGAACCGGGATCGGAGAGCCGAGGGCGGTTGCGGAGGTGCTTTGCCAATAGAGGTAGACTCTGTGGCTCTCCGGTTCCGGGTCGCGGCTTCGCCTTGCCCGGAATGACGAAAGGAGAGGTCGTGCCGGAGAGCCGAGGGCGACTGCGGAGGCGCTTTTTGCGAGGGGGCGGCGTCGTGGCTCGCCGGTTGCCGGCCCGGCCACCGGAAGCGCCGGGCGTACCGGCCTGCCTCCTCCCCCAACGGCCCGGCGGCCGTGAGCCACAGCCGCACAGCAAAACGGCTTCGCGGGGCAGGGGCCCGGCGAAGCCGTGGGATGAGCGATCTACGATGTGACCGGAAGGGCCGATTGTCCGGAACGGACGATCGGGCGGCGATCAGCCGAAGGTGACGTTGATGATCTCGTAGGCGCGGGCGCCGCCGGGAGCGGTCACCTCGACGCTGTCGCCGACGGCCTTGCCGATCAGCGCGCGCGCGATGGGCGAGGAGATCGAGATGCGGCCGAGCTTCACGTCGGCCTCGACATCGCCGACGATCATGTACTTCTTCTCTTCCTCGGTGTCCTCGTCGATGAGGGTCACCGTGGCGCCGAACTTGACGGTGTCGCCCGACAGCTTGCTGACGTCGATCACCTCGGCGCGGCCGAGCTTGTCCTCAAGCTCGCTGATGCGACCTTCGTTCAGGCTCTGCTGTTCCTTGGCGGCGTGATACTCGGCATTTTCCGACAGATCACCATGGGCGCGCGCTTCGGCGATCGCCTGGATGATGCGCGGCCGCTCTTCCGACGTACGCTGCTTCAGCTCCTTCTCGAGCATGGCGTAGCCAGCGCCTGTCATCGGAACCTTTTCCATAGGTCTTCGACCCTTCTTCTTCGCGCCGCCCGCAGGCGTCTCGCGTCAAAAAAAATGACGTCCGGCAGGGGGTGTCCCAGCCGGAACGTTCCACATTTCCCTAAGGCCCGGCAAGCCGGACCAGAAGCTATCAGGCCTTGGTGAAATAGGCCTGCAACGGAACCACTTCAAGGTTGCCCGAAGCGTAGGCCTCGATCCCCTTTGCGGCCGCGATCGCACCAGCCAAGGTCGTGTAATACGGCACCTTGTGCAGCAGGGCCGCGCGGCGCAGCGACCTGCTGTCGGAGAGAGCCTGTGCGCCTTCGGTCGTGTTGAAGACGAGCTGAACCTCTCCGTTCTTGATAGCATCAACGATGTGCGGCCGGCCTTCAAGCACCTTGTTGACCTTGTCGCAGGAAATTCCCTGCTTCTCCAGGAAGGCCTGGGTGCCGTGCGTGGCGATGATCCTGAAGCCGGTCCTGGCCAGGCGGCGGATCGGATCGAGCACCCGCTCCTTGTCCGCATCGCGCACCGAAACGAAGACGGTGCCGCTGGTGGGAACGCGCGTGCCCGAGCCCAGCTGCGACTTGGCGAAGGCCACCTCGAACGTGCCATTGAGGCCCATGACCTCGCCGGTGGAGCGCATCTCCGGGCCGAGAACCGTGTCGACGCCGGGGAAGCGGGCGAAGGGGAACACCGCCTCCTTCACCGCGACATGGTCGAGCTTTTCGGTCTTGAGGCCGAAGGAGGCGAGCGGCTCGCCGGCCATCACCCGCGCGGCGATCTTGGCGATCGGCGCGCCGATGGTCTTGGCGACGAAGGGCACGGTGCGCGAGGCACGCGGGTTGACCTCCAGCACGAAGATCTCGCCGTCCTTGATGGCGTACTGGACGTTCATCAGGCCGCCGACGGCGAGCGCCTTGGCCAGCACTTCGGTCTGGCGGGTGAGCTCGGCCACCATCTCCTCGGAGAGCGAATAGGGCGGCAGCGAGCAGGCGCTGTCGCCCGAGTGGATGCCGGCCTCCTCGATATGCTCCATGATGCCGCAGACGAAGACGTCCTTGCCATCGGCCAGCGCGTCGACATCGACCTCGATGGCGCCGTCGAGATAGCGGTCGAACAGCAGCGGGTTCTTGCCGAGCACCGTGTTGATCTGGCCGGTCTTGTCGTTCGGGTACTTGGCGCGCACGTCGGCCGGCACCAGCTCGGGCAGGGTGCCGAGCAGGTAGGCGTTGAGCGCGTCCTCGTCGCGGATGATCTGCATGGCGCGGCCGCCGAGCACGTAGGACGGGCGCACGACCAGCGGCAGGCCGAGCTCGGCGACGATCAGCCGGCTCTGCTCGACCGAATAGGCGATGCCGTTCTGCGGCTGCTTGAGGCCCTGGCGGTGCAGCAGCTTCTGGAAGCGATCGCGGTCCTCGGCGAGGTCGATCATATCCGGCGCGGTGCCGAGGATCGGCACGTCGGCCTCGACCAGGGCCTGGGCGAGCTTCAGCGGCGTCTGGCCGCCGAACTGGACGATGACGCCGTGCAGCGTGCCGTTGGTCTGCTCGGTGCGGATGATCTCCAGCACGTCCTCGGCCGTCAGCGGCTCGAAATAGAGCCGGTCCGACGTGTCGTAGTCGGTGGAGACGGTCTCCGGGTTGCAGTTGACCATGATGGTCTCGAAGCCGGCATCCTGCAGCGCGAAGGCCGCATGGCAGCAGCAATAGTCGAACTCGATGCCCTGGCCGATCCGGTTCGGGCCACCGCCAAGGATCACCACCTTCTTCTTGTCGCTCGGGCGCGCCTCGTCGGCGAGCTTGCCGGCGAAGGGCGTCTCGTAGGTGGAGTACATGTAGGCGGTCGGCGAGGCGAACTCGGCCGCGCAGGTGTCGATGCGCTTGTAGACCGGGTGCACGTCGAGCGTGCCGCGCAGCTTCTTGACGTCGGCCTCGTCGAGACCGGCAAGCGAGGCGAGGCGGGCATCGGAGAAGCCCATCGCCTTGAGCTGGCGCATGGCGACCGCGGTGTCCGGCAGGCCGTGGGCGCGCACCTTCTCCTCGACGTCGACGATGGCCTTGATCTGGCGCAGGAACCACGGGTCGATATGGCAGGAACGGTAGACCTGCTCCAGGTCGGTGCCGAGGCGGAAGGCCTGGGCGCACTTGAGCAGGCGGTCCGGCGTCGGCGAGGCGAGCGCGGCGCGGATGGCGTTCTTGTCGTCGTTCTGGCCAAGGCCGGGGATCTCGACCTCGTCGAGGCCGGTCAGGCCGGTCTCCAGGCCGCGCAGGGCCTTCTGCAGGCTCTCGGCGAAGGTGCGGCCGATGGCCATGACCTCGCCGACCGACTTCATGGCGGTGGTCAGGGTCGGCTCGGCGCCGGGGAACTTCTCGAAGGCGAAGCGCGGGATCTTGGTGACGACATAGTCGATCGACGGCTCGAACGAGGCCGGGGTGGCGCCGCCGGTGATGTCGTTCTCCAGCTCGTCCAGCGTGTAGCCGATGGCGAGCTTTGCTGCGACCTTGGCGATGGGGAAGCCGGTCGCCTTGGAGGCGAGCGCGGAGGAGCGCGACACGCGCGGGTTCATCTCGATGACGATGAGACGGCCGTTCTCCGGATTGACCGCGAACTGGACGTTGGAACCGCCGGTCTCGACGCCGATCTCGCGCAGCACCGCCAGGCTGGCGTCGCGCATGATCTGGTATTCCTTGTCGGTCAGCGTCAGCGCCGGCGCGACGGTGATGGAATCGCCGGTATGCACGCCCATCGGGTCGATGTTCTCGATGGAGCAGATGATGATGCAGTTGTCCGCGCGGTCGCGGACCACCTCCATCTCGTATTCCTTCCAGCCGATCACCGATTCCTCAACCAGCACTTCGGTGGTCGGGGAGGCGTCGAGGCCGCGCTCGATGATGTCGAGATATTCCTCGCGGTTGTAGGCGATGCCGCCGCCGGTGCCGCCCAGCGTGAAGGAGGGGCGGATGATCGCCGGCAGGCCGATGTCGTCGAGCGCGTCGAGCGCCTCGCCCAGGGAATGGGCGAGACGCGAGCGCGGCGTCTCCAGGCCGATCTTTTCCATCGCCGTGCGGAACAGTTCGCGGTCCTCGGCCTTGTCGATGGCCTCGGCGGTAGCGCCGATCATCTCGACATTGAACTTCTCCAGCACGCCCATCTTCTTCAGGGACAGGGCGCAGTTCAGCGCGGTCTGGCCGCCCATGGTCGGCAGAAGCGCGTCCGGGCGCTCCTTCTCGATGATCTTGGCGACGATTTCCGGCGTGATCGGCTCGATATAGGTCGCATCGGCCAGATCCGGGTCGGTCATGATCGTCGCCGGATTCGAATTGACCAGGATGACCCGATAGCCTTCCTCTCGCAGCGCCTTGCAGGCCTGGGTTCCCGAGTAATCGAACTCGCAGGCCTGGCCGATGATGATCGGCCCGGCGCCGATGATCAGGATCGAGGAGATATCTGTGCGTCTGGGCATACTGGGCTCGCGGCTGGCCTTCGCCGGATCCTTCCGCGCGGGCGGGAACCGGTCGTTGGCGTCTTACTGGGTGAAATCTACGGCTGAGCGCGCCTTATAGGCAAAAAGCGCGAAAGGTGAAACCCCATCCTCGCCATGTTTCCAGCTCCTGATGCGGCGGGGGGCTGTCACGTGCCGGCACCCGGGTCGGAAGCGGCGCGCGCCGGGCGTCCGGCGGCAGGAGGGGAGGCAGGCTGGACGGGGCCGCGGACCGGGGTCAGGCCGTCGAAATCGGCGATGCCGGCGGTCAGCGCATAGCAGGCAAGGCGCACGGCCTTGGGGATCTCGACGGGGCGGCCGTTGCGGTCGCCCTTCTCGTAATACTGGATCATCCGCTTCTTGAGGCCGAGCACCTCGGCGGCATCCTTCTGCTTCAGGCCGAGCGACTTTCGCCACTTGCGGAACAGCTCGGGCGTCATCGTGGCTGTGAGGGCAGGGGGCGCCATGGGCCGTCTCGTCGGTCTTGCGTGGGCTCTTGCGGTTCCGGTGGGGAACGCTGCGCCTGAAGCGCAACTTTTGCGCCCGACTTGATCCAACGCGCCGGAGCAAATGTCAAACGGCAATCGGGCCATTTACCCTGATTGGGTCGCGGGCGACGCGAACTTACATAATGCCGACATTTTCTTATAATGTGCGCGGCGGCCCGCTTCCCGGGTCTTGCCCTTCCGGCGCAGTCCGCCGGGCTCCTTTGACGGATCGTGTCTGCAATGCTGATGAGATTCGACGCGGCCGCGCCGGCGGATACGCTTCTCATACATTCTCGCGCCCAGATCGGACTGGCCGACTACTGCCGGCTGCGCGGCGTGCCCTTCGACGCGGTCTTGCGCGAGAGCGGGCTGGAGGCGGAGACGGTGAGCGCATCGCTGGGCGGTCACATCAGCCTGCGCGCCCATTCCAGCGCGCTGGAAGCGGCAAGCCGGCTGGCCGACGACGACACGTTCGGCCTCGGCTGGACCCGCTCGCTGGGCAACGGTCCGGAAGACACGGTGTCGCTGGCGGTCCGGCATGCGCCGAATTTCCGCACCGCGCTGGAGGTGAGCGCCCGCTTCATGCGGATCGTCGCCGATGTGGCCGAGGTGCGGGCCGAATTCGACGGGGAGACCGCGGAACTCGCCTTCGGGTTCTCTCCCGAACTGGTGTGCCGCGACCAGCTGCATGACCGGGTGACGAGCAAGGTGTTCGGCCGGCTGATGCGCATCGGCGCCGGCAGCGTGCAGCCGCTGGAAGTGCGCCTGGCGCGCTCGCGCCCCCTCAACGTGACGCTGCACGACATGTTCTACGGCGTACCGGTGCGCTTCGGCGCGCCGCGCAACAGCCTGCATTTCCGTATCGATCCGCAAGGGGGAGAAAACCCCTTGCGCGACGACGACCTGTTCGACGCGCTGTGCGAGCTCAACCGCCGGCGGCTCGATGACCGGCGGCGGGCGGAGGATTTCGTGGCGATGGTCAACGATGCCATCGCCGAGCGCATCGCCGATCCGTTGCTGACGATTTCCGAAGTGGCGAGGGGCATGGCGATCAGCGTGCGGGCGCTGCAGCGCAAGCTGGCCGAGCGCGACACGACGTTCAACGCCCTGCATGACGGGGTGCGCCGGCGCATGGCCGCCGACTATCTGGTGCAGACCGACCTGCCGATCTCGGAGATCGCGTTCCGCCTGGGCTTTTCGGCGGTGGGCAATTTCTCGCGGGCGGCGCGGCGCTGGTTCGGGCGTCCACCCAGCGAATGCCGCAACGGCGACCTGAAAGTGTGAACTTCGCGATAATCCTCATCCCAGAACGGTTGCGGCCAGCAACTTTACAGCCTTGCGCGCTGGAGGCGGGCTTCCGCCCGTCTAACCACGTATATACTTTAGTTTTATGTAATGTTTATCTCGAAGATGCCGCGACTGTATTTTGTATACCATCGCGTTAATCTGGCGCTTGTCGCTCTACTGACTTCGCGTAGGTCGTGTTTTTGCCAAGAAGATTTCAAACAGCGGCAAGCTGTCGCGGGTAGATAACGCGTTTCTCGACGCAGAGGCGCCGGCCGGCATCCTGAGCGCTTCTTTGCGCGGAGCTGTTTTTCTGCGAGTTTTTTTCGAAAAAGAGCGCAGGGATAAAAAAATGGCACCGGAAGAGAAGGCCGAAACGCGAAGCCGATGGCATAGTTCCTTCCGTTGTGCGCGTTCCGGGCCGCGCCTTTCGATCGGGAATTACGGATAGTGAAATGACGGAACTCTCCAGGACTTCTGCGTTCGGACCGGACCTTGCGGGACCGATCCAGATCGACGGCAAGAACGAGGCGCGGCTCTCCATCGCCGAGATGGCCGAGACTTTCGGGGTCACTCTGCGTGCGCTGCGTTTCTACGAGGAAAAGGCGCTGCTGCGCCCGGAGCGAAAAGGCGCGCGCCGTTTCTACGGCGCTCGCGAGATCGGCCGGATGAAGGTGATCCTGCAGGCAAAGCGGATCGGCCTGACCCTGGTCGAGATCAGGGATGTGATCGGCCTGCTCGAAGGCAAGACCAGCCGCATGTCGCAGCTGCGTTCGCTGCGCGAGATGTGCGCGCGTCAGGACGAACTGCTGAGCGAGCAGCTGGCCCAGCTCAAGGAGCAGGCCAAGGAAACCGCCGAAGTGGTCGCCGCGCTGGACGCGCTGATCGAGGCCAATCCGCAGGCTTGAGCCGACGGGCCACCGCGCCCAGGCTGAGCAAGACACCGAACGCCGTCCGGGGCCCCCGGGCGGCGTTTTTCGTTGCGGGCGCGTGTTTTTCGCGGTCGCGTCTCCCCTTGGACGTCATCCCTGCGGCAGGCGAAGCTGGAGAGCCTAGAACCATTGGCAACTCCGGCAGGCGTGAGACGGGAGCGCATCGCCATTTCCACGGCTGTCATACCTGCGAAGGCAGGTATCCAGTATCCGCCGGGCGGATGGTGGCGCGGCGGCGTGCCCCGGTTATGGCGAGGGGTGCTCGCGGCACCGCCGAGGCTCTGGTTGCCCCGTTCGGGGGTACTGGATCCCGGTCTTCGGCTGCGCCGAAACCGGGATGACATCCTGGGGGCGGGCGAAGTGCCGTAAACCGCGGGGAGCGGCGGGGCGCCCTTACCACCGCTCTGGAAACGAATGGGCCCCGGCTCTGCGCTTGCGCTTGGCCGGGGTGACGGCAGAGGGGATGCGAAAGTCGTGCTTCTCTCTCCAAGGTCATCCCGGGCAAGCGAAGCGCGACCCGGGACCCATTGGCACCCTTAGTAGGCGTGAGGTGGGAGCGCGTCGCCACCTCCACGGCTGTCACGCCTGCGAAGGCAGGTATCCAGTATCCGCCGGGCGGATGGTGGCGCGGCGGCGTCTCCCTAGGGCAAAAGAAAACGCCGCCCGCAAGGCGGGCGGCGTGTCGTGATCATGTCCGGTTCGGCCGGGGCGCGCCTGTCAGGCGGCGGCGTCCTTTTCCGGGAGCGCCGGGGTGCCGGCGCGGGCGCGCATCAGGTTGGTGAAGCGGCGGAACAGGTAGTGGCTGTCGCGCGGGCCGGGCGAGGCTTCCGGGTGGTACTGCACCGAGAAGACCGGCTTGTCCTTGAGCCGCAGCCCGCAATTGGAGCCGTCGAACAGCGAGACGTGGGTCTCCTCGACCGTCTCCGGCAGGCTCTTGGCGTTGACCGCGAAGCCATGATTCATCGAGGTGATCTCGACCTTGCCGGTGGTGCGGTCGAAGACCGGATGATTGGCGCCGTGATGGCCCTGGTGCATCTTCTCGGTCTCGCCGCCAAGGGCGAGCGCCAGCATCTGGTGGCCGAGGCAAATGCCGAAGACCGGCAGGCCGCTGGCGACCAGGTCGCGGATCACCGGCACGGCATATTCGCCGGTTGCCGCCGGATCGCCGGGACCGTTGGACAGGAAGATGCCGTCGGGCTTGCGCGAGAGCACGTCCTCGGCGCTCGCATCGGCGGGAAGCACCGTCACCTTGCAGCCGGCATCGGTCAACAGGCGCAGGATGTTGCGCTTGATGCCGTAGTCGATGGCAACGACGTTGAACTCGCCGTCCTCACGCTCGCCGTAGCCCTGGTCCCAGACCCATGGGGTCTGCGTCCAGCCGTAGCTCTGCGAGGAGGTGACGTCCTTGGCAAGGTCCATGCCGACCAGGCCCGGCCAGTTGCGGGCGGCAAGCTTCAGGGCCTCGATGTCGAAATTGCCGTCCGGATCGTGGGCGATGACCGCGTTGGCAGCACCGGTCTCGCGGATCAGGGCGGTCAGGGCGCGGGTGTCGATGCCCGACAGGCCGATGATGCCGCGCGCCTTCAACCAGGCATCGAAATGCCGGGAGGCACGGTAGTTGGCCGGCTCGGTGACATCGGCGCGCACGATGGCGCCGCGCACGCCGGAGGACGAGGCCATGTTGACGGTCTCGACATCCTCCTCGTTCGTCCCCACATTTCCGATATGCGGAAACGTGAAAGTAACGATCTGACCGGCATAAGAGGGATCGGTGAGGATCTCCTCGTAACCGGTAAGGGCGGTGTTGAAGCAGACTTCGGCACAGGCCTGGCCAGTGGCACCAAAGCCGTTGCCCTCGATCACTGTTCCGTCGGCCAGGACGAGAACGGCCGTGGTCGGCGGCGCGGACCAGACGTCGGCGGTCGTCATATCTTGCTTTCTCGATCGGTTCGATGACATGATTTCGCTGAACGCGCCTTGACGGAGCGGGGCTCGGCTGTCAACGGTGCGTGTCGCGCGGCACTCTAGGGGAAGCGCGCGTGAGGGTCAACCAACACACAATACAAAAATAATCCTTGTAAATCAACATGATGAGCGAGGTGTCCGGCAGTGGAGCCGAAGCTTTGAGGAAAGTTTCCGCGCTTCCGGCCCGGGCAAACGGCAGGGCAGATCATGCGTGAACGTATCGATGCGGCGTTGCAGGACGCCGTGGAGAGCGACGACAAGCGCCGGGCGGCGACGCTGCGGCTGATGCTGGCGGCGATCAAGGACCGCGATGCGCGCTCCCGCGAGCTGGGTCATGACGTCGTGCCGGATGCGGAGATCCGCGAGATCCTCAACAAGATGCTGCGCCAGCGCGAAAGCTCCGTGCGCGACTTCGAGGAAGCCGGCCAGCTGGACCTTGCCTCCCAGGAGCGCGAGGAAATGGCGGTCATCCAGGAGTTTCTGCCGCGCCAGTTCGACGAGCGGGCGATGCAGGATGCCTGCGAGGACGTGGTGCGCGACATCAATGCACGGGGCCTGCGCGACATGGGCCGCTGCATGAGCGCGCTCAAGGAGCGCTTTCCGGGGCAGATGGACTTCGTGCGGGCAAGCTGCCTGGTCAAGGACCTGCTGCGCAGCGAATAGCCCGGCGCGAGCCGTCTCGCGCCCCGCACCGGGCGGCCGCATGGCGGCACGCCCTCTCGGCGACTGGAAATCTCCGCCCGGCTGTCCTACCCTGAAACCGATGCTCGGCGCCGCCGCCCTCGCCGGGGGCCGCGCGCCGGCGGTCCTCCGTTTTCGAAAGCCTGTAAGCCCATGCGATTTTCACCCGGTCTCCTCGATGAGATTCGTGCCCGAGTGCCTTTGTCGGAGGTGGTCGCGCGGCGGGTGAGCTGGGATCGGCGCAAGTCCCAGCCGGCGCGCGGCGACTTCTGGGCCTGCTGCCCGTTCCACCAGGAAAAGACCCCGAGCTTTCACGTCGACGACCGGCGCAACCGCTACAAGTGCTTCGGCTGCGGCGCCTCGGGCGACCATTTCCGCTTCCTGACCGAGACGGAGGGGCTGTCCTTTCCCGAGGCGGTGGAGCGGTTGGCGGAGCAGGCGGGCGTGGCGCTGCCGGCGCCCGATCCGCAGGCGGCGGCCCGGGCGGCCGAGCGCGCCAGCCTTGCGGAAATCTGTGAGATGGCGGCGCGCTTCTTCCAGGACGCGCTGGCGATGAGCGGCGGCGAGCAGGCGCGCGACTACATCTCCCGCCGCCGCCTGCGCCCGGACACGGTGCGCGAGTTCCGCATCGGCTATGCCCCGAACGGGCGCGATGCGCTGAAGCGTCACCTGATAGGCAAGGGCGTCGACGAGGCTTCGATGGTGGAGGCGGGGCTGGTGATCCGCCCCGATGACGGCCGGCCGACCTACGACCGCTTCCGCAACCGGCTGATGATCCCGATCCAGGACGAGCGCGGCCGGGTGATCGCCTTCGGCGGGCGCACGCTCGACCCGGACGGCCAGCCGAAATATCTCAACTCGCCCGAGACCCCGCTCTTCCACAAGGGCACGATGGTCTTCAACTTCCACCGGGCGCGCGAGCCCGCCCACCGCACCGGCCAGGCGGTGGTGGTGGAAGGCTACATGGATGCCATCGCCATCGCCCAGGCGGGCATGGGCAATGTGGTCGCGGCTCTCGGCACCGCCTTCACCGAGGAGCAGGTCGGCCGGCTGTGGCGGCTGGCGCCGGAGCCGGTGATCTGCTTCGACGGCGATGCCGCCGGCACCTCGGCCGCCCATCGGGCGGTCGACCGCATCCTGCCGGGCCTGCGCAGCGGCCATTCCTTCGGCTTCGTCTTCCTGCCCGACGGCAAGGACCCGGACGACCTGATCGCCGACGGCGGACTGGCCGCCTTTACCAAGGCGCTGGAGGGCTCGCAGCCGCTGATCGACGTCCTGTGGTCGCGCGAGGTGGATGCGGCGCGCATCGACACGCCGGAGCGGCGCGCGGCCCTGGAAAAGAGCCTCGACGACCTGGTGCGCACCATCGCCGACGAGCGGGTGCGCCGGGGCTATCAGCTCGATATCCGGCTGCGGCTGTCCAACCTGTTCTACCGGCAGGCGCGTGCCGCTCGGGGCCAGGGCAGTGGGCAGGGCAGCGGACAGGGGGGCGGGCAGGGCTTCGGCCAGGGCGGCGCCCAGAAGGCGCCCTCCGGCCAGGCGCGCGGGTCGGACCTGCCCGAAAGCTCGATGTTCGGCCATGAGCGGATGCTGTGCGGGCTGTGCCTGAAATATCCCGAGTTGCTGGAGCGGCATGTGGAGCGGCTGTCGCAGGCGCAGTTCGGCGATGTGCTGCATGCGCGCTTCCGCGACGAGCTGTGCCGGATCGCCACCGAGCTGCAGGACGTGCCGGTGAGCGGCTTCTTCGAGACGCTGGACACGCGCTTCTTCCAGATCCTGTCCGAGGCGCTGGACGGGCCGGAGGAGGCCGGGGGCGGCGGAGGCCGCGGGCTGATCACCCGCTTCCACGACCTCTTGCAGCGGTTGCCGATCCTGCGGCACGAGCCGCCGGTGGAGTTCATCGAGGATCTGTTCTGCCATTATCTCGACGTGCTGGAGCTGCGGGCGCTGGAGCAGGATCTGGAGGCGGAACTGGCCGCGCTCGGCGACGGGCTGGACGAGGCGGACTGGGAGCGCATCCGCGCCCATTCGCAGGACCTTGCCCGGCGGCGCGAGGAATGTGCGCGCGACGAGCAGGAGATCGCCGAGCGGGGCAAGGTCTTCCGCTCGGCCCGTCCGGTGTCCTCCAGCCCGGCGGGAGCTGCGGCGCGCGCCCGGGCCGCGATGGCCCAGGGTGCAGGTGTGCAGGGCGGGGGCACGCACGGGGCGGTTGCCGGCGCCGGCGGCTGACGGACGAGGGGCGCGCGGCTGTGGATCGCGCTGCCTCTTTGGTTGACGTCCAACGAATCACTCTTGCGAATCCGAACCTTTGCGCTACATAAGCAATTCAGGCAGCATCCAGAGCCGCGACAGGCCCGTCATGCAGACCCGGTCCAGGAGACAAGAGGTCGCAAGACATGACAGGAGCCGACACGGCGGCCCGAAATCACCTTGCCTGCCGATATCCCGTGCGGAACCGGACGGCCGGAGCCTTCATTGTGCGACGGCTTGGTCCGGTGTCTTGTCTTGTCGAACCGGGTTGCAGGGTTAAGTGGCACTTAACGGACAGCGACTAAGACTGACATTCTGTCCCGGCTGGCGTGGCGGCGCGTCGCAGGGAGGGGATCTGCATGGCCGCAAGGCCGTGGCCGGGAAAGGATCCGGCATTCAGCCGCGAAATGAATCAGCCGGTCCTCCGGCTTTCACGGCGCCCTGAGGCGCGGAAAGCGGAAACCGGGCCCGCCTGGCGGGCAACGAGCGTGACACGAACGACAGCGCCAGGCCCGCGGGCCGGCGGGGCCGGAGACAACCATGGCAGCCAAATCGACCCAGGCGGAAGAGACCCAGGAAACCGCGACCGAGACCTCTGACGGTCCGCTTCTGGATCTTTCCGATGCCGCTGTAAAGCGGATGATCAAGCTCGCCAAGAAGCGCGGCTACGTGACCTACGAGGAGCTCAACGAGGTGCTCCCGTCCGAGGAGGTCACGTCCGAGCAGATCGAGGACACGATGGCGATGCTGTCCGACATGGGCATCAACGTCATCGAGGAAGAAGAGGCCGAGGAGGCCCAGGCGGACGACCAGGGCGGCGAGATCGTCGAGGCCGGGCCGACCACCGTCGCCAAGACCACGGCCAAGGAGCCGACGGACCGCACCGACGACCCCGTGCGCATGTATCTGCGCGAGATGGGCTCGGTCGAGCTCCTGTCGCGCGAGGGCGAGATCGCCATCGCCAAGCGCATCGAGGCCGGCCGCGAGGCGATGATCGCCGGGCTCTGCGAGAGCCCGCTGACCTTCCAGGCCATCATCATCTGGCGGGACGAGCTCAACGAGGGCAAGGTCCTTCTGCGCGACATCATCGATCTCGAGGCGACCTATGCGGGCCCCGATTTCCGCGGCGACGATGCCGAGGAGAGCGAGGAGGAGGGTGCTTCTGAGGGCGAGACGAGCGCTTCCGGCGCATCGGGAACGGCCCGTGAGGAGACGACGGCCCGCGGCGAGGGCTCTGCCCGCCCGGCGGGCGATGGCGAAGCCTCCGGCGAGACCGAGGGCGAGGGCGACGGCGAGGAGGACGACGAGTTCGAGGCGAACATCTCGCTCTCCGCGATGGAGGCCGAGCTGAAGCCGAAGGTTCTGGAGACCTTCGACCGCATCGCCGACGACTACAAGAAGCTGCGCCGCCTGCAGGACCAGCTTGTCGAGAACAAGCTGGCCAACAAGACCCTGTCGCCGTCCCAGGAGCGCCGCTACAAGAAGCTCAAGGAAGACATCGTCGTCGATGTGAAGAGCCTGTCGCTGAACCAGCAGCGCATCGACGCGCTGGTCCTGCAGCTCTACGACATCAACAAGCGGCTGATGGGCTACGAGGGGCGCCTGCTGCGCCTTGCCGACAGCCACGGCGTCGACCGCGGCGACTTCCTGAAGCAGTACCAGGGCAACGAGCTCGATCCGAACTGGATCCGCAAGGTCGCGAACCTTGCCTCCAAGGGCTGGAAGAACTTCGTCGCCCAGGAGAAGGAAACGATCCGCGAGCTGCGCCAGGAAATCCAGAGCCTTGCCTCGGAGACCGGCCTGGAGACAGCCGAGTTCCGCCGCATCGTCTCGATGGTGCAGAAGGGCGAGCGCGAGGCGCGCATCGCCAAGAAGGAGATGGTGGAGGCCAACCTGCGCCTCGTCATCTCCATCGCCAAGAAGTACACGAACCGCGGCCTGCAGTTCCTGGATCTCATCCAGGAAGGCAATATCGGCCTGATGAAGGCGGTCGACAAGTTCGAGTACCGGCGCGGCTACAAGTTCTCCACCTATGCGACCTGGTGGATCCGGCAGGCGATCACCCGCTCGATCGCCGACCAGGCCCGCACGATCCGCATCCCGGTGCACATGATCGAGACGATCAACAAGATCGTGCGCACCTCGCGCCAGATGCTGCACGAGATCGGCCGCGAGCCGACCCCGGAGGAGCTGGCCGAAAAGCTGCAGATGCCGCTGGAGAAGGTCCGCAAGGTGCTGAAGATCGCCAAGGAACCGATCTCGCTCGAGACGCCGATCGGCGACGAGGAAGACAGCCACCTGGGCGACTTCATCGAGGACAAGAACGCGGTCCTGCCGATCGACGCGGCGATCCAGTCGAACCTGCGCGAGACGACGACGCGGGTGCTGGCCTCGCTCACCCCGCGCGAGGAGCGCGTGCTGCGCATGCGCTTCGGCATCGGCATGAACACCGACCACACGCTGGAGGAAGTCGGCCAGCAGTTCTCGGTGACGCGCGAGCGTATCCGCCAGATCGAGGCGAAGGCGCTGCGCAAGCTGAAGCACCCCTCGCGTTCGCGCAAGCTGCGCTCGTTCCTCGACAGCTGAGGACGCTGGCGGAGCCAGGGCTCAGATATTTTTCGGGGCCCGGCGGCAACGCCGGGCCCTGTGTTTTTGGGGGCTCCTCTCGCAGCCGCTCTGGGAACGATTGGGCCCCGGATCTCGCGATGTTCGTCTGGGGTGACGGCAGAAGGGATGCGAGGTTTTTGCCAGTCTCACGGGCTGTCATCTAGGGCAAGCGAAGCGCGACCCGGGAGCCATTGGCACCTTAGGCAGGCATGAGGCGGGAGAGCGTCGATCACGTAGGCGCGAGACGGGCGGTGCGTGCAGGTGCGGCCTCCCTTTTTCCCCGAAGCTGGGGTAGGCGTAGCAGCGGGCGCGCGAAACACCGTGCCCGACCACACCGAACGGAGCGACGGGGCCTGACCCTGAGACAGCCAATCGACAAGCAGGAGCCGGGTTTCACGTCCTTGCCACCCGCCAACGAACGGGCGGGCGAGCGGCGGGGCGAAGCCGTGCCCGCGTCGCAGGACCTGCTGCAGGTCGCGCCCGACCTCGTTGCCGAAAGCGCTGCCGGCGAGACGGCGGACGTGGCGGCGCGGGGGACCGGCTTGCGGCGACGAATCGGGGCGGGGCTTGCCCTGTCGCTGCTATTGCACGGGGCGGCCGCCTGGCTGGTGTTCTTCGGCCCCGGCGCGGTGCGCGCGCTGCCGCCGACCGTCGACGAGCCGATCGAGGTGGTGCTGATCGAGCCGCCCGCAGCGGAGGAACAGGCGGAAGAGCAGACCGAGCCGTCCGCACCGCCGCCCCCGCCGCCGGAAGAAGAGGACGTGCCGGAAGAGGAGGCGCAGACCGCGCCGCCTCCGCCACCACCTCCGCCGCCGGCTCCGGAAGAACAGACGCCGGAAGAGACCCCTGAAGAAATGCCCGAGGCGCCTGAGGCAGCCTCCGAGGCGGCGGTGCCGCGCGTGCTGATGCCGGTGACCGAGTTTGCCGAGGAGGACAGCGGCAGCGAGGACCAGGCCGGCGAGATTACCTTGCGCGAGGGCCAGGACGAGCCGGCCGAGACCGCCCCGCAAGAGGCGCCCGAGACGTCCGCCAGCGCGGAGGGGCAGGACCAGCCCGCGGGCGAGGCCGAAGGCGACAGCGCGCAGCAAGGTCCTGGCGAGGCGGAGAGCGAGGGAACCGCGGACAGCGGCGAGACGGGCGCTGCCGAGGAGCTTGCGGCAGAGACGCCGGGCGCCCAGGAAGAGGGCACGCCGCAGGAGGGCGCAGCTGCGCCCGAAGCCGCGCCCGAAAGCGAGCCGGACGCGGAGAGCGAGGCCGAGACGGAAGTTGCGGCGCTGACCGACCCGAGCGAGGCGGAGACGCAAGGACCGAGCGATCTCGACGTGCTGGCCGCGCCGACGGAAGGGGCCGGCGTGCCGGCGGGCGGGACGGCCGTGCCGCGGGCAAAGCCGGCGGACATCCCGCTGTTTGCCGGGTCCCGTGCCGACCCGCAATCGGAGGCCGAGGCGGTGGCGCGGGCGATCGCCGCGACGACGCCGGGCTCCGGCGGGCTGAGCTTTGCCAGGCCGAGCGGCGGGGGCGGCGAGGGCGAGCTTGCCGGCGGCACCACGGCAACGCGCCTGTTCTCGCGCGACATTTCCGACGATCCGCGCATGCGGACGGCGATGAATGGCATGCCGCAGGCCGCGCGCGTCGATCTTCTGTGCATGACCGAGCTGCGGGCGCAGCTGCGCACGGCAACGCCGCCCTATCAGCCCGATCTCCTACCCTCTTTCCGGCTGGAAAGCGGCACGGTGCTGCAGCCGCGACGGGCGGCCTTCCGCGCCGGCGGGCAGTGGTACGACCTTGCCTTCCGCTGCGAGCTGAACACGCAGGTGACGCGGGTGGAAAGCTTCACCTTCCGCGTCGGCGCGCCGGTCCCGCCCTCGGAATGGTCGGCCCGCGGCTTCCCCGGCAACTGAGCTTTTGGGTGATTCTGGTCCTCGTGATCCGCCCCCCTGCCCCCCGGTTATCCCCTCACATTCGTGTCAGGGGGCTCCCGTTCGCCGGGAAAATCGGCTTAGGCTGGCGCTTGCCGCGCCGGGACGTTGCCTGCATCCTGTTTGCAGGGCGGGCGCCCACAATCGGGAGCGCGGCACGAAGGAGGCTTGAATGACGTTCCTCAAGAGCTATTCCGGACCGCTTCTCAGCGTCTTCCGCATCGCGGCGGGTCTGCTGTTCCTGCAGCACGGCACGACCAAGTATCTCAGCCTGCCGCCGACGCAGATGTCGGGCGCCTCGCCGATGACCATGGGCGGCGCTGCCGGCCTGATCGAGCTCGTGTGCGGTGCGCTGATCGTGCTCGGCCTGTTCACGCGGCCGGCCGCGTTCCTCGCCTCCGGCACGATGGCGGTCGCCTATTTCATGGTGCATGCGCCGCAGAACTTCTACCCGCTCCTCAACGGCGGCGAGCTGGCGGCGCTCTACTGCTTCGCCTTCCTGTACCTGTCGGCGGCGGGCCCCGGCCCGATCAGCATCGACCGGATGCGCGGCGCGGCCTGAGGCTGTTTTCGCAAGACCATGACCCTTTCGGGCGCGGCAGCATTGCCGCGCCCGTTTGCGTTTTCGGGCCTGAGTTTTTGGGTCGGGTTAGGGCCGGCTTAAGGCCGTGCCGGCATGGTCGAGGCACTGCTTTCTTGAGGTGATTGCCATGCTCGACGGATTGCCGATCTGGTTCTGGTACCTTGTCGTGATCGCGGGAACGGCCTTTCTGGTCGTGCGCCATCTGCCACGCGTAGCCAGGCGGCGGAAGCAGCAGCACGCGCCCGCCGCCACCATTGCCCGGCCGGAAGAGCCGCCCGCCATGACGCGTATCGAAATGCCCGAGATCCTGGCCTGGCTGCAGACGCGGGCGCCGCGCAGCCCGGATCTCTGGCACATATTGCCCGACCTCAACTGGGACCATGCGGAGCATCTGCACCCGATCCTGCTATGGGTCGTGCGCCAGCCGGACTGCGATGCGGCAACGGCAATCGACATCTTGAGCCTGATGAACGACGACGTGACGCTCGACCTCGCATCGGGCGGAACGAGATGGGCCCCAAGTGGCTTCGATCCGAACGACAGCGACGAGGTGCGCCTTCTGCGGGCGATCTGCGAGCGCTCGGAAGAGGGCGGGTTCGCCGGGCCGGTGCTGAAACAGACGATGTGGCCGAGCACCCATGCCAACCACCAGCATCTGGAGATGCTTCAGGGGGTGCTTGCGAAGATCGAGGCCGAGGGGCGGTCGGTGCCGTTTCCGCTGCCGGTGAAGCTGCTGTCCGCACCCGTGCCGGACGATGTTCGGCCGGCGAGAACGCCGGTGCGGCTCGACGACGATGCCATCCTGGTGCCGCACGACATGGTGTGACCGGACGGGCGCAGCTCACGCCTCGACAAGGGCCTCGATCACCGCGCGCACGGCCGGCAGCACGCCGCGGCGGTGCGGAGTGAGGATGGTCGTGGTGATGGTGCCGGCGCGCCAGCCGGGCAGGAGGGGGAGCAGCTCGCCCCGCTCCAGAACGCCGGCGGCGACCTGCTGCGGCAGGCAGGCGATGCCGAGCCCGGCGCAGGCGGCGGCGAGCAGCATGCCGGCTTCGTTCAGCGACAGGCGGGAGCCGGGGCGGACTTCGGCACGGGCGCCGTCCGGTCCTTCCAACTGCCAGGGGGCACCGTCGCCGATGTCGATCAGCTCGTGGCCGGCGAGGTCGGCCGGGGTCTGCGGCGTGCCGGCGCGCTGGAGATAGGCCGGCGCGGCGGCCAGGATCACCGCTTCCTCCGACAGGCGCCGCTGCATCAGCCCGGAATCGGGCAGCGCCGCGCGGTGGCTGCGCACGGCGATGTCGAAATCCTCATGCGCAAGGTCGACGAAGCGGTCGCTGACATGCAGCTTCACCGAGAGTTTCGGGTGCCGCTGCAGGATCGTCGCGAGCTTCGGCGCCAGATGGAAGCGGGAGACGGGCACGGAGGCAGTCAGGCGGACCGTGCCGCTCGGCTCGGCAAGACGGCGGCGCACGACGGCCTCGGCCGCTTCCGCCTCGATCACCGCCGCGCGCGCATGCTCGTAGACGTCTCGGCCGACATCGGTGAGGCGAAAGCTGCGGGAGCTGCGATGCACCAGCCGGGCGCCGAGCTGGCGCTCCAGCTCGGCAACGCGCTTGGCGACGGTGGATTTCGGCGTGCCCGACAGGCGGCTCGCAGCGGCAAAGCCGCCGCCCTCCACCGCCCGGACGAAGAAGCGCAGGTCGTTGAGATTGTACATCGGCAGCGTCCATATCTGTGGACTTGAAGGGGATATATCGTGGGCTACAGCACCGGCGTCCATGATCGCATAGTCCCGGCATCCGGGCGAGACCTCTCGCCCCGCAAGCAAAGGGACAAGACATCATGACCCCCATCCTGTTCTACGGCGTGCCGGCGGGCTGCTCCTTCGGCTCGATCGTCGCGCTGGAATGGCTGCAGATCCCCTACCGGCTGTGCCGCATCGACATGGCCGGCGAGGAGATCCGCAGCGAGGCCTATCGGCGCATCAACCCGGTCGCCGAGACGCCGAGCCTTGCCACCGCCGACGGCCGGCTGGTGGCGGAGAGCATGGCGATCCTCAACCATCTGGCGCCGCAGGGGGCGGAAAGAGGTCTCGGCTTTCGCCAGGGAACGGCGGGCTTCGACCGGCTGAACCAGATGCTGGCCTTTCTGAACACGGCGCTGTTCGACGGGTTCAGCCCGCTCTGGCATGCCTATGAGCATGGCGTCGAAGGCGAGGCGAAGGCGGTGCTCGTCGCCTATGCGCAGGCGAAGCTGACCGGCGCCCATGCGCAGTTGGAGCGAATGCTGGGCGAGGGGCCGTATCTGCTGGGCGAGAGGCGGACGCTGGCCGATGCCTATTTCTACGGGATCGCGCGCTGGGCCGAGTATCACGGCGTGCCTGACCGCAGCGCCTTCCCGCGCCTGCAGGCATTGTTCGCGCGGCTTGCGGACGATCCGGCGGTGCGCTTTGCCGCCGGCGTGGAAGCGGGCGAGGAGGTGGCCTCCGCGGGCGGGTTCCTCGGCCATGTGAGGCTGGAGGCAGCGCTGAAGGAACTGGGGCTGGCCTGAGGCGTGCCCGGAGCGGGTCTTACCGTTCCGGGGGGAGCAGCCCGTCGACAAGCGCCTCGAAGACGGCGAGGAAGCCGGTCTCGTCCGCGCCCGAGGCGATGTCGAGGGCGGCGCGGTCGAAGGCGGCGGAGAGCACGCCGGTCAGCGCATCGAGGGGAAGGGAGCGCAGCGCTCCTTGCGCGAGGGCTTCCGTCAGCCCCTCGCGCAGGGTGCGGCCGGCATGCAGGGCGTCGAGGCGGATGGCCTCATTGGGGCCGAGCGCCGCCGGGCCGTCGACCAGCAGGATGCGGCAGCGGCCGGGCGCGCGCATCGCCGTAAAGTAAGCCCGCGCGCCGGCAAGCAGCGCCTCGCGCGCCGATGCGGCATCGTTCGACTCGTCCTCGATCTCGCGCGCGACCTCCCGGCTCTCCGCCTCGAAAACAGCGGCGAAGAGCGCGGTCTTGTCGGCGAAGTGATGATAGAGCGCGCCGCGCGTCACGCCGGCGGCGGCAACGATCTCCGGCGTTGAGGTGTCGGCGAAGCCCTTTTCGGCAAAGAGCCGCCGGCCGGCGGCGATCAGCTCGCCGCGCATTTCGGCGGAGCGCTCGGAATTGCCCCGGCCCTTGCCGCGCCGCCGGTCGGGCTTTTCCGTCATCGAGTGGTCCATCGGTCACCTGTTTACATACAGACTGTTTGTATGTATATGGATACATGCTGCATGTATGTGACATGGAGCGGCGGCGGCAGGCAAGGGTTTGATGCTGTCGCCGAGGGACGGGCAAGACGGCCGGGCCGCGGGGGCGGCGGGCGCGCTGCCGATGGAAAGCAAGGAAGGACGGGCCATGAAGGTGACGAGCTATTATCCGGTGGTGATGACCGGCGAGGTGGACGCGACCGCGCGGTTCTACGAGACGCATTTCGGCTTTCGCCGGGCCTTCAGCGCCGACTGGTACGTGCATCTGCAGTCGGAAAGCGATCCGTCCGTGAACCTTGCCGTGCTGGACGGCAGCCATGAGACGATCCCGGCGCCTGCACGCGGGCAGTCGGTCGCCGGCCTGCTGCTCAATTTCGAGGTGGCGGATGTCGATGCCGAATACGCGCGACTGAAGGCGGCGGGCCTGCCGATCCTGCTGGATATCCGCGACGAGGATTTCGGCCAGCGGCATTTCATCACACGCGATCCGAATGGCGTGCTGATCGACATGATCAAGCCGATCCCGCCGAGCGCGGCGTTCCTGGCGCAGTATGCGGAGGATGCCGTTCCGACCGAGTGAGGGGTGGAGGGGCGGGTGCGGGAGCACGGTGCGGACGGTGTGGACAAGGGGGATGGCTGCGGCTTGCCAAGGCCGGGACGGGAAGGCCAGAATGCGGCCCGGACGTCCTTCCCCTTCTCCCTGCCGAAAGCACCGGAAACAGACATGCCGCACGCTGCGACCCTCAAGCTCCTCGACGCCTATTATGCCGCCTTCAACGCGGGCGACACGGCAGCGATGCTGGAGCTCGTCACCGACGACATCGCCCATGACGTGAACCAGGGCGAGCGGCGGCAGGGCAAGGCGCTGTTCGCCGCGTTCAACGACCACATGACGCGCTGCTACAAGGAAGAGCTGTCGGAGATCGTGATCTTCGCCAGCGAGGACGGCCGCCGTGCGGCGGCCGAGTTCATCGTCTCCGGCACCTATCTGGTCACCGACGAGGGCCTGCCGCCGGCGGCGGGCCAGACCTATCGCCTGCCGGCCGGCACGTTCTTCGACATTCGCGAGGGGCGGATCGCCCGCATCACCACCTATTACAATCTGCAGGAGTGGATCGCCCAGGTCGGCGCCTGAAACCAGCCCGCAGCCGCAGGCGGCCCACGCCCGCAAGGAGGCAAGTTCCCATGAAGGTCATCGTCGTCGGGGCCGGCATTGCCGGCCTGTCCACCGCATGGTCGCTGGCAAAGCGCGGCGTCGAGGTGGTGCTGCTGGAGCAGGGGCCGATCCCCAACCCGCTGTCGGCCTCCGGCGACCATCATCGCATCATCCGCCGTGCCTACGGTGCGCAGGGCGGCTATCAGCGGCGGATCGACGAGGCCTATGCGGCCTGGGACGAGATGTGGGCCGACCTCGGCGCCAAGCATCTGGCCGATACGGGGTTCCTGCTGGTGTCGCAGACCGGGCGGGACTCCTCCATCGAGTATCGCGACAGCCTGCTGGCCGGCGGCTATCCGGTGGAAGACCTGAGCTGCGATGAGGCGGTGCGCCGGCACCCGTTCCTCGATCCCGGCGGCGTGCATTCGGCGGCCTTCAGCCCGGAAGGCGGCGTGCTGCTGTGCCGGCATATCGGGCAGGACCTGCTGGGCTTCCTGCAGCGCGCCGGCGTGACGATCCGCCCGCAAACGCGGGTGGAGGCGGTGGATGCTGCGTCGGGCAAGGTGCGGCTTGCCGGGGGCGAGGAGCTTGCCGGCGACCATGTGGTGGTGACGGCCGGCGCCTGGGTGCTGCAACTGTTCCCGCAGCTTTCCGACCGGCTGACCTCCTATCGCACGGCGGTTGCCTATCTTGCCCCGCCGGCGGATCTGGTTGACGCCTGGCAGGCATCGCCCGTGATCCTCGATGTCGGCGGTACGGTCGACGGCTATGTGCTGCCGCCGGTGCGCGGCACGGGGCTGAAGGTGGGGGCGGGCATCCACAAGGTGCGCTCGGGCGCCGATGAGCGGCGCGTTCCCGAGCCGGGCGAGGGCGAGCGGCTGCGCGATCATTTCGCCCCGCCGTTCGCACGCATCGAGGAGTACCGGGTGAACGAGGTGGTGACCTGCGCCTACACGTTCACCGCCGACGAGCATTTCTTCGTCGCTGGAGAAGACCGGCTGACGGTGGTCTCGGCCTGCTCGGGCCATGGCTACAAGTTCGGCGCGGCGGTCGGGCGCCGGGTGGCCGAGGGGGTTCTGTCCGGCGACCGGGCCGGTTTGAGAGAGTGGCTCGAGGCGCGCGACTGAGGGGGGCGTTGCCGCGAGAACGCCGGTGGCGGCTAGCTTCGCGGCACCATCCGCCCCGGTGGATACTGGATACCTGCCTTCGCAGGTATGACAGCCGTGGAGGTGGCGATGCGCTCCCGCCTCACGCCCGCTGAGGGTGCCAATGGGTCCCGGCTCTGCGCTTGCGCGCGGCCGGGATGACAGCCGAAGAGACTGGCAAAAGCCTTGCATCCCCTCTGCCGTCACCCCGGTCAAGCGAAGCGCGAGCCGGGGCCTATTGGTTGCCAGAGCGGCAGCGAGGATACCGGAAACCCTCTCCTCGTCATCCCGCACGCAGCGCAGCGGAGATGCGGGATCGGAGCGCCGAGGGCGTTCGTGGAACCGCTTCACGCCTGCCTCGGGCACCGTGGCTCTCCGGTCCCGGATCTTCGGCCTTCGGCCTCGTCCGGGAAGACGCCGAGGAGGGGCAGTGCGAGGCACCCTCCCAAGGGCGCGCCGCAAAAAAAGCCGCCGTCCCGAGGGGCGGCGGCTTTTCTGTTTTCGGCAAGGAGAGAGGCGTCAGGCGCCGCTCTTGCCTTCCGCGACCGCATCGCGAATGAAGCGCGGCAGCGCGAAGGCGGCCTGGTGCACTTCCGGCGTGTAGTAGCGGGTGTCGATGCCGGCTGCCTCGAAGCGCTGTTCCAGCACGTCGAGCGGCTGGCGGCGCAAGGCAGGATTGTCGCTTGCCCAGCCGAGCGCCATGTGGCCGCCGAAATAGGTCGGGATCGCCGCGACATAGGCATAGGCGTCGCGGTAGATCTTCGAGAAGTGGCCGATGGAGGACACCAGCTCGCCCTTCTGCAGGAAGGGGACGCCGTTCTGGGTGACCAGCACGCCGCCCGGCTTCAGGCAGTGGTGAACGCCGCGATAGAACTCCGGCGTGAAGAGCACGGCGCCCGGACCCATCGGGTCGGTGGAATCCACCATCACCACGTCGAAGCGGCGGTCGGTCTCGGCCACGAAGCGCGCGCCGTCCGCGATAACCAGATCGAAGCGGTCATCCTGGAAGACGGAGGCGTTGAAATCGGCGAAATGCTCCTTGGAGAATTCGACGACGGCGTCGTCGATCTCCACCTGGGTCAGCCGCTCGATGCCCTTGTGCTTCAGGGCTTCCTCGGCCATGCCGCAGTCGCCGCCGCCGATGATCAGCACCTCGCGCGCCTCGCCATGGGCGAGGATCGGCACATGCGCCATCATCTCGTGATAGATGAACTCGTCGGCGGTGGTGACCTGGGTGATGCCGTCGAGCATCAAGACCTTGCCGAACACCGGATTGGCGAACAGCACGAGGTCCTGATGCTCGGAGCGATCCTGGTACAGGATGTCGTCGCACGAATACTGCACCTGGACGCCAGGATAGAGCGTCTCGCGGAAGACCAGCCCGTCGCTCATGCGACCTCCTTGCCGCGCAGCAATTCGCTGACGCTGGTGCGACCGGGGCGGAAGGCCTGCTCGAGAACCTCCACGCATTTTTCCGGCCGGGCATCGCCGCACATGAACACGTCGAAGGCCGCATAGCCTGCCTCGGGCCACGTATGGACCGAGATATGGCTTTCGGCCAGCACCGCGACGCCGCTCACGCCGGTAGGCTCGAACGGGTGCAGGTGGATGTGCAGCAGCGTTGCACCGGCCTCCGTGACGCAGGTCTTCAACGTCTCCTCGATAAAGGGAAGATCGTCGAGACGCGTGGCGTCGTAGAGATCGATGATCAGATGCGAACCGGCACAGCGGACGCCCTCGCGCTCGATGAAGTGATCGAGCCGGTCGTCCTGCGTGTTGGCCGCAGGCGCGGTAGTGTCGTTGTCTTCCGTATGGGTGGTGCTTCTCGGCACGTCGAAGGCATATGCGTCCGCAAACGATGCGTCGGCGCCTTCATGGTGACGTGCTTCCAAGTCCATCCCCAATTGGAAGAGGCCGTCGTCAGACATGGCGGTCTCCCCAACCAGCAGATGAAACCCGGGTTCAGTCCCGAACGGGGGTGCTATAGGGTGGTTCGTGCTGCGATGCAATGGACGTTTTTCCGCAAGTCCCCGAAAACCGGCGAGAGGCGATGACGGCAGAGCTTGTTACTTTGACGGGTAAGGAAATTTACAAGGTGCTCGACGACCTAGCGGAATTGCGGGTCAGGGTGTTCCGGGAATGGCCGTATCTCTACGAAGGATCGCTGGACTACGAGCGCGGCTATCTGCGTCGATATGCGGAAGGAAAGGGCGCCGTCGTCGTCGGCGCGTTAGCCGGCAAAAGACTTGTCGGCGCGGCGACCGGACAGCCCCTTGGCGAAGAAGTCGCGGATTTCCGCGATCCGTTCGCGGCCGCCGGCCTCGATCCGGCGACGATCTTCTATTTCGCGGAATCCGTGCTCGATCCGCAGTATCGGGGGCAGGGGCTGGGGCACGGTTTCTTCGAGGGCCGCGAGGCACATGCGCGCAATCTCGGCTTCGACCGCGCGGCCTTTTGCGCGGTGATCCGCCCGGCGGACCACCCGGAGCGGCCGAAGGACTACAGCCCGCTCGACCCGTTCTGGCGCAAGCGCGGCTATCTGCCGCTGGAGGGGCTGAAGGTCGGCTTCGACTGGCCCGATGTCGGCGAGACGGCCTCCAGCCGCAAGCAGATGCAGGTGTGGATGCGCGATGGGCTGCTATCCGGCTGATAGCGGCCGGCGCAAGGTGACGGCGTAGCAGCGGGCGGTAAAAACAAGTCCGGCGCGGGATGACCCGCGCCGGAGAGCGTCTTGCGGGGGCAGGCAGCCGTTACGGCTGGACCAGCTCCCAGGTGACGTTGACACGCACCTCGAGCGAGCTCTCGCCCGCTTCCATCGGCGCCGGCGCGCCGTCCATCTTCATTTCGGCGCGGGCCATCATCATCACCGGACGCGGGCCGCCGAAGTCCTGCTCGTTGATCGACAGGACCCGGCCGAGCTTGACGCCGGCCGCCTCGGCATAGATCTCCGCCTTGCGGATCGCGTCGGCCATGGCCTCCTTGCGGGCGCTGTCCTTGAGCTTGCCTTCCTCGCTGACGATGAAGGTGACGCCGCCGACCTGGTTCGCGCCGTCGCGCACCATCACGTCGATCAGCCCGCCGAGCTTGGCAAGGTCGCGCACGCGCACGCCGACATTGTTGGAGACGCGGTAGCCGAACACCTCGCTGCGGTACTCTTCCGGAGCGGAGCTCTTCACCTGGCGGTAGCGCGGCTGCACGGAAAAGCCCGAGGTCTGGATGTCGCGCTGCTCGATGCCGGCCTCTTTGATGCGGGCGATCACGGCGGACATCGCCTCGGTGTTGGCGGCCAGCGCCTCGGCGGCGGTGTCGGCATCGCTGACAACGCCGCTGGTGATCATCGCCATGTCCGGGGCGGCGCTGACCATGCCGGTGCCGACCATGTCGATGGTGGCGATGCGCGGCGTCTCCTGCGCCCGTGCGGGCAGGGTGGCGGCGGCCAGGGCAAGCGAGCCGACGAAGGCAAGGCGAGCGGCGGTCTGGAGCGAGGTCATCGAATATCTCCTTCAAAAAACGGAATCGGTCCGCCGCAGCCCTCGGGCGCAGGACGCGGAATGGCGCGACCATCGCGAGCAATTGCGGCGGACGGAAGGCGCTCGCCCGGTGGTTTTCGGGTCGTTTCGGGTCAATCCACATGGCCCGGCCGGACGGCATGGGGCCGCATGCGAAAACGGCCGCAGCGACAGGATCGCGGCGGCCGTTCCGAAAACGTCGATGCGCGGCCCCCGTCAGAAGACGAAGGGCACGAAGGCGATCAGCAGATAGACCACCAGCAGCGTCGCTAGATAGGGCATCACCGCCCTGGCGATCCGCTCGATCGGCAGCCCGGCGATGGTCGAGGCGACGAACAGGTTGATGGCGACCGGCGGGGTCACCATGCCGATGGCAAGGCCCACCACGATGATGATGCCGAAATGCACCGTGTCGAGGCCGAGCTGGGCCGCGAGTGGCAGCAGCATCGGCGTCAGGATGATCAGCGCCGAGGCGGTCTCCAGGAAGACGCCGGCGACCAGGATCACCGCCATGATCAACAGCAGCAGGACATAGGGGTTGGACGACAGCGACAGGGCGGCGGTGGCGATCTGGTTCGGCACCTGCCAGCTCGACAGGGTCCAGCTCAGCACGGACGAAGCCGCGATGACGAACATGATGACCGCCGTGGTCACGCCCGCGCGCAGCACGATGTCGTAGAGCTGCTTCATCGTCATGTCGCGATGGATGACGAAGGAAATCAGGATCGCGTAGTTCACCGCAATGACGGCGGCTTCCGACGGGGTGAAGATGCCGGAGAAGATGCCGCCCAGGATGATCAGCGGCGCCATCAGGCCCCAGCTGGCGGCGACGAAGGTGCGCCAGATGATGCGCGGGTTCAGCTCCGTGCCGCGGGGATAGGCGCGGCGGTGGCCCTGGATCACGGCGATGATGATCAGGCCGACGCCCATGGCGACGCCCGGAATGAAGCCGTTGAGGAAGAGCTTGGCGACCGATTCCTGGGCGATCACCGCATAGATGATCATCGGCACGGACGGGGGAATGACGACGCCGATGGTGCCGGAGGCGGCGATCAACGAGGCGGCGGAGGCCGGGTCGTAGCCCTTGCGCTTCAGTTCGGGAACGAGGCTCGCGCCGACGGCGGCCGTGGTCGCCGCGCCCGAGCCGGAGATCGCGGCGAAGAACATGCCCGCAAAAACCGAGACAATGGACAGCCCGCCCTTGATGAAGCCGAAGAGGCTGTCGGCAAAGGCGACGAGGCGCTTGGAAATCTCGCCCTGCGCCATGACGTCGCCGGCCAGGATGAACATCGGCACGGCGACCAGGGCGAAGGAGTTGATGCCGGAGAACATCTGCTGCGGCACGGCCATCAGCGAGGTGCCGTCCGTGTGGAGGGCCGTCATGGTGGCCGCCCCGATCACGATGGCGACCGGCAGCCCCATGAGCAGGAACAGGACGAACAGTCCGAAAAGAAGGAGGCTCATACCCGGCGATCCTTCCCGTGGATCTGCGTTTCGAGCTCGACGTCGATCTCGGACGGGGTCTCGCGCATGCCGCCGCCAGCGAGCAGCCGGATCAGGTCGATGGACGACAGGAAGGCAATCAGCGCGGCAGAGATCGGCATGACGATATAGACGTAGTTCATCGGCAGGCGCAGCGAGGGAGACTTCTGGAAGCTCTGCAGCATCGTGTACTGCCAGCCGACCCGGGCCAGGGCCACGAGAAAGGCGATCGTGACGAGGATTGCGGCCCCCGTCACGATCCGTTTGAACGCGGGCGGCAGGCTGTCACGCATGATCGTGACCGCGATATGCCGCCCCTGCTGATAGGCCAGCGTGGCGCCGAGGAAGGTGATCCAGATCAGGAGAAAGCGGGCGACTTCCTCCGTCCAGCTCACGGATGTGAAGAACACCCGCGAGACGATCTGGAGCGTGATGACTGCGACGAGCGCAGCCATCCCCACGAAGACCACGGGCTTGAGCGTCTCGCCCAGAAGACGGTCAATCCACGCCAACCCTGCCAGCATCTTACTTCAGCGCCTCCTGGATGCGGGGCAGGTAGTCGCCGAACTTCTCGCCGTACTTCTCGTAGACCGGCTGAACGGCGGCGGAGAAGGCGGACAGATCGGCATTCTCGACCACGGTCATGCCGGCATCCTTGAGCGCCTGGAGCTGCTCGCCCTCAAGACGGGCGTTGAGCGCGCGCTCGTACTCGGCCGCTTCCTGCGCCGCCTGGCGGACGATCTGCTGGGTCTCTTCCGACAGCTCGTTCCACTTCGGCATTCCCATGACGAAGATCGCCGGGGCATAGGTGTGGCGGGTCATGGTCATGTTGGTCTGGGTCTCGTTCAGCTTGAACGAGTAGACGACGCCGACCGGGTTCTCCTGGCCGTCGATCGTGCCCTGCTGCATGGCGGTGAGGGCTTCGGTCCAGGCCATCGGGATGGCGTCGGCGCCCAGCTCGCGGAAGCTGTCGATATAGACCGGGTTCTCCATCACGCGCACGCGCAGGCCGCTGAGATCGGCCGGGGTGTTGATCGGGCGCTTGGAGTTGGTCAGGTTGCGGAAGCCGCGCTCGGCATAGGCGAGGCCCTTGAGGTTGACCTCCGACAGGCGGTCGAGCAGCTCCTGGCCGATCTCGCCGTCGAGCACCTTGTAGGCGGCCTCGGGCGAGGGGAAGAGGAAGGGCAGCTCGAACACGGCCATCTCTTCCAGGAAGTTGGACACCGGGCCGTTGGTAATGACGCCCATGTCCACGGTGCCGATTTGCATGCCCTCGAGCAGGGTGCGCTCGTCGCCCAGCGTGGCATTGGGGAAGATCTCGACGGTGATCTTGCCGTCGGAGCGCTCGGCAACCAGCTCCTTGAACTTGGTCGCGGCGGCATGGAAGCCGTCCTGCTCGTTCACGACATGCGCCAGGCGCAGGTTGACGGTGTCGATCTCGGCGAGCGCCGGGACCGCGCTGATGCCAAGCGTGATCACGGCAGCGGCGGCTGCCTTCAAGATATTCATCCTGTTTCCTCCTAAATTATTTAAAGAGTGTGCGAAGGACACAAAGTCAATCGACACCCGCAAGCGTGTCTTTGTTCTGTGAATGATGGGGCTGACATTCCCGAATTAGTCTTTCGTCGACGTCAGGGTCACAAGGTTTCATAAACTGGCCAAGCGTTTCGCGTCAAGGATGGTGTTTTAGGTATTTATAACGATTGGTTTTGCGGTGTCAGGCTAGAAATTGCTTGGTTTGGGGGCGATTTCGGCGGGGGAAAGGGTCAATTGCGCAGGATCCTTGCGCGGATTTGCAAGGTGACGGTCTGGCGTGTGCGGGGAGGGGCGTGCCGGCCCGCCTCACGCCGGCGGCGAGGGCGGTCCGGGGCGGCTGGGCACCATCGGGGCCCCGACCTCGCCGTCTGCGGACAGCAGGACGGCGACGGGGCGCGAGGCCGGGAACTGGGCGCAGATGAGCAGCACCATCACCGTCAGCGGCACGCAGAGCAGCATGCCGGTAACGCCCCACACCGCTCCCCAGAAGGACAGGGACAGCATGATCACCAGGCCTGAGAGATTGAGGCTGTTGCCCATCAGCCGCGGCTCCAGCAGGTTGCCGATCAGGAACTGGATGGTGCCGAGGCCCAGGCTGATCACCAGGAAGGGGGTCAGCGTCTCGAAATGCACCAGCGCCAGCAGGCTGGGGAAGATCACCGCGATCAGCGAGCCGATGGTGGGGATGAAGTTGAGCGCGAAGGCGATGAAGCCGAAGAGCGCGGCATAGGGCAGATCGAGCAGCGTCAGCAGGCCGGCGGTCAGCGCGCCGGTCAGCACGCTGACCGCGGTCTTGATGCCGAGATAGTGGCGCAGGGCCCCGGTGATGCGTTCGCGCATCAGGAAGGCGATCTCCATGCGCTCGCGCGAGGAGAACAGCCGCGCCATCTTGCGGTCGAAGGTGGACTGTTCGAGCAGCAGGAACAGCACGTAGATGAAGACCAGCGAGGCGGAGCCGGCGATCTGGGTGATCGCGTTGGCGCCGGCGCTGAGCGCCCGGTTGAGGGCGTTGTCGGGCACGAGATCGCGCATCTGGATCGGGTCGGCAAGGCCGACCCAGATCGAGCCGCTCTCGAGAAGCTGGTCGAGCCGGGCCTGGTAGACCGGCGCATCGCGGGCAAGCTCGGTCAGGTTGGCGGCAAGGATGTCGACTGCCATGCTGAAGACGATGAAGATGACGGCCAGCGCGGCCGGCACCGCAACGAGGCGCGGCAGGCGCACGCGGCCGAGCGGCAGGGTGCGGATCGCCTCGGCCAGGGCGACGATGAGATACCAGACGAGCAGGGCGATGACGAAGGGGATCAGCAGCGAGCGGCCGAGCACGAGAAGCCAGCCGAACAGGGTGATGGACACCAGCGTCGTGGCGACCAGGAGCGGAAATTGCGGCATGGGGCTCCCTGTTGCTCGCATGCGGCCCGGGCGCTGCGCCTAGCCTTGCGCATTTCCGCTTGTCGCGCGTCGCGCCCCGCCTTGCAACCCCTCGAAAAGGTGTTGTAGGAAGGATCGCACGCCGCGCGGGGCATTGCCGTTCCCGCCCCGCCCGGCGCGACGGGCATCCAGCTTGTCGATGGGCCTGTAGCTCAATGGTTAGAGCCGTCCGCTCATAACGGATTGGTTGCAGGTTCGAGTCCTGCCGGGCCCACCATCTTTTCGCTCACGCAAAACCCGCTTCGCCGCGCAAAGGGAAGCGAGGCAGGAGCCCGGGCCGCGGCCTTATGATTCTGCTTCCCCGTGCCGCGACCTAGGCTGCGAAAGAGGCCGCTTCAGTGCGGAATTCGACGCCGAGCTCCCGCCCGTTGCGGCGCACGACCGTGCCGCGCTTCACGCTCTTGTCTTCCAGTTCCACGACGACCTGATCGGGGATCGCCGAGCCATCGGCGACGTAGATCCTCGCGCCGGAGTCCGAGATGTCGCGCAGGGAGCCGCGGATCTTCTCCCCGTTGATGCCGCCGATCAGGCAATCCCGGTGGACGCGCTTGCGCTCGTCGCGGCGGCGGTTCTCCATGCCGATCACCCACTTGTCGAGGCTTTCGCACACGGAGGCGACGCTGGTGGACGCCGACTGGAGACGGACGCTGATTTCGTCGGTGGACACACATTGCTGTTCGGTCGCATTGGTGGTCGACAGAACGAGGTCCTGCACGTCGGAGATCGAACTGCGGATGGACTTCAAGGCCTCGTCCACCGCACCTGCGACCGATTGCATTTCAGCGATTTCGGAGAAGATCCGCGTCGTTGCCTGGGAGGTCTGGTTTGCGAGCGTCTTGACCTCGTTGGCGACGACCGCAAAGCCGCGGCCGGCTTCGCCCGCCCGGGCGGCCTCGATGGTCGCGTTCAGGGACAACAGGTTGATCTGGTCCGCGACCTTGGAAATGAGCTGCACCACGCCGTCCATGGAGGCAGCGGCCAAGCGAAGTTTTTCGGTCGACCGCTCGGCAATCTCGGAACGCCCGTGCATGGCCTCGACGGCCGTGCGGGCTTTCTCCATGCCGCGGGAAATGCCCTGCGCGGACGAGTTCACATGCTGCGCGGAATGCGCCGTCTGCCCTACCGTGTTCAGTGTTTCCTCGGCTGCCTCGATGGCCGCCTGTCGCGCCGTCATGTTCTGGGTGATGTCGGTCGCGAACTTCGTCACCTTCATGATGTTTCCGGAGGCGTCGAAGATCGGATTGTAATTTGCCTGCAACCAGATCGGATTTCCCGCCTTGTTGAAGCGTTGATAGATTGCCGACAAGTGCTTGCCCCCGGCGAGGGTCTGCCAGAACTCGGCATATTGCTCGGACTGGGCATACTTTTCCTCGACAAACATGCGGTGATGCTTGCCCTTGATTTCGTCGAGGCGATAGCCGACCGCCTTCAGGAAGTTCTCGTTGGCATCCAGGATGATGCCGTCCTTGCTGAAGGAGATCACCGCCTGGCTGCGGCCGATTGCTGCGATCAGGCCTTCATGTTCGGCGTTCTTGCGCTTTTCGGCCGTGATGTCGGATGCGAATTTCACCACCTTGAAAGGCCGGCCGGCCGCGTCGAGGATCGGGTTGTAGGTGGCGTGGATCCAGATCTCATCGCCGTCCCGGCTCATCCGCTTGAACTCGCCCGCCATGAAGCGCCCGGCGCCGAGTTGCTTCCAGAACGCCTTGTATTCCTGCGTTTCGCGCTCGTCGGACGCGACGAAAATCGAGTGGTGCCGGCCCTTGATTTCGTCGAGCGTGTAGCCGACCGCCTTCAGGAAATTGTCGTTGGCTTCCAGAATGGTTCCGTCGAGGTCGAAGTGAATGACGGCTTGCGAGCGGTTGATTGCCTCCAACTGCCCCTGAGCATCCGAGCTCTTCAATTTGGCGGCCGTGATATCGGTCGCAATCTTGACGATGCGGTAGACCTCGCCCTTGCTGTCGAACACCGGGTTGTATGTCGCCTGTATCCAGACCTGAGCGCCGCTGCTGGTCACGCGCATGAATTCGTCGGACTTGAATTCCCCGCTGGCGAGCTCTTTCCAGAAGGAACGATACGCTTCGCTCGCCGCATAAGCTGCGTCCACGAACATGCGGTGATGCTTGTTTTCTATTTCGCCGAGCGAATACCCCATCAGTGAAAGGAAGTTTTCGTTGGCGTCGATAATGGTTCCGTCGGGCCTGAAATGAATCATGGCCTGAGACCGACCGATAGCCTCGATCAGGTCATGATTTCTACTGGAGAAGAGCGGCATCTGGAGGGAACCCTTGTTCAGGCGAGCGGACCAAGGAATACGACCGACGCGGTTTCCGAACCTTTAACCAAAGCCAGCCCGGTTTCCCTCGCGCCTCGAGACCGGGCCCGCAGCTATTTGGCCGTGCCCTCGGTTGCCCCGCTTGTCGCCTGCGTGTCGGGCGTGTCCGTCTTGCCGGGGGCAAGGCCCAGCATCGCCGCGTGCCAGGACGCTTCGGCGCGGGAGGAGATGCCGAGCTTGCGGTAGATCGACTTGATATGCGTCGCCACCGTATTGCCCGACAAGGACAGCTGCTCTGAGACGTCGACGTTGCGCATGCCGCGGCCGATCAGGGCGAGGACTTCCTTCTCGCGCTCGGTCAGGCTTTCCTCGGGTTCCGCAGCCGGGCCGGTCAGCTGGAAATGCTCCATGATGCGGCGGGCGATGGCCGGCGACAGGGCGGGAATGCCGTCGGCGAGCTGCGACAGCTGACGCACGATCATGCCCGAGGGCTGTTCCTTGAGCAGGTAGCCGTTGGCCCCGGCCGACAGGGCGGCAACGATATGGACGTCGTCCGCCATGGCGGTGGTGACGACGCAGAGCGTCCTGGAATTGCGCTGGCGCAGGGCGCGCAGCACCTCGATGCCCGACCCGTCCGGCAGGCGCAGGTCGATGAGCGCGACGTCGTATTCGTGCCGGGCCGCGGCCGCCAGGCCATCCTGCAAGGTGGTCCTGGCGTCGATCTCATGCGGGCCGGGGAAGGCTTCCTGCGCGACGCCTTGCAGCCATTTGCGCGCTTCCGCCAGGTCCTCGACAATCAGGATCCGGGTCATTTCGCGTCACCTCCGCCGAGCGGGAAGCTGGCACGCACGGTCAGGCCCGGCCCCGCATCCTCCAGGAAGAGCGTGCCCTTGAGCGCCAGCAACCGGGCCGCAAGGTTGGACAGGCCGTTGCCCTTGCCCTGAACGCCTTCGGGTAGTCCGCTGCCGTCGTCGCTCGCCTGCAAATGAAGCAGGCCGTCGCTTATGTCGATCCGCACCCGCATTGCGTCGGCACCGGAATGCCGGATCGTGTTGCTGATGATCTCGCGCAGCACGGAGCGCAGGGAATAGGCGATATTGGGGGCGAGCGTCCGCTCGCCGTCCTCGCAGGTGTCCTGCCAGTCGAGCCGGATGTCGGCGGCGGCCAGGCGCTCCAGCGCCTCGACCTTGAGGTCGGCGAGCAGGTCCGAGGCGGTCTTGCCGCCCCGCGCGGCGTTGTTGACGATGTCGCGCAGGTCCGAGATCGTCTCGCGGATCAAGGTGTCCTTGCGCTCGCGCCGCTCGCTGTGGAGCGCGGAAAGCAGCTGCGCGCCCATGTTGTCGTGCATGTCGCGGGCGATGCGGACCCGCTCTTCGGCAGCGCCCTTTTCGTGCGCATCGCGGCTGGCGATGGCGTGGGCGAGCATGGCGTAGAGCTCGCCGGCAAACCGCCGGTCCTGCGGGCTGAACAGCCGCCGGCCCGAATGCGCATGCGACAGCCTGAGCGGGGCAAGGCCCGGCAGGCCGGGCAGCAGCAGCGACAAGCCGTCCTCGGAGATAGCGGGCTTTTCGGGCGCAGGGGCCGAGACGGCGGACATCTGCAGCGGGGTGAAGGCGTCGCGCAGGACCTCCCGCCAGCGGCTTTCGCGGGAGGCGTCCGTGGTCAGGGCCACGTCGATGATCCGGGTGAACAGCTCCTCCCGGTCGATCTCCCGCCGCTTGATCAGCCGCCGCGCCAGCCAGTCGCGGAACGGCAGATAGAGGAGCGCCACGCCGAGCAGCGACACGGCGAAGGCCTCGGGGCGGTCGATCGCAACGAAGGAGATCAGCAGGGCATCGAAGACCACCAGCAGCAGAACCGCGCCGAAATAGGAAAGGACAGAGAAGGCCCAGCCTTCCAGCTCGAACAGACGGTAGCGGGCAACGCCGGCGGCAACGCCCAGAAACAGCATGCCGAACAGGATGAACGCATAGCCTTGCGAGATGGTCGGCTGCATGCCGAACAGGTTCGGCATCAGCACGACGGTGACGAAGGTGCCGGCGCACAGGCCGACCGACAGGGCGAACCAGCGGATCGCCGCGCGCGCGGCCGGATCGTCGCGGCTGGCCCGGTACTGGAGCAGCGCGCCGAGGAGGATGCCGGCCATGAGGGTCACGGTGGGCAGGTGGTGGCCTTCGGCCGGACCCGGAAACCCGATCCAGATCGTGTCCAGTGCCCAGATCGCGCCGTAGACGGCCGGCAGCAGCCAGAGCAGGGAAGGGGGGACGAGGCGGCGCGGATAGGACAGGAAGAGCGCCACCATGGCGACGCCGAATGCCAGCGCGCCGAAATGATTGGTGGCCGACAGCACGCGGAAGAGCCCGCCCGGCATGGCGATCTCGCGCGAGGAATAGACCGCGGCGGGAAAGGCGGAGACGAGGATGGCAAGCCCGGCCAGCGCCAAGAGGGCGGCCGAAAGCTCGTTGCGGCGCAGGCTCCAGACCCAGGCGCCGACGATCACGCTGACGAGACCGGTGACAAGCTGCACCCAGACGGTCGGCGGAAGGCTGGACAGCGGCCGGCCGGCTATCGGCGTCACCTCGACCTGCAGTCCCGATGGCCCGCCGGTCTCGAGTATCACGCTGCCGCCTGCGAGAGCGGCATGGAGGGCGCCTTGCCGGTCGAAGAACCGTTCCAGCGCTGCGTAGTTTTCCGCAACATCGGGCTCCTCGACCAGATCGCCCGCCTCGATCGGGATGCCGCCGACCGCCACAAGCGGAACGCCTGCGGGCAGGGCGGTCGCGGGACCGCCGGACGCGACCGTGGCGACCCGCACGAGGCCGGACTGCGCGTCGGCCGAAAGCCCCACGCCGAGCCAGGGCTGGTTCAGCACCGTGACCAGCACGAGGGTTGCGGCGATCAGTCCGGCAGTCGCCGTGACGGCCAGCACCGTGAAGGGGGTCAGTCTCTTGAGCACCTGGTTTGCGTCTCCGCGCAAAGACGTATCAGGCGAGGCGAGCACGTGTCGCTCACCTGTTCAGGTGATGCCGTGCCGTCGCCTGTTCCACTAGGTTGTCGGGAATTTCTTCAATGGAATGGCGTGAGTGAGAGGGTACGTTGTCAATGAGGGTTGAGAAATACAAGGGACTTTTTCAGTCGACTGCACTGGCGTCCCTGTCGCTTCTGGCAGCGTATCCGCTTTCCGCGCAGGAAGTTGCCGATATCAATCTGCTGAGCCCCGCGCATGTGATCCGCCTGTTCTACGGCGACCCGGACGAGCCCGGCTACAGCCCCGGATTGACCGACCCGGCCCGCATCGGCGGCATGACGGCCGATGGCGGCACCTTCGTCGGCACGGTGTATCGCAGCTACGGAAACAGCATCACCAGCGGTTTCGTCTGGACCGGCCAGGACGGCGTGAGGCCGGTCGGCGATCCGTCGGTCGCCCGACCGCTGAACGGGAGCCAGAACTACAACGCCAACGGCATTTCCGCCGATGGCGGCGTCATCGTCGGCCGGGCGGCGCCCGGCGTGTCCGGCGGCGAGTTCGGCCTGCGCGCCTATCGCTGGACGTCTGCAGGCGGCTTCCAGCCGCTCGGTTCGCTGGAGGGCAACACCAACCCGTTCTCCGAGGCGACGGCGGTCTCCGGCGACGGCAGTGTCGTCGTCGGTTATGTCGGCGCAACCGGCGGCGAGGCCTTCCGCTGGACCGAAAGCGGCGGCATGCAGAGCCTCGGCTGGCTCGACGGCCGCGATACGTACGGCAACGACCAGGCGACGGCAGCCTCCTATGACGGCTCGGTGATCGTCGGCTCGGCTCTGTCGAGCGACGACCGGTTCCAGGCCTTCCGCTGGACCGAGGACACCGGCATGGTGGCGCTGCCGACGCTGACCGACAGCACGGCGCGCTCCAACATCTCCGGCGCGACCGGCGTTTCCTGGGACGGGCGGGTGATCGTCGGCCACTCCGTAGAGGGATATGCGGCGCAGGCGGTCCGCTGGGTCGATGGCGAGATTTTCTCGCTGGGCGGCCTGGACGGCGCGTCCAGCGTCCTGTCCTGGGCGCAGGCGGTCTCCGGCAACGGTGAGGTCATCGTCGGCAATATCTCCAGCGGCAGCACCGGCCATGGCTTTCGGTGGACCGAAGGCGACGGGATGTTGACCGTCGAGGACTGGCTGCGCAACAGCGGCGCGACGATCGTGAGCAGTCTCCCCAGCGAGCCGAACCGGTCAGATATCACCATGACCGCCGAAGCAACCAACGAGGACGGCTCGATCGTCATCGGCCTGACGCGCGATGACGAGGTCTATATCGCCCGCGGCACCGGCACAGGTCCCACTGGCACCGGCGGGGCCGGCGGCACGGGCGGAACTGGCGGCACCGGCGGGACTGGTGGCACGGGTGGAACTGGCGGCACAGGCGGAACGGGTGGTACCGGAGGCACTGGTGGGACCGGTGGAACTGGCGGTACAGGCGGCACCGGAGGCACGGGTGGCACAGGCGGTACCGGCATCATCACGTTGCAGGCGCTGGGAAGCAGCCTCGGCTCCGCCGGCGCCACCAACACCATGTCCGTCAAGTCCATGGGCGTGATCGTCAACGGCGCGGGGTCGCGTCCGCTCGACCGCCGCGCGCCGGACGGCAAGTTCACGATGTGGGTGGGCGGCGACTGGGGCCGCGACGACCATGGCAGCCGCGACGGTAGCCTCGGGCTCGGCGAGATCGGCGTCGGCTACAACTTCGGCCCCGTGCAGCTGAACGGTGTCGCCGGCTATACCGGCGCCGAGCAGACGACGGTGCTGGGCGGCTCGAGCGAGGTGCGCGCCGGCTACGTCAAGCTGGAGGCCCTTGGCCAGATCACGGGCGACGAGAACAGCGGTCTGTGGGCCGTGATGACCGGCACGGGCCTTTGGGGCAATGCCGATATCGCCCGCAACTACCTTTCCGGCGGTGTGGTCAACACGTCCACCGGCAAGACGGATGTGGAAGGCTACGGCATTCGCGGTCGTCTCCAGTGGGAGAACCTGTTTCCGCATGTGTCTCCCTATGGCGAACTCTCCTATGCCCGCACCTGCCTCGGCGCCTATACGGAGGCGGGCGGCGCCTTCCCGGCGGCGTTCAACAGCCTGTGCGATGCCAGCACCGAAGTCCGCTACGGCTTCGATGCCCGCTATCCGCTCATGGAGCAGTTCCGCCTGATCGGCACGCTGGAGGGCGTCCACCGCTTCGAGAGCAGCGGGTCGAACGTTACCGGCCAGGTGGTGGGCCTGGGGGCGTTCAACCTGGGCGCGGCCAAGTACCGGCAAGACTGGCTGCGCGCCGGTGCGGGCTTCGAG
This sequence comes from Stappia sp. G46H5W, assembly GCF_058448995.1. Classification (NCBI taxonomy): domain Bacteria; kingdom Pseudomonadati; phylum Pseudomonadota; class Alphaproteobacteria; order Hyphomicrobiales; family Stappiaceae; genus Stappia; species Stappia sp. G46H5W. Next base: position 398,596 of record NZ_JBZFLL010000003.1, on the reverse strand, counting down.
GTCGATGTGTCTGGATCGACGCTGTCGGTGATGGGCAACGCCACCACCAAGGGCGAAGGCGCCAGCGCATGGTTGGCTGCCAACTGGCGCGTGACGTTCTGATCCGCGAACCGGGCCGGGGCAAGGACGCATCCGGCTTGCCGAGGAGAGATGGCGGGAAGGGGCGGGCGGGGCTGACAGCGCCTCGCCGGCAGGCTATTTCGGTCGGGAGAGCGGTGCCATCATGGCGAGGGCACCGCAGGTCCGCACGAGGAAAGCCGATGCCCTATCTCGTTTCCAGCCATCTGCCCGACAGTCCCGCCGGGAAGCGTTTTCGCACGCTGGTGGAGCAGGGCGGCATCGCCCGGCTGCCGGGCGCCCATAACGGCATGGCGGCGCTGCAGGCGAAGGCGGCAGGCTTCAAGGGGCTGTATCTTTCCGGGGCGGCGATGACCGCCTCGATGGGCATTCCCGATCTCGGCATCATCACGGTGGACGAGGTCGCCTTCTTCATCCGCCAGATCACCCGCGCGGCCGGTCTTCCGCTGCTCGTCGACGGCGACACCGGCTATGGCGAGGCGCTCAACGTCATGCACATGGTGCGCACGTTCGAGGATGCCGGCGCCGGCGCCGTGCATCTGGAGGACCAGCTGCTGCCGAAGAAGTGCGGGCATCTCAACGACAAGAAGCTCGCCGATGCGAGAGACATGGCGGCGAAGGTCGCGGCGGCGGCCAGGGCGCGGCGTCATCTCTACATTGTCGCGCGGACGGATGCGGCCGCGAGCGAGGGCATCGACGGCGCGGTCGCACGGGCGAAGCTCTACATGGAGGCAGGTGCCGATGCGATCTTCCCCGAGGCGCTGACGACGGCCGAGATGTTCCGCGAGTTCGCCGCCCGCATGCCCGGCGTGCCGCTGCTGGCCAACATGACGGAATTCGGCCGCACGCCCTTCTTCACGGCGAGCGAGTTCGAGGAGATGGGCTACCGGATGGTGATCTGGCCGGTGTCCTCGCTGCGCGTTGCCAACAAGGCGCAGGAGAAGCTCTACACGGTGCTGGCGCGCGACGGCTCGACACAGGCGATGCTGGGTGAGATGCAGAGCCGGGCAGAGCTCTACCAGACCATCGGGCTTGCCGAGTACGAGGCGCTCGATGCGTCCATCGTCGACACCGTCCTGCCGGAGGGGGCGGCCTGAGCCTGGCCACTATTCCCGTCGTCTTTTGCCCGGCGCTCGTGTAGACTTTGCCGATGACGACAAACGGAACGGATGCCAGACGCCCGCTCCGCCTGGAGCGATGGATCATCGCGTTCCTGGCGGTGCTTTTCGCGTTTGCGGCCGCTGTTCCCTACGGCGCGCGCTATCCGACGCCGAAACTCGCCCAGCCGGTTCTGACCAGCGACAGCGGAGCGGCCACCTCGGCCGTGCTGCCGAAGCTGGATCACGACATCCGCCAGCGAGCCCTCCCGGCGCCGTCTCCTTCCGGCAGCGATCAGGACGACGCCGTCGTCATGGCGATGCCGATGCCCGCCGAAATCGTGGCGGCGGGCGGTTTGCCGCTGATTGCCTGCTGCGCGGCTCTACCGGGCCGTACCGGGGCAGCGCATGCTCCGCGCGCCCCTCCCGTTTCCGCCTGAAACCTGTCGATGCCGCCTTCGGGCGGCCGAACGATTTCAGGGCATGTGCCGCATCAGGATGCCGGCGTGCCGACGCGGAGACTTCCCATGCAGATCACCGTTGGGCTGGCCATTTTCGTGGCCGCAATCTTTTCCATCGTCTACAGCACCCCCCGCGAGAAGGGCATGTTCGCCGTTCTTGCCGCCCAGCCGGGCATGGCCTCGGTCATGGCGCTGGCGATCACCGCGCTTCTCATGGGCGGCGTGATCCTGACGGTTTCCGGCGTTGCCGAAATCGTGTTGCCGGCGGCCGCGGGCTAAGGCCCTCAGCGGGCCTGTCGGCACCACATGAACCGCTTTCGGATCGTCTGGCGGCGTAACCGCGCCGCCTCTGCGGGCGTTCTGCCCTGGCTGCTGCTGCCTGCGCTGCTGCTTCTGCTGGCGGCGGCGGGGGGCGGAGCTGTGCCTGGAGATGGCCCGGCAGCTTCCTCGCAGGCCAGCGGCGAAAGCCGTCCGGGCAGCGGAGCGACGACGCCTCGTGCGATCCTCGACCGCGACCGGGCACGCCACCAGCTCCAGACGAGCCTGCGTCGCCAGGGCCTGAACACATCGGCGGGCCCCGATCCGCACGACCAGCTTGCCGGCGATCCCGTCGATCTGCCCGCGCAGCGCCTCTTGTCTGTCAATGCGACGGAGCAGGAGGCCGCGTGCGCGTCCGGTCCGCTTTGTGCGCGGGCGCGCGGACCACCCCTTCCTGTCTGATCGTCCGGCTTTTCGAGCCGGTTCCTGCCGGGCGTCCCGTGGGCGCCCGCCCGATATCTTTTGCTTCGGATCAGACAATGAAAACGTCCCGATGGGTCCTTGTGACCTACACTCTCATCATTCTCTTCGGGCTGCTTGCCGCATTGCCCAACGTGTTCACACCCGCCCAGCTGGACCGGATGCCGGGCTGGTTCCCCAAACAACAGGTCACGCTCGGCCTCGACCTGCGAGGCGGGTCGCATCTCGTCCTCGAGGTCGATGCCGATGCGCTCAAGGCCGACCGGCTCAAGAGCCTTGTCGCCGAGGCGAGGGCGCTGCTTCGCAAGGAGCGGGTAGCAGGCACCGTGCGCCAGGTCGGCGAAGGCGTGGTGGTCTCCGTACCCGATGCGGCGGCCCGCGCCGGCATCGCCAAGCAGCTGCGCGACCTGGCGACGCCCGTCGCCAATGGCGGCTTCGGCGCGCAGGTCTCCGATATCGAGATGACGACCGAGGGAGATCGCATCCGGCTCGGCTTCAGCGAGGCGGGTTTTCGTGACCGGCTGAACCAGGCGATCGACCAGAGCCTCGAGATCGTCCGCCAGCGCGTCGACCAGGTGGGCGTTGCCGAGCCGACGATCCAGCGGGTCGGCGCCGACCGCATCCTGGTACAGCTGCCGGGTCTCAACGACCCGACCCGGCTGCGCGAGCTGCTCGGCTCCACGGCGCAGATGTCCTTCCACATGGTGGCGGATGTCGTCCCGGGCGCGCGGTTGCCGGCGGGCGTCAGCCTGCTGCCGGAGGAAAAGACCGGCCGGCGCGTTGCGGTCGAGGACAGGGTGGCGCTCGGGGGCGATCATCTGACCGATGCCCGCGCCGGCTTCGACCAGCGCACGCGCGAGCCTCTCGTCAGCTTCCGTTTCGACAGTACCGGCGCACGGCAGTTCGCGCGCATCACCAGCCAGAACGTCGGCAAGCCCTTCGCCATCGTGCTCGACGGCAAGGTGCTGAGCGCCCCGGTGATCCGCGAGCCGATCACCGGCGGGACCGGTCAGATCAGCGGGTCCTTCACTGTCGAGGATACGGTGGTGCTGTCGGCGCTGCTGCGCGCCGGGGCGCTGCCGGTGCCGCTCGTCGTCATCGAGGAGCGCACGGTCGGCCCGGATCTCGGCGGCGACGTCATCGAGATGGGTGTGGTCACCGGCCTTGCCGGCTTTGCGGCGGTGGTGGTCTTCATGGTCGCGCTGTATGGCGGCTGGGGCCTCTTCGCCAATTTCGCGCTGTTCCTCAACGTGGCGCTGACCGTCGGCCTGCTCAGCCTCTTGGGCGCGACGCTGACCCTGCCGGGCATAGCCGGCATTATCCTGGGCATCGGTCTTGCGGTGGATGCCAATATCCTGATCAACGAGCGCATACGCGAGGAGGCGAGGGGCGGAGCCAGCGCCTTCGCCGCCCTCGACCGGGGCTTCGGTCGGGCCTATTCCACCATCGTCGATGCCAACGTGACCTCTCTGATCGCAACGGGTCTGTTGTTCCTGTTCGGCTCGGGACCGGTGCGCGGGTTCGCGATCACCATGATGATCGGCATCTGCGTGTCGATGTTCACCGCCGTTGCGGTGGTGCGCATCCTGATGACCGAGTGGGTGCGCCGGCGAAAGCTCAAGACCATCTCGGTCGAGCCGCTGATCCGCATTGTGCCGGACGGGACCTCGATCTCGTTCATGAAGGCGCGTTTCTTCGGCATCGGGCTTTCCATCGTGTTGTCGCTGGCCTCCATCGGCCTGTTCATGAAGCCGGGCCTCAACTACGGCATCGACTTCAAGGGCGGCATTCAGGTGGAGGCATCGACGCCCTCGAGCGTCAGTCTGGCGAGCCTGCGCGATGAACTCGGCAAGCTCGATCTCGGCGAGGTGTCGCTGCAGCAGATCGGCGACAACGTGCTGATCCGCATCCAGCGGCAGGAGGGCGGAGAGATGGCCCAGACGCGTGCGGTGAGCGAGGTCCGAGACACGCTGCAACGGATCGATCCGGGCATCGGCATCGAGCGGACGGAAGTGGTCGGGCCGAAGGTCAGCGGCGAGCTGGCGCGCAGCGGCGTCATCGCCGTGGTTCTCGCGAGCCTTGCCATGCTGGTCTACATCTGGTGGCGGTTCGAGTGGAATTTTGCCATCGGCGCCATCGCGACACTGGTGCTCGACACCACCAAGACGGTCGGGTTCTTCGCCCTCTTCGGGCTGGACTTCAACCTGACGGCGATTGCCGCGCTTTTGACCATCATCGGCTATTCGGTGAATGACAAGGTGGTGGTCTACGACCGCATGCGCGAGAACATCCGCATGTCGAAGAAGCGGGATCTCAGGTCGATCATCGACCTCAGCATCAACCAGGTTCTGGCCCGCTGTCTCTTCACTTCGGCCACCACGTTCCTGGCGATGCTGCCGATGGCGATATGGGGCGGCAATGCGGTGGAGAACTTCGCCCTGCCGATGCTGTTCGGCGTGGTGATCGCGACGAGCTCGTCGATCTTCATCGCAGCTCCGATCCTGCTTCTGCTCGGCGACTGGTGGACGCGGAGGAAGGAGGCGGTAGCCGCTGCCGCACCGGAGGCCGAGCGCACGGCCTGAGGCGGGAAACATGCTCCCCGGGACCTGTCGCCAGGCCCCGGGGAGCATTCCTTCACTTCATTCCGCGCCAGGCGAGCAGGCGCATCGCGTTGGCGGTCACCAGAACGGTGGCGCCTGTATCGGCAAGGATCGCTGGCCACAGGCCGGTGACGCCGAGCACGGTGGTCACCAGGAAGACGGCCTTCAGGCCGAGCGCGATGGTGATGTTCTGCCAGATGTTGCGCATGGTCGCCCGCGACAGGGCGATCATGTCGGCAACGTCGGTGACGCGGCCATGCAGGATTGCCGCGTCGGCGGTTTCCAGCGCGACGTCGGTGCCGCCGCCCATGGCGATGCCGATATCGGCAGCGGCAAGCGCGGGAGCATCGTTGATGCCGTCGCCGACCTTGGCGACCCGATAGCCCTTCGCACGCATCTCCCCGACGATCCGCTGCTTGTCCTGCGGTAGCAGCTCGGCATGGACCTCGATGCCGAGCGTCCCGCCAATGGCTTTCGCCGTGCGGGCGTTGTCGCCGGTCAGCATCACCGCCTCTGCCCCCAGCCGGCGCAGGGCCGCAAGACCCTCGACCGCATCCTCGCGCGGCTCGTCGCGCAGGGCGAGGACGCCGACGATCTTGCTGTCGGCCAGCAGCAGCGAGACGGTCTTGCCGGCGTCGTTGAGCGCGGCGACCCGTGCCTCCAGAGCGCCCTCGAGCGGGGCGGTCTCGGCGGCGGCGCGGGGCGAGGCCAGCAGCAGCCGGCGCCCGTCCAGCGTGCCGGTAACGCCCTTGCCGCCAAGGGCGGCCGCGTCCGAGGCGGGGGTGACGGCGATGCCTTCGCGCTCGGCGCGGGCGAGGATGGCGCGGGCCAGCGGATGGCTCGATCCCGCCTCCAGGGCGGCGGCAAGGCGCAGCACCTCGCGCTCGTCCATGCCGATGCCGGTAATATCCGTCACCTGCGGCTTGCCCTCGGTGAGCGTGCCGGTCTTGTCGAAAGCGGCATGATCGATGTGGCCGAGCCCCTCCAGCACGGCGCCGCCCTTCATCAGGAGGCCGCGGCGGGCGCCGACCGAAAGCGCGGCGGCGATGGCGGCCGGGGTCGAGATGACCAGGGCGCAGGGACAGCCGATCAACAGGACCGCAAGGCCGCGATAGATCCATGTAGCCCATTCCGCCCCGCCGACGAGCGGCGGGAGCACGGCGATCAATGCGGCAACGACCATGACGCCCGGCGTGTAGTAGCGCGAGAAACGGTCGATGAAGCGCTCGGTCGGAGCCTTGGACTCCTGCGCCTCCTCGACGAGGGCGATGACGCGGGAGATGGTGTTGTCGGCGGCTGCGGCGGTGACTTCCACCCGCAGGACGCCTTCCTGGTTCACCGTGCCGGCAAAGACCGTGTCGCCGGGCTCCTTGCGCTTTGGCACGGATTCGCCGGTCACGGGAGCCTCGTCGACGGCGCTTTCACCCGACAGGACGGTGCCGTCGGCCGGGACCCGGTCGCCGGGACGCACCAGCACCACAGCCCCGACGGCAAGGCTGTCGGCAGGGACGGTCTCGGTCGTGCCGTTCCGTTCCAGCAGGGCGGTTTTCGGCATCAGGTCGGCAAGGGCGCGGATCGAGGCACGGGCACGGCCGGTGGCGATGCCTTCCAGCAGCTCGCCGATCAGAAACAGCACGACGACAACGGCCGCTTCCTCGGCAGCATCGATGACGACGGCACCGGCCGCAGCCACCGTCATCAGTGTCTCGATGGAAAAGGGACTGCCGTTCAACGCGCCGGCGAGGGCGCGGCGGGCGATCGGCACCAGACCCACCGCCATGGCGAGGGTGAAGCTCCAGAACGCGGTCTGGGGGAAGATGTGGGCAACCGCGAAGGCCGCGGCCAGCGCCAGGGTGCACAGGATCGTCAGGCGCGCCTTGGGGCTGCGCCACCACGGGCCGTCGATCCGCGCGTGATGGTGCTGGTGGCCATGGTCGCTCCCATGGTCGTGCTTGTGGTCGTGGCCGTGATGGTCGTGGCTGTGATGGTCGTGGCCGCTGCAGCTGGCGGCCCCGTCGTTGGCGTCCTCGCCCGTCTTGTCGGCCGCCGCGTCGCGGGCGAGCAGCGAGGTCCGGTAGCCGAGGCTGTCGACCTTGCGGGCGACCTTGGCGAGATCGGCAGCCTCGCCATGGGTCACGGTCATGGTGCCGGCGACCACCGACACGCGGACATCGGCGATGTCCGGCAGGCGGCGGACAGCGCGGTCGATCTTGGTAGCGCAGCTGGCGCAATCCATCCCTTCCACGCGGAAGCGGGCAAGGCGGTCGGTAGCGCTCATTTCGTCAACTCCTGTTGGTCAGGAGCAGGACCATAAGACCTCTAGCGACTAGAGCATCAAGGGCCATGGCGCTGTTTTTTTTGCCGGCCTCGAAAAAGGGCCAGGCGGCGGTCAATGGTCGGTGCTGCACATCTCGTGACTGGCCAGCGAGCGGATCACGTAGCAATCCCGGATGTGATCGCCGTGGCAGGTGCCGACCATGCGGGCCAGTTCGCCTTCCAGCCGCTGCAGCCGCGCGATCTTGTCGCGGACGATGTCGAGCTGGCGCGCGGCAATCTCGTCGGCATGGGTGCAGGGGCGCTCCGGGTGGCCGCTGAGGTCGATCAGTTCGCGGACCGCCTCCAGTGTGAAGCCGAGGTCGCGGGCATGCTTGATGAAGGCGAGCCGGTCGAGATGCGCCGCGTCGTAGCGCCGCTGGTTGCCTTCGGTGCGGCCGGCGGCCTCCAGCAGGCCCATCTGCTCGTAATAACGGATCGTCGGCACCTTGACGCCGGTCTGCCGCGAAAGATCGCCGATAGAGTACATCGCAAACCTCCAGTTTCTAGAGATATGGGCCTGCCGGCGGTGCGGCGTCAAGTTCACGCAATCGCGAATTGCGGCGCGAGCAACTTGGCATTAACCGTGACCGACGAGACTGGACATCTGTCGGCGGGCGGGGCGGCACGAACGAGATCCTGGCAAGCGAATGATGTTTAAACCTGCAAAAGCGGCTGCCTTCCTGGTTATCGCAGCCCTGTTGAGCGGCTGCGCGACGAGCGAGTATGCCGATGACGGCAGGGGCTCGAAGCCGATCCCCTCGAAGCTTCTTTCGATGATGTCGGAGAAGTCGATGTCGCCGTCCGCGCCCGTCGTGGTGCGAATCTTCAAGCAGGAGAGCGAGCTCGAGGTCTGGAAAAAAGACCGCTCGGGCCGGTTTGCCCTGCTCAAGACCTATCCGATCTGCCGCTGGTCCGGAAAGCTGGGGCCCAAGCGCAAGCAGGGCGACCGCCAGGCGCCGGAGGGCTTCTATCACGTCAATGCCGGCCTGCTGAACCCGCGCTCGCAGTACTATCTGGCCTTCAATCTCGGCTTTCCCAACAAGCTGGAACGGGCTCTCGGGTATTCCGGCAGCGCGCTGATGGTGCACGGGGCCTGTTCCTCGTCGGGCTGCTACGCGCTCACCGACGAGGGCGTGGAGGAAATCTACCCGGTGGTGCGCGAGGCGCTGAAGGGCGGGCAGTCCGCTTTCCAGGTCCAGGTGTTTCCCTTCCGCATGACGCCGGCGAACATGGCGCGGCACCGCGACGACGGGAATTTCGCGTTCTGGAGCAATCTCAAGACCGGCTACGACATTTTCGAGGTGACCCGCCAGCCGCCGAAGGTCTCCATGTGCGGCGGCCGCTATGTCTTCGACAAGGAGTTCGTCGGCGGCGAGCCGAGGGACCCGCTTGCGGCCTGCCCCCCGGCGGTCAGCAAGGTGCCGGAAGCGGTGGCGAGCAAGTCGGAGGCGGACCGGGTGGCGATGCAGTCGCTGATCTCCAGCGGTCTTGCCCTCAACGCGCCGGCCTATTCCGACGGCGGCATGCACCCGGCCTTCCGCCGCCTGTTGCAGCGCGATGGCGAGGACGCCCTGTCGCGGCGTACCTCCCGCACGTCGGTGCCGGTCAGCCGGCCGAGCGCGGCGCTTGCCGATCCGCATATGGCCCAAGAATGACATCCGTATAAATTACAATACTCCGCACGTCAGGAAGAGACCCGGGATGGGCGCCGATGCCTCGAGCATTCGGTGCTTTTCCCCTACGTGCAGTGACAAGCGTAGCTCTCCTGCGGAGGCTGCCGTTGGTGCCGGGGTTGCTGATTTTTATTTGATTTTTCTGGGATTTTGCTTTGTCTTGACAGGGGGGATTTAGAATATTTTCGTATTTGTTCTTTTTATTAATGTATCCGCCAGCTCGGCGTTGATCTCATTCAAAATGTCGCATAATTCTCATCTGGTTTCCGCGAGGGGAGCCGGGTTGCAAACCGTGCTGTGAGAGGCGCCGTGTCCTTGAGTGCCGATACTTCGCCTGAAAGAAGCGCCGATGGGCGACGCGGCGCGCTTGCTCTGGGAACGCCGCTGCTGATAGGGGCGGTGGTTCTGGTTGCCTGCCTGTTCGGCATCTACACGCGGCCGGCTGATTTCCTTGCGACACTCTGGCCCGCCAACGCGATCCTGCTCGCGATGCTCATCCGCGTGCCCGGAGCGGCGCGGCTATCCGGCTGGATTTGCGCGGCGATCGCCTACATGGCCGCAGATCTGATGACCGGCTCGTCGCTCAAGATGACCGCGGTTCTCACCGCCGCGAACCTCTTCGGCGTAGGCGTGGGGTATGCCGTGCATTTGTGGCATCCGGACAGGATACGCGCGCTCAAGGAGCCGGTATCCGTGCTCTGGCTGGCCTTCATTGCCGCGGCAGCGGCGGCCTCTGCCGGTCTGTTCGGCATGCTGGCGAACCCGCTGCTGTTTCAGCGCAGCATTGCGACCGGCTGGTCGTTCTGGTTCGCCACGGAGTTCGTCAACTACGTCACCATCTTGCCCGTCCTGCTCTCGGCTCCGCCCCTGGCGACGCTGGCCGGGCGCTGGAAGACCTCGCGGCTTTCCATCCGGGGCGCCGATATCTTGCCCGTTCTGGCGGTGATCGCAGCCGGAGGCGCCGCGTCGTTGATCGGCGGGGCCGGCTCCGTCGCCTTTCCGGTTCCCGCCCTGCTTTGGTGCGCGATCGTCTACCCCATCTTCCCGACAGCGGCTCTCACCCTGATTTCCGGCGTGTGGACGCTCGCTGCCGTATCCACGGGCCTGGTCGGCAGCCAGTTCGTCCCGGACAACGAAGTGGATCTGGTCTCGATCCGGCTGGGGATTTCGCTGGTCGCGCTCGCGCCGATCATGCTCGCCTGCGTCATGCAGGGCCGCAACGAGTTGCTGGCGCGTCTCCATCACATGGCCATGCACGACCCGCTGACAGGCGCGCGCAACCGCGACTCCTTCCGCGCGACCGCGCAAGGCATTCTGGAAAAGCGCGCAGACGTTCCCTTCGCCTTGATGATGGTCGATCTCGATCACTTCAAGGCGGTCAACGACCGGTTCGGTCATGCGGCAGGGGACAGGGCTCTGGCCTGGTTCGGCGAGCATGCGAGAGGATGTTTGCGCACCGGCGATCTTCTGGGGCGCATGGGCGGCGAGGAGTTCGCTATCCTCGTGCCCAATTGCAGCCCGCAGCATGCATTGGGGCTCGCCGAGCGTATCCGCAACCTGGTCAGCACTCCCATCCCGCTGGAGAATGGCGGTTTCCTGGTGGTGACGGCAAGCATCGGCCTCCTCTCCATTCCGCAGGGAGATGGGCGCGGTATCGACGAGCTTCTGCCGGTGGCCGACAAGCTGCTCTATGCGGCCAAGAGAAACGGCCGGGACAGGGTGGAAACGGGCGAGACCTTGCCGGCCTGAGGCTGCAGGTCAGGCCTCGATGCGGAAGATCCGGCCACGCCGGTCTTCGCCCGCTGCCTCATGGATCTTGACTATGTCGATGCGGGCACCGTCCCAGTGGCAGGTGAGGTGGCTCGCCTGTATCGGCACGCTCATCACATCCGGATGGAAAGCTGCGAAGCAGGTGCCACCCGCATGGCGCACGCTCGGATAGGCGATGCCGTTGTGTCCGGCGGCGCGCGCTTCCGCCGCAAAGGCCTGGGAGGGGCCATAGTCGTCGGGATCGAGCAGGGGGGCGACGGCCGGATCTCCGGCGGTCAGATCGACCAGCTCCGCATCGATCTCCCCGACCAGTTCGCGCATGTCGGCTATCCAGCCGGGCGCCTCGCCCGTCGCTGCAAAGAACCGCGCCTGATGATGGGCAACCTCGAACAGCGCTGTGTCGAAGGCCTTTGCCGCATAGAAGGCGCCGAAGCTGCCGTCGTGGAACCGTCCCTTGCGCTCCGGCGAGACATGGGTGAACGGGGCCATCACATAAGAGGCGCCGGGGCCGCTGACCCGCCGCGCCGGCGGCACGAGGTCGAGCGAGCCGATCGTCTCGGCGACACGCGGATTGCTTTTCGCCTCGGCGGCGGCGAGCAGTTCCCAGTCAGCCGGGTCGGCAATATCCTCGAACAGGTCGATGGGCGGATAGGCGGAACTGATCAGCCGGTGATAGCGCGGCCAGTCGAGCCGCGTGGTGGCAAGGCTTGCGGGCAGGGGCGGAGACATCGTCACCACTGGCCGCGTCTGGCGTCGAGATAGCGGCGGACCCGCATCAGGTCGGTGATGCGTCCGTCCAGCATCACGTCGAGGGCGGAGCGGCCCGCGAAGTCCGCGTTGGGGCGCGTCACCCAGCCGTAGCCGCGCTCTGCCTCGCGAAACAGCAGGCGCAGGGCCTTGTGGATGCCCAGGAGGTTGGACATGCGCTCGGCAAGGTCGATGCCGGCGCGGCCGGGCGAGCCCGCCTTCCAGCGCTGGTAGGTGCGTACCGAGATATCGCCGAGGAGACGGCTGGCCTGCTCGTCGGTAATCCCCCAGCGCTCGAAGAGATTGACCACCGCCCGCTGCATGGCGCGGACTTCCGCAGTTGAAAACTGGGGGAGCGGTTCGGGCGTTACGGGCGATACGGGGCGAAGTGCGGGCATGGAGGTCTCCTGTCATTTGGCAGGATATAGTATTTTCACGCCAAATGGCAAGATGTGCGGAACTTCCCGAGGCGACGCAGCGTTCTAGGATGTGAACGTCGCCGGCATGATCTGCGTCACAGTCCTGCCCTGCTCGCGGGACTAAACTTCTTCCATCATGATCGCTGATCGCGATGGTGTGCGACGCCGAGGCGTCGGGTCGTGTCGCGGAAGACCTCTGCAAGGCGCCGCGAGATTGTCCGTATCGCTTTCCCCCGCCGGCAGCGCCTGCTGCCGGACCAGCGGTCCGGACCGCAAGGCCGAAAGGAGACAGGACCATGCGTTTCAGACACACTTGCGCGGTGGCGGCGATTGCCGTTGCCTCCATGATCGGCTTCGGATCCGGTGCGCCGGCCGAGGCTGCCGCAGCCGGCAATGCTGCGAGGGCGCTTGCTCCGCTCGTCGATGTGGCGCCCGATGCCCGTCAGGGCGGCCTTGTCGAGAAGACCTGGCATCGCGGCCGGCCGCACCGGGTGCGTCCGCGCCACCGCTGGCGCCCGCGGTATCGCTGGGGTCCGCCGGTCTATGCACCGCGTCCGCGCTATCGCGTGCCGCCGCGTGCGCGCGGCTTTCCGAGGGCCCATTTTGCCTGGTGCAACCAGCGGTACCGGTCCTACCGGGCCTATGACAACAGCTTCCAGCCCTATAACGGGCCGCGTCGTCCCTGCATCTCGCCCTATATCCGCTGAGAGCATGCATACGACGTCATGATCGACGGCCGTCGCCAGAACCTCTTCCGGCGGCGGCCTTTTTTCATTCCGGCCTTGCCAAGGCGTCGCCATGCGGTAACGCTGCGGAAGTCGAATTTTCCAGCGGGACTCGCAACATATGGCTTTTCGGGCATGACCGTCATTCAGCTCGCGGCAGCGCAATCGTTTGATTTTCTCCTGCGCCAGAGCCGCGAGGGCGACGGATGTTGGGACGATATCCGGCTTGCGCCCGGCAATGGCACGGGGGAGGACGCGGATTGGCTGGTGGTCTACGACCAGCCGCCGCGGGGGCTGGCGACGCGGTTGCCGCGCGAGCGCCGCATCGTCTTCCTGCCCGAGCCGGTGTCGATCAAGCATTACGATCCGGCCTTCATCTCGCAGTTCGGAATTGCCGTCACATCCTCGCCCCTGCCGGGCTTCGACGGCGAGGCCCTTCACATGCAGCCATCCTCGCCCTGGTTCTACGGGACGGGGCTCGGGGCCTCCGCCGGCGGGGCGACGCGGCTCGGCTTTGCAGAACTTGCCGCGCGTCCCGTGCCGTGCGAGCCGGCGCGCGGACTGATTTCCGCCGTCTGCTCGACCAAGACACTGAACCGCAATCAGGTCCGCAGGCTTCGCTTCCTGCGGCGTGCCAAGGCGATACTGGGCGAGCAGCTCGACATTTACGGCCGAGGCTTTCGCGAGGTCGCCGACAAGGCCGAGGGCCTCGACGGTTATCGCTATCACCTTGTCCTGGAAAACAATCTCGACCCGCATTGCTGGACGGAGAAGCTCGCCGACCCGCTCCTGGCCGGGACCTATCCCATCATCGCCGGCGGTCCGGGGGTTGAGACCTATTTCGATCCGCTCGGGTTCACCGCGCTGGACATCACCCGGCCCCGGACGGCGCTGAAGACGCTCCTGGACGTGCTGGAGGCCGATCCGGTATCGCGGCCCGAGGTGCAGGAGGCGATGCGCGAAAACCGCCGCCGGCTGATGGAGGAGCATCAGGTGTTTCCGGTGCTCCAGAAGGTGATTGCCGGGCGCGGGGAGGGGGCGCCGACCCTGTTGGCCGAGGCGGAGGCGATCCGCCCGCCGGCCCGCGCACCCTATCGCCGGCTCACGCAGGCGTTGAGGCCGTTCCGGCGGGCGGCCGACCGGCTGCATGTGGAGCTGTTCGAGCGCGGCTAGGCACCAACGCGGCCTGATCTTACCGGGAGGCGAGGCGCTCGAGATCGAGACCCAGCCCGGCGGCGATCACTGACGGGCGCGGATCGGTCCGGCCAGACGGGGCGGCGATTTCGACGAGACGCTGGAGGAAACCGCCGGCCAGTACGGCTGCGGACAGCTCGCCGCTGGACGGGGCGAATAGCGTGCGGGCACGGCGCAGGCGCTGCACCAGCGCGCGCAAGGGAAGATCGGCCGGGTCGACGACCTTGAGGCGGCCTTCCGCCACCGCCGCGCGCAAATCTGCATGGCCTGCCAGCAACCGTTCGGCGCGCGAGGGGCCGCCCTCGCACAGCAGCACATCCACCGGAGCGTCTGCCGTCTCGTCTACCGGATAGACCTCGGCAAGGCGTGCGGCGATCCGGCCAAGAACGCCGGCATGGCCGAGCGGGCGCTCGATCACATAGACCGTATCGGAGCGGGTGACCCGGCCCTGACGCATCAGCTCGACAGGGCGGGGACGGAACACGCCGTCGGTGATCGCGTCCTGGAAACGGTCGGTCATGCCCATGGAAACCGGAACCACAAGGAGGAGATCCTGGGGCAGCTCCAGATGGTCGAGCGCGAAGAAGCGCGGCAGCACGTCGGAGCAGAAGGCGGCAAGCGAGCCGTCGTCGCCATGATGCAGCACGCTCAGCGGCGGGCGCATCACCGGGTTCATCCGCAGCCGGCGGGTCACATCCGGCCGGGCCTGCGGCCAGGGCAGAAGTTCCTCGCCCGGCTGGGGGGAAACCAGGCGGGCATCGTCGAAAAGAAGACCGGAGAGCGGATCGATGTCGAGCGGGCCGGAAACGCGCAGGCAGCCGACCCGATCGGCGCCCAGCCGGGTCGAGGTCACGTCCTCGCGGATGCGCTCGACGCGGCTTTCGGCAAGGCGCGCGCGCGGCCAGGCTGGCAGCATCAGGCGGCTTGCCAGCGCCCGGTAGGGAGCAGGCATCAGCACGGCGTCCAGCCGCTTCATCCAGCGTCGCGGGACTGGCTTTGACACGTCGGGCCACCTATAAGGCTGCAAAATGGGTAAGGACGCGCCACGCTTACGGTCGGCGCAACGGGAAAGCAAGCATGGAGTCCGCATGAAGTCCGAGGTCTTCAACCTCAACGTCTTCACCAACGTGGCATCGCGGGATCCTTCCCACTGCCTCGCTCAGCATGCCGTGCGCTCGTTTTTCGATGTCTTCGGCAAGGACAGCCGCCACCGCATCGTCACCCGCATCTTCATCGATCCCAATCCGAATCCCGACATGTTCGAGGCCTGGGTCGCGGCGATCCGCGACGGGCTGCCGGACATCCCCTTCGAGCTGGTGCAAACCAACGGGATGCTGGACGGCTTTGCCCGCTCGCTCGAAGTGTGCGAGGGCGACTATGCCATGCAGCTCGAGCACGACTTCGTCTTCGTGAAGAGCCGAATCCATCATTCGCTCGACCAGATGGTGGACGAGATGCGGGCCCGCGGCATCGATTACCTGCGCTTCAACAAGCGGCGGAACCGGCCGGCGGCTTACGATCTGGGAATGGAGCCGGCGGGCGATGCCGATTTTCCGCTGTGCCGGATCAGCGGGCGGTCGAACAATCCGCATATCCTCGACATTGCGCGGTATCGCGAGGTGGTGCTGCCGCTGCTGAAGGGGCCGGACGGCAGCTCGGTCGGGCTGGAAGGCGGGCTCTGCCTTTATGTCGGCGGGGGCTACATCTATGGCCCCTACGCCCATCCGCGCACGGTCGGCCATCTCGATGGCCGCCGGCTGCGCTTCAGCGACGGCGTTCGCCGCCGCCTCTACCTGCTCGGCGAGACGCTGTCGCGCAGGTCCCAGCGTTCCCAGACGAACGGATAACGCCAGGCAAGATCGTGGGTCTTCGACAGGCCCTCGGCGATGCGCTCATAGCGCTGGCGGCTGGTCTGGTCGATCAGGTGGAACTGCACCACGAGATGGCGCACCTCGCCCATCAGGCCTTCGGCAATCAGGTTTTCCAGAACCGGATATTCGTCGCCCTCGATGTTGAGCTTCATCAGGTCGACCGGCCGACCGGCCGCGCGCACGATATCGGAGGCGCGGCGCAGCTGCACCTCGACGCTCTCGCCCTGCTGCTGCCGCTGGGTGCTGCTGCCGTCGTTGTCGTAGACGAGCTTCGCCGAGCCGTTGAAGTCCGACAGGCCGGCGCAATCCAGCGTCACGTTCGGCATGGCAGCAAGCAACGGGCGGGCGCGTTCGCAGAATTCGGGCGCCGGCTCGAAGGCCAGGACCGTCGGCGATCCCTTCTGGGAGATGCGGGCGGAAAAGTCGCCCTTGTAGAACCCGGCATCAACGACCAGCGAACTTCCGTCCAGCGGCACGTCGGTCAGCAGGCGGTCGTCGCCTTTCGCGAGTTTCCAGCGCTTGACGGCCCGATAGTGCGGGTCGAGGGCGAAACGGATCAGGTTGAAGCCCATTGGGGATCGTGAACTCGCGATAGGGACGGAACGGCTGAGCCATTGCAGCTTGGACGGCGAATTGCAAGTCCGCAGCCCGTTTCAGGACGCTTCAGAACGAATAGCCGAAGGTCTTGATGTCGTCCCTGTGGCGCTGTGCGATCAGGTCGATCCCGAAGTCATCGTAATACTGGCGGTAGTGGCCATGCGAGGACTGGTTGGCGCGGCTCTCGGGAACGGTGACGGCCAGGTGCAGATCCGCGGTCATCTTTGCGAGGTCTTCCGCCAGTCGCTCCTGCCGCAGGACACGGTGGACAGCGAGCCTGCCGTTCGCATCCGTCAGGTAGTCGAGCTGCTGTTTGCGGATGTAGCGGGTAGGGGAGGTCGGCGCCTCGTCGTCCGCCAGCCAGCGCAGGTAGTCGGAAAAGTCGAAGCTCTGGAACAGCTCCACCTCCGTCGGCATGCCGGACCTGCCGCGGCCGCGATCTTCCTTGAGGTAGTGGAACCAGGAAACGTGCCAGTCCCAAGGATTGCGCACGACAGTGAAGACATGCATGGCGGAGAGGTCGACCCGGTGCCGATCGAAGACCTCTGAATATTCGCGATATGTGAGGTGGCCGCGGGCATCGCGGAGGCGGCGCGAGGGACATTTGCGGATCCAGGGCAGGAACGCCTGCTCCACGAAGGATCCGCCGCACTTCGGCACATGCAGGAAAAGGATGTTCTTCTTCTCCCGCCTGAAGAAGCTCCGTCTGGTGTCCTTCGGAACAAGCAAATCTCTGTCCGCCCCGTTTCGCGCCGGCTTTGGATCAACCTTGTTTTTGCTATTGGTCCTGCTTGTTTGGCGAAAATATGACCTGATTATGTACAGGTACTCAAGGTAAATCTGGGTATCGTCATTTGTTGCAGGGGCTCTGCTTCTCGATTGGCTTGGGATGCAGCGGCAGTTTCCGGAGGATGCTTGCGATATCAGGGAGTTGGGCGAGCGCCTGCGATCGGTGCGCCGGTAACTTCCGGACGCACGAAAACCGCGGGACCGGCGATGTCCTTGGACATGCCGGTCCCGACGGTGTGTCTGTGCGGGGAAAGCCTGCCTCGGCGCGGTAGCGCCGGCGTCTCAGCAGTTGTTCGGGCGCTGCGGTCCGAGGTCGATCTGGCACTCGTTGGTCAGCGCACCGATTGCTGCACCGCCGACGGCGCCGGCCGCCATGCCGACCAGCACGGGGCCGCCGGCCAGCGCCAGCGCGCCCGCGCCGGCCGCACCGCCGATGGCACCACCCGTCACGCCGCGCTCGAAACGGTTCGAGCCGCAGGCCGCGACCAGCAGGGAAAGAGCAAGAACGCCGGCAAGTCCGGCCGGTCTCGGGATACGCATGACTTGAATCCTTCTGAGGGCCCAGCCCGCTGCCAGAATGCTGGTCGAGGGTGAACGGGAGGTAAACGCGGGCAAGGCGGCCTTCGTGCCGATCCGGCACATCTGCAAGGTGGCGGCAATGCGGGAGCGGGCGGGGGCGCGAAAGCGGGCCGGGCGGGGCCAGGGGGCTGGCGTCCGGGGACTTTCCCTTGCCCCGAAGGCCTCCATCGACTAAGAAGCGGCCAGTTTCCCCTCATGTCCAGAATGGAGCGGCAAGCACCTATGGCGCGCCAGTTCATCTACCACATGCACGGTCTGTCGAAGGCCTATAACGGCAAGAAGGTCCTCGACAACATCCACCTGTCCTTCTACCCGGACGCCAAGATCGGCATCCTGGGCCCGAATGGCGCGGGTAAGTCGACGCTGCTCAAGATCATGGCCGGTCTCGACAAGGAGTATTCCGGCGAAGCGTGGGCGGCCGAGGGCGCACGTATCGGCTACCTGCCGCAGGAGCCGCAGCTCGATCCGACCAAGACGGTGCTCGAGAACGTCATGCTGGGCGTTGCCCACAAGCAGGCGATCGTCGACCGCTATAACGAACTGATGATGAACTATTCCGACGAGACGGCGGAAGAGGGCGCCAAGCTCCAGGACATCATCGACGCCGAGGATCTGTGGAACCTCGAGAGCAAGGTCGAGATGGCGATGGAGGCCCTGCGCTGCCCGCCGTCCGATGCTGCGGTCGACAACCTGTCGGGCGGCGAGCGCCGCCGCGTGGCGCTGTGCCAGCTGCTGCTTTCCGAGCCGGACCTCTTGCTGCTCGACGAGCCGACCAACCACCTGGACGCCGAGACGGTGCACTGGCTGGAGCGGCATCTGCGCGAGTTCAAGGGCTCGGTGCTGATCATCACCCACGATCGCTACTTCCTCGACAACGTCACGGGCTGGATTCTGGAGCTCGACCGCGGCCAGGGCATCCCCTACGAGGGCAACTACTCGGTCTATCTGGAGAAGAAGACCAAGCGCATGGAGCAGGAGGGCCGCGAGGACATGGCCCGCTCGCGTGCGATCTCCCGCGAGCGCGAGTGGATGGGTATGTCGCCGAAGGGCCGCCAGACCAAGTCCAAGGCGCGTATCCGTGCCTATGAGGACCTGCTGGCCAAGCAGGAAGAGCGTCTGCCGACCATCGAGCAGATCCTCATTCCGGTCGGCGAGCGGCTCGGCAACAACGTCATCGATCTGGAGAACGTCTCCAAGGGCTTCGGCGACCGCCTCCTGATCGAGAACCTGACGTTCAAGCTGCCGCGCGGCGGCATCGTCGGCGTGATCGGCCCGAACGGCGCCGGCAAGACGACCCTGTTCAAGCTGCTGACCGGCCAGGAACAGCCGGACTCGGGCACCGTCACCATCGGCGACAGCGTGCATCTTGGATATGTCGACCAGTCGCGCGACAAGCTCGACCCGAACAAGACGGTCTGGGAAGAGATTTCCGACGGCCACGAGATCATCTATCTCGACGGCAAGGAGATCAATTCGCGCGCCTATTGCTCGTCCTTCAACTTCAAGGGCCCGGCCCAGCAGGCGAAGGTGGGCAACCTGTCGGGCGGCCAGCGCAACCGCGTGCATCTGGCCAAGGTTCTGAAGCAGGGCGCCAACGTCCTCCTCCTCGACGAGCCGACCAACGACCTCGACACCGAGACGCTGGCGGCCCTCGAGGACGCGCTGGAGAACTATGCCGGCTGCGCCGTGGTCATCAGCCACGATCGTATGTTCCTCGACCGTCTTGCCACCCACATGCTCGCCTTCGAGGGCGACAGCCATGTCGAGTGGTTCGAGGGCAACTTCGAGGACTACGAGAAGGACAAGGTGCGTCGCCTCGGCGCCCATGCGGCCGATCCGCGCCGCATCAAGTACAAGCCGCTGACGCGCTGAGGCGCAGGCGGAACGCCCTTCTGGCAGGAAACGGCGGCGCGGTTCTCGCGCCGCCGTTTTCGTTTCCGCTCCCCTTCCCGGCGGCAGGGGGCGGCTTTCCTCGCCGTAGGACTCATTGTATCCCTCGGTTTCCCGCGCCGGTTTTGCCCGCGGGCGATGAGGCAGGAAGGTGAGCGATGGCGGATCTGTTCGGACGCGAGCACATGGACGAGTTGCACAGCGTGCCGGCGCGCAAGCTCGCAGCAACGACGGTCAAGGTGCTCGCCACCCAGACGCCGGATGATTTCCGCACCACCTGGACGGCGGCGCTGAAGCTTTGCTTCGAGGGCATCCCCGGAGGGCGCCACACCGGCTACACCCGCCGCTCGGGCTCGCGCGAGCCCTGGTATCCGCGCGGTACCGAGATGTGCAACGAGCGACAGGTGTCGATCCTGTCCGCCGAGGAACTGGCCGAGGTCGCCGCCGACATGGGCCTGCCGCGCATCGAGGCGGAGTGGATCGGCGGCAATGTCCTTCTGGAGGGCCTGCCGCGCCTGTCTCTGGTCCCGCCGCGCACGCGTCTCGTCTTCGCCGGCGGCGCGGTGCTCCGGGTCGACGGCGACAACATGCCCTGCCGGATCGCCGGGGCTTCCATCGCCGAACACTATCCCGACCGAGAGGGGCTCGACCTGCTGTTCCCCAAGACGGCCCGCCGCCGCCGCGGTCTCGTCGCCTATGTGGAACGGCCCGGCGTCATCCGCCCCGGCGAGGCGGTCACCGCGCATATCCCCGAGCACTGGCTCTATCGCTGAGAGTTCGCCCTCAGTCCTCGCTGATCTCCTCCTCGTCGGCACTGACCTGCCGTGTCGCGCCCCAGTCGAGCAGGGTGTCGTTGATCGAGGTCAGTGCGAAATAGCGGGCCGCGTCGCGCTCGTAGCCTTCGTCGAGCAGGGCGTCGTAGTCGCTATGGGCATGGCGGACATGGGCGACGAGGGCAAGCCACACTGCTACGGAAGGCGGCAGATGCCGTAGATGCGGAGCGAGCGCCCCGGCCAGCACCGGTTCGGCATCCGCGAAAGGAATGCGCGGCACCGTCACCCGCAGCGCCTTGCGCATCTCCTTCTGGCGGCGGGTGCCGCCCGAGGCTTTTCGCTCTAGGATCATGCCGGCCTGGTCCGCTCAGGCATCGGGGCGCTGTCCGGTGCGAAAATCCTCGCCGACAGCGAGCGGCGGCAGAAGCTGGGCGCCGGGATCCAGAGCTTCGAGAATGCAGCTGCCGAGTGCCTCGAAGTCGCGTTTGCGCGGGGAGGAGCGCCGCCAGACCAGCCCGACCGTCCTTTGCGGCTGCGGTTCCTCGAAGCGCAGCAGCGCCACCCGTTCGTCGCGCACCTCCACCGAGGCGCAGAGTTCGGGCAGCAGCGTCACGCCATAGCCGGCGGCGACCATCTGCATCACCGTCGACAGGCTGGTGGCGCCGAAGCCGGAGCGGGCGGTCGGCTGCAATCCCTCGCAATAGTTCAGCGCCTGATCGCGCAGGCAGTGCCCTTCTTCCAGCAGCAGCAGCGAGGAACCGTTGACGGTCCGCGGGTCGACGCGCTGGCGTTCGTCGAGATCGGGACGCGACTGCACGGCCAGCAGGAAGCGATCCTGGAACAGCGGCCGGGTTTCGAACTCGGCGCCGGCGACGGGCAGGGCCGCCAGGATGACGTCGAGTTCGCCCTGCAGCAGTTCGCCGACCAGCGCCTGCGTCAGCGTTTCGCGCAGCTGCAGCTCGACATGCGGATGGCTCCGGGTCAGCGTCGGCAGGATGCGCGGAAGGAGATACGGGGCGATGGAGGGAATGATGCCGAGGCGGAGCGTCCCGCTCATCACCTCGCTGGCGTGCCGGCCATAGTCGAGAAGATCCCGCGTCTCGGACAGGATGCGCTGCGCCCGGCGGGCGATTTCCTCTCCCTCCGCCGTCAGGCGGATTCCCGAGGTGCGGCGCTCCACCAGGGCGATGCCGAGGGTCGCCTCCAGCTCGCGCACCTGCATGGACAGTGCCGGCTGGGACACGGCAACGGCTTCGGCGGCGCGCCCGAAATGCAGGTGGCGGGCGAGCGCATCGAAATAGCGCAGCTGGCGGAGCGTGATCATTGTCATTGGATAAACTTATCGCGGGCAGCCTTCAATGCGATTGGTGCTGATCAGGCGGACGGCCTGCCGTTTCAATTCCCCTTAACCGGAAACTGGCGATACTCGGGGCCTGAGGCTTGGGGGGATGTGATGAGTGCTGCGGCAAGACGGCCGGGTCTCGACTTGATGCGGGTTGCGGCCGTGGCGGCGGTCGCCTGGTTCCACTACGGCTTTCGCATGCAGGTGACCGGTGAGGCCGGACCTGTCGCCGGGGCGGGCGAGCCGGGCGACTGGGCGCGGTTCGGCTATCTCGGCGTCTCCGTCTTCTTCGCCATTTCCGGCTACGTCATCTCGATCTCGACGGAAGGGCGCGATCCCTTCACCTTCGCCGTTGCCCGCATCGCGCGGTTGTGGCCGGTCTATGTGGTGGCGATGACGCTCACGGCGCTGGTCACCCTTGCCGTGCCGGCGCTCGGCTTCCCCCTCTCGCTGCCGCAGTATCTTGCCAACCTGACCATGCTGTCGCCGTTTCTCGGCCAGCCGTTCATGGACGGGGCCTACTGGTCCATCGTCGCCGAAATCCTGTTCTACGGCTGGGTCGGGCTGTTGATGCTCGTCGGCCTGTGGTCGCGCCATCAGGTCGCCATCGCCCTCGGCTGGCTGGCGATTGCAGCTCTCGACCAGGCCGTGATCGACAGCGACATCCTCCGCCGGCTTCTGCTGACCGACTTCGCCGGGTTCTTCGCCTTCGGAATGATGCTGCGGGCGCGCGAACGCGGGGAGGCAGGGGCGATCTTCGTTCTTGCCGCGGCCTTCGTGCAGGCCGTCGCCGCGGCGATCCTGTTCGCGGACGGACTGGTCGAGCTCTATCGAGGCGAGCCGTTTTCTCCGCTTGCCGTTGCCGGCATCGTCGCCGTCTCGCTCCTCGTTCTGGCGCTGGCAACGCGGCTGGACGCGCCCTGGCTGCCGGTCGGGCCGGTGGCGGTGGCCGGGCGGGCGACCTATCCGTTCTACCTGCTGCACCAGCACATCGGATATGCCGGTTTCTTTCTGCTGGCGCCGGCGCTCGGGCTTGGCGTTTCAGCCATTGTCATTCTTGCTGTGATCGCACTTGTGGCGCTGCTTTTGACCGTGGGCGTGGAACGGCCGGCGGCGCGAGCGATACGCGGGGCAGGCGAGTGGGTGCGATTGCGGGTCCTGTCATTCAGGCGTCGCCCGGCGGGCTGATCACCCCGGTCTCTTTCAGCCGCTCGCGCCAGCGCACCTGCGCGTCCGGCACGCTGTCGGTGGTTGCGAAATAGGGCTTGATGTCGACGAGCGGCGTGCCGTTCAGACAGTCGAGACCGCGCACCAGGAAGCCGTCCTCGGTCATGTCCAGCAATTGCACGACCGACAGGGACACCGGGTTGGGGCGAACCGGCGCGCGCAGGCCGAAACAGCCATGGGTCTCATCGGCAAAGCCGGGCGCAAGCACCGCCAGATCGCGGCGGGCCTTGTGCATCCAGTACAGCAGGATGAGGTGGCTGCATTCCTCCACCGACTTCAGCCCCTTGCGATATTCCGGCTTGAGACGGACGCGGCAGACGGCATCGGTGGCGCGGCCGTTGCGCGGGCACTCGGCCCGCGTCGTCCAGGGCGTTTCAACATGTCCGATGAAGACAAGGCCGGCGTCGAACGGCCCTTGCGCCGGGTCGTGATCGAACGCTTCCTCGCCGGGCCGTGCTGCCGTTTCATCGTCAGATCTGTCGCTCACCTTGGCCTCCGCACCGATGATCCCTTGCGTTCCTTTCCGGCAGTTATCCCACGCCTTCCTGCCGTCGTCTGCTCGCGATTTGCCGCATCCTGCGACGATTCAAATTTTAATCGAATTTACTTTGTATTTATCAAGTGTTTTCATAAAATATAGGTAAGTAATGAGCTGTTCCCGTCGACTTTTTGTTTAATCGACTCGTGCTATTCACGCCGAAATCAAGCTTCTCGGTCGGGGAAATAGCAATGTCAAACATGCCAAATACCGAGCTCGTGAACTTCGAGGCGTTGGCGAACGAGCCTGACATGGCGCGGCGCAACGAGCTTGCGCGCAATGTGGCGACTCTCTTCTCGCTGACGTCCGAGAAATGCTCGGATGAGCAGATCGAGGTCTACGACGCGGTGCTGGTGCGCCTGTCCGACATGGTGGAGATGCAGGCCCGCGCCTTCATCGCCGGCCGTCTGGCCTCGCTGCGCCGGGCACCGGAGGGAACCATCCGCCGTCTTGCCGACGACGAGATCGAGGTTGCCCGCCCGGTGCTGGAGCAGTCCACCGTGCTGCGCGATTCGGACCTGGTGAATATCGCGCTCAAGCGCGGCGAGGACCACAAGGTCGCCATCGCTGCCCGCGAGATCCTGTCCGAGATGGTGACCGACGTTCTGGTGGAGACCGGCAGCGCGGCCGTGCATCGCACGGTGGCGCGCAATGGCGGCGCGAGCCTTTCCGCCCGCGGCGTTCTCGGGCTTATCCAGTCTTCCGGCCTCGACGAGGACCTGCAGATGGCGCTTGCCGACCGCGAGGACCTCGACGAGCGTGCGGTGTCGACACTGGCGGCGCTGGCCAGCGAGCGGGTGCGCATGCGCCTGCTCGAAACCAGCACGTCCGAGGGCGGCGAGGTCCCGCGTGCCGCCCGTGTCGCCGCACAGAAGCTGTCCAACGAGTTCTGGCTGGGCCGCTACGACTTCGAGACCGCGATCGGCCGCGTGTATGCGCTGGCCCGCGGACCCGGCATCAATGAGGACACGCTGGTTCGGTTTGCCGAGGAAGACCGGTTCCCCGAGGCGGTCGCGACCTTCGCGATGCTCGGCGATATCGGCATCGAGGAAGCCAAGCACTGGATGGTGCGTACCGACACGGATCCGTTCCTGATCGTCGCAAAGGCGGCAGGTCTCGCACTTTCGACAGTGGAAAAACTGCTTGGCATGGGGCCGTGGCGCTACCGCCTGCAGGCCGAGGACCGCACGCGCATCCTCGACCGCTACAAGGGCATCAAGCCGCAGTCCGCGCGCCTGCTGCTGAGCCAGTGGCACGGCCGCGTCGCCTGATCGGCGGCTCGAACCAGAGCGTTGAACGACAAAGGGCGGGACCATGGTCCCGCCCTTCGTGTTTTCTGCAGCAGGCTGCGAGGGGGCGGATTACTCCGCCGCCTCCAGCTTGTGCGGATCGTAGTTCAGGATCGGGGCGAGCCATCGCTCGGCCGTGGCAAGGTCCCAGCCCTTGCGCAGGGCATAGTCCTCGACCTGGTCGCGCTCGATGCGCCCGACGCCGAAATAGTGGCTGTCGGGATGGGCGAAGTAGAGGCCCGAGACCGACGAGCCCGGCCACATGGCATAGCTCTCGGTCAGCTGGATGCCGGCAGTCTGCGTGGCGTCCAGCAGCTCGAACAGCGTGCCCTTTTCCGTGTGATCCGGCTGGGCCGGATAGCCCGGCGCCGGGCGGATGCCCTGATACTTCTCGCCGATCAGCTCCTCGACGCTCGCGTCCTCCTGCGGGGCATAGCCCCACAACGAGGTGCGCACGATCTGGTGCAGCTTCTCCGCGAAGGCTTCGGCGAGACGGTCGCACAGGGCCTGGGCCAGGATCTTGTTGTAGTCGTCGCCTGCCTTGACGTAGCGCGAGATGAACTCTTCCTCGCCATGGCCGGAGGTCACCGCGAAGCCGCCGACCCAGTCGGGGATGCCGCTGTCCTCGGCCGCGACGAAGTCGGACATCGCCACGTTGGCACGGGTGCCTTCGGCGCGGGCCATCTGCTGGCGCAGCGTGTGCAGCACGGTGCGCTCGCGGGTCCGCTCCTCGTCCTCGTAGAGCACGATGTCGTCGCCGCGCGCGGCCGCCGGCCAGAAGCCGACGACGCCCTTGGGCTGCACCAGCTTGTCGCGGACGATCTCGTCGAGCATCTTGCGGGCATCGTCATAGAGCGCCTTGGCGGCCGGGCCGTAGCGGTTGTCGGTCAGCACCGCCGGATAGGTGCCCTTGATCTCCCAGGTGGAGAAGAAGGGCGTCCAGTCGATGACATCCACCAGATCCTGCAGCGGCACCTCGATCGGGCGGATGCCGAGGAACGAGGGGCGCTGCGGCCGGTAGCTGTCGAAGGACGGGCGGAAGCGGTTCTTGCGCGCCTCTTCCAGGCTGGTGCGGCGGGACTGGCCGCGCGAGCGCGAGTGTCCCTCCGCCGCCTTGGCATAGTCTGCGCGCAGCGCCTCGACATAGCCGTCGCGGTCCGTCTTGTTCAGCAGTTTCGACACCACGCCGACCGCGCGGCTCGCATCCGTCACGTAGACGGCCTGGGAGCGGCGGTAGTTCGGATGGATCTTCACCGCCGTGTGGATGAGGCTGGTCGTCGCGCCGCCGATCAGCAGCGGCAGGTCGAAGCCCTCGCGCTCCATCTCGGCCGCCACGTGGCACATCTCGTCCAGCGACGGCGTGATGAGGCCCGACAGGCCGATCACGTCCACCTTCTCCTTGCGCGCGGTCTCGAGGATCTTGGCCGCCGGCACCATGACGCCGAGATCGATCACCTCGAAATTGTTGCACTGGAGCACGACGCCGACGATGTTCTTGCCGATGTCGTGGACGTCGCCCTTGACGGTGGCAAGCAGGATCTTGCCGGCGCTCGGCATGTCCTCTAGCCCCTGCTCGAGCTTTTCCTGCTCCATGTAGGGCATTAGATAGGCCACGGCCTGCTTCATGACGCGGGCGGACTTCACCACCTGGGGCAGGAACATCTTGCCGGCGCCGAACAGGTCGCCGACGATGTTCATGCCGGCCATCAGCGGCCCTTCGATGACGTGCAGCGGGCGCGCGGCCTTGGCGCGGGCCTCCTCCACGTCTTCCTCGATATAGTCGGTGATGCCGTTGACCAGCGCATGGGACAGGCGATCCTCGACGGCGCGTTCGCGCCACGACAGGTCCTGCACCTTCTGCTTGCCGCCCTGGCCGCGGAAGCGCTCCGCGATCTCCAGCAGCCGGTCGGTGGAATCGGAGCGCCGGTTGAGCACCACGTCCTCGGAGAGCTCGCGCAGCTCCGGATCGACGTCGTCATAGACGGCGAGCTGACCGGCATTGACGATGCCCATGTCCATACCGGCCGCGATCGCGTGGTACAGGAACACCGAGTGCATCGCCTCGCGCACGGGCTCGTTGCCGCGGAAGGAGAAGGACAGGTTGGACACGCCGCCGGAGACATGCGCATGCGGCAGGTTCTGGCGGATCCAGCGGGTCGCCTCGATGAAATCGACGCCGTAATTGTCGTGCTCGGAAATGCCCGTGGCGACGGCGAAGATGTTCGGATCGAAGATGATGTCCTCGGGCGGGAAGCCGACCTCGTTCACCAGGATCTCGTAGGAGCGCTGGCAGATCTCGGTCTTGCGGGCCTGGGTGTCGGCCTGGCCCTGCTCGTCGAAGGCCATGACGACGACCGCGGCGCCGTGACGGCGCACCAGCTTCGCCTGGGCGATGAAGGCGTCCTTGCCTTCCTTCATGGAGATGGAGTTCACCACCGCCTTGCCCTGGACGCATTTCAGGCCGGCCTCGATCACCTCCCACTTGGAGCTGTCGATCATCACCGGCACGCGGGCGATATCCGGCTCGGCGGCGATCAGGTTCAGGAATGTGACCATCGCCTCCTTGGAGTCGAGCAGGCCCTCGTCCATGTTGACGTCGATGATCTGGGCGCCGCTCTCCACCTGCTGGCGGGCGACTTCCAGCGCCGTGGCGTAGTTGCCCTCCTTGATCAGCTTCCGGAAGCGGGCCGATCCGGTGACGTTGGTGCGCTCGCCGACATTGACGAAGTTGATCTCTGGCGTCAGCACGAAGGGCTCGAGGCCGGACAAGCGCATGCGGCGCGGCGGCTCGGCCGGCTTGCGCGGCGCGTGGCCGGCAACGGCCTGCGCGATGGCGCCGATATGGTCCGGCGTCGTGCCGCAGCAGCCGCCGACGATGTTGA
This sequence comes from Stappia sp. G46H5W, assembly GCF_058448995.1. Lineage (NCBI taxonomy): Bacteria > Pseudomonadati > Pseudomonadota > Alphaproteobacteria > Hyphomicrobiales > Stappiaceae > Stappia > Stappia sp. G46H5W. The sequence continues at coordinate 371,001 of NZ_JBZFLL010000003.1, read as the reverse complement.
CGAGGCCGCTCGCGGCGAACTCGCCGACCAGCTCGGCCATCGCCTCGGGGCTTTCGTCATACTCGCCGAACTCGTTCGGCAGGCCGGCATTCGGATAGGCGCAGACCAGCGTGTCGGCAACGCGCGAAAGCTCTGCCACGTGGGCGCGCATTTCCTTGGCGCCGAGCGCGCAGTTGAGGCCGATGGAGAACGGCCTGGAATGGCGCACCGAGTACCAGAAGGCCTCCGGCGTCTGGCCGGACAGGGTGCGGCCGGACAGGTCGGTAATCGTGCCGGAGATCATCACCGGCAGGCTCACGCCCTTTTCTTCCAGCACCTCGTCGATGGCGAAGAGAGCGGCCTTGGCGTTCAGCGTGTCGAAGATCGTCTCGACGAGCAGGATGTCCGAGCCGCCGTCGATCAGGCCGCGCACCGCCTCGGCATAGGCTTCCCGCATCTCGTCGAAGGTGACGGCGCGATAGCCCGGATTGTTGACGTCCGGGGAGATCGACAGCGTGCGGTTGGTCGGCCCGAGCGCGCCGGCGACGAAACGGGGGCGCGCAGGGTCGCGGGCCGTGACGATATCGCAGGCCTCGCGGGCAAGCCGGGCGCCGACGAGGTTCAGCTCGTAGGCCAGCTCCTCCATGGCGTAGTCGGCCTGGGCGATGGTGGTTGAGGAGAAGGTGTTGGTCTCGACGATGTCGGCACCGGCCTCCAGATAGGCGACGTGGATGTCGCGGATCGCGGGGCCCTGCGTCAGGTTGAGCAGGTCGTTGTTGCCCTTCACGTCCTGCGACCAGTCCTTGAACCGGTCGCCGCGATAGCCGGCCTCATCCAGCTTGAGCGCCTGGATCATCGTGCCCATGGCGCCGTCGAGGACGAGAATGCGGTCGCGCGCGGCAGCGGTCAGGGCCGACGCCGCGGTCTTGGTCTTGTCTTGCATGATCAGTCTCAGGCCGCCTGTTGTTCCAGGGGAGCCGGGCGCAGGCCCAGCATGTGGCAGATCGCGAAAGTCAGGTCCGCGCGGTTCATGGTGTAGAAGTGGAAGTCGGTCACGCCGCGGTCAACCAGGTCCAGCACCTGCTCGCAGGCCACCGCCGAGGCGACCAGCTTGCGCGTCTCCGCGTCCTGGTCGAGGCCGGCGAAGCGCCGTGCCAGCCAGTGCGGAATCGAGGTGCCGCACTTGGCGGAGAACACCATGGTCGTCTCGAAATTGACGATCGGCAGGATGCCCGGAACGATCGGGATGTTGATGCCGGCCGCGCGCACCTTCTCCATGAAGGTCTCGAACAGGTCGTTGTCGAAGAAGTACTGGGTGATCGCGCGGGTCGCGCCGGCGTCCACCTTGCGCTTCAGGTTGTCGATCTCGGCCGACCAGTCGGGGCTCTCGGGGTGGCGCTCCGGATAGGCGGAGACGGACACCTCGAAATCGTCGGAGACGCGGCGGATGCCGGCCACCAGGTCGGAAGCATAGGCGTAGCCGTCCGGATGCGGACGGTAGATGGCGCCCAGTCCCTCCAGCGGATCGCCGCGCAGGGCCACGATGTGGCGCACGCCGATCTCGTGATAGGCGCGCACGATCTCGTCCACCTCGGCGCGGGACGAGCCGACGCAGGTCAGGTGCGCGGCCGGGGCCAGGCGCGTCTCGGTCAGCATCCGCTCCACCGTGCGGTGGGTGCGCTCGCGGGTGGAGCCGCCGGCGCCGTAGGTCACGGAGACGAAGGAGGGGCCGAGCGGCTCAAGCCGCTGGACGGCCGACCACAGCGAGGCTTCCATCTTGTCGGTCTTCGGCGGAAAGAATTCGAAGGAGACGGAAACCCCGGTTCCCTGGTCCAGCTCGAAGCGGCGGAATCTCTCGGGCGATGACATATCAGGCGACCTCCTGGGTCAGGCTAAGTTCTGGAAGATCGGAAATGATCCGCGGATCGCGGGCGAGCCAGATAGTGACAGTGAGCCGGTCGGCCTCGCCCGCTTCGGGGTTGAGGTCGCGGGTCTCGACCACTTCGAGGCCGGCTGCATGCAGCCAGCGGTCCATCTGATCGCGCGAGAATCCGAGGCGGCGATGGGCGTGTTGATCGCGCAGGAACTCCAGTTCGTGCGGCGCGAAGTCGACGATAAGCAGCCGGCCGCCGGGCCTGAGCACCCGCGCCGCCTCCTCGATGGCCCGGCCCGGGTCGTCGAGGAAGTGCAGCACCTGATGAAGGGTGATCAGGTCGTGGCTTTCGGCCGGAATGTTGAGCGCGTAGATGTCGCCCTGGCGAACCTGCACGTTGCGCAGGCCCTGGCGGGCGAGATTGGCTCGGGCGACGGTCAGCATGTCGTGGCTGGCGTCGAGGCCGACCGCCTGCTCGTACTGGCCGGCAAAGAGCGAGATCAGGCTGCCGGTGCCGGTGCCAAGATCCAGCAGCGAGCGGAACGGCCGCTCGCCGACCATCTCGCGCAGGGCCTGCTCCACGGCCGCTTCCGGGACATGCAGCGAACGCTCCTGGTCCCAGGTCTTGGCGCGCGAGGCGAAGAAGGCGGCCGCAGCCTCGGCCTTGGCGCGGCGGGTGGCGGCAAGGCGCACCCGGTCGCCCGCCAGAACCGCGTCCTGCGGGTCGAGGCGGGACAGCAGCAGGCGGGCGAGATCGCCCATCGGGCCGTCGCCGAGCCGGTAGAACACCCAGGCGCCTTCCGGGAAGCGCTGGACGAGACCGGCCTCGGTCAAGAGCTTGAGATGGCGCGAGATGCGCGGCTGGCTCTGGCCGAGAATGACGGTGGCGTCCTTCACGGTGAGCTCGCCGTCGGCCAGCAAGGCCAGGAGGCGCAGCCGCGTATCCTCGCCGACCGTGCGCAGGCCGGCCAGCAGCTGTTCGGCGCTGAGCAAGGGCTCGCCGGCTCCGGTGGCGGCAGTCATGCCGGCAGTGTTCGCGTTGGTGGTCATGCGCATCCTCGAAAGGCAGTCCCGCTCGAAAAGCAATCTCGCAGGAAGATATAAAGATATCTTTATACCTGTATCGCCTTTAAGGCAAGGGCCGGATGCTGTGCGTGTGTGCCCGTCCACATGGCGGAGGGCGCCGCCGGGCCGGTGACGTGCGCTACTTGTCCCCGGTACGGCGCAGGGGGCGTGGCGGACGGGCTCCCGGCCCGCTGGATGGCTCGGTCCCTGCTGAACCGCTGTTTTCAGCGCGATTCCGAGGCATCCGTCAGCGGGTTCGTCGCGGCAGGCTGATCCAGCAGGGGCCGCACAGCGCCGGCGATCGCCTGCTTTTCCGCGTCGGAGAACTGGCGCGGATCGGACGGATCCTGGGCGACGCGCACGGTCACCTCGCGATGGGCGAAGTGGATGCCGTTGGCCTCGCACAGGTCGCGGATGCCGGAATAGACCACTTTTCGCAGCTCGAACTGGTCGCCGGGACGGGTCATGAACTTGACGCGGACGATCATGGCGGAATCCTCCAGCGCCGTGACGCCCTGAGACTTCACCGGCTGGAGGAATTTCGGTCCGTAGTCGGGATGCTGCATCAGGCTTTCGCCGAACTTCTTGATCAGCTTGCGCATCTTTTCCACGTCCGTGTCGTAGGTGACGCGGAAAGCCAGCTTCATCACCGCCCAGTCGCGGGAGAAGTTCTTCACATGCTTGATTTCCCCGAAGGGCACGGTGTTCAGCGGGCCGTTGTGGTGGCGCAGCTGCATGGAGCGGATCGAGATCTTTTCCACGGTGCCCTTGACGCTGCCCAGGTCGATATACTCGCCCTTGCGGAAGGCGTCGTCGATCAGGAAGAAGGCGCCGGAGAAGATGTCGCGGATCAGCGTCTGCGCGCCGAAGCCGACGGCAAGGCCGACGACGCCGGCACCGGCAAAGAGCGGGGCGATGTCGATGCCCAGCTGCGACAGGACGATCATGCCGCCGATCACGACGATGGTGATCAGCAGGAAATGGCGGAAGATCGGCAGCAGGGTCGCAAGACGGCTCTCGCCGACGCCGCCCACCTCCATCTCCTCGCTGCGCCCGCCCGAGAGCGCGCGCTCCCGGTTGATCTGCCGGTCGATGGTCAGCTGCACCGCCCGGTAGCACATATAGGCAAGGAAGGTGACGACGCCGATCTCGAAGAGGTTTCCGACGATGGAGCTCTTGTCGCGCGGATCTATCCCCCAGCGTGCGAGCACGTAGGCGAGAGCTATCACCGCCGACAGGATCGCCGCGCCGTGGTCGAGCAGGTCGCGGTAGGGCGAGCGTTCTCCCTCGGCCTCTACCGCCTCGGCGGTGGCCTGGGCCGCAACCGCGTCGCTGTCGGGATGCTCGCCCGCGGCCTCTTCTGCCCGGGCCAAATCCTCGCTGCGCTGCGTCTGGCGGTCGGTGCTGTCGAGGCGGGGAAGCAGCAGGCGGTCGATGACAAGCACCATGAGGCCGTAGGCAGCCGCCCAGATCACCCCGGCCAGAACGGGCGCGCCGACGAGGCCGATGGCGGCTTCGCGCTCCAGCAAAAGCCGGCCGGAGGAGACGATGAAGGCGGCGAGGAAATAGACCAGGAGCAGGGGCAGCCAGACGCGCTGGAGCATCCGGCGGCGATCGTTGTCCCCGCCGGCGGGACCGCCGGAGAGCAGCCGGCCGAGGGCGCCGCGATGGGCGACGGCGACCGCGGACAGCATCAGGCAGGTCAGGCCGACCGAGAGGATCGCAAGCAGCCTGTGGCCGCCCGGATCGAGGCCCATGGCATCCAGCCATTCGTGCAGCGCAATGGCGAGAGTGGAGACGGCGCCGGTCGCCATCAGCCAGCGATAGAGGCTCGCGGCACTGGCGTCATCAAGGGCGAGCATGCGGATCGGCCCGTTCCAGGGCGACAGGACCGCGGTCAGGACGATGCGCAGAAGCAGAAGGATTCCAACGCTTTGCAGGCCGATGAGCAGGGTGACGCGGCCCGCCGCATGGTGGGAGGCCAACAGGAAGGCGACAGCAAGAGCCGCGCCATAGAACAGCGCCACCGCCAACACCATGGCGAAGGCGCGAGCGATCAGGCGGGAAATGCGGGCCGCACGGGTCGGCTCCGGCGGACGGGGCGGCAGCAGCCGGGCGAAAAGCCAGCGCTCGCCGGCAAGCAGAGCCAGGCTGCCGGCGATCAGCGCGGCGGCGAGAACGAGAAGCGTCGCCGCGAGCCAGTCGGGCTTGTCCCCGGCCTGCCCGGCAACGGCGGCGGAAATCATGGAGGGCATTGCCGCTGCCGCATCGAGTGTGCTGCCAAGGGCCGCCCGCAGCTCAAGTCCAAGGCGTACCAAGGGTTTATCGGCCGCCATCTCCATCGCCGTCGCGTTCTGGGCGGCGGCGGGGGCCGCGCTCGCGGCGATTGCAACGGCGCTCGCAAGAATTCCGGCCGTCCGGCCGCCTGCGCGGTGCTGCAAGAGCTTGCCCATGAAATCTGTCCCCCCGATGCGGGCCGGCCTCTCGTGCCTGTTGCGAGGCCCGGCCGTGCCACACCCTTGGCCTCAACCTAACGGGGCAAACTTACAGAATCTTTCCGCAGGAAGACGGATATTGCGCAGGTTCTGGGGAAAAACGCCGGTTGCGGGCAAACCCCGCGCGTCGGCACGACGCCGACATGCAAACGCCCGGGCAGGGCCCGGGCGCCGAAACTCGCGGATCATCGGCCGTGGCCGAGATCGGGAGATGCCGGTTATCCCCGGCATCCGGTTTCTTGAGATCGTCATTCGGGCCTGCGCGAATTTTGCGACGATTTTTGCAAAATTCCGTTCCGAATTCGCCAGAAATCGAGACGCGGCTTACAAATCCGGAAGTTGCGAGGTGCCTTGCTTCCTCCGTCCGAAGGAGGTGGCTCGGGCCTCGACCTGCATGCCCCTGCCTGGTCCTTTTCGCCTCAGAAGACGCCGACGACGATGGCGCCGACGAAGGCGAATGCCGCACACACGGCCAAGAGATTAATATTGCGGACAAGTGTCATATCGTGGCCTCCCGCAGTCTCTCGATACGTGAAGGATAAGTTACCGGGGCCAGCCGGCAAAGCGAAAAAGATGCTGCGTTGCGTCGCAGCCACGATGCCCGGCCCGACCCTCGTCAGGAATGGCGAGCGCCACCGGCGATTTTGGCGCGGCTGCCAATCGTCGTTTGGCGGGGGAAAATCCAGTGCAGCGCAGCCTCGTGGGCGAGGGCGAACAGATTATGCTGCGTCGCAGCATGTGTCTTACGTTGGGACACATTCCCCGGGCTGTTGATGAAAAAGCAAGAAGAGTCAGAGGTTTGCTCGGATCTACGTAGTTTGACTAGAATTAACTTGGGAGAAACAGGATCCGCATATGCTCGATTCCAGAAGGTGTGGAAGGATTGGGCATGAAGACTGCGGAACTGAACGAGCTGGCCCGCAGCGGTTCGCCGGAGAACATCGGCGACATGATCACGGCGCTGACCGAGCTGTTCATGAAAGCCGGTCGTCAGGAAAGAAGCCGGGTAAGCCCGGTTTTGGGTGACGTGGTGCTGAGGGTGCTCGATCGTCTCGACGTGTCGGTGCGCAAGACGATGGCCGCGCGCATGTGCGCCGAGACCGAGGCTCCGCGGGACCTGCTGAAGGCGCTGGCGAAGGACAGCGAGCTCGAAGTGGCCCGGCCGGTGATGACGGACGGGGGCCTGTTGACCGACGAGGACCTGGCCGAGGTCGCCCAGGAGGGGATCCCGGTGCGGCACCTGGACGTGATGTGCGAGCGCCAGGGAATCAAGCCGGTGCTCAGCCGGGTGCTGGCGCAAAAGGGCGACAGCCCGGTTCTGTGCGCGCTGCTGGGCAACGAGACGGCGCGGATCACGGCGGACTCCTTCGACCTGCTGCTGGCGCGTTCGCGCAAGGACGAGGAATTGCAGGCGGCGCTGACCCGCCGGCAGGACCTGCCGGAGCAGGTGGCGTCGAAACTGGTGCCGTTCCTGTCGAAGGAACTGATCCAGCAGGTGCGCGAGGAGAATGCCAATCCGGTGCTGGCCAAGGTGGTGGCCGAGCAGGAGGCGCGCGAGGTCGAGATCCGGCTGCGCGAGATCGGCGGCGCCAAGTCGAAGATCGACCTCCTGATCGAGGGCGCGATCGCCGGCACGATCCCGATCGACCAGGCGGTCGTCGTCTTTGCCGACAAGGACCGGGCCTTCGATCTGGGCAAGGTGCTGGCCGGCAGGGTCGGCTGGCCGGAAAACGTGGTGGTGCCGCTGGTCTACCGCGAGGACGAACACCCGCTCTTCGTGCTGTCGCGGATCGCGGGCGTGTCGAACGAGGCCTATGTGAAGCTGGTGCGCATGCGCGGCAAGAAGATGCGGCTGTCGTCGGCGAGCGCCAGCGAATCCTCCCGCAGATACGGATCGCTGACGCTGGAAGCGGCGCGCACCGAGTTCATCGCCATGGCGCGCAAGATGAAGCTGCCCGTGGAGATCGCCCAGGGCTGATGCCCATGGGCGCTCCCCGAAAGAGCGGCCTCAGCCGCCTTTCGCCAGACATTCCTCCAGCCAGCGGGCGGCGAGCAGCGTGGCCCGGTCGCGCCCGTAAAGGCCGATCAGCTGGATGCCGAGCGGCAGGCCGCCGGGCGTTGCCAGCCCCGGCACGTTGACCGCGGGCCCGCCCATCAGCGTCCACACCCGGTTGAAGACCGAGGAGCCGGTGGAGGCGAGACCGGCCGGCGCCGCACCCGGAGCGGACGGCATCATCAGCACATCAACCTGCGACATCACCTCGGCGAAGGCGTGACGCGCCTGCCGCGCGATCTCGAGCGCGGCGTCATAGGCGGCCGGCTCGATGGCTGCGCCATCCTCCAGCGTGCGCATCAACACCGGACTGATCAGCTCGGGCGCGGTGTCGACCTCGGCGGCAAGCGCGCGCGTTGCCTCGAAATCCTGGATGGTCTGGTGCGCGGCGAAGGCCTCGCGGAAGACCGGCGGCAGCGACACGCGCGACACCGAGGCACCGGCGCGCGAGGCCCGCGCAACGGCGGTTTCCAACGCGCCCTGCATCTCGTCGTCGGCCTGGGCCCAGGGCTGCGGATCAACGACGCCGATGCGGGGCGGCATGGGCACCAGCGCATCGACCCGCCAGTCGCGCGCGGACAGGGCGCTGCCGGCAAAGGCGACATCGGCGACGCCCTTGCCGAACAGGCCGAGCGTATCCAGCGTCCAGGAGAAATACTTCATGCCGACCGTCGGCAGATGGTCGAACGACGGCTTGAAGCCGACGACGCCGCAGAAGGAGGCGGGGCGCACGACCGAGCCGCCGGTCTGGGTGCCGATGGCCAGCGGAAAGAAACCGGCGGCGATGCCCGCGGCAGAGCCGGAGGACGAGCCGCCTGGCGTGTGCTCGAGATTGTGCGGATTGCGCGTCGGGCCGGGGTGGAAGAAGGCGAATTCGGTGGTGACGGTCTTGCCGACGACGGCAGCGCCCGCGCGGCGGGCGAGGGCGACGGTCACCGCATCCACCGCCGGGCGATGGTTCTCGTGGATCGGCGAGCCGTAGCGCGAGGGAAAGTCGGCCGTGTCGATATTGTCCTTCACCGCAAGCGGCAGGCCCATGAGCGGGCCGCGCGCGGAGCGGGCCGCTTGCCGTCCCGTCTCGACGTCGTGGCAGACGAAAGCACGGATCGTGCCTTCCTGCTCGGCGATGCGCGCGGCGATGTCGTCGTACAGCGCGTCGATATCCAGCGTCCCGGCATCGAGCGCACGGGCGAGTTCCAGGGCAGACAGCATGGGTTCCTCCTCAGCGGGGGACGATCATCACCAGCCGCGCCGAGACTGCAAGTTTTTTCAGGCGATTGCACGCTGCGGGTGCCGTGTGCGGCGTCCTGTGACCTGAACGCGAAACGGCCCGGCGGGAGGAGCCGGGCCGTTCGGGGAGGGGGCTGATTTCAACCCTTTGCCATTACTGGCAGAAGCGCTGCTGGCCCGAGTAGGTGGTGTAGGTACCGGTGTTCGGGTTGAAGCTCCGGTACTTGGAAGAGCAGTAGCGGTACCACTCCGGGGTGTAGGGCTCGAGCGAGCCGCTCACCACGACCGGGGCGGCCGGGGTGTAGGCCGGATTGCCGCGGCGCGCCGGGTCGATATAGACATCGCCGCGCACCGGCGCCGGATCCCGGTAGATGTATTCCGGCTCGTAGACCCGGTCCGGAGCGCTGAGCGCCGAGCCCAGGATCGCACCGGCGGCAAGGCCGATCACGCCAGCGGCGACCGCCGCGCCGGCATCGTTGCCGCGATTGCCACGGTGATGACGGTAGCCGTAATTCGGGCGATGCGGGCGGTGGACACGGTGGTGCTTGTAGCCACCGCTGCCCCAGCCGTGGCGGCCGTCGCGGGCCTCGGCAGAAGGGGCGAGCGTCGGCACGAGCAGGGTGCCGGCAAGCGCGACAGCAAGGGCGCGGGCAGAGATTTGCTTCAGGGCCATGGGATCGTTCCTTCCAGTGGCTTCGATGTTCCGATGAGGCGACAATGCCATCCCGCAATTGAACGAGGTCTGAGATGCCCGTTCATCTGGCGTTCAGGTTCCCTAGCCCCATCCGCCGCCGTGTGAAGGTTTGAAGGGAGCGCCGTTTCACCAGCACCTTCGGCTCGCATTTGAAATGCGAAAACCACACTGGAAACATCTGTTTGCCGATCACCCTTCCGGATCTGAAGCTCGTGCAGAGCCTGCGCGAGCTTCAGATCCGGGGATCAGGTCAGCGGCAGAACCGGTACTTGCCGGAATAGGCCAGGAAATAGCCGGTCTCCGGATTGAAGCTGCGGTACTTGCGCGAGCAGTAGCGGTACCACTCGGGCGTCCACGGCGCGTAACCGCCGCTGCGGACCGGCGGATCGATGTATTCCCGGCCGCCGCCGCTCAGCGCCGAACCGAGGATCGCGCCGGTGGCAAGGCCGAAGATCGCCGCGCCGCCAATGGCAGCGCCGTTGTTGCGGTGGCGATAGCCGCGACGGTCGCGCCAGCGGCGGTCGTCACGCCAGCGACGGTCCTCGCGCCAGCCGGGACGCGGGCGATAGCCGCGATTGGGCCGGGACTCGCGACCATTGCCGTAATACGGCATGTTGCCCGGGACCGGCTTGATGCGGGCGTAGGGGCGGTAGCCGTCGCGGTTCTGCCTCTCGTCGTAGCCCTGGGCGAGAATGATGTTGCCGACCGGCGAACGGCTGGCCTGTTCGGCCGATGCGCTGTTCGGCGCGGCCGCCTGTGCGGTGAAAGCGAGCACGGCGAGGAGCGCTCCCCGGACGGCCCAGGAAGTCAGTCGCCCTGTGCGATATGCGGCGGATGCGGCCATGACAGGCCTCCTTTCGAAAAGATTAACCCAGCTTTACCATTGCCTCTTTTGTGGCGAGAGCAAGGCTCTGCCCGACAGCGTGCCACCCTTCCGAATCATGGGGCAGGCACGGGAACGGGCAAGGGCGAGCCATTGCTTTCCGCCGGTTGCGCAGGCAAAAGGGCGAGAGCCACGCGATGCAGCGGTAGCCACGCAAGGATAACTCCCGAACATGGAAAGGCGTTCCGTGGCTGAAAACGATCGACCGCAGGTGATCCGCCCCACCGACGACGAAGCAAGGCTGCTGTCGCAGCGCCTGGTGCGCATGGCGCGCTTCGGCGCGCTGGGCGTCATCGATCCGCAAGACGCGATGCCCTTCGTCTCGCGCGTCGGCCTTGCAACCGAAATGGACGGCACGCCGGCGATGCTGGTCTCGCGCCTGTCGCAGCACACGAGCGCGGTCGCTGCCGACCCGCGCTGCTCGCTGCTGGTGGGCGAGCCGGGCAAGGGCGACCCGCTGGCCCATCCGCGCCTGACCATCGTTGCCCGCGCGGAGCGGATCGACCCGGCCGACCCGGCCCATGCCGCCATCCGCCGGCGCTACCTGCTGCGCCATCCCAAGGCGAAGCTCTATGTCGACTTTCCCGATTTCGCGTTCTTCCGCATCATCCCCGAGCGTGCGAGCCTCAATGGCGGTTTCGGCAAGGCCTATCACCTGACGGCGGGCGACTTGCTGCTGTCGGGGGCGGTCGTCGCGGAGCTCGGCGCGGCCGAGGCGGGGGCCGTCGAGCACATGAACGAGGATCATCTCGACGCTATCGCGCTCTATGGGGAAAAGCTGGCGCGGGCAGGCAGCGGCAACTGGCGCCTGTCCTCGCTCGATCCGGCGGGGCTAGATCTCGTCGACGGCGACAAGGTGGCGCGGCTCGACTTCGATCCGCCGCTGCAAAGCGCGGGCGAGCTGCGCGCGCGCCTGGTTGCCCTTGCGAAACAGGCAAGGGCTGGTGAATGATCGCCCGGACCGAACACCCGGGCTAAGAATCTGCGCCGGAGTGCCGGCAAGCATCTGAGGAGACAGCCGACATCGTGACTGCGACCCGCACCATGCCCGTCCCGCCGCTCGTCGTCGCGGTTCTCTTTCTCCTTGCACTTGCAGCGGGCGCGAGCCCGGCGGCGGCCTATCGGCTGGAGCCGTTCAAGGACCGGCTGTTCTCCTATCCCGGCCTTCTGGCCGGCAAGGCGGACGATCCGTTCGTCATCGTCGATTACGACAAGCGCCGCGACATCCACCGCCGCGACAAGGTGTGGGAGCGCGAGGTCTACGGCGAGTACGTGTCGATGAAGCCGAGCGGGTCGCAGGAAGACCTGACGCTGAAGGCGAACGGGCGCACGATCAGCTACATGCGCGTCGGCGAGCCGCGCGGCGCGCGCAGCATCGTCATCTATGTGCACGGGCAGGGCGGCAACCGCTTCCAGGGCATGAACGACGTCAGCTTCGGCGGCAACTTCAACCGCATCAAGAACCTGATGGTGCGCAATGCCGGTCTCTACATCACGCTCGATGTCAAGAATTTCGACGAGCGCGGGGCGGGCGACGTCAAGGCGTTGATGCAGCACTACATCCGCCAGGCACCGCAGGCGCGGGCCTATGTCGCCTGCGGCTCGATGGGCGGCTTCCTGTGCTGGGAGCTGGCGCGCGACAGCGGCGCGGCGGCGATGATGGGCGGCATGCTGCTGATGGGCTCGACCTGGGACGATGCGTTCCTGTCGAGCGGCACGTTCCGCGGCGGGCGGCTGCCGATCTATTTCGGCCACGGCAGCTGGGACGAGGTCTACGACTGGAAGAAGCAGGCCGCGTTCTACGAGCGGCTGAAGGCGCGCAAGTCCGACTATCCGGCGCGGTTCGCGCTGTTCGAGACCGGCACCCACGGCACGCCGATCCGCATGACCGACTGGCGGCTGATCCTCAACTGGATGTTCGCCGCCACCGGCCGGTAAGCGCAGCGCAGGCGCTGCCCGCCCTGGTGCGGGTGACACAATTAAAAACGGGCCGCCCATGGGACGGCCCGTTTTCACAAGCTCTCGTGAGCAGGCCGGTTACTTCCAGACCACGTCCTTGTTGCGGACGGTGATCGTCTTCATGTCGCAATAATCGATGTCGGCATCGACATAGGTGCCGTCGGTGAAGTCGATGCGGGTGCGCACGGTGCAATTGCCCTCATCGGTGCCGAAGTCCATCTCGAACGTGTCGCCCGGCACGATGATCTCGTCCAGCCAGTTGTCGCTCCACTCGCCGTTTTCCTGGGTGCGGAACGAGGTCACGTTGGCAGTGGAGCGGTTTTCCAGATCGAACTTCCACTCGTTTGCGGCGACGGTGCCGGTTGCAACGAGCAGTGCGGCTACAGCCGCAAGGATAGTTTTTGCAGTCATGGTCCAATCCCAGGATCAAGCGCGGCCCAATCGCCGGCGCCGGACGATACAGCTGCGCCATTTTCCTGGATAGGCGGATAATTTTTCCCCTGGCCTGCCCCGAACCGCCGACGGATGGTGGGGAGCGATGCCAAGAAAAAACCGCCCCGGACGGGGCGGTTTCTCGGGTTTGGGAAGGGATCGCGGCAGGCGCCTATTCGGTGCCCTGGATGGCCGCGAGCGTCCATTCGCCGCCCTTCTGACGGCGGAAGGTCCACAGCTCGGTGCTTTCCTGCGGCTCCTCCAGGCTGCCCGACAGCACCCGGCCGGAATTGCGGTCGAGGACGGCATCGAGGGCGGAAAAGCGCATGGCGACCGTCGCATAGTCGTCGCTGCCTTCGCTCCACGCCTCGGACAGGTCGCCCTGCAGCAGCTTCACGTCGGACACGGCATTGCGCTTGCCGGCGGAGGCGAGTTCGCCCAGTTCCTCGGCGAGGAAGGACATGGCCTCGGGCGTCGCCAGACGGCGGAGCGCGGCGTAGTCCTCGCGGCCATAGGCTTCCTGCACTTCGGCCAGCATCTGCTCGAAGCGGTCGAAATCGGCCTCTTCCAGCTCGAGCGGGGTTTCCATGACAGGGGCCTGGAACGGAGCGGCCGCGCCGGTGCCGGCGTCGGTTCCGGTGCCGCCGGCGCCGCCGAAGCTGAACGGGGTGCGGGACGTGTCAGGGCCGGTGCCGCCGAAATTCGGCGCGGCGCCGCCGGTCGCGGCTGCCGCCGGCTGCTGGCGCCGGCCGAAGAAGCGCATGGCCAGCATGATGAGGAAGCCGATCAGGGCCACCTGCAGGATCAGGCCGAGGAAACCGGCAAAGCCGCCCATGCCGCCGCCGAAGAGCATGCCGAGCAGGCCGCCCATCAGCAGGCCGCCGAGAAGGGCGCCGCCCATGCCGCCGAACAGCCCGCGCGAGGGCTGGGCCGCCTGCTGCTGGCGGGCGCCGGCGCCCGGCGTCGCCTGCTGACCCTGAGCGGGCTGCGGCGTCATCGTGCGCTGAACCGGCGAGGCCGTGCCCGGCGCGGTGTTGGTCGGGGCAGGGGCGGAAAAGGTGCGTGCACCGCGGCTGCCGAAGCCGCTGCTGCCGGCCCGCCGGGCTTCGGCAAAGTCGACAGCGGCAAAAAGCGCGGCAATTCCAAGGGCAATAACGGCTGTCGTCTTGCGCATCCGGCTGGCGGCAGCTTGCATCAGGGATTTCCTCCACTAGGCTCAGGTCGAGATCAACGCTCGTCATATGGGAGCCCGGCGGGCGCATTGCCAGCGCAAACGGCACTTCTTTCTCCTTGTTTGCGCAAGAAAAAAGGCGGCCCCATGCGGCGCCGCCTCTTTGTGTTCCGTGCCGGCCGTTTCTCCCGCTGCGAGCCGGTATCGCCCGGCGTGCGCGGGGGAGGAAACCGCAGGGTCAGGCGGCGCGAATGTTGCGCAGGAAGGCATCGAGTTCCTTCTGCAGCGTGCCGGACTGATAGGCCAGCGTCTCGACGCTGGTCAGGACCTGGCGCGCTCCGGCGCTGGAATCCACCGCCCGCTCGCGGACCGAGCCGATGGTCCGCGTGATCTCGGTGCTGCCGGCGGCCACTTCGTTGACATTGCGGGCAATCTCCGCCGTCACCGCGCTCTGTTCCTCGATGGCCGTGGCAATGGCCGAGATCTGGCCGTTGATGCTGTTGATGGACTCCACGACGGACCCTATGGCCTCCGAGGTGCGGGCGGCGCCGTTCTGCATGTCCTGCACCTGGGCGCTGATATCCTCGGTGGCGCGGCCGGTCTGGTTGGCCAGCGCCTTGACCTCGCCGGCGACGACCGCAAAGCCCTTGCCGGCCTCGCCGGCGCGTGCCGCCTCGATGGTGGCATTCAGCGCCAGGAGGTTGGTCTGGTCGGCGATGTCGTTGATCAGCCTGACCACATCGTCGATGCGCCGCGCCGCCTCGGCAAGGCCGTTGACGGTGCTGCTGGAGCGCTGCGCATTGGTGGTGGACTGGCCCGCGGCGGACAGCGCGGCCGTGACCTGGCGGCTGATCTCGCCGATGGAGGCGCTCAGTTCCTCTGCCGCGCTGGCGACCGACTGGACGCCGGTGGCCGACTGTTCGGCCGCTGCCGCGACCGTGCCGGCATTGTCCGAGGTCACCTCGGCATTGCGGGCCATCATGCCGGCTGCCTGCTGGAGTTCGCGCACGGCGTCGGCGATGCCGTCCGACACCGTCTTGAGGGTCGATTCCAGGCTGTCCGCCAGGCGAAGGGTCGCCTCGCGCTTCTCGATCTCGATGCGCTCCTCTTCCTCGCGGGCCTGTTCCTGCAGGCGCTTGATCTCGATGGTCTTCTCGCGGAAGGCCTCGAAGGCGCGGGCGAGTTCCCCGACCTCGTCGCGCGAGCGGACGGAAACGGTGACCGAGGTGTCGTCCATGGCGAGCCGGTTGAGGGCGGTGACGACGCTGCGGAGCGGCCTGCTGATGCCGAAGACGGCGAACACGCTCGCAATCGCCACGCCCGCCAGGATCGCGACCAGCGTCGTGGTGCTCATGATCACCAGGCCCTGCTGCTCGTGCTTCTTGGCAGAGTCGCTGGCTTCCAGAGTGAAGCGGTCGAGGTCCTGAGCCAGCTCCACCAGCTCATGGTCAAGCCGCTCCTGCTCGATCTCGAGTTGAGCCGCAAGGGCGGTGGCCGCCGGGATGTCCTTCGTCTTCAAAAGCTCGACGATGCGCTCGATCTTCTGGCCGTAGGCCACGTGCTCGGCCTCGATGCGCTTCAGGGTCGTCAGGACGCTCTCGTACTTGGCCGCGTGTTCCGGGGTGGCGGCAAGGGACTGCCCCTTGGCGGCGATCGCCTCGGCCTGCCTGATCTCATCGTCGACTTGCGCGGCCAGCGCCATGACGCGCCGCGACAGGTCTTCGGTCGTGCCGGACTCTGGCGCGGCCTCAAGGTTGGCGGCGCGGAAGAGACGTTCAAGCAGGAGAGCCTGCTCGAGCTGATGGATCGTCACCTTGCTGACATTGGTCGTCAGAGGGATCGTCTCGTCGGCAATCTCTTCAAGCTCCGTGCCGATCTGGCGCATCTGCAAGAGGCCGACGGCGGCAATGGAGAGCATCATCAAACTTAAAAAACCGACCAGCCCCAGGATCTTGGCAGCCACGGAGCGCAGGCGGGAGGAGCTGGCACGAACATCGCGCATTGCAGAATTCCCCGACATATGAAAGAGCGGGCCACAACAAGGACCGCGCCTCCATTACACTGCGTAAGCTCTTAAGTTTTCCTGATTTTTGGAGCGCAAAGTCAGGTATTTTCGAAGATCGCGGATTTTAATGTTTGACGGCTTCTGATCCGAATTCTTCAATCTTAAATAAAAATTGCTGGAATTGGGTTGCGGTCCGGACATGCGTGCCGGCGCCGGATGCCAAAACGGCCGCGCCATGGGCGCGGCCGTTCGGGTGGTGCTCACGGGACGGGGCAGGGGCCCGCAGGCGTTACGCCTTGCCCCAGCCGCCGGCGGTCGGGGTGATGACGGTGACCGCCTCGCCCGCCTTCAGGACCGTCTGGTCGCAGCCGCCAAGTTCCTGCGTGGTGCCGTCGAGACGGCGCACCAGGGTCTTGCCGAGCTGGCCGTCGCCGCCGCCTTCGCCGCCCTTCGGCGTGATGGTGCGGTGGGACGACAGGATCGCCAGTTCCATCTCCTCCAGGAAGCGGATGGTGCGCTTGGTGCCGTTGCCGGCATGCCACTTGCCCGTGCCGCCCGACCCCTCTCGGATGTGGAAGTCCTCCAGCAGGACCGGATAGCGGAATTCCAGCACTTCCGGGTCGGTGAGGCGCGAGTTGGTCATGTGTACGTGGACGCCGTCGGTGCCGTTGAAGCCGGGACCGGCAGGCGAGCCCGAGCACAGGGTCTCGTAATACTGGTAGGTGGCGTTGCCGAAGGTCAGGTTGTTCATCGACCCCTGGCTGTTGGCCATGGCTCCCAGTGCGCCGAACAGGGCGTTGGTGACGTGCTGGCTGGTCTCCACGTTGCCGGCGACGACGGCGGCCGGGTAGGCCGGCTTCAGCATGCAGCCGTCGGGGATGACGATGTGGATCGGACGCAGGCAGCCCGCATTCATCGGGATGTGACCCTCGACCATGACGCGGAAGCAGTAGAGCACCGCCGCGCGGGTGACAGGCTCGGGCGCGTTGAAGTTGTTCGGCTTCACTTCGCTGGTGCCGGTGAAGTCGACGGTCGCCTCGCGCTTCGTCTTGTCGACGGTGATCCGAACGCGGATCACCGAGCCCTGGTCGGTCGGGTACTCGTACTCGCTGTCGGTCAGCGCCTCGATGACCCGGCGCACGCTCTCCTCGGCATTGTCTTGGACGTGGCCCATATAGGCCTGCACCACCTCGAGGCCGAAGTGGGAGACCATCTTGCGCAGCTCCTGCACGCCCTTCTCGTTGGCGGCGATCTGCGCCTTCAGGTCGGCGACGTTCTGCGTGACGTTGCGCACCGGCCAGGGATGGTCGGTGAGGACGTGCACGAGTTCTTCCTCGCGGAAGCGGCCCTGATCGACGAGCTTGAAGTTGTCGATCAGCACGCCTTCCTCGTCCACCGTGGTGGCGCGCGGGGTCATGGAGCCGGGCGCCGAGCCGCCGACATCGGCATGGTGGCCGCGGCTTGCCGCCCAGAACAGGATCTCCTTGCCCTCGTCGTCGAAGACCGGCGAGACGACGGTGATGTCCGGCAGGTGGGTGCCGCCGTTATAGGGCGCGTTCAGCGCGAAGACGTCTCCGGGGCGGATCTGGCCGGCGTTGAGCTTGATCACCGTCTCGACGGAACGGTCCATCGAGCCGAGATGCACCGGCATGTGTGGGGCATTGGCGACCAGCGCGCCGGAGGCATCGAAGACCGCGCAGGAGAAGTCGAGGCGCTCCTTGACGTTCACCGAGTAGGCGGTGTTCTGCAGCGTCACGCCCATCTGTTCGGCGATCGACATGAAGAGGTTGTTGAAGACCTCGAGCATGACCGGATCGGCCTTGGTGCCGATGGCCTCGGCGCGGGCGAGCTTCTCGACGCGGCGCAGGACGACATGGTCCTTGGCGGTGATTTCCGCCTGCCAGCCCGGCTCTACGACGATGGTCTGGTGCGGCTCGACGATGAGCGCGGGGCCGGAGAGCTTGTGGCCGGGCTTGAGGCCGGCGCGGGCGAAGAAGCCCGCCTCGCGCCACTCGCCCTCGGCGAAGATGCTACCCTTGTCGGTCGCCTCGGGCGAACCGGAGACGAGCGGCAGGTCCGGCTCGTCTATGCCGGAGCCGCCGCCGACGGATTCCACCTCGAGCGCTTCCACCACGATCGGCTTGTTCTCGTAGACGAAGCCGAACTGGGCGCGGTGCGCATCGGCAAAGGCGCCGACCATCGTGTCGATGTCGCGGGGCACATAGGCGACCGGGATCGGGGTGTCCGTGCCCTCGTAACGCAGCAGGGCGCGCGGCAGATTGCGGATCCCGGCATCGGCAACGCCCTGGCCGGCGACCTCGGCCCGGGTCTCGGCCGACAGCCGGTCGACGAGCGCCTCGAGGTCGTCCAGCATGGCCGGCTCGAGCCGGCGCACGACCGCCTGCTGGCGGGTGGCGCGGATGTCGGCAAGGCCCATGCCATAGGCGGACAGGATGCCCGACAGCGGGTGGACGATCACCGTGGTCATGCCGAGGCTGTCGGCAACCGAGCAGGCGTGCTGGCCGCCGGCACCGCCGAAGCAGGTCAGCGCATACTCGGTGACGTCGTAGCCGCGCTGGACCGAGATCTTCTTGATGGCGTTGGCCATGTTCTCGACGGCGATCTTCAGGAAGCCGTCGGCGACTTCCGCGGCGGAGCGGCCGTCGCCGATGCGCGCGGCCATTTCCTCGAACTTCGCCACCACCGCGTCGCGGTCGAGCGGCTCGTCGCGCCCCGGGCCGAAGATCTTCGGGAAGAAGTCGGGGCGCAGCTTGCCGACCATGACATTAGCGTCGGTGACGGCGAGCGGGCCGCCGCGGCGGTAGCAGGCGGGGCCGGGATTGGCGCCGGCCGAATCCGGGCCGACCTGGAAGCGGCCGTCCTTGTAGTGGAGGATCGAGCCGCCGCCGGCCGCGACCGTGTGGATCATCATCATCGGCGCGCGCATGCGCACGCCCGCCACCTCGGTCTCGAAGGCGCGCTCATACTCGCCGTTGTAGTGCGAGACGTCCGTGGAGGTGCCGCCCATGTCGAAGCCGATGACCGCGTCGAAGCCGGCCATGCGCGAGGTCTCGATGGCGCCGACGACGCCGCCGGCCGGACCCGACAGGATCGCGTCCTTGCCTTGGAACAGGTCCGCGGCGGTGAGGCCGCCGGAGGACTGCATGAACATCAGCCGGCAATCGGTGCCGTCGATCTGCAGTTCGCTCGCCACCTGCTCGACATAGCGGCGCAGGATCGGCGAGAGATAGGCATCGACCACGGTGGTGTCGCCGCGCCCGACCAGCTTCATCAGCGGCGAGACCTCGTGGCTGACGGAGACCTGCGGGAAGCCGACCTTGCGGGCGATCTGGGCGACCTTCTTCTCGTGATCGGGGAAGGCATAGGCGTGCATGAAGACGATGGCCGCGGAGCGGATGCCGCTGTCATAGGCGGCCTTGAGGTCGCGCTCGACCTCGGCCAGATCCGGCTCGGCCTCGATGGTGCCGTCGGCGCGTACGCGCTCGGCGACCTCGACGACGCGCTCATAGAGCAGTTCCGGCTTGATGATCTCCTTGGCGAAGATGTCGGGCCGCGCCTGGTAGCCGATCTCCAGCGCATCGCGGAAACCGCGGGTGGTGACCAGCAGGGTGCGGTCGCCCTTGCGCTCCAGCAGCGCGTTGGTGGCGACGGTGGTGCCCATCTTGACGGTAGCGATGCGCTCGGCCGGGATGCGCTCGCCGGAGGCAACGCCCATCAGCTCGCGGATGCCCTGGATGGCGGCGTCGCGATAGGCTTCCGGGTTCTCCGACAGGACCTTGTGGGCGCGGATGCCGCCCTCGGGATCGCGGGCGACGATGTCGGTGAAGGTGCCGCCGCGATCGATCCAGAAATCCCACTTGCCGCTCGTCATGATGCGTCTCTCCGCTGGTCGGTCCGGCCCGCATGCGCTGGGCACGGGGCCGATTATTGGCTCGTCGCTACGTCAACAATTTATCGAGAAAATGTCAACGTTGTTTTTGCAAGACCCCGCCCGCAAAATCGTGCGGGCGGGGAAGATCGCGGGACGATCCGGGCCTTACGGCCGGGTGCGCATGTTCTCGGGCAGCCAGGTCGCCAGCTCCGGGAAGGCGATCAGGATGAACACCATGACCACCATCAACGCGAACATCGGCAGGGCGGCGCGGGCGATATAGGTCATCTCGTGCCGCGTCATGCCTTGCAGCACGAACAGGTTGAAGCCGATGGGCGGCGTGATCTGCGCCATCTCGACCACCACGACGACGAAGATGCCGAACCAGATGGCATCGATGCCGGCGGCCCGCACCATCGGCTCGACCACCGCCATGGTCAGCACCACCGAGGAGATGCCGTCCAGGAAGCAGCCGATGATGATGTAGAAGACCAGCAGCGCCATCAGCAGCTCGAAGCGCGAGAGCTGCATGTCGGCGATCCAGGCCGCGAGCGCGCGCGGCAGGCCGGTGAAACCCATGGACAGCGACAAGAAGGCGGCGCCGGCGAGGATGAGGGCCACCATCGCGGAGGTGCGGGTGGCGCCCATCAGGCTTTCGCCGAAGGTCTTCCAGGTGAGCGAGCCCTGTCCGGCGGCCAGCGCCAGCGAACCGATGACGCCGAGGGCGGCGGCTTCGGTGGCGGTGGCAAGGCCGGTATACATCGACCCGATCACCACGATGATCAGCGCGATCACCGGCAGCAGGAAGCGGGAGTTGGCGAGCTTTTCGCGGAAGCTCATCTGCGGCTCGGGCTGCGGCTTGTAGGTCTTCGAGACCTTCGCGTAGATCGCGATATAGCCCATGAACAGCGCCGCCAGCACCAGCCCCGGCAGGATGCCGGCCATGAACAGCTTGGTGATGGATTCGTTGATGGTGACGCCGTAGACGATCAGCGTCAGCGAGGGCGGGATCATCAGGCCGAGGGTGGCGGCGCCGGCCAGCGTGCCGATCACCATGTTTTCCGGATAGTTGCGCTTGCGCAGCTCCGGCACCGACATCTTGCCGACCGTCGTCAGGGTGGCGGCGGAGGAGCCGGAAACGGCGGCGAAGACCGTGCAGCCGACGACATTGGTGTGCAGAAGGCCGCCGGGCAGGCGGGCCATCCACGGGGCAAGGCCGCGGAACATGTCCTCCGACAGGCGCGTGCGGTAGAGGATCTCGCCCATCCAGATGAACAACGGCAGCGCGGTCAGCGTCCAGGACGAGGAGGCGGCCCAGATCACCGTGATCATCGCGTCGCCTGCCGGGCGCGAGGTGAACAGCTCCATGCCGACGAAGGCGACGCCGAGCAGGGCAAGGCCCACCCACACGCCGGTGCCCAGCAGCAGGAACAGCACGAAGAGGAAGAGGATGATGGGAGCGAAGGTTTCCATGGCGGCTTACTCCCCGTGGCTCTGTTCGACGGTGTCGGCGACGATGCCCGACGAGCCGAGAACGAGAACGCGGACCAGGTGATCCGTCATGGCGATGGCAAGAAGGACGGCGCCGGCGGCCATGGCCATCTGCGGGATCCACAGGGGCGTGGCGTCCTGGCCCTGGCTGATGTCGTTGAGCTTGCGCGACCAGTACACGGCCTTGATCGCGTAATACGACAGGTACCAGGTGAGGGCGGAGCCGATGCCGAAGCACCAGACCTCGAGCCAGCGGCGATGGCGGCCGAGGGCGCTGAGCAGCAGGCTGACCCGGATATGGGCGCCGCGGTTGAGCGCGTGGGCGAAGGCGAAGAAGGAGGCCGAGGCCATGGCATAGCCGGCATAGCTGGCAGCGCCGGGGAAGATCAGGCCGGTCCATCTGGCGATCATCTGCGCCACGATGATGGCGAGGATGGAGACCAGCGCCAGCGCGGCGATCATGCCGCCGGCCAGATACAAACCGTCGAGAAGGCGGCGGAGCCCGCGCCCGAGTGCGATCATGGTCGTGTTCCGTGTCTGTTGCGGACCGGCCACGGCGCAACTGCCCCGGCCGGGCCGCTAAGCGCGCGGTCCGGCGGGCAGGCCTGCGCGGGCAGGAGCCCGGCTGTCAGGGACGGCGTGCTGCCGCGACCGCAAGGCCGCGGCAGTCCTGGCGGGCGCGCCTGCCAGCGGCAGCACGTCCGGACCGTCGGTGACGGAGGCGGCGGAACGCGCCGCTTAGTTGGCCTTGAAGGCGTCGACGATGGCCTTGCCCTTGTCGCCGGCAGCCTTCAGCCACTCTTCGGTCATCGCCTCGCCGACAACGCCCAGGTCGGCCTTGAGCTGGTCGCTGGGCTGGAGCACCTTCATGCCGTTGGAGGCAAGGCCGTCCAGCGTCAGCTTGGTATAGTCCTTGGCCTTCTGCAGGCCGTCGGCCTCAGCCTTGGCGGCGCAGTCGGTGAAGACCTTCTTGGTCTCGTCGGACAGGCCCGCCCAGGTGTCCTTGTTGACCATCACCGAGTTGCGCGGCAGCCACGCGTCGACCGCGTAGAAGTGCGAGACGTTCTCCCACAGCTTGCTGTCGTAACCGGTGGCGCCGGAGGAGATCATCGATTCGGCAACGCCGGTGGCGAAGGCCTGGGAGACCTCGGCGGCCTCGATCTGCACCGGGAGCATGCCGGTCAGCTCGGCGAGCTTGGCGGTCGCGGCATTGTAGGCGCGGAACTTGATGCCCTTCATGTCGGCGCCGGAATTGACTTCCTTGTTGAAGTACAGGCCCTGCGGCGGCCACGGCACGCTGTAGAGAAGAACGAGGTTCTGGCCGTCCAGTGCCTCTTCCACCGCGCCTTCGGCGGCCGACCACAGCTTCACGGAATCGTCGAAGGAGGTGGCGAGGAAGGGAATGCTGTCGACGCCGAAGATCGGGTCCTCGTTGGCATGGGCGGAGAGCAGGCGCTCGCCGATCGGCACCTGGCCGGTCTGCACGGCGCGCTTGATGTCGGCGCCGCCGAACAGCGAGCCGCCCGGATGGGTGACGATCTCGATCTCGCCGCCGGTGCCCTCGGTGACGCAGGCGGCAAAGGCGGCCGCGTTCTCGGAATGGAAGTTGGTCGCCGGATAGGCGAGCGGCATGTCCCACTTCTCGGCGGCGAATGCCGGGGAAGCGGCAGAGGCAGCCAGAAGCGCGGCGGTTACGATGCCGGTGGTGCTCTTCAGCAGGTCAGTCATGTTTGGTCCTCCATCGGCCGGGATCCGATTGTTCCGGATCTCGCGGCAGTCCAGGTCTCTGGTCGGTATTCCCTTGGCCCAGTGCCCATGGGTCACACTCTAGACAGCGAAACGCGCGGGCGAATAGGGGGTGGGGTCGATATTCGGCTTGCGGCCCGCGATCATGTCGGCAACGAGGCGACCGGTCCTGGGACCGCCGGTCAGGCCGATATGATGGTGGCCGAAAGCCATCAGGACATCGCCGCATGCCGGCGACGGCCCGATCACGGGGATGGAATCGGCCGGTGCCGGCCGGTGCCCCATCCATTGACGGGTCGAGCCCCAGCGCAGCGCGGGCATGGCCCGGCGCAGCTGGCGCTCCAGAAGCTCGAACGGCGCCTTGGCCGGTCCCGCGGCAAGGCCGCCGAACTCGACGACGCCGGCAAGGCGGATGCGCCCCTCCAGCGGGGTGGCGACGAATTTCGCGGAGGCGAACATGAAGGGCGCGCGCGGCATCGCGCTCGGCGCCTCCAGCTCCAGATGGTAGCCGCGCTCGCTCTCCAGCGGCACGGAGATGCCGAGCTGGTCGGCAAGCGGCCCGGACCACACGCCGGTCGCCAGCACGGCGCGGTCGCAGACAAGCGGTCCGCCATCGGTGGCAAGGGAGGCGAGGCGGCCGTTCTCGGTCACGAAGCCCTGCAGCGCGCCGCGCAGGAGCGTGCCGCCACGCGCCTCGAACCCGGCGGCGAGATCCTTCACGTAAAGGCCGGGGTCGCGGATGATGCCGTGATCGGGAAGGCGAACGGCGAAGTGGTTGGCATCGCCCAGCAGCGGGTCGTAGCCCCCGAGCGAGGCGCCCTCCATCTCCTGCCAGGAAAAGCCCGCCTCGCGCCGCAGCCGCCAGCCGAAGGCATCGCCCTCGAAGGCGGCGCGGTCGCGGTAGACATAGAGATAGTCGGACGGGGCGATCCAGCGGTTCGCCGCCGTGCGGCCCGCCAGGGCGCGGTGCTCGTCGAGGCTGTTGCCGACGATCGGCAGCAGCGCGCGGGCGATGCGCTCGGTTTCGCTCGTGTTGCAATGGGAAAGGTATTTCGCAAGCCAGGGCAGCAGGCGCGGCAGGTAGGACCAGCGCAGGAACAGCGGGCTGTCCGGGTCCATCAGCATGCGCGGCGCCTTGGCCGGCAGGCCTGGAACGGTGACGGGAACCACGGCACAGGAGGCGAGCACGCCGCCATTGCCATGGGAGGTGCCCTCGCCGGGGCCCGCGCGGTCGAGAAGGGTGACCTGATGACCGTCTTCCTGGAGGCGGAGCGCGGCGCTGACGCCGACGATCCCCGCGCCGATCACCACAATCCGCAAACGCCCACTGTCGTGCTGCTGCACAGTGCCTCTCCCCGGCCAATTATGCCAAGTGTCGTGAGGTCAGGTTCTGTTGTCAACAATTTATCGACAAAATGTCCTTAATAGTCTGCGCAAGATCCTTGTGTTGCAGACGTTCAGGTGCACCAATCCTCGGATTGAGGCGGTTCGGGCTCGGTTGACGCAGGGTTTTCGACAGTCGGAGCAGCATTGTCTCGGCGGGAGGATGCGAAATGACGGTGCATGGCGGCAAGGCGCTCTATGGCGCGGCGGTGGGAATCCTGATGCTGGAGGCGCGCTTTCCCCGCATCCCCGGCGACATGGGCAATGCGCTGACCTGGCCGTTCCCGGTGCATTACCGCATCGTGCGCGATGCCACGCCCGACAGGGCGGTGCGGCAGGGCGCGAGCGGGCTGCTCGATGCGTTCATCGCCGCGGGGCGCGAGCTGGTTGCCGACGGGGTCGACGGCATCACCACCAATTGCGGATTTCTGTCCCTGTTCCAGCGCGACCTGCAGGCCGCGCTCCAGGTTCCGGTCGCCGCCTCCTCCCTGATGCAGGTGCCGCTGGTCGACCGTTTGCTGCCGCCGGGCAAGCGCGCCGGCATCCTGACGATCTCCGCCGGATCGCTGACGGGTGCGCATCTGGCGGCGGCCGGCTGCCCCGCCGACACGCCGGTGATGGGAACCGAGGGCGGGCGCGAGTTCACCCGCGCGATCCTCGACAACGAGGAGGCGCTCGACGTAGAGGCGGCCCGGGCCGACAACGTGGAGGCGGCGCAGGCGCTGCTGGCGCGCAATCCGGAGGTCGGCGCCATCGTGCTGGAATGTACCAACATGGTGCCCTATGCCGCCGACATCCGGGCGGCGACCGGGGTTCCCGTCTATTCCATCGAGAGCTTCGTGACTTGGTTCCATTCAGGTCTGGTGCCGCGGCGCCATCCGCTGCCCTAGCGTTAGCCGGAAGGATGGTTGCTCTTTCGCAGCTCCCTGCCGTAGCCTTGGCCCGAACAATTCAGGCAGGAATTTCATGACAGACAGCACCCAGTCCGGAGACATTGTGCAAGGGGGTATCGGACCGGTCGTGTCTGCAGCCCATCTCGCCTCGGGCGCCATGCCGGCGCTTTCGGAGGTCGAGTTCGCGGTGACCATGATGGTCAACGCCTATCACCGCTGGATGGTCCGCTGCATGGCGGCGGCCGGGGCGCCGGGCATGAGCCCGCTCGACACGTTGGTGCTGCATTCGGTCAATCATCGCGGGCGGCCGAAGTCGCTCGCCGATATCTGCCTGGTGCTCAACATCGAGGACACCCACACCGTCACCTATGCGCTGAAGAAGCTGGCCGCCGCCGGACTGGTGGAGACGGGCAAGCGCGGCAAGGAAAAGACGGTGGCGATCACCCGCGCCGGCGAGGCGATCTGCATGGAGTATCGCCGGCTGCGCGAGGCGCTGCTGGTCGGCCCGGTCAAGGGGCTGGGCATGGACGAGATGGAGCTGTCACGGCTGGCCGCGACGCTGCGCTCGGTCTCCGGCCATTACGACCAGGCCGCGCGGGCCGCAGCGGCGATGTAGGCCAGCGCTTCAGGCGCTCGCGGTCAGGCCGCGCCGACGGCGCGGGTCCGCCCCTCGGCGACCCCGGCCTCGTCCTTCGCCGTTTCGCGTTCGTCTGACGTTTCGGCGTCGGCGTCGGCCGTGTCCGCATCGTCATCGGCAACCGCACCAGAACCTGCCCCCGCATCCGCATCCGCGTCGGCGTCCATGGCAAAGGCGTCGATATCCGCATCCGTGAGGCGAGGGGCGTCCGCGTCCGCACCGGCTTCCGCAGCCGTCTCGAACGGAAGCTGCGGCAGGTCCGTCTCGCGGGCGGCCAGCAGCAGCTGCTCGCACCGCGTCTGCTGGGCGAGGGCGATGGTGTCGCTGGCGGACTGGTCGGTGAGGTCCATCGGCTTGCCGAACAGGAAGCCCTGCACCTTGTCGCAGCCGGCGGCGCGCAGCAGGGCCACCTGGGTCTCGTCCTCCACTCCTTCCGCCGTGATGGTGACCTCGAGCGAGCGCCCCAGCCCGACGATGGAGGCGATGATGGCGTCGGTCGTCGGATTCTTGCCGACGGTGGCAACGAAGGACCGGTCGATCTTGATCGTGTCGAAGGGGAAGCGCGAGAGATAGCTGAGGCTCGAATAGCCGGTGCCAAAATCGTCCATCGCCACGGACACGCCCATCTGGCGGATCTGCGTCAGCGTCTTCACGACGGCGTTGGTCTCGGAAATCAGCAGGCTCTCGGTGATCTCCACCTCCAGCCGCTCGGGAGCAAGGCCGCTGGTGTTGAGCGCATGGGAGACGCGCTCCTCGGTGCGGCCGGGACGGAACTGGGCAGGCGAGATGTTGACCGCGACGGTGAGCGAGGTGTCGCGCCAGCGCGCGGCCTCGGTGCAGGCATGCAGCAGCACCCAGGCGCCGATCTCCTCGATGAGGCCGGCATCCTCGGCGATGGGGATGAAGACCGTCGGCGAGATGGTGCCGCGCTCGGGGTGCTCCCAGCGCAGCAGGGCCTCGTAGCCCGTCAGCTTCAGATCGCGCAGGGAGAATTGCGGCTGGTAGAGCAGGCGGAACTCGTCCTGGGCCAGGGCCTTGCGCAGGTCGCTCTCCAGCAGTTTGCGCTTCTGCGCCTCCGCATCCATGTCCGGGGTGTACCAGATATAGGTGGACCGGCCCGAGTGCTTGGCCCGGTAGAGCGCAAGGTCGGCACAATGCAGCAGGCGGGACGCGCGCCAGGCGGCCTCCGAGGCCTGGGCAACGCCGATGGAGAGCGAGATCGGGATGTCCTTGCCGTCGATGCGGGTGGGAATGCGCGTGGCGGCGATCATCGAGGATGCAAGCTGGGTCACGGCCCGGCGGTCGAGATCGCGGGCGATCAGCACGGCGAACTCGTCGCCGGACAGGCGGGCGACAAGATGGCTGGCAAAGACATTGCTCAGCCGGTCGGCGATCACCTGCAGGAAGAGATCGCCTGCCGCGTGGCCGTGGGTGTCGTTGATGGCCTTGAACTTGTCCACGTCGATCAGCATGACCGAGATGTTGCCGGCCTTGGCGCTGGCCAGCCGCAGCGCCTCGTTCAGCTTGGTGGAAAACACCGTGCGGTTGGGCAGGCCGGTCAGCGCGTCGTGATGGGCAAGAAACTGGATCGTCTTGCTGGCCTTCAGCCGGTCGCGGAAGCGCATCCACACGAACAGGGCGGCAAGGCCGGTCGCGACGAAGATCATCGCCATCAGGATGGCGATGGCGATCTGCACCACCTCGCTCAGGAACAGGCCGGTCGTCGCCTGGTCGTAGAGCAGGACGATGGCGCCCTCGATGGTGTCGCCGTTGCGAATCGGCACGGCGAGCAGGGTGGGTTCGGGTTTCGTGCCGAGCAGCGTGGAGGGAACGTCCACCGCGCGCGGCTCGCCGGCGGCAAGATGGCGCAGGAGCGTCTCGAGGCGCGGGGTGAGGCGCTCGAGCATCTGCGGATCGGTGCGCGGCAGCACGGAGGCCTCGGACAGCAACACCGTTCCCGGCGCGAAGCGCAGGACGGCGACGGTGCGGGCCAGGTCGCTCTGGTCGAGCTCCTCCATGAATTCGTCCAGGGAGGCGGCGCGGTCGACCTTGGCGGGATTGGCAGCCGGACGCTGCGGCCGCGGCGCGTCAGCGGTGCGCGTCCTGCCGCTGCCAGCCGCAGCGTTGCCGTCCACACCGTCGATGGAGCGGCGCAGGCTTTCGTCGGCGAAGGCGGCGATCTCCTCGTCGGAAACCCGGTCGTTCTTCAGGAGATGATGGTTCAGGTCGCGGTCGAGCCGGCGTGCGGTTTCCTGGGCATCGCGGGTGTAAATCGCCTTGGAAAAGAATACATTTGCCGCCTGGATCGTGCCGGCGAAACCTGCAACGATCAAAAAGCCCACAAAGATGCCCAGCAACGTCTTTAGGTTGCGCAACCTGACCCGTCCCTCACGGCGCGATGCCGCCGTTCTCATCGGTGAAAGTGTCCAGGGACGGATCATGACATCGCAAGGTTTCCAGACATTGAATCATGCGCCCGGAATCCGCCCGCCGGTGGAGTGTGACGCAAGGTAAGACGGAGCAGACCATGACCGCAGACAACAGGCGTACCGAAACCGACTCGATGGGAGCGGTGGAGGTGCCGGCGGACCGTTACTGGGGCGCCCAGACCGAGCGCGCGCGCCATCACTTCGCCATCGGACGCGACCCGTTCCCGCTGGAGATCATTCACGCGCTGGCCGAGATCAAGCGGGCGGCGGCGATGGCCAATGCGCAGATCGGCGTGCTGGACCAAAAGCGTGCCGACCTGATCGTCGAGGCGGCCGAGGAAGTGGTCGGCGGCCGGCACGACGGCGAGTTCCCCTTGCATGTGTGGATGACCGGTTCGGGCACGCAGGCGAACATGAACGTCAACGAGGTGATCGCCAACCGGGCCATCGAGCTCAGCGGCGGGCGGATCGGCTCCAAGGATCCGGTCCATCCCAACGATCACGTCAACCGCTCGCAGTCCTCCAACGACGTGGTGCCGACCGCGCTGAACGTGGCGGCGGCGCTGATGATTGCCAACCGGGTGCGGCCGGCGCTGAAGGTGCTGCGCGATGCGCTGGCCGAAAAGGCGCATGCCTGGCAGGGGCTGGTGAAGATCGGCCGCACGCACATGCAGGACGCGGTGCCGATGACGCTCGGCCAGGAGTTCGCCGGCTATGTCGGCATGCTGGACGACAATGACGAGCGGCTGGCCTTCGCGCTCAAGGGGCTGATGAAGCTGGCCATCGGCGGCACGGCCGTCGGCACCGGGCTGAACGCGCCGGATGGCTTCGACGGTAAGGTGGCGGCGGAACTGGCGCGCCGTTGCGGCCTGCCCTTCGAGGCGGCGGCGAACAAGTTCACGGTGATGGGCGCACATGACGCGATGGTGGCGGCCTCGTCCATGCTGAAGGTGCTGGCGGTGTCGCTGCACAAGATCGCCAACGACATCCGCCTGCTGTCCTGCGGCCCGCGCGCCGGCTTTGCCGAGCTGCGGCTGCCGGAAAACGAGCCGGGCTCCTCGATCATGCCGGGCAAGGTCAACCCCACCCAGTGCGAGGCGCTGGCCATGCTCAGCGTGCAGGTGATCGGCCTCGATGTCGCCAGCGGCTTTGCCGGGGCCGGCGGGTTGCTGGAGATGAACGTCTACAAGCCGATGCTCGGTTCCAACGTGGTGGAAAGCTGCCGCATGCTCGCCGACGGGATGGAGCATTTCGCGCGCTTCGCCGTTGCGGGCATGGAAGCGGACGAGGCGCGGCTCGCCGAGACGGTCAACCGCTCGCTCATGCTGGTCACCGCGCTGACGCCGGAGATCGGCTACGACAAGGCGGCGGCGATCGCCCATCATGCGCATCACGAGGGGACGACGCTGCGCGAGGCGGCGCTGGCGCTGGGTCATATCGATGCAGCCACGTTCGACCGGATCGTCGATGCAGCGTCGATGACCGGCCCGATGCCGAAGATCTGAGGCGCCGGGCCCGCTCCGCTGCCGGCTGGCGTTCCGGAGCGGGCTCGCCCGCCGCGACCGGCGGATGCGTGGCGAGGCCGGCCGTCTGTGCTAGAACGCAAACGAGAGTCGGCGTTCATCGGGAGCGTCATGCCAAATCAGTTCGGGCGAAGCAGTTCGGGGACAGCATGAAGGATCGGGTCGTACTTCTGACCGCCGCAGGCAGCGGCATGGGCGCCGCCATCGCGCGCAAGCTGGCGGGCGAGGGCGCGCGCGTTGCCATCCTGTCGTCCAGCGGCAAGGGCGCGGCGCTGGCCGAGGAACTGGGCGGGCTCGGCCATACCGGGTCGAACCTGGAGCCGAAGGACCTTGCCGGGTTCGTGGAAGCCGCGATGGCGCGCTTCGGGCGGATCGATGCCGTCGTCAACAGCGCCGGCCACGGGCCGAAGGGCGAGGTGCTGGCGATCAGCGACGAGGACTGGCACCTGGGCATGGACTATTACCTGCTCAACGTGGTGCGGATGTGCCGGCTGGTGACGCCGCAGTTCCAGGCGCAGGGGGGCGGCGCCATCGTCAACATCTCCACCTATGCGGCGTTCGAGCCGGAGGCGGCTTTCCCGACCTCGGGCGTGTTCCGTGCCGGGCTTGCCGCCTTCACCAAGCTCTATTGCGACCGCTATGCGGGCGAGGGCATCCGCATGAACAACGTGCTGCCGGGCTTCATCGACAGCCTGCCGGAGAAGGAGGACCGCCGCGCGCGCATCCCCATGGGCCGCTACGGCACGGTAGAGGAAGTGGCGGAGACCGTCGCCTTCCTGCTGTCGGACGGAGCCGGCTATATCACGGGGCAGAACCTGCGCGTTGATGGCGGCATCACGCGGTCTGTCTGAGGCGGCAACGGTGACATGAACATCTGGTCTGCGATCAGTGCGGTGGCGGCGGCAATCGGCGCGGGCGGTGCCCAGATCGTCGACCGCATCGTGCAATTCATCGTTTCGGCGGGCGAAGGGCGGGGCGACCGGGCGGTCGCCTTCACCGTCGCCATGATCGCGCTGTCGGCCAAGATGGCCAAGGCCGACGGCGTGGTGACGGGCGACGAGGAGATCGCCTTTCTCGACGTGTTCGACATTCCTGCCGGAGAGGAGCGGAACGTCGCCCGGCTGTTCAACCTGGCCAAGCAGGACGTGGCCGGCTTCGAGACCTATGCGCAGCGGCTGGCGGCGCTGTTTCCGGACGACCCGGAGATCCGGGTGGACATTCTCGATGCCCTGTTCCACATCGCCAAGGCGGACGGCATCGTCCACGAATACGAGCTGGCCTACCTGGAGCGCATCGCCGAGATCTTCGGGCTGGACGAGCGGGCCTTCAACCAGATCCTCGCCCGCCATGTGCGCAGCGAGGAGGACCCGTACCGGGTGCTGGGGATTGCCGGCAGCGTGCCGGACGAGGAGATCAAGCGGCACTACCGCAAGCTGGTGGCGGAAACCCATCCCGACCGGCTGATCGCACGCGGCGTGCCGGAAGAGTTCGTGCGCATCGCCAACGACCGGTTGGCGGCGCTGAACGTCGCCTATGCCAAGATCGCGGCGGAGCGGGGACTGTGACCGGCGACGACACCATGAGGGAGACAGGACGATGATCGATGCGACGACGCTTGCGGCCTATGTGGCGATCGTCCTGGGGTTCGTCTTCATTCCGGGGCCGGCGACGCTGCTGACGGTGGCGCGGGCGACGACGTCGGGGACACGGGTCGGCATCTCGACCGGAGCCGGCATCGCCGCCGGCGACCTGGTGCACACCGTGATGGCGGTGGTCGGTCTTTCGGCGATCATCGCAACGTCCGCCGTGTTGTTCTCGATCATCAAGTATCTGGGCGCGGCTTACCTGATCTATCTCGGCATCCGCGCCCTGTTCGAGCGGCCTTCCACCGACCTGTCCGCCGGGACGCGGGCCATCGGCGCGGCGGCGGCGTTCTGCCAGGCGGTGCTGGCCGAAGTGCTGAACCCGAAGACGGCCCTGTTCTTCCTGGCGTTCCTGCCGCAATTCGTGAAACCGGAGAACGGGTCGGCGGCGCTGCAGCTTCTCGTGCTGGGGATCCTGTTCGTGCTGATCGGGCTGTTCAGCACCGTTGTGTTCGCGCTGGCCGCGGGCCGGCTCGGAAATTTCCTCCGACGCAACCCCGTCGTCCTGAAGTGGCAGGGCAAGGTGGTCGGGGGCATCTACTGCGCGCTCGGGGTCAGGCTCGCCTTGCAGGACCGCTGAGAGCATCACGGAAAGACATGCAATGGGCGTGAAGACGGATACCGGACTGCCGGCGCGGCTGAGGCCTTCGCCGAACCACAACGATCGGACTGGTCCGGTCAGCCTGCTGCTGCTGCACTATACCGGCATGACCAGCGGCGAAGAGGCCCTCCAGCGGCTGTGCGACCCGCGCGCCGAGGTCTCGGCCCATTACGTGGTCGAAGAGGACGGGTCGATCCTGCAGCTGGTGCCGGAAAGCCGGCGCGCCTGGCATGCGGGGCGCTCCTACTGGAAGGGCGAGCGGGACATCAACTCGCGCTCCATCGGCATCGAGATCGTCAATCCGGGCCACGAGAACGGCTACCGGCCTTTCCCGGACGCGCAGGTGCAGTCCGTGATCGAACTGGCCCGGGATATCTGCGCCCGGCACGGGATCGCGCCCCACGACGTGCTGGGGCATTCGGACGTGGCGCCGGAGCGCAAGGAGGATCCGGGCGAGCTGTTTCCCTGGGACAGGCTGGCGGCGGCAGGCGTCGGCCTGCATGTCGCGCCGGAGCCGGTATCCGGCGGGCGCTTCTTCCAGCTGGGCGACGGCGGCCAGCCCGTCGAGGCGCTGCAGTCGATGCTGGCGCTCTACGGGTTCGAGATGCCGATCACCGGGGTCTTCGACGAGCGCACGCGGGCGGCGGTCGCCGCCTTCCAGCGCCACCACCGGCGCGAGCGGGTCGACGGCATCGCCGACATGTCGACCATCGCGACGCTGCACCGGCTTTTGCAAAAAGTTCCACAGCTCGGCTGACGCCGCGTCCCGAGCCGATTGCTGCATCGCAACATCTGCAAATCACCGCCATCTCCCGGCCATGTTTGCCGGGATGATGGCCTTGCTTTCGTCAATGACGAGGATTTCTGCACGTTTTAGCCATATTTTATCGGCGTTTTTGTAACATTTCGTGATCTTCGGTGCCGGATTTCCGTCTTACCGCACCGCCATACAGCCGGCCTCTCAACAACGACAAACAGTTTGAAGGTCGGGCACATGATCAACTTCAAGGCGCCGCGTCTCATCGGTGCGCTCCTCTTGGCTCTTTCCGCAGGGGCATGCCAGACGGCTGCGGTCTCCACCACGACGGTCGATCCGAAGATCCTCGAGGCCGGGGCACGCGCCGAGAAATACGACGCCATGATCACCGCGGAAGCACGCAAGCACGGCGTGCCGGTGGAACTGGCCCACGCGGTCGTGCGGGTGGAAAGCAACTACAATCCGCGGGCTCGCGGACGGGCCGGCGAAATCGGCCTGATGCAGATCAAGCCGCAGACGGCGCGGGGCGTCGGCTTCCGCGGCAGCGCCAAGGCGCTCTACGATCCCAAGACCAACATCACCTACGGCATGAAGTACCTGGCAGGCGCCCACAAGCGCGCCGGCGGCGACGTGTGCGGCACGATCCTGCGCTACAATGCCGGTCACTTCGCCAAGCGCATGAACCCGGTGAGCCGGCGCTATTGCGGCAAGGTCAAGCAGCTCCTCGCTCGCGGCTGAGGCCCGGCGAGGCAGCGCTTTCCAGGTCGCGCAGCGAGCGCGGACGCGGCACGTCCGCGGCAAGACGCTCGTCCGGCGTGACGGCGGTGACCGTCTCGGCCAGCTCGACGACGCCGGCCCATACGGGCAGGGCATAGTCGTCCGCATCGTCGACCGGAGGCCCTTCGCGCCGCTTCATGGTGATGTGCTCGACCTCGATGGCGAGCACCCCGGTGGCGGCGAGCTCCTTGTCGGTCATCGGCCGCACCTCGTCCCAGCGGCCCGGCAACAGCCGGTCGGTGAGGGCGACGAGCGCGGCCTTGCGCTCCCAGTCGTTGACGACATGGCGGGCCGTGCCATGCACCACCACCGAGCGGTAGTTCATCGAGTGGTGAAAGGCGGAGCGGGCGACGACGATGCCGTCCAGCAGCGTCACGGTGAGGCACACCGGCGCGCGGTCCTGCATCCTCTTGACGATGCGCGTCGCCTTGGCGCCGTGGATGTAGAGCGTGCGCTTGATGCGGGCGTGCAGCATCGGGATGACCATCGGTCGGCCCTCGTCGACGAAGCCGACATGGGCGATGCGGGCGAGATCCAGCACCTCGAAGGCGGCGGCCGGGTCCGCGACCTCGCGCTTGCCCACCCGAACCCTCGCATGGCGGGGCAGGGAGGCGCGGCGGCTGCGCCGGGTGGCCGGCGTGGCGGCCTGGTCGGTCTCGGGGTCGCTCATCGATTGCGGTTCCTCGCTTTGCGGCGCCTGTGCTGTGCGGCGCCCTTGCGCTTCGGCACCCTTGCCTTGCGGCGCCTTTGCGTTGCGGTGGGGAATGTGCCATCAAACTGGTTCCAGTGAAGGTCCGCTTTCGGATTTTTTGAAGGATCCAGTCATGCTCGACGGCCTCCTGTCCATCGATCGCTCCGCTGCCTTGCCGCTGCCCGAGCAGGTCTATCGCGGCGTGCGCGAGGCCATCGGCGACGGGCGTCTGGCCGAGGGCGCGCGCCTGCCGTCCAGCCGGGCATTGGCGGCAGCGCTCGGCATCTCCCGCAACTCGGTCAACGCGGCCTACGAGCTTCTGGTGGCGGAGGGTATCGTCACCGTGCGCGGCGGGTCGGCGCCGAAGGTCGCGCGTGTCGGCCTGTGGGGCGAGGGCGAGGCGCCGGCGATCTCCGCAAGGGCGGTCGCCCTGTCGGCGCGCGGACGGGCGATGAGCAACAATCCCTGGTCCGCGACCCAGCGCCGGCGCGGGGGAAAGCTGGAGCCGGGCACGCCGAGCATCGACCGGTTTCCGGCCGACGAATGGGCGCGGACGCTGCGCCGCGCCGCCCGCCGCCTGCGCGGCGACGTGCTGAGCTATGGCGAGACGCAGGGGCTTGGCGAACTGCGCGGGGAACTTGCCGCCTATCTGGCCGCCGAGCGCGGCGTCAGGGCAACACCGGAGCGCATCATCGTCACCCCGTCGACCCAGGCGAGCCTTAACCTGCTGGCGAGCGCCCTGGCGGATCCCGGCGAGGCCGCATGGCTGGAGGATCCCGGGTACCTGGGGGCACGCGCCGCCTTCACCGCAGCCGGGCTCGACATCGTGCCGATGCCCGTCGACGCGGACGGGGCGGACCCGCGCCTCGTCACCGATCGGCGACCGCCGCGGCTGATCTACGTTACCCCCTCGCACCAGTACCCTTACGGCACCCGCATGTCGCTGGCGCGCCGCGCGATGGTGCTGGATGCGGCGCGGGCCTGCGGCGGGGTGGTGCTGGAGGACGACTACGACAGCGAATTCCTGTTTTCCGGGCGGCCTCTCGCGGCGATGCAGGGCTTGGGCGCGGAGGGAGAGGTGATCTATCTCGGCACCTTCTCCAAGAGCATGCTGCCGGGCCTGAGGGTCGCCTACATGGTGGTGCCGGAACATCTGGCCGGCCCGCTGGCGGTGGCGCAGCGGGTCTCGGGCATGCTCGCCAACGTGATGACGCAGGCCGCGCTTGCCGACTTCATCGCCTCGGGCCGCTATCGGGCGCATCTGCGGCGGGTGCGGGAGATCTGCGAGGCGCGGGGGCGGGAGCTTGCCGCCGCCCTGCGGCAGAGGTTGGGTACGGCGGCGGATGTGCCGGACCCGGTTGGCGGCGTGCAGCTTGCCCTGCGCTTTGCCGGGGCGGTCGACGACCTTGCGATCGCCGCGAGGGTCAACGCCCTCGGCTTCGGCGTCGCGGCCCTCTCGCCCTATGGCATCGCCTGCAACCCGTCCGGCCTCGTCATCGGCTTTGCCGGCGCGCAGCGCGGGGAGGCGCAGGCATGCGCCGAGGCGGTGGCGGGCGCTCTGGCAGGGGCCGAGAAGCGTCGCGCTTGACCGAAGGGCCCGCGGCGCATACCAGTCGCGCGTCAGCCGGCTGGACGGCCGCTCCTGCAAGTGCGGAAACGCCGCAGGGGAGGAAAGTCCGGGCTCCACGGAAAAACGGTGCCGGGTAACGCCCGGCGGGGGCGACCCCAGGGAAAGTGCCACAGAAAGCAAACCGCCGCGGCTGCGGCCGCGGTAAGGGTGAAAGGGTGGGGTAAGAGCCCACCGCGCGACCGGCAACGGAAGCGGCACGGTAAACCCCACCGGGAGCAAAACCGAATAGGGGCGGCGCGGATTCCGCAAGGAATCCGGTCCTTTCCAGACCAGCCGCCCGGGTTGGTTGCGCGAGGCGCCCGGCAACGGGCGTCCCAGATGAATGGCCGTCACGTGCGGCAGCAATGTCGCGCCATACAAAACCCGGCTTACAGGCCGGCTGACACCTTTTCCCTTCCTGTTTCGATGATCCGCCCGGCGCCAGCCGGGGCGCGAGGGCACCCTCGGCAGGTGTTTTTTGCCCCTGCCTCTGCCGGCGTCTTCCCGGGTCGCGCTACGCTGCGTGCGTGATGACGCCGGGAGAGGTTGGCGGACTTCCGCAACCGCTCTGGCAACCAATAGGCCCCGGCTCTCGCGATGCTCGTCCGGGGGGACGGCAGAGGGGATGCTGGGGCGTGCCTTCTCTCGGAGGTCATCCCGGCCAAGCGCAGCGCAGAGCCGGGATCCATTGGCGCCCTCGGCAGGCATGAAACGGTCGCGCATCGCCACCTCCACGGCTGTCACGCCTGCGCAGGCAGGCGTCCAGTATCCGCCGGAGCGGATGGGTGCGCGAGAGCGGCAGCCTCCGGCCTTCCGGCGGCAGCGCAACCGCTTCAGTCGCGACCTTCCGTGGTTACTGGTTCCCGGTCTTCGGCTGCGCCGAAACCGGGACGACAGCCGAAGAGTGGGCTTCGCGTCGGAGTGGCTGTCCGCCGTTCCTCACGCGCCTGCCTCTTCGGGTGTCTTCCCGCTCGAGCAGAAGCCGCGAGCCGGGACCGCCGCGTGCAGTGCACGCGCGCGCGCCTGTGGGCAAGTCGCTGGAACCATTGCGCTTCACCCTCGAAGCCGCCGCGAAAGACCCCGAATCCACTGCGTTGCAGGATGCAAGCGACCGGCAACTCAAAATTAAGCTTAACGGTGGATAACTGATCCCCGGTGTTTCGCCGCACCGGCCGGGAGGGGGCAGAAACCATTGGATTCCGTTGACGCCCAGAAGGTCCCATGCTATCCCAGATTATCCCGTTTCGACAGGCTGCAACGGGGCTCAAGCGGCTCACAATTCGACATTGCGGGCCGACATGCGGTCGGGCCGCCGGCGTTGCGCTACGCACCGGCGTTTCCAGGGATCGGGAGTTAGGCGGTGGCCGGATGCGACGCATCCGGCGATGGGGCGAGAGAATCGATGTCCGGCTTCGTGTCGCACTACACAAATCGACTCGACGCCAAGGGGCGGGTTTCCGTTC
Organism: Stappia sp. G46H5W; assembly: GCF_058448995.1. Taxonomy (NCBI): domain Bacteria; kingdom Pseudomonadati; phylum Pseudomonadota; class Alphaproteobacteria; order Hyphomicrobiales; family Stappiaceae; genus Stappia; species Stappia sp. G46H5W. The sequence goes on along the minus strand of NZ_JBZFLL010000003.1, from coordinate 333,627 downwards.
CGGCTTCTTTCCGCCAGGCCCTGACGCGCGACGGCTTCGAAGGTCTCTACTGCTTTCCTTCCCTGCACCAGATGGCGGTGGATGCGGGCGGTCACCAGCTCGTGGCGGAGATCGCCAAGCGGCTGGAGGGGCTCGACACCCTGACCGCCGACCACGACGCCCTGTCCACTGCGCTCTACGGCGCCAGCGAAACCCTGAAGATCGATGGAGACGGCCGGGTGATGCTTTCCGACATGATCCGCGAGCATGCGGGAGTGACGGACCAGGTCACCTTTGTCGGCCAGGGCTACAAGTTCCAGATCTGGGAGCCCGAGCGCTTCCGCGCCCACCGCGCGGACGCGATGAAGCGCGCCATGTCCGTGCTGTCCTCTCCCCGCACGAGCGCAGGGGGCGGCCAATGACGGCGCAGCGCAAGGACGAGGCGGCGCCTCGCCATGTTCCGGTTCTCCTGAAAGAGGTGATGGAGGCGCTCGGCGACGTGTCGGGCGCCACTGTCGTCGACGGCACGTTCGGTGCCGGCGGCTATACCTCGGCGCTGCTCGATGCGGGCGCGCAGGTGATCGCCATCGACCGGGATCCCAATGCGATTGCCGGCGGCCAGGCGCTGGTTGCCGCAAGCGGCGGCCGCTTGATGCTGGTCGAGGGCCGGTTTTCCGCGCTCGATGCCCACGCGGCGGCCTCCGGCCATCCGCAGGTCGATGCGGTGGTGCTGGATCTCGGCGTTTCCTCCATGCAGCTCGACGAAGCCGAGCGGGGCTTTTCCTTCCGTTTCGACGGGCCGCTGGACATGCGCATGGAAGCGCGCGGGTTGTCGGCGGCGGATGTCGTCAACACCATGCCCCAGCGCGAGCTGACCCGGCTGATCGGCATTCTCGGCGAGGAGCGGCGCGCGTCCGCCGTCTCGCGAGCGATCGCCGAGCGCCGCAAGGAGCGCCCCTTCGAGCGCACCTCCGACCTTGCCGCCGTGATCGAGAAGGTGGTCGGGCGCTCGTTCAAGGGCAAGCAGATCCATCCGGCCACACGCACCTTCCAGGCGCTGCGCATCTATGTGAACCGCGAGCTCGACGAAGTGGTCGATGCGCTGGCCGCGGCCGAGCGCGCGCTGAAGCCGGGCGGCCGGCTCGTCGTCGTCACCTTCCACAGCCTGGAAGACCGGATCGTCAAGAAATTCGTCGCCGAGCGCAGCCGCACCCGCGCCGGCGGTTCCCGTCACATGCCGGATATCGAGGTGCCGCCGGCGACCTTCGAGCCCCTCCATCGCGGCGCGGTGGATCCGGGCGAGGACGAAGTCGCGGCCAACCCGCGTGCGCGCTCCGCCAAGCTGCGCGCCGCCCGCCGTCTCGATGCCCCGGCACGCGAAGTCGACCCCCGCGAACTCGGTGCCCCGTCGGTCGCCGCGCCGGCCGGGGAGGAGTGAACCCATGAGCCGCTACACCAACGTCATCCTCGCCATCGGCGTCCTGGCTGCCGCCGCCGCCGTCTACGACATGAAGCACGACGCCGAACGCTCGGCCGAGCATGTCGCCGCGCTGCAGAGGCAGATCGAGGACGAGCGGGCGCAGCTGCAGATGCTGCGCGCCGAGTGGAGCCTGCTCAACGACCCGAGCCGCCTGCAGCGGCTGGTCGATCGCTACAACGAACATCTTCAGCTGCAGCCGCTCTCGGTGGAGCAGATCACCCGGATCGAGGATGTGCCGGTCAAGCCGGTGCAGCTCGAGCCGATCGACAGCAACCTGACGCTCGGCGGCTTTGCCGGCGCGTCGCCGACGGTCCGATAGGGGGCAACAATGGCGGTCACGGATCAGCCCGTTTCCTTCCTGCAGCGCCGCACGGTCGGCGAGCGGCACGTGCCGCGCGGTCCCTCGACCCGCGCCGTGCGGGCCCGGGTGCACATGGCCATGGCGGTCTTCGCGCTGGTCTACATGGCCATCGGCGGCCGGCTGATCATGCTGGGCATGAGCGAGGAGGCGAAGTCGGCCTCCTACATTTCGGCGCAGGACAGCGTCGCCGCCTCGCGCCCGGACCTTTTGGACCGCAACGGCCAGATCCTGGCGACCGACATCAAGACCGCCTCGCTGTTCGCCGAGCCGCGCAAGATCATCGACGTCGACGAGGCGCTGGAGGGCATCGCCAGCGTGCTGCCGGAACTGGGCACCGATGCGGTGCGCCGCCGGCTGGCCAGCAATGCCGGCTTCATCTGGCTGAAGCGCGAGCTGACCCCGCGCCAGCGCCAGCAGATCCATGATCTCGGCATTCCCGGCATCGGTTTCCTGGAAGAAAACAGCCGCTTCTATCCGGGCGGCCCGACCGCCGGCCATATCGTCGGTTCGGTCAATGTCGACAACCAGGGCATTTCCGGCATGGAGCTGGCGGTCGACCGGGCCTGGCTCGGCGACCTGCGCGAGCTCGGCTTTGCCAGCGACCGCACGATGGAGCCGGTGCAGCTGTCGGTGGACCTGCGCGTCCAGCATGTGGTGCGCGACGAACTGGTCAAGGCGCTGGAGCGCTACCGGGCAATCGCCGGCATCGGCGTCGTTCTCGACGTGGAGACCGGCGAGGTGGTCGCCATGTCCTCGCTGCCCGACTTCGATCCCAACGACCGGGCCCAGGCGCTGGAAAAGGACCGCATGAATCGCGCGTCCGGCGGCGTCTACGAGATGGGCTCGGTGTTCAAGGGCTTCACCGTCGCCATGGCGCTGGACAGCGGCAAGGTGACGATGAACGACAGTTTCGACGCGACGCGGCCGTTGCGGGTCGGCGGGCGCACGATCAGCGACTTCCACGGCAAGGGCCGCATCCTGTCGGTCGCCGAGACCTTCATCTATTCGTCCAATATCGGCACGGCCAAGATGATGCTGTCGGTCGGCGTCGACGAGCAGAAGGCCTTCATGGAGCGGCTCGGCCTGACGACGCGGCTGAAGACGGACCTGCCGGAAGTGGCAACGCCGCTGCTGCCGCCCAAGTGGAACGAGCTTGCGGCAATCACGATCTCCTTCGGCCACGGCATCTCGGTGACGCCGCTGCAGACGGCGGTGGCGACGGCGGCCCTGATGAACGGCGGCCGCCTGATCCCCCCGACCTTCGTGCCGCGCTCGCGCGAGGAAGCGGCGAAGCTGGCAACGCAGGTCGTGTCGCCGCAGACCAGCGAGATGATGCGCTACCTGTTCCGCCTCAACGTCCTGTCGGGCTCCGGCCGGCGCGCGGAAGTGCCGGGCTACATGGTCGGCGGCAAGACCGGAACGGCGGAAAAGATCGAGAACGGCCGCTACGTATCCAACAAGCGCCGCAATTCTTTCCTTTCTGCCTTCCCGATGGACAAGCCGCGCTACGTGGTCCTGGTCGTGCTCGACGAGCCGAAGTCCGAGCGCGAGGGCATCGGCGCGACCGCAGGCCTGAACACGGCGCCGGTCACCTCGGCTATCATCCGCAGGGTTGCCCCGATGCTCGGAGTGTTGCCGCAGTTCGGAGACAAGACGGAGACGGTATCGATTTCCTACTGACCGGATCGCCAAGGGGGCGGGGTCGCACCAAAGCTCCCCTTACGGTCCTGACGACGACGCACAACGGATATTGGCGCAGGATATGCTGCTGAAGGACCTCACCGGCGAACAGGTGCTCGCCGCGCCCGAGTTCGAAACCGAAATCGCCGGATTGTCCGCAGACAGCCGAACGGTTTCCAGGGGATTTGTGTTCGCCGCGCTGAAAGGCGCGAAGGCGGACGGCACCCGTTTCATCGCGGCCGCACGCGATGCCGGCGCCGGCGCCCTGCTGGTGGGCAGCGACACGCCGCTGGCGGCGCTCGGCTCCGATGAGGGCGGCTGCCCCGTCATCGTCAGCGACGACCCGCGCCGCACGCTGGCGCTGATGGCCGCCCGCTTCTACGAGCGCCAGCCCGAGACCCTGGTGGCGGTGACCGGCACCAGCGGCAAGACCTCCGTCGCCGTCTTCGTCCGCCAGATCTTCGCCCATGCCGGGTTCGAGGCCGCGAGCCTCGGCACCATCGGCACGGTGACCAGCCGCGGCGCCCAGTATGGCAGCCTGACCACGCCGGACCCGGTGTCGCTGCATCAGACGCTGGCGCGGCTGGCCGACGACGGCATCACCCATGCTGCGCTCGAGGCCTCCAGCCACGGGCTTGACCAGCGCCGGCTCGACGGGCTGCGCCTGACGGCTGCGGCCTTCACCAATCTGGGCCGCGATCATCTCGACTACCATGCCGATGTCGAGGACTATCTTGCGGCCAAGCTGCGGCTGTTCGATACGCTGCTGGAGGGCGACCAGCCGGTGGTGCTGGAGCCGTCCGCGCCCTATGCCGGACGCGTCCTGGCTCTGGCGCGCGAGCTCGGCCGCAGCGTCTTCACCGTCGGCGAGGGCGGCGACGACCTGAAGCTTCTCGACATCAGCCACGACGGTTTCACGCAGGTTCTGTCGATCGAGACCATCGAGGGCTTCTTCGAGGTCCGCCTGCCGCTGGCCGGCCGCTTCCAGGTGTCCAATGCGCTGGTCGCCGCCGGTCTTGCGATCTGCAGCGGCGTTCCCACCAGCGTGGCGCTGGCCGCGCTGGAGGAGCTGCAGGGCGCTCCGGGCCGGCTGGAGCTGGTCGGCGAGACCGACGACGGGGCGCTGGTCTTCGTCGACTATGCACACAAGCCGGATGCGCTGGACACGGCGCTGGCGGCGCTGCGCCCCTTCACCAAGGGCCGCTTGATCACGGTGTTCGGAGCCGGCGGCGACCGCGATCCGGGCAAGCGCCCCCTGATGGGGCAGGCCGCGGCCCGGCAGGCCGACATCGTCATCGTCACCGACGACAATCCGCGCAGCGAGGACCCGGCGAAGATCCGCGCCGAGGTGATGGACGGCGCCCCGGATGCGCTGGAGATCGGCGATCGGCGCGACGCCATCGAGGCCGCCATCGGCATGCTGCAGCCGGGCGACGTGCTGTGCATCGCCGGCAAGGGCCATGAGCCGGGCCAGATCGTCGGCGATCAGGTGCTGCCCTTCTCCGATCACGAGGTCGCACGCGAGGCGATTGCGGCGATGGCCGAAAGCGCGCTGTTCGATGCCGCCGAGGACGGGGGCATCGACCTCGGGCTCGACCTCGACGACGCGCTGGAACAGGCGCTCGCCGGCAGCCTCGATCCGGCGCAGGACGCCGAAGACGAGACGTTGCCCGAAACGGACGAGGAGGACGGTCTTCCGCTGGAGCTGTCCGAGGACGACCTGCTGGACGAGCTGTTCGACGAAGAAGACCGCGGCGCCGACCAGGCGGAGGAGCCCGAACTGCACGACGAGGCGGACGAGCTGCATGTGGAGCTTGGCGCCGAAGAAGACGTTGCGGAGGAGGGTGCTGCCGAAGGGGACGTTGCCGAAGAGGAGGGCGACGAACCGGACGCTGGCGACGAGGAGGCTGCAGAGGAAGAGCTGGCCGAAGACCTCGCCGAAGAGGATCTGGCCGACGACGATCTGGCAGACGAGCTTCTCTCCGAAGAGGTCCTCTCGGAAGACGACCAGCCCGAGGGCGAACTGCTTGAGGGCGAGCTGCCTGAAGACGACCTGACGGCCGATGAGCCGCAGGCGGACCTTGTCGCTGCGGACGAGGATGATCTGCTGGCCGATGACGAAGCGGGCAGGGGAACGTTTCCGGGAATCGTCCTCACCGAGGAGGATCTTCTGGGTCAAACGGATCCGGTGGACGACCCTGAGACGGCCGAGGACGAGGCCGACGAGAGCGAGCTTGAAGAGAGCTTGGCCGAGGACCTTGTCGGCGATGATGATTCCGGCGAGGAGAACGAGCCCGCCGAGACGGTCCTGGAGGGTGACGACGATATTTTCGGCGGTCCCGACGCGCTGACGGAAGAGGCCGAAGCTCTCGAGACGCAGAGCGATGAGGATGCGCTGGCGGACGAGCCGCCGGCGGAGAATGAGTGGCTTGCCGTCGCTGACGAAGAGGACGAGGCGGACACAGACACTGAAGCCGAAATCGTCGATGCGCAGGAAGAAGCTGTCGAACCCGTCTCCGAGCGTCAGGAAACGGCAGAGCCTGCGCCCGTTGCAGCGGGCGTGCACCCGGCCTTCGTCGTGCCGGCGGTGCCCTCCTTTACCGCCCCGGCAGCGCCTGCGGTGAAGCCGGCGCCGGTCGCCGGAGAGCCGATCGAGGCCGAGCCCGACCGGCCGCTGTGGTATCTGGACGAGATGGTCGAGGCGACGGGCGGCGAACTGCGCGGCGCGGACATTCCCCACATCACCGGCGTTTCCATCGACAGCCGTAGCATTGCCGCCGGCGAGGCCTTCGTGGCGATCGCGGGCGAGCGGTTCGACGGGCATGATTTTGCGGCCAAGGCCTGCGAGGCGGGAGCCGCGCTTGCCATCGTCGCGCGCGAACGCGTCGGCTCGCTGCCGCCGAAGGGGCGCTATCTGGTGGTCGAGGACCCGCTGGAGGCGCTGCGCGATCTGGGCCGCGCGTCGCGGGCCCGCAGCCGTGCCCGCATCGTTGCGGTGACCGGCTCGGTCGGCAAGACCAGCACCAAGGACATGCTGAAGCTGGCGCTGTCGCCGTCCGGGCGCACCCATGCGCCGGTCGCCTCCTTCAACAATCACTGGGGCGTGCCGCTGACGCTGGCGCGGATGCCGGCGGACACCGAATACGGCGTCTTCGAAATCGGCATGAACCATGCCGGCGAGATCACCCCGCTGGTGCAGATGGTGCGCCCGCACGTGGTGGCGATCACCACGGTCGAGGCCGTGCATCTGGAGTTCTTCGGCTCGGTGGAGCGCATCGCCCAGGCGAAGGCGGAAATCTTCATGGGGCTGGAGCCGGGCGGTCTGGCGCTGCTCAACCGCGACAACAACCAGTTTGACCTGCTGACCTATCTCGCGAAGGCCGCTGGCGTGCGCCGCATCGCCACATTCGGGCGGCAGGGGCCGGCGGACGTGCAGGCCGAGCGGGTGTCCGCGCAGACGGGCTGCAGCTCGATCTCCGGCCATGTCTTCGACCAGCAGATCACCTACAAGGTCGGCGCGCCGGGCGTGCACCTGGTGGCCAACAGCCTTGCTGTGTTGGGCGCGGTGGCGGAACTGGGCGGCGACCTGGCCCGTGCCGGCATGGCGCTGGCCGCCTTCCGCGCGCCGAAGGGACGCGGCGAACAGGCGGTGCTGCAGTTGCCGAACGGCCGCGCCACGCTGATCGACGAGAGCTACAACGCCAACCCCGCCTCGATGCGCGCCGCGCTCAACCTCCTGCGGGAAACCCCGATCGAGCGCAACGGCCGCCGCATCGCGGTGATCGGCGACATGCTGGAGCTGGGCGAGGCCGAGTTGCAGTTGCATGCGGCCCTCAACCGGCCTGTTGCCGAATCCGGTGCGGATCTCGTCTACTGCGCAGGACCGCGCATGCACGCGCTGTGGGAGCTGCTGCCGAAACACCAGCGCGGCGCCTATTCCGAGGAAGCGGCCGGTCTGAAGCCGCTGCTCATCGAGGATATCCGTCCGGGCGACGTCATCATGGTCAAGGGCTCGCTCGGCACCCGGATGGGGCCGCTGGTCGAGGCCCTCAAACGCGATTTCCCCGTCGAAGACGACGGGGCCGAATAGGAACGCCGATGCTTTACTTCCTCGTCGAGTTTGCCGACCAGTTCTCGGCACTGAACGTGTTCCGCTACATCACGTTCCGGACCGGCGGCGCCATCATGACCGCGCTGCTGTTCATCTTCCTGTTCGGCCCGATGATCATCTCCTCGCTGCGCCTGCGGCAAGGCCACGGCCAGCCGATCCGCGCGGACGGCCCGCAGAGCCACCTGCTGACGAAGAAGGGCACGCCGACGATGGGCGGCCTGATGATCCTGTCGGGCATGATCGTCGCCACGCTGCTCTGGGCGAACCTTGCCAATCCCTACACCTGGATCGTGCTCGGCGTGACGGTAGGCTTCGGCGCCATCGGCTTCTATGACGACTATCTCAAGGTCACCAAGGCCTCGCACAAGGGATTCAGCGGCCGCAGTCGGCTGGGCCTGGAGTTCCTCATCGCCGGTCTTGCCGCCTGGTGCGTGACGCTGCTCGAGGGGGGCGTGCACGGCACCTCGATCGGCTTTCCGTTCTTCAAGGACCTGGCGTTCAACCTCGGCATCTTCTTCATTCCCTTCGCCGCCTTCGTGGTGGTGGGTGCGGGCAATGCGGTCAACCTGACCGACGGCCTCGACGGCCTCGCCATCGTGCCGGTGATGATCGCCTCGGCCTCCTTCGGCCTGATCGCCTATCTGTCGGGCAACGCGGTCTTTGCCGACTACCTGCAGATTCACCACGTGCCGGGTACCGGCGAGCTGGCCGTGCTGTGCGGCGCGGTGATCGGCGCGGGCCTCGGCTTCCTGTGGTTCAACGCCCCTCCGGCGGCGATCTTCATGGGCGACACCGGCTCGCTGGCGCTCGGCGGCATGATCGGCTCCATCGCGGTCGCGACCAAGCACGAGATCGTGCTGGCGATCATCGGCGGCCTGTTCGTGCTGGAGGCGATCTCGGTGATCGTGCAGGTCGCCTCGTTCAAGCTCACCGGCAAGCGCGTCTTCAAGATGGCGCCGATCCACCATCACTTCGAGCATCTGGGCTGGACCGAAAGCCAGGTGGTGATCCGCTTCTGGATCATCGCCGTGGTTCTCGCCCTGGTCGGTCTCGCGACGCTGAAGCTGAGGTAGGCGCATGATCGCGGTCAGCGGATTCACGGGCAAACGCGTTGCGGTCTTCGGTCTGGGCGGATCGGGGCTGGCGACGGCGCGCGCGCTTGCCAGCGGCGGCGCCGTGCCCGTGTGCTTCGACGACGGCGAGGCAGGGCGAGAGGCGGCGCGCAAGGCGGGGCTTCAGGTGGCGGACCTGCGCCAGGAGGATTGGTCGCAGTTCGCCGCGCTGGTGCTGGCGCCGGGCGTGCCCTTGACCCATCCGCAGCCGCACTGGAGCGTCGAGCTCGCCCGTGAGCACGGCGTCGAGGTGATCGGCGATGTCGAGCTGTTCCTGCGCGAGCGCCGGCGGATCGCCCCGGACGCGCCGCTGGTCGCCATCACCGGCACCAACGGCAAGTCGACCACGACCGCGCTGATCTCTCATGTCCTGAAATCCGCCGGCCGAGATGCCCAGATGGGCGGCAATATCGGCGTGCCGATCCTGGAGCTGGCCGAACCGGCACTCACGCGCATCCACGTGATCGAGTGCTCGTCCTACCAGATAGACCTTGCGCCCTCGATCGACCCGTCGGTCGGCATCCTGCTCAACATCACGCCGGACCATCTCGACCGGCACGGCACGCTGGAGCATTACGCCGCCGTCAAGGAACGGCTGATCGCCGGCAGCCGCCTTGCGGTGGTCGGCGTCGACGATGCGATCAGCGCGGCAGTCGCCGACCGGGCGGAGCGCGCCGGCACGCGTGTGCGGCGGATCAGCGCCCGGCATCCGGTTGCCGACGGCATCCACGCGGAAGGCAGCGTGCTTTTGCTCGACGAGGGCGGCGCGCAGAGCGTGTTCGCCGACCTTGCGCCGATCCTGTCGCTGCGCGGCTCGCACAATGCGCAGAACGCCTGCGCGGCGGTGGCTGCGTGCCTCGCCCTCGGGCTGTCCGCCGACGAGATCCGCGCGGGCCTCGCCAGCTTTCCGGGCCTTGCCCATCGCATGGAGATGGTCGCCCGCGCCGGGCGGGTGCTCTTCGTCAACGACAGCAAGGCGACCAATGCCGATGCGGCCGAGCGGGCGCTGGCGAGCTATTCGCGCATCTACTGGATCGCCGGCGGCCGCGCAAAGGCAGGCGGCATCGAGAGCCTGCGTCCGTGGTTCGACCGGATCGCCAAGGCCTATCTGATCGGCGAGGCGGCGGACGACTTCGCGGCGACGCTGGCCGGTCATGTCGAGACGCAGATGTCCGGCACGCTGGAGGCTGCCGTCGCCGCGGCGGCGCGCGATGCGGCGCAGGACCTGGCGGACGAGCCGGTGGTGCTGCTGTCGCCGGCCTGTGCCTCCTTCGACCAGTTTCCCAATTTCGAGGCCCGGGGACGGGCATTTGCCGAGGCCGTGCGCGGGATCGTCCCGCAGCAGGGCGGACAGGAGGTCGCGTAATGGTCAGTCGTGCCGATCGTAGTCCCTTCGCAGAGTGGCTGTGGACCGTCGACCGCTTTCTGGTGGCCGGCTTCATCGTGCTGATGATCGGCGGCATCGTGCTGTCCTTCGCGGCAAGCCCGGCGGTGGCCGAGCGGCTCAACATCGACAGCTACCACTTCATCAAGCGGCAGGCCTTCTTCCTGGTGCCGGCGCTCGGCCTGATGCTGGCGATCTCCGCGCTCAGCCCGCGCTATGTGCGCCGGGCGGCGCTGGCGCTGTTCATCATCTCCATGGTGATGATGGTGGCGACGCTGTTCGTCGGCATGGAAGCCAAGGGCGCGCGGCGCTGGATCAACATGGCCGGCTTCTCGATCCAGCCTTCCGAGTTCCTCAAGCCGGCGCTGATCGTGCTCGCCTCGTTCCTGATGGCGGAAGGCGGGCGGCGGCCGGAAGTGCCGGGCACGCTGCTGTCGACGCTGCTCTTCGTGATGTCGGCGGCGCTGCTGGTCGCCCAGCCGGACTTCGGCCAGACGATGCTGATCGCGCTGGTCTTCGCGGCGCTGATCTTCCTCAACGGGTTGTCGTGGCTCGCCATCGTGCCGCTCGGCGTGCTGGGCTTCGGCGGTCTCGTCTCCGCCTACATGATGCTGCCGCACGTGCAGAGCCGCGTCGACCGCTTCCTCGATCCGGGGGCGGGCGACACCTACAACATCGACCGCGCCATCGAGGCCTTCGTCTCGGGCTCCTGGTTCGGCCGGGGACCGGGCGAGGGCACGATCAAGCGGATCCTGCCGGAAAGCCATACGGACTTCATCTTCGCGGTGGCGGCCGAGGAATTCGGCATCATCGTCTGCCTGCTGCTGCTGCTGGTCTTCGCCTTCGTGGTGCTGCGCGGCCTGCGCCATGCCGCGCAGGACAGCGACCCGTTCGGGCGCCTGGCGACGGCCGGCCTGATCGTGCTGTTCGGCATCCAGGCGGCGATCAACATGGCGGTGAACCTCAACCTGATGCCGGCCAAGGGCATGACGCTGCCGTTCATCTCCTATGGCGGCTCATCGCTGCTGGCGATGGCGATCTCCATGGGCTTCGTGCTGGCGCTGACCCGCCGGCGGCCGCAGGCCTCGCGCTCCGACAGCGTGGTGGTCTCGCGCCTGTCGCCCGCGCATCTGTCGTGAGCGGCAGGTCCATGGCACGCACCATCCTGCTCACCGCCGGGGGCACCGGCGGCCACCTGTTTCCCGCACAGGCGCTGGCGGCCGAGCTCGGTCGCCGCGGCCATGTGGTGGAGCTGGCGACCGATGCGCGCGTCAGCGACTTCGGCAAGGATTTTCCGGCGCGCGCCGTGCATGTGATCTCCTCGGCGACCCTGTCCGGCAAGTCGCCGGTGGCGCTCGCACGCACCGCCTTGAAGCTGGGCAAGGGCCTGATGCAGTCGCGGCGGCTCATCGCCCGCCTGCGCCCGGACGCGGTGGTCGGCTTCGGCGGCTATCCGACCTTTCCGCCGATGTTCGCGGCCTTTCTCGGCCGGGTGCCGAGCGTGCTGCACGAGGCCAATGCGGTGATGGGCCGGGCCAACCGGATGCTGGCCGGACGGGTAACGGCCGTTGCGACGAGCTTTCCGCTGGTCGACGGCGACGACAGCCAGTTCGCGGCAAAGTCCGTGCGCACGGGCAACCCGGTGCGCGACGCCGTGATCGCGGCGAGCGGGCGCGACTATGTGGCCGCAGGCCCGGGCGATGCCTTCCGCCTGCTGGTGTTCGGCGGCTCGCAGGGCGCGCGCTTCTTCAGCGATGCGATGCCCGGCGCGCTGGAGCGCATGACGGACGAGGAGCGGGCGCGGCTGGACCTGGTCCAGCAGTGCCGGCCGGAGGACATGGAGCGCATGCGCGAGGCCTGCGACCGGCTGGGCGTCAGGGCAGAACTTGCAAGCTTCTTCGCCGACATGCCGGAGCGGATCGCCGGTGCGCATCTGGTGCTGTGTCGCTCAGGCGCCTCGAGCGTCAGCGAGCTGTCGGTGATCGGCCGGCCCTCGGTTCTGGTGCCGCTGCCGCATGCGCTGGACAACGACCAGGGACGCAACGCGGAAGTGCTGGCAAAGGCCGGCGGTGCCTGGCCGGTGCGGCAGGCGGATCTCGATGCCGACCGGCTGGCGGCGCTGCTGGGCGAGCTGATGGCCGCGCCCGAGCGCCTTGCCGAGGCGGCGAAGGCGGCGCGTGCCGCAGGACACCCGGACGCGGTCGGCCGGCTGGCCGATCTTGTTGAACATGTCGCGAGCGGAGCGCCTGTCGGCGCCCTTGCGGCCCATCTCGATCAAGGGGGAAGCGCATCATGAAGATGCCCCAGGACCTCGGTCCGGTTCATTTCATCGGCATTGGCGGTATCGGCATGAGCGGCATCGCCGAAGTGCTGCACACGCTCGGCTATACCGTGCAGGGCTCCGACGTCTCCGACAGCGCCAACGTCAAGCGGCTGCGCGACAAGGGCATCGAGGTGAAGGTCGGCCACGATGCCGGCAACCTCGGCGAGGCGCGTGTCGTCGTCGTTTCCTCGGCGATCAAGCGCGACAACCCGGAACTGGTGGCCGCGCGCGAGCGCTTCCTGCCGGTGGTGCGGCGCGCCGAGATGCTGGCCGAGCTGATGCGCTTCAAGCAGGCGATCGCCGTTGGCGGCACCCATGGCAAGACGACGACGACCTCGATCATCGCGGCGGTGCTGGATGCCGGCGGGCTGGACCCGACGGTGATCAACGGCGGCATCATCAATGCCTACGGGACCAATGCCCGCATGGGGCAGGGCGACTGGATGGTGGTGGAGGCGGACGAGTCCGACGGCACCTTCGTCAAGCTGCCGGCCGATATCGCTGTCGTGACGAATATCGATCCGGAGCATCTCGACCATTACGGCGATTTCGACGGGGTGCGGGACGCCTTCCTGCAGTTCGTCGAGAACGTGCCGTTCTACGGCTTCGCCGTGATGTGCCTCGATCATCCGGAAGTGCAGGCGATGGTCGGGCGCATCGAGGATCGCCAGGTCATCACCTATGGCCAGAACCGGCAGGCGGACGTGCGCTTCTTCGACCTGACGACGGAAGGCGCGAATTCGGTCTTCAAGGTGGAGATCCGCGACCGCATCGCCGGCACCACGCAGGTGATCGAGAACATCACCCTGCCGATGCCTGGCCTGCATAACGTCTCCAACGCGACCGCGGCCATCGCGGTCGCCTGGAAGCTTGGTCTCGACGGCGACCAGATCCGCAAGGGCCTTGCGGCATTCCGCGGCGTGAAGCGGCGCTTCACCCATACCGGCAGTGCCGACGGGATCGAGGTGTTCGACGATTACGGCCATCATCCGGTGGAGATCCGCGCGGTGCTGGCCGCGGCCCGGGCCGTGGCCCCGGGCAAGGTGGTCGCGGTGGTGCAGCCGCACCGCTACAGCCGGCTGGAGAGCCTGTTCGACGATTTCTCCACCTGCTTCAACGATGCCGACCACGTGGTCTGCGCGCCGGTTTATGCGGCCGGCGAGGCGCCGCGCGAGGGCATCACCCATACGGCCCTTGCCGACGGCATCCGCGCCAGCGGCCACCGCAGCGTGCATGCGATCGGCGGCGAGGAAGAGCTGGCGGCGACCGTGGCGCGCATCGCCGAGCCCGGCGACTACGTGGTGTGCCTTGGCGCCGGCAACATCTCGCAATGGGCGCAGGCCCTTCCCGAGAAGCTGATAGCCGCCCGCAAGTCAGGGGGCGGGGCATGAGCTGGCCCGACCTCGTTGCCCGTCACGGTCTCGACCGGATCGGGCTGCGCGGACGGCTGACGCCGAACCAGCCGCTGTCGGCCGTGACCTGGTTCCGCGTCGGCGGACCGGCGCAGCTGATGTTCCAGCCGGCCGACACGGACGATCTGGCGCTGTTCTTGAAAGCCCTGCCGCCGGAAATCCCGGTGCTGCCGGTGGGCCTCGGTTCCAACCTCCTGGTGCGCGATGGCGGCATCGAGGGGGTCGTCGTGCGGCTTGCGGCCAAGGGCTTCGGCTCGGTCGAGGTCGAGGAAGACGGGGCGATCCGTGCGGGCGCCGCGGTGCCGGACAAGCGGCTTGCCGAGGCGGCGGCGGACGCCGGTCAGGGCGGTTTTGCGTTCTACGCCGGCATTCCCGGCGCCGTGGGCGGCGCGCTCAGGATGAATGCCGGCGCGCATGGCAGCGAGACCGCCGAGGTGATGGTGGAGCTGACCGGCGTGACGCGGGCGGGCGAGATCGTGCGGCTGAGCCGCGACGACATGGCCTATCGCTATCGGCATAGCGAGCAGCCCGGCGATACGATCTTCACGCAGGCGCTGTTTCGCGGCGAACCGCGCGAGCGCGAGGCGATCCGCCAGGAAATGGCCGAGGTCAACGCCCACCGGGAAGCGGCGCAGCCGATCCGCGAGAAGACCGGCGGCTCGACGTTCAAGAACCCTCCGGGCCACTCGGCCTGGAAGCTGGTCGACGCGGCCGGCTGCCGCGGGTTGCAGATCGGCGGCGCGCGGATGTCGGACATGCATTGCAACTTCATGATCAACACCGGCGAGGCCACCGGTCACGATCTGGAGTTGCTGGGTGAGACGGTGCGTGCGCGGGTGCTGGAGACCAGCGGTATCGCCCTGGAATGGGAGATCAAGCGGCTCGGCGTGTGGGCTGGCGGCGAGAGCGTCGAGCCTTTCCTTGGAAAGCGGATCACGGAGGCGGCGGGCGATGGCTGAACGCAAGCATGTCGCGGTTCTGATGGGCGGCTGGTCGGCCGAGCGCTCGGTGAGCCTGAAGTCGGGCGAGGGCTGCGCGGCCGCGCTGGAGCGCGCCGGCTACCGGGTGACGCGGATCGACGTGCAGCGCGACATCGCCGCGGTGCTTGCCGAGCTGCGCCCGGATGTTGCCTTCAACGCGTTGCACGGCCCCTACGGCGAGGACGGCTGCATCCAGGGCGTGCTGGAGATCCTCGGCATTCCCTACACCCATTCGGGCGTCGCGGCCTCGGCGCTGGCCATGGACAAGCAGAAGGCCAAGGCGGTGATGAAGGCGGTCGGCATTCCTGTCGCCGAGCACAAGGTCGTCCACAGGATGACGGCGGCTCGCGAACATGTGATGAGCCCGCCCTACGTCGCCAAACCGGTGCGAGAGGGCTCGTCCTACGGGGTCCTGATCGTCAAGGAAAACGCTCCGCATCCGCCGCAGGAGCTCTTCCGCGACGACTGGCCCTACGGCGACATGGTGATGATCGAACGGTATGTGCCGGGGCGCGAGCTGACCTGCGCGGTCATGGGAAACGTGGCGCTGGGGGTCACCGAGGTGATGCCGCTGGGACACGGTTTCTACGATTTTGACGCGAAATATGCCCCTGGCGGATCACAACACATCCTGCCGGCCGAAATTTCACCATTTGTTTACCAAGAAGTACAGAAACTTAGCCTACGGGCGCATCAGGCACTCGGTTGCAAGGGCGTGACGCGGGCTGACTTCCGCTTCGACGAACAGCCCGGCGGCGGCGGCGAACTGATCTGTCTTGAAGTGAACACTCAGCCCGGAATGACGGAAACCTCGCTCGTGCCCGAGATCGCGGCACATGCGGGACACTCTTACGAAGAGCTGACCAGCTGGTTGGTGGAGGACGCAAGTTGCGGACGATGAAGGCAAAACGGGGTGAGGACATGGTCCTGCCGATCGAAGCGGCGCTGGCGCCGCGCGGTCGCGGCGTGCCCCGTTTGCACCGCCGCCCCCTGTGGCGCGCGGCCGGCATCCTGCAGGATCTTCCCGAGTGGACGGGCACGGCCGGCGCGCTGGTCTTCCTGTCCGCGACCATTTTCTATGCCCTGGCCGTCGGCGGTTACGCCCGCACGGTGAGCGAATCACTTACCTCGGCAGCCGGTTTCGAGATCGCGGCCGTTAAGCTCTCCGGCCAGCGCGAGACGACCGAGTTCGAGATCCTGGAAGCGCTGGAGATCGAGCAGGGCACCTCGCTCGCCCTGTTCGACGCTTCGGCGGCGCGCGAGCGGCTGGCCCGCATCCCGTGGATCGAGACCGTGTCGGTGCAGAAGCTGTATCCGGGCACGCTGCAGGTGCGCATCGACGAGCGCGAGGCCTTCGCGCTCTGGCAGCGCGGCAACAGCCTGTCGGTGATCGATGCCAAGGGCCAGGTGATCAGCGACGATGTCGACGGGCGCTACGCCAACCTCTTGATGCTGGTCGGTCACGGCGCGCAGTATCGCGGCGCCGAGATCCTGGCAGCACTGGAGAAGGTGCCGGAGCTGCGGGCACGGGTGCGCGCCGCGCGCCTCGTCTCCGACCGGCGCTGGGACCTGCTGCTGGAAAACGGTCTGACCGTGCGCCTGCCGGAAACGGATGTGGGCCGCGCGCTCTCCGACCTGGTCCGCATGGACGCAGACAACGGGCTGCTGACCCGCGATATCACCGTCGTCGACATCCGCCTGCCCGACCGTGTCGTGGTGCGGATGAGCGACGAGGCGATCGAGCGCCGCAACGCCGAAACCAAGTCGCGGGGCGCCAAGCGCTCGGGAGGCAATGCATGAGCCGCCGGTCCGCCCCGATCTATCTGCCGCGCATGCGGCCGCTGCCCGGCCGCCGGGCCGTCGTCGTCTCGGTGCTCGACATCGGCTCGACCAAGGTCTGCTGCCTGATCGCCAAGCTGAGCCCGCGCAACGACGATTGCGTGCTGCCCGGCCGCACCCACTCCATCGAGGTGCTGGGCTACGGCTACCAGCGCTCGCGCGGCCTCAAGTCCGGCGTCGTCGTCGACATGGACGCGGCCGAGCAGGCGATCCGCCTGGCGGTGGACGCGGCCGAGCGCATGGCAGGGCTGACGGTGGAATCGCTGATCACCAACGTCACCTGCGGCCGGCTGAACTCCGAGATCATCACGGCCAGCGTCGGGCTTGCGTCCGATTCCGTGACCGAGGCCGATATCCAGCGCGTGCTGTCCGCCGGCAGCGCCCACACGGTCGCCGACGGGCGCGCGGTGATGCATGCGCTGCCGATCGCCTACACGCTGGACGGCAATCGCGGCATGCGAGACCCGCGCGGCATGATCGGCCGCCGTCTGGGCGTCGACATGCAGGTGGTGACGGCCGAGGTGGCGCCGGTGCGCAATCTCGAGCTTTGCATCAACCGCGGTCACCTGACCGTCGAGACCATGGTCGCAACGCCCTATGCCAGCGGCCTGTCCACCCTGGTGGAGGACGAGGCGGAGCTCGGCGTCGCCTGCGTCGACATGGGCGGCGGCACCACGACGCTGTCGGTCTTCGTCGAGGGGCAGATGGTCCATACCGACGCGATTGCCGTCGGCGGCCATCACGTGACGATGGATATCGCCAGGGCGCTGTCGACGCGCCTTGCCGATGCGGAGCGGATCAAGACGCTGCAGGGCTCGGCCCTGCCGAGCCAGGCGGACGAACGGGACCTGATCTCCATTCCCCCGGTCGATGCCGACAGCGACCTGCCGCACCAGATCCCGCGCTCGATGCTGACGCGCGTGATCGTGCCGCGGGTCGAGGAAATCATGGAACTGGTGCGCGACAGGCTCACGGCCTCCGGCTTTGCCGGGCGGGTGGGCAAGCGCATCGTGCTCACCGGCGGAGCGAGCCAGCTCACCGGCTTGAGCGAGGTGGCACGCCGGGTTCTCGGCCGCCAGGTCCGGCTCGGACGTCCGCTGGGCGTCGCCGGCCTGCCGGAAGCCGCCAAGGGACCGGCTTTCGCCGCCGCCGTCGGACTGCTGATCTATCCGCAGGTGGCGCAGGTCGAGCAGTTCGAGCCGCGCGGCGCGAACGCAAGATGGACATTCGGATCGAGTGCGCTGGCTAGGGTCGGCAACTGGATCCGGGATAGTTTCTGAGGCGGGAAACTGCCTCGGGAAGCGTCGGGTCGCACAACCCCCGGCGCATGACGAGGGAACTGAGGGTTTGAGTGAGAGCGCCGGCAACGGTCTCTCGAGGGTCGCGAGGAAGCCATGACCATCAACTTGAAAATGCCTGATCTTCAGGAATTGAAGCCCAGAATCACGGTGTTCGGCGTCGGTGGCGCCGGTGGCAATGCCGTGAACAACATGATCCAGGCCGGCCTGCAGGGCTGCGACTTCGTTGTCGCCAATACCGATGCCCAGGCGCTGGCCAGCAATCATGCCGAGCGTGTCGTCCAGATGGGCGTCGCCGTGACCGAAGGTCTGGGCGCCGGTTCGCAGCCCGACGTGGGCGCGGCGGCCGCCGAGGAAGTGATCGACGAGATCAACGACCACCTGTCCGGCTCGCACATGGTGTTCATCACCGCCGGCATGGGCGGTGGCACCGGCACGGGCGCTGCACCGGTGATCGCGCGGGCCGCGCGCGAGATGGGTATACTGACCGTCGGTGTGGTCACCAAACCGTTCCAGTTCGAGGGCGTGCGCCGCATGCGCATCGCCGAAGCTGGGATCACCGAGTTGCAGAAGGCGGTCGATACACTGATCGTCATCCCCAACCAGAACCTGTTCCGCATCGCCAATGCACAGACCACCTTCGCCGACGCCTTCGCGATGGCCGACCAGGTGCTCTATTCGGGCGTGGCCTGCATCACCGACCTGATGGTCAAGGAAGGCCTCATCAACCTCGACTTCGCCGATGTGCGCTCGATCATGCGCGGCATGGGCAAGGCGATGATGGGCACGGGCGAGGCGTCCGGCGAGAAGCGCGCGATGCAGGCTGCCGAGGCGGCGATCGCCAATCCGCTGCTCGACGAGACCTCGATGAAGGGCGCTCGCGGCCTGCTGATCTCGATCACCGGCGGCAACGACCTGACCCTGTTCGAGCTGGACGAGGCAGCCACCCGCATTCGCGAGGAGGTCGATGCCGACGCCAACATTATACTGGGCGCTACCTTCGATGAGAGCCTCGACGGCATCATCCGCGTGTCGGTCGTGGCGACGGGCATCGACAAGGAGCTGCGTGAGGAAGCCTCTCCGGCGGAAACCCGCATGGCCGAGCTGACCGAGCGTTTGAAGACGATCTCCGAGCCGGCCCCGGTGGCGCGTCCCCGCCCTGCCGCTGCCGCTCCGGTTTCGCGTCCGGCCGCGCCCGCGCGCCCGGCCACGGTGGAGAAGATCGAGCAGGAGCTCGAGATCCCCGAGCCGGTCCAGGCCTCGACCGATCCGGAGGTGGAAATCGCCCCTTTTTCTCCGGCTCCGGGCATGATCGGTAACAACAGCCCGTTGGCGGATCTGGACGAGGCGGATCTTGCCGAACCCGTCGCAGATGCGCCGGTCGTCGAGCCTTATATCCCGCCGGTCGCAGAAACCGTCTCGCAGCCCGCGCGCATGCCCTCGATCGAGGACTTCCCGCCCGTGGCGCAGCGCGAGATGCGCGCTCATGTCCACGCCCGTGCGGCGGAAGAGGAGCATCATCACGGCGAAGACCGCCGTCCGATGAGCCTGCTGCGTCGCCTCGCCAACGGCCTGAGCCGCCGCGAGGAAGAGGACGAGATGCCGGCAGCCGAGATGGCTCCCGCTCCGCGTCCGCAGCAGCCGGCCCCGCGTCCGGCGCCCGCCGCCCAGCCGCGTGCCGCTGCTCCGCAGCCGCGCCCGGTGCAGCAGCAGGCCCAGCCGGCGATGCGTCCGGCTCCGGCACCGGCCCGTCCGGCCGCGCAGGGGGCTGCCGGCCAGCTCGACCTGACCGGTCGCCAGGCCCCGCAGGCCCGCACGCTGTCCGAGGAAGACCAGCTGGAAATTCCGGCCTTCCTGCGTCGTCAGGCGAACTGACGACGGGATAATCCGCGACACTCCCTCAACGGGCGATCCGGCTCCTCACCGGATCGCCCGCCCTCGAGGGAGCGGGCGGATTTTGCTATATTTTTCAAAGCTCTCATTTTTAATGAAGCGTTACATATCGTAACAAAGCTTTATTTCTGATCCGTCCCCCCGACCCTGTATGTTCACCCTGCGATTCAACGGGGGCGCGACTCGCGCGCATTTTCCCGCAAGCCTCAAGACCTTTCGGTCTCGCCATCGCATCCGTTTTCAGGGTCTCGCAGACAGGACGATCTGGTGATGAAACTCTCCTCCGACCGGCAGACGACATTGGCCGGCGCCGTCTCCCTGCAGGGTATCGGCGTGCATTCCGGCAATCGGGCGGACGTGACGCTGCAGCCGGCCGATCCCGGCACGGGCATCGTCTTCACCAACCGTAATCCGCAGACCGGCTCCGAAGTCGAGTTTCCGGCGCATTGGCGCGCCGTGTCCGCCACCGCCCTTTGCACCGTCCTCGGCGATCCGAAGGCCGGCGGCGTCTCCACCGTCGAACATCTGATGGCCGCGTTGCGGGGCCTTGGCGTCGACAACGCCATCGTCGAGATGGACGGCCCGGAAATGCCGATCATGGACGGCAGTTCGGATGCCTTCGTCGCCGCCATCGATTCCGTCGGCCTGCGCCGCCAGCAGGCCGTGCGCCGCTACATCCGCGTCAAGAAGACCGTCCGCGTCGACCAGGGCAGTGCCTGGTGCGAGCTGCGCCCGCATGAGGGCTGCCGCTTCGATGTGACCATCGACTTCGACGCCGAGGCCATCGGCCGCCAGTCGATGGTGCTCGACCTGTCTCCGGAGACCTTCCGCAACGAGCTGTCGCGTGCCCGCACCTTCGGTTCCGTGCAGGACGTGAAGAAGCTGTGGTCGATGGGCTTTGCCCTCGGCTCTTCGCTGGAGAACTCCGTCGCGATCTCCGACGGCAAGGTGATGAACCCGGAAGGCACCCGCTGGCGCGACGAGTTCGTGCGTCACAAGATGCTGGATGCGGTCGGCGACCTGGCGCTTGCCGGCCTTCCGTTCCTGGGCCTCTACCGCTCCTACAAGGGCGGTCATCGCATGAACCACGCGATCCTGGTCGAGCTGTTCGAGAACGCCGGCAAGGATGCCTTCGAGATCGTCGAAGGCGCGTTCGAGCGGCCGGCTCCGGCCCTGATGGACATGCCGATGCTGGCCGTGGCGCAGGGCGCGTCCTGAGCAGGGCGTGCCGCCGGTCGGGCCGAGGATGGCGGAAAACCGCCTTGCCCAAAACGACAGGCCACAAAAAAGCGACAAATGTCCCTCACATGGCGTGACGTGGCCGGGTGTTTTCCGTTAGAACACGCGCTGATCGGGATGACGGACGCCCTTGCGGCGCCTCTTCCGGTCGCTCCGGATTGTCCGGACGGGGCCGAACCGGCGCCGAGTTCGAGGAGTGAGTTGACGTGATGGTGGCATTGTCCAGTTCCAAGGCGAGGGAAACCGTCACCGGCGGTCTGCGCAAGGCCAGGATCGCGTCCTTCGCCCTGCTTGCGGTTACGCTAGCTGCCTGTTCCTCGACCAAGGACGACGACGACTTCGCCACCAACGACACGCCGGCAGAAGTGCTCTTCAACGAGGGCCTGTCGCTGCGCAACGAGGGACGGCTGTCCGACGCCCGGCTGAAGTTCCAGGAAGTCGACAAGCTTCATCCGTATTCCGAGTATTCGCGCAAGTCGCTGATCAACCTTGCCTATCTGAACTATTCGCTGGGCAAGTTCCCGGAGGCGATCACCGCCGCCAAGCGTTTCACGACGCTGTATCCGGGCAGCGAGGACAGCGCCTACGCGCTCTACATCATCGGCCAGTCCTATCACAAGCAGATCCCGGACGTGACGCGCGACCAGGAGATGACGCAGCGGGCGCTCGCCGCCTATGGCGAACTCCTCCAGCGCTTCCCCGATTCCGAATATGCCACCGATGCGGCGACCAAGGTCCGTGCCGCGCAGGACCAGCTCGCCGGCAAGGAAATGGAAGTGGGCCGCTACTACCTGAAGCGGAACCACCAGATCGCGGCGATTAACCGTTTCAAGGTCGTCGTCACCAACTACCAGACCACCCGCCACATCGAGGAAGCGCTGTTCCGCCTGACCGAGAGCTACTATGCGCTCGGCGTGGTCAACGAGGCCCAGACCGCGGCCGCCGTGCTCGGCCACAACTTCCCGGACAGCCAGTGGTACAAGGATGCCTTCAGCCTGCTGAAGACCGGCGGTTACAGCCCGAGCGAGGATTCGGGGAGCTGGATCAGCCGCGCTTTCAACAGTGTTTCGCTCTAGCATCCCGCCGACGGCAGTACGTCTGCCGTCCCGCAGAAGGCCGACGGAACGACCGTCCTGACGGCCTGCCCGTATCGCTGCGCCAGCAGTTTGGCGTTGCGGCCACCGGGTGCCACCAGCTACACCTGATGCGGTTTCCCGTGCGCTTCGCCGCACATGTCCAGTCCGGCCCGGTCATCCGCTCGCATGCTCGCTGCGCTTGCCATTCGAGATATCGTCCTGATCGACCGGCTCGATCTTGCCTTCGGCGCCGGCATGTCGGTGCTGACCGGCGAGACGGGCGCGGGCAAATCCATCCTGCTTGATGCCCTGAGCCTTGCCCTCGGCGGGCGCGGCGATGCCGGGCTCGTGCGCCACGGCCAGGCGCAAGGCCAGGTGACGGCCGCCTTCGACGTGCCGATGGCCCATCCCGTGCGCGCCTTGCTGCGCGAGAACGATCTGGAGGCCGACGGCGACGTGATCCTGCGCCGGGTGCAGGCCGAGGACGGTCGCAGCCGCGCCTTCATCAACGATGCGCCGGTGAGCGTCTCCCTGTTGCGGCAGGCCGGCGGGCTCCTGGTCGAGATCCACGGACAGAACGAGGCGCGGGCCTATACCGATCCGGCCGAACACCGGCGGCTGCTCGATTCCTTCGGCGGCTGCGAGGCCGATTGCGCGGCGGTTGCCAGCGCCCATGCGGCGATGCGCAAGGCGGTGCGTGCGCTCGCCGAACAGGAAGAACGGATCGAGGCGGCTCGGCGCGAGGCCGATTACCTGCGCGCCTCCGCCGAGGAACTGTCGAAGCTTGCGCCGGTTATCGGCGAGGAAACCGAGCTTGCCGACCGGCGCCAGTCGATGATGCAGGTGGAGAAGATCGCCGGCGATCTCGGCGAATCCTTCGACCTGCTCAACGGCACGGCCTCTCCCATTACCGAGATCGCCTCGCTGTGGCGGCGGCTGGAGCGCAAGGCCGAGCAGGCCCCCGAGCTGCTGTCGGGTCCCGTCGGCTTCCTCGCCGAGGCGCTGGACCGGCTGGAAGACGCACGTGCGGGCCTGGAGGCGGCGGTGCGCGAGACGGAATTCGACCCGCGCGCGCTGGAGGCGACCGAGGAACGGCTGTTTGCCTTACGCGGGGCAGCGCGCAAGTTCCAGGTACAGGTGGACGACCTTCCGGCGCTGCGCGAACGGTTCGAGGCCGATCTTGCCGCGCTGGATGCCGGCGAGGAGGCGCTTGCCGGCCTGGCCTCGGCGGCCGAGGCGGCATGCAGCGCCTATGACGCGAAGGCGGCGGCCCTGAGCAAGCGCCGGCAGGCGGCGGCCAAGGCGCTGGAAGAGGCGGTCTCCCGCGAGCTGCCGGACCTGAAGCTGGAGCGCGCGCGCTTCATCGTGAACCTGGAGAGCGACCCGCAGGTACGGTCCCGCGAGGGCATCGACACGATCGAATTCTGGGTGCAGACCAATCCGGGCACCAAGCCGGGTCCGATGATGAAGGTCGCCTCGGGCGGCGAGCTTTCTCGCTTCCTGCTGGCGCTGAAAGTGTCGCTGGCCGACAAGGGCTCGGCGCCGACGCTGGTCTTCGACGAGATCGACACGGGCGTCGGCGGGGCGGTGGCCGAGGCCATCGGCAGCCGTCTGGCGCGCCTTGCCGGCAAGGTGCAGGTGCTGACCGTCACCCATGCGCCGCAGGTTGCGGCAAAGGCGGGCGGGCATTTCCTCATCATGAAGGAAGATGCCGGCGCGGACCGTGTTGCGACACGGGTGAAGCGGATCGATGTCGACCATCGGCGCGAGGAGATCGCGCGGATGCTGGCCGGCGCCACGATCACCGACGAGGCCCGCGCGGCGGCCGACCGGCTGCTCTCCGACGCCCCGCGCGCGTGAGCAGCTGAACCAGGGCTGGAAAAGCATCTCGCCGCCCTTTGCCTTGCCCGTCCGCAGCGCCATACTCCCTCGCCAGGCGGGAGGCGAACGCCCGTTCCCGCTCCGCGATATCCGATGCCAGAAGATGCGATCCCATGTCCGACACTGACCTTTCGTCCCGCGCCGTCGAAGACCTGACCCTGGAAGAGGCCGCGCTGGAGCTGGAGCGGCTGGCCGAGGAGATCGCGGGCCACGACCGGCGCTATCATGGCGAGGACGCGCCGGTCATTTCCGATGCGGACTACGATGCGCTGAAGCGGCGCAACGATGCGATCGAGGCGCGGTTTCCCGATCTCGTGCGCTCCGACAGCCCGTCTCTACGCGTCGGCAGTGCGCCGTCCGAAGGCTTCGGTAAGGTCACCCATGCGATCCCGATGCTGTCGCTGGACAACGCGTTCGCCGACGAGGACGTGCGCGACTTCTTCGGCCGCATCCGCCGCTTCCTGAAGCTCGATCCGCTGATGGGGGCGATTGCGGTGACGGCGGAGCCGAAGATCGACGGCTTGTCGCTGTCGCTGCGCTACGAGAAAGGGCGCCTCGTGACGGCCGCAACGCGCGGCGACGGCACGGTCGGCGAGAACGTGACGCAGAACGCGCTGACCATCGAGGACATTCCCCAGCGCCTGCCGGACGGCGCGCCCGACATCGTCGAGGTGCGCGGCGAGGTCTACATGCGCCACGAGGACTTCCGTGCGCTGAACGCACGGATGGAGACGCAGGGTGGCAAGGTCTTCGCCAATCCGCGCAACGCGGCGGCAGGCTCCCTGCGCCAGCTCAACCCGGAGGTGACGAAGTCGCGGCCGCTGCGCTTCTTCGCCTATGCCTGGGGCGAGATGAGCGAGGTACCGCGCGCCACCCAGTACGAGATGGTGCAGCTGCTCGGCGAATGGGGTTTTTCGATCAACGCCCGCATGGTCCGCTGCGAGACCGTTGAAGAGATCCTCGCCGCCTATCACGGCATCGAGGAGGAGCGGGCGCTGCTCGGCTACGACATCGACGGCATGGTCTACAAGGTCGACCGGCTCGACCTGCAGTCGCGCCTCGGCTTCGTCTCGCGCGCGCCCCGCTGGGCCATCGCCCACAAGTTCCCGGCCGAGAAGGCCTTCACTGTGCTGCGCGGCATCGAGATCCAGGTCGGGCGCACTGGTGCGCTGACGCCGGTCGCCAAGCTGGAGCCGGTGACGGTGGGCGGTGTCGTCGTGTCCAATGCGACGCTGCACAACGAGGATTACATCAAGGGCATCGGCCAGACCGGCGAGCCGATCCGCGGCGGCAAGGATATCCGGGTCGGGGACACGGTGCAGATCCAGCGCGCCGGTGACGTGATTCCGCAGATCGTCGACGTCGACCTTGACAAGCGCCCGGAAGATTCCGAGCCCTTCGCCTTCCCGACCACATGCCCGGCCTGCGGCAGCCACGCGGTGCGCGACGTCAACGCATCGAGCGGACGCATCGACGCCGTGCGCCGCTGCACCGGCGGGTTGATCTGTCCGGCGCAGGCCAAGGAAAAGCTGAAGCACTTCGTCTCACGGCACGCGCTCGACATCGAGGGGCTGGGCTACAAGCAGGTGGAGTTCTTCTTCGACCTGCCGATGGAGGAGGGCGGCATCCGCCAGCCGGCCGATATCTTTACCCTGGCGGAGCGGGACGCCGCCTCGCCGCTGATCAAGCTGAGGAACCGCGACGGCTGGGGCGAGACGAGCGCGGCGAACCTATTCGCGGCCATCGACGCGCGGCGCGAGATGCCGCTCAACCGGGTGATCTTCGCGCTCGGCATCCGCCATGTCGGCGAGGGCAATGCCAAGCTGCTCGCCCGCCATTATATCGACTGGGAGACCTTCCGCGCAGCCATGCAGGCGGCGGCGGACCCGGCCTCCGATGCCTTTGCCGAGCTGATGGATATCGACGGCATCGGTGAGACGGTGGCCCGGGCGGTGGTCGAGTTCTTTGCCGAGGACCACAACCGCGAGGCGCTGGATGCGCTGCTGGCGCAAATCCGGCCGCAGGCGATGGAACGGGTGGAGGCGAGCGCAAGCCCCGTTGCCGGCAAGACGCTGGTCTTCACCGGCACGCTGGAGAAGATGAGCCGCGACGAGGCCAAGGCGCGTGCCGAGGCGATGGGGGCGAAAGTCTCGGGCTCGGTGTCGAAGAAGACCGACCTGGTGATCGCCGGTCCAGGCGCCGGCTCGAAGCTGAAAAAGGCCGAGGAACTGGGCATCGACGTCATCGACGAGGATGCCTGGATCGAGATGTCCGGCGGATGAGTCTGTGCGAATCAACTTAAGTACAACACCTATGGGGTGCAGTACGTAACCTTGAAACTATTTGTCTTTTCGGAATTTAATCACACTGATCCTTGTCTTGTAAGGGAATTTCAACCCCAGGTGTCGATCATCTCTCTCATGTGAGCCGTTTCATTGGCGTCTGGAGAGAAGCTTATGTTTTCTGGATTTGTGAACCGTTCCATCGGTTTGCGACTTGTTCTGCTGGGTGCGATTCCGCTTTGCGGCCTGCTTGTCGTAAGCGCCATGGAGCTGGCGGTTCGGTTCGAGCACGTCCAGGAGGAACGCTTCGTCGGCGAGGTGCTCGATCTTGCCCCGGTGATTTCCGAGGCTGTGCACCAGTTGCAGAAGGAGCGCGGAATGTCCTCCGGCTTCGTCGGGTCGAAAGGCGTTTCGTTTGCCGACGTGATCGGCGACCAGCGCAAGGCCACCGACGAGGCGATCGCGCGCTATGTCGCGCGCATCGGCGCGGCGACGGCACGGCTGGAGGCGGACAACTTTACCGCGCCTCGCGACAGGGCTGCGCAGGCGCTTCAGGACCTGGAGCGGGTCCGCGCGGATATCGACGCTCTGCGCCTCGCCAGCTCCGATGTCGGCGCCTATTACACCCCCATCATCGGCAACCTGCTCGACATGGTCGGCGGCATGACGACGCTGATCAGCTCCGGCGACATGCTGCGCCCGGTCCTGGCCTATAGCGCCTTGCTGCAGGCGAAGGAGCGGGCGGGACTGGAGCGGGCCACCGGCGCCGTCGGCTTCGGCTCGGGCAGCTTCGGCGAAGCCGTCTACCGGAATTTCATCCGCCTCGGCGCCATGCAGGAGGTCTCGCTCGAGAGCTTCCGCCGCTATGCCACGCCGCAGATGCTCTCGGCCTACGACGCAGCTCTGTCCGGTGCGGCCGTGAAGGAAATCGACGCTCTGAGACAGGTTGCCGTGTCGGCGCCGTTCGGCGGGGATGTCGCCGCCGTCAGCGGTCCGCAGTGGTTCGCGGTCAGTACGGCGCGCATCGACCAGCTGAAGCAGGTCGAAGACGAGATCTCCCGCCAGATCCTGACCGCTGCCACAGAGGCCGCGGCCCAAAACCAGCGCGCTTTCCTCTGGGAGCTTGGGCTGATGATCGTGCTGGTCGTCGTGATGGCGTTGATCTTCGTCGGCGTCTACCGCTCCATCGCGCCGCCGCTGGCGCAACTGGTCGGTGTCATGCGCCGGCTTGCGGCCAACGACACCAGCGTCGAGGTGACCAGCGTCGGCCGCCGCGACGAGATCGGCGCCATGGCCGGGGCGGTGGAGATCTTCCGCGAGAACGCCATCGAGCGCATCGAGCTGGAGCGGAACCTGCAGCAGGAGCGCCTGCGCGAGCGCGACCGGCAGTCGGCCATCGAGACGATGATCGCCGGCTTCCGCGGCAGCGTCTCGTCGACCCTGTCGACGGCAGGGGCCAAGGCCGGCGACATGCGCTCCTCGGCCGAGACGCTGGAGGAAGGGGCGAGCAGCGCCGCGACCGACGCATCCGCCGCAAGCTACGCCACGCAGACGGCGTCCGGCAATATCCAGGTGGTCGCCGCGGCCGCTGAGGAGCTTTCCGCCTCAATCAGCGAGATTGCCGATCAGACGGCCAAGGCGAGCGGCCTGATGGCTTCGGCCGCCGAGCGCGCTCAGCTGACCAATGCCGAAGTCGCCTCCCTGTCGCAGGCGGCCGAGCAGATCGGCTCGGTGGTCAACCTGATCCGGGACATCGCCGAGCAGACCAATCTGCTGGCGCTGAATGCCACGATCGAGGCCGCGCGGGCCGGCGAGGCGGGCAAGGGCTTTGCGGTCGTTGCCAGCGAAGTGAAGAGCCTTGCCGGCCAGACCGCCAAGGCGACGGAGGATATCGCCGCACAGGTGACGGGCATCCAGGCCTCGACCCGAGGTGCGGTGGGCTCCATCGGCGAGATCGCCAGCGTCATGACGAATATCCGCGAGCTGACCACAACCATCGCCGGTGCGGTGGAGCAGCAGCGCGCGGCGACGCAGGAGATCGCCAACTCGGTGATTGCCGCCTCGGACGGCACCGACACGGTGGCGGACAACGTCACCTCGGTGACCTCCGCGATCGAGCGTACCGCCCATTTCGCCGGAAATGTCAGCGCGGTCTCCTCGAGCCTTGCGGAAGTGACACAGCAACTCGCGGGCGAGGTCGAGACGTTCCTGGCGGATATCTCGGTCGATCTCGCCGCGCGGCGTGCGCAGGTGCAGGGGCAAATGCGCGAGGCCGTCATCGTCACCGTCATGGGGCGCCGCTACCGGGCGCGGGTCGAGGAGGCGGACGTGCATGAAGCCGCCGTTTCCGCATCGGCCCGGCTGGAGCTCCGGCAGGCCGTCAAGCTGCAGCTCGCGGACGGGCAGGTGCTTGCGGCCATCGTCGCCGGGGGCGAGGGCGGGCGCTACACGCTGCGCTTCGATCAGCCCGCGCCGGCACTGGTGGCGCTCGTCGCGGCCTGATCGTTTCTCGAATAACAAAGGCGTCAAAAGCCAAGAGGGAGGGGCGCGAGCAATTGCGCCCCTCCAATTGACGGGACAAGCTGCTATATATGGTCCAAAGAGAGAACAGAATCGCGGGTGCCAACGGTCCGCGCGATGTCAGTTCCGTGACCCAGACCCGTCGAGACACTCTCCCGCATGGCCAATCATCCTGCCGATACCCGACAGTTCCCCCAAGGCTCCGCACCGGGGCAGGCGGAGCATGAGGCGCGGGGCAGCGACCTGGAGCGGGTGAGCGGCGGCAGCGGCATTGCCGCGCGTGCCCGCGCGGCGCTGGGGCCGCGTCCGCCCGAACCCGGCTCCTATCTCGATGGTCTCAACCCGGAGCAGCGCGAGGCGGTCGAGACGCTGGACGGTCCGGTCCTGGTGCTGGCGGGTGCCGGCACCGGCAAGACCCGCGTCCTGACGACGCGTATCGGCCATATCCTGGCAACGCGCCGGGCCTTCCCGAGCCAGATCCTGGCGGTGACCTTCACCAACAAGGCCGCTCGTGAAATGAAGGAGCGGATCGAGCGTCTGATCGGCGAGAGCGCGGAAGGCATGCCGTGGCTCGGCACGTTCCACTCGATCTGCGTCAAGATCCTGCGCCGGCATGCCGAACTGATCGGCCTGCAATCCGGCTTCTCGATCCTCGATACGGACGACCAGATCCGCCTGATCAAGCAGATCATCCAGGCGGAGGGGCTGGACGACAAGCGCTGGACGGCGCGCGCCTTCGCCAGCCAGTTGGACGGATGGAAGAACCGCGGCCTGACGCCCGACCAGGTCCCGGAGGGCGAGGCGCGCTCCTTCGGCAACGGCAAGGGCCGGGCGCTCTACGAGCAGTACCAGGAGCGGCTGTCGATCCTCAATGCCGCCGATTTCGGCGACCTGCTGCTGCATGTGATCACGCTGTTCCGCAACAATCCGGACGTGCTGGCCGAGTACCAGAACCGCTTCCGCTTCATGCTGGTGGACGAGTATCAGGACACCAACATCGCGCAGTATCTGTTCCTGCGGCTGCTGGCGCAGGGCAACCGCAACATTTGCTGCGTCGGCGACGACGACCAGTCGATCTACGGCTGGCGCGGCGCCGAGGTCGACAACATCCTGCGCTTCGACCACGACTTTCCCGGCGCCAAGGTGATCCGGCTGGAGCGCAACTACCGCTCCACCAGCCATATCCTCGCCGCAGCCTCGCATCTGATCGCACATAACGAGGGGCGCCTGGGCAAGACGCTGTTCACCGACGTCGTGGACCCGGAAGGCGAGGAAGTGCGCGTCAGCGTCGCCGCCGCCTGGGACTCCGAGGAAGAGGCCCGCGCCATCGGCGACGAGATCGAGGCGCTGCAGTCCAAGGGGCACAGCCTCGACAGCATGGCGATCCTGGTGCGCGCGTCCTTCCAGATGCGCGAGTTCGAGGACCGGTTCGTCACGCTCGGCGTCAACTACCGGGTGGTCGGCGGCCCGCGCTTCTATGAGCGCATGGAGATCCGCGATGCGATGGCCTATTTCCGCTGCGTGGTGCAGCCGGCCGACGACCTCGCCTTCGAGCGGATCGTCAACACGCCCAAGCGCGGCCTCGGCGAGGCCAGCCTGAAGCTGGTGCATGCCTATGCGCGGGCGAACCGCATCCCGCTCATGCAGGCGGCCTCCGACCTGTGCCAGACCGAGGAACTGAAGCCCAAGGCGCGCACGACGCTGCGCATGCTGCTGGCCGATTTCGACCGCTGGCGCGACCTGGTGCCGGCCATGTCGCATACGGAGCTGGCCGAGATCATTCTCGACGAGAGCGGCTATACCGAGATGTGGCGCAACGACCGCTCGGCGGAGGCGCCGGGCCGGCTCGACAACCTGAAGGAACTCGTCCGCTCGATGGACGAGTTCGAATCGCTCGCCGGCTTCCTGGAGCACGTCGCGCTGGTCATGGACCGGGACGCGGACGGCAACAACGACGCGGTGTCGATCATGACGCTGCATTCGGCCAAGGGCCTTGAGTTCGACACGGTGTTCCTCCCCGGCTGGGAGGAGGGCCTCTTCCCGCATCAGCGCGCGCTCGACGAGAGCGGCCGCGCGGGGCTGGAGGAAGAGCGGCGGCTTGCCTATGTGGGCATCACCCGTGCACGGCGGCGGGCGAAGATCTGGTTCGCCTCCAACCGGCGCATCCACGGCATGTGGCAGAGCTCCATCCCCTCGCGCTTTCTCGACGAGTTGCCGGCTGATCACGTCGACGTGGTCGAGCAGTCCAGCAATTACGGCGGCTATGGCGGCGGGGGCTACGGCGCCAGCCGCTTCGACACGCGCGATCCCTTCAAGGCGAATTATTCGACGCCGGGCTGGCAGCGGGCGCAGCGTTCGCAAGCGCAGGGCAGCACCAGTAGCGGCGGCTTTGGCGGGCGGATGGGATCGGGCGGCGGCCGGCAGTCAGGCGGGCAATCGGGCGGGCCGCGGATGATCGAAGGCGAGCTGGTCGCCAAGTCGGTATCCGACACGCCGTCGGCCTTCGACATGGGCGAGCGGGTGTTCCACCTCAAGTTCGGCTATGGCGAGGTCGTCGGCATCGAAGGCAACAAGCTGACGGTGCAATTCGATAAGGCAGGGCGCAAGAAGGTGCTCGACAGCTTCGTCGAACGGCACTGAACGGCGCGCGTTTCCCCATCCAGCGCGAATGCGATTGATGCCCCCTGCTTTCGGGCGCTATAGGGCGGGCGCTGTTTCCTGTCTCCGGAGAGATCATGTCCACCATCCGCGTCCGTATCACCGCCCCCGAGATCGAGGCGAAGCGCATCTATGAGCTGCTGTCGCGCGACTTCGAGGACGACGGCAATCCGGTGACCGTTTTCGAAGCGTCGGCGGATGGGCGGGAATGGACCGCCGAGATCCTGCTGTTCGACATGAGCGAGACGGAGGCGGCCGAACTCGTCAAGGACCGGCTGGGTGCGGACGCGTTTGCCGCGCCTGTCGAGGCGGTGGAGCTGGAAGACATCAACTGGGTGGAAAAGAGCCTGGAAGGCCTGTCGCCGGTACAGGCGGGCCGTTTCTTCATCCATGGCTCGCATGACCGCGCAAAGCGCCCGCTCGCCGGCATTTCCATCGAGATCGAGGCGGCGCTAGCGTTCGGCACCGGTCATCACGGGACGACGGCGGGCTGCCTGATCGAGATCGACCGGCTGCTGACCCGCCGCTCCTATGCGCGGATGCTGGACCTGGGCACCGGCACAGGCGTTCTGGCCATCGCCATGGCGCGGCTGTCCCGGCAGCCGGTGCTGGCAACCGACATCGATCCGGTGGCGACCATCACGGCGCGCGCCAATGCGATCCACAACCTCGCCGGTAACCTGGTGCGCACGGCGACGGCTGCGGGCGTCGACAGCCGGATCTTCGCGGAAGCCGGCCCCTTCGATCTGGTGGTGGCGAATATCCTCGCCCGGCCCTTGATGCGCATGGCCGCCGGCCTGTCTGCACGCATGACCCGCTCGGCGACGCTGGTCCTGTCGGGCCTGCGCGTGGAGGACGGTCCGCGCATCCTGTTCGCCTATGGCATGCAGGGCTTTCACCTGGTGCGCCGGCAGAACCGCGACGGTTGGCTGACGCTGACGCTGGTGCGCGGCCGCCACGAGGGCTGACGCCCCGCAAGAGCCTGCTGCAGAAAACGGAACGGGCCCGGCGGAGTGACCGCCGGGCCCGTTTCTGTACAGTCAGTGACCTGCGTATCAGAACGCGGAGGTCAGCGAGCTGTTGCGCTCCAGCTCGGCCCGGTCGTAGCCGTAGGCGGCGAGCGTGGCGTCGTCGAGCGACAGAAGGTAGCCGTTCACATAGCGGCGAGCCTGACGCTCACGAGCGGTGATCATCGAGTCGAGCGCCTTGCGGAACACGCTCTTGGAAGAGCTGCGCGATACGCCCGAGATGGCGGTGGTGGTCGTGGTGGCAATGGCCATGGTCTTAGTCTCCGGTTCGAGGTCTCTAGATAGAGCTTCCTCCCTCAAACTCTCGACACAGAGTATGGGGAGTGCCGGGCCATGCGAAAAGCGCCATAAGCGCATGGCAGTGCTGCGATTGCTGCATGTGCGAATTCATAATTTTGCAACGCAACAAAGCAGATGCTGAAATCCCCGGCAAAAGCTTGCCTTGCGCATGTGCAAAAGCCGCCTGGGGGCGCATTCAACGCCCTTTCGCAGCGCCGGCTTTGGCGCTAGCGTCGTGGCATGTTCCAGTGCTTCGACAATGTCATCGACCCGTCCGTCGGTTCCGCGCGTTGCGCGGCGCTGCGACGCGAGCTGGCCCGCAGGGGCCTTGACGGTTTCCTCATCCCGCGCGCCGATGCGCATCAGGGCGAATATGTGCCGCCCAGCGACGCGCGGCTGTCCTGGCTGACGGGGTTTGCCGGATCGGCCGGAATGGCGGTCGTGCTGGCCGACGAGGCCGCGATCTTTGTCGACGGCCGCTATACGATCCAGGTGCGCGAGCAGGTGGATACCGGCGTCTTCCGGCCGATGCACCTGATCGAGACGCCGCCGTCCGAGTGGCTGGCGGGCAAGCTGCAGCCGGGCCAGAAGCTCGGCTACGATCCGATGCTGCATACGGTGAACGGGGCTAGGCGGCTTGCCGAAGCCTGCGCCAGGGCGGGTGCGGAGCTGGTCGCGGTGGACAGCAATCCACTCGATGCGGTGTGGGAGGACCGGCCGGAGCCGCCGCTCGGCCAGGTTCAGGTGCATCCTCCCGAATTCGCCGGCGAGGCGGCGCAGGAGAAGGTCGCGCGGATGGCCGCGGAAGTGCGCCGTGCGGGGGGCGATGCCTTCGTCCTGACCCAGCCCGATTCCATCGCCTGGCTGTTCAACATTCGCGGCAGCGACGTGTCGCACACGCCCCTGCCGCTGTCCTTTGCCATCCTGCCGCGCGAGGGGCGCCCGCAGATCTTCATCGACGCCCGCAAGCTCACCAATGCCTCGCGCGACCATCTGGAGGCCTTGGCCGACATCGCCGAGCCGGGCGGGCTGACGGGCGCGCTGAGCGCGCTCGGGTCGTCGGGGGCCACGGTGCTGGTCGATCCCGACTGGGCGGGCGATGCGCTGGCGAGCGCCGTCCTTGCCGCCGGCGGCAAGGTGAAGCATGGCGCGGATCCGGTGACCAAGGCCAAGGCGGTGAAAAACGCGGCGGAGATCGCCGGTGCGCGGGCCGCGCATTTACGCGACGGTGCGGCCTTTGCCCGCTTCCTGTGCTGGCTGGATGGCGCGGCGGCTGCCGGAGGGCTCGATGAGATCGCCGTTGCCGAGCGGCTGGAGGCGTTCCGCGCCGAGACCGGCAAGCTGAAGGAGATTTCCTTCGACAGCATTTCGGCAGCCGGTCCCAATGCCGCGATCTGCCACTACCGGGTCGACCGGGGCAGCAACCTGCCGATCCCGGATAACAGCCTGTTCCTGATCGATTCGGGTGCCCAGTACGAGGACGGCACCACCGACATCACCCGCACCGTTGCCGTCGGCGAGGTGTCGCAGGAGCACAAGCGCCATTTCACGCTGGTGCTGAAGGGGCATATCGCCATCGCCACCGCGCGGTTTCCGGTCGGCACCAGCGGCGCGCAGATCGATGCGCTGGCCCGTATCGCCCTGTGGAAGGCCGGTCTCGACTTCGACCATGGCA
Source organism: Stappia sp. G46H5W (assembly GCF_058448995.1). Lineage (NCBI taxonomy): Bacteria > Pseudomonadati > Pseudomonadota > Alphaproteobacteria > Hyphomicrobiales > Stappiaceae > Stappia > Stappia sp. G46H5W. Next base: position 299,137 of record NZ_JBZFLL010000003.1, on the reverse strand, counting down.
CGGGCCATGGCGTCGGTTCCTACCTGTCGGTGCACGAGGGGCCGCAGCGCATCGCCAAGACCGGCCATGTGCCGCTGGAGCCGGGCATGATCGTCTCCAACGAGCCGGGCTACTATCGCGACGGCAGCCACGGCATCCGGATCGAGAACCTGGAGCTGGTGACGCCGCCGGCAGCCATCGAGGGCGGCGAGCGGGCGATGCTCGGCTTCGAGCCACTGACGCTGGCCCCGATCGACCGACGGGCGGTGGCGGCGGAGATGCTCAGCGCCGAGGAGAGGGCCTGGTTCGACGCCTATCACGCCCGCGTCCTGCGCGAGCTGGGGCCGCTGGTCGACGAGGCGACGCGGGCCTGGCTCGAGCGGGCGACGGCGCCGCTATAACGGGTCGAGGAGCGCCGCTCAGCGGTGCTCCTCAACCTGGTTGTTGATCAGCTCGGCATTGAAGAAGCGCAGCGCCCGCACATGGGTGGCGTGGCCGATGACCTTGGTGTGATCGGCCGCATCCACCACCGGCAGCCGGTTGGTGCCGCTCTCGTCGAAGACCTTCAGCGCTGCCTCCAGCGTGTCGTCGAGCTTGAGGCTGGCGCCGTCGGCCTCCGGATCGTGGGTTTGCGGTTCCGCGTCGTCCGGCAGCCGCTCGACGAAATCCGAGACGTGGACGATGCGCACCAGCCACTTGTGCGCGCCCTCGTTCAGCATCACGCCGCGCATTTCCAGCTGCCAGTGGAAATAGGAGCGCCCGTGCACCGCCTGGGTCAGGCCGGTGGCGATGGAAACGGCGATCAGCAGCGCGATGGACAGCGCATAGCCGCCGGTCAGCTCGAACACGATCATCGTGGTGGAGAACGGCGCGCCGAGGACAGCGGCCGCAACGGCGCCCATGCCGAGGATCGCATAGAGCCCGTGCGAAGAGGCGAGCTCGGGGAAGGCGGCCGCCGCGATCAGGCCGAATGCGCCGCCGGTCATCGCCCCCAGATAGAGCGCTGGCGAGAAGATGCCGCCGCCGAAGCGCGAGGCAAGGGTGATTGATGTCGCGGCCGTCTTGGCGACCAGCAGCGCCAGCATGGTCATCAGCGGCAGTTCCTGGCGCAGGGCAAGGTCGGTCGCCTCGTAACCGACGCCGAGAACGCCGGGAAAGACGATGCCGATGGCGCCGACCGCCAGCCCGCCGATCACCGGGCGCAGCCACAGCGGCATGGAGATGTTCCGGGCCACCCAGTCCGTGCCGATCAACGAGAACTGGAAGATCACCGCCACGGCGGCGCAGGTGAGGCCGAGCAGGGCGAAGGCCGGCATCTCCAGCAAGGAGGAGATCTGGTATTCGGGGATCGAGAAGGCGGCAATGTCGCCGAACCACAGGCGCGACATCAGTGTGCCGAGCACCGAGGCGATGACGATAGGCACGAAGGCGGTCATCGCGTAGTGGCCGAGAATGACCTCATGGGCGAAGAGAACGCCGGCGATCGGCGCGTTGAACGAGGCGGACACCGCGCTGGCGACGCCGCAGGCAAGCAGGATGCGCCGGGCGGCATCGGGCAGGCGGAACGTTTGGCAGAGCGCGGTGCCGATGGTTGCGCCCAGATGCACGACGGGGCCCTCGCGGCCGGCGCTGGCGCCGCAGCCGAGCGAGGCGGAGGTGAGGAAGGCGGAGGAAATGCCGGACCAGAAGGGCAGGCCGCGGCCGCCCTGGACGCGGGCCTCGATCACGTCGGGCACGCCGCCGGTGCGCTGCTTGGGCTGGATCGTCTGCAGGAAGATGCCGATGCACAGTCCGCCGAGCGTCGGGGCCAGCAGGATAACCCACCAGGGCACCGTCGCGGCGGCGGTGATAACCGTTTCCGCCGAGGTGCCGAGCCACAGCCACTGGAAGGCGCCGATGGCCATGCGGAACAGGATGGCGGCAATCGCGGTCAGGACGCCGATGACGATGGCGAGCGCCCAGACCAGCGGCAGGCGCGTGGAGCGGAAAAGCCGGATGTTCGGCTTGATCCATCCCGCGGTCAGCACGGGCAGGCGTTTCAATTGCGTCAGCAGACCGGTCATCGCTCGTCCAGCCGTCCGCCTGGCTCTTTGAGCCTCAAGCGTCTTTCGTCAGCGTCTTTCAAGGGAAATACGTCGCCCGGACCGCTCGGGCCGGCCGAGCACCGCATGGCTCTCCCTCATCTCCTCCAGCCGCTCCAGCACGTCCTGCGGCCATGGCACCACCTTGCGGGCGGCAAGGTCGACATGCAGAGAGACCTGCTCGGACGTTGCCGAGAGGAAACCGTCGTCCGCGTGGTGAAGCTCCTGGTAGAGATGCGCCCGTTTGGCGTCGAAATCAACGAGTTGAACCGTGGCGCGCACGCGATCTCCCCCGTTGAGTTCGCGCAGGTAGCAAAGGTGGGTCTCGGCGGTGAAGAAGGAGGCGCCGCGCTCGCGGGCATAGTCCGGGCCAAGACCAAGGTGGATGAAGGCCTCGTCGAGCGCCGTGTCGAAGAGGACATTGTAGTAGGCCATGTTGAGATGGCCGTTATAGTCCAGCCACTCGCTTCTGACCTCCTGGATCGACCCGGTGAAGGGGGCCGGCTGGCGGCTCGGCTGTGACATGGCGCTCCTTCCATCCTGTGAGGCTCGCCGGCCTGTTCCGGCTGCGGGTGAAACGGGCGGAAGTCTTTGGCCGGGATTGCCGTTTTTGCTAGTTTGCGCCAAACCTAGTCCGAGACCGGCAGGAAACGCAAATTCGCGCCAGGTGCCCGCAGGCGCCGGAGACGTCGGCATCGGTTGAGCGGGAGAGAATAATGAGCCTTGCAAGCCTACAGGCATCCGTACAACGCAACGAGGAAGGGATCGACCTTGCGCTGAAGATCCTCGCGCAGCGGTTCGGCGAACGCTTCACGACCTCGGCCGCGGTGCGCGAACAGCACGGCCATACCACCACCTGGCTGCCGAATCAGGCTCCCGACGGGGTGGTCTTTGCCCATTCGACGCAAGAGGTCGCGGATGTCGTGCAGATCTGCGCCCAGCACAAGGTGCCGATCATTCCCTTCGGCACCGGCTCCTCGCTGGAGGGCCATGTCAACGCGCCGGCCGGGGGTATCTCCGTCGACGTGTCGCAGATGAACCGGGTATTGCAGGTCAATGCCGAGGATCTCGACTGCGTGGTCGAGGCCGGCGTGACCCGCACCCAGCTCAATGAATATCTGCGCGACACGGGCCTGTTCTTTCCTATCGATCCTGGCGCGGATGCGAGCCTTGGCGGCATGGCGGCGACGCGCGCCTCCGGCACCAATGCGGTGCGCTACGGCACGATGAAGGACGTCGTGCTGGCGCTGACCGTGGTGACGGCCGACGGGCGCATCGTGCATACCGGCGGACGGGCCAAGAAGACGGCGGCCGGCTACGATCTCACCCGGCTGATGGTCGGCTCGGAAGGCACGCTCGGCATCATCACCGAGGTGACGCTGCGCCTCTACGGGATTCCGGAGGCCGTTTCGGGCGGGGTCTGCCCCTTCCCGGACCTGGAATCCGCCTGCAACGCGGTGATCACCACCATCCAGTCCGGCCTGCCGGTGGCGCGTATCGAGCTGCTCGACGCCAACCAGATTCGCGCGTGCAACGCCTATTCCAAGCTGGACTTGCAGGAAGCGCCGACCCTGTTCCTGGAATTCCATGGCACGCAGGCGGGCGTGCGCGAGCAGAGCGAGATCTTCGGAGAAATCGCGCGCGACAACGGCGGCGGCGAGTTCGTCTGGGCCACCAAGGCGGAGGAGCGCACCCGGCTCTGGAAGGCGCGGCACGATGCCTATTGGGCAGCGCTCGGCCTGCGGCCGGGGTGCAAGGGCGTTTCGACCGACGTCTGCGTGCCGATCTCGCGACTGGCGGAGTGCATCGACGAGACCTACAAGGATGTGGAGGCCAACGGCCTGCTCGCCCCGCTGGTCGGCCATGTGGGCGATGGCAATTTCCACGTCCTCGTGCTGGTAGATGTCGACAATCCGCAGGAGATCGCCAAGACTGAGGCCTTCATCGAAAGGCTCAACTGGCGCGCCATCGAAATGGGCGGGACCTGCACCGGTGAGCACGGCGTCGGCCAGGGCAAGATGAAATACCTTGCCCGCGAGCATGGCGCCGGCCTCGACATGATGGCGGCGATCAAGAAGGCTCTCGATCCCGACAACATCCTCAATCCGGGCAAGATCGTCCGGCTGGACTGACAGCCGCGATGCGGTGCGCAAACGGGAGGCCAGGGCGCTGAATTCGATCTACATCACGATTGGCGTGACCGTGATCGCGGTGCTGCTGGCAGCGCTGGTCGGACCGTTCCTCATCGATTGGACGGCCTATCGCACCACATTCGAGCGCTATGGCGAGCAGCTGCTCGGCCATCGGGTGGCGGTGATGGGAGAGGCGGAGATGCGCCTGCTCCCGACGCCGACCCTGACCTTTTCCGATGTGCGGGTGGGCGAGCCCGAGGATCCGCTGCTGGCGGTCCAGCGCTTCGAGATGCGCATCGAGCTGCCGCCGCTGCTGAAGGGCGAGGTCCGGATCATCGATCTCACGATGGACCGGCCGAACCTGCGGCTGTCCATCGACGAGGAGGGGCGGCTCGACTGGTTCACCGCAAGGGCGCGCAACGGGCTAATCTCCGAGGTCGACCCGGATCTCGTGATGCTCGAGCAGGCGACGATCCGCGACGGCGATCTGACGATCATCGACGCGCGCAACGGCCAGAGCCACCGGATCGACGACATCGACCTCCTGGTCACGGCCCGCTCGATGCTCGGGCCGTTCAAGCTGGATGGCATGGCGAGCTATCGCGGCCAGCGGGCGACCGTGGTTCTGGCCACGGGGCGGCGCGATCCTGCTGGAGGCTTGCGTCTGCGCGCCGGGGTGACGCCTGTCTCCGTGCCGGTCGATCTGGTGATGGACGGGACGCTGACCCTTTCGGACAGCCGGCCTGGCTATGAGGGCAGCTATACGCTGGCCTCGGTCACGCCGGAGGAGCAGGCTCGTCACGCCTGGCGCAGCGAGGGCGGTTTCGCGCTCGACATCGCAAAGCTTGCCCTGAGCGGCGCCACGTTCCGCTACGGTCCCGAAGACCGCCCGGTGACGCTGGAGGGCGGTGCGGACTTCACGCTGGCCGAGCCCTACCGCTTCGACGTCAAGGCTGCGGCGCGGCAGATCGATCTCGACCGTATCGCCGGACGGGGACCGGCCGAGCCGCTGGCGGCCGCCGAGACCGGCGTCGAGCTTCTTGCGGCCTTGCGCGGACTTCCGCATCCGCCCATCGACGGCAGCATCGAGTTCTCTGTTCCCGCGATCGTGTCGGGGGGCGGGTTGACGCAGGACGTGCTGCTGAAGGCCGACCGGCTGGCAAGCGGATGGAGGATATCCGAGCTGTCGGGCCGGATGCCGGGGAGGGGAGAATTTCTCGTGCGCGGCGATCTCGGCCTGCAGCCGGAGCCGACCTTCCGCGGGAGTTTCGCCGCGTCCGTCGCCCAGCCGGTCGCTTTCGCCGACTGGTGGCGCAAGGACGGAGCACGCGGAATCGCGGCAACGCCCTTCGCGGTGGAGAGCCGGATCGATGCGGCGGTGGGGCATGTGTCGCTCACCGATTTCGCGTTCGAGATCGGCGAGGACCGGGGAGAGGGCGCGATTTCCTGGTCGGCGGAAGAAGGAAAGAACCCGGTCTTCGAGGCGGATCTCGACGCCAAGCGCATCGACGGCAACCAGGTGGGACAGCTGGCCCGGCTGTTCCTTGGCAACGAGGCCGGATTGGCCGCAGGGATCGCCGGAACCGGAACGGAACTGGCACTCAACCTCTTTGCCGAGGAAATGAGCTTCGGCACGCTCTCGGCCTCCTCCACGCGGCTGCGCGCGTCCTACCGCGACGACACGCTGGTGATCGACGAGGCGCAGGTGGCGGACCTGTCCGGCGCGCGCCTTGGAGCCAAGGGGCGGATCGAGAAGCTGTCGACGACGCCGTCCGGCGCGCTGGAGGTCGATGTCGACGCCGAACGGCTCGATGGCGTTGCGGCGCTGGCGATGGCGCTGGCCCCGGAAAACCGCATGGTCCGCGAGTTCGCTGGCCGGCCGGGCGCCTTCGCCCCTGCCAAGCTGACGCTGACCTTTCAGGGGGAGGCGAACGGGGGCAGCGACAGCGCCGGGACCCAGGCAAGCCTTGTCGCCCGCGGCACGGCCGGCGGCACCAATGTGGATATCAATCTCGGCCTCGACGGGCGGCTCGACCGCTGGCGGGCGGCCTCCCTCGACTTTGAGGCAAGCTTCAGTGCGGCCGAAGCGGCCGATCTGGTGACCCAGCTGGGCGTGACGATGCTGCCGGTCGGCAGCCTCGGCGAGGCGCGGGTGGAGATCGGGGCGGCGGGCATCCCGGAGGAAGGGCTGGAGGGCCACGGACGGCTCTATCTGGGCCCGTCGGAACTGACGGCATCCGGCACGCTGACCCTGCCGGAGAGCGGCAACAGCCGCTACACGGCCGATCTTGCTCTGCGCGCCCCGGACCTGATGCCGCTGGCGCTGCTGACCGGGCGCCTGCCCTCGCTCGATGCCTCGGCAGGCGCGGTCGATCTGGCGGCGGTGCTGGAAGGCGAGGGGGATCGCTTCACGCTGTCCGGCCTTTCCGGTGCATTCGCAGGGATGCGGCTCGACGCGGATCTGCGCCTCGACCTGCGCCGGGCGATGGCGAGCCTCGACCCGCAGATCCGAGGCACCATCTCCTTGTCGGAGCTGGATATTTCGGAGTTGAGCGATCTTCTGCTCGGGGCTGATCAGCTGGCGGCCTCGACCAGCGGCGCCTGGTCCGAGGCCGCGTTCGGACCGCCGGTCGTCTCGGGTGTGGATCTGTCGCTCGAGGTGAGCGCGCAGCGCATGGTTCTTGCCCCGCTGCCGCCGGCCAGCAATGTGACTGCACGGGTTTCGTTGAAGGACGACGCGCTGTCGCTGGACGTCGCCAAGGCGGGCTTTGCCGGCGGCGACCTGACGGGCGCGTACACGCTGAAGCGCTCGGCCGGCCAGGCGGGCATGACCGCCTCGCTGCGGGTCGATGGGGCGCGGCTGGAAGAACTCGTCTGGCGGCGGGCGGGACGGCCGGTCGCAACGGGCGCGGCAAACATAAACCTCGATGTCGAAGGCAGCGGCCGCTCGCTTTCGGGTATCGTCTCAGGTCTCACCGGCGGGGGAACGCTAAGCGTCGAGAACGGGGAAATCCGCAGCCTCAATCCGGACGCCTTCGCGCTGGTGATCCGCGCCGTCGATGCCGGGCTGGACCTCAATGACGAGGCGATCCGCACCGCCTTTGCCAGCCATCTCGATGCGGGCGTGCTGCCCTTCGCCGAGCTGGAGGCCAGCGCCTCGATCGCCGGCGGCGTCATGCGGATCAGCAATGCGCGGGTCGACAACCGCGACGCCTCGATCTTCGGCAACGCCCAGGCGGACCTCAAGGCCCTGACCTTGCAGAGCGATTTCTCGCTGCGGGTCGATCCGGGCGAGGAGGCGGTGACGGGTGCGGAAGCGCAGGTGGGGCTTGTCTTCTCCGGGCCGCTGGCCGAGCCGCAGCGTACCATCGACATCGCGCCGTTCACCGCATTCCTGACGTTGCGCGCCTTCGAGCAGGAGGTGCAGCGCGTGGAGGACCTGCAGGCGGAGATCACCGAGCGCGACCGGTTGATGCGCGAGATGCGGAGATCACGCGAGGAAAAGCGCCGCAAGGAACGGGAACAGCAGCAGCTGCAGGACGAGGACGCCACCCGCAAGCTGGAGGAAGAGCGCGCGGCGGAGGAGGCCCGCAAGGCCGAAGAGACCCGCAAGGCGGAAGAGGCTCGCAAGGCGCAGGAGGCGAGAAAGGCTGAAGAGGCCCGCAAGGCAGAAGCAGCAAGAAAGGCCGAGGAAGAGCGCCGTGCCGCCGAACGACGGCGGGCCGAACAGCGCCGCCAGCAGCAACAGGCGGCTCCGGCGCAAACACCGGCTGCGAGTTTCGGCGAGCGGATCCGCCGGGCGCTGGACGATCCTGCGACCACGGGCTCAGCGAGCGGGGAGGCAGGTGTCGGCCGGCCCATGCAGCTGTTGCCGCCGCTCGACCCACCGGTTTTCGTCGGGCCGACACCGGATCGCTGATCGCGGGGCCGCCGCTCGCGCACGTCAATCCTTGATTTGAAACGCTAAATCAGGCCGCGTTGGCCTTCGCCCGGCAATGGGCGAGCGCGGCGACGCGCAGGGCCGAGGAGAGCGAGGAAGGCAGATCGCCGCTGCCGTCAGCTTCCATTTCGCGGGCATCGTCGATGCGGGCGACAAGGGCCGGCAGGCTGACGTCTTCGGCCTCGGCCATTTCCTCCAGCACCTCCCAGAACTCCGGCTCCAGCGCCAGGCTGGTGCGGTGGCCGTGCAGGGTGAGGGAGCGTTTGGCCAGCATGGGGGATTAGTCTTCCTCGCCGGTGCCGTCGGGGGCTCCGTCAGAGGGGGCACGACGGTGGCCCTCGATGTGGACAAGTGCCTTTTCGGCCTCGATGCGGTCGCGGGATTTCTCGGCCTTGGTGCGGCCGAAAAGGCTGCGATTCTGGGCTGCCTTCTCGTCTTTTTCGCGCCGAGTGCGTGCTTTGCGCGCCTGCCTCAGATTGACGATATCCCCGCTCATCATCCGTCCCCTTGCGGCCGATGCTGGTTGCGTGGTCCGGCCGTTTCTCAGGTCTTCTTGCGGAAAGCGTCGAGTGAAACGACGTCGGCGCCGCCCTGCTCGCCGGACTTGTCCTCCTTGGACTCCGGCTTTTCCGATTGATCAGAATTTTGCGAAATTTTGTCCTGAACCGGCGCAATCTTATCTGATTTTGCGTCAACCGTCGTTTTCTCGACGGCCGACAAGGTAGCCTCCGCGCGCTCCTGCTCGCGGGCCGCCTCGACCAGTTCCTCGGGCAGCTCCTCGGCCGTCTTGCCCGGCTCGAACTCCAGCGCGAACTGGACGGACGGGTCGAAGAAACCCTTGATCGCCGAGAACGGGACGAACAGCTTTTCGGGGATACCGCCGAAGGACAGGCCGACCTCGAAGGCGTGCTCGCCGATGGTCAGGTCCCAGAACTGGTGCTGCAGGACGATGGTCATTTCCTTCGGGTACCGCTCGTGCAGGCGCGATGAGATGCGCACGCCCGGCGCGGTGGTCTCGAAGGCGATATAGAAATGGTGCTCGCCGGGCAGGCCGACGCGGGCGACCTCGGAGAGGATCTTGCGGACGGCACCGCGCAGGGCGTCCTGAATGACGATATCGTAGCGGATCAGGTCTTCGGCCATCGCACTTACTGAACGTGAGAATCGGGTCGCGCCCAACATGGCGCGCGAAGACACGAATGAAAAGCGCCGATCAGCGCTCGCCACCGGCCTTTTGGTGCTTGCCCCGCTTTTTTTCGCGAGAACCGCCCGCTGGACACCGCTTGCGCCGACCTCAAGGCCCCTGCCTCTTGTCCGCAGGACGGATCCAGGCGGGCCGAAGTCGACGAAAATTGAGTGGAGGCTTCTGTTGCCAGGTGCCTCCGGACCCCGCCTGACGGGGCTAACCGCCAGGGCTTAAAGGACTACCGGCACCGCATTACGCGGCGACAGCGTTGTCCATAGCATAGTTGTCATTTGCAACTATTGAGACGGCCCGATAACGGCGGAACCATGCCGAGCAAAAGAACGACCTTTACACCCTCGTCGATCCTATTTCGCCCCCGCCGAAACCCGCCGACCGATCAGGTCGTGCGGCGGGCTTGGGTGGAGGCGCCGGGTACCGCCCCCGGGTCCGATAGGCTTATTTCGAAGTCCGTTTATCGCCATAGCCGGCTTGCACCGGCACCCGTGAATATAGGGGCAGCGAGGGCGGCTGAAAAGGGGCGCGTGTCAACCATCGCAAGGCTTGGGAAAACCCCGCCCGCCGGACAGGCCGGCGCGCCCTGCGATCAGCCGGCGAGTGCCCGGAACGCCAGGGGATGCGGGCCATCGCAGGCTTGTGAGACGACGTCATTGGCAGGAGAGCACCGGGTCGCGCTAGAAACGGGTGAGGTGCTGGAAAGGTGCGGGGGCGCGGAGGACAAGGCGATGACACGGGAACGCTCAAGCAGAATTTCGCGCAGGCAGGCGATGCTGGTCGGCGCCGCCACGGTGCTTGTCGCCGGCACGGCGAGCGCGGGCTGGTTCGGGCTCGGCGGCAGCAGCGATACGGGACAGGTGTACACGGGCATCGTCGAAGGGGTCGCCGTTGGCGGCTACGACCCGGTCGCCTATTTCACGCAGGGGCGCCCGGTCGAGGGATCGCCGGAGATCACGACCGATTATCGCGGTGCGACATGGCGCTTTGCCAGCGAGGCGAGCCGGGAGGCGTTCCTGGCCGAGCCGGAGAAATACGCCCCGGCCTATGGCGGCTACTGCTCCTGGGCGGTGGCCCAGGGCAAGCTCGCCAAGGGCGATCCGCAGAACTGGGATATCGTCGAGGGGCGGCTCTATCTCAACTACAGCGACGACATCCAGTCGCGCTGGCGCAAGGACATCCCGGGTTTCATCGACAAGGCGCAGGCCAATTGGCCGGCGCTTGCCGCCGGAGACTGAGCCCTGCCGCGGCAACGGCCGCCGGTGGATTGCAGGGACGAGCACGCAGGTTCGCTTGCCCTTCGCGCCGCAGCCGGGCAACCATGACGGTGCAGAGAATCGGACTGACAATCGGTAGGCGGACGGCAGCGTGCGGCAATATCACGAGCTGATGCAGCGCATCCTCGACGAGGGCGTGAAGAAGACCGACCGGACGGGCACGGGAACCATTTCCGTGTTCGGCCACCAGATGCGTTTCGACCTTGCCGACGGCTTCCCGATGGTGACGACCAAGAAGCTGCACCTGAAGTCGATCATCCATGAACTGCTGTGGTTTCTGGCCGGCGACACCAACATCCGCTACCTGAAGGAAAACGGGGTGCGGATCTGGGACGAGTGGGCCGACGAGAACGGCGATCTCGGCCCGGTCTACGGCTACCAGTGGCGCTCGTGGCCGGCGCCGGACGGCGGGTCCATCGACCAGATTGCCAAGCTGCTGGAGCAGATCCGCAAGACGCCGGACAGCCGGCGCCTGATTGTCTCGGCGTGGAACCCGGCGCTGGTCGACGAGATGGCGCTGCCGCCGTGCCACGCCTTCTTCCAGTTCTATGTCGCCGACGGCCGGCTGTCCTGCCAGCTCTACCAGCGCTCGGCCGACGTGTTCCTCGGCGTGCCGTTCAACATCGCGTCCTACGCGCTGCTGACGATGATGGTGGCGAAGGTGACGGGATACGAGCCGGGCGAGTTCATCCACACGTTCGGCGACGCGCATCTTTACCTGAACCACCTGGATCAGGCGCGCGAGCAGCTGTCGCGGGAACCGCGCGCGCTGCCTCAGATGAAGATCAACGAGGCGGTGACCGACCTCTTTGCCTTCCGCTTCGAGGATTTCGAGCTGGTTGGCTACGATCCGCATCCGCATATCAAGGCGGCGGTCGCCGTCTGAGCGCCAAGCGCTGGCGGGCGGGCCGCGAGGCGGCCCGCACCGGATTTTCGGATCAGGACTTCAGCCGGTAGCCGGTGCGGAAGATCCACCAGATCACCGCAAGGCAGAGCCCCAGAAACAGCAGCGTCATGGCGAGGCTCACGCCGACGTCGACATCCGCCTGGCCGTAGAAGCTCCAGCGGAAGCCGCTGATCAGATAGACCACCGGGTTGAACAGCGTCACCTTCTGCCAGAAGGGCGGCAGCATCGAGATCGAGTAGAAGCTGCCGCCAAGGAAGGCGAGCGGCGTGATGATCAGCATCGGCACGAATTGCAGCTTCTCGAAATTGTCGGCCCAGATGCCGATGATGAAGCCGAACAGGGCGAAGGTGACCGCCGTCAGCATCAGGAACAGCAGCATCCAGCCCGGATGCTGGATCTGCAGCGGCACGAAGAGCGCGGCCGTCGCCAGGATGATCAATCCGACGATGATCGCCTTCGTGGCAGCCGCCCCGACATAGGCGATGACGATCTCCAGATAGGAGACGGGGGCGGAGAGCACCTCGTAGATCGTGCCGGTGAAGCGCGGGAAGTAGATGCCGAACGAGGCGTTCGACACGCTCTGCGTCAACAGCGACAGCATGATCAGCCCCGGCACGATGAAGGCGCCGTAGCTGATGCCGTCCACTTCGGAGATGCGCGAACCGATGGCCGCGCCGAAGACGACGAAATAGAGCGAGGTGGAGATGACGGGGGAGACGATGCTCTGGAACAGGGTGCGGCCCGTGCGGGCCATCTCGAACCTGTAGATCGCCTTGATGGCATGGATGTTCATGACGGCGTCCTGACGAGGTTGACGAAGATCTCTTCCAGCGAGCTCTGCCGGGTCTGCAGGTCGCGGAAGCGGATGCCGGCGGCGTTGAGGTCCTGCAGCAGGGCGGTGATGCCGGTGCGCTCGCCCTGGGTGTCGTAGGTGTAGACCAGCTCGCTTCCGTCGCTGGAAAGCTCCAGGTTGTGGGCCGAAAGGCCGGCCGGCACGGCGGACAGCGGGTCGGCCAGATGTAGGGTCAGCTGCTTGCGCCCGAGCTTGCGCATCAACTCGGCCTTGTCCTCCACCAGAATGATCTCGCCCTTGTTGATGACGCCGACCCGGTCGGCCATCTCCTCGGCTTCCTCGATGTAGTGGGTGGTGAGGATGATGGTGACGCCCGTGTCGCGCAGCTCGCGGATCACCCGCCACATGTCGCGGCGCAGCTCCACGTCGACGCCGGCGGTGGGCTCGTCGAGGAACAGGACGCGCGGCTCGTGGGCGAGCGCCTTGGCGATGAGCACGCGCCGCTTCATGCCGCCGGACAGGGTGACGAGCTTGTTGTCCTTCTTGTCCCACAAGGAAAGGTCGCGCAGGACCTTCTCGACGATGGCCGGGGCCTTGGGCTTGCCGAACAGGCCGCGGCTGAAGGAAACCGTCGCCCAGACGGTCTCGAAGGCGTCGGTGGTGAGCTCCTGCGGCACGAGGCCGATCAGGGAGCGGGCAGCACGGTAGTCGCGGACGATGTCGTTTCCGTCGACCGTGACGCTGCCCGAGGAGGCGTTGACGATGCCGCAGACGATGCTGATCAAGGTCGTCTTGCCGGCGCCGTTGGGTCCGAGAAGGGCGAAGACCTCGCCTTTCTCGATGTCGAGCGACACGGATTTCAGTGCCTGAAAGCCGGTGTCATAGGTCTTCGACAGACCGGAAATGGAAAGGATGGGTGCCATGAAGGGGCCGGATGAAAGAGGGAAAAGGACGAACGCGCGCACGAATGCGGGTTCGAGGGCGCAGGACGGACGATGCCGCCCGGAACCCGGGGTTGGTGGAGCATATAGGAACGAAGGCGCGCTTCAACCAACCCGTGCACGGTGAAAAACGTTGCGGCGGGGTCAAGCGGGGCTGACGGCCCCGATGGCCTCGCGGACCTTTTCCTGAAGCTGGCGCTGACGGTACCACGTGCCGAGAACGTTGTGCACGGCGCCGGGGCAGGGGACCCGCGTGAAGTCGAGATGCTCGGCGATGAGGTCGACCTGCTGCGTGTCGAGCAGATACTCAGTGTCGTAGTAGACGACGAGGCGTTCGGGTTGCGGGCGGGTGGTGATGCGGTGGCGGGGGAAGGGCCCCATCCGTATGGCGTCGTCCTCGCAGCGCGTTTCGAACGGCACCAGGCTGCGCTCCAGCGCAAATTGTGGGCTGAAGGCGAGCGCGGCGTCGAGGCCGAGCAGGTCGGCATAGTTCACCAGGCCGAAGGCGCCCATCGAGGCGGCGAAGCCGATCGTGTGCTCGCTCCGGCTGCTCTCGCGGATGAAATCAAGCGTCTCCTCGATGCCCTCGGACTGGTACCAGTCGTTGCTGGCCGGCACGAGGTTGAGCGTGCGGTAGCCGAGCGGGGCGAGGATGTGGTGGGCGAAGGGGCGGCGCGGGCCGTCTTCCGGCATCCGGTTGGCCAGCGTCACCATCACGACATCCGTGCGCGCCTCGGCGGGAACATGCTCGATGACGGTGTAGGCGGGCGAGGAAAAGATCTGTTTCATCAATCGGCTGAAAACGGCTTGAGAATGCGTGCGGACAGCGAAAATTGTCTCTGTCATGTTCGCGGCCAGCGACAGCCCGTCAATCCTGCGAGAACATGCAGGTCAAACGAAACCGGCGATGCGGTTCCGTGCGGAGCGTCGATGACAGACAAGGGAAGGAAGTGGTGGGTGCACGGGGATTCGAACCCAGGACCGGCTGATTAAGAGTCAGCTGCTCTACCAACTGAGCTATACACCCACGGGCCATTTCGGCCTTTCGGAACATTCATGCCTGTGATTCTTGGTGTCCAAGAGTTCACTGCAACAGTGTCCCGAAGCGGAAAGCGTGTGTCGCCGCCCGCTGTGAGACGGGTGTATACAGAGGCTGCGAGGCGGATGCAAGGGTCTTTTCGCCGGCAGGCGAAAACCGGCCCGGGCGCAAGGCTTTGCGCCGAAAACCGAAGCCTTTCGCTTGGGGATATCTTTTGCCGGAAGGGAGAGCGGGATGCGCGCTCGGCCTCATCGCGGTCAAGGGCGCGTAGCACCGGATCATGCGGGCCGCGGGAGGGCGGGACAGCGGTTTTGCAAGATTCGGCAAGTCCACGGGGTGCTTTGCGAAATTTCCGGATAATGCGCTTGACCGGGGCAGGCGGCGCGTCTAGTTTGCGCGGCGTCGGATCGGCTAAGTCGCAACATGACCCTGTCATGAGCGTTGGGCGACCGACACGCCTTCCGGAGGCGCCTCACGAGGGGCAGGCGGACAGGCATATTGGTAACACCGCCGAACAGGACGGATTTGACGTGACGAAGAGCATCGGGCTCATTCTTGTATGCGGGGCGCGCGCGGCCGGGACGAGGTAACACTCGGTTTCCCAGACAGCTCAGCGCGCGCGAGGCCTCCACCGGAGGCCTTTTTTATTGGCCGCATGCCAGAGAGCGCCCGGACCTGACTTGCGCGGGACGACGTGGCGGAAGACGAAACGGACGGTTCGGGGCGACGACGCCGCGACGATCGAGGACAGGAACGATGAAGCGCGAGATGACCGGCGCCGAAATGGTGTTGCAGGCACTCAAGGACCAGGGGGTCAAGCATGTGTTCGGGTATCCCGGCGGTGCCGTGCTTCCGATCTATGACGAGATCATCCAGCAGGACGAGATCGAGCACGTCCTGGTGCGCCACGAACAGGGCGCGGGCCACGCGGCCGAGGGCTATGCCCGCTCGACCGGCAAGCCGGGCGTCGTGCTGGTCACCTCCGGCCCCGGCGCGACCAACATGGTCACTGCGCTGACCGATGCCCTGCTCGACTCCATCCCGCTGGTCTGCATCACCGGCCAGGTGCCGACGCATCTGATCGGCAGCGATGCCTTCCAGGAATGCGACACGGTCGGCATCACCCGTCCCTGCACCAAGCACAACTGGCTGGTGAAGCGGATCGAGGACCTGCCGCGCATCCTGCACGAAGCCTTCTATGTCGCGACCTCCGGCCGTCCGGGCCCGGTCGTCGTCGACGTGCCGAAGGACATCCAGTTCGCCACCGGCATCTATGATCCGCCGACGCATATCGCTCACAAGTCGTACCGGCCGAAGGTCAAGGGCGATATCGAGCTGATCCGCCACGCGGTCGACCTGCTGTCGCGGGCGCGCAAGCCGATCTTCTATACCGGCGGCGGCGTCATCAATTCCGGCCCGGCGGCGACCCAGCTGCTGCGCGAGCTGGTGCAGCTGACCGGCGCGCCGATCACCTCGACGCTGATGGGCCTCGGCGCCTATCCGGCCTCCGGTGATAACTGGCTGGGCATGCTCGGCATGCACGGCACCTACGAAGCCAACATGGCGATGCACGATTGCGACGTCATGATCTGCATCGGCGCGCGCTTCGACGACCGCATCACCGGCCGGATCGACGCGTTCTCGCCCAAGTCGTTCAAGGTGCATATCGACATCGACCCGTCGTCCATCAACAAGACGGTGAAGGTCGACATCCCGATTGTCGGCGACGTCGCCCATGTCCTGGAGGACATGGTCCGGCTGTGGCGGACCAGCGGGCACAAGCTCGACGCGCCGGCGCTGAAGTCGTGGTGGGAGCAGATCGACCGCTGGCGCGGGCGCAACTCACTCGCCTACCGGCCGTCGGAAGACGTCATCATGCCGCAATACGCCATCCAGCGGCTCTACGAGGCGACCAAGGGCCGCAAGACCTTCGTTTCCACGGAAGTCGGCCAGCACCAGATGTGGGCGGCGCAGTTCTTCGGCTTCGACGCGCCCAACCACTGGCTGACCTCGGGCGGCCTCGGCACGATGGGCTACGGCCTGCCGGCGGCGATCGGCGCGCAGGTGGCACATCCCGACGCGCTGTGCATCGATATCGCGGGCGATGCCTCGATCCTGATGAACATCCAGGAGATGTCGACGGCCGTGCAGTTCGGGCTGCCGGTGAAGGTCTTCATCCTCAACAACCAGTACATGGGCATGGTGCGCCAGTGGCAGCAGCTGCTGCACGGCAACCGGTTGTCGCATTCCTACATGGACAGCCTGCCGGACTTCGTGAAGCTGGCGGAGGCCTTCGGCGGCCACGGCATCGTCGTCGACAAGCCGGCGGACCTGGACGATGCCATCCAGGAGATGATCGACACGCCCAAGCCGGTGATCTTCGACTGCCGGGTGGCGAACCTTGCCAACTGCTTCCCGATGATCCCCTCGGGCAAGGCGCATAACGAGATGCTTCTGCCGGACGAGGCCAACGACGAGGCGGTGGCCAATGCCATCGGCGCGGCCGGCAAGGCGCTGGTCTGAGATCGCGGAGACGAACGAGATGAACGCACAGAACCTCAATGCGCCTTCCGCCTATTTCATGGCCGAGGTGGTCGAGCAGGTCGAGAGCCACACGCTCTCGGTGCTGGTCGACAACGAGCCGGGCGTGCTTGCCCGCGTCATCGGCCTGTTCTCGGGCCGCGGCTACAACATCGACAGCCTGACCGTCTCGGAGACCGAGCACGAGAAGCACCTGTCGCGGATCACCATCGTGACCACCGGCACGCCGATGGTCATCGAGCAGATCCACCATCAGCTGGAGCGGCTGGTGCCGGTGCACCGGGTGACCAACCTGACGGTCGAGGCGCGGCGGCGCAGCTTCGAAAAGCCGCTGGAGCGGGAGCTGGCCCTGATCAAGGTGGCCGGCATCGGCGAGAAGCGGCTGGAAGCCCTGCGGCTGGCGGATGCGTTCCGAGCCACCGTGATCGATGCGACGGCGGAGCATTTCGTCTTCGAGATCACCGGGCGGACCAGCAAGGTGGAGCAGTTCATCGCCATCCTGAAGCCGCTCGGCCTGGTGGAGGTGTCGCGCTCCGGCGTTGCCGCCTTGCAGCGCGGCCCCGAGGGCATCTGACATTTCACACAGGGCGGGGGCGACCCCGCCCTGTTTCGTCTCTTGCGCAGGCCCGCAGCACGAGACCTATGAAAGTCCGCGCAAGTATCTTGCAAGGACGCGGGCGATCGGGTACCACCTTGGTGCATTAACGCCTCTTTCGGGAAATCTTGCGCAAGCTTGGCGCGTTTCCCATGCCACCGGCCCGCAACTGACGGGCAAGACGCAAGGACTGGACGAACCGCATGATCGCCGCTGGCACATATGCCGCTTTTGCGATCGACGCGCGCACGACGCGCGGCGGAGCCCTGCGTCGCGGCGGCCTCCTTCTCCTTATCTGCCCCTGAGCACCGGCTGCCTCCCAGCGGAACGGAGGCGGGCGCTCAGGGGACGAAACCTTCACCGACCGATTGCATTTCGGCCCGCGCCCCATAAACACGCGAGCGGCGCAGGGCCAGACCCGAAGGGAAACGGATAATGTCTGCCCAGGACCAGATCTTCATTTTCGACACCACCTTGCGCGACGGCGAGCAGTCGCCCGGCGCCTCCATGACTCTGGAAGAGAAGCTGCAGGTGGCCGAAATCCTCGACGACATGGGTGTCGACATCATCGAGGCGGGCTTTCCGATCGCGTCCAACGGCGATTTCGAGGCGGTCTCCGAGATCGCCAAGCGCACCAAGCGTTCGGTGATCGCGGGCCTCGCCCGTGCCATCCATGCCGATATCGACCGGGCGGGCGAGGCGGTACGCCATGCCGAGCGCGGCCGCATCCACACCTTCGTCTCCACCTCGCCGATCCATCTGGAGCACCAGATGAAGAAGACCGAGGCGCAGGTGCTCGACATCATCACCGACACGGTCGGTCGGGCCCGCAACCTGATCGACGACGTGGAGTGGTCGGCGATGGACGCCACCCGTACGCCGATCGAGTATCTGTGCCGCTGCGTCGAGGCGGCGATCCGCGCCGGCGCCACCACGATCAACCTGCCGGACACGGTCGGCTATGCGACGCCGGACGAATACAAGTCGATGTTCGAGCAGATCCGCGCCCGCGTGCCGGATGCGGACAAGGCGATCTTCTCCGTGCATTGCCACAATGACCTGGGCCTCGCCGTCGCCAATTCGCTGGCCGGTGTCGCCGGCGGCGCGCGGCAGATCGAGTGCACGATCAACGGCCTCGGCGAGCGCGCCGGCAATGCGGCGCTGGAGGAGATCGTCATGGCGATCCGCACCCGCTCCGACGTGCTGCCCTACAGCTGCTCCGTCGAGCCGCGCTATCTGACCCGCGCCTCCAAGCTGGTTTCGGCGGTGTCCGGCTTCCCGGTCCAGTTCAACAAGGCCATCGTCGGCAAGAACGCCTTCGCGCATGAAAGCGGCATTCACCAGGACGGCATGCTGAAGAATGCCGAGACCTACGAGATCATGCGTCCCGAGGATGTGGGCGTGAAGGCCACCTCGCTGGTGATGGGAAAGCATTCGGGCCGCCATGCCTTCCGCCAGAAGCTGGAAGAGCTGGGCTACGAGATCGGCGACAACGCGTTCGAGGACGCCTTCCGCCGGTTCAAGGACCTCGCCGACCGCAAGAAGCACGTCTATGACGAGGACATCGAGGCCCTGGTCGAGAACGAGATCGCGACCCAGGGCGAGCAGATCAAGGTGATCGCGCTCACGGTCATCGCCGGCACGGGCTCGGCCGGCAAGGCGATCCTGACGCTCGACGTCAACGGCCGCCACGAGACGCGCGAGTGCACGGGCGACGGTCCGATCGACGCAACGTTCAACGCCATCAAGACCATCGTGCCGCATGATGCGCGCCTGTCGCTCTACCAGGTGCATGCGGTGACGGAAGGGACCGACGCGCAGGCGGAAGTGTCCGTCCGGCTCGAGTCGAACGGCCGCATGGCGACCGGCAAGGGCGCGGATACCGACACGCTGGTGGCCTCGGCCCGCGCCTATATCTCGGCGCTCAACCGCCTGATCGCCCGCCAGAGCAAGCCGGACCACCAGGAACTCAAGGCCGTCTGAGCCGCCATCAGGTCTGACGGATCGACATGAGAAAAAAAGCCCCCGGCGGAGCGATCCGCCGGGGGCTTTTGTATGGGGTACTACAAGGCCGGAAAGCCGGTGTCCCGATTCCCGCTCAGGCGCTGGCGCGGGCGTAGCGGGCAAGGGCCGGCGAGAGCACCTGCA
This sequence comes from Stappia sp. G46H5W, assembly GCF_058448995.1. Lineage (NCBI taxonomy): Bacteria > Pseudomonadati > Pseudomonadota > Alphaproteobacteria > Hyphomicrobiales > Stappiaceae > Stappia > Stappia sp. G46H5W. The sequence goes on along the minus strand of NZ_JBZFLL010000003.1, from coordinate 279,566 downwards.
GGCAGTCGAAGGCGTTTCCGTCGATCACCGTACGCTGGCGCTGCGAGAAGCCGATGCCTTCCACCATGCGGCGGGCGGGGTCGTTGCCGGCGGCCACGAAGGCGATCAGGTGGGTGAAATAGGTGTTCTCGAAGAACCAGGTCACCAGGGCGCTGGCCAGTTCCGAGGCGTAGCCCTTGCCCCAGAGCTGCGGCTTCAGGCAGATGCTGAGCGCCACTTCCGAGGTTTCGGGATAGACGGAAAAGCCCGCGCGGCCGGCGAAACCGCCGTCCTGCAGGGTCGCTTTCCACTGGCTGAAGCCGCGGTGGTCCTGACCCTCGATATAATCGCGCAGGCGCTGCTCGGCGTCTTCGCGCGAGCGGATCGCCTCGTGCGAGGCGAGGAAGCGGTTGACGCCCTCATCGCAATGCAGGGCGTAGAGATCGCCGGTGTCGGCGTCACTGAAGGTGGACAGACGCAGGCGCTGCGTCTCGAGAATCGCGTTGTCCGCCATGTCTCTCTCCTTGCGGGTCCGTTGCCGATGGGGGCGGCGCGGTGTCCGTAAAAGACGGTCTGGCGGGATCGGGACCTTGCGGCCCTTCCTCCGGAAGAATGGCTGTCGCGCGATCTTCGCCGCGTCGAGCCGGGGGGCACATGATGGGATGTACCGGACAGTGCCTGCAGGGATTCGCGCCGGGGCGCCACAGGCCTGACTTCGTTTACGAGAAGTTTATGCGCAAATGATGGCGATTCAATCAAGAGATGTAGTTTACGCGCCTCCTCGTAAAACGCGTTGCCAGGCGGCAGTATCGGCCGGGTCGAGGCGGGGCCAGTCGCCGAGCTGGCCGCGGAAGAAGGTTTCCTGTCGCTTGGCATAGCGGCGGGTCTCGGTCGTCGCCTTCTCGACGGCATGCTCCAGCCCGTCGAGATCGGCGGGAAGGGAGCCGAGTTCGCGCACGCCGATCGCCTTCATCGCAGGCAGTTCGGGATCAAGGTTGCGGGCGAGCAGGCGGCGGGCCTCTTCCACCGCGCCGGCCTCCACCATCGTGCGGAATCGGTTGGCGATGCGCTCATGCAGCCAGGGACGGGGCGGGGCAAGCACCAGGCGCGCGGCCTCAGGGCCGACCAGGACGGGACCCTGCTGCTGCTGCCAGTAGGCGAGGGAGCGGCCGGTCGCCTCCATCACTTCCAGTGCGCGCAGGATGCGCTGCGTGTCGCCGGGCTCGAGGCGGGCGGCGATCTGCGGGTCGACTTCGGCCAACCGACGGTGAAGCGCGCCGGCGGGCGCGTCCGCGGCCTCTGTCCGCAGGCGGGTGCGAATCTCTTCCGGGATCGGCGGGACGGCGGAGAGGCCGCCCGAAAGGGCGCGGAAATAAAGGCCGGTGCCCCCGACGATGACGAGCGGTCTGCCGGCCGCGCGCGCCTCGTCCAGAACCTTGCCGATATCCTCCAGCCAGCGGGCGACCGACCAGGGCTCTGCCGCATCGACATGGCCGTAGAGGCGATGGGGCGCCATCGCGAGATCGGCCGGCGAGGGACGGGCGGTCAGCACCTGGAGATCGGCATAGACCTGCATGCTGTCCGCATTGGCGATCCAGGCGCCATCGCGCGCCGCCAGCTCCAGGGCCAGCGCCGACTTGCCGCTCGCCGTGGGTCCGGCTATCAACGTGACCGGTTTCGCCACTTCTTCCTCATTCCCTTGCAAGGCGCTTCACGATGTCGCTTGTCGCAACCCTCGTCGCCAATCCCTCGCGCCCGGTCCTCGACGAGACGCTCGTCGCGCGGGCGCTCCATGTGTTGCCGGCGGGTGCTGCGGCCGACTGGCTGGCCGCCGGTATCGCCTGCGACCTCGCCTTCGGCGGCACGCAGGCACAGGCCGGCGAGTTCGACGCGCGCTTGCGCGAGGTGGTCGCCGACGCACCCGTCGACGTCCTTGTGCAGAAGCACGAGGGCAGACGCAAGCGCCTGCTGATCGCCGACATGGATTCCACCATGATCGGGCAGGAATGCATCGACGAACTGGCCGCCGCCGTCGGCAAGAAGGACGTGATCGCGGCGATCACCGAGCGGGCGATGCGCGGCGAGCTGGAGTTCGAGCCGGCCCTGCGCGAACGTGCCGCGATGCTGGCCGGCCTGCCGGCGAGCGTGATCGGCGAGGTGCTGGCGAACCAGATCACACTGACGCCGGGCGCGCGCGAACTGGTCGGCACGATGCGGGCGCATGGGGCCTATTGCGCGCTGGTTTCGGGGGGCTTTACGGCTTTCACCTCGGAGATCGCCGCGCAGCTCGGTTTCCACGAGAACAAGGCGAACACGCTGGGGATCGCCGACGGGCACCTGACCGGAACGGTTGGCGAGCCGATCCTGGGGCGTGAGGCCAAGCGCCAGCGGCTGGAGGAACTGCTGGCGGAGAAGGGGCTCGATGCGTCCTCGGCGATTGCCGTCGGCGACGGCGCCAACGATCTGGCGATGATCGAGCGGGCGGGACTGGGCGTTGCCTATCATGCAAAGCCGGCGGTCGCGGCGGCGGCCGATGCACGGGTCGACCATGGCGACCTGACCGCGCTGCTGTATTTCCAGGGCTACCGGGCAAGCCACTTCGCCGCCGGCTGAGCCGCACGGTTCAACGGAATACAAAAAGGCCGCGGGCGAACCCGCGGCCTTTCTTTTTTGCGTTCGGGCAGGGGCCCGCGCCTGCGCCTACGGCTCGATGGTCAGCGGGATGAAGCGGACTTCGCCCTGCGCGTTCGAGATCAGGAACAGGGCAAGGCGGCGGCTCTCGCCCTTCAGCGCGTCGACCCGGGCGATGATGTCGGCGGGCGAGGAGACAGCCTCCTGCGCGACTTCGACGATCACGTCGCCGGCGGCGATGCGCTTTTCAGCGGCGCCCGAGCCATCCTCGACGGCGGTGACCACCACGCCCTTGACGTCGGCAGCGATGGAGTACTGCGTGCGCAGCTCCTCGGTGAGCGACGACAGGGTCATGCCGAGCACGGTCGGCGTCTCGTCGGCCGGAGCCTTGTCGGACGGCGCGGTGCTGTCGGCGGTGGCGGAGGCATCGGCCTCCTCGAGGCGGCCCAGCGTGACCTTCAGGGTGACTTCCTCACCCTTGCGCAGGACCACGACGGAGACCTCCTCGCCGACCGGCGTATCGGCGACCATGCGCGGCAGGTCGTGCATGGCCGGAACGCGAGCGCCGTTGAACTCCAGCACCACGTCGCCGGCCTCGAAGCCCGCGTCTTCCGCCGGGCCACCCTCGGTGATGCCGGCGATCAGCGCGCCTTCGGCCTTGTCCATGCCCAGGCTCTCGGCGATCTCGTCGGTCACTTCCTGGATGCGGACGCCGAGCCAGCCACGGCGGGTCTCGCCGAACTCGCGCAGCTGCGCGATGACTTTGGTCGCGGTCTCGGACGGGATCGCGAAGCCGATGCCGATCGAGCCGCCCGAGGGCGAGATGATCGCGGTGTTGATGCCGATGACTTCGCCGTTGCGGTTGAACAGCGGGCCGCCGGAATTGCCGCGATTGATGGAGGCGTCGGTCTGGATGTAGTTGTCATACGGGCCGGAATTGATGTTCCGGTTCCGGGCGGAGACGATGCCGGTGGTGACCGTGCCGCCGAGGCCGAACGGGTTGCCGATGGCCATCACCCACTCACCGACGCGCAGGCTCTCCGAATCGCCGAAGGAGACGGCCTTGAGCGGAGAGACGGGCTTCACCTTGAGCACGGCGATGTCGGTCTTGCTGTCGCGGCCGATCACCTCGGCGGCCAGCTTGCTGCCGTCGTTGAAATTGGCGGTGATCTCGTCGGCGCCCTCGATCACGTGGTTGTTCGTGATGATGATGCCTTCCTCGCCGTCGATGACGAAGCCGGAGCCGAGCGACTGCACCCGGCGCGGGCGACTGTTGTCGCGGTTCTGCCGGTTGAAGAACTCGTCGAAAAACTCCTGGAAGGGAGAGCCTTCCGGCACCTGCGGCAGCGGCACGGAGCGCTGTGCGGTGACGTTCTGCGCCGTGGAGATATTGACCACCGCGTCGAGCAGGGATTCTGCAAGATCGGGGATCGAGTCCGGAGCCTGGGCCCGGGCCACGCCGTAATCGGCGAGCGTTGCGGGCACGGCCAGGGCCAGGGCGAGGGCGGCGGCGGCAAGCCGGCGCGCAATACGGCGGGAGCCTGCCGTCGCGGACGGGCTGGCCTGACGCTGGTGGGTGTTCAACAGGGCCATAGGCCGTTGTCCTCCATCTGGGTTCGGGGGACGCACCCCGCGATCTCTGGCGACCGGCCGGAACGCGAGGCGCCCCGGCCGGTCCTGATAAGTCTGCTTCCGTGTTCTCGCGAAGGTTATCCGCGGACAAGCCAGACGATGAAAACGCCGATTATGGCGGCAATCAGTCCACCTGTCCGCAGGACTCCTTCAGGCAGCTCCAGCATTTGCCGGATCGCCTGTTTCATGCCTCCCGGAGCGAGCGCATAAAGCGCTCCCTCGAGAGCCAGGACAAGGCCCAGTGCGACCCAGAGATCGCTCACTGGGCGAGCGGACCCCGAGCGACCGGCGCCTCGCCGCTGGCGGCGGGCGCCTGGGGCCGGGGAGCGCCGCTGGGATCGCGGAAGTAACGGAAGAACTCGGAGGTCGGCGACAGGACCATGGAGGTGTCGCCGGCCTTCAGGCCTTCCGCATAGGCCTGCATCGAACGATAGAAGCTGAAGAACTCCGGATCGCGGGTGAAGGCATCCGCGAAGATGCGGTTCCTTTCCGCATCGCCGTCACCGCGGATCACCTCGGCGTCGCGCTTGGCCTCGGCGACGATGACGGTGGAATCGCGCTCGGCACGCGAGCGGATGCGCTGCGCCTGCTCGGCGCCCTGCGCACGGATCTCGGTCGCCTCGCGCTGACGCTCCGTCTGCATGCGGCGGAAAACCGCATCGGAGTTGGTCTGCGGCAGGTCGGCCCGGCGGATCTTCACGTCCACCACCTCGATGCCGATGGGGGCGGCGCGCGAGGCGACGTCCTGGCGGATCTGGTCCATCAGGCCGGAACGGTCGTCACGCACCATCTGCACGAAGGTGGCGCGCGCGAGCACCGAACGAAGGCTCGACTGCAGGAAGGTGGACAGGCGCTGGTTCGCCTCGCCGATATTGTTCACCGTCTGGTAGAACAGCACCGGATCGGTGATGCGGTAGCGGGCGAAGGCGTCGACGACCAGGCGCTTCTTGTCCGACAGGATCGGCTCGATGAGCGGCATGTTCAGATCGAGCACGCGCTTGTCGAAATAGACCACGTTCTGGAAGAAGGGGATCTTGAACTTCAGGCCCGGTTCCTGTTCCGCGCGCCTGATCTCGCCGAACTGCAGCACCAGCGCCTGCTGGGCCGGGTTGACGATGAAGATCGACAGGTAGAGTGCGACTGCGGCGAGGGCGACGATGATGCCGCCGATCCCGAAAAGACCGTTCTTCATCACTGGTTGCCTCCGCTGCGGGCGGCGCCCTGGTTTCGGTTGAGCTGGTCGAGCGGCAGGTAGGGCACGACGCCCGAGCCGCTGGCGCTCTCGTCGATGATGATCTTGGTGTTGCGGCCAAGGACCTGTTCGAGCGTCTCCAGATACAGGCGCTCGCGGGTCACGTCCGGAGCCTTCTGGTACTCGTCCAGGATCTTCACGAAGCGCTGCGCCTGACCGTTGGCCTCGGCGACCGTCTGCTCGCGATAGGCGTTGGCGGCTTCGAGAATGCGGGCAGACTCGCCGCGAGCTTCCGGCACGACGCGGTTGGCATAGGCCTGCGCCTCGTTCTGGATGCGCTCCTGGTCGGCACGGGCGGCCTGCACGTCGCGGAAGGCCTCGATGACCTGCTGCGGCGGGTCGACCTTCTGCATCTGCACCTCGGTGACCTCGACGCCGGCGCCGTAGCCGTCCAGCGCGGTCTGCATCAGCTCCTGCACGGCGATCTGGATCGGAGTACGGTTCTCACCCAGAATGGCGTCGATGTTGCTCTCGCCGACAACCTCGCGCATGGCGCTCTCGGCGACGGCCTTCACGGTGCCGTCCGGATCCTGGATGTTGAACAGGAAATTGGACACGCCTTCCGGCGTGTTGCGGATGCGCCACTGCACCTTGAAGTCGACGTCGACGATGTTTTCGTCGCCGGTCAGCATCAGGCTTTCCTCAACCACGTCCTGGCTGGTGACACGGGTGCCGCTGACACTCTCGCGCAGACCCACGGTGATTTCGCGAATGCGCAGGACTTCCGGCGTAAAGACGGTGCCGACGGGGTAGGGCCAGTTGTAGTTCAGACCAGGCGCGGTCTGGCCGGTAACCTTGCCGAAGACCAGTTCGACACCGACCTGGCCCTGCTCGACCCGGTAAGCCCCGGTCGCGAGCCAGATACAGGCTGCGATGATCAGCGCCAGCAGGATTCCCTTGAAGCCGAGATTGCCGCCACCGGGCAGTACGGTTTTCAGCGTGTTCTGGCTGCGTTTCAGCAGCTCTTCCAGGTCCGGCGGGTTTCCGCCACCACCGCCGCCACGCTGCGGGCCGCCCCCCCAAGGGCCGCCACCGCCGGAACCGCCCCAGGGGCCACCGCCCCCGCCGCCCTTCCAGCCGCCGCCACCATTCTGGTTGCTCCAAGGCATCAAGACATCCTTCACTGGGGAAACGGCACGGTGCCGTTTCCGGTTGTTCGTCGACACGCCACGCGGGCCTTGTCGGGTTATAGGGAGATTGCCCCCGCCTTTCAACGAAAGCCGGTGCCTGCACCACCCTTTCGAAGTGGCGACGAGCCCGGGCGATGTCAATGCGCGCACGGCGGAAAACAGCCGTTTCGCCGCGACCGGTGACGAATTGGCGCAAGGATGGTTTACGACCGTCCCGCAATCACCTGCGCGGCTGCCGCAAGACCGGTCTCGCGGGCCCCGTGGGCGGTGGAAAACGCCGCTTCCGAGACGGCCTCGCCGGCGATGAAAAGCCGCTCGCCGACCGGTTGTCGCAGCACGGCCCGGGCTCCCGCATGGCCAGGCAGGGCACAGGAGTAGGCACCGAGCACATGCGGGTCCGAGCCCCAATGGGTCGCGGTCGCAGCGCGCACCCGGCGGGCGATATCGTTGCCGAGCATGTCCTTCAGCGCCTCCAGGGCAAACCCTGTCATCGCCGCCTCGCCCTCGCTCTCCAGCGCCTTCGCCGCTTCGCCGCAGAGCTGGCCGACGACCAGCGGCCAGCCGAGATGATTGGCGACGAAGTTGACCGGCGGGCGGTCCGGCCGGTCGGGATCGAGCGTGTCGACATAAACGTTCTCGCCGAACTCAGCCAGCGGGGCATCCAGCAGGAAGGCGACCTTTTCGGCGAGGCCGGTCGGGCAGCCGGCGGCGGCCTCGCTCACTTCCGCCGGCAGATCGGGGAGGAAGCGGATCGCGCCGCTGGCGATCACATTGGTGGACACGGTGAGGATGACATGTCCGGCGCGCAAGGTGCCGCGGTTCGTCTCGATCCGGATCGGCGTGTCGCGTGTGTCTATGCTGCGGACCTCGACCCCTAGATGCACGGGCACATGCGCCGAGGTGCGGGCGACGAGCGCGCCGTAGCCGTCGGAAACCGGCCAGTTCTCGTAAGTGTCTGAATAGGCGGCGAGATCGAGCGCGGAGATGCGCTCCGGCGGCAGGGCGGACAGCAACGTCAGCCAGTGACGGGCAAGGCGCCACCAGGGGCCGGAGGTGTCGCAGCCGGCAATGGCCGGCCGGTCCGGCTCGCCGGGGCCGGCGGCGGCGGCCTCGAAGGCCGCTTCGACCGCGTTCCAGGCCTCGCGGGCGGTCTGTTCGTCGGCCTTCTGCGTGCCGAGGAAGAGATCGGCAGAGCGGCGTGTGCTGCGCACCATGTAGCGCATGCCGAGCCGGTCGGCTGCTGCGCGGAAGGGATTGCGCGAGGCGCTGTGCAGCCAGTGGCACCCCCGGTCGAAGGGGATGCCGCCGAAGACATGGCGATCGGTCCAGGCCCGTCCGCCGACCCGCTCCTTGGCTTCCAGCACGGCAAAGCTCAGCCCGCTGGTGGCGAGACGCTCGCCGGCGGCAAGCCCGGCTGCGCCGGCCCCGATAACGATGACGTCGTACTCGCCCACAGCGCCGCTCCTCAGCCGGTCAGGCGCGCCGCATGCCAGGCGACATGGTCGGCGAGGAAGGTGGAGATGAAATAGTAGGAGTGGTCGTAGCCGCCCTGCATGCGCAAGGTGAGGTCGACGCCGGACTTGCGGCAGGCTCGCTCGAAGTTCCAGGGCTTGAGCTGCTCTTCCAGGAAGCCGTCGGCGGTGCCCTGGTCGATCAGGATGTCGCCGGACCAGCCGGTGTGCTCGACCAGATGGCAGGCGTCATGGGCGGCCCAGGCCCCGCGATCCGCGCCGAGATAGGCGGTGAAGGCCTTCTCGCCCCAGGGGCAGTCGAGCGGGTTGACGATCGGGGCGAAGGCGGAGACCGAGCGGAATCGGTCGGGATGCTTCATGGCAAGGGTCAGGGCACCATGGCCGCCCATCGAGTGGCCGGTGACGCCGACGGCGCCTTCCCACACGGGCAGCTCGGCCGAGACGAGGTCGAAGAGCTCGCGCGCGACGTAGCTCTCCATCGCGAAATTCGGCGCCCAGGGTGCCTGGGTGGCATCGATGTAGAAGCCGGCGCCCTGGCCGAGATCATAGGCGGCATCGTTGGCGACGCCCTCGCCGCGCGGGCTGGTGTCCGGGGCGATGAGAATCAGCCCGTACTCGGCGGCAAGACGCTGGTAGCCGGCCTTGGTGGTGGCGTTCTCCCAGGTGCAGGTGAGGCCCGAGAGATAGAAGAGGGTGGGGCAGGCCTCGCCGCGCAGGGCCTCGGCCGGCAGGAAGGCGGCGAATTCCATGTCCGTTCCGGTGGCGGTGGAGGCATGGCGATAGACGCGCTGCTCGCCGCCGAAAGCGCGGGCGGAAGAAATGGTGTCGAGGGTCATGGACATCGGCTCTCGCGTGATGGGGAGGGGGTCAGGTGTCGTGCGAGGCGGGATCGCGCAGCATGTCGACATGCGGGATCCCGTCTTCCAGGTAGGTTTCGGATACGGGCATGAAGCCGTGGCCGGCGTAGAAAGCCGTCAGATGCGCCTGTGCCGACAGGACCTGCGGGCAGCCCGGCGCGATGCGCCGTGCCTCGGCAAGGGCCGCGCTCATCAGGTAGTCGCCAAGGCCGGTGCCGCGCCAGGCCGGTGCAACGACGATGCGGCCGATGCGCAGCGGTTCGCCCGCCGCTTGCGGCCTCAGCAGGCGCAGGCAGGCGGCAAGGTTCTCATCATCCGGGCCGTTTTCGCCGGGCGCGCTCACCAGCAGATGGCGGGCTTGCGGGTCGCGGCCATCGATCTCCGGATAGGGGCAGGCCTGCTCGACGACGAAGACATCGACGCGCAGGCGCAGCATGGCATGGAGCTGGCGCGGCGAGAGCTCGTCCATCTCCGCCCACAGGGCGGCAAGGGGCGGTCTGCCGGCTATTGCCGGAAGGGCGGGGGCGCCGAGCGTGGGGCTGGTCATGGCTGCGCTCACGCGCCGGGACCCGGCGCGTCCTTGCCGACGAGACGGCCGATCTGCTCGACCTGTGCCTCCAGGCGGTCCAGTGCCTCGCCGGTGCGCTCGTGCGTCTCGCGAAGCAGCTTGAGGCTCGAAGCGATCAGCGCCATTTCGCTCGCCAGCGGGGTTTCGGCCGGTGCATCGCCGAGGCCGTAGAGCAGCCAGGTGGGACTGACGCCGAGAAAGCCGGCCAGCATGGTCAGCCGGTTGGCGCGGGGCTCCGACCGGCCGGTCTCCCAGGCGTTGACGGTCGCGGTCTTGACGCCGAGGCGCCGGGCGAGCTGGGCGGAGGAGAAATTCGCCGCCTCGCGTGCGCGGCGAATGCGCCCGCCGATGGTGTCGCCGTCGCGCGGCTCCGCCCACATGTTCTCGGTCTCGCTCATCGGTCCCCCCGGTTCGTGCTGCTTGCGCCGCAGGTGCGGCTTGCCCCGCAAGCGGGGCGCGGTGCGGGCCGGGGGCGGTGCCTCCGGCCCGCCTTGATCAGAACGTCACGACGGAACGGATCGACTTGCCGTCGTGCATCAGGTCGAAGGCCTTGTTGATCTCCTCGAGCGGCATGGTGTGCGTGATCATGCTGTCGATCTCGATCTTGCCGTCCATGTACCAGTCGACGATCTTCGGCACGTCGGTCCGGCCGCGCGCGCCGCCGAAGGCCGAGCCGCGCCAGGAACGGCCGGTGACCAGTTGGAACGGACGGGTGGAGATCTCCTGTCCGGCACCGGCGACGCCGATGATGATCGACTCGCCCCAACCCTTGTGGGCGCATTCCAGCGCCTGGCGCATGGTGTCGGTGCGGCCGATGCACTCGAAGGAATAATCCGCGCCGCCCTTGGTGAGGTCGACGAGATAGGGAACGAGGTCGCCCTCGACTTCCAGCGGGTTGACGAAGTGGGTCATGCCGTAGCGCTCGGCCATGGCCTTCTTGTCGGGGTTGATGTCGACGCCGACGATCATGTTGGCGCCGACGAGGCGGGCGCCCTGGATGACGTTCAGGCCGATGCCGCCGAGGCCGAAGACCACGACATTGGAGCCCGGCTCGACCTTGGCGGTGTTGATGACCGCACCGATGCCGGTGGTGACGCCGCAGCCGATGTAGCAGATCTTGTCGAAAGGCGCGTCGGGACGGACTTTGGCGAGCGCGATCTCAGGCAGCACCGTGTAATTGGCGAAGGTCGAGGTGCCCATATAGTGGAAGATCTTCTCGCCGCCGATGGAGAAGCGCGAGGAGCCGTCCGGCATCACGCCCGCGCCCTGCGTGGAGCGGATCTTCTGGCACAGGTTGGTCTTCGGGTTGAGGCAGTACTCGCACTCGCGGCACTCGGGCGTGTAGAGCGGAATGACGTGGTCGCCCGGCTTCAGCGAGGTGACGCCCTTGCCGACCTCGACGACGACGCCGGCGCCCTCATGACCGAGAATGGCCGGGAACAGGCCTTCCGGATCGTCGCCCGACAGGGTGAAAGCATCGGTGTGGCACACGCCGGTCGCCTTGATCTCGACCAGCACCTCGAAGGCGCGCGGGCCTTCGACCTGCACCGTTTCGATCGACAGCGGCTGGCCGGCCTTGAAGGCGACTGCAGCACGTACGTCCATGGGAAACCTCCAGCTATGGGACGAGGTAGGATAGGAAAACGCTTCCGCTCCGCTTTGGAGAGCGATCCTAGGAAATTGGGCCGGCGGGCGAAAGGCCCGAGGCGACAAACAGGCGTCTCAGCGCGACGGCGCCTGTGTACAGCGGCGAAAGGTCAGGAAGGTGACGTCGGCCGTGTCCTTCTCGCCGCGCGGCGGCGTCTCGCGCGTCACTTCCTGCCAGCGCAGCGGGTCGATCTTCGGGAACAGCGTGTCGCCGGCGGGCGCGGCATGCACGCGGGTGATCTCCAGCCGGTCGGCCATGGGCAGGGCAGCCGCGTAGATCGTGCCGCCACCGATGACCATCACCGCGTCGCCAGCGGTCTCGCCGGCAAGCGCAAACGCCTCGTCGAGCGAGCCGGCGCGCGCGACGCCCTCATGCGCCCAGCCCGCATCGCGGGTGACGACGATGTTGCGGCGACCGGGCAGCGGGCGGCCGATGGACTCGAAGGTCTTGCGGCCCATCACGACCGGATGGCCGAGGGTGAGGCGCTTGAAGCGCTTCAGGTCGGTGGAGAGTTTCCAGGGCATGTCGCCATCCGAGCCGATGACGTCGTTCTCGCCGACGGCGGCGATCAGCACGATCTCGGGTCTTGCGGATGCGGTCATCTCTGGCTCCTGGCGGGTGTTGTCAACGCCTCTAGTAGCGCCGTCGCCCGCAAATGAAAACGGCCCGCGGGTGCGGGCCGTCTCCGTTTCGCTCCGGCGGGGCCGGAAGCGTATGGGATCAGTTGCGCTCCTTGTCGACCAGGGCGCCCTTCTTGATCCACGGCATCATGCCGCGCAGCTTCTCGCCGACTTCCTCGATCTGGTGGGAATCGTTGAGGCGACGGGTCGCCTTGAAGCGGGCCTGGCCGCCCTTGCATTCCTGCATCCACTCCGAGGTGAACTTGCCGGTCTGGATGTCGGTCAGGATGCGCTTCATCTCGGCCTTGGTCTCCGAGGTCACGACGCGCGGACCGGACATGTACTCACCCCACTCGGCGGTGTTCGAGATGGAGTAGTTCATGTTGGCGATGCCGCCCTCGTAGATGAGGTCGACGATGAGCTTCACCTCGTGGAGGCACTCGAAATAGGCCATCTCCGGAGCGTAGCCGGCCTCAACCAGCGTCTCGAAGCCAGCGCGGATCAGCTCGACCAGACCGCCGCACAGGACTGCCTGCTCGCCGAACAGGTCGGTCTCGCACTCTTCCTTGAAGGTGGTCTCGATGATGCCCGAACGGCCGCCGCCGACGCCGCAGGCATAGGCCAGGCCGAGGTCCAGGGCGTTGCCCGAAGCGTCCTGATGAACGGCGACGAGGCACGGCACGCCGCCGCCCTTCTCGTACTCGCCGCGGACGGTGTGGCCCGGGCCCTTCGGAGCGACCATGAGGACGTCGACGGTCGACTTGGCCTCGATCAGGCCGAAATGGACGTTCAGGCCGTGCGCGAAGGCAATGGCGGCGCCGTCACGGATGTTGTCGGCGATGTGGTCGCGGTAGATGTCGGCCTGGAGCTCGTCCGGGGTTGCCATCATCATCAGGTCGGCCCAGCCGGCCGCCTCGGCGACGCTCATGACCTTAAGGCCGTCGGCCTCGACCTTCTTGGCGGTGGTGGAGCCGGGGCGCAGGGCCACGACGATGTCCTTGACGCCGGAATCCTTGAGGTTCAGCGCATGGGCGCGGCCCTGGCTGCCATAGCCGATGACGGCGACCTTCTTGGACTTGATGAGGTTGAGGTCGGCATCGCGATCATAATAAACGCGCATCTGGTATCTCCCGTTTGGCGTTTTGGGTTGGACCGGGAAACTTTCCCGGCCGGGGTCAGCTCCGTCCCGACCGTGCGCTGTCGCGCGGAAGCGGCGGATGAAGGGTGATGAACTGGTCGACGGCGCGGAGCGCCTGACCGGCGAAGTCGGCATCCTCGCCGAGCGGAGGCTGGCCGAGCAGCCAGCGGCCATGGGCATCGCGCACGATGAGGCCGTAAAGCGTGCGGTAGGCCTCCGTCGCGTCCTGGAAGTCGATGTGCCCCTGGTCGCGGCCCGCCTCCAGCAGGGTGCGGGCGCGGGTGGCGATGCGCTCGCGGCCGCGCTCCAGCAGCAGGCGGCCGAGCGGGGCGCCGTGCCGGCTGGCATGGGCGATGGCGATCCGGTTGAGCGCCAGCGAGGTGTCGCCGGCCAGCACCGTCAGCAGATCCTCGGCGAAGGTCGCAAGGCGGCCGCGGAATTCGGCAAGGTCGAGGGCGCCCGCGCTCTCGCTCGGCACGCGGACCTTGGCGGCCTGGTGCGCGACGATGGCCGCCAGCAAACCGTCGCGGTCGCCGAACCAGCGATAGAGGCTTTCCTTCGAGCAGTTCGCCGCACGCGCCACCGCCGAGGTGGTCAGCGCCTTCTCGCCGCCATCGACGACAAGACGCAGGGCCGAGGCGAGGACCTCGTTCTGGCGCGGCGTGAAATCGCTGTCGGGGACGGGGGGCATCGGGGGCAAGGTTCTGCGAGCTGGAGAGGCGGGCGAAGCGACGCCGAAGGGGCGGGTTCCGCGCGTGGGAAATTTCTGGTACCGTACGGTACGGTTCGGCGGGCACACTCGCGCGGATGCCGGATCGCGTCAAGGGGAAATCCGGCGCAGAACCCGGCGATCCCGACAGCCCGGCCGGCGTTGCAGAAAAGACACGCCAGACGGACGATCCCTCACGGGAAGCTTGCACCCCTTGCCGACGCAGGGGAATCCGAAGCAGGCTGGTAATCCTAACTAGGGTGTTACGGGGTGCTTCGGGAAAAAAGCGGGGTTCGGCGCAAGGGTGTTTGCGTCAGGCCCGCGGCCTGCAGAGTGAGGGTCCCGACATCCGGCACTGGATGATGCCCGGCGCACAGCCGGCCAGCGACAGCGAGGACCCGCTGCATGATCTTCGGTGGAACTCCGGTTTACGGGCCCGGCTCGCTTTGACCCGCGCGACGATCTCCTCCTCCCTTCGTGCGCTGGTGTTTGCAGCCGCTTTGGCATTGCCGGCTCCGGTTGTCCTGGCCGCCGGCCCCCAGGCCCCAGCCGTCGGTGCAAGGACGCTGCAGCCGCCGGCTCGCACCAAGGCACGTCTGCCGCTGGCACGCCTGTTCACGCCGCTTCGGCTCGAGGGATCGATCCTCAAGTGGGGCGAGCCGCGCGTGGGCACGCCGGCACGGGTGACCTATGCCTTCGCCAGCGGACCGGTCAGCCGTCCCGATGCGCGCAACTGCCGGGAGATGCAGAGCCTCGATCATCTGGCGGAAGCCTCCGGCGAAACGAGCGAGGCGGTCCGCGCGGAAGCGGTCGCCGCGTTTCGCATGTGGAGCGAAGTGAGCGGTCTGGTCTTCGAGGAGGCCGCGGACGGAGACAGCGCGGATATTCTGCTCGGCGCCCAGACGATGCCCCGTGGCTTTGCCTTCACCAACGTGGATTTTGCCCATGAGGATGCGCCCGGCCTCATGGAGGCCGGCGGCTCCGACGGGCGAGGGCTGAACCTGCCTGTCGCAGGAACGGGAAAGGGCGTGCGGACGGCGCCGGTCGCTGCGCGGATCGCGCCGATCACCCGCTCGGCCATCTGCCTCAACCCGGGGCATGACTGGAAGATCGGTTTCGACGGAAACCTTGCCGCCTATGACCTGCGCTACACCTTCGCGCATGAGATCGGCCATGCGATCGGCCTTGATCATCACCTGAAGGGGCTGTCGATCATGCATTTCAAGTATAGTGAAATTTTCCAAGGTCTTCAGGCCGCGGACATTTCCGGTGTGCAGTGGCTTTACGGTCCTCCTGCTCGGTGAAAACAGTCATCCTCTTGCCAGGATCCTGTTGTATGGGGCTGTTTTTCAAAAATATTAAATGATTGTTTTCATGGATCTTGCCCGAAAAGCGAAGGGCCGGAAAAAGATCACGATCGATTCCCAAATTAGTCCGACTGTCCAGCCCCGGCGCCATCCCGGCGTTGCGGGCGAGAGACGCGACAAGGGAGTCGATGATGAAGACGCTTCTTGCGACGACCGCAACGCTTGCAATCCTGTCGGTGGGGCCGGTTTGGGCCCAGTCGGCGACGGAGCCGCAGGTCGACGAGCCTTTGGTGGAGGAAACGCTTCCGGGGGCGGCGATGCCGGCCGACGAGGCGCCGGACACCAAGACGCCGGACACCGAGATGCCGCGGGCCGAGGCCCCGGCCGCCATGCCCGGCGATGCCGCAGCAACCGCCAGCTTCATCGGCGAACAGCAGGACGGCAACTGGCTGACCAGCAGCCTGATCGGCCTCGGCGTCACCAATCCGGAAGGCGAGACCCTCGGCAAGGTTGCCGCGCTCGAGATCGGGCCGGACGGCCAGGTCGTCTCGGTGGTGATCGAGGCCGGTGGCTTCCTGGGCATGGGCGCGCGGCAGGTGGCCGTGCCCTATGAGGCAGTGCAGCACGTGACGGTGACGCCCGGCGAGCATCAACTGATCCTTGCCGCTACGGCGGAGGACCTGGAGACGGCGCCCGACTTCGTCACCCTGGTGCAGAAGCGCCAAGAGGAAGACGCGATCCGCGCCCAGAAGGAGATGGGAGCAGGCCAGCCGGCCGTGGTCGATCCGGCCAATCCCCCGGGCACGGCGCAGTAAACGTGCGGTCGGGTGAACCGGGAACGGGCTGCGGCGTGCCGCGGCCCGTTCCTCATTTGGGCGCCGCGGCGGCACCTTGAGCGAGAGCGCCGGGCGCGCCGCCGGGACAGCGTGTCAGAGAAACAGCTCGCCCTGCGAGACGATGACGGCCTGGCCGCCGATGCGCACGGCTTTCAGCGCGCCGGCGGTGATGTCGATTTCCAGATCGATGAGCGAGGGGCGGCCCATGTCGAAGCCCTGCTCGATCCGCAGGTAATGGGTTCCGTCGGTCAGCTTGTCGAAATGCCGGATGACGCCGGAAAACGCGGCCGCGGCCGCGCCCGTGGCGGGATCCTCGCCGATACCCATGTGCGGGGCGAACATGCGGGCGGCGAAGGTGCTGTCCTGGGAATTGGTCTGCCGGCAATAGAGATAGGCGCCCATTTCGCCGCGGCGGCCGAAGGCTTCCTCCCAGTGACGATGCACGGGAGACACGCGCGACAGGGCATCGAGAGTGGCCACCGGCACGAAGGCGAAGGGCACGCCGGCCTCGAAGGCGCAGGGGCGGTGGTTCTCGAAGCCGATCTCGTTAGGCTCCAGGCCGACGGCGGCGGCGATGATCTCCCTGTCGCCCAGCGGGTCGCAGGGGCGGGGCAGGCGGGGAATGTCGAACTCGGCAAAGCCGGCCGCGCCGTTTTTCAGGACCACGCCGCAGCGCACGTTGCCGACTGTCTCCTCCAGAACGACCATGGCATTGCGGTCGGCGTCTGAATCCATGTCGCCGAACCGTTCCTTGGCCAGCAGGATGGCGGTGCCGACGGTCGGGTGCCCGGCGAAGGGCAACTCGCGGGCAGGGGTGAAGATGCGCAGGCGCGCCGAATGGGCGGGATTTTCCGGCGGAAGGACGAAGACGGTCTCCGACAGATTGAACTCGCGCGCTATCGCCTGCATGCGCGCGTCCGACAGGCCTTCCGCATCCAGCACGACGGCCAGCGGATTGCCGGCAAGCGCCTGGTTGGTGAAGACGTCGAGGACGAAGAAACGTCGAGGCATCGTGGGGTTTCCCTGCTGGACGGTGGCGTCGTTTCGTCTTGCCGGACTTCGCGTTGCGCCGGTCCAGCCGGCGACGGGGCAGACTGTGGCATGGAGGGGCGCCGCTTGCCAACCTGCCTGTGAACAAGCCCTTCCTGCCAGGCTAACGTTTCGTTAACTGCTCGAGTTTCCACAAAACCGCCGGCGATGCCTGCGCGTATGTTTCGGCATGACAATCGATCTCACCAGTTTCACCCAGGGCGGGCTTGCGGTGGTTGCCGGCGCGACCGGCGGCATCGGTTCGGCCCTGCTGCGGCGGATCGAGGCGTGCAGCCGCTTCGACCAGGTGGAGGGGCTGGCGCGCAGCCTGGCCCCAGGCTTCGATCTTGAGGACGAGGAGAGCATTGCCGCTGCGGCTGCTCGGATCTCTGCGGCCGGAGAGCTGCGGCTGTTCATCGATGCCACCGGCCTTTTGAGCGACGCGCGGATGCAGCCGGAAAAGGCGCTGCGCCAGATCGACCCGGCGGCCATGGAGCGCGCGTTTCGCATCAACGCCATCGGTCCGGCGCTGATGATCAAGCATTTTGCGCCGCTGTTTCCGCGCGAGGGCAAGAGCGTGTTCGCAACGCTTTCGGCGAAGGTCGGCAGCATCGGCGACAACCGGCTCGGCGGATGGATCAGCTACCGCGCGTCGAAGGCAGCTCTCAACCAGATCGTTCGCACCGCGTCGATCGAGCTTGCCCGCCGGCAGCCGGAGCTGCTGCTGCTGGCGCTGCATCCAGGCACGGTGGATACGGGACTGTCGCGCCCCTTCGCCCGCGCCGGGCTCACCGTTCGCACGCCGGACGAAGCCGCCGGCCGGTTGCTCGCGGTGATCGATGCCGCAGGGCGCGAGGACAGCGGCGCCTTCCTCTCCCATGACGGCGAAAGGCTGCCGTTCTAGCGCTGGGCCAGCATGTTGCCAGCGAGGAAGCGGCGAGTGTAGAAGGCTCGGCAGGCCGAGACCTTCGCCGACGAGCCCCGACGCAGCCATGACCGACATCCGCATTTCCGCCTTCTATCACTTTGCGCCTCTGCCGGACTACGAGGCCCTGCGCCAGCCGCTGCTGGATGTTGCCGGGTCGGCCGGCGTGCGCGGGTCGATCCTGCTGGCCAGCGAGGGCGTCAACGGAACCATCGCGGGGCCCGAGGCGGGAATTATGCAGGTGCTCGCCTGGCTGAGGGCCGACCCTCGTCTTGCAGCTCTTGAGGAGAAGGCCTCCTGGGCCGATCGCATTCCCTTCGCCCGCCTCAAGGTGCGGCTGAAGCGGGAGATCGTCAGTCTCGGCGTCGAGGGGATCGATCCGACCCGGGAGGTCGGCACCTATGTGGCGCCGCAGGACTGGAACGATCTCATCAGCGACCCGGACGTTCTCGTCATCGACACGCGCAACGACTACGAGGTTGCCTTCGGGACGTTCGAGGGGGCGAACTCGCCCGATACCCGCTCGTTCCGCGCCTTCCCCGAATGGCTGCGCCAGCAACGCGAGGAGGCCTGCGCTCCGCGCAAGGTGGCGATGTTCTGCACCGGCGGCATCCGCTGCGAGAAGGCGAGCGCGTTGCTGCTCTCGGAAGGCTTCGAGGAGGTCTACCACCTGGAAGGCGGCATCCTGAACTATCTGGAAAAGGTGCCGCAGGAAGAAAGCCTGTGGCGGGGCGACTGTTTCGTCTTCGACGAGCGGATCGCCGTCGACCATGCGCTGCGCCCGACCTGGGGGCAGAACGCGCCGGACGAGGCGCTACCGGTCCTGCCGCGGGATCTGGCGCGCGGCACCGAGGGCTGACGCCGCGCTCCGGCTAGAGGCGGAAGCGCGAGGCCGGCAGGCCGGTTGCCCCGGTCTTCAGGACGAACAGGCGGCCCGAATCCGGGAACTCGGAGAGCAGGTCCGGAGCATTGTGCGGGCGCAGGCTCGTCACCACCAATTCATCCAGCGTGGGACCACAGAAACAGGGCATGGTCGGGCGCGGCACCGGCATGGCAATCGCCTCGATAAGTGTGCCGTCGGGCGCAAAGCAGTTGAGCAGGCCGGCGGAAACGCCCGCTGACCAGTAGCGCCCTTCCGCATCCACCGTGCCGCCATCGGGGCGCCCGGTCTCGTTGGTCAGCTGCGCGAAAAGGCGCCGGGCGGAGATCGCGCCGGTCGCCGCGTCGAAATCCCAAGCCTCGATATGCCCCGGCCGGCTGTCCGCATGATAGAGCACGGTTCCCTCGGGCGACCAGGCAAGGCCGTTGGAAACGGTGACGCCGTCGACAAGGCGTTTCGCGCCGCCCGTGCGGGCCACCCGGTAGAGCGCGCCGATGGGCTGGCGGTCGGGGCGGTCGTCCATGGTGCCGACATAGAAGGCGCCGTCCGGCCCTACCTTGCCGTCGTTGAGGCGGGTGCGGGCATCGTCCGTCTCGATCTCTGCCAGAAGCTCCATGGCGCCGGTGGACAGGGTGAAGAGCACCACCCGGTCGCGCAGGGCGACGACCAGCCGGTCCTCGTCCTCCGTCAGCCCGAGAGAGCCGACGACATCGGGCATCTCCCAGTGCTGTTCCTCGCGGCTCTGCCAGTCGAGCGCATGGATGCGCTTGCCGAGGATGTCGCACCAGTAGAGGCGCTGCAGGCGCTCGTCCCAGGTCGGGCCTTCGGCAAGCTCGCAGCGGGTGTTGCTGAGGCGGGAAATTGCATGGGCCACGGGGTGCTCCTGAGACTGGGAAACGGGTCTCCGTTGTCGGACGACAGGCGCACGTGATCAAGCACCTTGCGCAGGGCAGGTGCAACCGGATGAGGAGGTGATGGGTTCAGGCCCGCGCCTTGTTGCAGTGGGGCCGGGGATTGCGCCGCGCAAGCACGGTGCGCAAGATGCCGGCGGCAAGGCGGGCGATGCAGTCCATGGAGTCCGGCTTGGTGAAAACCGCATCGGCGCCGGCGGCAAGGGCGCGTTCGCTCGTCGCCGCGTCTTCTGCCGTGGACAGGATGATGATCGGGGTCGCATCGAGGCAGGACTTCTGCCGCAGGGCGGCCAGAACATCGAGGCCGGTCAGGCCCGGCATGTTCATGTCGAGGAGAATGGCATCGGGAAGCGGCGCGCTGGTGGCAAGGGCCTGCTCGATCTGTGCAAGTGCGTCGGCGCCGTCGGCGGCTGCGATCAGCGACAGCTCTCCAGGCTCCGGACAGGCGCGCATGAACAGGTGCCCGAACATCCAGAGATCGTCGGGATCATCGTCCACGATCATCAGCGTCAAGTCGGATCCGCTTGCAGAAACCGCTTCTGCTCTCATAGCTGGGCTGCCAAGGCGATAGCTCGCGAAATTTCCGGAACACGAACCCAGTCTATCAGTAAATTAGACAGGGTTCCATAAAGTCGACTGCCGACCTTTTAGGCAGTAGTGACAGGGCGCTCGGGAAATCCGCGTGCGGGACCGTTCCGGTTCAGCGGTCGTCTTCGTCCGGCAGGGGATAGGCGGTGCTGCGGGCGATGGTGCGGATCGCGAAGGACGAGCGCATCCGCGAGACGCCCGGCAGGCGGGCGAGGTGATCGCGGTGGATGCGTTCGAAGTCGATGGGATCGGCAGCGGTGATGCGTAGCAGGTAATCGGCGTCGCCCGCCATCAGATGGCACTCCATGATCTCCGGCGAACGGGCGACCGCCTGCTCGAAGCGGGTCAGCACGTCGTTCGACTGCGAGGTCAGGGAAATCTCGACGAAGATGTTCATCCGCCTGCCGATGCGGGCTTGGTCCAGCAGGGCGACGTAACGGTCGATGACGCCGCTGTCCTCCAGCATGCGGACCCGGCGCAGGCAGGCCGAGGCCGACAGGCCGACCGCTTCGGCAAGATCGGCATTGGCAATGCGCCCGTCCACCTGCAGCAGGGACAGGATGTGACGGTCGATCCGGTCCAGTCTCGCGGTTTCCTTCGAATATTGTTTCATAACTTGTCGTTTCTGCGCCTGGATATTGCGTAGATTGTGAAGGGAAGGGTGACAACGCAAGCAAATTCGACGCGTTTTGCCGTAACGTCTTCGATTATCCCGACCGCATGGCGGTCGAGTACGGAGGAGGTTCGAAATGCGCGTCGGTGTCCCCAAGGAAATCAAGAACCACGAGTATCGCGTCGGCCTGACCCCGGACAGCGTCCGGGAACTGGTGGCCAACGGCCATGAGGTGCTGGTCGAGACCGGCGCCGGGCAGGGCATCGGCGCGGACGATTCCGTCTACGAGGCGGCCGGCGCTTCGATCGCCGCCACTCCGGCCGAGGTGTTCGAAGCCTCCACCATGATCGTCAAGGTCAAGGAGCCGCAGGCTTCCGAGCGGGCGATGCTGCGGCCGGATCATCTGCTCTTCACCTATCTGCATCTGGCGCCGGATGCGCCGCAGACGGCCGATCTCGTCAGGTCGGGCGCGACCTGCATTGCCTACGAGACGGTCACGGATGCGCGCGGCGGACTGCCGCTGCTGTCGCCGATGTCGCAGGTGGCGGGACGGCTTTCGGTGCAGGCGGGCGCGACCGCGCTGGAGCGCGCCCATGGCGGCGCCGGCGTTCTGCTCGGCGGCGTGCCGGGCGTGGCGCCGGCCAAGGTGGTGGTGATCGGCGGCGGTGTCGTCGGTGCTCATGCCATCACCATGGCGCTGGGCCTCGGTGCCGATGTGACGGTTCTCGACCGCTCCATCGATGTGCTGGGCAACCTGTCGGCCCGGTTCGGCGCTGCGCTGCGCACGGTCTACTCCACCCGCTCGGCGGTGGAGCAGTATGTGCTGGAGGCGGATCTGGTGATCGGCGCGGTGCTGGTGCCGGGTGCGGCGGCGCCCAAGCTGGTCACGGCGGACCACGTGCGCCGCATGAAGGCCGGCTCGGTGCTCGTGGATGTCGCCATCGACCAGGGCGGCTGTTTCGAGACCTCGCATGCGACGACGCATGCTGAGCCGACCTATGTGGTCGACGATGTCGTGCACTACTGCGTTGCCAACATGCCGGGCGCGGTGCCGCGCACCTCGACCTATGCGCTCAACAACGCGACGCTGCCCTTCACCCTGGCGCTGGCCAACAACGGCTATCGCAAGGCTCTGGCGGACAATCCGCACCTGATGAACGGCCTCAACGTGCATGCCGGGCAGGTGACCTGTGAGGCGGTCGCGACCGCGCTCGGCTACGACTATGTCGCGCCGGCCAAGGCGCTGGGCAAGGCGGCGGCCGCCGCCGCCTGATCTCGGCTCCAGGGTTTCCTGAGCTCAAACGAAAACAGCCGGCCAGGGTGTCCTGGCCGGCTGTTTTGCCTGTGAAGGATGGCTTTCGCTTACCGGCAGGCTACCCGGTAGGCGCGGCCGTAGCGGTCGTATTCGACACAGTTCTTCGGCGTGGTGGCCGCACCGACCACTGCACCGCCGGCTGCGCCGATCGCACCGCCGACGAGCGCGCCGCCGACATCGCCGGTCGTCGCAGCGCCGATGGCTGCGCCGGTGGCAGCACCGAGACCGCCGCCGACGAGAGCACGGTCGGACTGGCTGTCGGACTGACAAGCGGCAAGAAGCAGGGCGGTCGCCGAAACGATCACGAGTTTATGCATGAAATTCGCCTCCGATTGGTTGGCCGATCTGCGCTTCGACGAAACGCATGCTCCACCGCAACGGGTGGCCGGAGCTTCCGTTGCGGCGGTCAGGCATGTCCCTCTCGGGCAGGCGAGTTTCGACCCTTACGGGCAGGCAACCCGATAGCGGCGGCCGTAGCGATCACGCGCGACGCAGTTCTTCGGTGTCGTGGCCGAACCGACCATGGCACCGCCCACACCGCCGATGACGCCACCGACGAGCGCGCCGCCGACATCACCGGTCGCCGCCGCACCGATCACCGCACCTGTCGCGGCGCCAAGGCCACCGCCGACAAGCGTACGGTCGCGCTGGCTGTCGGACTGGCACGCTGCCAGCAGAAGCGCAGCCGCGCCCACAAGAACAATCCTGACCATCCTATAACTCCTCACGTGTCCACATGGTTCCGGCGAATGTCGCCTCCCGGCAGGCGCCGCGGCAGGGAGACGGAGAGTCATTCCTGCGTTGGCTCCTATCTGAGCACCAAAACCGACCCCAGTCTAGCGGCACGCTAAGGCGAAGCTGTGACGCAGATCATCGTTTGACGTTCTTGCCGAAGAGGCGGTTAACGCTCCGATATCAACGGCTTCGCAGGTGGGCAAGCAGTCCGAGGGTCGAGCTGTCGCGGCCCTGGGCCGGTTCGCGGCCGTCGAGCATGGGCAGCAGCTCGTTGGCGAGCACCTTGCCGAGCTCCACGCCCCACTGGTCGAAGGAGTTGATGTTCCAGATCGCGCCTTCCACGAACACGCGATGTTCGTAAAGGGCGATGAGGCGGCCGAGCGCACGAGGCGTCAAGCGGTCGTGGACGATTGTTAGCGAGGGCCGGTTGCCGGGGAACACCTTGTGCGGGGCAAGGCGGGCGACCTCCGCCACCGACTTTCCTTCGCTTGCAAGCAGTGCCTCGGCTTCCTCGCGCGTGCGCCCGTTCATCAAGGCTTCCGACTGCGCGAGGCAGTTGGCGACCAGCAGGGCGTGATGATGGGCAAGCTCCGGCTCGTGCCCGGTTGCCGCGACGATGAACTCGCAAGGGATCACGTCCGTGCCCTGGTGCAGCAGCTGGTAGAAAGCGTGCTGGCCGTTGGTGCCCGGCTCGCCCCAGACGAGCGGCCCGGTGGCGCAGTCGACGGGTGCGCCGGCTAGCGTCACGCGCTTGCCGTTCGATTCCATATCGAGCTGCTGGAGATAGGCGGGCAGACGCGCAAGGCGCTGGTCGTAGGGAAGGATGGCGCGGGCGGGAAAGCCGCAGAAGTTGCGGTGCCAGATCCCGGCAAGTCCCAGCAGGACCGGCAGGTTTTGCGTCGCCTCGGCTTCCAGGAAATGCCGGTCGAGCGCATGGGCGCCCTCCAGAAAGGCGGCGAAATCCTCGGGCCCGACGGCGATCATCACCGGCAGGCCGATGGCCGACCAGACCGAATAGCGCCCGCCGACCCAGTCCCAGAAACCGAAGATGCGGGCGGGATCGATGCCGAAGGCACCGACCTTTTCCAGCGCGGTGGAGACGGCGGCGAAATGCGCGCCGACGGCGTCTTCCCCCAGGGCCTTGACGATCCACTGCCGCGCCGTGCGGGCATTGGTCATGGTCTCGATGGTGGTGAAGGTCTTGGACGCGACGATGATCAGCGTCGAGCGCGGGTCGAGCCCTTGCAGAGTGTCGGCGATATGGGCGCCGTCGACATTCGAGACGTAGTGCAGGCGCGGTCCGTCGGCGAAGGGCGACAGGGCGGCCGTCACCATGGCCGGGCCGAGATCCGAGCCGCCTATGCCGATATTGACCACGTCCGTGAAGGGGCGTCCGGCGGCGGAGAGGATCGACCCGTAGCGAATCCCACGGGCAAAGCCCTCCATCCGCGCCAGCGTTTCGCGCACGCTCGGCATGACGTCGCGCCCGCCCACCAGCACGGGAGTTTCGCCCCGGTTGCGCAGGGCGACATGCAGCACGGCGCGCGCCTCGGTGGCGTTGATCGCCTCGCCGGCGAACATCGCCGTGCGGCGTGCTTCCATGCCCCGGTCGCGGGCGAAGGCGGCCAGGGCCGCGATGGTATCGCGGTCCCAGTGCATCTTCGACAGATCGAGCAGCAGATCCTCGAAGCGGAAGGAAAGGCTGTCGAACCGGCCCGGGTCCTGCGCGAACAGGTGGCGAAGGCCGGCGGCGCGGAACGCCTCGGCCTTCTGCTTCAGGTCTTGCGGGAACGCAGGTCCGGTCATGGCTGTACTCCTCCTCATGGGTTGGGCGGTGCCGCCAGGACCAGACAGTGCGTCAGACGAACAGCACGACGCAATACCAGGCATAGACGGCAAGAAGGGCCAGGCCTGCCCATCGGGGCACGCGGTGCACGACTGTCAGCAGTGCCGCGATGGCAAGGGAGACCGCAAGCATCACCGGGATGTCGAAGGCCACCATTTGCGGGGCCACGGGGACAGGGGAGATGGCGGCGGTCACGCCCAAGATACCGAGAATGTTGAAAATGTTCGACCCGACGACGTTGCCGACGGCGATTTCCGGCTGGCGCTTCATGGCAGCAACGACCGAGGTGGCGAGCTCCGGCAGGCTGGTGCCCACCGCGACGATGGTCAGGCCGATCACCGCGTCCGAAACGCCCACGCCGCGCGCCAGGCTGGTCGCTCCATCGACCAGGAAGTCCGCCCCGAAGACGAGGGCGGCAAGACCGGCTGCAAGGAAGCCGAGCATCTGCCAGAGCTTCAGCGAGGAACCGGTGTCGGGCTCTTCCGCGCCCTGCGAGCGGCCGCGGATGGCGCCGTAGACGAGATAGGCGGCGAGCAGCGTCAGGAGCAGCAGGCCCTGCCAGCCGGCGATCCGCCCATCCATGGCAAGGACCGCCAGCAAGCCGGCGCTGGCCAGCATCACCGCAAGGTCCCGCGAGAGGCCGGGAATGCGCGTTGGCAGCGGCGCGACCAGCACGGCAAGCCCGAGAATGAGCAGGATGTTGGCCGTATTCGAGCCGACGACGTTGCCGACGGCGATATCCGGCAGGCCGGCGAAGGCGGCGTTCAGCGAGACCAGCAGCTCGGGCATGGAGGTGCCGAAGCCGACGATGGTCAAGCCGATCAGCAGCGGGGGAACGCAGAGGCGGGCCGCCAGCGCCACGGCGCCGCGCACGAGAAGATCGCCGCCGAAGAACAGCAGGACGAGACCGAGGCCCACAAGGGCGATGTCGAGGAGCATGACAATTCCGATCCGGGCATTCGCTGGACGCATCCGTCCCTCGAAGCCATGGCAAGGCCCAGGTCTTGAGAACCGGGGCAGGGCATCCGGGCTCGCCGGCCGGCACACGCGCGCCGCCGGCAAGCGTTCCTTGGAGGAACGCGCTTACCCGGTCCGGGTTGTCGATCCTCGCACTTGGCGATCGGAAGAGACAGGGAGCAAGTCCAGCTCGCCGCGAACGGCGAGGACGGCCAGGCGCCAGGTGGCGAAGGCGGCGAGCGGCAGGACCAGCGCGGAGAGGACGATGGCGCTGACCGAGCTGAGCGACATGATGCCGATGAAGGCCCAAAGGAAGCCGAGGGTCATTGCCCAGATTTCGGCGGCAAAGAGCAGCGTTGCAGAGACGACGACAATGAAGAAGGTCAGGCCCGGACGGACTTTCGTCCGGGCTGCAACCGCCGGGGTGGCGGTATCCTGCGACTGTGACATGGATGGATGCCTCATGGAGTGCGGACGAGTGGGTCCGCAGCCAGAAGCAGATGGGAACGGCAAAAATCCCCTTCAAGGGCGAGGACAGGCCAGCGGCAAGATTATTTTCTGCCAAGGCCTGCTCCCTTTCTCGTGCGGGGCCGCGGGTCAGGCCGACAGCTGTGCCGCCTGGCGTGCACGGGCCTCGATGCCGTCCCAATCCTCGGCGGCTACCGCATCCGGCCCGGCGATCCATGAGCCACCGACGCACACGACATTCGGCAGACCGAGATAGGTAGGGGCGGTCTTCTCGGTGATACCGCCGGTCGGGCAGAAGCGCGCGGCCGGCAGCGGCGAGGCAAGCGACTTGAGCAGATTGGCGCCGCCGACAGCCTCGGCCGGGAACAGCTTCAGGCGCGAGTAGCCGGCCTCCAGCAGCTTCATCACTTCCGAGGCGGTGGAGCTGCCCGGCAGCAGCGGCACGTCGTGGTCGGATGCGGCCGCCAGCAGCCGGTCGGTCGCACCGGGCGACACGACGAAGGTGGCGCCGGCCTCCACAGCAGCCTGATACTGCGCGGCATCGAGAACGGTGCCTGCCCCGACGAAGGCGCCTTCCACCTCGGCGGCGACGGCGCGGATCGCCTCAAGCGCCTTCGGCGTGCGCAGCGTGATCTCGATGGCCGGAAGGCCGCCGCGCACCAGCGCGCGGGCCATCGGCACAGCCTTGGCGGGGTCTTCCACGATCAGCACCGGAATGACCGGGGCTGCCTGCATGATCCGGTCGAGGCGTTCGGTGTTCTGGCTTGTGGCCATAAGGTCAGTCTCCGTGAAGGGGCATCACGCGGCAAAGCCGCTGTTGCCGAATACGTGGGCGCCCTGGTCGGCGGGACCGGCGAAGGCGCGGAAGGCGGCGAAAAGGTCCCGGCCAACGCCGTGCTGGTGGGCCGAAAGGTCGGCGGTCGAGGGCGTGCGCGCAGCGAACTCCGCCGCATCGACCAGCACCTCGAGCCGGCCCGCAGGGGCGTCGACGCGCAGGAGGTCTCCGTCGCGGATGCGGGAGATGGGGCCGCCGTCGACAGCTTCCGGCGTGACATGGATTGCGGCCGGGACCTTGCCGGAGGCGCCCGACATACGCCCGTCGGTGACCAGCGCGACCTTGATGCCGCGATCCTGCAGCACGCCGAGCGCCGGCGTCAGCTTGTGCAGTTCCGGCATGCCGCAGGCGCGCGGCCCCTGGAAAGGCAGGACGGCGATGAAGTCCGAGGTGAGCTCTCCCGCCTTGAAGGCGGCCTGCAGGGCTTCCTGCGAGGCGAAGACGCGGGCCGGAGCCTCCACGATTTGCCGCTCCGGCGCGACGGCGGAAACCTTGATCACGGCGCGGCCGAGATTGCCCTCAAGGACCGTGAGGCCGCCGTTCTTCTGGAACGGCTCGCTCGCCGTCGACAGGACCTTCGGATCGCCGCTTTCGCGGGTTGCCGGCACCCAGGCGACGCCGCCTTCCCCGGTGAGGCGTGCCTCGCTCGTATAGGAGTCCAGCCCGGTACCGTTGACGGTGCGCACGTCGCGATGCAGCAGGCCTGCTTCGAGCAGTTCGCCGATCAGGTAACCCATGCCGCCGGCTGCCTGGA
Organism: Stappia sp. G46H5W; assembly: GCF_058448995.1. NCBI lineage: Bacteria > Pseudomonadati > Pseudomonadota > Alphaproteobacteria > Hyphomicrobiales > Stappiaceae > Stappia > Stappia sp. G46H5W. The sequence goes on along the minus strand of NZ_JBZFLL010000003.1, from coordinate 251,931 downwards.
AGTGGTTCACGTCCGCAAGCCCGTTCGGATAGATGCGGGCGATCAGCGGCACCACGTCGGAGAGGTCCGAAATGTCGTCCCAGGTGAGGCGGATGCCGGCGGTGGCGGCGATGGCGACCAGATGCAGGGTGTGGTTGGTGGAGCCGCCGGTGGCATGCAGGCCGACGACGCCGTTGACGATGGCGCGCTCGTCGATCATCTCGCCGACCGGCGTATAGGCATTGCCGAGGGCGGTGAGTGCCAGCGCGCGCTTTGCCGCCTCGCGGGTCAGCGCATCGCGCAGCGGCGTGTTGGGATGGACGAAGCTGGCGCCCGGCAGGTGCAGGCCCATGATCTCCATCAGCATCTGGTTGGAATTGGCGGTGCCGTAGAAGGTGCAGGTGCCCGGCGAGTGGTAGGACTTGCTCTCGGCCTCCAGCAGTTCGGCGCGGCCGATCTTGCCTTCCGCATAGAGCTGGCGGGTCTTGGCCTTCTCATCGTTGGGTAGGCCCGAGGGCATCGGACCGGCGGGGACGAACACGGCGGGCAGATGGCCAAAGGACAGCGCCCCGATCATAAGGCCCGGAACGATCTTGTCGCAGATGCCGAGGAAGACGGCGGCGTCGAACATCTGGTGCGACAGGCCGATGGCGGTCGACATGGCGATCACGTCGCGGGAAAACAGCGACAGCTCCATGCCGCTCTGGCCCTGGGTGATGCCATCGCACATGGCCGGCACGCCGGCGGCGACCTGGGCGACAGCACCGACCTCGCGCGCCGCATCGCGGATCAGGCCGGGAAAGCGCTCGTAGGGCTGGTGCGCCGACAGCATGTCGTTATAGGCGGTGATGATGCCGAGGTTCGGCACCACGTCGCCGGCCAACCGCTCCTTGTCGGTTACCCCGCAGGCCGCAAAGCCGTGGGCAAGGTTGCCGCAGGAGAGCGTCGAGCGGCGCGGGCCGTTTTCGGCAGCAAGGCGGATGCGGTCCAGATACTGGCCGCGACTGGTTCGGCTGCGCTCGACAATGCGCTCGGTCACGGCGGCGATGGTGGGATGAAGGCTCATGGCGGTTTCCGTCCTTTCGGTTGCGGTCTGTCCGGCGGGAGTGATCCTGATGGCTCACTTCGGATGACCGGCGATCCTGTTGGACCGGCAGGCAGGGCCTGTTCCGGCACGACGTTTAAATCGATTTAATTTGCCTTTCAACCGGGATGCACGTGCGGCATCCCGGCACACAAGATCGGTCTAGATCAGGTCCTCGAACCAGGTGCGGCCGTCGCGCTCGATCAGGGCGATCGCCGCAGAAGGTCCCCATGTTCCTGACGTGTAGCCCTTCGGCGGCTCCTTCAAGGTCGACCAGGCCTGAAGGATCGGATCGACCCAGGCCCAGGCCGCTTCCACCTCGTCGCGGCGCATGAACAGGGTCTGGTTGCCGCGGATCACGTCCATGATCAGCCGCTCGTAGGCGTCCGGATTGCGCACGGCAAAGGCCTTGGCGAAGGACATGTCGAGGGGCACCTGCCGCAGGCGCATGCCGCCGGGGCCCGGATCCTTGATCATCACCTGCATGCGCACGCCTTCGTCCGGCTGCAGGCGGATCACCAGCCGGTTCGGTGGGATCGAGCCGGCTTCCTCGCCGAAGATCGAGTGCGGGATCGGGCGGAACTGGACGACGATTTCCGAAACGCGGGCGGCAAGACGCTTGCCGGTGCGCAGATAGAAGGGGACGTTGGCCCAGCGCCAGTTGGCGATCTCCGCCTTAACCGCGACGAAGGTCTCGGTCTGGGACGCGGGATTGTCGAGCTCTTCCAGATATCCCGGCACCGCACCACCGGCGGAGGCGCCGGCGCGGTACTGGCCGCGTACTGTGGCGCGGGAGGCAAGATCGGCGTCCATCGGCTTCAGCGCCTTGAGCACCTTCAGCTTTTCGTCGCGCACCGAATCCGCGTCCATCGACTCGGGCGGCTCCATGGCGACCAGGCACAGCAGCTGGAGGATATGGTTCTGCACCATGTCGCGCATCGCGCCGGCGGTGTCGTAATAGCCGGCGCGGCCCTCGACGCCGAGCGCCTCGGCCACCGTAATCTGCACATGGTCGATATGGGCTGCGTTCCAGAGTGGCTCGAACAGCGCGTTGGCGAAGCGCAGGGCCATCAGGTTCTGCACCGTCTCCTTGCCGAGATAGTGGTCGATGCGGAAGATCTGGTCCTCACGGAACACCGCGCCGATGGCAGCGTTCACCTTGCGCGCGGAATCGCCGTCCTTGCCGATGGGCTTCTCGATGACGACGCGGGCAAGCTCCGTGGTCAGGCCGTGAGTGCCGATGCGCTCGCAGATCTGGCCGAAGAAATCCGGCGAGACGGCGAGATAAAAGGCCCGCACGACATCCTCGCGGCCCGAGAGGGCCGCGGCGAGCTCCGGCCAGCCTCGCTCTCCGGCCGCGTCGACCGCGACATAGGACAGGCGATCGAGAAAGCGGGAGAGCGCCTCGTCCTCGATGTCCGAGACATGCTCGCTGATCGCCTGGCGGGCGAACTCGCGATACTCGGCATCCGACATGTCGCGCCGCGAACAGGCGAGGATGCGGGCATCCAGCGGGAGCTGTCCGTCGAGATCGCGGTGATAAAGGGCGGGCAGGAGCTTCCGGTGGGCCAGATCGCCGGTAGCTCCGAAGACGATCAGGTCGAACGGGGCGACTTCGATGACGCGCACGGCCATGGCGGTCCTTTCAATCTTGCGGTGTCGCCGTCAGGCGAGAAGTTCGGCGCGGCGGGGGAGGTCCGCTCCGCGTCGGGTACAGGTGATGGCAGAGGCTTTGCTCGCATAGTCGAGCAGATCGGCGAGCGTGTCTTCCCCGAGAGCGGAAATCGCGCTGCGGGTGCGTGCGGCGATCTCTCCGAGGCGGGTCAGCAGCGCCGCCTGGAACGTGTCGCCGGCGCCCACCGTGTCGACGACAGCAACCGTGCGGCCGGGGACGCTTGCGGTTGCGGTCGCGGTGAACGCGCTTGCCCCCTCGCGGCCGCGCGTCACCACGACGAGGGAGGGGCCGCGGGCGAGCCAGCCGCGCGCGAGCTCTGCCGGCTCGGCGCCCGGAAACAGCGTCTCGGCATCCTCGGAGCTGATCTTGAGCACATCCACATGGGGCAGGAGCTCGTCGAGCCGGTCACGCCAGGCTGCAAGATCTGCAACGACCGTCGGGCGGATGTTCGGATCGTACGCGATGAGGCGTTTGCCATGCTCGCGGCGCACGAGCTGCAGCAGGCTTTCGCCGATCGGGGATACCAGAGCGGAGAACGAGCCGAGATGGATCGTGTCGACGCTGTCGGGGAGGGCAGGGAGTTGGTCGGGCGAGACCAGCCGGTCGGCCGCGCCTTCCCCGTAGAACGAATAGGCCGGGCTTCCCGAGGCATCGAGGCCGACGACGCTGAGGGTGGTCAGCGCGTCGCTGTCGACGACAAGGCTCGTGTCGACGCCTTCCGTTTCCAGTGCGTTCTTGAGGCGACGGCCGAAGAAATCACGCGACAGGCCGCCGAAATACGCGACCGGAACCTCAAGCCGGGCAAGACCCACGGCGACGTTGAAGGGCGAGCCGCCGATACGGGCATCGAGGGTCAGCTGTCCTCCGTTGCCGTCCTCGGCAAAGAGGTCGAACAGCGCTTCGCCGCAGACGAGAATCATTGAACGGGGCTCCTTGGGGATGTCGGGCCGGTGCCATCCAGCACCGTCTCGGCGACGGCCGCGACGACGCCGTCGGCAAGCGGAAGGTCGGGATCCGCATAGGCGGCGAGGTTGCCCTCTCGCTCGGCGGGCGCCGGCTTGAACATGTGGTTGACGCCCTCAAGGCGCACGAGCCGCGCGTCGGGGCGGGCGGCCGCGAGCACTTCGGCGTCGTTCATCGTGACCTGCAGGTCACGGGTGCCCTGGAGGATCAGCACGGGAAGCGTAACTTGCGCGATCATTTTCGCCGGATCGTGGGCCAGCAGATCGATCAGAAAGGGCTGAACGGAGGGACGGAAAATCGCTGCCAGTTGCGGATTGACCCCCGAAACGTCAGCCGGCTGCCCTGCCTCCAGTTTCACAAGGATGGTCTCGAGCGCATCCAGCGTCGGCTGGCGAAGGGGATTGTCTTCCGGCAGGCCCTGTTGGAATTGCTCGCGCAGCAGCACGCCAAGCGGGCGGCCGGGCGCTGCCGCGAGCAGCAGCCCGCAGATCCCGTCCGCATCGACGGTCGCGGCCTTGAGCGCGACAAGTCCGCCCTCGCTGTGGCCGAGGATCCAGACGCAGGAGACGCCGGTTTTCTCGCGCAGGACCTTGATCCACGCGCGGGCATCGTCGGCGTAGTCGGCAAGGGTCACAGCCTCGGGGTCGCTTGCGGCCTCGCTGCTGCCGCTGAGGCCGCGCTTGTCGACGCGTGCAGTGACGATGCCGCGCGCGCCCAGTCCTTCCGCCAGCAGGCGCAGGGTTGCGGCCCGGATGTGGGGAAGCTGGTTGCCGTCGCGGTCGCTGGTGCCGGAGCCGGGGATCATCAGCACCACCGGCGCGTCCGTTCCGACAGGGCCGGCCAGCGTGCCGCGCAGCGCTCCCTCCGGTCCGGGGGCCTCGATCTCGGCCGCCCATGTTCCCACAGTTGGCAAGGCAAAGGGCAGGGCGAGCAGGGCGGCAATCAGCAGCAGTCGCATCGGCAAACGTCTCCGCACTCTCAGGCCGCCGCTGCCTGCGGCGGTTCCATCGCGCCGGTCATGATTGCGACGGCGTCGGACATGGAGAAATCGTCCGGCCTTATGACACAGGCACGACGCCCGAGGCGATGGATATGGATGCGGTCGGCAACCTCGAACACATGCGGCATGTTGTGGGAAATCAGCACGATGGGCAGGCCGCGCGCCTTCACGTCGCGGATCAGATCGAGGACCTTGCGGCTTTCCTTGACGCCGAGGGCGGCCGTGGGCTCGTCCATGATCACGACCTTGGAACCGAAGGCGGCAGCCCGCGCCACGGCAACGCCCTGGCGCTGGCCGCCGGACAGCGTCTCCACCGCCTGGTTGATGTTCTGGATGGTCATCAGCCCGAGCTCGGAGAGTTTCTCTCTGGCGATCTTCTCCATCGCCTTGCGGTCGAGCTTGCGCAGGTACTTGCCCATCCATCCGGGGCTGCGCAGCTCGCGGCCCATGAACAGGTTGTCGGCGATGGACAGAGCCGGCGACAGGGCAAGGTTCTGATAGACGGTCTCGATGCCGGCCTCGCGTGCCCGCATCGGTGAGGAAAAATTGACCGGCTTGCCCTCCAGACGGATCTCGCCCTCGTCCGGTACGACGGCGCCGGAGATCGCCTTGATCAGGGTCGACTTGCCGGCACCGTTGTCGCCTATCACGGCGAGGATCTCGCCGGGATAGAGGTCGAAGTCCGCCCGGTCGAGGGCAACGACGCGGCCGTAGCGCTTGACGAGGCCGCGGGCGGTGAGGATCGGTTCGCGGGTCATGCTGCAACCTTTCTGATCCACTGGTCGATGGCGACGGCGCCGATGATCAGCATGCCGATCAGCAGGTAGGTCCATTGCGGATCGGTGCCGATGAGGCGCAGGCCGAGCGAGAACACGCCGACGATGAGCGCACCGAACAGCATGCCGAGGATCGAACCGCGCCCGCCGAAGAGCGAGATGCCGCCGATCACCACGGCGGTGATGGATTCGATGTTGGTGAATTGGCCGGTCGTCGGCGAGACGGAGCCGAGACGGCCGATCATCGCCCAGCCGCCGATGGCGCAGATGAGGCCGGCCAGCGTGTAGACCGAGATGCGCATGCGGGCGACGCGCACGCCGGCAAGCTCCGCCGCGTCCGGATCGTCGCCGATGGCATAGACATGGCGTCCCCAGGCGGTGTGGTTCAGCACGTAGTTGAGCACCAAGACCAGCAGGAACATGGCGATGACGCCATAGGTGAAGACGGCGCCGCCGATGTTGAACTTCTCGCCGAAGAACTGGAGGATCGGTGCCTGCGCCTCGATGTCCTGGCTGCGGATCGTCTCGTTGGCCGAGTAGAGGAAATTCGCCGCCAGCACGATCTGCCACATGCCGAGCGTGACAATGAAGGGCGGCAGGCGCATCCAGGCGACCAGCGCGCCGTTGATGAAGCCGCAGAAGGTGCCGCAGGCAAGGCCGCACAGCACCGCGATCTCGGGCGGCAGCCCGTAGCGGAAGGTGAACTGGCCCATCACCACGGAGGACAGGACCATGATCGCGCCGACCGACAGGTCGATGCCGGCGGTCAGGATCACCAGCGACTGGGCGCAGCCGACAATACCGACGATGGCTACCTGCTGAAGAATGAGCGTCAGGGCGAAGGGCGAGAAGAACTTCGAACCGAGCAGGATGCCGAACACCGCCAGCGAGAGCACCAGGACGATCAGCGGAACGAACTCGGGGCGGGCGTGCAACCGGTGCTGGATCCGGTCGATGAGCGGGCGTTCGGGGCGCTCGAAGGCGGCAACGTCTGTCGAACTTCCGGCAAGTCCCTTCTCGAAGTCGTGTTTTGCGGATGTCTGCGCGTCGCTCATTGGGTCTCCTCCCCGGAACGGTGCCTGGACTGTGGTTTGCGGACTGTCGTGCCGGCAGAGGCTGCCGGCGGATGGCCCGCGCGGGAGGGGCATCGCCTTCCCGCGCGGAGCGTCCGTCCCATGCTATCGGGGGCTTAACCCCAGCACTTGTCCATGCCTTCCTTGGTGTCGATGGAGGGAACGCCCTCCGCCGGCTTGTCGGTCACCAGCGCAACGCCGGTGTCGAAGAAGGACTTGCCCGGTGTCGGCTCCGGCTTGGCGCCGGTGTCGGCGAAGGCCTTGATCGCCTCGATGCCGAGCGAGGCCATCAGCAGCGGATACTGCTGGGAGGTGGCACCGATGACGCCCTCGGTGACGTTCTTCACGCCCGGGCAGCCGCCGTCGACGGAGACGATCAGCACGTCGTTCTCGCGGCCGACCGCCTTCAGGGCCTCATAGGCGCCGGCGGCGGCGGGTTCGTTGATCGTGTAGACCACGTTGACCATCGGATCCTTGGTCAACAGGTTCTCCATGGCGGTGCGGCCGCCTTCCTCGTTGCCGGCGGTCACGTCGTTGCCGACGATGCGCGGGTCGTCCTCGTCGCCCCAGCGGTTAGGATCCTTCACGTCGATGCCGAAGCCGGTCAGGAAGCCCTGGTCGCGCAGCACGCCGACGGAGGGCTGGCTGACGGCAAGGTCGAGCATGGCGATCTTGGCATCGGCCGCCGCATCGCCGAGCGTGGCGCGGGCCCACTGGCCGATCAGCTCACCGGCCTTGAAATTGTCGGTGGCGAAAGTGGCGTCGGCCGCGTCGATCGGCTCCAGCGGGGTGTCGAGCGCGATCACCAGGATGCCGGCATCGCGGGCCTGCTTGACGCTGTCGACGATGGCCTTGGTGTCGGAGGCGGTGATGAGAATGCCCTTGGCGCCATCGGCGATGCAGGTCTCGATGGCCGCGACCTGGCTTTCATGATCGCCGTCGATCTTGCCGGCATAGGATTTTAGCTCGATGCCGAGCTCGGCCGCCTTGGCGGTGGCGCCTTCCTTCATCTTCACGAAGAAGGGGTTGGTGTCGGTCTTGGTGACGAGGCAGGCGGAAATGTCGGCGCCCAGCGCCGGCGTGGCCGCTGCCATGCCGAGCACGGTGCCGGCGAGCATCAGTTTCCTAAGCATTGTCAGTTCCTCCCAGTTGGCTTGCGATCGGATCGCAGGCCGTCCGGCTCCTCATGCCGGGCGGCCGTCCTGTGCGGGCTCGACGTCCATGCGCGCCTGGCGCGCAGCAGCATCGGCAGCACCTCGTTTGCCCTCGTTCGCGCTCGGAATCGCGGTGCGGGGCGAATAGTGGAAGAAGATCGGCAGGTTGGCGGCTCCGGCGGCGCCAGCATCCTGGCCGAACGAGCCGCGGCGCAGGCGCGGCGGCACGCGCGATTGCGGCGCGGCCAAGGTCAGCGCATGGGCCAGATCGTCGATCAGGCGCTGCGGCAGGCCGCCGTCGATGTCGAAGTCGATCACCACCAGCGGCACATCGATCAGGGAGATCGCCGACCAGATCGCCGGGGTCAGGGCGGCCACACAATCCGCCAGCCATTCCTCGACCGCAGGATGACCGCTTTCCGCCGCGCGCTCTAGGTCGTCCCGCGTTTCGGCGACGATGCCGTGATGGGCAAGGTGCCGCTTGAGGGCGGAAAGCGAGGCACGGGTCAGCAGGATATCCATCTCCCCGCGCGGTGCAGGGGCGGAGGCAAGCCGGCTACGCGGCACCGGGATCATCGCGACGTCGCCTGCATTGCCCTGGACGCCTTTCACGCAGTCGCCGCCATAGACGACGCCGCCGCCGATGGCGGGGCCGAGGAACAGGTAGAGAAAGTCGTCGGCATAACGGCCGGCGCCGGAGAAGAGCTCGGCAATGGCAGCAGCGGTGCCGTCGTTTTCGGAAAAGACCGGGAAGTCGACCGCTTCTTCGAGCATCTGCTTGAAGTCGATGTCGTCCCAAAGGTGGAAGTTCGCCGTGGGCAGGCCAAGCTCGTGCAGCCAGGAGCCGAGGTTGAACGGCATGGCGACGCCGACGCCGGCGATGCGGGAATGCTCCTGTGGCGAGATCAGCCGCAGCAGCATGGCAATGTCGCGGGCGACGATCTCGACGACGCGCTCGGGCTCGGGCAGGAACCGGTCATGCGACTGGCGGCCGATGATGCGCCCCGAAAAGTCGGCCAGCACCGTCTCGATGGAGGTGCGGTCGATGCGCACGCCGAAACCGTAGGCACCGGTCGCGGACAGGCGCAGCATGGTTGCCGGTTGGCCGCGACCGCCGTCGTGCCGCTTGCCGAGCGTTTCGATGAGGCCGCTGGCCGTCAGGTCCTGGATAATGCCGCCGATGGCCGCGTTGGTGAGCTGGGCAAGGCGTGCAAGATCGGCCTTGGAGGCCTCGCCGACGCGGCGCAGCACCTGGAGCACGATGCGCTCGTTGTACCGGCGTAGTTGAACGGAATTGGATCCTTGTCCGACGAGCGAGCGTCTTGCCACCGAAAATCCTCCCTCACCGGCCGTCCCCGCCTCTGCAGGGCGGTTGAAACAAGCTTATTTGTTTAATCTGATTAATTAATTATCGATGCCATCCTTTTGTCAATCCGTTTTCGGTGTTGCAGCGCGGAATCCGCAACGTCCGGTGGCGCTGGCGTGCGCTGCCGTGCTTGTGCCATGCTTGGGTGCGAGGCAGGGTGCAAGGATCGCACGCCAGGGAGCAGAACATGCCGAACACGATGGAAACGCGGGTTTTTCTGGAGCGCGCGATCGCTGCCGGTCGAGGAGAGGTGCCTGCGGATCTGGTGCTGCGCAACGTGCGCCTGTTCTCGGTGATCGACGGCTCCTTGACCGAAACGGACGTGGCGATCGTCGGCGACCGGATCGTCGGCACGCATGGAAAATATCGCGGAGAGCGCGAATTGGATGGCGGCGGCCGCATCGTCGTTCCCGGTTTCATCGACACCCATCTGCATGTCGAATCCTCGCTGGTGACGCCGCTCGAATTCGACCGCTGCGTGCTGCCGCATGGCGTGACGACGGCAATCTGCGACCCGCACGAGATCGCCAATGTGCTGGGCGCTGACGGGATCCGCTATTTCCTCGATGCGTCCGAGCGCACGTTGATGGATCTCAGGGTCAACCTGTCGTCCTGTGTGCCGGCGACCGCGTTCGAGACGGCCGGCGCGCGGCTGGAGATCGAGGATCTCGAGCCGTTCCGCGACCATCCCAAGGTCATCGGCTTGGCCGAATTCATGAACTTTCCCGGCGTTCTCGCCCGCGATCCCGGCGCGATCGCCAAGCTGGCGGCGTTCCAGGACGGCCATATCGACGGCCATGCGCCGCTCCTGTCGGGGCTGGATCTCAACGGATATCTCGCCGCGCGCATCCGCACCGATCATGAGGCGACCACGGCGGCGGAAGCGCGCGAAAAGCTCGCCAAGGGCATGACGATCCTGATCCGCGAAGGCTCTGTCTCGAAGGATTTGGAGGCGCTGGCCGAAGTCCTGACGCCGGACACCTCGTCCTTCGTCTGCCTGTGCACCGACGACCGCAATCCGCTGGACATTGCCGAGGAAGGGCATCTCGACAGCATGATCCGCCGGCTGATCGCTCGCGGCGCCCGGCCTTGCGACACCTATCGCGCAGCCAGCTGGTCGGCGGCGGTCGCCTTCGGCCTGCGCGACCGGGGGCAGGTGGCGCCGGGCTGGCGCGCCGACATCGTGCTGCTCGATGATCTGGAACAATGCCGCGTGCACTCGGTCATCGCCGGAGGGCGTCCGGTGGACGAGGACGCTTTTGCCGCGCGTCAGCCTCTCCAGCCGGTGGGCCTCGACAGCGTTCGCCTGCAGCGGGCAGTTGCTGCTGAGGACTTTCGCATCGAGGGGTCGGGCGCGAACGAGAGCGCCGTCATCGGCGTGGTGCCGGGCCGGATCATCACGGAGCATCTGTCGCGAAGCCTGCCGGAAGGGGACGGCGGCCTGCAGGCCGATCCCGCTTCGGATGTGGCCAAGGTCGCGGTGGTGGAGCGGCATGGGCAGAACGGCAATATCGGCCGAGGCTTCGTGTCCGGCTTCGGATTGCAGGGTGGGGCGATTGCCTCCTCCGTCGGCCATGACAGCCACAATATCTGCGTGGTGGGCTGCGACGACGCCTCGATGGCGACGGCGGTCAACCGGATTGCCGAGCTGCAGGGCGGGTTCGTCGTGGCGCGCGGCGATACGATCATGGCGGAACTGGCTCTTCCGGTCGCGGGCCTGATGAGCCTTGCCTCGTTCGAGGAGGTGCGCCACGCGCTGGAATCGCTGCGGATCGCCGCGCGTGCGCTGGGATGCACTCTGCCGGAGCCGTTCCTGCAGGTCGCCTTCCTGCCGTTGCCAGTCATTCCGCATCTCAAGATCACGGATCGCGGGATGTTCGATGTCGATCGTTTCGCGCTGCTCGGCTGAGTTGGGCGCGTGCCGCGATGCGGATCGCGGCCGCCGCGTGGTAGACTGGCGCTGGGCCGAAGCGCCGCCGAGAAATCGCATTTTACGTTGACGTAAAGGGAAGCCTTGCCCATGTTGACCGTGCCGGCAAAGCCGGTCTCGGGTCTGCAGGAGGGGCGGGCACCGTGCAACAACAGGGCACGATCCACGTGCCGGGTCCGGGAGGAACCATCGTGAGCGAACCGCAGGTCTGGCTTGCCGCTTTTCGTCCGCAGCCGATGCATACCTATCTCGACACGGCGGCAAAGGAGCATGGGCGGAGACCCGCCATGGACTTCCTGGGGAAGGGCTGGACCTATGCCGAGATCGCGGCGCTCGCCGACCGGGCAGCCGCGGGCCTTCAGGCGATGGGCGTGGTCAAGGGCGACAAGGTGGGTCTGTGCCTGCCGAACACGCCCTACTACACGATCTTCTATTTCGCGATACTGAAGATCGGCGGCGTCGTGGTGAACTTCAATCCGCTCTATGTGGAGCGGGAACTGTCGTTCCAGGCGCGGGACAGCGGCACGCGCATCATGGTGACGATGGACCTCAAGGTCATCTACGACAAGGTGGAGGCGGTGCGGCGCGAGGGAACGCTCGACCGCATCATCGTCTGCCCGATGGCCGATATCCTGCCCCAGCCCAAGAAGCTGCTGTTCCAGCTTTTCAAGCGCGGCGACCGGGCGCGCGTGCCGCAGGATGCCGCGCATCCGCGCTTTTCCGAGGTCACGGGCCACGGGGCCGCGCCGCGCGTTGCCGATATCCGCCCCGATACCGACATCGCCGTGCTTCAGTACACGGGCGGAACGACGGGCGTTCCCAAGGGCGCGATGCTGACCCACACCAACCTTGCCGCGAATATCGAGCAGATGCGCTCGATCTTCTGCGAGGCGAAGGTCGGCGAGGAGAAGATGCTCTGCGTGCTGCCGTTCTTCCACGTCTTCGCGATGACGGTGGCGCAGAATCTGTCGGTGGTGCTGGCGGCCGAGATGGTCTTGATGCCGCGCTTCGAGCTGAAGATGCTGCTCGAAACGATCCGGCGGAAGAAGATCACGCTGTTTCCCGGCGTGCCGACCATCTACACGGCCATCAACAATGCAGAGATGACCAAGGGCTACGATCTCACCACGATCCGGCTGTGCATCTCCGGCGGCGCGCCGCTGCCGGTGGAGGTGAAGACGCAGTTCGAAGGGCTGACCGGTTGCATCCTGGTCGAGGGCTACGGCCTGACCGAAGCCTCGCCGGTGGTGGCGGCGAATCCGCTCAACGAGAACCGGCGTTCGGGCTCCATCGGTCTGGCCATTCCCGGAACGACGCTTGAGTTCCGCAGCCTCGACAACCCGTCCGAATGCGTCCCGGAAGGTGAGAAGGGCGAACTGGTCGTGCGCGGGCCGCAGGTGATGGCCGGCTACTACAATCGTCCTGAGGACACGGCCCGGGCCATCGAGAACGGGGCCCTGCATACGGGCGATGTCGGCTATCGCGACCCGGACGGGTTCGTCTATCTGGTCGACCGGATCAAGGACCTGATCCTGTGCTCGGGCTACAACGTCTATCCGCGCATGATCGAGGAGGCGATCTACCAGCATCCGGCCGTCGAGGAGGCGATCGTGATCGCCATACCCGACAGCTATCGCGGACAGGCGCCCAAGGCCTTCGTCAAGCTGAAGCCGGAGGAGACCGTGTCCGCGGAGGACCTGCGCCAGTTCCTGAAAGGGCACTTGTCTCCGATCGAGTTGCCGCAGGAGATCGAGTTCCGCGACGCCCTGCCCAAGACGATGGTCGGCAAGCTGTCCAAGAAGGAACTGGTGGAGGAGGAAAAGGCGAAGCGCGCCTCCGCGGCTGCCGACAACTGACGTTCCGCCGATCTTCGCAAGATGTTGTACCGGCTGCGCTTGATGCAGGCCGGTCAACTTGGCATTGTCGAAAGCGATCCTATTCGCAACTTCAACAGGACACCCGGCAAGATGACGGCCGACCTGCCGACCTATCTCACTACCAAGGAAATGGCCGACCTGCTCCGGGTCAAGGAGCGCAAGATCTACGATCTGGCCGCCGCCGGCGAGATTCCCCATAGCCGCGCCACCGGCAAGCTGCTCTTCCCCCGCGAAGTGGTGCTTGCCTGGATCGAGAATGCCAGCGAGGCGCCGACAGGCGAGGGAACCCGGCCCGCCGTCATCCTGGGCAGCCACGATCCGCTGCTGGAATGGGCGCTGCGCGAGAGCGGCTCGGGGCTGGCCGCGTTCTTTGACGGCAGTCTCGACGGGCTCGACCGGTTCGAGCAGCTGGAAGGTGTCGCGGCCGGGCTTCACATGATCCAGGACGAGGGCTGGAACACCGAACTCGTCTCGCGGCGGTTTCGTTTCCGCCCCGTGGTGCTGGCCGAATGGGCCTGGCGCGATCGCGGCATCATCGTTTCGCCAGGCAATCCGCTCGGCATAGGCTCGATCGCTGACCTTTCTGGCAAGCGCATGGTGCTGCGCCAGCCGCAAGCGGGCAGCCAGCATCTGATGGAGCGACTGTTTTCCGAAGCCGGCATTGCGGTGCCGCAGGAAGCTCCGGTGGCACGGGACGAGCGCGAGGCGGCGCTTGCCGTGCTCGACGGGCGTGCGGACGCGGCCTTCGGGCTTGCCGCTTCGGCGCGGCAGTTCAAGCTGGATTTCGTTCCCGTCTGCGAGGAGCGCTTCGATCTCCTGGTGTCGCGGCGGGACTGGTTCGAGGCGCCGTTCCAGGCGCTGATCGCCTTTACCCGAACCCCGGTCTTTGCCGAGAGGGCAAGGACGCTGGGCGGCTACCGGGTCGACGGGATCTGGACACCGCATTTCAACGGGGCGTGAGCGCGGCCCGCGCAGGCCTCCCGGATCAAGGGGGATCGGCCCGCACGCCTGTGCGCGCCGTGATTTGCCGGCCGAGCCGGTTTTCCCGCCAGACCGTGTAGAGCGCTCCGGCGACGATGAGCGCGGAGCCGGCATAGGTGGCGGGAGCCGGCAGCTCTCCGAAAACCAGAAAGCCGATGATGGTCGCGTAGATCAGGCGGGCATAGTCGAGGGCGGCGAGGGCGGAAGCCTCGCCGGCGCGAAAGGCCCGGATGTTGCACATCTGGCCTGCCCAGGAGGCCATGCCCACCAGCAGCAAGAGGCCCCACTCCTCCAGCGTCGGCGTCTTCCAGTAGTAGACGGCGATGGGCAGCATGATCAGGCCGACGAAAAATGCCTGATAGGTGAGGATGGTGACCGGGCGTTCCACCTGCGACAGCTTGCGGATGATGATCATCACGGTGCCGGCCGCTGCGGCACCGGCGACCGCCATGGCCGCATAGATGCTGAAGCCCGTATCGCCGCCCGGCTGCAGGATCACGATGACGCCGAGGAAACCGATCGCCGTGGCCGCCCAGCGGTGCGGGCCGACGGTCTCGCCGAGGAACAGGATCGCGAGGATCGTCAGGAAGAAGGTCTTGGAAAAGGCGATTGCGGTGGCGTCCGCCAACGGCAGGTGAATGATCGCGGTGAAGCCGGCAAGCATGGCCACCGAGGCGCAGCAGACGCGGATGACGTGCAGGCCGGGGCGTTGCGTCTTCAGCGAGCCGGGAAGGCCCGAGATGATCACCGGAGCGACGATCATCGTCATGATGATCTGGCGGATCATGATGATCTCGGCGACGTGCAATCTCTCGCCGAGGATCTTGATGAGGGTGACCATGGCGGTGAAGAAAATGCTGGCGACCAGCATCCACAAGATGCCGCGGACATTGCCCGGCAGCAGCGAGAGCCTGTCGCCGGTGTCGCGATAGCGCTGGGCGAGGCTGCGCCTGTCTCCAGGATCGGGAGAGTCTGGGGGCGACTGCTCGGAAGGAGGGGGCATCGGGGTGTCCGTGGCGGGAAGGCGACGACGGCGGCCGCAAGAAGGTGAGAGGGGAAGCATAGTCCCATTGGCAGCTATCGCGAAAGGGTCTGGCCGGTCTTCCGCCCCCTTGGCGAATGGGCGCTTTTGCCGCTAAGCTTTTCCTCAACCACACACTGGCGGTTTTCGTCGCGATACCTGATCCGCCATGTTCGGCCTTGACCCTCCCGGCACGGCGCGACATGTCGCACGCAACGCTTTCCGCAATCACCGCAGCGATCTCCGGGCAGCGCCCGGCTGTTAGCAACGAGGCATTCGAATGAACGAGATGGTGCACGCCAAGTTCGGCATCGGCGCGCCGGTGCGCCGCAAGGAAGACGATGCACTGGTCACGGGCCGTGGGCACTATACCGACGACATCCAGTCGGACGGCATGTTGCGCGCCTTCGTGGTGCGCTCCAGCGTGGCGCACGCGCGCATTACCCTCGGGGATCTGGAGCCGGCACGGTCCGCCCCGGGCGTTGCCATGGTGATGACCGCGGCGGACATTCCGGACCTCGGCCTGATGCCGACCAAGGCGATCCTCACCCAGAGCGACGGCACGCGGCATGCGGTTCCCCCGCGCCCGGTGCTGGCCACCGACACTGTGCGCCATGTCGGCGAGCCGATCGCGCTGGTCGTTGCCGACACGCTCGCCAATGCCAAGTCGGCGGCCGAGTTGATCGAGGTCGACTACGAGCCGCTCGACGCGGTGGTGGACACGGGCGATGCGCTGAAGCCCGACGCGCCGCTGGTATGGCCGGAGACGGGCACCAACCTTGCCTTCACCTATGATGCGGGCGACGCGGCGGCGACGAACCGGGCATTCGAGAGTGCTCACCACGTCACGCGGATCGACATCGTCAACAACCGGCTCGTGTGCAACTACATGGAGCCGCGCGGCTGTGTCGGCGAATACGATGCCGAGAGCGGGCGCTACACGCTGACCGCCGGCACCCAGGGCGGCCACAGCATGCAGGCGATCATCGCCGGGGACATTCTCGGCATCCCGCGCGACCGGCTGCGGGTGATCACACCGGATGTCGGCGGAGGTTTCGGAACCAAGAATTTCGTCTATCCGGAGTATCCGGTCTGCCTGGTGGCGGCGGAGCGTCTGGGCCGGCCGGTGAAGTGGGTCTGCGAGCGCACCGAGCATTTCCTTGCCGACGCGCACGGCCGCGACAACCTGTCGATGGCGGAAGTGGCGCTCGATGCCGAAGGGCGCATCCTGGCGCTGCGCGTCGAGATCGTGGCGGCGATGGGCGCCTACCTGCATCAGTATGGCCCGATGATCCCGAATTTCGGCCTGTCGATGGCGACCGGCCTCTACCACGTGCCGGCGATGTACGGCGTGGTGAAGGGCGTCTACACCAACACGACGCCGACCGATGCCTATCGCGGCGCGGGCCGGCCCGAGGCCGCCTATCTGCTGGAGCGGCTGGTCGACCGGGCGGCGGCGGAGATGGACATGTCGCCGGCCGAGTTCCGGCGCCGCAACTTCATTCGTCCCGAGCAGCTTCCCTACACCACCCACACGGGGCGCATGTACGACACCGGCGACTTTTCCGCCCATATGGACAAGGCGATGGCGGCAATCGGCTGGGACGGGTTTGCCGAGCGGGTGGAGGAATCCGCTGCGCGCGGGCGCTATCGCGGCATCGGCATGGCGACCTATATAGAGGCCTGCGCCTTCGCCGGCTCCGAAGAGGCGACGGTGGAGCTGGGCGGCGACGGCTCGCTGACCCTGCTGATCGGCACGCAGACCAACGGCCAGGGTCATGCCACCGCCTACGGCCAGATCATCGCCGAACAGTTCGGCGTCGATCTCGACCGCATCACCATGATCCAGGGCGACACCGACCGGGTGCGCAAGGGCGGCGGCACGGGCGGCTCGCGCTCGATTCCCATCGGCCTGCCGTCCGTGCTGGAGGCCTCGCGCAGCCTGGTGAAGAAGATCAAGGACCTTGCCGCCGACAAGTTGGAGGCGGGCCCTGAGGATCTGGAGCTCGTCGACGGCGAGGTCCGGGTGGTGGGTACCGACAGGTCGGTGACGCTGGCCGAGATCGCTGCCGCCGCGCCCGAGACCCTGTCGGCGCGCGAAGAGGTCAAGCAGGCCGAGGCGACCTATCCCAACGGCACGCATATCTGCGAGCTGGAAGTTGATCCGGAGACCGGCGACATCGAGCTGCTGGACTATGTGATCGTCGACGATTTCGGCGTCACCGTGAACCCGATCCTGCTCGCCGGCCAGGTGCATGGCGGTGTCGTGCAGGCCATCGGCCAGGCCTTGATGGAGCACACGGTCTACGACGAGGACGGGCAGCTTCTCACTGCCTCCTTCCTTGACTATCAGATGCCGCGCGCGGCCGATATTCCGGGTATCCGCTTCGAGACCAACAACATTCCCTCGACCACCAATGCGCTCGGCATCAAGGGCGCGGGCGAGGCCGGCACGATCGGCGCAGGTCCCGCAGTGATGAATGCGGTCGGCGATGCGCTTCGCCGCGGGGCGGCTGTCGCCCATATCGACATGCCCGCGACGCCGCTCCGGGTCTGGGAGGCTATTCGCGCAGCCAATAGCTGACGCAAGGTCATGTGTTTCGCGCAAGGGTGCCCTGCAATTCCCATGGGCAGCCCTGCGCGATTCATCCTATAAATAAAGGATGTTCCACCTTTCCGGGCTGTCAGACAGGCCGGTGCCACCGGCAGATCCTGACACGCAATGGCCTCCGAACGCGCCGACACGACGACCGGACAGACACCGGTCGCCAAAGATTTCAACGCCTACAACCCCAGGCTCGGTATTGCGCTGAAGGTGGTGTCAGCTCTCGTCTTCACCGGCATGATCGCGCTGGTGAAGCTGCTGGACGGGGCCTATCCGGTCGGCGAGGTGATCTTCGCGCGCTCCTTCTTCGGTATGATCCCGGTGCTTCTGGTCATCGCCTGGCAGGGCAAGCTGGCCGAGGCCTTTTCCACGCAGCGCCCCTGGGGCCACATCAGCCGCGCCATTGTCGGCGGAACGGCCATGTCCTTGTGGTTCGCCGCCATTGCCCGGCTGCCGCTGCCCGATGCGACGGCGATCAGCTTTTCCGCGCCGCTCGTCACCGTGGCGCTGGCCGCCGTGATCCTGCGGGAAAAGGTGCGCGCCTATCGCTGGAGCGCCGTCGTTGTCGGCTTTCTCGGCATTCTCATCATCCTGTCGCCGCATCTTTCCGGTGTCGCGCCGACGGAAGAAGCCTCGCTCGGGGCGATGCTGGCCTTCGCCAGCGCGATCTTCATGGCGCTGGCCATGATCACGGTCCGCCGGCTCACGGGAACGGAGCGCACGTCCACCATCGTGGTGTGGTTCGCGGCGGTGACTTCGGTCTTCGCGCTGATGTCGGCACCGTTCGGCTGGGTGATGCCGGACCTGAACGACGCCATCATCCTGGTCGCCATCGGCCTGTTCGGCGGCATCGGCCAGATCCTGCTGACCCAGAGCTATCGCTACGCCGATGCATCCACCATCGCGCCGTTCGAATACACCACGATGCTGTGGACGGTGCTGGTCGGCTGGATCGTCTTCGCCGAGATCCCGACACTGGAAGTGATCGGCGGCGCGGCCATCGTCATCGGCGCGGGCGTCTTCGTCATCTTCCGCGAGCACCAGCTCGGCCTCGACAGGTCCCGCGAACGCAGCACGGTCACCCCGTCCAAGGCCTGAGCCGGCGCGGGTCAGGGCCTTGAACTCTCGACATCCCCGCCGAAAGCCGGGACTTATGCGGCTTCTCCGGTCAAGTCTTCTGCGAGCATCAGCGCGTTGCCGTCGAGATCGTAGAATGTTGCAGTCTTGACCATGCCCTCGACGACATCCGTTTCGCCATCGAACTTCACCTTGGCCTGTTCCAGTTCATGCCGGGCTGCATCCAGATCGGCGACCCCGAAGACCGGCACGCAGTTGCCGGGCGCGGGCTTCGTATGCTCGCCAAGGCCGATTGCGACGCCGGGCGTGTTCGTCCGAAGCTCGGACCAGCCAGCCTCGTCCGCATGATAGAGCACCTCGAAGCCCAGCATGGCCTCGTACCATTTGGCGCTCGCATGGCGATCTTTGACCGACATGGCGATGGTGATGGTCTTGTCGAGTGAAACGAGCGCCATGGGCTTTCCTTTTTCATCAAAATATACTAACTATATTTTATGGACATTGGGTTGCTTGTCAAGATAACGTCCCGGGCTTGGGCCCTGCCCATCTTGGCGGGCTTGCATTCGGGTGTGGCCGGGCGGCAGGCGCCGCTGCTGGCCGCGACCGGCGCAAGCAGGACCGCCTTCGCGCAAAGCATGGATCACTTGATCGAAATGGGGTTGATCGAAAGAAACCCCGGCTACGGTCATCCGTTGCGGCCGGAATTCCGGCTCACGCAATTGGGGGGTGTGGCAGCTGCCATCGCCAGCAAGGTCCGCTCTGTTTCGACGGAGGAAGACTGGCAGTTGCTGCGCCGGTCCTGGACGCTGCCGGTTTTGACGTCGCTGCGGACACCCAGCCATTTCAACGACATCAGGCGAAACCTGCAGCCGATAACCGACCGCGCCCTGTCGCAGTCGTTGAAATCGATGGAAGCGAGAAACTGGGTACGCCGCAGCGTTGACGGAGTTGCCCGCCCGCCCAGGTCTGTCTATCGCGCGGTGAACACCGGCGAACTGATAACTCGAGTCACCGCGCCTGATATCGACTTCGTTTGAAGAACTGGGCCGGCCATTGAAAGATAACGGGCGGCGGGAAAACCCCTGCCGAGGGCATCCGGAACGCGCCTGGACAGGGGGAATGTCCCTGCTAGAACGCCTTGAACGTGATCATGGTCTTGGTGTCGAGAATGCCGTCGAAGGGGTGGACCTTCTCGTTCACGAAGTGACCGATATCCGTCTCGTCGTCGACGTAGAACTTCACCAGCAGGTCGTAGTCGCCGGCGGTCGAGTAGATTTCGGAGGCAATCTCCGCGTCGGCAATGGCATTGGCCACCTGGTAGGCCTTGCCGAGATGGCACTTGATCATCACGAAAAACGGAACCATGGACGTCTCCAGCTGGCTGGGCGGCAGGCGCCGCGACTCAAGGCGACAGTGAAGCTGATGCCGCAGGGTGGGGCAAGGGACAACCGCGGAAGCTCACGATCGGTCGCGCGATGTTGCGTGCGGTTGTGAAACTTTGATCTTGCGGGGCTTGCGCAGTTGCCCACCATGTCGGAGTCTGCCATGAAACACCGGTTCGCACCGCACCAGTGCGGAAACGGCACGGTCGAAGGCTCGACACGTTCCGCAGACATGGTTCCAGACGCTGAATGAAACATCGCAAGACATCGTCATCCTCCTCCGGCTCGGCCGACGTGACGCGGCGCGGTGCGCTCGGACTGGCGGGGCTGGGGCTATCGGGTCTGGGACTGGCCGGTGGGCTGGCAACGCCCGCGCTCGCCCAGACCACGATCGAGTGGAAGATGGTGACCACCTGGCCGGCGGATCAGCCGGGACCCGGCGTGTCGGCTTCCCGGATCTGCGACACGATCGCGCGCCTGAGCGGCGGGCGCATGCGCGTGCGACTGTTTCCTGCCGGCGGTCTGGTCGCGGGTGGCGAGGTGTTCGACGCCGTATCCGCGGGAACGGCGCAGATGGGGCATGCCTCGCCCGCCTTCTGGCAGGATCGCCTGCCGGCCGCGGTCTTCTTTTCCGCCGTGCCCTTCGGACTTCTGCCTTACGAGCATGTGACCTGGCTGGAGCAGGGCGGGGGCATGGATCTTTGGCAGCGGCTCTATGCGCCGTTCGGTATCAAGCCGCTCATGGGCGGCAATAGCGGCCCGCAGCTTGGCGGCTGGTTCATGCGGCCGATCCTGACGCTCGACGACATTCAGGGACTGCGCATCAGGATGACCGGCCTCGGCGGAGAGGTGATGCGGCGCCTGGGGGCGACGCCGGTCTCCTTGCCGCCTTCGGAAATCGTGCCGGCGCTGCAGAGCGGGCTTCTCGATGCCGCGGAATTCCTCGGCCCGGAAGCCGACCGGGCGATGGGGTTTCAGAATGTCTCCAAGCTCTGCTACTCGCCCGGCTTCCACGAGCCGAACGGGGCGAGCGAGACCCTGATCAACCAGGTGGCCTATGAGGGGCTGCCGGACGATCTGAAGGGAGTGATCGTCGCCGCCTGCCGCATGGAGACCCTGCATTCCATCGCCGAGAGCGCCTGGAGCAATGCAGAGGCTCTGAGGCAACTGGTGGAAGACGATGGGGTCGAGCTGCGGCGCTTCCCGGAGCCGGTCATGCAGGCACTGCAGACGACGTCGAAGGATGTCGTCGCCGCGCTGGCGAGTACTGGCGACGTTGCGCGCGACATTCATGCAAGCTACATCCGCGCGCTGGAGCGGCTTACGCCCTGGAGCGAGGTGAGCGACCGGCAAATGCTCGACGGCCGCACGCCCTGAGGCTCTCGGTCGGCGATTTGCCTGCGGCGGCTGCCTGTGGCTCTCCCGACGCGGGGCCGGACCTCAGCACGACGCGGCGGGAGCGGTGACCTCGGCAGGCAAGGCACGAAACCGGCCATCGCGGAGCGCTGCCAGCGCGAAATCCACCATCGGCTCGAACATCATGTCCTGATGTCCTTCCGGCAGGCAGCGACAGGTCTGCGCCACCAGCGCCGGATGGAAGAACATCACGAGCGAATGCTGGAACAGCAGGGCCGAGGTCTCGACGTCCTGTTGAGGAAATTCGCCCCTCTCGATGCCTTCCTGAATCAGATGGGAGAAGCTCTCCCGCATTTCGGCCTTGTGGATTTCTATTTCGTCCCACGCCTCGTCCATGGCGGCTTCCAGCAGGTCGTGGATCTTCCTGTTGTCCGTGTAGTGATCGCGCACATGATGGAAGTGCTGGCGGACCATCTTGCGCAGCTTGTCGCTGCTGGAGCCGCCGCAGGCCTCGATATCCCGCTCCATGGCGGCGCGCAGACCGCTGGTCACAATCACCGTGACCGCCTTGGTCAACTCTGCCTTGGAGGCGAAGAAGCGGTAGACGTTGGCCGGTGACATGCCCAGTTCGCGGGCGATGTCGGCCACGGTGGTCTTCTGGTAGCCGTAAAGATGGAACAGTTCGCTTGCCTTCTCGACGATGCGTCTGCGCGTCTCGCGGGTCGCCGGACTGTTCGTCCCGTCCCGGGCGGCTGCCTCTTCCATTTCCAGCAAGTCAGTCATGATGCACTGATCCGGTCATTTCTGGTTCTTGAGCCTGCGGCCTTGGTTGCCTGAATGCCATCGAAAACGAGCGCGGCAACGCAGGCTCACAATGGGAGCCATGGCCGCCTGCGTCAACTCGTCCCGGAACCGAAGGTCTGTTTCGCGACCCGCCCGGCGGGACCTTTCAGACGTCATGCAAACGCTTGGCCGAACGGCATGCGCCGGGCTCTGTCTGCGGGCACCAGCGCCTTCTGACGACTAATATATGCTCACTGACGTTTATTGACAATCGTCACTTGTCATCCATATTGAGGGTCGCGCGGAGGTGTTCGCGCTCGTTCCATGTTTCCAGCCGGTCGGCTCGGTGCCGACGATAATGCGCCCGAAAGGCCTCAAGTGATGAGCAGCTTCCCCGCATCTCTCGCCTCCGCATTTCCGGCGTTTCCTCCATCGGTTGGTACATGGTTCAATCTCGGTCGCCCTGCGGGGCGGGTCGGCGCGGTCCTGTTGACGGCCGTGTTGGTCGCCGCCTGCCAGCCGCAGGCGGCCGAGGAAGCGGACACCTCCGCCGCATCGCCTCGTGTCGTGTGGGTCGAACCGGCCGTGAAGGCCGATGGCCACGACCTCACGTTCTCCGGCACCGTCCACGCCCGCAGCGACGCGCCGTCCGCCTTCCGGGTCGGCGGCAAGATTTCCGAACGGCTTGTGGATGTCGGCGACAGGGTGACTGCCGGCCAGCGCCTCGCCAGCCTGGATGAGGAAGATTTGCGTGCGAGCCTGCGGGCCCGCGAAGCGGAGGAGCGGGCCGCACAGGCGCAGGCCCGCAGGACGGCCGAGGACCGGACGCGGATCGCCGCGCTGCAGGCCAAGGGGCATGTCTCGCAATCCGCGCTCGATCAGGCCGTCGCCGCCGACGATGCGGCGGCTGCCGCGCTGAAGGCGGCGTCCGAGCAGCGCATTCTCGCCGAAAACCAGCTCGCCTATGCCACCTTGCGTGCGGATCGCGACGGGGTGGTGACGGCTGTGACGGCCGAGCCCGGCGAGGTCGTTACCGCAGGGCAGGGCATCGTCCGGATCGCTGGAGACAGCGAGCGCGAGGTGGAAGTTGCGATTCCCGAGGCGCAGGTCGCCGACCTTGAAGCGGCGCGGGCGAGCGTGACGTTGTGGGCCAGCCCGGACCGGCTCTATCAGGCCCGGCTTCGCGAGCTCTCACCGGTGGCAGATGCGGCCGCGCGAACCTTCACCGCACGGTTTGCCATCGACGACCCTACTATTGACGCGCGGCTGGGGATGACTGCGACGGTCCATCTGCAGCAGGTGGCACGACAGGACGAGGTTGCCGTGCCCTTGACCGCCGTCTGGTATTCGGGCGATGCGCCCAATGTGTGGCGGGCGGATCCGGGGGCGGAACACGTCGAGGCTGTGCCGGTCAAGGTGCACCGCATTGAGGCCGAGCGCGCCGTCATTTCCGGCCTCGAGCCAGGCGCGCATGTGGTCAGCCTCGGGGTGCACCGGATCGATCCCGGTCTGACGCTGAAGGCGGTGCTGCGCGAGTCGCGCGGCCCGGTACAGGTGGGGGCGCTGCGATGAGCAGCTTCAACCTGTCCGCCTGGGCCATTCGGCACCAGACGCTGGTTCTCTTCTTCATCATCGTGACGGCTCTTGCCGGCGTTTATGCCTATGGCAATCTCGGCCGCAACGAGGATCCGGCCTTCACCGTGAAGGTGATGGTGGTGACGGCCGTGTGGCCGGGTGCCAGTGCGCAGGAGATGCAGGAGCAGGTTGCCGACCGCGTCGAAACCCGCCTGCAGACGCTGCCCTGGCTATTGCGGCTGGAGACCTATACCCGCCCCGGCTTCATGGCGACCCAGATCGTCCTGCAGGATGCGACGCCGCCCTCGGAGGTCGAGGAGCTGTGGTATCAGGCGCGCAAGAAGGTGGGCGATATTTCAGGCGAATTGCCCCAGGGCGTGCGCGGTCCATTCTTCAACGACGAATATGCCGACGTCTACGTGCAGGTTCACGCGCTCACCGCGCCAGGGGCGACCTGGACCGAGCTGTCGGACCTTGCCGAGATGGCCCGCCAGTCGCTCTTGGCCGTGCCTGGCGTTGAAAAGGTCCAGCTCTTCGGCGAGCAGGACCAGAAGATCCATGTCGACATCTCCTATGCGAAGCTGGCGACGCTCGGCATTCCTGCCAGCGCGATCTTCGATGCCCTTGCCGCCCAGAATGCCGTCGTGCCGTCCGGTTCGGTCGATACCCCGAGCGAGACCGTGCAGGTGCGGGTCAGCGGCAGCCTTGCCGGCGTCGAGGCGGTGGCTGCTGTTCCCGTCGAGGCGGAGGGTCGGGTGTTCAGGCTCGGCGACATCGCCACGGTCAGCCGCGGCGTGGCCGATCCGCAGAGCTATGTCGCCCGCTACAACGGCGAGGACACCATCCTGCTCGGCGTTGCCATGTCGGCCGGCGGCAATGTGCTCGAACTGGGCGAGCGTCTGCATGAGAAGGCGGCCGAGATCAAGGATCGCCTGCCGGTCGGCGCGGAACTGCACCAGGTTTCCAACCAGCCGGAAGTGGTTGAGGAGGCCGTTGGCGAGTTCCTGCTGAAGTTCGTCGTCGCCATCTCGATCGTGCTTCTGGTCTCCTTCCTGTCTCTCGGCTTTCGCACCGGCATCATCGTCGCGCTCTCCGTGCCGCTGACGCTTGGAGCCACCTTCGTGGTGATGATGCTGATGGGCATCGATCTGGAGCGCATCTCTCTCGGCGCGCTGATCCTCTCGCTCGGCCTGCTGGTCGACGATGCGATCATCGCCATCGAGATGATGGTGGTGAAGATCGAACAGGGCTGGGACCGCTTCCGCGCAGCGACCTTCGCCTGGGAATCCACTGCCTTTCCGATGCTGACCGGCACGCTGGTGACGGCGGCAGGCTTCCTGCCCGTCGGCTTTGCCAAGTCGGCGGCCGGCGAATATGCCGGCGGCATCTTCTGGGTCGTGACGACGGCGCTGCTGATCTCCTGGCTCGTGGCGGTCGTTTTCACACCCTACCTCGGCCTGAAACTGCTGCCGCGCTCGCTGGAGCGCCATGCGGCGGAGCGCGGCGAGATAGACGAGGAGGCGATCTATCACACGCCCTCCTACAACCGCCTGCGCAAAATGGTCACCGCCGCCGTGCGCTTCCGCCTGCCGGTGGTGCTGGCGACCGTCGGCCTGCTGGTTCTGGCGGGCTACGGCATGGGCTTCGTCAAGCAGCAGTTCTTTCCAAACTCCTCGCGGCCGGAAGTGCTGGTCGAGCTCAAGGGACCGGAAGGCGCGTCCTTCGCGGCGACCGAGCGCGAGGCGAAGGCCATCGAAGACTGGCTCAAGACCAATGAGCATGTCGACTATTTCACCACCTATGTGGGGGCTGGCGCGCCGCGCTTCTTCCTCGCCTACAACCCGGCCCTGCCCAATCCGAGCTATGCGCTGATTCTGGTTCAGACCAAGGGCGGCGAGCATGCCGACGCGCTGGTCAGCCAGCTCCAGACCCGGTTTGCCGAGTCGGAAGGGGCCGTGCGAGGGCGGGCCAACAAGCTCGAGCTCGGGCCGCCGGTCGGCTATCCTGTGCAGTTCCGCGTCGTTGGGCCGGATCTGGAAGAGGTCCGCCAGGCCGCCGCGAAGGTGCGCGACGTGATGCGGGCCAGCCCCGACACCCGCAACACCGAGCTGCAGTGGGGTGAGAAGGTCAAGTCAGTGCGTCTGGAAGTCGATCAGGACCGTGCGCGGGCGCTGGGGCTGTCCACCTCCGAGATCGGCCAGTCGCTGCAGACGCTCTTGTCCGGATACGAGGTGACGTCGCTGCGCGAGGGGCGCCATTCGATCGGCGTCGTGGTGCGGGCCGACGAAACGGAGCGCGCCGCGCTCGGTGATATCGGCGACATGGTGCTGCAGGTGCGCGACGGGCGGGCGATCCCCGTCTCCCAGGTGGCGCGCATCGTCTACACGGCCGAGGATCCGATCCTGTGGCGGCGCAATCGCGAGACGGTACTGACCGTGCGGGCGGATGTTGCGCCTGGCCTGCAGGCACCGGACGTGACCGCCTCCCTGCTGCCGAAGATGCGCGAGATCGAGGCGAGCCTGCCGGCGGGCTACCGGATCGATACGGGCGGCGCGGCCGAGGAATCGGCCAAGGCCAATGTGGCGCTGGCCGCGGTGTTCCCGCTGATGTTCCTCGCCATGGCTGTCCTGATCATGCTGCAGATGCAGTCTTTCTCGAAGATGTCGCTGGTGTTCCTGACCTTCCCGCTCGGCTTGATCGGGGCGGTGGCCTCGCTGCTGATTGCCGATGCGGCGTTCGGCTTCGTCGCCATTCTCGGCGTTATCGCACTGGGCGGCATGGTGATGCGCAACACGCTCATTCTGGCCGACCAGATCGATCACGATCTTCATGCCGGTGCCACCATGCGGCGGGCAATCGTCGAATCCACCGTCCGCCGAGCGAGGCCGGTGATCCTGACGGCGCTGGCGGCTGTTCTCGCCTTCATTCCCCTGACGATGAACATCTTCTGGGGGCCTATGGCGATCGCGATGATCGGCGGCCTGACGGTCGCGACCGTTCTGACTCTCGTGTTCTTGCCGGCGCTCTACGCCCTGTGGTTCCGCAAGCGCCTCGACAAGACCGAGGACGAGGTGATGGCCGCCCGGCCGGCACGGCGCGAGGATGGCAGGTCCGAGGCCGCCAATACCGATGTGGCAGAGCGTGCACCGGCCCCCGCGCCGGCTCTGCCTCAGGCGGCGGAGTGACATCCCCCCGTTTCTCCGCCGCCACTTTCGTTGCAGTTGGGCAACATCCTTCCGAAAAGGGAAGGTGTTGCCCCGGCAGCGGATATTTGCATAAAAAATATGCAAATGCGCATCGGGCGTGCGCATCCGTCGTGAAATCGTCACACAGTTGCGGGTTTTGAGATCCTGTTCAGGTTTCCCCAACGGAAAGGTTCCTTAGCGGAACCTGCAAAACCTTACTTCTTGTCATGTCGGGCCACCGAAATCCGGTCGCTCACGGCGATTGCGAAGCAGTCGTGACTTTCTCATCCTCTTCTCAACAGGGCGGGCATTGGGGCTTTGCTTCGTCCTGCAGACCGGGGAGGAGTGGTCGAGACATGTCACCCAAGAGCAGAAGCGTTCTACTGTCATTTACCGCAATTTCGGCGATGGTTGCTTCGTCGGCCGCCCTTGCGGGCGGCTTCGCCCTGCGCGAGCAAAGCGCCTACTACCAGGGCATGTCGTTTGCCGGCAACGGCACGACCGGCCCGTCGATCTCGTCGATGTTCTGGAACCCGGCGACCATCACCGGGGCCGGGGAGGGGTTCACCTTCGAGAGCCACCACACGCTGGTCGCTCCCACCGCCGAGATCACCGGTGCCTTCACGCCGTCGGCCATCGGCGGGGGCGTCCTCGGCCTGACGCCGAGTTCGGCGCCGTCCGGCGACATCGGCAGCGAAGGCTATGTTCCGGCGTCCTACACGGCCTACAAGCTCACCGATCAGATCTTTCTGGGCCTGTCCATCAACGCGCCCTATGGCCTTGCGACCAAGCCGCACCAGAACTGGGCTGGGCAGTTCTATTCCAGAACGTCCAAGGTGATGTCGGTGAACGTGACGCCGACTGTCGGCTACAAGCTCAACGACATGCTGTCTTTCGCGTTCGGCGTGCAGGTCCAGTATTTCAAGGTGACGCTCAAGTCGGCCCTGCCCAACGTGCCGGGCTATCCTTCCGCGATCCTTGAAGGCGACGACATCGGCTTCGGCGTCACCGCCGGTGTGACGTTCAAGCCGTTCGAGGGCACCGAGCTCGGCCTCGGCTTCCGCTCGGGCGTCAGCCAGACCCTCGACGGCGACATCCAGACGCCGGCCGGCCTCACGGACATCAATGCCTCGCTGATCACGCCGGAGATGATCAACTTCTCGGCCAAGCAACGGGTGACCGATGCGTTCCGGGTCTTCGGCACCGTGGAATGGGCCAACTGGAGCCGCCTCAAGTCGCCGCGCGTTACGTCGCAGGCGACCGGCGCCACCGTGCAGACGCTGCATTTCAACTACCGCGACAGCTGGTTCTTCGCGATCGGCGGCGAATACGACGTCAACGAGGACCTGACGATGCGCGCCGGCATCGGCTACGAGATCTCGCCGATCACGGACGAGATCCGCTCGACCCGCCTGCCGGATACCGACCGTCTGTGGCTGTCGGCCGGCGCCAGCTACAAGTTCACCGACGACCTGTCGTTCGACCTCGGCTACACCTACATCCACGCGGCCGATGCCGACATCAACATCGGTCCCGGCCATCAGGATTACAATCCGAATGTCGGCAGCTATGTCGGCAAGGCAAAAGCGAGCGTGAACATCATCTCCGCGTCGATGCGGTACCGCTGGGGCGGTCCTGCGGAGCGTCCGGAGTATGACGTGGCGCGCGGCTACTGAGCTGTCGGTCACTTTGGTATGAAGAAGCCGGCGGGGAGAGCTCCCCGCCGGCTTTTGCTTTGGCTGTGCAGGCGCTCAGAACGCCGCCGGATAGAGGCCGCCGTCGACGAGGACGTTCTGTCCCGTCACGTAGCCGGCCGCGCTCGAGCAGTAGAAGGCGCAGATCTTGCCGAACTCCTCCGCCGTGCCGAAACGGCCGGCCGGGATTTCCGCCTGCTGGGCCTTGCCGACCGCATCGACGCTCTGCCCGGTCATGCCGGCCGTGCGCTCCAGCCCGCCGCGCAGGCGGTCCGTGTCCATCTTGCCGGGCAGCAGGTTGTTGATGGTGACGTTGCGCCCCGCATAGGTCCGGCAGACGCCGGCGAGGAAGGCGGTGAGGCCGGCGCGCGCGCCGCTCGACAGGTCGAGCCCTTCCAGCGGCATGCGCACGGTGATCGAGGTGATGTTGATGATCCGGCCGAAGCCGCGCTCGGCCATGCCGTCCGCCACCCGCTGGATCATCTCGATCGGCGAGATCATGTTCTGGATCACCCCGTCGATCATCGCGTCGCGGTCGAGCTCGCGGTAGTCGCGGCGCGGCGGGCCGCCATTGTTGTTGACCAGGATGTCGGGCTCGGGACAGGCGGCGAGCAGGGCGTCCTGTCCCTCGCGGGTGGAGACATTGGCGACGACCGAGGCGACGTTGACGCCATAGCGGGCGCGGATCTCGCTCGCGGTCGTTTCCAGGCGGAGCCGGTCGAGACCATTGATCACCAGATCGCATCCCGCTTCGGCCAGCGCTTCGGCGCATCCTCGGCCAAGTCCGCGGCTCGAGGCGCAGACGATGGCCTTGCGGCCGGAAAGTCCAAGATCCATGTCGTATCTCCCGATCTGGCCCGCCCGGGGCAGGGGCCCCCGCGGGCATCGTTGCCGAATTGATAGCGGAGCCGTCCCCGCTCCGTCCAGCTGCAGACGTGCAAGGCCTATTTCTTCCCGCCTTTTGGGTCGTTTCGGCCGTTTGTCATATTTCTGAGACCGGAATCGCGCATCTAGACGCTCAAAGTCTTGTCAGGAGCGTGCCATGTCCTCCGAGCCGACCCAGAGACATTTCCGGGCAATCTTCCTCTCCGATATTCATCTTGGTACGCGCGGCTGCCAGGCGGACATGCTGCTCGATTTCCTCAAGTATCATGATGCCGAAACCATCTATCTGGTCGGCGACATCGTCGACGGCTGGCGCTTGCGCCGCATGTGGTACTGGCCGCAGACCCATAACGACGTGGTCCAGAAGCTGATGCGCAAGGGCCGCAAGGGCGCCCGCATCGTCTATACGCCCGGCAACCACGACGAGTTCCTTCGCGATTTTCTCGGCACGCATTTCGGCGGCATCGAGGTGATGGAGGAGACCATCCACGAGACCGCCGACGGGCGCCGCTATCTGGTCATCCACGGCGACCGTTTCGATGTGGTGGTGCGCCATGCCAGGTGGCTCGCGTTCCTCGGCGACTGGGCCTATGTGAGTGCCCTCAATCTCAACACCGGGCTCAATATCCTGCGCCGCCGCCTCGGCCTGACCTACTGGTCGCTCTCGGCCTGGGCCAAGCTCAAGGTCAAGAACGCGGTCAACTTCATCGGCAAGTTCGAGGAAACGCTGGCGGGCGAAGCCGAGCGCCAGGGCGTCGACGGGGTGATCTGCGGCCATATCCACCACGCCGCCGACCATACCGAGTTCGGGACTCACTACATCAACACCGGCGACTGGGTGGAAAGCTGCACGGCCGTCGCCGAGCATCACGACGGGACGTTCGAGATCATCCGCTGGGCGGACCGGGCAGAGCAGGCGCCCGCATTGGAAAGCGGCGCACCGCGCCGGGCGCAGGCGGCGGCATGAAGTCGCTGCTCATCGTCACCGATGCCTGGCGTCCCCAGATCAACGGTGTCGTGCGCTCGATCGAGCGCACCGTGGACGAGCTGCGCCGGATGGGCGTGCCGGTCGAGGTGCTCTCGCCAGCGGACTTCTTCACGGTTCCCTGTCCGACCTATGCGGAAATCCGCCTGTCGCTGACAACGCCCTCGGTCCTGCGCCGGCGGATCCTTGAGGGGGAATACGATCACCTGCACATCGCCACAGAGGGGCCGCTGGGCCTGATGGCCGCGCGTGTTGCCCGGCTGCTGGGGCTGGCCTACACGACGAGCTATCACACACGGTTTCCTGAATACCTGTCCGCGCGCATGCCGGTGCCTGTTTCCTGGTCCTACGCCTGGCTGCGGCGCTTCCACAATGCCGGGCATGGCTGCATGGTGGCCACCGCGACGCTGGAGCAGGATCTCGCGGAGCGCGGCTTCACGAACCTGATGCGCTGGTCGCGCGGCGTCGACCATCAGTTGTTCCGCCCGCGGGAGGGGAGCGTGCTCCCGCGGACGCTCGCCGGTCCGATATTCATGTATGTCGGCCGGGTGGCGGTGGAAAAGAACATCGTCGCTTTCCTCGATCTGGAGCTGCCGGGCACCAAGGTGGTGGTCGGCGACGGGCCGCAGCTGGCGGAGCTGCGTGCGCGCTACCCAGGCGTTCTCTTTACCGGCACCAAGACGGGCGAGGACCTTGCCGCCCACTACGCGTCGGCGGATGTCGTGGTCTTTCCAAGCCGCACCGATACGTTCGGCAACGTGTTGCTGGAGGCGCTGGCCGCGGGCGTTCCGGTTGCCGCCTATCCGGTGATGGGGCCTCTCGACATTCTTCAGGGAACCGGGGCGGGGGTGCTTGACGAGGACCTCGGCAAGGCGGCCGTCGCAGCGCTCGAGATTTCGCGTCAGCGGTGCCGCGAGCTGGCCCTGTCCTACAGCTGGGAGGCCAGTACGCGCCAGTTCCTGCACAATTGCCTGGATGCCGCCGAGAGGGCCCACGCTCGCGGAGCTGCCTGATACGCTGTGCGCTTCAGGCGCTTCAACCCGGCGCTGCGATCATGTAGGACTGATGGCTTCTGCAGGAGGCCTTCATGGACGCGATTCCCGTCACTGCCCCGATTTTCCAGGATGTTCGCGATGCGCAGCGGCGCATTGCCGGAGAGGCGGCGGTGACGCCCCTGCTGCGCTCGGCGTTTCTCGACGAGCTGACCGGCGGAACC
Organism: Stappia sp. G46H5W; assembly: GCF_058448995.1. NCBI lineage: Bacteria > Pseudomonadati > Pseudomonadota > Alphaproteobacteria > Hyphomicrobiales > Stappiaceae > Stappia > Stappia sp. G46H5W. Next base: position 220,309 of record NZ_JBZFLL010000003.1, on the reverse strand, counting down.
GTATTGCTGAAGGCGGAGAACCTGCAGCGCACCGGCTCCTTCAAGTTTCGCGGCGCCTTCAACCGCCTCTCGCTGATCCCTGAAGGGGATCGCCCACGCGGGGTGGTCGCCTGTTCGTCCGGCAACCACGCACAGGGCGTGGCGGAGGCGGCCCGGGTGCTGGGCATGCCGGCAACCATCGTGATGCCGCAGGACGCGCCTCAGGCAAAGCTCGACCGCACGCGCCGTTCCGGCGCGCGGATCGTCACCTATCGCCGGGGTGTCGACGACCGGGATGCGCTGGCCCTTGAGATCGCGCGCGAGACCGGTGCAACGATGGTTCACCCCTATAATGATCCCGGCGTCATTGCCGGCCAGGGCACGATCGGGGCCGAGGTCGCCGAACAGGCTGCTGCCATGGGGCTGACGCCGGATGCCATGCTGACCTGTGCCGGCGGCGGCGGGATGACCGGCGGTATAGCTCTTGCCCTGGAAACGCTGCTGCCCGACTGCGAGTTGCTGCCGGTGGAGCCGGAAGGCTTCGACGATCATGGACGCTCGCTTGTGGGCGGGGCCGTGGTCGCCAATCCGAGCGAAGCGGGTTCCGTTTGCGATGCATTGCTTGCCCGCCAGCCGGGCGAGATCGGTTTCGCGATCACGCGTCGCCGGGCGAAGCAGGGGCTGACCGTGAGCGATGCCGAGGCGCTGGCGGCGGTCGCCTTCGCCTTTCGCGAGCTGAAGCTGGTGGTGGAGCCGGGCGGGGCGGTGTGCCTTGCAGCGGTGTTGTCGGGCCGGCTGCCGATGAAGGGGCGCGTGATCGCGCTCACCCTGTCTGGCGGCAATATCGACGCCGACATGATGGCGAAGGCGCTGGCCGGCTAGGCGGAGGCCAAGCCTCAGTTGAAGGCGCGCTGGCTGCCGGGATGTCGCATCGTCCGGTACATGTAGACCTCCTGCGCCACCGTCTTCGAGCCGATCCCGAGCCATTCGCATCTCAGGCGCAGGAACTGGCCGTAGGTCTTGTGCCCAATGCCGGTTTCTTTCATCAGCATCGCGACGGCACCGCCCGCCTGTGAGGCGAAGGTGTCGCGCACGGAGGAATCGCGCAGCGATAGATGGCGGGACACCAGCCAGATGATGCTGTTCATGTCCTTGCGCTCGACCAGCGTCAGGAAAATGCTCTCGAAACCCAGTTCTCCGGACGCGATCTGGATATGGAGCTCGTGGCGGGAGAGCTGCTGGCCGTCGATTTCCAGCCCTGCGTCCCGATCGTCATCCACCGCCGTTTGCGCCAGCCGGTCCAGCTCGTCTTGATTGTCGAGCGCGCGCTCGAGGTTGGCGGGCATCAACGGGCAGTCCGTCTGGGAGATCATTTTCATGTCGCCGAGGAAGCCCTCGTCCTGCGTGCAGCGCCGGGCGAGGGCGCCGAGCAGTCGCTGGTCCGCCGCCGACAGGATGAGGACTGCAAGCATCGCCCGGACGGCGAATTCGGCCCCCTGGTTCTGAAGCAGGGCATTCACCACCGGAAACGTGCCGCGAGCGATCAGTGTATCGACGATCTTGTGGGGGACATGAAGCCGGCGGGCGATGGCCAGGCGATGACGATCCGACCGGTTGCGCGAGACCTCGAGCAGCTTTGCGGTGCTGACGACCGGGGAATATTCCAGAACGGGCTCGCTGATGTCGAACGGCTCTTCGGTGAGGCGGTCGGCAAGCGGCTGGGTAATGCGCGAGGTGCGGGCCAGACGCACGACGATGTCGAGGCGGACGGAATGATCGAGCTGGTCGAACACGTCCAGCACCAGCCCCGAAAACAGATGGCGCTCGGCTTCGGTCGGCTCGCGCTCGAGCCTGTCGGAATATTGGGCACTGAGCAGACGCACGAGTTCGGACCGGGCCGACGGCTCATGTGTCCTTGCCAGTTCCTCCAGCCGGTCGTGGATCATGCCCCTCCATCCATTGCGATGTCTGCTTCCAGCTTGCAGAGCTACCTGTAGTTCTTGCAGGCCCAAGATAAAACTGCGGCGTGCTGCATCCGCCGCGTCGCCGTCTCTCCCCGAAACTGGCGGCCGCGGTCAGCGCAGCTTCCCGGCCTTATGCCGGACCAGGTCCTCATCCTCGTCCGGGCGGAGCAGCCTAGCTGAACAGCGACTGCTTCTCACCGGGCGAGAGGCGATCGAGCGGGTCCTCGCCGTCGTCGACGCTTTCGGGCCGCGCCTTGGGCGCAGGCGTCGCGTCGACTTTGGCGATGACCTCGAATTCGGCTTCCCAGGCGGCGGTATCCTCGTCATCGACGATCACCACGTCGTCGAAGTCGTCCTCGGCGGCAGCGCTTGCCGGTGCAAGGGACGGCTTCTCGAAGACGTCCGCATCGGCAAATTCGATGTCGTCAAACTCGAGGCCGGCCATCTCGCGGGCGTTTGCCTGCTCCTGGCTCGCCTCTTTGCCGGCGTCGAAGATATCTGCGTCGCTCTCGCTATCGGTGTCGACCGTTGCAAAGAGAGCGTCGATCTCGTCGGCAGAGGCTGTCTCTCCGGAAAAGGCGCTCGCCTCATCGGCAGCCTTGTCCGCTGCATCCGGCGTGTCGAACTCGACCGCGCTGACATCGAACATCTCGTCGACCGCGTCCTGCGACACGCCCTTGCCGTCGAGCTGGGGCCCGTTGAGCAGATGCGCATCGGGCCGGGTGTCCTCAACGAACGTGGTGTCCTGGGCGCGGCTGCCTTCCAGGCCCCAAATGGAGATCATCAGGTTGATGCGCGATTCCAGATACTGCAGCACCTGGACGATCTTCTGGGTGCGCTGGCCGGTCAGGTCCTGGAACGAGCAGGCCATGAAAATCTCGGTCGCACGCGCATCGATGTCGTCGCAGCTTTCCTCGTCCGCGCCGTTTTCGCGCAGTGTCCAAGCGGTCTCCTGGATCGCCTCGGCGGCCGCGAGGATTTCCTGCGTCGCGCTTTCGGTCTTGGTGACGATGGCGTCGAGCTCGTTCGAGGCCTCGATGAAGCGATTGCCCTCTTCTTGCTCGTGCTTGATGTTGGCGATCTCGCGCTTGGTGCGTTCGATCGCCTCCTGCATGTCGGCAATGTCGAGGCGAATACGGTCGATGCTGGGGACGGTGCGCTCGCGCACCAACGCCTTTTCCAGGCGGGCGATGGCGTCGAGCACCATCTGGGTCTCCGGCTTCTGGTTCCGGCGCATGTATTCGCTCAGGAACCAGCGACCGCGATCCGTGTCCGTCAAGGCGTTCAGGAGCGCTTCGTAGTCGCTTTCCCGGATCGCGCTCGGCGTGCCCATTTCAGCCATAACTGTCGTTCCGCGTTCCTGATCCGTCTCGGTCTCGGGTCGTCCGAAGGCCGTCGGTCATGCTTAATCGCCAAATCCTTAAAATCGGTATAGAAGGCAGTTCCTCACGGTTGGCGGATGCTTTCACATGCCCCTTCACGCAAGGGTTGCGGCGATCTTCGCAGCCTATTTCTTCGGCCTCGGCCTGTTTCTCCCGTTCTTCCCGCTGGTGCTGTCCGAGGCGGGATTGAGCCCGGGGGAGATCGGTACTCTGCTTGCCATCCCGATGCTGGTGAGGCTGGCGGCGAACCCGCTGATCGGGGCCGCCGTCGACCGCTTCGGCACACCCGGGCGCGCGCTGGCGCTGCTCAGCAGTCTCGCCGCTGTTGCGTTTTCAGGCTTTTTCCTCGCAAAGAGCTTCCTCGCTAGTGCCTTGCTGCTGGTGGTCATCTCCATTGCATGGTCGCCGTTGATGCCTTTGGGGGATGCATTGGCGGCGCGCGTGGAGCGTGAGGGCAAGGGCGACTACGGGCGCATGCGTCTCTGGGGATCGGTCTCGTTCATCGTTGCCAATGTGATCGGCGGATCCCTGATCGGCGAGTGGACGACCGGCGTCGTGGTCGGTGGCATCGTCGCCGGCCTGGTTGCAGCCGCAGCGGCGGCGCTCAGCGTCAAGCTGCCGCGAATCCAGGTCGATGAAAACGAATCGGTCTCGATCGCCTCTCCCGACATCGCGCTTGCCGAGGTGATGGAGGACGAGGCGCCGGGGCCCGTGCCCGCCAATGAGCGCCGAAAGGGGCTGGCGGCACTGCTGCGCGAGGGGGCGTTCGTGACGCCGGGCTTCCTGCTGGTGATCCTGGCGGCAGCCTGCGCGCAGGCCAGCCATGCGGCCTATTACGCCTTCAGTGCGCTTCTGTGGTCGCAGACCGGCGTTTCCGGCACGGCGGTGGGCATTTACTGGGGACTGGGAGTGATCACCGAGATCGGCCTGTTCGCCGCCTCAAGCCGGGTGCGTGCAGTGCTTGGCGTCAACGGCCTTCTGGCCATCGGCATTGCCGGCGCGGTCCTGCGCTGGATCCTGTTTCCGTTCGTGGAGGATCCCGTCTCCATCGTCCTGGTGCAGCTGCTGCACGGGCTCAGCTTCGGTGCGACGCATCTCGGTGCGGTCGCATTCGTCGCCCGCATGGCTCCGCCGCAATGGGCGGGCGCTGCCCAAGGCGTCAACTCGATGGTGATCGGTGCCGTGACGGCGCTGGCATCGGCGATCGCGGGCATGCTCTATGCGTCGAGCCCGGTTACCGCCTTCGTGGCGATGTCGGTGCTTTCCGGCATCGGCGGGCTGTGCCTGATCGGTGGACTGGTCGTCTCGGCCCGGGCGAAGCGGACAGGCTGAGAGCTGCCCGGATTTCCGGTCCGAGGCCTCGTCCAACTAGCCCCAGAGCTCCGGGCGTGGCGGGTGCATCAGGCTGCCGTCGAAGACGAGCCCCGGCTCCCGGTCCTTGGCCAGCAGGAGCGGTGCGTCGAGATCGACATAATCGGCTTCTTGCGCGATCAGTGCTCCCGGCGCCATCGCCAGCGACGTGCCGAGCATGCAGCCGATCATCACCTTGAAGTGCATCTCGCGGGCCTTGCCGGCAAGAAGAAGCGCTTCGGTCAGCCCGCCGGTCTTGTCGAGCTTGATGTTCACCGCATCGTAGAGCGGGGCAAGGCGCTCGAGATCCGCCGAGGTGTGCAGGCTTTCGTCGGCACAGACCGGAATGGGGCGCGGCAGGTGGGCAAGGCCCCCGTCCGCATCGGAAGGCAGGGGCTGCTCAATCAGCTCCACCCCGGCCGCGCGGCAGGCCTCCATGTTGCGCTCGAACAACGCCTCGCTCCAGGCCTCGTTGGCATCGACGATCAGCCGGGCATTCGGTGCGGCAGCGCGTACCGCGGCGATCCGTAAATCGTCGCCTTCGCCGCCGAGCTTGATCTTCAGCAGCGGGCGATCCTTCGCCTTCGCCGTGTCGGCGGCCATCTTTTCCGGCGTGCCGAGGCTGATGGTGAAGGCGGTGGTGACGGGGCCCATCTCACTGATGCCGGCGAGTTTCGCGGCGCTCGTGCCGGCCTGCTTGGCGGCAAGGTCCCAGAAGGCGCAGTCGATGGCGTTGCGCGCCGCGCCCGCCGGCATCGCCTGCTGCAGGCCGGCACGGTCGAGCCCGCGGGCGATGTCGGGCGCGATGCTCTCGATATCGGCCATCACGCCCTCGACGGTTTCGCCGTAGCGGGCATAGGGAACGCATTCTCCGCGGCCGCGATGCGGCCCTTCGCTCAGCGTGACCATCACCACATTAGCGTGGGTCCGGCTTCCCCGCGAGATGGTGAAGCCGCCCTCGATCGGCCAACTGTCGGTGGCAACGCTCAGCTCGACGGTCATGGCTTGCCGAACTCGGCGGCGATCCGCTCGACGATGCTGTCGCAGCCGAAGCGGACGGGGTCGGTTGCCGGCAGGCCGTATTCGGCCTCGGTGTCGGCGAGCAGCTTGCGCGCCTCCGCCTCGTCCAGCGCCACCGTGTTGATGCTGATGCCGACGCAGCGGATGCCCGGATTGGTGAGCTTGCCGAGCGCCACAGTCATGTCGATGACCTGTTGGATCGTCGGCAGCGGTGTCTTGACGCCGCGCATGTTGGTGCGGGTCGGCTCGTGGCAGACGACGAAGGCGTCGGGCTGCGAACCGTGCAGCAGGCCGAGGGTCACGCCGGCGAAGGACGGGTGGAACAGCGAACCCTGGCCTTCCACGAGATCCCAGTGGTTTTCGTCGGCGGCCGGCGAGATCCATTCCGCAGCGCCCGAGATGAAGTCCGCGATCACTGCGTCCAGCGAGACGCCGCGTCCGGAAATGAAAACGCCGGTCTGGCCGGTAGCGCGGAAGTCGGCGTCGAAGCCCTTGGCGCGCATCGCCTGTTCCAGCGCCAGCGCGCAGTATTTCTTGCCGACCGAACAGTCGGTTCCAACGGTCAGCAGCCGCTTGCCGCTGCGCTTGGTGCCCTTGCCGGTGTCGAACCGGATGTCGGAATGGCGCACGTCGAACAGCTTGCGGCCGTTGCGCTCGGCTGCCTCGCGGATGGCGGGCACCGCGCCGAGGCGCATGTGCAGCCCGCTGGCCACATCCATTCCTGCATCCAGGGCAGCAACGATGGAGGCGACCCAATGTTCGGGGAGCACGCCGCCGGCATTGACGGCGCCGATCACCATGGTCCGCGCGCCGGCCTTCGCGGCGTCCTGCGGTGACATGTCGGGGAGTTTCGCGTCCGCCTTGCATCCGTCCAGCCGATGCTGGCCGAGGCACCAGTCGCGCCGCCAGTCAACGATGCCGAGGCCTGTCTTGGCGGCCAGGGCGTCCGGCACGTCGCCGAGGAACAGCAGGTAGGGATGGGCGATTTCCATCGTGATCTCCTGATAGTCGGAATTTTCCGGACTGGTCGGCCAGGCGCTTGCCGGGCGACAGCCAGACGTTGGCAGGACCGTACGCCCGCGAAAGCGGTGGCCGGGTGGACGCTTGCATTGGCGCCAAGGTATACGTGGTGCCTGGGAGGCTCGGCAAGGGGGCGGGGCCGCCCGACCGGTCTCCTCATGCGAGGAGGAGGCAGGCAGCCCGGCTGCCGGACTCAGGATCCAAAGGGACGGGACGACAGCTGGCATGACGGTTGATGCAGCACAGGAGATACCGCGTCTCACGGCGACGGAGAAGGACGGCGACCTGCTCCTCGTGCTCGCAGGGCCCTGGACGATCCATCACGGCGAGATTCTCGAACAGGCCGTCGAGGGCATCGACGCGCCGTCCGGCGGTCGTATCCATATCGACCTGTCGCAGGTCGGGCGACTGGATACGGCGGGTGCCTGGCTGATCCACCGCTTGCGCGGCGACCTGGAGTTTCACGGCTCGCGTGTCAGCCTGCAGGGGGTGCTCCCGTCCTTCGATGCGCTGATTTCCGAGGTCGAGCAGCACCACCCGACTCCCTGGGCGCCGGCGCGTCACAAGTTGTCGCTGTTCAGCATTCTTGAGACGACGGGGCGCGAGGTCGTCGGTATCGGGCGCGACGCGCTCGCCATTCTCCACATCGTCGGGTCCCTGGTCAGCGTGCTGTCGGGCGTGTTCCTGCGCCCGCGGAGCCTTCGCATTGTCTCCATCGCCACCCAGTTCGACAGGGCCTGTATCGGCGCGGTGCCCATCGTCATGCTGATGAGCTTCCTCATCGGTGCGATCATCGCCCAGCAGGGCGGGTTCTACCTCCGGCAGTTCGGCGCCGACGTCTACGTGGTGGACCTGTCCGGCGTGCTGGTGCTGCGCGAGATCGGCGTGATTCTCACTGCGATCATGGTCGCGGGGCGGTCCGGGTCCGCGTTCACCGCCGAGATCGGCTCGATGAAAATGCGCGAGGAGATCGACGCGCTGCATGTCATCGGGCTGCGGGTCACGGAAGTGCTGATCCTGCCGCGGCTTTTCGCGCTCATTCTCGCCCTGCCGATCCTGACCTTCCTGTCCAACCTTGCTGCCCTGTTCGGTGCCGGGTTGATCTCCTGGCTCTATCTCGACATGGCGCCCCGAGTCTTCATCAACCTGATGCAGCAGTCGGTTACCGTCGACACGCTGATGGTGGGCATCGTCAAGGCGCCGTTCATGGCGTTGATCATCGGCCTTGTAGCCTGTGTGGAAGGCATGAAAGTCTCGGGTTCGGCCGAGTCGCTCGGCCATCACACGACCATGTCCGTCGTGAAGGCGATCTTCATGGTGATCGTCGTCGACGGCCTGTTCGCCATCTTCTTTTCTTCGATCGGGATCTGAATGCCGTCCGATACTGCCCTTGCGCCGCCGACCGCGGACGAGACGAACGCGCCCGGCGAGGAGGTGATCCTGCGCGCCCGCGGCGTGACGGTCGGTTTCGGCTCGACGGTGGTCCTCAAGGATCTGGATCTCGACGTGCGGACACGGGAGATCCTGGGCTTCGTCGGCGGATCGGGCACCGGCAAGTCGGTGCTGATGCGCGCCATTCTCGGCCTCACGCCGAAGCGGGCCGGCACCATCGAGGTGTTCGGCGTCGATCTCGACAAGGCCTCGCCGGAGGAACGGCAGGCGGTGGAGCGCCGCTGGGGCGTGCTGTTTCAGCAAGGCGCCCTGTTCTCCTCGCTCACCGTGCGGCAGAATATCCAGGTGCCGATGCGCGAGCACATGCGCATGTCGCAGCGGCTGATGGACGAGCTCGCCCTGTTGAAGCTGGAAATGGTCGGCCTGCCGCGCAATGCGGCGGAGAAGTTCCCGTCCGAGCTCTCCGGCGGCATGATCAAGCGGGCGAGCCTTGCGCGCTCGCTGGCCCTCGATCCGGACCTCGTCTTTCTCGACGAGCCGACGTCAGGTCTCGACCCGATCGGCGCGGCGGCATTCGACGATCTGGTGCGCAAACTGCGCGATACGCTCGGCCTCACTGTCTACATGGTCACTCATGATCTCGACAGCCTGCATTCCATTTGCGACCGCGTCGCGGTATTAGGAGAAAAGAAGGTGTTGAAGACGGGGACGGTCGCCGAACTCATGGAATTCGACAATGCTTGGGTGCAGTCCTATTTCAACGGCGAACGCGCGTTGCGGCGGGTATAGGCAGGAACAGGCGTAAGCATGGAAACCCGCGCGAATTATATTGCCATTGGTGCATTCGTCTTCGCGACGCTCATTGTCGGTTTTGTTTTTATCTACTGGCTCGGCAGCCGGGCTGAAGGACCGCGTGCGTTGCCGGTCAAGGTCGTCTTCAATGGGGCGGTGACCGGGTTGTCCGTCGGCGGCGCTGTCAATTTCAACGGCATCAAGGTCGGCGATGTCGGCGAACTGGGCTTCGATCCGAAGGACCCACGCGTCGTGATTGCGACGATCCGCGTCAGCCCGACCACGCCCCTGCGCAGCGACGTCAAGGCAACACTCGGGTTCCAGACGCTTTCGGGCATTGCCTATGTCGATCTGTCCGGCGGCTCGACCAGCGCGCCGCTGTTGCTCGACCCCAACGACGAAGAGCCTCCGGTCATCTATGCCGAGAAGTCGGCTTTCGAGGATATCGTGGAGGGTGCGCGGGACATTCTCAGCCGCGCCGACACCACGCTCGCCTCGATCGAGCGGGTGGTGAACGACAATCGTGAGGAAGTGAACAAGATCATCGTCAATGCCCGCGTGTTTTCCGATGCGCTGGCGAGCAATGCCGATGGCGTCGATAATTTCATGGCGAGCGTCGCCAGCACCGGCGAGGCGCTGCAGAGCCTGTCCGGCCGGCTTGAAGGGCTGGTCAACAGTGCGACCGCTGTTGTCGATGCGGTGCCCCCCGGCCGCGTGACCGAGATCGTCAACAATGCCGCGGAGGTCACGTCCAAGGCGGCAGAGGCAGCAGACGGATTGACGGGGCTTGTCGCCAATGCCGAGGGCGCGGCCCAGGAGCTGCAGCAGTTCGCCTCCGGCCTGACGGCCAGCCTTGCCAAGGTCGATGCGGTGATCGAGACCGTCCGTCCCGAGGCGATCACGCGGATCGTCGACGGCGCTTCGGCCTTTGCATCCGTGCTTCAGGAGCGGTCTGCGGATATCGACCGGCTGGTGGCGTCCTCGACCCGGACGATGGAGAACCTGGAGCAGGCCAGCACGTCCCTGGCCGAGGGCAAGGAAGACATTCGCCAGGTCCTGGCGGATGCACGTGCCATCGGCACGCAGCTCGTCGCCACCGTCGACCGGATCGACCAGGTAGTCGCCGCCGTAGATCCGGAGCAGGTCAAGAGCCTGGTGGCGTCCGTCGAGCGCTTCTCAGGGGAGATCGCCGGCAAGACGAAGATCGTGACCGATGCCATCGAGAAGGCCGGCGAAGCGGTCGACAATGTGAACGAGTTCAGCCAGAGCCTTAAGGGACGCGGCCCGCAGATCGACCAGATCGTCCGCGATGCGCAGGAACTGGCCTCGAAGCTCAATGCGACAGGGACCCGCGTCCAGAGCGTCGTCGACAAGGTCGACGCGATGGTGGAGGGTGACGGCGAGGGCCTGATCGCTGAGGCGACGCAGGCGGCCGTGTCGATCCGCAAGGTCGCCGACGTGCTCGCCGAGCGGGTCGGACCGATTACCAGCGGGCTGGAGCGTTTCACCGCACGCGGCTCGACCGATTTCTCCAATGCCATGGCACAGCTCAGCCGCACGCTGCTGGAGATCCAGCGCACGGCGGCAGACCTCAACCGCGATCCGCAGCGCGTGATCTTCGGCGGGCCGGACAAGCCGACCTTCGGAGGGGCGCAGCGGCGATGATGCGAAAAGTGGAGTTTCGTATGCGTGGGACGGGTCGCGTCAGGGGGGCAGTGACGGCCGCAGGGCTGTCGCTGGCACTTCTGCTTGCCGGTTGCGGCTCCGCGAGCACCCCGGACGCCTATTACGGGCTGACCACACCGACCGTCACGGAAAAGACCGTGCCGGGGCGCAGCGGCAGCATCCAGGTCCTGGTGCCCGCGCCGCGCGCCCTGCAGGCGCTCGATACGGCGTCCATCGCCGTCGTCGATGCCGGCCCTGTCTACACCTATTTCCCCAAGGCGGCCTGGACGGACACGCTGCCCAAGGTGGTGCAGGCGAAGATCGTCCAGTCGCTGGAGAACACCCGCGGCCTGCGCGGCGTCGGTCTGCCGGGCGAGGGACTGCTGATTGACTACCAGCTTCAGACGGATCTCAGGTCCTTCCAGCTGCAGATCGACGGCCAGAACCGGGCGGTGGTCGAGGTGATGGCCCGTCTGGTCAACGACCGCAACGGCCGCACCAAAGCGAGCCGCATCTTCCGGGCAGAAGCCCCGGCGCGCAGCACCAACGTGCGCGATGCGGTCGATGCGATGAATGCGGCAACCGACAGCGTGCTGCGCGAGATGTCGACCTGGGTCCTGTCCAACGTCTGATCGGCGCGAGCTTGGCGTCCTCGCGGCCGTCGTCCAGCTGTCATCACGGGTCGGGCGGCGGCCTTGCCCGGAACGACGTTCTGAGAATAGCCCGCCCACATCCCCTCTGCCGTCACCCCGGACGAGCATCGCGATATCCGGGGCCCATTGGCTGCCAGAGCGGCGGCGAGGACACGCCGACGCGTGCCCACGCTCTGCCTGTCGTCCCGGTTTCGGCACAGCCGAAGACCGGGATCCAGTAACCCCAAACGCTTCGGCTCAGACCTCGGCACTGCCGCGAGCCCCCTCGCTCAGGGGGGGGCTTGCTTGCGCAAACCCACACGCTCCGGCGGATACTGGATGCCTGCCTTCGCAGGCATGACAGCCGAGAGTGGGGTGAACGCCTTCTGTCTCACGCCTGCCGGGATTGCCATTGGTTCCCGGTTCTGCGCTTCGCTTGACCGGGATGACCTCCGAGGGGGAGCGGCCTTTCATCCCCTCTGCCCCCAAACGACAAACGCGGCCCCGAGGGACCGCGTTTGCTTTTGATGAAACCGTATCGGGCAGGGGAGCGATGCCGCCCCGCAGCGATCAGTCGAGCCGGCCGCTGGCATGCGCCAGCATGGTGTAGACCTTGCCCGTATCGGACGTCAGGTAGGTCTGGCTCATGATGTTGTCGCGGTCGTTGCGGGAGACCTGGGAGAGCAGCTGCTCGAAATCCACGAGGTAGCGGTCGACAGCCGAGCGGAACTCGGCATCGCGCGCGTATTTCTGGCGGATCTCGTCAAAGGTCTGCTGGCCCTGCAGGGTGTAGAGGCGGCGCGTGAACACGTGCCTCTCGCCCTGCTTGTAGCGGTCCCACAGGTCGATGAACGTCTCGTGGTCGATCGCACGGGCGATGTCGATCGACAGCGAGTTCAGCGACTCGACCATCTGCAGCGGTGAACGGCCCTGGGGCTCGTCACCAGCCGGCGCCTCGTCCTGCGACGCACGGCGCAGCAGGTCGGAGACCCAGCCCTTGCCCTGGCCGCCGCTGCGAGGAGCCTCGGCCTGCGGTGCGGGCTTGGGAGCGTCGAAGTCGCTCAGCGTCTTGCGGCGCAGCTCGCCGCGGATCTCTCCGCCGCGTGCGGGAGCCGCAGGCTGCTGCTGCTGACGCGGTGCCGCCGGCTCCGGTGCAGGAGCCTGGCGGGCAGGCGCTGCAGCCGTCGCAACATTGGCGAGCGTGGCGGTCGCCGCGCGCTCACCGGCGCGCGAGGTGTCCAGCACGTTCGACTGGCGGGCGACGATCTCCGACAGCTCGGTCAGCGCGCGAACCTGCTCGCTGACGATCTTGCGCAGGGCCGATGCGGACTGCTCCGCCTCTTCCGGCAGGTCGAGAATGCCGCGCTTGAGTTCGGCGCGGGTCTTCTCCAGTTCGCGGTGCACGTCGCGGGCGACGTCGCGCATGCGGGTCGTTGCCTCGGTGAAGCGCTCGGAGGCTTCCGAGAGGGTCTTCGACATTTCGGCGACGATGTCGTCCTGTGCGGCACGCACGGCCTCGCGGGCCTTCTGGCCCTCCAGGCCGGCCGACAGGCGCATCGACTCGAACTGCTCGCTCACCGATGCGGTTGCCGCCTCGGCCGCAGCCGTCAGCATGCTGGTCACCTCGCGGCTCTTCTGGTCGGCCCCGGTCAGGGCCGATTCGAGCTGCTTGGAGAAGGTGCGCATCAGGCTGTCGACCGCCTCGGTCTTGGCGAGCAGCGTGTCCGCCACTTCCTCGATCGCGGTCTTGCGTTCGCCGACGCGGGCGTCGACCTCGCGGTTGGTCTCGTCGAGGTTCTTGGCGGCTTCGCTCAGCATGCGGCCATGGTCCTCCAGGCGGCTGGCCAGCGAGGAAATGTCGCTGAGGACCTCCTGCGAGACCTGCTTGAGGACCGAGGTCTGGTTCTCGAGAGAACCGGCCGAGGCCGTGGTCTCGCTGAGCGCCCGGTCGATCGCCGTGCGGAACTCGCCGGCGCTGCGCGACAGGGACGTCTCCACCTTGCCGAGATTGTCGCCGGCATTTGCGACGACGTCGCTGAGCAGGCTGTTGGACTCGGTCAGGCGGTCCAGCAGGGCGGTAATGTCGCTCTCCAGCTGCGCCTTGGTGCTGCCGAGCACCTCTGCCGCCGACGTGCTGCGCTCGTCCAGCGTGGCGACCAGCGCGTCGCCGGCTTCCACCAGCTTGCGGGTGGCATCCAGACCGGTACGGGCGAAGTTGTCAGTGACGTCGCGGCCCTTGACTGTGATGGCTTCCAGGATTGCGTCGTGGATTTCCGACACGCGCGAGGTGAGGGCATGCGCCCGCTCCTCGATGGCGTTGACCATTGCGTTGCCGTCCGTGCCGAGCAGTTGCGACAGCGTGCCGGCGCGCTCGTCGAGCGCCTGGTTGAGCGCATCCGCGCGGGCCACCAGATCTTCGGCAACTGCGTTGCCGCGCTCGGCCAGCAGGTCTGCCGCGGCACGAACCGCGCCAGCCACCTGCGAGCGCACGCCGTCGGCTTCGCCGGAGACGGTGTTGCGGATTTCCTCGACCGTGCGGGCAAGTACCATGCGGGCCTGCTCGCTCTCTGCCGACAGAGTGCTCGCGACATCGGCGACGGTGCGGGTCAGGTCTTCGCGGACCTTGTCGCTCTCGCTGCCGAGGGCTCCGCTCATCTCGCCGAGCGTGCCGACGAAGAGGGTGCGGGCCTTCTCGCTTTCCGCAGCCAGCGAACGGGCGGCTTCGCCCACAGCCGACAGCAGCAGCTCGCGGAGGCGTTCGCTCTCGCTCGACAGGTTGCCGGTGGCGCCGGACAGGGAGGCGATGATGGCTTCTGCGGCCTTCTCGCTCTCGCTCTGAAGGGCACCGCGGGCCTCGCCGACCGAGCCGAGGACGATCTGGCGCAGACGCGCTCCTTCGCCTTCCAGCTTGGTGGTCGCCTCGTCCAGCGTGGTCTCGATGATCTCCTTCAGCTTGCTGCTTTCACCCGAAAGCGTGCCGCTGAGGCGATCCACCGTGCCGCCGGCCTCGATGACGACCTCGGAGAGGGTCTCGCGGGCGCGCTCGGTCTCGCTGGTGAGCGTGCCGGTGATCGCGGCAAGGCGCTCGGCCAGCATCCGCTCAAGTTCCGCAGAGCGGCTGTCCAGGGTCTCGGCGACCTCGAACACCTTGGAGCCGAGCGACACGTTGATCTCCGCGATGCGGTCGGACAGCGTGTCGGTGAGCTCCTGGCTCTGGCGCGACAGGACGGCGCCGGCGTCGGTCAGGCGCTGGTCCAGCGACTTCGACATCTCGGTCTGGCCGTCGACGAAGGCGGCGGCGATCTCGCGGGTCCGGGCGATCAGCGTCTCGCTGATCTGGCGGGCACGCGCGTCCAGCGCCTGGTCGATGCGCTCGGTACCGAGCGACATGGTGTTGGCAAGGTGCTCGGCCTTGTCGGACATGGCGTTGGCCGCCTGCTCGACCTTGGAGCCGATCGAACCCTCGAAGGTGACGAGATGCTGCTCGATCGCCTCGCCGATCAGGCGCGAGCGCTCCGACAGGCTGGTGCCGATTTCCTCGGCGCGGCTACCCAGCGTCGCGCCGACCTGGTCGACCTTGTCGGACAGCTGCAGGGTGATCGCCTGCGAGCGGTCTTCCAGGAGGTCGGACAGGGCAACGGTACGCTCGTTGAGGGTCTTCTCGAACTGGCCGGTGCGCGCGTCCAGCGTGGTGGACAGACGCTCGATACCGCCGGACAGGGTCTCGTCGAAGCCGCTGATGCGGGTGTCCAGAGCTTCCGCCATGGTCGAGGCACGCAGGTCCAGGGTCGAGGTCAGCGTTTCGATGCCGCCGGACAGGGTCTGGTCGAAGCCCTGGATCCGGGTGTCGAGCGCTTCCGCCATGGTCGAGGCTCGCAGGTCCAGCGTCGAGTTCAGCGACTCGATGCGGCCGTCGAGGGTTTCGCCCAGCTCGCTGGTGCGCCGCTCGAACGAGGCCACCAGCTCGGTGCCGCGCTCGCCGATCAGGTGCTCCATCTGCTCCAGATGGCCGCTGAGGCCGCTCTGCAGGCTGGTGCCGCGCTCGTCCAGGGTCTGGCTGAGACGATCGCCGATGGAGGTCAGCTCGCCGGCAACGCGCTCGCCGCGCGATCCGATGAGATGGGCCAGCTCCGTGCCGGTCTCGGACAGGGTGCGGGCGAAGTCGCTGGTGTGCATCGACAGCGAGGTGCCGAGCGTGGCCGAGGCCTCGTCGAGTGCCGCGCGGAAGGCACGCGTCTGCCCGTCGATGAGCTTTGCCATCTCCTGGCTGCGGGTCTCGAGACGCTGGTCCAGGGCCTCGCCGTTGACGGAGATGGCTTCGTGGATCTTGTCGCCGACCGAGCCGAGGCGATCGGCCAGCTCGGTGCCGCGCACGGTGATCGTCTCGGTGAGGCTGCCGGCCGTCTCGTCCAGCTTGGACGCGATTTCGCCGCCGCGCAGCGACAGGTCGACCACGATGGACTCGCCGGTGCCGCGCAGGATTTCCGCCACTTCGCTCGTACGAGAGGACAGGGTCTCGACAATCTCGGCGCCCTTGACGGAGATGGTGTCGGTGACCTCCTGGCCGCGCAGCGAGATGCTCTCGACCACCCGGTCGCCGGTCTCGGCGAGCGAGGCATCGAGGCCGGTGACGCGGCTGTCGAGGGTCGACAGCAGGTCTTCGGTGCGGGTGGTGATCGTGTCGATCAGCTTGCCGCTGGTGAGCGACAGGTTGGCGGTGATCTCCTCGCCGCGCTGGGTGATGGTGTCGCCGACGCTCTGGCCGGTGGAGGTGAGGGCCTCGGTGATCTCGTGGCTGCGCACCGACAGGGTGTCGACGATGGAGGCGCCGGTGTTGGCCAGCGTGTCGTTGATCTCCGTGCCGCGGCTTTCCAGCGTCTCGAAGAGGTTGGCCGAGGTTTCCGCCAGGCGGTCGTTGATCTCGCCGCCGCGCAGCGACAGGGTCTCGACGAACTCGGTCGCGGTCGCCGCGAAGCGATCGTTGATCTCGCCGCCGCGAGACTCGAGCGTCTCCGCGAACTCGCGGCCCGTACGGCTCATGCTGTCGACCAGCGTCTCGCCCGTGCCGGTGAGGCGGGCAACGTAGCTCTCGCCATGCGAGGCAAGGTTCTCGATGAGCTCGCCGCCGGCGGTGCTGAACGTATCGGTGATCTCGCGCACGCGGCCGTCGACGGTTGCGTTGAACTCGCTCACGCGGGCCTCAATGGCGCCGGTGAGGCGGTCCGTCGCGGTGTCGGTGATCTCGCCGATCTTTTCAGACGTTGCCTGCAGCTGGGCTGCAAGGCTCTCATGCGCGCCGGTGATGCTGTCGCGGACGCGGTCGGCGTTGGAAACCACCGCCTCGCGCTGGGTGACCAACTCGTCGATCAGCGCGCGGATCTTCAACTCGTTGTCATTATAGGAGCGCTCAAGCGAGGAGACCTCGTTGTGTACGAGAACTTCCAGCTCGCTGGCGCGGGCGATGGCGCGCTCGATGCCGTCGCCCATGGCGGCGACTTCGCGGCGGATGGCCTGGCCGACGCTCAGAATGGATTCCTTGGCGACGTCCTCGGGTTCTGCGAGGCGCAGGGCGACCTCGGTCATGCCGCGGGCGACGATGCGCATTTCCTGGGCACGGAAGATCATCAGGGCCATGGCCCAGAAGAACAGCACCGGCACGACGACGGCGACCGACAGCAGGATGAGCGAAGGCGAGGACGCGATGTCGCCGGCGCTCTGGACGCTGGACAGTTCGGTGCTGAAGATGGCGGAGGCCAGCCACCAGCCGACGGCCACCCAGACGACGCTGAGGGCGAGGGCGAACCAGAACGGGGCCGAGCTCGGCCGCCGCTGCAGGGCGTAGATCAGGTTGCCGATGGTCCGGCGGTCGTCATTGGCCGCCGATGTCGGACGTCCGCCGCCGCGACCGCGCTTGGCGGATGTGCGCTGGCTGTCGGAGGTCGTAGAGGTCGCGGCGAGATCACCGGAGCGCTCGCTTGTGCTGCGCTCGGAGCTTGCCGGTCCCGCGCTCGCGGTCTCGGACCCGTTGCCGCTGGCCTTGTCGCTCTCGTCCAGGTCGCCGAAATCGATCTTCAGCGCCTCCTCGACAGCCGACAGGGCAGCCTCGGCGGGATCCTTCGCCTTCGGGGGATTTGCCATATCTAACTCGCCTCGCGTCCGTACTCGTTACACATCGGGTGCCGCGGCGCAAAACACGTCGCCGCAAGACCTTGCACAGCTTCATGGATCCGGCGATGCGCCTGAATCGTGTCGAGGAGAGGCATACTGCTTGCGTCGCCGACCGGCCTCTGGTCGCTGGACGCGGCTCTCCCAAACTTGCCGCACACCTAAAGCTAATGACACAATCTGCCGAGGCGAACAACAATTTGCAGAGTCATGACAAGGAGATGAGGGGCATGGGCAGGGCTGCGGGAGGAGGGCGGCGCGGTTCCTCCACAGGGACTGATGGCGCACAGGGTGCGCACTCCAAGGCTGTGCGGGCGCCGTCGGCCGTCCAGGCCGCATGGCTCGCCAGAGGGCTCGATCAGGCCGGCGGCAAGCTTCCGCTGTTCGATGCGGACGGACGCCGTGTTGCGGAAAAGACCATCCGCGCCTGCATTGCCGCAGGATGGGCAGAGCCTTGGTTTTCCAATCCGATCAAGCCTGACTGGCTCGTCTGTCGGTTGACGGAAGCAGGCCGTGCGGTCGCCAGATCGTCGTCGGAGAGGTGAAGCCGGCGCCTCGACGACGAGCCGTTCGACCTTGTCCGGTCGTAGCGCGACAGGCCCGCCGGCGGGGTGTTGGAGGCACAGCCCCGACGTCTGCTCGCAGGGCAAACGTTTACGCGCGTTAACCAAAGATTCACTTTGTTGGCCGGGCCGGTGGAAATCGCCGGCATGCTTAACCCGGTTTTCGCGCCTTTTAACGATTTTGGATGGCAGACCCATGCGCGACGGCTCCGCAAGCCGCGCCACTGACGAAAGGTGCTGCCGCCATGCAGGCAACAGCGAGACATCCCGATGCCGCTTCCGGGCATACCGACCACGCATCGAAAGCCGATGCCCCGGTCGATCTGGTCCATCTGACGCGCCATACCCTCGGCAATCGCGACCTGGAGCGGGAGGTCCTGCGGCTTTTCGCCGTGCAGGCGCGGATGCTGGTGGCACGCATGCACGAGGCGCCGGACGAGGTGGCGCTGCGGCGCCTGCTGCATACTCTGCTGGGGTCCGCCAAGGGGATCGGCGCATGGGGTGTGGCAGGTGCGGCCGAACGGCAGCAGGCCGCGCTGGATGAGGGCGGTGCGGCAGATCTTCCCGTGCTGGCTGGAACTGTCGAGGAGGCCGAGACCTTCATTGAGCAGTTGCTGCGCGATTGACCGGCCTCGGGTCGGGGCGGCGGTAGCGTGCTTGACGTTTCGGCGTGATTGGTTATGTCGAAGGCAGGATATTTCCGTGCCCTTCCAGTGCCGAGACCAGCCGCCAATGCCCAAGATCACTTATATTGCCGCCGACGGTGCCGAAACTGTTGTGGATGCTCCCGTCGGTTCGACCGTGATGGAAAATGCCATCAAGAACATGGTGTCGGGGATCGAGGCGGAGTGCGGTGGCGCCTGCGCCTGCGCGACCTGCCATGTCTATGTCGACGATGCCTGGACCGGCGTTACCGGCTCGCCGGAGCCGATGGAAGAGGACATGCTGGACTTCGCTTATGACGTTCAGCCGAGCTCGCGCCTGTCCTGCCAGATCAAGGTGACGGATGCGATGGACGGCCTCGTCGTCCGCATTCCCGAGCGCCAGGCCTGACGAAACGGCCGGGTGCTCGCGCGCCCGGCCGGTTATCTTTCTCTTTTGCTTATTGCGCTAGGTGCGCGCCTCAGCCTTTCAGAGGCAGGCAGACCGCGGTCAGAAGCTCCGCCTGCGGCATCTCGCGCGGATTGTTGAGATATTCCTCCATCGTAGGCCTGTCGTCCGGTTCCTCGCCGCTCTGCGGCAGCCAGGCTGAGAACAGCCTGTCCCAGGTCACGTGCAGGTCCGCATACGGGCCCTTGTGGATCGCGACGGCATGGCGTCCGGCCGGCATCTCTCGCAGCTCCAGGCCCGCGGGCAGGTCGCCCGCAAAACCGTCCGGCAGGGTGATGGCGGCAAACGAGTTCAGGTTCCGCGAGGGCACCGAATTCGGATCGTCGTAATACAGCCCGATCATCCGCATCGAGGGGCCGAGCAGGCCCGCCCCGCTGGCGAAGGCGAAGGTCTTCTCGAAGGTGCTGCCGATCTCGATATACGGTCCCTTGTGGGGGATGCCGGCAAGGCGCAGCGTGTCCATGTCCTCGATCCGGACCTGAAGATTTTCCATGATGATCTCGTCTCCCTGTTGCGTCTGGTAGCAAAGCACCGGGTCGCGGGGCAGGGCGCGGAAGGCTGCCGGCGAAATGCCGTAATGGGCGGCGAACGCCCGTGTGAAGGCCTCCGTGCTTGCGTAGCCGGCGCGCCGCGCGATGCGGGGCACGGGCAGCTCCTCCCCCACCAGTTCCGCCGCTGCCCGGTGCAGTCGATAGCGCCTGACCGTCTGGGCGATGGTCTCGCCCGTCTGGGTCCGGTAGATCCGGTGGAAATGGAAGGGAGAGAAGCAGGCGATCTCCGCCAGGCCCGCCACATCCAGCGGCGTATCTAGATGGCGAGCAATGTGGTCGACCACGCGGGCGATGCGCTGGGCGTAGTCGAGGCCGGTCGAGGGGCGTTGCATGTCTGTCCGATCCCGGTTGGTGCAGGGACGAGTGCTACAGGATGCCGGCTGACAGAACTTGCGCATTTGCCGACCGCCGGATCACCCTGTCGCAGTCGGCAGCACCAGGCAAACACCCTTGCACAACGAAACGGCCGGGCACCTGGCCCGGCCGCTCTGTCGTTTCTCGCCGGCGCAATGCAGCCGGATGAGGGTTACTCAGCGGGAGCAGCGGCCGGCTTGCGCCAGAAGAACACCACCTCGTTGCCCTCTTCGGGCACGTCCGGTACCAGTCGCGACAGGATCAGGCTGATACAGGCCATGGCCGCGCCGATCAGGAAGACGGCGGCAGGCGAAACCAGCCAGATCAATCCGAACAGAGCTGGGATGAACACCGCGGCAATGTGGTTGATCGTGAAGGCGACGCCGGCGGTCGGGGCGATGTCGGCCGGGTCGGCGATCTTCTGGAAATAGGTCTTCATGGCGATGGCGATCGCAAAGAAGGCGTGGTCGATCACGTAGAGCGCGCCGGCCAGATGCGCGTTGGTGACGAAGGCATAGGTCGTGAAGACGCCGATCAGGCCGATATATTCGATCGTGAGCGCGGTCTTCTCGCCGACCTTGCCGATCCAGGCGCCGATCTTCGGGGCCAACAGCATGTTCACTACGCCGTTCAGCAGGAACAACCCGGCGACCTCGTGCACGTCGTAGCCGAAGCGCTCGACCATCAGAAAGCCGGCGAAGACGGTGAAGATCTGCCGGCGGGCGCCGCCCATGAAGGTGAGCGCATAGTAGAGCCAGTAGCGCTTGCGCAGCACCAGCTGCTTGCGCTGCGGCACACCCTCGCGGAACTGCGGGAAGGCGATGACAAGGAAGGCCAGGACGACCAGCGTCAGCAGGCCGGCGAACAGGAACACGGTGGTGAAGCTCAGCTCGAAGGTCTTCCAGGCGACGAAGATCAAGCCGTAGGCGACGAGCTGTGCGGCCGCGCCAACGGACAGGATCTTGCCCATACCGGCCGCCGCCCGGTCCTTCGGCAGCCACTGCAGCGACAGCGACTGGTTCATCGTCTCGTAGTAGTGGAAGCCCACGGACATCACGAGCGTGGTCAGGTAGAAACCCCAGATCGTCGGGAAATACCCGGTGACGGCGACGCCGATGCCGAGCAGGCCGAGCGACAGGTAGGCCAGCGTTTGCTCGCGCATGAACAGCAGCAGGTAGATCGCGGTGAAGGCGAGCAGGCCCGGGATCTCGCGGATCGACTGCTGGATGCCGATCTCGCGTCCCGTGAAGCCGAGCTCATGAACCGCAAAATTGTTCATGAGGTTCCACCAGGCGGCGAAGGACAGCTGCATGGCCGCGGCCATGATCATCAGCAGGATCAGCGGTGACCGCCAGCCGGTGCCGGTCGGTGCTCCGCCAGCCGGCCGTGTGCCGGGAATCGCGGCGCCGGCTTCCGCTGCAGCGAAGGCCGGCACCGGCTCCGGCGTGGTGTTGGGGGTAGGTTCTCGCATCACAGGCATCCGCAAGATATGAGGAAGGCGGGGAGCGGGGGCGGTAATTGCCTTGCCGGGCCCGCAAGGGGTGCCAGCATGTCGCCGACGCTGTTGTCCTTCCTTACCGCGGGATGCGGCTTGCGTGTTATCGCTATTTTGTCAACTTATGTCGGCGAAGCGTCAAGTGCCCGCCGCGCGTGTCTGCGCGGCGGGCGTTTTTCTTTGGATCAGGCCCGTGCGGCGGCCCGCCCGGTCTGCACACCGGCCAGGACGGTCAGCGTTGCCAGGACCAGCACCGAGCCGCTGGTCAGGAAGACGCTGGTGACACCGCTGAGGTCCAGCACCAGGCCGCCGACGGCGGCCCCGGCTGCAATCGCGAGGTTAATCGCCGCCACCAGCAGGCCACCGGCGCTTTCCGCTTCATCCGCGACCGCCCGGGATATCCAGGCCGACCAGGCAACCGGCACAGTGCCGAAAGCAAGGCCCCACAGCGTGACGATGGCCAGTGCGGAGGGGAAGCTGGCGCCGAGATTGGTCAGCAGGAAGGCGAGCGCGGCGATTGCCAGGGGCGCCAGCGCCAGCGTCAGGCGCAGGGAGCGGGCCACCAGAACGCTGCCGAGATAGTTTCCGACGAAATTCGCAATGCCGAACGCCAGGAGGGTCGCCGAGATCGCGGTCACCCCGATGCCGGTCACGGTCTCGAGGAACGGCCGGATGTAGGTGAACAGCGACATGTGCCCGGAGAACACCATCAGAACCGCGAGCATTGCTAGCGCGATATCCCGGCGGGACATCAGCTCGACCAAGGTTGAGAACCTCGAGCGGCCACGAGGCGGCAGGGAGGGCAGCGTCGCCATCTGGACTGCAAGCACCAGCGCGGCCAGCCCGGCGGCACCGGCGAAGACGTAGCGCCAGCCGAAAAGGTCGCCGAGATAGCTGCCGACCGGGGCGGCAAAGATCGTGGCTGCCGAGACGCCGGAGACCATGATCGACAACGCCTTTGGCACATTGGCTTCCGGCACCAGGCGCATCACGACGGCGGTGGAGAGCGACCAGAAGCCGCCGAGCGCGGCGCCCAGCAGCAGTCGGCCGGCCAGCAGCACCTCGACACTGCCGGCAAGCGCGACGATGAGATTGGACAGGATCAGCAGCAGCGAGAAGCCGATGAGCACCCGCCTCCGGTCGATCCGGTGGGTGAGGGCGGCGACGGCAAGACTGGCAATGACGCCCATGGCTGCCGTTGCGGTGACCGCCTGTCCGGCGAGACCTTCGGTGATGTCGAGGTCGGCAGCCATCGGCGTCAGCAGGCTGGCGGGCAGGAATTCCGCACCGACAAGGCTGAAGACGCCAAGGCTCATGGCGAAGACGGCGGCCCAGGCGGGCGCCAATGAGGCTGCCGGCGAACCGGCGGCAGGGTTTCTGTCTGTCATGGGAGCATTCCACGTTTGATAAGTGTTGATCCCAAGATGGATGGATTTTCCGGACGATCCATGACATGAATTCCGTCATGCTTGATCGATCGTCCGAAGTTCGCCCCACTTTGCCAGCCGACCCTGTCAGTGAGCTGCTGACGGGCATGAGGCTGCGCGGGGCCAGCTACAGCAAGATTCGGCTGTCACCGCCGTTCGGTGTGGGCTTTCCGGGCACCCGGGAGGCGCGATTTCACTTCGTTGCAGGCGGCACGGGATTCCTGAAAACCGCGCAAGGCGAGATGCTGCCGCTTGCTTGCGGCGATGCGGTGCTGCTTCCGCGCGGCGGCGAACATGCCATCGTCTCGTCTTCCGGGGGCGCCGTGCGGGCGTTCGAGACGTACGAATCGGTGCCGCTGTGCCCGGGCATCTGCTGTGTCACCGAAACGCAGGAGCAGCAGTGCCGGTCTCGCGACGTCCTGCTCTTTTCCGCGCGGATGGAGCTCGAGCTCGACACGCTTCATCCCTTAATCGAACTCATGCCCGGCTTCCTGCAGGTCAGTCCTCCCTCCGGCGAGGAGCCTGAACTGCGTCCGCTGCTCGATGCCATGGAGCGGGAGATGACGGGGAACCGCGCCGGATCGGCGACGATCCTGGCGCGTCTTGCCGAGGCGGTGGCGGTCTCGGTGATCCGCAACTGGGTGGAATGCGGGTGCGGGGATGCCACTGGCTGGGTGGCGGCGCTGCGCGACGAGCGTCTCGGCCGGGTGCTGGTGGCGCTGCACCAAGATCCGGCGCACAACTGGACGCTCGCCGAAATGGCGGCGAAAATGGGCAGCTCGCGCTCGGTCTTTGCCGAGCGGTTCGCCACCGCCACGGGTACAACTCCCTTGCGCTATGTGGCCGCCTTGCGGATGCGTCTTGCCGCGCAGTGGCTGGGACGTGACCGCATAGCCGTCGACGAGGTGGCCTATCGTCTCGGCTACCAGTCGCAGGCAGCGTTCAGCCGCGCCTACAAGCGCGTGACCGGCACGCCGCCCGGCCAGGCCAGGAAAGCCCGCTGAGGGACCGTCATGCCGATGCCCCTCGAGTATCAGCGCGCTGCCGCCGATTTCGACCGGTTGCTGGATATCGCCCGCGAGAGCGCGGGACTTGCCACCCGCAACCAGGCCTACACGATGATCCAAGGGGTGTTTATCGTCTTCCGTCGCCGGCTTGAGCTTGCCGATGCGATCCGTTTCGCACAGATCCTGCCGGCGGTTGCCCGCGCCCTGTTCGTCGCGGACTGGGACCTCGGTGCGCCGCTTGTGCCGTTCGAGGATCGAGAGGCGCTGACCTGCGAGGTGCAGGCCCTTCGCAGGCACCACAACTTTGCGCCCGATACCTGCATCTGCGATGTTGCCCGGGCCGTGCGTGCCTGTTGCGATGGCGCCGACCTCGACCGGGTTCTGTCCACCCTTTCCCCGCAAGCAAGGGCGTTCTGGGCCGGATAAGCGGCTATGCCAGGGTCGGCTCCTCGTAGGCCCATACGCGGAAGTCTTTCAGGATGTGCGGCCCGAAGGAATTGATGAGCGGAACATCCGCCGCGTCCCGCCCCCGGGCAACGACAATGCGGCCGATCCGGGGAATGTTGTTGCGCGGGTCGAACGTGTGCCATTCGCCGTCCAGGAAGACCTCGATCCAGGCGCTGAAGTCCATGGGATCGACCACCGGCACGCCGATATCGCCGAGATATCCGTTCACATATCGGGCGGGAATGTTGAGGCATCGGCAGAATGCCAGTGCGAGATGCGCGAAGTCGCGGCAAACGCCAACGCGTTCGTTGAAGGCTTCGAAAGCCGTCCGAGTGGCCCTGGCCTGCATGTAGTCGAAATGCAGGTTCTGATGGACGAAGTCGCAGATCGCCTGCACCCGCTGCCATCCGGGAGGGAGGGAGCCGAACAGGTCCCAGGCGGTCTGGCTGAGATGGTCTGTTTCGCAGTAGCGGCTTCCCATGAGGTAGACGAGACAGGCATCGGGAAGATCCTGGACCGGCACCTCGCGGGCGTCGGGCCTGAGCGTGTCCGGACGGCCGTGATCCGCGACAGTCGCGTTGCTGCGGATGGTGAATTCGCCGGCCGGCGCCATCAGGCGGCGGCACGTGTTGCCGAATAGATCGCGGTAAGTGGTCGTCGGCACGTCGGGGGAGGTGGACAGCGTCTCCGGTTCCCGGATGTCGGCCTTGCGGTCCTTGTCGATCGACATCAGGCAGACCAGTGCGGTCGGTTGCGCGCATTCCAGCCGGATCTCGTAACCGCAGCGAATGATCATGTCCTGAACGCCTCCTGTCCTATCGGAAATCCGAGGCGTTCAGGATGTAGGATGAACGGCGACGGGTGTTGTGGATCTTGCGTGCGACGTCGTGAATGGCGGAGCGCAGGCGATCGAAGGCCGCAAGACATTCGGCCTGGGCGGTCTCGATCCCGCCGGCTGCTCCCGAGGGTTTCACCAGGGCGTCTGCTTCTATGAAGAAGGGCACCTCGAAAACGCCGTCATGACCGACAAAACGCACGCCGTTGCGGCTCGCATCGAAGGTCCGGCTGGGATTGGGAAAGTTCAATGCCAAGACAGACCTCCCATACGGCACCAGGCGGCCCGCAGGAACGAGGAGAGCCTGCCGTGTTGCTTCTTGTGCCTGCCGTTGCGACGCACCCTGCGTTCGCAGTTGCGATTGTTGAGGAACTGCATCCCGTCGGTGGCGGCCGAACGACTCAGGCCGGTCATGTTCTCGCCGTGCGAGGACGCCGGGACCCCGGTGTAGACGTGGTAGATCGTCCAGGTACGATCCTGTTCGATCCGCCGCCCGAAGTGTTCGTCCATCCGGCCCTTTTGCGGGGCTATGTTGGCATTCTCCCTGCTGCCGACGGTCGTTGCGGCTGCGTCACGACCGAGCTCACGTGTCACGGTGCTCATGGTTGTCGTTGTCCATCGTGTAGCGCCCTCGGGTGAAGAGGGCGGAATGGAAGGGAGTCCCGGCGGCGTCGGTAATCGTGACGCCGTCGGGTCGCTGTGGCATGTCGAGGGTGTCGAGCAGGCGCATGGCGCGCGCGATGGCATCGTTCTGGTCGACGGCGTCGACCGTCTCGCAGCCGATGATGGCATGCGCCCCGTCCGGCGTGCGGATCCGGAAGAACTTGATCACGACCTTCATGGCCCACTCTCCCTTGGCACGCCGCGCTTTCGTCAGCTCTTGCCCTTCTGGCGCGGATCGGCGGCTATGGCGGAGAGCTTGACCCGGTTGGCGAACGGAATCTCCGGCTTCACCTCCGCCTTCGCCTGCTTGGGCTTGCGGATCTCCCGGTTGCTACGCTTTTGTCCTTTGGCCATATCCAAACGTCCTTTCCATCAAGGTTGACTGTGTGTTGGAGCCCGGTGCGTCGAGCGGCTCCAGTTCGTCTTGCATCGCCACCCGCTCGTGGTTCTCTTCGGCATTGCGGATGCGGTATTGGGGGGCGCCTGCCTCCACGGGCATGACGCCGGTGATCCGATAGATGTCGCCCTTGGTGGCCTGCCTGCCCCTGGTGCTCTTCAGCCGGACATCCTGGCCGATCGCCAAAAGGTGCAGCCTCGGCTCGGCGGTGGGCGGGGCGGGTCTACGCCGGGAAACGCTTGTTGCGGTCATCTCTGATTTTCCTTTTCGGTCACGGCATCTATTTGCGCCGGGTCGATCGGCACCAATTGCCGTATCGCGGTCCGCACGCCGATTGCCGGCAAGTGAATGAACGTTCCGACACGTCTCCAGGCGATCCAGGAAAGTCCCTCGATCAATTCCTCATCCCGATCCACCTGGTAGTCCCCCGGTGGCTGTGGCTCGACGAAGTCGGGCAACAGGAAGGATGTCTGGAAACGAACGATGGATTGCGTGGTGCGTGTGGTCATGGTGCCGACCCTCGCGGGCCTGGAAAGGAAGCCCGGCGTTTTCCGGGTCGGGCCAGGCGATCCGGGAACGGTCGTCGTGGTGTTGTCTGGTGGTGCCGCTGCGATGAGCCGATGGCTATCGATTTTTACCGGGCATCTTTTGAAGAACGAAATCGATCATAGTTCCGAATTAAGTTCCAATGATGACGATATCGTATTGCCTGTGTTTTCTCTAGATTTTTATTTCTTTTTCGAAAATATTTTTGCCGGATGTCGTGAGTTTTTATTTTTGTATTTCGACGGAGTTCGAGTGAAAGTGCGAGGGTTCTGCGGGTTTCCGGACGTGACCAAGGCGCTGCCTTGCCTGTATGATCGCGGTGCAGGCCATCCGATATCGGTGATCCCATGATCCACCCGCTGCGTCTCAACAAGTTTCCGGAGGAGCATCCGGATCCCATCATATCCTTCGTGGGAACGGAGCCGCCCGGCGCCGTCACCAAGCCGCACATGCACGAGCGGGCGCAGCTCTTTCACATCCTTCGCGGATCGGTGACGGTGGTGACGCAAGGGGGGAGCTTCGTGGTGCCGCCGGAGCGGGCGATCTTCATCCCGCCCGGTATCGTGCACCACTCCAATTACCACACGGAGACCGACGTCAGGTTCCTCTACATGCGTCCCGAAGGGCTGCCGGCGATGCCCGAGACAGCCTTCGTGGTGCATGTGACGCCGTTGCTGCGCGAGCTCATCCTCGCCTTCATGGGGTCGGCGCCGGACTATGACCCGGACAGCCCGACCGGTCGGCTCGCAGCGGTGCTGGTGGACCAGATCGCGGCTTCGCGCGTTGCCCCACTGCACCTGCCGATCCCGCAGGAGCCGCGCCTGCGCGAGGCGGTTCGGCCCTTGCTTGAGGACCCGGCCGCGGAGCTCTCCGCAAGTGACCTTGCCGCTCGGGCGAACCTGTCGCTGCGCTCCTTCGAGCGGCATTTTCCGGCGCAGACAGGCCTGTCGTTTCGTGCCTGGCGGCAGCAGGCCAGACTGATGAAGGCCGTCGAGTGGCTGTCGCAGGGCCTGTCCGTCGGCGAAGTGTCGGACAGGCTTGGATATGAGGGGCCGAGCGCCTTTGTCGCCTCGTTCAAGAAGTCCTTCGGCGTGACGCCCGGCCGCTACTTCGGTGGTGGCTGACGGCGCATTGTGCGCCGTCAGGCGGCCCTGACACTGGCGAGGAAGATGTCGACTTCCTTCCGCAGCAGCTCGGCCTGGCTGGAGAGTTCGTTCGCCGAAGCAAGAAGCTGACTGCTGGACGCGCCGGTTTCCTGTGCCGAACTGTTGACCAGGACAATGGTCGAACTGACCTCCGTCATGCCCGAGGCGACCTGGGAAATGTTGCTGGCGATTTCCTGGGTCGCTGCGTTCTGCTGGGTAACGGCGCCGGAAATCGCGGCCGAGACCTGGCTCATGTCGCGCACCGTCTTGCCGATGTCGGTGATCGCCGAAACGGTGCTGCGAGTGGAGTTCTGGATGTCCTTGATCTGGCCGCCGATCTCGTCGGTGGCCCGAGCGGTCTGGTTGGCGAGCGACTTGACCTCCGCAGCCACCACGGCAAAGCCTTTACCGGCCTCTCCCGCGCGGGCTGCCTCGATCGTGGCGTTCAGCGCCAGCAGGTTGGTCTGCTCGGCGATGTCGGTGATGAGGGCGATCACCTCGCCGATGCGGTTGGCGGCGGTAGACAGTTCGCCGACTTTGACGTTGGTTGCGTCGATATTCTCCACCGCCGTCTGTGCGATCGTCTGAGATTCCTCGACCTGACGGCCGATCTCGTAGATCGAGCTGGTCAGCTCTTCGGCGGCGCTGGAGACAGCCTGTACGTTGCTGCTGGCTTCCTCCGCTGCTGAGGCGACGACCTGCGAGCGCTGCGAGGTATCCGAAGCACCTTCCGACAGGCTGCTGGCAGCTGCCAGCATTTCGGTTGCCGCGGAGGCCACAGTTTCGACGATACCGCCGACCGCGTTCTGGAAGTCGTTCGCCAGCTTCGTGCGTGCCGCACGCGCCTCGGCATCGATCCGCGCCTGGGTTTCCGCCTGCTCCGCCTCGAGCCGCTTCACCTCCAGTGCATTGTCCTTGAACACCTGGACAGCCACGGCCATCTCGCCGATTTCGTCGGTACGGTGGGTGTCCGGCACTTCGATGGACAGATCACCTCCGGCAATCTCCCGCATGGCGGCGTTCATGCGGGTGATCGGCCGCGAGACCGTGCGGGCGAACAGGAAGCCGCCGACGCCCATGACCAGAACGACCGCGCTGCCGATGAGGATGAAGCGCAGGGCCATGGCATTGATCGGTGCCTGGATTTCGGCAAGGTCGATCTCGGAGACAATTGCCCAGCCGGTGCCGTTGAACTGCAGCGGCATGAAGGCGGCGATGACCTCGTGGCCCCGGTAGTCGGTCGAGAGCGCGACGTCGCTCTCTCCAGCCAGAGCAGCGCGCACCGACGGCGTATCGGACTTGCGGTTGAGGATTGCCGACGGCTCTCCCTGCTTGCGGAAGCGGCTTTCTGAGCGCATCAGGAAGTCGGAGCCGACGATGTAGGTCTCGCCGCTTTTGCCAAGGCCTGTTGCATTGTTCATCACCGCATTGATGCGGTCGATCGGCATCTGGAGCACCAATGCTCCCTTGAAGCCGCCCGCCTCGTCGAGGAGCGGGGAAGCGATGAAGCCGGCAGGCGCATCGGCGGATGGAGCATACGGAGCGAAGTCCACGAACTCGACCGCGCCGGGGGTCGCATTGCCGCGCACCTTACTGAACACCTCGCCAAGTCCGGTCCCGCGCCATTCGCCGTTCAGCAGGTTGGTGCCGAAATCGGCTTCCTTGAATACCGTGTAGACGACGTTGCCGTCCGCATCGATCAGGAACAGGTCGTAGTAGCCCCGGGTCTTCTGGACCTGTCGGAACCAGGGGTGCAGTGCCGCATGTGCCGCCGAGTAGGCCGAGCCGTCCTTGGCAGCGTCGAGCTTGTACTTCTCGCCCAAGGGATGAGGATTGCCGTCGATATAGGCCTGCCGAAGTGCCTCATTGGCACCGGGGGCCGGGAGCGCCTCGCGATAGGTATCGCGTAGGCGGTCGATGGCTCCATTTACCGTCGGATTTGCGGCGAGGAGCACCAGATCCTCTTTGATGCTTTCGAGATAGCTGGAAAGCTCGGATTTCCGCGAGGCACCTGTGGCTCGCATGGATTCGAGAGAGGATGCGTAAAGCTCCGCTCGCGATGTCTCGTACCCGACCTCGGCGGTGATCACCGTTGCCATCGCAACGGCAGCGGCCACCATCAAGGGAATCTTCTGGGAGATGCGGAGGGATTTCATGCGAGCGCTGCCTACGGTGATTTGGGTAATTGTCACTAATGACAGTTTTCCCTTGCGTAAGACTTAACTGGCTCGTCAAAAATTGCGAGGCGCGTAAAGTGCCGTCGAGGCGGGCGGGAAGTGCGTCGTGTTTTGCTAGCGCGACAGTTCCTTCATGGCCGCCTCGAGTCCGTTCAGCGTGAGCGGATAGTGGCGGCCGTCCATCAGTTCCTTGATCATCTGAATAGAATGGGTGTAGCTCCAGTGGCGCTCGGCCACCGGATTGAGCCAAACGCTACGGGAGTAGTGGCTGGCGAGCCGGTCGACCCACACCGAGCCGGCTTCCTCGTTCCAGTGCTCCACCGAGCCGCCGGCATAGGCGATCTCATAGGGGCTCATCGAAGCATCGCCGACGAAGATCAGCTTGTAGTCGGGGCCGTATTTGTGCAGCACGTCCCAGGTCGGGATCCGCTCGGAATGGCGGCGTGCGTTGTTTTTCCAGACGAATTCGTAGGGGCAATTGTGGAAGTAGAAATACTCCATCACCTTGAATTCGGACCTGGCGGCTGAAAACAGCTCCTCGCAGACCCGGATGTGGTCGTCCATTGAGCCGCCGATGTCGAAGAACAGCAACACCTTCACCGCGTTGCGCCGCTCGGGGCGCATGCGGATGTCGAGCAGGCCGCGATGGGCGGTCGCGCGGATCGTATCGTCGAGATCGAGCTCGTCGTGGGCGCCCTGGCGCGCGAAGCGGCGTAGCCGCTTGAGCGCGACCTTGATGTTGCGTGTGCCGAGTTCGACCGTGCCGTCAAGGTCGCGAAAAGCCCGCTTGTCCCAGACCTTGACCGCCCGGCGATGGCGGCTCTCCGACTGGCCGATGCGGACGCCTTCCGGATTGTAGCCATAGGCGCCGAAGGGTGAGGTGCCGGCCGTGCCGATCCACTTGCTGCCGCCCTGGTGCCTGTCTTTCTGCTCCTTCAGGCGCTCGCGCAGGGTCTCCATCAGCTTCTCGAAACCGCCGAGAGCCTCGATCTGGGCCTTCTCTTCCTCGGTGAGATGCTTCTCGGCGAGCTTGCGCAGCCATTCTTCAGGCAGTTCGCGCGCCTCGGTGCCGCTCCCGCCCAGCTCCAGGCCGTTGAAGGTCTGGCCGAACACCCGGTCGAACCGGTCGAGATTGGCCTCGTCCTTCACCAGGCAGGCCCGTGAGAGGTAATAGAAATCCTCCACGCTCTTGTCGGCGAGGTCGGCCTTCAGCGCCTCCATCAAGGTCAGGTATTCCCGCAAGGAGACGGGCAGGCCGGCGGCGCGCAGGTTGGTGAGGAAGGTCAGGAACATGGGCGAAGGTTAGGTACAACGCGGACGCTTGTCGAGCGGGCGTTTGAAGCAGGGAAAGCTTACGGGCGCTCGCCCTGAGGACGGCCTTCCGCCTTTTCCAGCAGCGCCTTGGCTTCGGGGTCTGCCCGGAACAATTCGCCCATCACATCGGAGATGCCCGGGCCTGCCCTGCCGATGAAGGGAATGGGACGGCACACCTCGATGGCGGCGATGCCGACGCGGGCGGTCAGCAGCCCGTTGACCACGCCTTCGCCGAGGCGGGCGGAGAGCCGCGCGGCAAGGCCATGGCCCAGCAGCTGCGAGACGAGGCTGTCGCCGGCCGCCATGCCGCCGGTCATGGCAAGATGGGCGCCGACATGGCGGGCGAGCCGGAAGAAGCCGATGAGGCCGGGGCGACCACCATAAAGGGTGGAGAGGCGGCGCATGATGCGCAGGTTCTCGATCAACACGATGGCGAGATCGAGGGCGGCACGCGGTGACACCGCCGTCACGATGGAGACGCGCTTGACGCTCTCCTTGACGATGCGAACGGCGCGCGCGTCCAGCTCCTTGAGCAGATCGCGCTCGGCCAGCACGACGAGATCGCGGCCGTCGATGATCTCACGCATGTGGCCGCTCAGGGCAGTGCGGCCGCGGGCGGTCTCCGGGCGTTCGCCGTAGAGAGCGACGAGCTCGCGGATGCCGGCGCGCGCCTTGTCCTGGTCGTCGGCCTCTGCTGCCTGGGCGAAGGTCGCACGCAAGCTCTCGATATGCCGCAGGCGCAGAATTCCGAATATCTCGCGAAGCACCAGTCCCAGCGCACCCAGCGCCGCGATGGCGGCAAGGCCAAGGCCCAGCCAGCCGAGCCAGTCGTTGCGGGAAAACAGGTCGCGGATCAACGCGTCGACGGAAAGGCCGATGGCGAGGGACACCAGACCTCCGAGACCGACGGAGAACCAGCGCCCCCAGCGGATGCCGGCCTTGCGCTCGGGTGCAGGCAGCCCGGCCGCGTCTCCCTCGCGGGTCGGCACGATCTTCGTTTCTCCTGCCAGCGTCGGCTGCAGGTCGTCTTCCGCGCTCATGCGCACGCGAGCATCGTCCAGGCGGAAGGCTGCCGGCTTGCGATCCTGCCGTGACCTGTCGCTTCTTGAGGTCATGCCAGACGGTCTCCGATGAGAAACTGCAAGGCGCGGTCGAGGCGGATATGGGGCAGCGAGAGTTTCACGCCCTCGGCCGTCACCTGCAGCTCGGGCGGGCGAAAGCGCACGAAGCGGACCGAAGATGCGGGGGCATCGGCGGCAAACAGAACGTCCGGATCGTCCGGCAGGTCGCCGGGAAAGAGCGCGATTTCCGTGCGCCCGTCATAGGTCTCGCCGTTGACGCGCTCACCGGTGAGCGGGGTCCCGAGGATCGCCGGCATGGTCTCGCCGTCATGGGTCAGGCTCGCCTCGCGCGTGGCGCGGATCGCGGCGAGTGCCAGTACGTCGACATCGGCACCACCATATTCGGCGCGTGCGATCGCCCGCCCGACGAGGCGGCGGAGGATCGCCTCCAGCCGGTCGTGATCGGCACGGTTGAGATGATCGGCCTTGGTCGCGGCGAACAGGATGCGGTCGATGCGCCGTGCGAAGATCGAGAAGATCCGCGCGACCTTGCCGGGCCGGAAGGCGGACAGGATCTCTGCCAGCGCGGCCTCCAGATCGGCCAGCGCGGCTGGGCCGGCATTCAGGGCGTTCAGAGCGTCAACCAGCACGATCTGGCGGTCGAGACGGGCGAAGTGGTCGCGGAAGAACGGACGGACCACATGCTTCTTGTAGGCCTCAAATCGGCGCTCCATCATCGCGGCCAGCGAGCCGGGCTTGAGCGTTCCGTCGTGGCCGGACAGATCGAGCGGTGCGAAGGTGAGGGCGGGGGAGCCTTCCAGGTCTCCAGGCATCAGGAACCGCCCGGGAGGCAGCATCGACAGAGCCTGCTCGTCCTCGCGGCAGGCGCGCAGGTAGTCGGTATAGGTGGCGGCGAGGCGCCGGGCCTGTTGCTCATCGGCTTCCGCGCCCGGATCGATTTCCGCAAGGATCTCCAGATAGGGGGCCGCGACGGCCTCGCGGCCGGGCTCACGCGCACGCGACAGTGCTTCCGTGCAGAAGGTGCGAAAGTCCTTCTCCAGGAGCGGCAGGTCGAGAAGCCACTCGCCAGGATAGTCGACGATGTCGAGATGCAGCTTGCCGCGGCCGAGGGCGCGCGACAGGAAATGGGCGGACTCGAACTCGACCGTGAGCCGCAGTTCGGAGACCTGTCGGGTCGACTGAGGCCACACACGCTCCTTCAGCAGCGTGTCGACATGCGCCTCTACATCGAAGCGGGGCACGTTGTCGTCCGGTTGCGGCTCCAGATAAGCGCGGGCGATCCGCCCGCCGGCCGCCGCCTCGAACAGGGGCAGCCGTCCGCCGTGGATCAGGTTGTGCACCAGGGCCGTGATGAACACCGTCTTGCCGGCGCGCGACAAGCCGGTAACGCCGAGCCGCAGCGTCGGCGTGCCGAGCGTCGTTGCGGTCTCCGCGATGTTCTCGATGGAATAGCGGACCTCATCGGTCACGCGGGTCAGAAAGCTGCGCTGCGTCAAGATGGTTCTCCGCCGATCCATGTGGGGAAGCACGACCGGCGTTGCAAGCGGCCGGCCGGCTCAGCGGTCTTGAGCGGGCGTGCCGTCGTTGGCCGCCTCGGGCAGGGCCGACATGGATGAGGTGGCGGCAAGGTGCCGGGGGAGGCAATAGGCGACGACACGCCCGGAGCCGGGCTCGACCGCCGACCATTCGGTTGCGTCGAAGTCGATCACCGACAGCGCGGCGGTGGGATATTTGGCGGCAATCGCCTCACGCAGCGCCGGATTGCCAGCGCCGATCAGCGACAGGGCGGTGTCCTGCGTTGCCGGGTTGTGCCCGACCACGAGCAGGCTGCGCGCCGTGCCGCCATGGCTGCGGATGATCTTCAGGTAGTCGAGATCGGACTCGTCATAGAGCGCGCGCGTCAGGCGGATATCGGCTTCGCCCGCAAGGGCGGGCAGAAGTGCGGCGAGCGTTTCGCGCGTGCGCTGGGCGGTGGAGCAGAGGATGCGCGATGGCTGCAGGCCGTGGCGCGCCATATGAGCGCCGACCTCGGGAGCCGCCTGGCGGCCGCGGTCGTTGAGGGGGCGCTGAAAATCGGAAAGGCCTGGATGGCCCCAATCGGATTTCGCGTGTCTCAACAGCAGCAGTCGCAGCATGGCAGGCATCGCTCCCGGACAAAGGTTGTTGGTAGCCGCTGGGGCCCTTGGCAAGTCTAGCGGCAAGCCGTCCGCAATGCGCCGGGAAAAATGCCTGCCGCAGAGGAGGCTTGTAGCCCCTGTTGCCTCAGCGCGAGGCCAGAAGTCCGGCAAAGGCGGTGACCAGCGGCCCGATCTCGCTTGCTTCGTCCGGCAGGGAATAGGAGATCCACAGCGTGTAGTCGGCATCGCCATTGCGGAAGCGCCAGAGCGTTTCGCACCGGTCGGTCGTGCCGCGCTTGCCGGTCAGGAAGGAAATCCCCGAGGCGGCGGCGCCGGATGTGGTGATCAGCTTGAAGCCGGCGGCCCGGAACCGGTCGCGAAATGCGCGGGCGGCCTGTGCGCCAACCCCGGACGGGTGGCTGCGCAGGACGGCCGAAATGCCTTCCGCGTTTTGGTAGACGCACCCGGCCAGCCGGTCTGCCGAGCCGACCAGCACGCGCGTACGGTTGAGCGAGGCCAGCGTGTCGGGGCACACGAGGCCGGTGAAATGGCGCATGCCGTTGACGACATTGGTCCAGCCGGCGTCGGTTCCCCGTTCCTGCGCGGCGGCCGGCGGCGTCCATGCCCCGGCGAGCGCCAGGGCGGCGAAGGCGACGGAAGCCCTGCGCACCGTCGGCCCGATCATGGTGTCAGCGCCCGTCCCGCCGGTTGAGGAAAGCCAGCTTCTCGAACAGCTGCACATCCTGCTCGTTCTTCAGAAGCGCGCCGTGCAGCGGCGGGATCAGCTTTCGGCCGTCACGCTCTCGCAGCGTTGCCGTGTCCACGTCTTCATTGAGCAGCAGCTTGATCCAGTCGAGCAGCTCGGAGGTCGAAGGCTTCTTCTTGAGGCCCGGCGTATCGCGGATGTCGTAAAACACCTTGAGCGCTTCGCGCAGCAGCTCCTGCTTCAGGCCCGGAAAGTGCACCTCGACGATTTCGGACATGGTCTCGGTATCGGGGAAGGTGATGTAGTGGAAGAAACAGCGGCGCAGGAACGCGTCCGGCAGTTCCTTCTCGTTGTTGGAGGTGATGATTACCACCGGCCGCTGGCGGGCGCTGATGGTCTCGCCGGTCTCGTAGACGTGGAACTCCATCCGGTCGAGCTCGCGAAGCAGGTCGTTCGGGAACTCGATGTCTGCCTTGTCGATCTCGTCGATCAGCAACACCGGGCGCTCATCCGCGGTGAAGGCCTCCCAGAGGCGGCCCTTGCGGATGTAGTTGGCGATGTCGTGGACGCGGTCGTCGCCGAGCTGGCTGTCGCGCAGGCGCGAGACGGCATCGTACTCGTAAAGGCCCTGTTGCGCCTTCGTCGTCGACTTGATGTGCCATTCGATGAGGTTCGCTCCAAGGGCGGATGCGATCTCCTGCGCCAGGACGGTCTTCCCCGTTCCCGGCTCGCCCTTCACCAGCAACGGCCTTTGCAGGGCAATCGCCGCGTTGACCGCGATCCGCAGATCTTCGGTGGCGACATAGCCGGTCGTGCCTTCGAAGCGCATGGATTTCCTCGCCAGACTGATCTCGTTGCGCTGCACAGTATGGGGCGGTGAAAGGCTGCGCAAGACCTGCCCGGTCGGCGTCGGTGCTCGGCATTTGTTGCCGGGAAGCAGGGACAAAGCTGCCGCCTTCAGGCCTTGCGATGGCCGGCCGAGAAAGTCCGATTGTTGTTTTTCAATGGCTTGGGAGCTCTTTCGAAACTGGCACGACACTTGCCAACTCCAGTCATCAAGATCGTGGTCCGTCTGGTGGGCCCGTCACGCCATCCGATCCGTTCTGGAGGTTCACATGGGTGTTTTTGGTGCATTGAATGCGGCCGTGTCCGGCCTTTCCGCGCAGGCCTATGCGCTGGAGAACATCTCGGGCAACATCGCCAACTCGGCAACCGTCGGCTACAAGCGGCTCGACACGTCGTTTTCCGACCTGGTGGGCGGCGGCAAGGGCGCGCAGCCCGGCCAGATCGCCGGTACGGTTTCGGCGAGCTCTCGGGCGACCAACGGTATCCAGGGCGATCTGCAGCAGAGCCAGGTCGATACCTACATGGGTATCAACGGCAGCGGCTATTTCGTGGTGCAGGGCCGTGCGGGTGAGGTCGACGGACGTTCGATCTTTACCGGCAACGACCTCTATACCCGCCGCGGCGATTTCGAGATCGACAAGGAAGGCCGCCTGGTCAACGGCGCCGGCTACTACCTGATGGGTCAGCCGATCGATCCCGTCACCAAGAACGTCTCCGGTTCGGTGCCTTCGATCATCACCATCGACAGCTCGGTGATCCCGGCGGTGGTGACCGACCGGATCAGCTATGAGGGCAACCTGCCGACGACGCCGCAGACCAGTGCCCGTCTGGCTGGCGGCTCGGACCTGCTCGATGCGTCTCTGACCAAGGCCTCGACCGGTGCAGCTCCGGATGCGGTTCCTGCCCCTCAGGTGGTCGGCGTGAACGAGATTTCCGCCGATGACGAAGTCAACTTCCTGAACAGCTCCATCGCTGGCGAGGCCATCACGGTCTACAACTCGAGCGGCACGCCGGTGAACGTCCAGATGCGCTGGGCCAAGACCTTCGAGGACGACGGCTCGCAGTCCGACACCTGGTCGCTGTACTACCTCTCCGATTCCGATGCGACCGGCACCGATCCGAAGTGGACCAAGGTCTCCGACGCCCAGTTCGGCGCCGACGGTCGCATGGCGATCCCGGCGACGAGTAACATGACGATGACCGGCCTCACCGTCGACGGACAGTCCGTCGGCGACGTGACGCTCGACTTCGGCACCAATGCGCTGACGCAGTTTGCCGACAGCAACGGTGCGGCCAAGATCTCCAAGCTGCGCCAGAACGGCTATCCGGCCGGTGACCTGACCGGCGTGGCCGTCTCGGAGGCCGGGCGCCTGGTTGCCTCCTACTCCAACGGCCGTACCCGCGAGCTCTACGAGATCTCCCTCGTGTCGTTCTCGGGCGAAGCCTGGCTGGAGCGCGTCAACGGTGGCGCCTTCGAGGTGACGCCGGCGTCGGGCGAGCCGATTGCGGGTGCCAATGGCAGCATCGTGGGCAAGCGCCTCGAGGCCTCCAACACGGATATCGCCGACGAGTTCTCCAAGCTGATCGTGACCCAGCAGGCCTATTCGGCAAACACCCGTATCGTCAGCTCCAGCGATCAGATGCTGAAGGAAGCGATCAACATGATCCGCTGACGCGGGCCAGGGACCAGCCGGTC
The DNA here is from genome assembly GCF_058448995.1 of Stappia sp. G46H5W. Lineage (NCBI taxonomy): Bacteria > Pseudomonadati > Pseudomonadota > Alphaproteobacteria > Hyphomicrobiales > Stappiaceae > Stappia > Stappia sp. G46H5W. The sequence continues at coordinate 182,470 of NZ_JBZFLL010000003.1, read as the reverse complement.
GGCGCCGCGGCGCCGGCCGGCCTTTTGGACGCGAGGACTAGACGCCGGGTGAGACCATGGGACTGAGCAGCGCTCTCAACACCGCATTGATCGGGCTTGGGTTCAACCAGCGCCAGCTCGATGTAACTGCGGGCAACATCGCCAATGCCGGTAATATCGGCTACACGCGCAAGTCCATCAGTGCGTCCGCTGCCTATGACGGCAACGGGCGCATTACTGGTCTCGACGTCGACAGCATGCGGCGCTACCTCGACGTTGCGGTGCAGGGACAGTACCGCACGTCGCTTGCCGAAAACCAGTATGCCTCGGTTTCGCAGCAGTATCTGGGGCGGATGGATACGCTGTTCGGCACCATTGGCGATGCCGGCTCGCTGTCGAATTCCTACAATGAATTCGTTGCCTCGATGTCGAACCTGGTGTCGGGGCCGGAGAACTACTCCAATCGGCTCGAAGTCATGCGCATGGCGGAGCAACTCGCCGGCAAGCTGAACTCGATGTCGTCCGACATCCAGTCCATGCGTCAGGAGGTCGAATATCAGATCTCCGACCAGGTCGACCGGGTCAACGAGCTGCTCGGCGATATCCAGAAGCTCGATCGCCAGATCGTGGCCTCGTCCCAGGACGGCTCCGCTCCCGTCGGCCTGATGGACCAGCGCGACATGATGCTGGAGGAGCTTTCCGGCTACATCGACATCACCGTCAAGCCGACCGAGCAGGGCGGCGTGCGCATCCATATGAGCGGCGGCACGCTGCTCTACGATGTGGACGTGATGAAGCTGAAGTTCGACGCGCGCGGCAGCGTCAATGCCAACGCACTCTACTCGCTCAATTCGAACGAACGCGGGGTCGGCACCCTGGTTCTGGAGAATTCAGAAGGCAACCAGATCGACCTGTTGTCGACACGGACGCTGCGCAGCGGTTCCATCGCCGGCCTCGTCAATATGCGCGACGAAGCCTTGGTGCATGCGCAGAACCAGCTGGACGAGCTCGCGGGCTCGATCGCCAGGGCCTTCTCCACCCATGAGCAGCAGGGCACGCCCTACGTAAATGCCGGCGTGCAGACCGGTTACGACGTCGATCTCGCCAATCTACAGCCGGGCGACAATCTCAGTTTCGAATTCAAAGACCTCGCGACCGGCCGCACCAAATCGGTGACGATCTACCGGAGCGATGGTCCCGTACCGCCGGCGCTCACCGCGACCAACGATTCCAACGACATCTTCCTGGCAGTCGACTTCTCCAGCGGCGACTACAACACCATTGCCGGCAATATCCAGGCGGCACTGGATGGGGATCCGCGGATCGGTGCGGGTGTCTTTGCCGCCTCCAATCCGGCGGGCTCCACGCTTCGGCTGGAAAGCACGGCTCCTGCAAGCCAGCGCATCGAGGGCCTCAGCGCCTTCGAGACGGCCAGTGGCCCGTCGGCCTATGGCGATGCGTTCTCGCTCTTCGTGGACGATGCCGGCAAACCGTTCACGGGAATGGCGGACGGGCGGCCGAACGTCACCGGGTTCGCGTCCCGTATCCGTATTTCGGAAGACCTGCTCAACGATCCGACGCTGCTCGTGGAATATGCGCCAGGGGTTGCCAGCGGCGACACGACGCGGCCGCAAGCGATCCTGGACAAGTTGACGGGTCCGTCGACGGCCTTTTCCCCCGGCACGAGGATTGGCGGTCCAAGTTCGGTCTTCAAGGGCTCGATTTCCGACTTCGTGACCGCGAGCGTGTCGCATCAGAGCGGCCGTGCGGCCCAGGCCAAGGCAACATTGGCCGGCCAGGAAGTGGTGACCGCGAATCTTAAGACGCGGCTGGACGACAGCTCGAAGGTCGATGTCGACCAGGAACTGGCGCAACTCGTAACCTTGCAAAATGCCTATGCGGCCAATGCCCGGGTGATGCAGGTGGTGCGGGAACTCTATGACATCCTGATGCGGAGCTAGCGAGAGCGATGGCGATCAATCCCTATTCGAGCAGCTTCAACATGCCGCGACAGGTCAGCTACCTGACCACCCTGCGTTCGCAGATGGATGATCTGCAGCGTCAGCTCGGCACCGGTATGAAGTCGGAAACCTATGGCGGGCTTGGCTCCGAGCGCGTGCTCGATCTGTCGCTGCGCCAGCAGCTCACATCCGTCGGCGTCTACAAGCAGACGGTCCAGATTGCCGGTTTGCGGCTCGACACGCTGGACAAGACCAGCGGGCGGCTGGAGGCGATCCGCGTCGAGTCCAAGGCCTCCACCGATCGCAACAATTTCGAGCTGTTCAGCAACGGCCGAACCTCGTCCCAGACCTCGGCCGAGATCTCGCTGCGCGAGTTCATGGCCCATCTGAACACAGATGTCGGCGGACGTTATCTCTTCTCCGGCAAGACAGCCGACAAGCTCCCGGTGCAGAGTCTCGATTACACTCTGGCGGGCGACGGCAACTATGCCGGCCTCAAGACGGTGATCAGCGAGTACAATCAGGCGGATCTCGGCGCGCTCGGCAACGGGCGCACCACAACCGCCGTTGCCGGCACCACAGCGACGCTGGCGGAGGACGGGGCACATCCCTTCGGCTTCAAGATCGACAGCGTGTCCTCGGGTCTCAGCAACGTCACCGTGACCCAGACTGCCGGGCCGCCGGCCTCGCTGGATGTCGACTTCACTGGACAGCCCGAGCCGGGGCAGGCGATCCGCATCTTCATGGACCTGCCCGACGGGACGAGTACGGAGATCACGCTCGGCGTCCAGGGCGGGCAGGACGACCCGGAGTTCACGTTCCAGCGCGGGGCGACACCGGCCGACACGGCCGCCAATTTCAAGTCGGCTCTGGACAGTGCGCTCCAGAAGGTGGCCAACACGGAGCTGAAGGCGGCCTCGAGCGTGCGCGCTTCCGAGACCTTCTTTGATACCGCCCCGAAGTCTCCGGCGCCTCCCGGCTATCTGCCGCAGGCCCGGGTGGTGCCGAATGGCGGCGACTTTACCACCGCGACCACGCTGCGCGACGGCACGGCGGATACGGTCTCCTGGTATGTGGGCGACAACTCGGCCGGGGATCCGCGCGCCGACATGCGCTCGACCATCGATGAGAACCTCACGGTCGGCTACGGAGCGCGCGCCAACGAGGACGGCTACCGTCAGGTCGTGCAGGCGCTTGCCGCGTTCATCGCGTCCGACTTTTCCTCGTCCCAGCCCGAGAACCAGGGCTTCTACCAGGCGATGGCCGACCGCTCGAACGCCGGGCTCACGCCGAACGGCGCGGAGGCCTCCGGTATCCGCAAGAACCACATGGAGTTTGCGGCTGTACAGCGGACCCTTGCAGATGCCAAGGAACGCCACCGGATCGAGGAAGGATCATTGCAGCTGATGGTGGGCGAGATCGAAGGCGTCAACCGCGAAGAGGTTGCGGCCCAACTGCTTACCCTGCGGACAAACCTTGAAGTGAGCTATCAGGCGACCAGCATCTCGCTGAAGCTGTCCCTGGCCAGCTATCTCTAGGCCCTTGCCGGGCTCCTGAGCACGAGCGGGCAACGAGCCGTCCGGCCCGGCGAGCGCCAGGCACTCTTGAAGAACTGTCGAGCCCGGCGAAGTCCATTCGCCGGGCTTTGTCTTGTCTGGCTCGGACAAGGAGCGGATACAAAAACGCCGGCGCGAGGCCGGCGTTCGAAAGACGATGAAAGGGGAGGGCCCTTGTCGCGCTGTCGTCAGGTGCCCCGCAGGCCCTGAGCGATGTTGCGGTTGATCTGGATCAGCGTCGTCAGCCGGTCGGGGCTCGGATTGGTCATCACGTCGAGCGTATGCTTGAGGATGAACGCGCCAAGCGAACCGAGGTTTTGCTTGATCTCTTTCGGCATCGGATTGTCGTTGCTCGTGACCGACGTCGCAAGGATCGTCCAGAGGCGACGATTGTACGACAGCGCCTCATCCAGCGTCACCAGGCCGTTGTCGTTGCCCCAGTCGTCCTTGACGGCCTGAAGCCTAGCTGCCGCCTTGAGCAGCAGCGTGGCCTCCAGCTCGCGCGGGCTCACGGTCGATTGCGTCGTCTGCTGATAAGCTGCGGTGGCCAGATTGTGCATGTGCGATCAGTTCCCGTTCGTACTCGACCAGTTCCTTAGCCCGTCGCAAGGCAGCGTAGAGAGAACCGGTTAAGATCTCATTGTTGACGGCATCGATCAGGCCGATGGTGCTCGGTGCCGCCTGAATGAAGTCGTTGATCAGATCGAAATAGACCTTCCTGTGCCGCTCGATGTCCTGGTTGAGATACATGAGCTGCACCGCAAGATAGATTCGTTTCGCGGGTGTATTCGCGGTTTCGGCAGTGTAGATGTCTTTCTCGCGAAGGATCGGTTCGTTGCCCTCGATGAAGATATGCGTCCGATGGTCGCCGTTGGTGATCACGGTGGACCCGACGATAAACCTTTCCTTGGGGCGTAGTTCGATCTTCAGTGCCATGGTCAAATACTCTCATAGCGCAGTGATTCAAGCAAGAATTTAAGCGCTTCCAGAATAAAAAAGGCGGCAGGTGCCCCCGCCGCCTGGAAATATTTGCCTAGTATTTACCTTAGAACAGACGCAGCACCGCCTGGTCAGCCTGCGAGGACAGCGACAGCGCCGTGGTGGACAGCTGCTGGCGGGTCTGCAGGGCGAGGAGGTTGGCACCTTCCTCGTTGGTGTCGGCAAGCACCAGGTTGTCAGCGCCGGTCTGCAGTGTGTTGATCGAGGACTTGGTGAAGTCCTTGCGGATCTGCACGGTCGACAGGCTCGAGCCGAACTTGGATCCCGCCTCGCGCAGGGTGATCAGCGCTTCAGAGAGCTCGTCGAGCGCCTGGTTCGCCTCGGTGTCGCTCAGGCTGGACACGTTGGTGATGTTGAGGCCCGCGGAGGTGAGGTCCTCGCCCTGCAGCTTCAGCTCCGACTTCGTCGCCGCATCGCGCTTCTCGTTGAAGGCAACGGTCAGCTTGGCGGACGAGGAATTGATCAGGTTGATGCCGTTGAACGAAGCGTCAGCCGCGAGCTTGTCGATCTGGCCCAGGATGTTGTTGAACTGCCCGACCAGCTTCTGGCGGGTGGAGGAATTCGCAGCCGGGTTGGCTCGGGCGGCGATGATCAGCGAGTCCATGTCGCCGGCGGTGGCGCCGTTGCTGAAGCTGACCTGGGTTTCGCCGGGGTCGTCATAGTCGCCGTCGGCCGGGCTCGACAGATCGATGGAAGTGTTGGTGCCGAAGCCCAACGATGCCGCCAGCGAGGTCTGCTGCGTGGTCGCCGAGTTGCCGTCGCCGTCATTGTCGAAAATGTTCAGGAACAGATCTTCCGCGTCGGAGGCGGTGATCTTCAGCTTGCCGGCGTCGGTGACCTCGGCCGTGGCAACGCCCGAGGCGTTGATCACGTCGAGGACGTCCTGGACGGTCGAGACCGGGCCCGTGCCGTCGGTCTTCTGGGTGGTGCCGACGGTGATGGAGATGCCGGCGATCGAACCGTTGCTGGTGTTGGCGGTCGACAGCTCGATCGTATCGCCGTTGGTGAAGCCGAGGTTGGCCAGGGTCTGACGACGCGCCTGGTCCTGGATCGACTCGCCGGAAACCGGGGTCAGACCGTTGGTCGAGATCGACGAGGAGCTTTCCACCACGGTGCCGGAACCGGCCGAGCCGTCCTGCAGCGCCTGGCGGGCGGTCGACTGGGCGCTCTCCACCAGCTTGGTGATGGCGGTGATACCGTTGTCGGCGGCCTCGATCGTCTTGATCGCGTTGCCGATGCCGTCGAGCAGGTTGGTGAGGTCTTTGGCGCGGGCCGACAGCGACTGCGAAGTGAAGAAATTGGTCGGATTGTCGAGGGCCGAGTTGACCTTCTTGCCGGTGGCGAGACGGTTCTGGGTGGAGGCCATCATGTCGGCGGTGTTCTGCAGCGTCAGCAGGTTCTGGCGCACACCGGCGGAGAGAGTGATGTCAGACATTCGGAAATCCTTTCGCACCGCCTGGCAGTCAGGCGCATCTCATCCTGAGAACGCGTTAATAATTGGCGCGAAATTCCTAACGAGTGGTTAACCATGTCGCATATCGCGATGAAAATGTTAGGGATTCAAAAAGATTTTCTGAAAACGAAAACGGCGGGCTTTCGCCCGCCGTTTGTTGCTTCGTATCGCTCTTGATCAGAACAGACGCAGCACCGCCTGGTCGGCCTGCGAGGACAGCGACAGCGCCGTGGTGGACAGCTGCTGGCGGGTCTGCAGGGCGAGAAGGTTGGCACCTTCCTCGTTGGTGTCGGCCAGCACCAGGTTGTCGGCGCCGGTCTGCAGCGTGTTCACCGCAGCCTTGGTGTAGTCCTTGCGGATCTGCACCGTCGACAGGTTCGAACCGAACTTGGAGCCGGCCTCGCGCAGGGTGATCAGCGCCTCGGAGAGCTCATCGAGCGCGTTGTTCGCCTCGGTGTCGTTCAGGCTCGACGCCTTGGTGATGTTGAGGCCCGACGAGGTGAGGTCCTCGCCCTGCAGCTTCAGCTCCGACTTCGTCGCCGCATCGCGCTTCTCGTTGAAGGCAACGGTCAGCTTGGAGGACGAGGAATTGATCAGGTTGATGCCGTTGAACGAGGCGTCGGCAGCGAGCTTGTCGATCTGGCCCAGGATGTCGTTGAACTGCGACACCAGCTTCTGGCGGGTGGACGAGTTCGAAGCCGGGTTGGCCTGGGTGGTGATCGAGAAGGTGTCGGCTGCACCGGCGGTGGCACCGTCGGTGAAGGTGACGGCCGTCTCGCCGGCGTCAACATAGTCGCCGTCTGCCGGGCTCGACAGATCGATCGAGGTGTTGGTGCCGAAGCCGAGCGATGCGGCCAGCGACGTTGCCTGGGACGTCGTGGTCGAGCCGTCGCCGTCGTTGTCGCCGATGTTGAGATTGACGGTCTCCGAATCGGAGCCGGTGATCTTCAGCTTGCCGGCGTCGGTGACCTCGGCCGTGGCAACGCCCGAGGCGTTGATCACGTCGAGGACGTCCTGGACGGTCGAGACCGGGCCCGTGCCGTCAGCCTTCTGGGTGGTGCCGACGGAGATCTGGATCGAGGCGACGCCGCCGGTGTCGGTGTTCGTCGTCTGCAGGGTGATCGTGTCGCCGTTGGTGAAGCCCAGGTTGGCCAGGGTCTGGCGCTTGGCCTGGTCCTGGATCGACTCGCCGGAGATCGGCGACAGGCCGTTGGTCGAGATCGACGAGGAGCTTTCCACCACGGTGCCGGAACCGGCCGAGCCGTCCTGCAGCGCCTGGCGGGCGGTCGACTGGGCGCTCTCCACCAGCTTGGTGATGGCGGTGATGCCGTTGTCGGCTGCTTCGATCGTCTTGATCGCGTTGCCGATGCCGTCGAGCAGGTTGGTCAGGTCCTTGGCGCGGGCCGACAGCGACTGCGAGGTGAAGAAGTTGGTCGGGTTGTCGAGGGCCGAGTTGACCTTCTTGCCGGTGGCAAGGCGGTTCTGGGTGGTGGCCATCATGTCGGCGGTGTTCTGCAGCGTCAGCAGGTTCTGACGCACACCGGCGGAGAGAGTAATGTCGGACATTCGGAAATCCTTTCTGGCTGTCCAAAACTATGCATGGCCTCGTCCTGAGGCTCGCAGCCAGACTGGCGTGGAAACGCTAAATTAGGGTTAACAGCTCCTTGTCCTCGTTCTCAATTTGCCTGTGCTTCCAACAGGTTCGTTAACCATATCGAAAGAGGCGCAAAAAAGGGCGGCGAGTCGCGACTCGCCGCCCTGGTTCGTTTCGTGCCTTGCGGCTGGCTCCTTAGAGGAGACGCAGCACCGCCTGGTCGGCCTGCGAGGACAGCGACAGCGCCGTGGTGGACAGCGACTGGCGGGTCTGCAGGGCGAGAAGGTTCGCACCTTCCTCGTTGGTGTCGGCCAGCACCAGGTTGTCAGCGCCCGTCTGCAGGGTGTTGATCAGGTCCTTGGTGAAGTCCTTGCGGATCGTGACCGTGTTCAGGTTCGAACCGAAGGTGGACGACGTCTCGCGCAGGGACGTCAGGGCGTCGCTCAGCTTGTCGAGGGTGGCGTTCGCCTCGGCGTCGCTGAGGCTCGACACGCTGCCCAGGCCCAAGCCCGAGGAGGTGAGGTCCTTGCCGCTGATCGACAGCTCCGACTTGTTGGCTGCGTCACGCTTCTCGTTGAAGGCGACGGTCAGCTTCGAGGACGAAGAGTTGATCAGGTTGACGCCGTTGTAGGACGAGTCGGCAGCGAGCTTGTCGATCTGGCCCAGGATCTCGTTGAACTGCGACACCAGCTTCTGGCGCGAGGACGAGTTCGAGGCCGGGTTGGCCTGGGTGGTGATCGAGAAGGTGTCGGCTGCACCGACGGTGGCGCCGTTGGTGAAGGTGACGGAAGTCTCGCCAGCGTCGACATAGTCGCCGTCCGCCGGGCTCGACAGGTCGACCGACGTGTTGCTGCCGAAGCCGAGCGAAGCGGCCAGCGAGGTCGCCTGCGTGGTTGCCGAGTTGCCGTCGCCGTCGTTGTCGCCGATCTGAAGGTTCACCGTCTCGGTGTCGGAGCCGGAGATTTTCAGCTTGCCGGCATCGGTGACTTCCGCCGTGGCAACGCCCGAAGCGTTGATGACGTCGACAGCGTCCTGAACCGTCGCGACCGCGCCCGTGCCGTCAGCCTTCTGGGTGGTGCCGACGGTGATCTCGATCTCGGAAACGGCACCGGTGTCGGTGTCGGTCGTCTGAACGGTGATCGTGTCGCCGTTGGTGAAGCCGAGGTTGGACAGGGTCTGGCGCTTGGCCTGGTCCTGGATCGTCTCGCCCGAGGCCGGGGTCAGGCCGTTGGTCGAGATCGACGAGGAGCTCTCCACCACGGTGCCGGAACCGCCGCCGCCGGCCTGAAGCGCCTGACGAGCAGTCGACTGGGCGCTCTCGACCAGCTTGGTGATGCCCTTGATACCGTTGTCGGCAGCTTCCAGGGTCTTCGTCGCGTTGGAGATGCCGTCGAGCAGGCTCGACAGCTCGTTGGCACGCGAGTTCAGGTTCTGCGAGGTAAAGAAGTTGGTCGGGTTGTCGAGGGCCGAGTTGACCTTCTTGCCCGTGGCGAGCCGGTTCTGCGTCTGGGACATCATGTCGGCAGTCTTCTGCAGCGACAGGAGGTTCTGGCGCACGCCAGCGGAGAGAGTAACGCTCATTGTGATTTACCTTTCTGGTAACAACTAACGCAACGCATCCTCGTTGCTGGCCCAAACTAGCCTCTCGTTTCAGAATCATTCGTAAAAACAGGTGGTTAACGGGTATTAAGGTAAACGCGCGGTTACTGGTTGCCGCAGGGTCTCGCATCCTGCGACAGGTCCTTAAATTTGCTCGCCGAATCACGCTGAAACGGGGATACTGCAGGGGTGCTTCGAAGGCTGCCGCCGATGGATCGGCGCCGGCCTGCCTCTCCCGGCGGTTAAGGGATTGCCGTGCGGCGAGGGACGGACAGCGAAACCCGCAAACGCATCGTGTTGCCACAGGGCGGTACAGCGTTTGCCGCGAGCCCGAAAAGATCGCGAGATGAGCCTCTTTACATTCGACAGGTGCACGGTCGTCGCCGAGATCGGCATCAACCACAATGGCAGCATCGACCTTGCGCTGGAGATGATCCGTGCGGCGCATCGTGTCGGCTGCGATGCGGTCAAGTTCCAGAAGCGCACCGTCGACATCGTCTATTCCGCAGAGGAACTGGCCAAGCCGCGCAAGTCGCCGCTCGGCGAGACCAATGGCGATCTGAAGCGGGGACTGGAGTTCGGCCGCAAGGAGTACGAACGCATTGCCGCGCTGTGTGCCGAACTGGGCATCACCTGGTATGCGTCGCCCTGGGACGAGGCCTCCGTCGACTTCCTCGTGGCGCTGGACGCTCCCTATCTGAAGATCGCCTCGGCTTCGGTCACCGACCGCGCACTGCTGGTGCATGCGGCGCGTACCGGTGTGCCGCTGCTCGTGTCGACGGGCATGTGCAATCTCAAAATGGTGGAAGCGGTGGTGGAAACCATCGAGGAGGCTGGCGGCGAGATCGCCTGCCTCTACCATTGCACCTCGACCTATCCGGCGCTGCCGGAGGAGATTAATCTCGCCGGCATCTCGACCCTGCGCGAGCGCTTTCCCCATCTCAAGATCGGCTATTCCGGCCACGAGGAGGGGATCCTGCCGAGCATCCTGTCGATCGCGTTCGGCGCCGTCTCTGTCGAGCGGCATTTCACGCTGGACCGCACGATGTGGGGTTCCGACCAGTCGTCCTCCATCGACGTTGCGCAGGTGAAGGAGATGATCGCCGGTATCCGCCTTGCCGAAAAGGTGCGCGGCGACGGCGTGATCGACATCTATTCCCGCGAGCGTCCGGTCATGGAGAAACTGCGCCGCAAGGATACGCTGGCTTCGCTGTGAAGGCCGGATCGTGACCTTCGACCGCATGCGAGCGCTCTCCGTCCTTCATCTGGCTTCCTTCGTCGGCAATCTCGGCGACAACGCCATGCATGACGGGGAGTACCGCACCAGGGCTGAGGACCTTCCGTGGGCTCTCGAGCATCGCCCCTGCGAGGTGCGCGATTTCATCCATTGGCGCCGCCGGGCTTTCGACGACACATTCGTGGCACAAGCGAACGAGGCCGACGTTGTTGTGGTCGGTGGCTTCAGCCTGTTCCAGCTCTGGCGCGAGAACACCTCCTCCGGCACCTATCTGGAGGCCGGCCCGGAACTCTTTGCGGCGATACGCCGGCCGATCCTGTTCCATGGGCTCGGCGTCGATGCGACGCGCGGCGTCAGTCCGGTGGCGGTGGCGCGGACCCGCGCGTTTCTCGACGAGATGCTCGCCTTCGACCATTGCCGCTTCTCATTGCGCAATGACGGGTCCAGCGACTTCATTCGCCAGCATGTGGGCGCGGCCTATGCCGATGCCATGCAGGTCGTTCCGGACGGCGGTCTTTTCGCCGAGCCGCAGGCATGGCCGAACCCCGGTTTGCCCGAGGGCCGTCGCTTCATTGCCGTGAACCTTGCCGGCGACATGCCGGACAAGCGTTATGCGAGCGCGGATGGCGAGGATCTGACGGAGCGCTTCGGTGCTGCGGTCGCAGCGGGGATCGAGGAGCTTCTGGCGGCGGACGAGACCCTCATCTGTGTTTTCGTCCCCCACATTTACAGCGATTTCGGCCCCATCGGCTCCGTCCTCGATGCGCTCGACGACAGGCTGCGGCGAGAGCGCGTGACTGTCGCCGGACTGGCGCAAGGCGAGGGGGGCTGGTCTGCAAGCTTCGACCTCTATCGCCGTGCCTCCGCCGTCATTGCCATGCGCTACCATGCGGGGCTGGCCTCCATCGGCTTGGGAGCGCCGGTCTTCGGAATTTCCACCCATCACAAGATTGCCGGCCAGTTCGCCGCGATGGGCCTTGCGGATCGTTGCCATGCCTTCGATGGGCAAAGCGATCTGACCGCGCTGTTTCAGGCGGTTGCGCGCGATCTTGATCAACCGGCTGCGAGCTTAGAGCGGCTCGCATCGGCAAGAGCCCGCGAGCGGGAGGTGTTGAAGCGGCACCATGACGATCTCGCCGCCTGGCTGTCGCCACGCGTGGAGGGGCTGGCATGAGCTCGATCATCGATCGCTGCCTGGCTCTGTATGGATCGGACGACTATTTCGTGCCTTATCCGGCGCGTGTCGCAGCCGGGGAGTACTGGGACGAAAAGCGCGATCCGGATGGGCGGCTGCGCGACATCGCCTCGGAGCGTGAGATGCGCAAGGCGGATCTTGCCTATATCGCCGAGGCGGTGAATGCGCGTGCTCCGGGCCGGGTGGTCGATATCGGCTGCGGTCTCGGCGAGTTGCTGGAGCAGATCGACCCGCGCCACGAGCGGATCGGGCTGGATCCGTCGGAAAAGGCCGTGGAGATGGCGGCGCGGCGCAGCGGTGCAACGACGCTCCGCGGCGTTCTGGAGCCGGGCCGCTTTCAGCCGGCCTCCTGCGACGTCATCGTTGCGCATCACGTTATCGAGCATGTCGAGGACCCGGTGCCCTTCGTCAGGCTTGTCGAGGAAGCGCTTCGCCGCGGCGGGCTTTTTGTGGTCGGTACGCCCAATTTCGCCAGTGCTGCCGCGCGTCTTTTCGGCGATCGCTTCCGCTTGCTCCACGATCCGACGCATGTCAGCCTCTTCACCGATGACTCGCTGATGCGCCTGCTGCGAGATTGTGGCTTCCGGATCGCCTCGGTCGAGTATCCGTTCTTCGGCACGCGGTTCGCGACTCTTGAGGCCTGGGAAAGGATGCAGGCGCCGGACAGTGGCGTGTCGCCCGCCTTCTGGGGCTCCTTCGTGACGGTTTTTGCGGAAAAGAGATGATGACCTGTGATGCGATCGTGCTTGCCCGCGGGGGCTCGAAGGGGATCCCGCGCAAGAACCTCGTGCCGGTATTCGGCAAGCCGCTGATCGCCTGGACCATCGAGGCGGCGCAGGCGGCCGGCTTCGTGCGCGATGTGATCGTCTCGACCGACAGCGAGGAAATCGCGGAGACCGCCCGTGCGTTCGGCGCCAGGGTGCCGGTGCTGCGGCCTGACGAGTTTGCGACCGATACGTCGCCGGCCGAGGCCTCACTGCATCATGCGATTGCCCATATGTGCCGGGACGAGAAGCCGCATTCGGTGCTGTTTCCGCAGGTGACCTCGCCGGTGCGGCGCAAGGATACGCTGGCCGATGCTTACCGGCATTTCTCCGAGGGCGGCTACGACTCGCTCTTTTCCGCAAGGCTGATCCGGAACTACATCTGGCGCAACCTGCCGGAACCGCAGCCGCTCTACGATCCGCATAACCGCTTGATGCGTCAACAGATCCCGGCCGAGGACCGCTACTATCGCGAGACCGGCAACTTCTATCTGTTCCGCACGGAGAGCTTCGAGCAGACCGGGTGCCGCCTGACGGGCCGGATCGGTTTCTGGGAGACCAGCGACGAGGAAGTCGTGGAGATCGACGAGCCGCAGGACATCGCGGTCGCCGAGCTGATGCTCGAGCGGCTGGAGCGCAATCTGGACGTCCATCCCATCCAGATGTAACGGCGCGAAGAGCAACGCTCTACCGGCGCTCCTCCAGCCAGTGCCGCAGATCGGCAACGAGGCGGGGCACGATGTCGGCTGCCGGGCGTTCGGGGTCGAGCCGCAAATAGCGCGTCGCCGGGGCCCAGGGCGGGTTTTCCTGCCCCAACAGGATCGTGCCGGTGACCGGGCCGAAGCGCCAGGTGGGCACGCCGAGCGCACCGGACATGTCGGCGACAGAGGTGTTTGCCGAGATGACCAGATCCATGCAGGAGGTCAGAGCGGCAACGGTCTCCAGGTCGTCGAAGAGATCGAGATCCTCCCACCGGTGCAAGGTGAAGGGCGCGCGCTCCTGCAGGGCCGCGATTTCCGCACTGCGGTCGGTATAGTCCAGCAGGATGAAGTCGACATTGTCGACGGCGAGCAGGGGAAGCAGGTCCTCCAGGGCAAGATATGAGCGGCCGCGTTGGCCGACACGATTGCCGCTGGTCCAGGACAGACCGACCTTCGGCCGGGCCGTGTTGCCGAGCGGTGCCCGCTGCTGCAGGGCGGCGACGCGCGCCGGGTCGGCGCCGAGTATGGCCGGTGTCCCCGGAAAGGCGGAAATATCCGGTCGCAGAAGGGTGGGTAGACCGCCGAACGCGCATTGGAAGTCGAAGTCCTCGCCCCGGGTAAGGGCGTTGAGGCCTTCATGGCTCCGCTGTCGCACCTCCACCTGCGGAAAATTGCGCGCAAGCAGCGGGACGAGCTTGGGGTGACACTCGACGATCAGCCGCTCGGCCGGCTTGGCCAGTTCAGCGAACATGGAGGCGGATCGCAGGACGTCGCCGATGCCCTGGTCGTCCCAGATCATCAGGGTCTTGCCGGCAAGCGGCTCGCCCCGCCATGTCGGGCGCGAAAAACGGCGTTGGATCAATCCCTGGAGATTCGCCTCGACGCGGCGCTCCGCCAGCTTCCAGCCGCGCGCGAGATCGCCGTTGGCAAGGCAGGCAAGGCCAAGGGTCATCGCCGTCTCGTGGCGGCCCGGATCTACGGCCATCGCCTTCTCTAGTTCCTCGACAGCCTCGGGGAAGCGGCCGAGGTGGTACAGCGCCTTGCCGCGCAACAGGCGGGCATCGCTGCCGCTCGCGCCGAGTGCGATCGCGCGGTCGGTTTCGGCAAGCGCAGCGAGGTAGTCGCAGGTCCCCCAGAGCGCGTTGGCAAGGCTCAGCCGATAGGTTGCATCGGTTTCTGCGTCGAAGGCGGCGGCCCTGCCGGAAAGAAGCTCCAGCGCCTCGGCCCCGCGATGCAGCTGGTTGAGTGCGTCGGCGAGGCTGAGCAGGGCGATGCGATGGTCCGGGGCGGCCGAAAGGGCGAAGTGCAGCACACGGACGGCTTCCTCGTGCTTGCTCGCCAGAATCAGCGTCTGCCCGAATTCGACAAGGATATCCAGGTTGTCGGCCAGATCGTCGGCCGCGGCGCGGAGGGCTGCATCGTAGGTGGAGAGCGCTTCCGCCAGTCGTCCGGACTGGCGCAGCAGGCGAGCCTGGCGATGGAGCAGGGCGGCATCCGCAACGCCGTCCGCCCCTGCCTGTGCGCTGGCGGAAAGTACCGCGTCCGTATCGCCGAGGGCTTCGAGCGCCTCCACGAGATTGATCCGGTAGCGGGGTTCGCCAGGTGCGAGGGAGATGGCCCGCTCGAACAGCGCGGCCGCGCGCTTCGGATAGCCCTGTTCGAGGAAGCACAGACCCAGCAGGCTGGTGGCCTCGGCATTGCCGGGGTCCTGCTTGAGGACCTTTTCGTAGATCGGCCGCGCGCGTGCGGGTTTCCCGTCGCGCTGCAAGAGCAGCGCCTTTCGCATCTGGTCCAGGATGGTCTGGGAGGAGGGCGGCATCCGTGCGTCCGGCTCGAGGTCAGTGAGCGTGGACTATAGCCGATTCGAAAACCCGTGCGGGCTGCCGGCGGGGCGGGTGGACGCCCCGCACGTCTTCAAAGACTGCGGCTGAAGGCAAGGCCGGTCATGTTCTTCTGGGTGGTCTCGGCAAAAGCCCGGCGTAGGCGCAGGATGGATTCCTCCGGGATCTGCTGCACCACCTCGCCGGTGGTCAGATCGACGGCCCTGAAGACGATGGAATCGGTGATCTTGTCGCGAAATTCCTCGCGTTTGATGTTGGCCTCGGCCTTGGCGAAATTGTTCTCGGCCGCCGGGCGATTGGCCGCGGTCTCGGTCGGTGGCTGCACCGCTTTTTCGGCAGGTACGTCCGTTCGCGCAGCCGGCGATGCGCTGGCTTCCGAAGGTCTCGGTGCCGTCGGCACAAGCGTGTAGGACATAGTCCTGATCGGTGTCGCTTCCATTTGCTTACCCCTCCACCGGACATATCCGCGAAGGCAACGCGCCCGGTATCAACGTCGTCCGTTGAGCATCTCGCCTTTCACTCGTTAACCTTGTTCAGGTCCTTCGATACGTAGGTCGACCAACCGAAAAAGGGGGGATCAACTTCCATATCCTGGCAAGCATCTTATCTGAAAACTGTGAATCCCGTCTTAAGGAATTCATTAGGGTTTTCGGTTGATCCGCTCTGATCCCGATTCGTTCTGTCAGAGTTAACGGGCGCGGCTGGTGCCCTGCGCCAAACGACAGCGCCGCCCGCGTGTGACGGCGGGCGGCGCGTTGAATTCGTCGGGTCTGATGCGTGGGACGGGACGGCGTCAGAGTGCCCGGTTGACGGCGATGCCATCGGCCAGGGCCGGGGTGCGCGGAGCGCTGCCGCCGGGGCCGTAGGTCGAGGGCGCGCGCGTGCTGGCTGCCCCTTGCGCCACTTTGCGCAGCAGGTTGTCGGCGACCTCGCGGGCCGTGGCAAGCACTGCCAGGTTGATGCGCAGCACCGGCTGGAACTCCGCATGGCGCCGCTTCAGCCTGTCGACCGCTTCCGGAGCCAGATTGCCGAGCGAGGTGGTCTGGTCGCGCACGAAGGTCATGCCGCGCATGTAGATGCTGACCAGCTTTGCCTTCTCGGGCTGCAGGTCGCCGGCCGCGTCCAGCTTGCCGAGGCGGACGAGTTCCGTCTCGCGCTCGATGACGGCCAGGAGGTCACCCATCGCGGCTTCGAGGCGGTTGCAGGTCGCTTCCGCCGCCTTGCGATCGGCTATCGCGCCGGAAAAGAACTCAGGGGCAATTTCTGCGAGCTGTTTGGTGTCGAGGCTCATTGTCCGGCCGTCTCCTGAAGGGCAAGAAGTTCTCGCTGGACCGCGTCGGCGATGCCGATGCCGCCGGCCTTGGCGATGGTGTTGGCGTATTCTTCGACCAGCATGCCGCTCCAGGCTTCGGAGCCGGTGTCGCTGCCCCAGGCGCCGCCTTCTTCCAGACCGGCGAACATCGTCTGGAACATGGTGTTCAAGAACACGGCCTCGAACTGTTCGGCGTTCTCGCGGGTCATGCCGGCAGGATTTGCCGAGCCGGTGTTGAGAGCGCTGCCTTTGGCCGTGTAGCGGCCATGGGCGCTGGCGAGGACGGTGTCGATGCCGGGCATGCTCATCACATCAGCTCGATTTCGGCCTGGAGTGCACCGGCGGCCTTGATGGCCTGCAGGATCGAGATCATGTCGCGCGGACCGATGCCGAGGGCGTTGAGGCCGTCGACCAGCTGCTGGAGCGTCACCGACTCCCGCACGACCGCCAGCTTGTTGTCGCTCGCGTCGTCGACAAGGATGTCCGTCCGGGGCTCAAGCGCCGTCTGTCCGTTGGCGAAAGGCAGGGGCTGCACCACCGTCGGGCTTTCCGCAACGGTGACGGTCAGGTTGCCTTGGGCGATTGCAACGGTGGAAACCTTGACGTTCTGGCCCATGACGATGATGCCGGAATTCTCGTCGATGACGATGCGGGCGGGTAGGTCCGGCTCGATGATCAGCTGTTCGATATCGGTCAAGAGGTCGACGATGTTGCCGTTGAACTGGCGCGGCAGGTCGATGCGAACCGTCGCCGGATCCAGCGGCTCGGCGGTAGGCAGGCCGATCAACTCGTTGACGGCCAGGGCCATGCGGCGGGCGGTCGTGAGGTCGGGATTGCGCAGGGCAAGGCGCAGGCTGGTCATCGACGCCAGCTTGAAGTCGATCTCGCGCTCGACCAGGGCGCCGTTGGCGATCCGGCCGGAGGTCGGCACGCCGCGCACGACCGAGGCCGCGTCGCCCTGTGCCGAGAAGCCGCCGATGGCGAGCGGTCCTTGCGCAATGGCGTAGACTTCGCCGTCTGCGCCGAGCAGCGGTGTGACCAGAAGGGTGCCGCCCTGCAGGCTGTCGGCATCGCCAAGGGCGCTGACCGAAACATCGATCCGGGTGCCCTGGGTAGAAAATGCCGGGAGGTTGGCGGTGACCATGACGGCGGCCACGTTCTGCGTGTTGAGGTTGAAGCCGCGGGTGTTGACGCCGAGGCGCTCCAGCATGGCTTCAAGGCTCTGCCGGGTGAAAGGTGCGTTGCGCAGGCTGTCGCCGGTACCCTGCAGGCCGACCACGAGGCCGTAACCGATGAGCTGGTTGTCGCGAATGCCTTCGAAGTCGGCAATATCCTTGATCCGCGACGCGGCGCTGGCGGGGGTCGCCAATGTCACGACGAGGGCGAGCGTCCAGGCCAGGCAGAGGATCTGCAGGAGGCCGGAAAGGCGTGAGAGGAGGCCGGGCAGGGTCATTCTTGCGTGTCTCGATCGCTCGACGGATGGCGTGGGCGGCTTGCCCGCGTTTCCTTATGCGAGCAGCGTGCCAGAATGTCCGCTGGTGTGATAAATTTCTTATCTATCTGTTTTGTATGGATAAAATTTATTTCCCTTTCCTAATTCAAGCCTGTCTGCGATGATCTTCCTCGGCTTACTCGGCAGGATTTGCCGGGTTGTTAACGCTTCGTTTACCAACTCGGAAAATTGTGTAGCCTTGAGAGTTCCTCCAGCGGGGTCCGGTTTTCGACCATGAGAATTTCAGGCTACGCGCCCCTGTCCGGGGTCGGCGGACGAAACCAGAAAAAACGGACCGATGGGTCGGGCTCGAGTTTCGATCTCGGCGGCACCGGACGCTCGGAGAGCGCCTCCTCCGCAGGGGGCGCAAGCGGCATTGCCGGTATCGATGCATTGCTAGCGCTGCAGGAGGTCGACGACCCGTTGACCGGCCGGCGCAAGGCGACGGCGCGGGGCCATGACCTGCTCGACACGCTGGAGGGCATGAAGGCGGATCTGCTTGCCGGACGGGTTTCGCCTGAGCGGCTCAATCGGCTTGCAATGATGCTGGAGCGGCGCACGGACAGCGGCAATCCTGCGCTGGAAAAGGTGATCGACGAGATCGAGCTTCGCGCCAAAGTGGAGCTGGCAAAGCTGGGACTGTACGGAAATTGAACGCCCGTTAATGCCGCCTGATCGGGCCGGACTCATGCCGAAAACGGATGCAACCGGCCTAAGTACATGAAAAACATCACAGAAATTTGGCGCTATTTTCGACGTCCGCGGCGTTGTCCATCGCCCGCAGGATCGCTATATTCCGCGCGGCCTAACGGGAGCCGGAGTAGAACATGACGGTTGAGCTGGATGCCGAGTATCGTCCCAGCGAGGACGAGACTTTCATGAACGAGCGTCAGCGCGAGTATTTCCGGAACAAGCTTTTGCGGTGGAAGGAAGAGCTCCTAAAGGAAAGCCGCGAAACGCTCGCAAACCTCCAGGAGGAAAGCCAGAATCACCCCGATATCGCCGACCGGGCGTCTTCCGAGACGGATCGCTCGATCGAGCTCAGGGCCCGCGACCGCCAGCGCAAGTTGATCGCAAAGATCGATGCGGCGCTGGAGCGTATCGCGGACGGGTCTTATGGGTACTGCATCGAAACGGGCGAGCCGATTTCCATCAAGCGGCTGGAAGCCCGTCCGATCGCGACCCTGTCGCTCGAAGCGCAGGAAGCCCATGAGCGCCGTGAAAAGGTTTATCGCGACGACTGATGTAACGCCGGCCCGCCCGGCAGCATTTGTCTGAACCAACTTTTTAAGGCCCGGCATCGTCCGGGCCTTTTCGTTTTCCCCGCATTCCTCTGGCGCGTGGCCGTGCCGCAGCCGCGGTTCATGTCTCGTTAAGAGTTCGTGCTCGAGCCGATTAAGGGTTCGACAAGTTACGCCGGATAAGGATGACGCAGAGGAACTTCAGCGTCATTCAAGGTTGGCGGTTGGCATGATCGACGTCATCATTCTCGTAGACCAGGACAACGCCGAACCGGCATTCGCCAACGCATTGGCGTTGGCTTTCAAGGTTGAGCGCATTTCGCTTTCCGAGGCCGATGCCGCGCGCCTCGATAAGGCCCGCGTCGTGGTCCTCTACAGTGCCTTGAGACGTCAGAGCCAGGTCTCCCTGCTCGCCTCGATCCTCCATGAGGACCGCCGCAGGAGCGACACGATCTATGTCGCGCCGGGCAGCGACCGGGCAGGCCTGGTCCAGGCCGAGGCGCTCGGCATCGAGCGGATCATTCCCAGTTTCCGGTCGTCGGGCGATGTCCGCACTGCAGTGCAGGCCATCTTGAACCGTGACTTGTCGGCCCACCTCGCGGGGCGATCTCCGCATGTGGCCAAGGCGATCGCGAACGGCGATGTGCTCTATCGCCAGCTCGGCGCCGCCATGCGCGCCGACCGGCCGTTGCCGCCAGAGATCCTCGATGCGACCACTCGCTCGATCACCGAGGCAACGCGGCGGGAAGGCCTCAGCGGCTGGCTGGACGCGGTGAAGCTGCATCACAGCGGCACCTGTCGCCACATGTTGACCGTTGCGGGCAATGGAAGCGCTTTCGGCCAGTTCCTCGGGTTGCACAACGCCGATATTTCGATGATCACCGAGGCGTGCCTCTTGCACGATGTGGGCAAGCTGTTCATCCCGATCTCCGTCCTGGAAAAGGACGGACCGCTCAGCGAAGCGGAAAAACGGGTCATCAACACCCATCCCGCACGCGGGGCCTTCGCGCTTCAACGCGGCGGGCGCAGCTCGGTCGAGGTCATCCAGGCCGTGCGCGACCATCACGAGTTTCTCGACGGCAGCGGCTATCCCAATGGCATCAATTGCTCCGCGATCGGGCCGCTGACCCGTATCGTCACCATTGCCGACATCTACAGCGCCCTGACCGAGGAGCGGCCCTACAAGGGGGCGATGCCGCCGCGCCAGGCCATCGGCATCATGAGCGAGATGAAGGGCAAGCTCGACGACCGTCTGTTCGCTGTGTTCCGTTCGATGGTGCTCGAGCCGGTTTTCGCGACCAGTCGCGGTTCGCGCGACGAGGGTGGCGGTGCAAGAGCGCCTTGCCTGAAGAGCGGGCGGCATCCGCTCGACCGGCCGAACCAGGAAGATGCGGCGTGAACAGTAATCGTTGGGGTGAGTTGAACTGTGACCGGGCAGGACCCTCCGGCAATCTCTGACGGGGAAGTAAATGCGGCGGGCACGGGTCCGCTGGGGAGCGGGGGGATCCCGTGCCCGCCTGCCGTCCGTGCTTGGGGAGCGTAGAGCGGCTTGGGGAGGGGAGAGGTTCGCGGCGCCTTTCGGGGAGCCGGGCCGCGAACCTGAGGGGTGTCGTCAGAACGGCAGGACGATATCGAGCACCTGGGCACCGTAGCGCGGCTGCTGGACGTCGGTGATCTGACCGCGGCCGCCGTAGCCGATGCGGGCCTCCGCGATCTTCTCGCTTTCGATGGTGTTGTTGGCGGCGATGTCCTCAGGACGCACCACGCCGGCGACGATGAGCTCTCGCACCTCGAAGTTGACCCGCACTTCCTGGCGGCCTTCGATCACCATGTTGCCGTTCGGCAGGGTCTGGGTGACGACGGCTGCGACACGGGTCTGCAGCTTCTCCTCGCGGTCGACCTTGCCGCTGCCCTGGAAGGTGGAGGCACCCTCGGCGGAGGCCAGATTGTCGGCACTGGTGCCGCCCGGCAGCAGGAACGTGTTGATCGCCGCGCCCACGGCACCGCCGGTGCCGGAGGACGAGGAGCCGGTACGGCTGCGCTGCGTCTTGTTGTCGAACTCGGCCTTGTCGGAGATCGTCACCAGCACGGTGAGGATGTCGCCGACCCGCGCGGCGCGCTGGTCCTTGAAGAAGGCGCGGGCGCCGGACCGCCACAGCGAGTTCGAGTTGTAGTGGTCCGACTGGGGCGTCGGCATCGGCATCTGCACGGGGCGGTAGCCGGCCGTCGTGGTCGGATCCTGGATCGCCGAGAGGGCAGGGGCCTGACCCACCTGGGAGAGCTTGTCGGCGGTGCCGCAGGCAGCGGTGGCGAGCGCGAGCGAGACGGCCAGCGCGGGCTTCATGAGGGACATGCGAGGAGCCATCAGTTCGTCTCCTGGAGCTGGGCAAGGTGCTGCCGTGCGAAACCGACCTCGATCTGGTCGCGTGCGCGGACAATGCCGGTGACGGTACGGCGGGACTGGAGGTTCAGGACGTCGATCATGTCGCCGGCGGCGCCGTTGGACATGGCCTGGCCGACGGTGGTCAGCGTCATGCCGGCCGCCCGGTAGACCAGGGTGACCTTGGCGCCGCGGCGCACCAGCACCGGCGGCTCGAAGTCGGCGGCGCGTAGCGGCCGGCCGACCTGGAGGGCCTGGCGTGCGGACTGGCCGATGATCTGCGCCGGGTCGGTGATCTGGCGGGCGGTCAGGCGGTTGCCCGGAACGCGCTGCGGTTCAATGTCAGAGGCGGCAATGATGGTGCCGCGCTCGATGGGACGCGCTGCCACGTACACGTCCACCATCTCCCGGGCGACGCCGGTCAGGCGCACCGTGGTGGTGCCCTCGACCGTACGGATGCGCAGGGTCGTGGACAGGCGGCCGGAGTAGCGGTCCCAGGCAAGGTCCGAGACATTGACCGGCTCGACCTGGCCGGCATCTGCCAGCAGCGGGCCGCGGAAGCCCGTCAGCGTGACGTCGAGGCTTTCGGCTTCGAGGTTGCTCTCGCGGGCCAGCAGTGCATCGCGCACGGCCTGGGTCACCTCGTGCTCGCCGATGGTCAGGGCGAGACGCTCGACGACGACCTGGCGCAGGCCGTCGGTGTTGGCCGCCGCGTAGCCGGCTTCGCGGGCACGCTCGGCGACCATGTGGGCGGGCACGGTGCCGCGGGTGCCGGCATCGGGAGCGCGGAACAGCGGGGTTGCGGCATGGGCGCCGGCATCGGGATAAAAATCGCCGATGGTGACGACCGGGCCGGTCACCGCGACTTCGGACCGCAGCGTGCCGGCCAGCGCCGGCAGGGCGGCGGTAGCGACCAGTGCGGCGGCAAGGAGGAGCCTGGCGAACATCTCGGATATCCTTCCGGTCAGCCGGCGCGTCAGCGCAGGTTCGAAGTGGTGGCGGACATCTCGTCTGCCGCCTTGATGATGCGGGAGTTCATCTCGTAGGCGCGCTGGGCCGCGATGAGGTCGGAGATCTCGCTGACCGCTTCCACGTTCGCCATTTCGAGATGCTTCTGCATCAGATCGCCGAAGCTGGCCTCGCCAGGGTTGCCGACGATGGCAGCGCCGCTGGATTCCGTTTCCAGGAACAGGTTGTCGCCGATGGCTTCCAGGCCCGACTTGTTGATGAAGCGGGCGATCTGGATCTGGCCGAGCACCTGAACGGCGTTGTTGGCGTCCAGAACCTGGACCTGGCCGTCGTTCGAGATGGTGATGTCGCGGGCGTCTTCGGGAATGACGATGCCCGGCAGCACGGAATAGCCGTCGATGGTGACGAGCTGGCCGTTCGGGTCGCGCTCGAAGGAGCCGTCGCGGGTATAGGCGGTGCTGCCGTCCGGCATCTGGATCTGGAAGAAGCCTTCGCCGCGGATCGCGACATCCAGTTCCTTGTTGGTCGGGGCGAGGTTGCCCTGGCTCATGATGCGCGCGGTGGAAGCGGTCTTGACGCCCGAGCCGATCTGCACGCCGGTCGGCACGATGGTGCCGTTCGCGGAGGAGTTCGTGCCCATCCGGCGCAGGTTCTGATAGAGCAGATCCTGGAAGTCGGCGCGCTGGCGCTTGTAGCCGGTGGTGCGCATGTTGGCGACGTTGTTCGAGATGACCTCGACGTTCAGCTCCTGGGCGCGCATGCCGGTGGCGGCGATATGAAGTGCCTTCATGACGAGTGTTCCTTCTTCCGCTTCGCTCAGGCCTGGACGGAGCCGAGGCGTTCGATTGCCTTGCGCAGCAATTCGTCGCCGTCAGACAGCATCTTCGACACGGTCGTGTAGTTGCGGGTAACTTCGATCATCCGGGTCATTTCGACGACGCCGGAGACGTTCGACTTCTCGATGGCGCCCTGCTGGACGCGCACGCGCTCGAGCGCCAACGGCGCCTCGCCGGCGAACAGGTTGTCGCCGACCCGCTCCAGCGCCTGCGGATCCTCGAAGCGGACCACGCGCAGACGTCCCTTGACGCCGAGCTCGGTGGAGACGGTTCCATCCTCGGCGATGGTCACATCGCCGTCATCGGCGGTGAAAACGAGAGGGCCGCCTTCGCCCATGATCGGGCGACCGTCGGCCGTGACCAACTGGCCGGTGGCGTCGAGGTGAAAGGCGCCGTTTCGGGTGTATCGCTCCCCGGCAGGGTCGCCGACGACGAAGAAGCCCTCACCCTCGATGGCGACATCGAAGGTGTTCTCCGTCAGCGAGATCGCGCCGACCTCGAAGTCCGACGAGGCGCTGTAGTCGAGGACATAGGAATACTTCTGGTCGGGGCGCTCGAAGGACGAGGCCTCGGCGACCGGCATCAGGTATTCCTCGAAGAGCAGGCGCTGGGATTTGAAGCCCGTCGTGTTCATGTTGGCCAGGTTGTTGGCCACCACGCTCAGTTGATTGCGCAGGGCTGTCTGGCGCGACAGCCCGATGAGAAGTGAATTCTCCATAACGTACCGTTCCTATGCTCCCCAGCGAACATCCACCCTCCCCAGAGCGGATGCTCGTTAACCCTGTTGCAGGGAGCGTGCCAGTTGCTGGCATATTGATTTTATTGATGTTTCCTGGAGGTGCGGGCGACGGGGCGGCAGGTTTGTCCCCGTCATTGGTTACCGCTCGGCAAAATTTGCCGCATTTTGCGAGGCGTTAACGGTTCGGTAACCACTCGTTAACCATTGTGGCTTTAGAAATTAATCATACGCGCGGGAGGGGCAGCGCAGAGAGGTTAACCCACCATGACGGCGGATGCGGATGCAGCCGAAGCCGGCGCCCCGGAAGAGGGAGCCGGCCGGTCGAAAAAGAAGCTGTTGATCTTCGGGGGCGCAGGTCTTGTCCTGCTCGCAGCCATCGGGGGCGGCGCCTATTATTTTCTGATGGGCGGCGGCGAAGCGGCAGCGCCGGATGGTGTCGGAGCGCCAGAGGCCTCGGTCGAGCAGCGTCCTGCGGTGTTCTTCGATCTGCCGGAGATGACGGTGAATCTGTCGAGCGAGGGGCGCGCCACCTATCTGCGCGTTCGTATTTCGCTCGAGGTTTCGGACCGCGAGATGGTGCAGAAGATCGAGCCCTACCTGCCGCGCATTCTCGATGCCTTCCAGGTCTATCTGCGCGAGCTTCGTCCGGCGGATCTCGAAGGGTCTTCCGGTTTGTTCCGACTCAAGGAAGAGTTGCTGCGACGCATCAATACGGCGGTCTATCCGGCTCGCATTGAGGGTGTGCTCTTCAAGGAAATCCTGGTCCAGTAAGGTCACCAATGGCTGACGACGACGATCTCGGCAATCTCGACGAGGCATGGGGCGAAGCCCTAGCCGAGCAGATGGACGGCGAAGGCGAGGATGAGGATCTTGCCGCTGCCTGGGGTGCTGCGCTCGAGGAACAGGGCGTCGCCGGCGGCGACGACATGGCCGCCCAATGGGCGGCGATGATCGACGACAGCGAGCCGGAGCTGGAAAGCGCCACCCGGGGTGCCGACCGTATCCTCAACCAGGAAGAGATCGACAACCTCCTCGGCTTCAACATCGAGGATACGATCGCTGCCGACCAGAGCGGCATCCGCGCGCTCATCAACTCGGCGATGGTCTCCTACGAGCGTCTGCCGATGCTCGAGATCGTCTTCGATCGTCTGGTCCGGCTGACGACGACCTCCTTGCGCAACTTCACCTCCGACAACGTCGAGGTGTCGCTCGACAGCATTTCCTCGGTCCGTTTCGGCGACTATCTGAATTCGATTCCGCTGCCGGCCATCCTGGGCGTATTCAAGGCCGAGGAATGGGACGGCTTTGGCCTGTGCACGGTCGAATCGAGCCTGATCTACTCGATCATCGACGTGCTGCTGGGCGGCGGACGCGGCATGTCGGCCGTGCGCGTCGAGGGACGTCCCTATACGACCATCGAGAGCAACCTCGTGCGGCGGATGATCGAGATCATCATGCACGACATGGAGCAGGCTTTCTCGCCGCTCTCGCCCGTTCATTTCAATCTGGAGCGTCTGGAGACCAATCCGCGCTTCGCCGCGATCTCGCGCCCGGCCAATGCGGCCATCCTCGTCGAACTGCGTATCGACATGGAGGACCGGGGCGGCAAGATCGAAATCATGATGCCCTATGCGACCCTGGAGCCGATCCGCGATCTGCTCCTGCAGATGTTCATGGGCGAGAAGTTCGGCCGCGATCCGATCTGGGAAGGCCACCTGGCCACCGAGATCTATGCGGCGGAAGTGGATGTCGATGCCGTTCTCTACGAGACGCACATTCCGCTCGGGCGGGTGCTCGACCTGAAGGTGGGCGAGACCCTGCTGTTCGATATTTCCCCCAGCGATCCGGTGTCGATCAAGTGCGGCGGCATCCCGCTGACGCAAGGGACAATGGGCAAGGACGAGGATTCCATCGCGATCCGCGTCGAGCGCGGGCTGCAGAAGCCCAAGATGACCTTGGCCGCGTTCGAGCGCGCCATGCAGAAGGAAATGGACCCAACATGAGCACGCTCCCTGTCGGACTGATGATCGAGAGCCTCGTCGCGCTGCTGCTGGTGGTGACGATCGGATATTGCGTCGTGCTCAACAAGCGGCTGAAGCGTCTGCGTGCCGACGAGGAGGCGCTGCGTGCCACGATCTCCGAGCTGATCACCGCTTCGGAAATCGCCGAGCGTGCCATTCTCGGCCTCAAGGCGACCGCCGGTGAGGCTGACCGCACCCTCGGTCAGCGCCTCGTCGATGCCGAGCGCCTGTCGCAGGAACTGGCGGCCCACGTCTCGCGCGGCAACACCGTGCTGGAGCGCATCACCCAGATCACCGAGGCGGCCCGCACCGTGCAGCAGCACGCGTCCGCGCCTGCCGCGCCGGCCCCGGTCGAAGAGCCGGCCCCGGCCCGCCCGACGACCATGCGCGCCAGCGATATCCGGTCGGCAGCGATGGAGGCGACCGCCCGTCTGGAGCTGTTCCGCAAGCGTGCAGCGGAGCAGGCCGCGTGACAAACCTGCGCCTGATCCCCGTTCTTGTCTTTGCAGCCAGCGCTCTTCTGGTGCTGAAGCTGCTTGGGCTCGCTGTCGATGGCGGAACCTCCGTCACTGCCGGCGTGAGCGTGGCGATGGCGCAGCAGGCGGCCGATACGGCAGCTGCCCCGGCCGAGACCGCGTCCGTGGACCAGGCCCAGGCGACGGACCCTGCCTCCACCGATACGGCAGCAGCCGATTCCGCCGTCGTGCCTCCGCTATCGGGCGGAACCGGCGGCGATGCGCCTCCTGCGGCGGGCGGGCTGGAGCTCGGAGGCTCGATTGCCGAGCGGAAGGTGCTCGAGTCGCTCAGCGAGCGGCGGCGTGAGCTGGA
Source organism: Stappia sp. G46H5W (assembly GCF_058448995.1). Lineage (NCBI taxonomy): Bacteria > Pseudomonadati > Pseudomonadota > Alphaproteobacteria > Hyphomicrobiales > Stappiaceae > Stappia > Stappia sp. G46H5W. The sequence goes on along the minus strand of NZ_JBZFLL010000003.1, from coordinate 155,773 downwards.
CAATCGCGAGAAGCAGTTCGAACTGCGCCAGCAGTTGATGAAGGACACCGAAGAGCGCCTGAAGCAGAAGGCCGATGAGATCGCAGCCATCGAGGAGCGCATCCGGACCCTCAACCAGGAGCAGGAGAAGAAGCGCGAGGACGAGCTCAAGGATCTCGTGCTCATGTACGAATCGATGAAGGCGAAGGACGCGGCCCGGATCTTCGACCGTCTCGATCTCGACATTCTCGTGCGTGTCGCCAAGCAGATGAAACCGCGCAAGATGGCCGACATCATGGGGCGGATGACGCCGGAGGCGAGCGAGCGGTTGACGGTGGCTCTCGTTACCGGACGCAAGCCGCAGGAAGAGGCCGCTCAGGTGGTTGCTCCGGACCTGCCGAAGATCATGGGCAATTGATGAAAGCTCCGGCGGGGGGCTGCTCTCTGACGGGAATGCCCGGGAATCCGGAGCACCCGTTAAACGCAGCGTTAAGCCGCATCCGCTAGACTGGCTGTTCGGTCGAAAGGTTCAGGGGAGCCCTGTGAGGCAGGACGGCTCTAAAAGAGACAAGCTAGGCACCGTCGTCGCGGATATCGTGGCGGCGTTTCGTGCATTTGCGCTGCAGCTTGCAGCCCTGCTTGCGCTCGCCTGCGCGCTTGTTCCGGTCGCCCATGCGGACACCCTTCAGGTGGATCTTCGCGCGTCCCAGCAGGACGGCTACGGCCGGATGGTGCTGACCTTCCGTGACCTGACCCTGCTGCCGGAATACGACGCGCTGGCGTCCAATGGCGTGCTGCGCATCCGCTTCCGCGATCAGGTGATCACCAATGTCGACAATGTTCCCGTCGACATGCCGAATTTCATCTCCATCGCCCGTCGTGATCCCGACGGCTCGGCCCTGCGGTTTGCCCTGATGGGCGACTTCCGGGTCAACACCATGGAAGCGGGCGAGAAGCTGTTCATCGACCTGCTGCCGCCGACATGGCAGGGCATGCCGCCGGGCCTGCCCGACGATGTGGTGCAGGAGCTGGCCCGGCGCGCCGAAGAGGCGATCCGCCGTGCCCGTGCGCTGGAGCAGGCGCGGCTGAAGGGGCAGGAGGAGCCGAAGGTCGAGCTTTCCATCGGCACTCACCCGACTTTCACCCGCCTGGCCTTCGAGTGGAACCTGAACTTCGACTCGGCCTTCGTGCGCGAAGGCGACATGATCAAGGTCACGTTCAACTACGACGTTCCGGTCGACCTGTCGGATCTGCGCGCCCATCTTCCCCCTGGAGTGATCGATGCCACCTCGTTCATCGACGAGGGGCGGCTCAAGTTCCTTCTGCGCGTTCAGCCGGATGTCGATATCCGCGCCTTTCGCGAGGACAATTTCTACATTCTCGACGTGACCCCGCGCAGCATGGCGCAGGATCCCGTCAACGCGGCGATCGACGAAGCCATGAAGGCTGGCGAAAACGTTCCAGCCGGTGCCACGGGCGTCGTCTTCGCCGCCGGAACGGCCGAGGCGCCGCAGCAGGCCGCCGGCCACCAGGGCGTGGTCGATGGTCATGCGCCTGCGGGCACCCCGGAAGGCGTTGCGCCGTCGCAAAAGCCAGCCGAGACCGTTGCGTCGCCCGAAACCGCCGCGCCGACACCTGCGTCTGCGCAAGAGACTGCCTCGGCATTGCCGCTTCCGCGCACGAAGCCGGGGGCCGAGCAGGCCGGAACTACTGAAACTGCCGCCGCAAGCGAGCAGCCCGCAGAGCCCGCACCCGCCGTCGAGACGGTGAAGGCCGCCGAGGTTGCGCAGCCGGCGCCCGCCGCCGAAGTCCGCCCGGAGGAAATCGCCGCTGCTCCGCCCGAGAGCACCGCGCCGGCCTCTGAGCCTACCGCTCCTGCGAGCGAAGATGTCCTGCCGTCGGAGATCGACCTCAGCGGCGTCGCCGGAAAGGAGATTTCGGGCTCCGCCGAAGTCTCCTCGTCGCCCGAGATGCCGCCGGCCGGCTACGACGATGAGGCCCGCCGCTTCGTGGTGGCCGAAGCACGGCGCATCGGCGATACGGTGCGGGTGGTGTTTCCTTTCTCCGAACCGGTGGCCTCGGCGGTATTCCGGCGGTATCGCAGCCTGTATCTCGTTTTCGACACCGCCGATTCGGTCGACATTCGCGGCATGCGGTCGGTGCTTGCCGACCGGGTGGAGGCGGTGGAGGTCACCGCCAATGCGGACTGGCAGGTGATCCGCGTCGACCTGATGCGCGATGCGCTTGCCTCGGTCGGCATCGATGGCAGCGCCTGGGTGATGACCATCGGCGATATGATCCTGGAGCCGTCGCGCCCGCTCTCGCTGGAGCGCACGGTGCGGGGCGACGGAGGCGCGATCATCACCATTCCCTTCCAGGCGCCGGCCGCTGTGCGTGAGGTGATCGATCCCTTCGCCGGCGACAGGGTGACGGTGGTCACCGGCTACGCGCCCTCCCGCGGCGTGCTCAAGCCGCAGAGCTTTGCCGAGTTCGATGTCCTGATGTCGGCCCATGGTATCGCTGTCCTCAGCAAGGCGGACGATCTGGAGGTCAAGCCGAACGGCGATGCGGTGATCCTTGAGCGGCCGCGCGGGCTTGCTGTCTCCAATGGCAACCTGACCAAGGGGTCCAAGGTGCTGCCGCCCGTGGTCGATCCGGCGACGCCCGGACATGTCGATCTCGGCAACCTGATGAGCAGCAACACCAAGGATTTCCTCGATAAGATCAAGAAGATGGAATACGCGATCGCGAACACGCCGGAGGAAGAACGGCGGGTGCCGCGCATGGAAATGTCGCGTTTCTATCTGGCGCATGGCTTTGCCCACGAAGCGCTCGGGCTGATGCAGTTGGCGGCGTATGACGACCCCGCTCTGACCCGCGATCCGGGATACAATCTGCTGATGGGCGCGGCGCAAACGCTGGCCGCGCGTCCGCGCGAGGCGCTCGACTATCTCGGTCGGCCGGAATTGCTCAACAACGCCGACGCCTCGGTCTGGCGCACGATCGCGGCGGCCGACCAGAGGGACTGGACCGCGACGCGGGAAAATCTCTCGCGCGGTCAGGCGGTGGTCGGCAATTACCCGGTGAGCGTGCAGATCGATTTCCACCTTGCCGCTGCCGAGGCGATGGTCGAGGTGAGTGACTACGGCAATGCGGCGGCCATTCTTTCCGAGATCGATCCGAGCCTTGCCTCCGCGCATCAGGCGGCGCGCTACGACATCATCCGCGGACAGATCGCGGATGCGTCCGGCCGCTCGCGCGAGGCGCTGACGGCCTTTGACCTGGTGCAGCGCTCGCCGGACAGGGCGCTGGCCGCAGAAGCTGCCTACCGGGCGCTGCGCGTCCGCCACCGGGATGGCGAGCTCTCCACCGCCGAGGCTGTCGATCAGCTGGCCGGCCTTGCCGCGTCCTGGCGCGGCGACGAGACCGAGTTGAAGACCCTGCGCTTCCTGGCCCAGCTCGAGGTTCAGTCGGGGAACTACCGCAATGCGTTCGAGGCGATGCAGTCGGCGCTCCAGGCGAATGCGGATGCGGAGACGACACGCCTTTTGCAGGACGAGATGGGGGCGGTCTTCGCCAACCTGTTCCTCAACGGCGAGGCCGACCGGATGGACCCGGTCAAGGCGTTGGCGCTCTTTTATGATTTCCGCGAAATGACGCCGGTGGGCCGCCGCGGCGACGAGATGGTGCGCCGTCTTGCCGGTCGACTCATCGACATGGATCTTCTGACGCAATCAGCCGAGCTGCTGCGTCACCAGGTCGACCATCGTCTGAAAGGCGCTGCACGCGCACAGATCGCCGCCGACCTCGGCGTCGTCTACCTGATGGACCGCAAGCCCGACGAGGCGCTGCGCGTTCTCAACCGGACCCGGCAGGCCAAGCTGCCGCGCGAGCTGGAGCGGCAGCGCAACATGGTGGAGGCGCGCGCCCTGACGGAAAGCGGCCGGCCGGATCTGGCGCTGGAGATCGTCCGCAACATGCGCGGCGAGGATGTCGACCGGTTGAAGGCCGATACATTGTGGGCGGCGCAGAGCTGGCGCGAGGCGGGCGAGCTGCTGGAAGGGCTTGTCGGCGGCCGGTGGTCGGACCCGGTTGCGCTTGCCGACCAGGAGCGCACAGACCTGTTGCGAGCGGCCATCGGCTATTCGCTCGCGAACGACGATTTCAGCCTGTCGCGCCTGAAGGCGAAGTTCACGGACAAGATGAGCGACAGCCCGGATGCTGCGGCCTTCGCCATCGTCACCCGGCCCGTCGCCGACCGCGGGGTGGAGTTCATGTCCGTGCTCGACAACCTGCAGAGCGTCGACTCGCTGGACATCTTCCTGGCCGAGTATCGCCGCAAGTATCTGCAGCCCTCGCCGGACACTGTGCCGGATACGCTGCCTGAGCTGCCGATGTCGCAAGGCCCGGACGAGGGCGATAGCCCGCAGACCGTCGCCCGCACCGAGGAAGAGGCTCCGGTGCCGCCGGTTGCCGATCCGGCCGCCGCAGGCGGGGCCGGCTAGCGGCACTCCGCGCGCAACCCGGAAACCGGCGTTTCCAGAACGGACGTTTCGAAAAACGGGCTACCGCCAGGGCCTTAACCGCTGGAGAAGCTCTGGACGAGGCTTCCCGCGATCAGGTTCCACCCGTCGACCAGCACGAAGAAGATCAGCTTGAACGGCAGTGAGATCACCACTGGCGGCAGCATCATCATGCCCATCGACATCAGCACCGAGGCGATGACCAGGTCGATGATCAGGAAGGGCAGATAGAGCAGGAAGCCGATCTCGAAGGCCCGGCGCAGCTCGCTGATCATGAAGGCCGGCACCAGCACGCGCATGCTGATCTCCTCCGGCGTCTCCGGTGCTTCCTGCCCCGAAAGCTCGGTGAACAGCGCCAGGTCCTTCTCGCGCACATTCGCCCGCATGAAGGCGTGGAAGGGGCGCGAACCGCGCTCAAAGGCTTCGGGCAGCTCGATATTGCCTTCGACCAGCGGCTGGACGCCCTCGTTGTAGGCGGCCTCGAAGGTCGGAGCCATGATGAAGAGCGTCAGGAAAAGCGCGAGCGAGGTCATCACCGCGTTGGGTGGTGCCGTCTGCAGGCCGATGGCCGAGCGCAGCAGCGAGAGCACCACCACGATACGGGTGAAGCTTGTCACCATCACCAGGATGGAGGGCGCAAGGCTCAGCACCGTCAGCAGCGCGACGAGCTGCACCGCCCGTTCGGTCAGGCCCGAGCCTTCGCCGAAATCGATCGACACACCCTGGGCATGTGCCCCGGTGACAAGGAGAAACAGTGAGAGACAGCCAAGGGCGGCAACCGCCGTCTTGCGGTAGGGCAGGACGGCGTGCCGGGCCCCTGTCATGGACGCTGCACCGTCATTTGCGCGGGCCGCCGATCTCGCTCAGCAGGCGCGCCATTTCTTCCTCGATCGCGTCCATGGTCACCGGACCGCTGTCCTTCTTTGCGGTCTCGCCCTTGTCGGCCTCCGCGGCAGCGTCGGTGTCCGTGGCCTTGTCCTCTGCCGTATCCTCGGCCTTGGGCGCCTCCGGTTTGCTCTCCTGCTTGGCCGTACTCGCAGCGTCCGGCTCTGCCGTCGCGGGAGCGGCGGGTGCTGCCGACGGTGCCTCGACTTTCGGAGCGGCCGGAGCCTGCGGCGTGGCCGGGGCGGGGCTGAAGTCGGCGCGCGGCTCGGTGCGTGCCGCAGGGGCGCTGCCGCGCGACTGGTCCAGCTCGGCGAGCAAGGCATCTTCCAGCGAAGCCAGGTCGGGCTCGACGCGGGTCGGTGCCGATGCAGCCGCCGGCGCCGGAGTGTTTGCAGGGGTTTCCGGCTTTGCCTCGGCTTTCGGCTCCGCTTTCACCTCGACCTTGGCCTCAGGCTTCACCTCGGGCTTGGGAGCTGCGGGAGCAGCCGGGGTGCTCACGCTCGGGGCCGTCGAGGCCGTGGTGGCGGTTGCAGCAGCGGCCGCGCCTGCGGTCACGCCCGACAGGTCGCCGCGAGCCGCCGGCTTGTCGCCGGCAGGTGCGGGCTTGTCCGCCGTCTCGGTGAACTGCGGAAAGGCCGTCCGGGCGTTGGCCGCCGGGCCGGAAGACGGCGGCGTCACGTTGCGGCGGATCGGCGGGAGCGGCTCGCGGCGGGGCTGAGGAGCGACTGGCGGCTGCGGGGCAATCGGCGGCTGCGGCGCCGGCTGAGCGGCGACCGGGGGCATCTCGGGCGCCTTCGGAGCTGCAAGCGGAGCCTGAGCAGCCGGTGCCTGCGGGGCTGACGGGGCCGCAGGCTGCATGCCGAGCGGACGCAGCGGCGGACGCGGAGCCGGAGCAGCCGGCGCTTCCGGGCGCGAGGAGAAGGGGGCCGTGCCGGACGGTGCCGAGCCCTGGGCTTCGCTGCGCGGCTCGGCGCGGCTGGGAGCTGCGGCACGTGCAAGGCCTGCGACCGCGGCGCCTGCTGCTGCCACGGAGGCGCCGGCGCGCTTCAGCGGAGAGGCGTCGTTGCCATTGCTCTCGCCGGCGCGGCGCGGTGCCGGGGCCTGCGGCTGGCGACGCGGTGCCATCGGCTGAGGCGCGGTCTGCGCCGCAGGCGCAGCAGGGGCGCTTGCCGGTGCGGACATCGAGGCGGGAGCCGGAGCCGGTTGAGGCTCGGCCTCAGCCGGCTTGAAAGAGGCGGAAAGCTCGTTGCCCATCGCCGGTTGCCGCGGATAGGCCTGAGATACGGGAACACCGCGCACGATGTTCTGCTCGACGACGATATCGCTTGGCCCGCCGACCAGCAGCAGATGCTCGACATTGTCGCGCCGGATCAGCACGAGCCTCCGCCGGGTGTCCAGCGAGGCGGCGTCCATCACCGCGATGCGCGGCTGGCGCGAACGGCTTCCGAGGCTTCGGCTTCCGGCGATGCGGCGCAGGATCCAGATGAAGACGGATATCAGCGCCAGGACAATCGCCACCGCGAGAAAGAAACCGATGCCACGGGCCCAACCCGGTTCCATCTGAAAGGTGTCAACCAGCCAACTTGTCATGCCTTTCTCGGCCTCTTCCTATTCGAGGGTGCGCCCGCTGCCCGCCTGTCACGCGAGCCTTGCGGTCCGGTCTACCCGTCCGTCCGGCGTTGGAGTTCCCCGCGCCTTAACCCCGATCCATGGCATCGCGCAACCGGTCTTGCCCGGCGAACGCGCGCGAATCCTGCCTTACTGCATCCTGTTTAGCTGTTTTGTGCGATTCTCTCAAAGAGGGAAGGTTAACGCATCCCGGCAAAAAATGCCGATATCTGCCGCCAATATGCAAGCTGCCACCGGAACTTGCGCCTCTCATGTGCGGGAAACCGGGGGCTTCTCCTTTCGGAAACGTTAATCGTTAACTCCTCGTTAACCATCTACCCGGCAGGATCTGCCTAGTCGTTAACCCTCGTCGCAACGGGAAGATCGTTCCATGTCGGTCTCGGACCTGCCGCTGTTTCAGGCGCTCAAGTCGAAGATGCAGTGGCATCAGAGCCGGCAGGGCGTGCTCGCCGAGAACGTCGCCAACTCCGATACGCCGGGTTTTCGCGGCAAGGACCTTGAGGACTTCTCCTTCGAAAAGGCGCTGTCAACGCGCACCGTCGGCCTTGCGACGGCTCGCACCAGCAGCGCCCATATCGTCGGCTCGATGATGCGCGATAGCGGCGGCGTGGAGCGCGACGATGCCAGCGGTTTCGAGATCACGCCGGACGGCAACACGGTGGTGCTCGAGGAGCAGATGATGAAGGTGACGGCCAACCAGATGGACTACCAGACGGTTGCCTCGCTCTACCAGAAGGGGCTCGGCCTCATCCGTACCGCTCTGTCGCGCAACGGCTGAGATCGCGCGCCTTGATCAGACCCGCAAGGGTCGGGGAGTTTGACCGTGGATTTCGTCAAGTCGATCTTCATCGCTGCAACGGGCCTGAAGGCCCAGAACGGCCGCATGCGGATCATCGCAGAAAACATCGCCAACGCGGACTCGACCGGGCGCACTGCCCAGGAAGATCCCTATCGGCGCAAGATCCCGACCTTCAGCGCCGAGCTTGATCGCAAGCTCAAGGCCGAGGTGGTGGAACTGGGACCGGTCGAATACGACCGCTCCGACTTCAAGACCCGCTATGAGCCTGGTCATCCGGCGGCCAACGAGAGCGGCTATGTGCGCACGCCCAATGTCGACACCCTGGTCGAGATGGTCGACATGCGCGAGGCGCAGCGCTCCTACGAGGCCAACCTCAATCTGATCAGCGCGACACGTCGCATGCTGCAGAAGACCATCGAGATCCTGCGCGCCTGACCGGGCGCGCCCGCCTTCCTTCCGGAGTAGAACGAGATGTCCACGCCTTCGATCGCCGCCAGCGCCTACCGCATGACGTCCGCGCTTGCCGGGGCGAATCAGGATACAAAGGTTAAGACTTCTTCGACGGCGACGCCGGATTTCGCCAATATGGTCAAGTCGGCCGTCGAACAGGTGGTCGATCAGGGCCGCGATGCCGACAAGCAGACGCTGGCGCTGACCGAGGGCAAGGCGAATGTCGTCGATGTCGTCACCGCGGTCGCCGAGACCGAGGTGGCTTTGGAAACGCTCGTTTCGGTGCGCGACCGCGTGATCTCCGCCTATCAGGAAATCATGCGCATGCCGATCTGAGCATGAGCGGTGCCGCCGGCTGCCTCCGGCGGCGTGCCTGAGCGGAAGGAACAGCATGACCGGGCCGGAGGTCCTCGACATCGCCCGCCAGGGCATCTGGACCCTGATCATCGTGTCCGCTCCGCCGATGATTGTCGGCTTGCTGATCGGCGTGGTCATCGCCCTGTTCCAGGCGCTGACCCAGATCCAGGAAATGACCCTCGTCTTCGTGCCGAAGATCCTGGCTATCTTCGTGACATTGCTGATCGCGTTGCCTTTCATGGGGCAGGCGCTGGAATCCTATACAGCCGTTATCGCCGATCTCATCGTCACCGGCTCCGGGTAGTCCGGCCATGAGCTTCGACATTTCCCTTCTTCCCCAGGTGGCGCTGCTGTTCATGCTGCTCTTCGCTAGGCTCGGCACCATGTTGATGCTGATGCCGGCTCTGGGGGAGGGGTCGATCCCGCCGAATATCCGCCTGGCGGTGGCGCTGTTGCTGACGCTGGTCTTCTATCCGGTCGCCGCGCCGCTCTATTCGGTCGATGCGACGATGCCGCTGCCGCGGATCGGCGTGCTGCTGGCCTCCGAGTTCGCCATCGGCTTCTTCATCGGGCTGGGCTCGCGGCTGATCACCTATGTCCTGTCCATCGCCGGCATGATCATCGCGAACCAGTCGGGCCTTGCCTTCGCCATGGCCACGGATCCAACGATGGATGGCCAGCAGGGCGCAGTGATCGGCTCCTTCCTGAGCCTGCTCGGGATCACGCTGATCTTCGCCTTCGACCTGCACTATCTGGTGATCGCGGCCATGAACGACAGCTTCCGCATGTTCCCGCCCGGCGGCGGCATTCCGGTCGGCGACATGGCGGAACTCGCCACGATGCTGACGGCGGAGCTGTTCTCGATTGCGATCCGCATTGCCGCGCCCTTCATCGTCGTCGGGCTCGTCTTCTATTTCGGGTTGGGTCTGCTCAACAAGCTGATGCCGCAGATGCAGATCTTCTTCATCGCGATGCCGCTCAACATCGCCATCGGCGGGCTGATGCTCTTCGCCCTGCTGGTGACGATGATGATGTGGTATCTGTCGCATTTCGAGACGGCGCTCGGCCGGTTCATCGCGGGGTAGGGCGATGGCCGAACAAGACGACGACGCCGAGAAAACAGAAGACCCCACGCAAAAGAAGCTGGATGACGCGCTCGAGAAGGGCGACGTCGCCAAGAGCCAGGAGGTCTCGACCTGGTTCACCATGCTCGGCACCGGGTTGGTGGTGGCGCTGCTCGCGCCGGGCGCGGCGGACAGCCTGCAGTCGGCGCTGCGCGGTTATCTTGCCCATTCGCACCAGATCCCCGTCGATGCTGGAGGTCTGGGCCAGTTGTGGCGCGACACTGGGCTGCGGATCGGCGCCATCCTGGCCTTGCCGCTTCTTCTGCTGCTGGCGGCGGCGGTCATCGGCAACATCATCCAGCACCAGCTCATCTGGTCCGCCGAGCGGATGAAGCCGAAATTGTCGAAGATCTCGCCGCTGGCGGGGTTCAAGCGGCTGTTCTCCTCCGAAAGCCTCGTCAACTTCGCGAAGGGCCTGATCAAGATCGTCGTGGTCAGCGGCCTGATGGTCGCCGTCCTGTGGCCGCAGCGCGACACGATCGACACGATGATCTTCCGGGAAACGGTCGTGATGCTGGAGGAGGTGCAGATTCTCGTTCTGCAGTTGATCGCGGCGATCCTCGCGGTCATGACCGTGGTTGCGGGCCTCGACTATATCTGGCAGCGCAAGAAGTGGTTCGACAAGCAGAAGATGAGCCAGCGGGAGATCAAGGAGGAATACAAGCAGACCGAGGGCGATCCGCTGGTCAAGGGCAAGATCCGCCAGTTGCGCATGGAGCGGTCCCGCCGGCGCATGATGGCGGCAGTGCCCGAGGCAACGGTGGTGGTCACCAACCCGACTCACTATGCGGTGGCGCTGAAATACGAGCAGGGCATGCAGGCGCCGATCTGCGTGGCGAAGGGAACGGACGCGGTCGCTTTGAAGATCCGTGAGATCGCGCGGGACAACGAGGTCCCGATTGTCGAGAACCCGCCGCTGGCCCGCGCACTCTTTGCTGTGATCGACATCGACCAGCAGGTACCGGAAGAGCAGTATCGCGCTGTGGCAGAAGTGATCGGTTTCGTTTATCGAATGCGGGAACGCCGCGCCTGGCGGAGCTAGGAGCGGTTCCTGTCGCCGGGCGCATGAGTGCGCGGTGGGTGCCGAAGGGGAGGCTGGCGCGTTTGGCGCCACGGGGTATGTGAATGAGCAGAAGTGAACGGGGTCCGTCGTCTCCCGCGGTCGAGCGGCAGGAGCGCTCAGGCAGCATCCTGTTGCTGATCCTGCTTGCGGTCGGCCTGGTCGGCGCCGCCGCAGCCCTGTCGCTGATGGAGCGCGACCACGCGGAGCCTTTCGTTCTGGCGCTGCTCGGCGTGCTTGCCGTCATCGGCGTGTTCTCGCTGTTCGCGGGTGCCATCGGCCTGCTGCGCTTTTCTTCGCGCGCACCGGCAAGCCCCGTACCCGCGGCCTTTCTCAACACGCTGGAAGACGGCGTGCTGGTGGTCGAGCGGGATGGGCGCATCGTCTATGCGAACGATGCCTATGCCCGGCTGATCGGTGCCGAGGGCCCGACCGAGATGCGCGGTGTCGAGCGTGTTTTTTCCGCCGACCCGGCTGCGACCGACGCGATCTTCCATCTGACGCGGGCAGCCGAGGCCGAACGCACGGCGGAGGAGGAAATCCGCCTGCCGCATCCGCTCGGGCGCAATGACGGCGAGCCGTGCTGGTATCGGGTGCGCGTGCGGCCGCTGCCGCTGGTCACGGGGCGGGGCGGCGAGCGCGGCTGCACCGTGTGGCAGCTTTCCGACATCAGCGGCGACCGCACCGAGCAGGAGACGTCCTTCCAGGAGCTCCAGCGGGTCATCAATTTTCTCGATCACGCGCCGGCCGGCTTCTTCTCCTGCGACGCTGCCGGGCGCGTCGTCTATCTCAACGCCACGCTGGCCGACTGGCTCGGCTACGACCTCGTCAGCTTCGAGGCCGGCTCGCTCGGCGTCAGCGAATTCATGCGCGGCGACGGGGCGGAGCTCCTGCTCTCCGTCCAGGGCAAGGCAGGCGAGGTCAAGACCGAGACTTTCGATCTCGACCTGACCACACGCGGCGGCCGGTCAATGCCGGTGCGCATTCTGCACCGCGTGCCCTTCGGGGCCGGCGGTCTGCCGGGCGAGAGCCGTACCCTGGTGCTCAACCGCTCCCGGGGCGAGGACGCGGCCGAGGCGCTGCGCTCGTCCGAGGTGCGCTTTGCCCGCTTCTTCAACAACACGCCGATCGCCATCGCCTCGATCGACCATGACGGCGGCATCAGCAAGACCAATGCCCCCTTCGTGCGCCTGTTCGGCACGGCCGACACCACCCAGGGCGCGCCGAAGCTGGTCGACCATGTGACCGCGCCGTCGCGCCCGGCCCTGATGGAGGCGCTTGCCGCTGCGGCGGAGGGGCGCAGCGAGATCCCGCCGGTGGATGTGCGTCTCGACGAGCGCGAGGACGGGCGGTCCGCCACCGTCTATGTCTCGGCGGTGCGCGACGGCGAGGACGATGCGGATGCCGCCATCGTCTACGTGCTGGAAACGACCGCCCAGCGCGTGCTGGAAGCGCAATTCGCGCAAGGCCAGAAGATGCAGGCGATCGGCCAGCTGGCCGGCGGCGTGGCGCACGACTTCAACAACGTGCTGACCGCGATCATCGGCTTTTCCGACCTGTTGCTGGCCAGCCACCGGCCGAGCGATCCGTCCTTCCAGGACATCATGAACATCAAGCAGAACGCCAACCGGGCAGCCGGGCTCGTGCGCCAGCTGCTCGCCTTCTCGCGGCGCCAGACGCTGCGCCCGAAGGAACTGGCGCTCAACGACGTTCTTGCGGACCTGTCGATCCTGCTGGACCGGCTTCTGGGCGAGAAGGTGGAGCTCAGCGTCGTCCATGGCCGCGACCTGTGGCCGGTGATGGCCGACCTCAACCAGCTCGAGCAGGTGATCGTCAATCTTGCGGTCAACGCGCGCGACGCGATGCCTGAGGGTGGGCGCCTGACCATCCGCACGCTCAATGTGCCGGAGGATCAGTCGCAATCCTACGAGGGCACGCGCGGCATGCCGGTCGCCGAGTACGTGCTGACCGAGGTCACCGACACCGGCACCGGCATGACGCCGGAGGTGATGGAGAAGATCTTCGAGCCGTTCTTCTCCACCAAGGAGGTCGGCAAGGGCACGGGCCTCGGGCTTTCGACCGTCTATGGCATCGTCAAGCAGACCGGCGGTTTCATCTTCTGCACCAGCGAGCTCGGCAAGGGCACCAGCTTCCGTATCTTCCTGCCGCGCCATGTGCGCAACGAGGCGGAGCAGGTGGAGGTGAAGCCGGTCGAGGCGCCGCAGCTCACGGATCTGACCGGGTCCGCCACCATCCTGCTGGTCGAGGACGAGGAGGCGGTGCGTGCCTTCGCGGCCCGGGCGCTGACCTCGCGCGGCTACACCGTGCACGAGGCCTCCAGCGGCGCAGAGGCGCTGGAGATCATGGAAGAGACGGACGGCGAGGTGGATCTGGTCGTCTCCGACGTGGTCATGCCGGAGATGGACGGGCCGACCCTCTTGCGCGAATTGCGCAAGACCCAGCCGGATCTGAAGATCATCTTCGTCTCGGGCTATGCGGAAGACGCCTTCGAGAAGAACCTGCCGGAAAACGAGAAGTTCTCGTTCCTGCCCAAGCCCTTCACGCTGAAACAGCTTGCGACGATGGTAAAGGACGTTCTGGCGAGCTGAGCCGGCACGGCGGGGCGGGGCGGGGGCCGGCGATGCTTCGGTGCCGCCCGCTGCGCTACCAGCCCATCGCGGCGAAATAGCCTGCGTAAAACACCAGCCACGCGCCGGCGAGCATCCAGCGGCGCGTGGGCAGCGCAAGACCGCCGAGGAGCCTGGCGAAGACGAGCCAGCTCGCAAGGGCGGCGAGTGCGAACCGCAACAGCCGGGCCGGCAGGCTTGCCAGCAGCAAGGCCCAGAAGGGTACGCCGGTCGTTGCCGCTTCCACGGCGAAGATCTTGTAGGGCGCGCCGCTCAGGGAGCCGGCGATCATGCCCGGAAGCAGGCCTTGCCCGATCAGCCCCGCGACGCGCCCGACCAACTCGGGAGAAATGCCCGGAACGTGCAGCAGGAGCGCCTGCGCGGCCTGCGGATCGGCGCTGGCGAAAGCATGGAGCAGTGCCCCGCCGGCCAGCGCGCCTGCGACCGCGGCAAGGGCGGCAAGGAGCGCCCGTTTCAACGAGACCTGCGCGATAAAGCTCAGCAGCACATCCGGCACGATGAAGAAGATCGTCGCCTCGGCAAGGCCCCACAGGGCCGCGCCCGGCGTGGCGAGCCTACTCCCAGGACGCAAAGGTCTTCTCCGAGGAGAGGCCGGCAAAGCGCTGGGCCAGCGTCTCCATGAAGGCTGTGCGGTCGCCGGGCCAACGGATCGGCTCGCCGACGAAGATGTCGCAGAAGAACGGCACCAGCAGGAACGATCCCTTCGGCAGTGCCTTGCCGAGCCCGTGGGTGAACACCGGCACGACGGGGGCGTGTGGGTTCTTCTCGGCAAGATGGGCAATGCCCTTCTTGAGGGCGACCATCTTCTCCGGTTCGCCCCGGCTGCCTTCGGGAAACAGGATCAGGATCTCGCCGGCGGCCAGCGCCGCATGGCACTCGGCCAGCGGGTCGGCGACGGGCGCGCCGCCCTTGCGTTCGCCCGATTTGCGAACGATCGGAATGATGCGCAGGATATTGAGCGAGAACCAGGCCATCGCCTTGTTGGCGAGGAAGTAGTCGGCGGCGGCGACCGGGCGCAGCAGATGCAGTTTCGACAGCGGCATCAGGCACATCAGCACCAATGTGTCGAGATGGCTGTTGTGGTTGGCAACGATCACCGCCGGCCCGCGTTCAGGCAGCCATTCGCGCCGGCGCACGTTCAGTCCGAGCACGAACAGCACGACCACCCGCGCGGCCAGGAAGAAGAGGATCTGCAGCCCTCGCGTCATGGCGTCCTCACGCGTGGAAGTAGCGCACGAAGTGGAAGAACAGGGGCGCGGTAAAGGTCAGGCTGTCGATCCGGTCCATGATGCCGCCATGCCCGGGGATCAGCGAGCCGGTGTCCTTGACGCCGAGATCGCGCTTCACGGCCGAGACGGTGACGTCGCCGACAAAGCCGGCGGCTGCGATCATCAGCCCGCTGGCCGCGGCCTGCTGCCAGTCGAAAGGCGTGACCAGCGGTGCGACGAGAACCGCCGCCACCGTCGTCGTGAGCAGACCGCCGAGGAAGCCCTCCCAGGTCTTCTTCGGGCTGACGACGGGGACGATGGGCTTGCTGCCGAACAGGCGGCCCCAGGTGTACTGGGCGACGTCGTTGAACTGGGTCAGGAAGACCAGATAGAGCAACAGGCCGGCGCCAGCCTGCGGATCCGTGTTGCCGATCACCGGCAGCACCAGCAGGAAGGCGGCATGGCTCAGCGAGAAGACGCAAAGCATGAGGCCCCAGTTGAGCGTGCCGATGGCCTTCAGGAACCCCTCGGTCTGCTGTGTCATCAGCATGGAGAAGGGCAGGAAGAGGAACATGTAGACCGGGATGAACACAGCGAACATGCCGTACCAGCCGTCGGCCACCCAGTAATACTGGACCGGGATCGACAGGTAGGCCCAGAACAGCACCCGCCTGTCGGCCCGGCGCGTCGGGATCATCGACAGGTATTCCTTGAAGGCGAGGAAGCTCACTAGCGCGAACAGCACGATGGAGAGTGTCGGGCTCAGCAGGAAGGCGGCGGTGAACAGGGCGATCATGCCCCACCAGCTCACCGTGCGGCTCACCAGTTCGGAGTGGTCGCGGGCGGGCTGCAAGCGCTTCAGCGCGAAGACGACGATGCTGGCAAGGATCAGGATCCCCCAGATGCCGGCGATGGCAAGATGCAGCGGCGTCATGTCGGTGATCAGGTTCACGGGCGGCCCTCCCGGACCTCGGCCAGCGCCTTGCGGGCGCGGTTGAAGATGGTGAGAGCGGCAGGAAGCAGCGCGATTGCCAGTACCCAGTTGGCGAAGGCCGGACCGATGAGGCCGATGCCGAGCAAAAGTCCGAGCGTGCCGAACAGGACGGCGCGGTCGCTCTTGCCGAGCGGCCCGTCATAGCGCCGCGAGGCGCCGATCTGGATGCCGACGACGCCGGTCATCTCGCTGATCACGGCCAGCAGGCACAGGCCGACGACGGCCATCACCGAGATGCCGGGCATGAGTGCGAAGGGCAGGTAGAGCGCAAGGTCGGAAACCACGTCGCCGAGCTCGTTCAGCACAGCGCCTAGCGCCGATTGCTGGTGATGCTCGCGGGCCAGCATGCCGTCCATGGCATTGAGCGCCATGCGGGCAAAGAGAACGAGGGGCAGCAGGGCAAGGGGCAGGCCGGCTTCCGGCCACACGACAATGGCAAGCCCGGCCATCACGGACAGGGCAAGGGCCGCAAGGGTCACCTGATTGGCGGTGATGCCGGCGGCCGCCATACGTCGGAGCAGCGGGCGCAACAGGTCCTGAAAGCGGGATTTCAGATCGTAGACGGTGGCCATGGCGCTGCCGTTTGCAAGCGGGACGGGAAGGGCGATTCAACCCGACCGCGAGACAAGCGCGTTTTCGCCTCGCTTGCAACGCTGGAGGGAAGCGACCGGGTCGCTTCCCCTTCATTTGCCAGATTTGCCGTCAGATGCAGCGGGCGCCGGCTTCGGCCTTCGACTTCAGGCCGACCAGGCTGTCGCGCGGGTTGTATTGCGGCTGGGTCAGGGTAAAGACCTGCTCCAGCGCCGTGCCGGCATTGTTCACAACGGCGACATCCTGCACGACCAGTGTGTCGCAGCCGGTGCCCTGGAAGCGCACGCGGATGCGGAACTTGCGCGGGCCGTTGTCCGAGGGGCCGAACTCGCTGTCGAGAGCCGGGTTTTCTCCCGTCACCGTGCGCTCCAGAATCACCATGTTGGGCTGGTTCTGGGCAATCGGGGTGCCGCGCTCAGTGGCATTGGCAACGATGGTCTGGCGAACCGTCTCGGTGTTGGCCCGCACGGTGATCGACTGCGCTCCGGCCGGCACGGTCAACACTGCCTGCTGCGGTTCGACCGGGGCGGGCCCGCGGCGGCCGGACTGACAGGCGGTCAGGGCCGTGGCGGCAACGAGGACGAGGGTCAGGCGGAGCAGCATTGCGGCAATCCCCAAGAAGACTGTATGGGCCCGGACATGGGCAGGACATCCGGGCGGCACCTGGAAGGCGATGCTGCGCGGATCTTTCGCGCAAGCGCAAGCTTGCGACAGCGAAGTTAACAAAGACTGCGGATTACGGCATCCCGGCGAATGTGCCAAGGCGAGATCCGCGCGCCTGAAAGGGTCTGGTCGTGGCTCAGAACGTGTCGCCGGTCTTGAAGCCGCCGCCCCCGAAGGAGCCGCCGCTGCCGAACCCGCCGCCCCCGAAGGAGCCCCCGTCCGAGCCGCCGCCCGATCCTCCCATGGAGCCGGGCAGGCCGATGCCGCCGGGAAAGCCGACACTGCCGCCATGGCGCTTGCGCCGCTTGCGCGACCTTTCGGCCTTGGCCCAGTAATCGGCGCCCGACAGGGCGCCCTTGGCCAGCTCGCCGAGCAGCACGCCGGTCAGGCTGTCATTGTCGAAGGTGGAATCCCAAGTGTCGTAGCGCTTCTGGCGGAACTGGCGCGTCACCTTGGCCAGTTCGTCGCGCCGGCGGCCGAGATCGCGCAGCGTGCGCTGGTCTTCCTCTGTCGCACGGTTCAGTATTTCGATACGGGCGTCGAGGTCCTGCAGGCGGCGGACGATCCGTTCGTCCTCGGTCGAGGACGTGGCAAGCGCCTCCTGCCACAGGGTCGTCAGTTCCTCTGAGCGCAGAGAGCGCAGCAAGGCCTCCTCGGCGGTGCGGAATTCGGAATCCTCGCCGGAGAGGTACGGTTGCTCGCGCTTGCTCAACTCCTCCAGCTCGGCTTCCAGCTTTTCCAGGGTTGCCGTCGTGTCCTCGATCTCGCGTTCGGCGGTCTCGATGATTGCGGCAAGGTCCTCGCCGGCGACTTCCGCGGCCGCCTGGCGCGACAGGACACCGAGCTTTGCGAGCTCGGCCTGCGCTTCGGCTTCCCGGTCGCTGGCATAGTCGCCGAGCCGTTGCGGGATCTCCACCAGCATCGCGTAGTTGGGGCGCGCATCGTCGTAACGCACGAGCCGCGCAACCCAGCGATCGAGCATGCGGATGAGGCCGGTTGAACGATAGGCGGAGGTGCCGAACCCGCGCTTCCACAGATAGATGAAGAGCGTGTCGTCCTCATAGGCCTTGCTCTTGGCCGCGCGGTCGTCCTGCGCCTGCCTGGCCTTCGAACGGGCTGCCTCGGCCGTGCGCTGCGCGGCCTCCGCCGCCTCGCGCTGGGCGGTATAGGTCGGATCGCCGACGAGCTTCTCGTCGACGGCCTCGAGGATGCCGTCGAGCCGGTCGCTCGCCGCGTCGCGCTCGCGCGTCAGCCGGCGGCGCTGCTCGGTGAGGGCGGCGATGTCCCTCTTGAGGGCGTCGTGCTGGGCGCGCAGGGCCGACAGCGCCAGTTCGCGCTGCTCAAGCTGGCGGCGGGCTTCTGCCTCGTCCTTGTCGATGCGTTGACCGAAGATCTTGTCGCCGCCTTCGCGCAGGCGGAACCGGGCCAGGTCCCGGAACGCCTCCAGCTCGGCCGCGCGCAGATCGTTGATCTCGCGCATCGCATCATCGACGCGCCGCCGCAGAAGGTCTTCCTCCTGCCGGACTTCGCCGAGCGCCCTTTCGATCGAGCCGAGGGTCTGACGTCCGCTCACCATGCCCGCGTGCCCCTTGCCGTCTTGTGCGTGCGTGCCGGCCTCCCGCCGGTCCCTCCCTCAGATGTCGTCCGGCGCGAAGCCGTGCCGGTGAGAGCTACCATTGAGTGATCGCCCCCGTCTCCACCCGGGCCTGCCACTCGGGCTGCAGCTTGCCGCGTGCCTTGCTGCCAAGCACCGGGTTGCTGACGATGCCGTCCTCCTCCTTGTCGCGGCGCACCGCGTCGAAGGTCGATTGCGGCACCCGCTGGCCCCAGATGGTGACCCTCTTGCGGGCACCGTCTTCTTCCGAGGTCACTTCCTGCGGCACGACCGTTCCGTCCGGCGCCACCGCTTCGACGAGAAGGTAGTAGTTGCGCGCCGAGGTGTTGGCCTCCGGAATGCGGGTCACGCCGGTCGGCGTGCCCGGACGCGACACGATGCGGATGTCGTAGACCTGCAGCAGGCGCGCCTCCAGCGCCTTCAGGTCGGCCAGCGCCTTGCGGGCGGCGGCTGCATCGTTCGCGGCAAGGGCCGCCTGGCCGCTGGTGGCCAGCGTCGCCGCCTGCTCGCGGGCGGCGGTTTCCTCGCTCACCTCGCCGATCCGGCGCACCGTTGCGGCGATATCCGTCGGCAGGGTCTGCGTCAGCTCGATCCGCAGCGCCTCGGCGGCGCGTTCGCGCGGAACGGACACCAGGAAATGCCAGGCAAGCGCAGCGGCAACGGCCAGCAGCAAGAGAATCAGGAGCGCTTTCGCCCAGCGCATCCGCGTGACATAGATCAGCGCCAGCGTGCGCTGGAAGCCTGCGGCGGGCGGATTGTAGACGAAGCGGTTCTGCTTCAGGTTTTCAACGCCTTCGCGAAGAAGGCGGTCGGAAACCTCGATGCCCTGGCTCGTGTAGATCTCGCGCAGGCGCTGGATCATCGCAGCGTCGCGCTCGTCCGAGCCCAGTTCCTTCAGCGCGATGCGTTCGTCGTGGCGCAGCGTGTCGACCACGTCCATCGCCATCATCAGCTCATCGAGCGGTGCCCTGGTCGAGGCGGTGTCGGAGGCCATGCACTCGTTCCCCTGCGGCCCTGTGCGGCGGGACCGGCCCCGGATTTCCGCGGCCGGCCGTGATGGATGCCGTTCCCTTGCGGGTGGCTCAGGCGCCGATCATGTTGCCCTGCGCGGCGAGCTTTGCAAGACGGCGCTTGCCGTCCTCCACCGCGTCGCGGATCTCCTCGGAGTTCTTCGTCGACATGGTGCGCATCTCGTTGATGATCTCGCGCGAGTTGACCTGGAAGTTGATGACCGAGTCCACCAGCTTCTTGACGGCTGCCGCCTGCACGGTCGGGCCGTAGCCGGCCTTCAGCGCGGCTTCCTGCACCGCGTCGCCGATTTCGGCCAGGGTCTCCAGCGACTTCGACACGCCGTCCTTCATGGCGTTGAGCGCCTCGGTCGACTCATGCAGGCCATGCAGGCCGGTGAAGGAGGCGTTCAGCGCGGTCAGCACGGAATCGTTGGTGGAGAAGAAGCTGACCGACTGGGCGTAGACTCGCTCCTTGGCATTGGTGGTCTGCATCAGCCGCGCCATGATCACTTCCGACGTGTTGTAGCCGATGGTCAGGTTGTCTGAGAGGTCCTTGGAGATCTGGTAGCGCTTCTCTTCGTCCTGCATCGCGCGCATCTTTTCGTCGCGGGCGAATTCCAGGCGGGCCTTGGCCGCGGCATCGCCGCCGTCATGCGCCTCGACTTCCTTGTTGGAGGCCTCCAGCGCGGCCTTGGCGGCTTCCAGGCGGGCCGTTGCGGTGTTGAGCACCTCGAGCGCCAGCACCTCGGCCTGCTTCAGCGCACCGCGGAAGTCGCGATAGGCCTCCAGGATGCGCTGTTCGCGCTCGATCTGGTCCTTGGTGTCGCGGGCGACGTCGAGATAGGTTTCCCTGATCTTGCCGAAGCGGTCGGAGATCGTGCCGCGGGTCATGTCGCGCCACTTGTTGGACAGGTTCTCCATGAAGGAGATCTTGCCGTCGGCCAGCTGGTCGACCATGCCCTTGGCGTCGTCGCGGATCGAGTTGAACGCCTCGGTGATCGCCTCGTAGCGCTCGCCGATCGACATGGCCTGGATCTCGTTGCGCACCACCTCGTTGAAGGTCTGGGCCTGACCCAGCGTGCGGGTGATCACCGCGATCTTGTCCGGAGACAGGTCGGAGATCTTTTCCAGCAGTGCGTTGATCGGCGCCTCGGCGGTGCCGTTGGGCATCAGGCCCATGTCGCGCAGGGCCGCCACCGCCTTGTCGAGATACTGCATCGGAGAAAGTCCGGTCTGAGCTGCTGCTTCCGCCATCTTAGCCTCTGTCTTCCTGTCTCGCCCTTGTTGCCGCCTGAAGGGCAGGCTGGGCAGGGCCGTATTGGACTCCGGCGACCGGTGCGGGCGGGAGGATCGTTCGGCGCCCCCCATTGGCTGCCGGTCGCAGCGAGTTAAGCATATAAAATGCGGCAGTTACACGTCAGAGGAGAGACGGCCTGCTCCGTTCCTGCCTCGCCGCGCGGCCAGCGCAACCGCGATTCCCGCTGCCAGCCTCGCATTGTTGCGGACCAGGGCGATATTCGTCACGAGGCTGCGCCCCTTGGTGAGCTCGTAGATCATCGCCAGGATGAAGGGCGTCACCGCCTTGCCGCTGACGCCGCGGGCTGCGGCTTCCGCCAGCGCCTGCTCGATGGCCGAGGAGATCTGCGAGGGGAGGATTTCGTCTGCTTCCGGCACCGGATTGGCGACCAGGACGCCGCCGTGGTCGCCGAAGCGGGTGCGCAGTTCCAGCAGGTCGGCTATCTCCTGCGCACTGTCCATGCGGTAGGGCGCGGCAAGGCCGCTGTCGCGCGACCAGAAGGCTGGGAAGGCGTCCTGCCCGTGGGCGATCACCGGCACGCCGCGCGTTTCCAGCACCTCCAGCGTCTTGGGCAGGTCGAGCAGCGCCTTGGCGCCGGCTGCCACCACGCAGACCGGGGTGCGGGCAAGTTCGTCGAGATCGGCGGAGATGTCGAAGCTCGTCTCTGCGCCGCGATGCACGCCGCCGATGCCGCCGGTAGCAAAGACCGCAATGCCGGCCGCATGGGCGGCCATCATCGTCGCGGCGACGGTGGTGGAGCCCGGTCGGCCGGTCGCCAGCGCAATGGCGAGATCGGCGCGCGAGCATTTCATCACGCCCTCGGCCTTGGCCAGCCGCTCCAGCGTGCCGTCGGAAAGGCCGACATGCAGCTTGCCGTCGAGAGCCGCGATCGTCGCCGGTACGGCGCCTCCGGCGCGGATGTCCGCCTCGACCAGCCGGGCGGTCTCGACATTCTTCGGCCAGGGCATGCCGTGGGTGATGATGGTCGATTCCAGGGCCACCACGGGGCGCCCCTCGGCCAGTGCCGCCGCGACATCCTCGCCCAGCTGCAGAACCGGAGCCAGCCCGTTCATATCCTTGTCCAGCATGTCGAATTCGCTCCGTCCTGCCGTACCCTGCTGGGTGCGGACCGCCTTATAGGACCGCCGGCCCGTCGCTGTCGAGGCGCGCGGTCACCCCGTTTGCGCATGGCCGGGTGGCGGCTGCCGCGCATCCTTCCTTATCCCGCTTTCCAGTGGGTCGGTGCGATTGCCGGCCAGTCCAGCGCCTCGGCCACCGCGCCGGCGCATTCCAGCGTCAGCGCCGCCGCCCGCATGCCGGCCGCGACCGCCTGCGCAAGCGGCAAGCCGTGCTCCAGGCCCGCCAGGGTGCCGGCGATCAGCGCATCGCCCGCTCCGGTCACGTCCACGATGCTCGGCGAAGGAGCAGCAGCGCCATCGCGTGTCGTCAGCGAAATCTCCTCGATGCCGGCGTGGGTCGCGAGAAGCACGGGTGCAGCGCCACGGGTCATCACCACGGCCCGCACGCCGGCCTTAACGAGTGCGCTTGCCGCCTCCACGCCGCTGTCGTCCGGCTCTCGCTGCTTCTCGTCCTGTTCGGTGTCGCGCCCGAGCAGGGCGGTGGCCTCCGCCCGATTGCAGAACAGCAGGTCGAGCCGCGGCAGGATCGGAGCAAGCCGTGCGGCCTTGGCCCGCGAGACCGCGTCGGCCGTCAGCCTCCGCTCTCCCGCCGCTTCCGCCAGTTCCACCAGAAGCGGCTGCGGCAGGTTGGCATCGAGAAACCAGCAGCCGGCTCCCTCCTGCGCCTCGGTCAGCGGCAGCAGCGCGCCCGGCTCCAGCGTCTCGGTGATGCGGGCATCGACCACCGCCGCCGCCAGCGTGCCATCGGGATCGTGCAGGGCGAGATAGCGCCCGCTCGGCAGGTCGCTGCGGCGGATGGCTGCGGTGTCCACGCCTTCTGTCGTCAGCTGCACCAGCAGCCCGTCGGCCTCCGCCTCGCGCCCCAGCCGGCCGGCCAGCGCGATGCGGCAGTCGAGCCGCGCCAACGCACGCGCCACATTGGTCGCGACGCCGCCGGGCCGTACGGCAAGTGCTGCCGGCGTCGAGGTTTCGCGCAGGATCCGGCGGTCCGCATGGGCGATCGTGTCGAGATGAATGGCGCCGAAGGCGGCAATCGGCATGCGGGCGGGTCTCCGGCCTTTGTCCTTTCGCCGCTTATACCGGCTCGCGCAATGCGAGGGGAGGGGCTTTGCCGGCGTGCCGCCACCGGCGACCGAGCGTGTGTCTCCGGCGTGCGTTGATTTTTCCGACCAGCAAGGGTAGCCGGATGGCTCTTCGGCGCATTTCGAGCGCATGCCCCGTAGCCATGGCGGACCGATCCCTTGCAGCACCCGCGACTTGTCTTCATGCGTCATGGCGAAACCGAGTGGAACTTGGCCGGTCGTGCCCAGGGGCACCTGAACTCTCCGCTGACGCAGACAGGCCAGCGACAGGCGCAGCGGCTTGGCGAGATCCTGGCGCGGGAGCTGGGTTCGCCAGACGGCTACGACCAGGTGGCGAGCCCCATCGGCCGGGTGCAGGAGACGATCGCCAATATCCGGCAGCATTTCGACTTTCGGCCGGTCGCAACGGACCTGCTCAAGGAAATCGACCTGGGGCGTCTCAGCGGCCTCACCAAGCCCGAGATGATCGAGCGGTTTCCCGTGCATATGGCCGGCAAGCCGGACCACGACTGGTATTTCGGCGCGCCGGGCGGGGAAACCCTCGCCGACCTTCGCGAGCGGGCCAGCCGCTGGCTCGGCACGCTCTCGCGTCCGACGATGGCGGTGGCACACGGCCAGATCGGCAAGGTCATCCGCGGCATCTGCCTCGGGCTCGACGATGCGCAGATCCTGCGTCTGAAAGAGCCGCAGGGTGTCGTACACGTCATCGAGAACGGCGTGGAACAGACCTGGGTTTGAAGCCGTCCGACTGCTCCGCGGCGGGCTCGCCGGTTCGCCTGCCGGGTACGGCATATGTCCCGCTCGCGCCGCTCTGCTGGGCCGTGCGCACTCCCGTCGCCGGTGAGCGCAACCGATTCTCGGTGATCTGCAGTTACCGTTCAGGGCAGCTGCTTCATGAACAATAGCGGAACATTTTTTGAATATATCTTTTAATTCAGTATCTTATGCTCGATTGCGCAATGAGAACAAAGATGGTACAAAAGCGCAGTTTGAATCGCCGGGCGCGGCGTGAAATAAGGATGGCAGCCTCATGGCACAGAATTCACTCCGCTTGGTCGAAGGCATGCAGATGGACAAGAACAAGGCGCTCGACGCCGCCCTTTCACAGATCGAACGCGCCTTCGGCAAGGGCTCCATCATGAAGATGGGTCAGGGCCAGGTGGTCGAGGTCCAGACCGTGTCGACCGGCTCGCTCGGCCTCGACATTGCGCTGGGCATTGGCGGCCTGCCGCGCGGCCGTATCGTCGAGATCTACGGGCCGGAATCGTCGGGCAAGACCACGCTGGCCCTGCACACCGTTGCCGAGGCCCAGAAGAAGGGCGGCATCTGCGCCTTCATCGACGCGGAGCACGCGCTCGATCCGATCTATGCGCGCAAGCTCGGCGTCAATATCGACGACCTGCTGATCTCCCAGCCGGATGCCGGCGAGCAGGCGCTGGAAATTGCCGACACGCTGGTGCGCTCCGGCGCCATCGACGTGCTGGTGGTGGACTCGGTCGCCGCGCTGACGCCGAAGGCCGAGCTCGACGGCGAGATGGGCGACAGCCTGCCGGGCATGCAGGCGCGGTTGATGAGCCAGGCGCTGCGCAAGCTGACGGCCTCGATCTCGCGCTCCAAGTGCATGGTCATCTTCATCAACCAGATCCGCATGAAGATCGGCGTGATGTTCGGTTCGCCCGAGACGACGACCGGCGGCAACGCCCTGAAGTTCTACGCCTCCGTGCGCCTCGACATCCGCCGCATCGGCGCGATCAAGGACCGCGACGAGGTGGTCGGCAACCAGACCCGCGTCAAGGTGGTGAAGAACAAGCTGGCTCCTCCTTTCCGTCAGGTCGAGTTCGACATCATCTATGGCGAGGGCGTGTCGAAGATGGGCGAGCTCATCGATCTCGGCGTCAAGGGCGGCATCGTCGAGAAGTCGGGCGCCTGGTTCTCCTACAACAGCCAGCGGCTGGGCCAGGGCCGGGAGAACGCCAAGCAGTTCCTGCGCGACAATCCGGAGGCGGCCGAAGAGATCGAGCTGGCGATCCGGCAGAATGCCGGCCTGATCGCGGAGCGGATCACCGATCCCTTCTCGGAAACCGAGGACGACGGCTCCGCCGACGAGTAAGACCCAGCTGCAGCCGCCCCATCGGGCGGCTGTTTGCTTTTGGGCAGGTGTGTGCGAGGGGGCTTGCGGCAACCGGGCAGCGTCCGCCGTGAACGTCGAGCGGCGGCGGCTTGCGGGGCCGGCTTTTGATTTGCCCGGTTTTGCGGGTGCAAGAGGCTGTTGCAGGCAAGGCGCGCGCTGGACTTGCTGTCGCCACAAAGCTAAAAGCGGGCACAAGAACGAAGACAGGCGCGCTCCCCCTTCCGGACCATTCGAAGACCGCGGGACAGGCGGGCAGGCGCGGCGCAACGGATGGGATCCTGATGAGCGGCGTAAACGAAATCCGGTCTGCCTTTCTCGAGTATTTCGGGCGCAACGGTCATGAGATCGTGGCATCCGGCCCGCTTGTGCCGCGCAATGACCCGACCCTGATGTTCACCAATGCGGGCATGGTGCCGTTCAAGAACGTCTTCACCGGTCTGGAGAAGCGCGACTACCAGCGCGCGACGACCGCGCAGAAATGCGTGCGCGCCGGCGGCAAGCACAACGACCTCGACAATGTCGGCTACACCGCCCGCCATCACACCTTCTTCGAAATGCTGGGGAATTTCTCCTTCGGCGATTATTTCAAGGACCGGGCCATCGAGCTCGCCTGGAACCTGATCACCAAGGAATTCGCGCTGCCGAAGGACCGGCTGTTGGTGACGGTCTATGCCGAGGACGACGAGGCCTTCTCCTTGTGGAAGAAGATCGCCGGCCTGTCCGAGGACAAGATCATTCGCATCCCGACCTCGGACAATTTCTGGGCGATGGGCGACACTGGCCCCTGCGGCCCGTGCTCGGAGATCTTCTACGATCACGGCGACCACATCTGGGGCGGCCCTCCGGGCTCGCCGGAAGAGGATGGCGACCGGTTCATCGAGATCTGGAACCTCGTCTTCATGCAGTACGAGCAGCTGCCGGGCGAGCGCATCAACCTGCCCCGGCCGTCCATCGACACCGGCATGGGGCTGGAGCGCGTTGCCGCCGTACTGCAGGGCGTGCATGACAACTACGACATCGACCTGTTCCGCGCGCTGATCTCGGCCTCGGAAAACGCGGTCGGCGTCGAGGCTGAGGGCGCGCAGCGTGCCAGCCACCGGGTGATCGCCGATCACCTGCGCTCCGCCAGCTTCCTGATCGCCGACGGTGTTCTGCCCTCGAACGAGGGCCGCGGCTACGTCCTGCGCCGGATCATGCGCCGCGCCATGCGCCATGCGCATCTGCTGGGCGCCGAGGAGCCGCTGATGTGGCGCCTGGTGCCGACCCTGGTGCGCGAGATGGGCCGGGCCTATCCGGAGCTGACCCGCGCCGAGGCCCTGATCACCGAGACGCTGAAGCTCGAGGAGCGGCGCTTCCGCAAGACGCTGGCCCGCGGCCTCACTCTCCTCGACGATGCCAGCGCCGGCCTTGGCGAGGGCGCCGAGTTCGACGGCGAGACGGCTTTCAAGCTCTATGACACCTACGGCTTCCCGCTCGATCTGACGCAGGACGCGCTGCGCGCACGCGGCGTCAGCGTCGATCTCGAGGCCTTCAACACCGCGATGGAGCGCCAGCGTGCCGAGGCGCGTGCCGCCTGGTCCGGCTCCGGCGAGGCGGCCACCGACACGGTGTGGTTCACGCTGAAGGAGCGTTGCGGCGCGACCGATTTCCTCGGCTACGACACCGAGACCGCCGAGGGCGTCGTCACCGCCATGGTGCGCGACGGCGGCGAGGCGATGGAGCTGAAGGAAGGCGAGACCGGTTTCGTCGTGCTCAACCAGACGCCGTTCTACGGCGAGTCCGGCGGCCAGGTCGGCGACACGGGCCGCATGCGCGGCGAGGGCGGTGTCGAGCTGGAAGTCACCGACACCCAGAAGAAGGCGGATGGCCTCTTCGTCCACGAGGTGCGCGTGCTCTCCGGCAAGGTGACCATCGGCCTGCCGCTGGAACTCCTGGTCGACGCGGCGCGCCGCGGCTCGATCCGCGCCAACCACTCGGCGACCCATCTGGTGCACGAGGCGCTGCGCGAGGTGCTCGGCACCCATGTGGCGCAGAAGGGCTCGCTGGTGAGCCCGGAGCGGCTGCGCTTCGACTTCTCCCACCCCAAGCCGATGTCGGCGGAGGAACTGGCCGAGGTCGAGGAGATCGCCAACCAGATCGTGCTGCAGAACGCTCCCGTCGAAACCCGCCTGATGGGCGTCGACGAGGCGATCGAGGAGGGCGCGATGGCGCTCTTCGGCGAGAAATACGGCGATGAGGTTCGCGTGGTCTCGATGGGCCGGGCGCTGCGCGGCGACAAGGCCGGCAAGACCTACTCGGCGGAACTGTGCGGCGGCACTCATGTGTCGCGCACCGGCGATATCGGTCTCGTCACGCTGGTGACCGAGGGCGCCGTTGCCTCCGGTGTGCGCCGTATCGAGGCGCTGACCGGCGCGGCTGCCCGCCGTCATCTGGCCGGGCAGGATGCGCGGGTGCGCGAGATCGCTTCGGTGCTGAAGTCGGGCCAGGCGGATGTCACCGAGCGCGTTGCCGCGCTGGTTGAGGAAAAGCGTCGGCTGGAGCGTGAACTTGCCGACACGCGCAAGAAGCTCGCCATGGGCGGCGGCGGCGCGGGCGACGCGGACAAGGGCCTGCGCGAGATCGGCGGCATCAAGCTGATGGCGCGCATCGTCGAGGGGCTGAACCCCAAGGATCTCAAGGGCCTTGCCGACGAGGCCAAGGGCCAGATCGGCTCGGGCATCGTCGTGCTGGTCAACGCCTCGGAAGACAACAAGGCGGCGATCGTCGTCGGTGTCACGGGCGACCTGACCGACCGGTTCAACGCGGTCGATCTGGTGAAGGTCGGCTCCGAGGTCCTGGGCGGGCGTGGCGGCGGCGGCCGTCCGGACATGGCGCAGGCCGGCGGCTCCGATGCCTCCCAGGCCGAGGCGGCAGTCACGGCAATTGCTCAGGCGCTGGAGAATGCAGCGCCGGCCCAGGCCTGACGTGATGACAGCGGGTCGCGACCCTCTTTCCAAAGAGGCTGGCGACCCGTCGCATGTCGCGGCCGACCGCCGGCGTTCCGCCGATGCGGCTCTCGCACAAAAGGGGCTGGTGGCCCGGCTTCACCGGCGCCTTTACCGCTGGCTGGAGCTGGGGGCGGCCGGCGACCGCCAGGGGCGCTGGTTCGACCGGCTGCTGATCCTTCTGGTTCTGGCGGCCGTCGCCTTGGTGGCGCTGGAGACGGTTCCCTCGCTGTCGTCGGAATGGGGCGACAGTTTCGCGCTGGCCGAGTTCGTGATCGGCGCGGCCTTCCTTGCCGAATATCTCGCCCGATTGTGGGTGGCGGACCTGCATCCGCCTTATCGGAACGACACGCCCGCCGTGGCGCGGCTGCGCTATGCGTTGCAGCCGGCGGCCATCGTCGACCTGCTGGCGGTCCTGCCCTTTCTCATGGGCATCCTTCTCGTTCCCGCCGATTTCAAGGTGATGGTGATCCTGCGGCTCGCCCGTTTCTTCAAGCTGGCGCGCTACTCGCCGGCGCTGCGCTCGCTGGCCAATGCTCTGCTGTCGGAGCGCCACGCCATCGGCGCCAGCCTGCTGATCATCTTCGGCGTGGTGATGCTGGCGGCGACCGCCATGTACATGGTCGAGCGCGAGGTGCAGCCTCAGGCTTTCGGCACGATTCCCGACGCGGTCTGGTGGGCGATGACCACGGTCACGACGGTCGGATATGGCGACGTGGTTCCGGTGACCCCGGCCGGCAAGATGCTGGGCGGGGTGGTGATGCTGCTCGGCTACGGGCTGCTGGCCTTGCCGGTCGGCATCGTCGCGACCGCCTTCGCGCGGGAGATCCATTCGCGCGATTTCGCCGTGAGCTGGGGCATGGTCGCCCGGGTACCGCTGTTCCAGGACCTGCGGGCGGCGGATATCGCGGAGATCGCCCGCCTGCTGCGCGGCCAGTCCGTGGCGGCCGGCCAGGTGATCAGTCGGCGCGGGGATCTCGCCAGCAGCATGTTCTTCGTCGCCTCGGGCCTCATCGAGGTGACGATGGGCCAGACCCGCGCCCATCTGGAGGAGGGGGGCTTTTTCGGCGAAATGGCGGTTCTGGGCGAGCGGCGGCGCTCGGCCACGGTGACGGCGATGAGCGATGCGCAGCTGATGGTGCTGGAAGCGCAGGACCTGCGGGCGCTGATGGCCCGCAAGCCGGACCTGGCCCACCGCATCCTCGACGAGGTTCGCCGCCGGCACGATATACCTCGCGGCGATATCGTCGAGGAGGAGATCGCCGAAGCCGCCGAGATGGAGCCTCTCGAAGAAAGCGCGGACGTCGGAGACGAGGCTTTTGCGGAGACGGGCGAAACCCCGCCGGATGCGATGGCCGACACGGAGACGCTGCCGGACCTCTTTGCCGGACTGCCGGACGCGCAAGACGCCGAGAATGGCGGTGGCGAGGCGGAGGATGCCAGGCCGGACGATGGCGCCTCCGGCGCAGGGCCCGACAAACGCTGAGCCGCAGTCCGGCGCGAAGGCGTGTTCTCTCCGAAGGCTACAGGGGACAGCCGAGCAGCAGGATCCAGGCGCGTCTGCCGACCCCGTTTTGCAGGTCCCGGCCGCGGCCGATGGCGGCGGCGATCAGGCTCTTGGCCCGGCGCACGGTCCGGGCCAGGGCGGGCCGGTGCCGGAGCCAGAGGCGAAGGGCGATCCGCGTGCGGCAGGCCGCAAGACAGGCCGTGCCGCGCAGGGTCGCGGGAACGCCGAGCGTCTTGATCACGCGATGGCGGCCGCCGAAGCGGTCCTTGTAGCCATAGCTGCCGGCGCCGAAGTCGTAGAGCGCAAAGCCGTGGCGTTTGCCCCATTCGATCTCGAGGATCGTGGCGATCAGGCCGGGCGAGTGCTTGCGATAGGGGCCTTCGTCGAGCGAGCACAGGACGCCCGTGACGACGCCCTGATGACACAGGCAGTAGCTGGTCGCCAGCCACGTGTCGCCGACCCGCAAGCCGAGCAGCAGGACCCGCCCGTCCTTGCATCCGCTCATCGCCAGGCGGCGGTAATGGGCGAAGACCGCCGGATCCTGGAAGAGGTCAGGAATGCCCTGGGCCGACATGCGCTTCCGGCGCTGGCGGGCCATGACGCCGAGGATCTGGTCGATCTCGCAAGCGGTCGTGGCTTCGACGATCTCGAAGCCCGGCAGCTTTTCCAGCCGCGTGCGCTGCTTTGCCATCTTCGGATAGACGGAGTGGTTCCTCTGCGCCCGCTCCAGGCTGTCCGGGTCGAGCTCGATGCGCGAGGCACCTTCCCCGATCTCGATGAGCCGGCCGTCGGTCCACAGCGGATTCGGCACGCCGCGATATTCGCGGATCACCTTGGAAAACAGCAGGATATCGTGCGGCGGCAGCGCGGCGGCGAAGGCCTGGCGCATGGCGGCAAAACTCTGCGGATCGGTGCAGGCCTTCGGATCGACCAGCGGAAAGTGATAGTCGACGATGCCGTAGTCGAGAAACTCGAGGCGGCGCACGCCGAAAACCGTGTCGGCGAGCAGCGGCACGATCATCAAGGGGGCGCCCGTCTGCCCGTCGTCGATCGCGATATAGAGCGGCGCGCCCGGCCGCTCGGGCGTCAGCCCGTCCTCCATGGAGCGGGCGAAATCGAGGCTGAGGAAACCGGTCGTGCAACCGCTTTCCTCCAGC
The DNA here is from genome assembly GCF_058448995.1 of Stappia sp. G46H5W. Classification (NCBI taxonomy): domain Bacteria; kingdom Pseudomonadati; phylum Pseudomonadota; class Alphaproteobacteria; order Hyphomicrobiales; family Stappiaceae; genus Stappia; species Stappia sp. G46H5W. Next base: position 124,941 of record NZ_JBZFLL010000003.1, on the reverse strand, counting down.
TTCGTCCATCGCTCGACGAGGCCGGGATCGTGGATGGTATCGAAGCGACGGGCGACCGGCCGGCCGGCATGCGCCATGGGGTCAGCCTCCCTTGGCGGACTGGAGCAGGCGCTTGGCAAGGCCGGACTTGCGGCAGGCATAGCCGAAGGCCGCCTTGCCCCAGAAGCCGGCGCCGCTGGTGGCGCGCGAACGCGGCCGCAGGCCAAGACCGTGGCGCAGCACGCCATTGGCATAGTTGACCGCGAAATGCCGGCGTGTCTTCGGCGTGTGGTACTCCACCGTCGCCGACACGTTGAGGCTGTCGGCATTGACGACCCGGTGCGGCCAGTTCAGCGGCCAGAACAGGGCGGTGCCCGGAGTCAGGTCGATGACCGTTGCAGCCTCGTCGTAGGCGGGGTCGTAGCTGATCTCCTCGGCGGTGACTGCTGTCACCACGCGCTCCAGTTCCTCCGGCTTCAGATAGGGTTCGTGGCCGGGATAGAGCCAGATGCGCTTTTCGCCGCGGATGTGGATCAGCCCCTGGCCCGGCACGTCGGCATGGTAGTAGACGCGGGCGCGGGGCGAGGAAATCAGGATGCCGATCTGGCGGCTGTAGCTGGCCGGGCCCGGTACGGCCGCGTCGATCTGGTCCATGATGTCGTCGATCAGCGCCTGGTAGCGCGCATCGCGCCCGCCGACATGGCCGATATTCACCCACAGCGCGCCGCTGCGCACCGCATCGAACAGGCCCTGCGGGTCATCGGGGGAGATGTCGCTCGCCCGCCAGCGGCTCTTGTCCTCGACGCTGGTGTCCATCGTGGCGATTTCGCGCACGGCGTCCGGGTTGTTGGCGACGAGCTCGGTCAGGGCCTCGTCCGAGAACAGCGGGTTGTCAGGGAGGTCGTGCGTGACGCGGACGATCTCCCTGTCCCAGATCTCCGTGATGTTTTCCGGCAATCCGAGTTTCGTCATTGCTCCCCTCTCCAGCTACGACTTTCGTACAAGATGCCGCGCACAGGTGAAGATGGGTTCAATCCGGCAGATTGGGCCACGGATATCACGTCAATTTATCGTGTTGGTAAACAAGGACTTGTCGCGCTTACGGCAGCAGACCTTGCGGGATGTTGCGATAGAGCGGGTTGCCGTCCCAAAAGGCGTCGGTCGGGCCGACGGCATAATCGACGATGTTCCAGCGGCCATTGGCACGCACGAGAAGAGCGAAGGTGCGCAGGCCGTCCATGTACTCCGCGTCCTCGCCATAGATCGTCTTGGCCGGGTCGATCTGCGCGCCGCCGGGGTGCTGCGGGTCGAGAATGGCGAAGGCCCAGTCGCCGGAGACCTGCAGGCGATCCACCACGAACTGCACCGGACCGCCGACGCGCACCTCGACCAGCGGCCGGACCGCATCCATCAGCGCCGCGCGCTCGGGCGTGCCGCGGGCCGGTTCGTAGGCGCCTTGCGCGGCGGCGGGGAGGGGAAGGGCAAGGGCGACGAGGGTGAGGATGGCAGCGGCCAGCCGGGTAAGCGCGGGAGTGCGAGCAATCATCGGGACAAGGACTCCTGACGGGAATGATGAAGCCATGCTAGCGGGTTGGGCGCCTCACGTCGCGGTCCGCATGCCGGGCAACCCGGCAAAACACCTCTGAAAATGCAAAAAGGCGCCCGCAAGGGACGCCTTTCGCGAAGTCGCCGGCAGCCCGTCGTTCGGGCTGCCGGTCAGGCGGCTGCTCAGGCAGCCATCGCCTTCTTCAGGTTCTCGTCGATCTTGTCGAGGAAACCGTTGGTGGTCAGCCACTTCTGGTCCGGGCCGACGAGCAGCGCCAGGTCCTTGGTCATGTGACCGGACTCGACGGTGTCGATGCAGACCTTCTCCAGGGTCGCGGCGAAGTTCGCCAGCTCCTTGTTGTCGTCGAGCTTGGCACGGTGTGCAAGGCCACGGGTCCAGGCGAAGATCGACGCGATCGGGTTGGTCGAGGTCTCCTCGCCGCGCTGGTGCTGGCGATAGTGACGGGTCACGGTGCCGTGGGCGGCTTCCGCTTCCACCGTCTGGCCGTCCGGGGTCATCAGGACCGAGGTCATCAGGCCGAGCGAGCCGAAGCCCTGGGCAACGATGTCGGACTGGACGTCGCCGTCGTAGTTCTTGCAGGCCCAGACGTAGCCGCCCGACCACTTCAGCGCGGCGGCGACCATGTCGTCGATCAGGCGGTGCTCGTACCAGATCTTCTTGGCTTCGAAGGCCGACTTGAACTCGGCGTCGTACACTTCCTGGAAGATATCCTTGAAGCGCCCGTCATAGGCCTTGAGGATGGTGTTCTTGGTCGACAGGTAGCACGGCACGCTGCGCTGCAGGGCGTAGTTCATCGAAGCGCGGGCAAAATCGCGGATCGAATCGTCGAGGTTGTACATCGCCATGGCGACGCCGGAGGAGGGCGCGTCGAACACTTCGTGCTCGATGGTGGTGCCGTCCTCGCCGACGAACTTGACCGTCAGCTTGCCCTTGCCCGGGAACTTGAAGTCGGTGGCGCGGTACTGGTCGCCGAAGGCGTGACGGCCGACGATGATCGGCTGGGTCCAGCCCGGCACCAGGCGCGGGACGTTCTGCATGATGATCGGCTCGCGGAAGATCACGCCGCCGAGGATGTTGCGGATCGTGCCGTTCGGCGAACGCCACATCTTCTTGAGGTTGAATTCCTCGACGCGGGCCTCGTCCGGGGTGATCGTGGCGCACTTCACGCCGACGCCGTACTTCTTGATGGCATTGGCCGCGTCGACGGTGATCTGGTCGTCCGTCTCGTCGCGCTTCTCGATCGAAAGGTCGTAGTACTTCAGGTCGATGTCGAGATAGGGATGGATCAGCTTGTCCTTGATGAACTGCCAGATGATCCTGGTCATCTCGTCGCCGTCGAGTTCGACGACCGGATTGACTACCTTAATCTTCGCCATGTGCAGATGACCTCGCGTCTTGGGTGGCTTGCGCGTGTGATGCGCCGATACGTCCGGCCCTGCCGGGCGCCTGCCGTTGCCGGTTGGCGCCGCCGGACGCAGGGACCGCGCGGCCCCTATAGCAAAGGGCCGGCAAAACGGAAAGCCAGCCATTCGTCAATCGTGCGCCGTGCGGCTGGAAACCATATCAAGCGATGCAACCTTCTACGGCTTGCGAGAAGTGCCTATTCGTCGCATATCTCCTTGTCAAAGATTCGGAGGGTGACGGTGCAGGTGGACCGGATACAGGGACCGAGGAACGGCTGGATCGCTGCCGGCCGCAAGGGTCTGAGCCGTCTCGTCGCGGCGCTCGGGCTCCTGGCCGGCCTCGTGCTGCTGCCTGGCCTTGGCGCAGCGCGCGCTCACGACCAGACGCTGCTTGTCGTGAGCGGGGCGATCGAGGGCGGGGGACCGGTCAGCTTCACCCGCGGTGAGCTGATGGCGCTCGGCATGAAGTCGATCACCACCGAAACGCCCTGGATGGCCGAGGAAACCCTGTTCGAGGGACCGCTGCTTCGCGATCTGCTGGAGCGGGTGGGCGCGCAGGGCGACCGGATCGAGGCGGTGGCGCTCAACAACTACCGGGTCGAGATCCCGATTTCCGACGCGGCCAGCTACGACGTGATTCTGGCCATGCGGGTGGACGGCAAGGACATGAGCATCCGCGACCGCGGGCCGCTTTGGCTGATCTATCCCTGGTCGGGTCACGACGAGCTGCGACAGGAGCTCTACTACTCCCGTGCGATCTGGCAGATCCGCGAAATCATAGTAGTGGATTCACGATCTCGATAGTTCTGGTTGAAATCAGCCTTTCCTCGCCTGTTTCCCGGCTGTAAGCTTCACGACTGGCCCTGCGTCATGCGCGGGCGAGCGAGACGGGAGCGAGACGGCGGCCATGGATCTCAGCGCAAGATGGGTGCGGACGCTTTACGTGTTTCTGATGATCGGGGTCACCATCATCAGCGCGTCGCTTTTCTTCGTGGTCTCGACGCTCAATCGCCAGAACAGCGAGGACCGCTCCGAATACCGTCAGAGCCTGATCTGGTACACGGCCCAGCTGGGGGTCGAGTATCAGGACCTGATGCATGCGCTCAACAAGATGATCGTCCATGATGGAGGCGCGCTCAACAGCCAGGAAGTGACCTCGCGGTTCGACATCCTGTGGAGCCGTGCCATGCGGCTCGATGAGGGCGAGGCGGGTCATGAGCTGGTGCGGGTCAACGGCTCGGTGCCGTTGATGGGCGAGCTGGAGGCGGTGCTGCGCGCCGCCGATCCCCTGATGCCGTCCATCGCCGCGGGCGACGTTCTGGCCGCGCGCAAGCTGCGCAGCGACTTCCTCGGTCTGCAGGCGACCATCGATTCGTTCCGCTCCGCCGTTTACCGACTGCAGCTCGATGCCGCCTCGCGCCAGCGGGCGGCGCTGAAGCGCACGGTGGACCTTGTGCTGGCGCTGATCGTCGGCCTGCTGGTTGCCGGTGTGTCCATGGGGTTGCTGCTGCTGCGCGACCGCAGCCGGCTGATGCGGCTGCAGACGCAGCTGGAGAAGCGCGTGGCCGAGCGCACCAGCGAGCTGGCGCAGGCCAATGCCGACCTTCTTGCCGCCAACGAGCGGCTGACCCAGTTCAACAATCTCGCCTCGCACGACCTCAAGGAGCCGGTGCGCAAGATCACCGTGTTCAGCGACCTCCTGCTGGAGGGCGTCGCCAACAAGGACCGCGAGACCATCGATTACGCGGCCAATGTGATGAAGGCCTCGGCCGGGCGGGCGAAGACGCTGATCTCCAACCTGCTGAACTATTCGGCGGCCTCCGATCGCGAACTGTCGCATGAAGCGGTGCCTCTGGAGCAGCTGGTCGAGCGCGTCCGCGACAGCCTGTCCGAGCTGATCCGCGAGAACGGGGCTCAGGTCGTGCTGCATCACCCCGATGCGGTGCTCTCGGGCGATGCGGTATTCCTGGAGCAGCTGTTCCAGAACCTGATCGGCAATGCCATCAAGTTCAGTCATCCCGACCGGCCGCCGGTCGTCGAGGTGCTGGCAGAACGGCTCGGCAACGGGGCGACCGCCGGCATCGTCATCCGCGACAATGGCATCGGCTTCGACATGCAGCACAAGGCGCAGGTGTTCGAACCCTTCCGCCGGCTGCATTCGCGCGACCGCTATGCCGGCACGGGCATGGGCCTTGCCATCTGCCAGGCGATTGCCCGCCGCCACGGCTGGGACATCGATGCGGTGAGCGAGCCGGGCCGCGGCTCGGAGTTCCGCATCGACTTCATGCCCGGCGTGGCGCGCCTGCCGAACATGGTGGAGGCCGCCGAATAACCGCTATTGGCGGCTTGTCGGCGACCTCCCGATCCTCATCTCACTTCGTTCGTTATCGTACCGGCCTCTGCCGTCTCAGGACGAGAGGCGCTTGCCGATGGTGCGTGCGGCGAGCGCAATCGCGATGAAGCTCCAGCCGTTGATCAGCACGGAGACGCCGGCGAGCAGTCCGAGCACCCAGACGGCGGAGGAGGGGAACTCGAACCAGATGCACAGGCCGGCGAGCACCGAGATGATGCCGGCGAACATCACCCAGCCCCAGCCGTCATGCGGACGGACCTTCAGCGCCAGCAGTACCTGGGCGATGCCCTGCGCCAGCAGGATCGCGGCGACGACCAGCGTCAGCGCGGCCGCGCCCACCATCGGATTGACATAGACGGCGATGCCGCCGGCCAGCGCGATGGCGCCGGTCGCGATGTTCCAGATGAAGCCGCCCCAGCCGGGAACGGAGAAGGCGTGCCAGATCTGCACCGCGCCGGCGATGGCGAAGACGATGGCGATGACCAGCGTCACGGCGATGGAGCTGGCGAGCGGCAGCGCGATCATCAGCATGCCGCCGATGAGAAGCACGATCCCGAGGGCGAGGAACCAGCCCCACTTCTGGCGGACGGCTTCGGTGATGGGCAGGGAGGGGGCGTCGGTCATGGCGGGATCCTGTCGTGGGATGCGCAAAAAGAGGCGGGGCGTGGCCCTGCCGTCGGCGGAGCGCGGGAAGATGCGGGGGCGGGGCGCGCGCGAGAGCCCTGCCAGCGGGCATTTTCGCTCCGAAAGTGTGACGTTATCGCAAGCGGGGGGAGGCTTCGACGGAATTTTTGCCCTTGCCGGCGGAGGAGGGTCGGCAAGCGCTGGAAAAGCCGGACAATCTGGGATATCTCGCGCGCCATGACACGCAACGCCACCATCGACCCGGCGGCCAGGGTCCTCGACCTGCCCCCGCCCTGCATCATCCTGTGCGAGCCGCAGCTCGGCGAGAACATCGGCACGGCTGCCCGCGCCATGGCCAATTTCGGCCTGCGCGACCTGCGCCTGGTCAATCCGCGCGACGGCTGGCCGAGCGAGAAGGCACGGGCGGCGGCCAGCCGCGCCGACCACGTGATCGAGGCCGTGCAGGTGTTCGACAGCGTCGAGGCGGCGATTGCCGATCTCGGCTTCGTCTTCGCCACCACGGCGCGCTCGCGCGAGATCGCCAAGCCCGTGCGGGGCCCGGACGAGGCGGCGGTGACGACGACCCGGCTCGGCGCCAGCGGCACCCGCACCGGCTATCTCTTCGGCCGCGAGCGCTGGGGCCTCAACAACGACGAGGTGGCGCTTGCCGACGAGATCGTCACCCTGCCGGTCGACCCGGACTTCGCCTCGCTCAACATCGCCCAGGCCGTCCTGGTCTGCGCCTACGAATGGCGGCTGAAGGCGAATGACGGGGCGCTGCCCTTCCGTCTCGACGAGGAGCAGAACCCGCCGGCCAGCAAGGAAGACCTCGTGCGCCTGTTCGAGCATCTGGAAGGCGCGCTCGACACGGTGAACTTCTTCCGCCCGGTGGAGAAGCGCCCGTCGATCGTCCGCAACCTGCGCAACATCCTTCAAAAAGCCTCACTCACCGATCAGGAAGTGAAGACCCTGCGCGGGGTGGTGGCGGCGCTCGAAGGCCGCGCGACCCGCCCGCGGGGCTGATGCGCGGGCAAATTGGCCCGCCCGTGTCCTGATCCGGGGGAAGGCATGGCGGAACCGGCTCCGGTCCTCGTTTTCGACAGCGGTATCGGCGGCATCACGGTCGCCCGCGAGATCCGGCGGCTGATGCCGGGCCTGCCGCTGGTCTATGCGGCGGACGATGCCGGCTTTCCCTATGGCGCCTGGCAGGCCGAGGCGCTCACACGCCACTGCACCGATGTGGTGACACGACTTGCCGGCGAGCTGCACCCGGCGGCGGTGGTCATTGCCTGCAATACGGCCTCGACCCTGGTCCTCCCGCCCCTGCGGGCTGCTCTCGACATTCCCGTCGTCGGCACCGTGCCGGCGATCAAGCCGGCGGCGGAGCGCACGCGCTCGGGCCTCGTCAGCGTGCTGGCAACGCCCGGCACGGTCACGCGCGACTACACGTTCGACCTGATCCACCGCTTCGCGCCGGATGTTGCGATCACTTTGGTGGGGGCGCGGCAGCTTGCCGGCCTTGCCGAGGAGGCCTTGCTGCGCGGGCATCTCGATCCGGCGGTGCTGGCGGCCGAGATCGCTCCCTGTTTCGTGGAAAAGAACGGCCGGCGCACCGATGTGGTGGTGCTTGCCTGCACGCATTTCCCGCTGCTGGCGCCGCGCATGGCGCAGATCGCGCCCTGGCCGGTGGACTGGCTCGATCCGGCGCCCGCCATCGCCCGGCGCCTGCGCGACGTTCTGCTCGCCAGCGGGGCGGCGACCGGCGAGGAGGGCGCTGGCGCGCCGGCGCGGGCGCTTGCCACCTCGGGCCGCGACCTGTCTGCGGTGCTGGAGCTGCTTTCGGCGGAAACGCTGGCGATTTCCGGCCAGGAGGCGGCATCGAGCGTTTGACTCGAAGACGGCTTTGGAGTAGGCATCCTCTCGCTTTGCGGGCCCAGTCGGCCCGCTTTGCATTTCACGCTACCGTGGAGCCCCGCGCCGGCGCTGTTGGCCGGGGATCCTGTCGCCTGATTTTCCAATTACGGGAAATGAGGAGAGGAGGTCGCGTTTCCTTGCAAGAATGCAAACACAACGAGGGAACCGCGCATGTCGAAGCGCCATGGTGTAAAGTACAAGATTGACCGCCGGATGGGCGAAAACATCTGGGGTCGTCCGAAGTCTCCGGCCAACCGCCGCGAGTACGGCCCGGGCCAGCACGGCCAGCGCCGCAAGGGCAAGCTCTCCGACTTCGGCGTGCAGCTGCGCGCCAAGCAGAAGCTCAAGGGCTACTACGGCAACATCTCCGAGAAGCAGTTCCACAAGATCTACGTGGAAGCCTCGCGGATGAAGGGTGACACCTCGGAGAACCTGATCGGCCTGCTCGAGCGCCGTCTCGACGCGGTGATCTACCGCGCGAAGTTCGTTCCGACCGTCTTCGCCGCCCGCCAGTTCATCAACCACGGTCACGTCAAGGTCAACGGCCGCCGCGTCAACATCGCGAGCTACCGTTGCAACCCGGGCGACCTGATCGAGGTTCGCGAGAAGTCGCGTCAGCTCGTCACCGTGCTCGAGTCAGTCCAGCTGGCGGAGCGCGATGTGCCGGACTACGTCACCGCCGACCACAGCAAGATGACCGCGACCTTCTCGCGCGTCCCGACGCTGAGCGACGTGCCGTACCCGGTTCAGATGGAGCCGAACCTCATCGTCGAGTTCTACTCGCGTTGATTTTTTGACAAGGACCGCCAGGCCTTTGAGGGGCGCGCCATCGGCGCGCCCCTTTGTTTTTACGCCCCTTGTTTTCCGGGCGCGGTGATTCCCTTCTCCATCGCTCCCGGCATCCGCATCCGCTTTCGGCTTTTCATATTCCTTGGTTCGAATATGATGTCGAAAAATGGGAGGATGCGCCGTGAGCTTTTCAAGACGTGCATTTCTGGGCGGCGGACTGGCCGCGCCGGCAACGCTTCGCACCGGACTGATTCTGACCGGGGCAGGGCTGGCCGTTCCAATGGCCGCCACACGCGCCCGTGCGGAGCCGAAGGCGCATTCCTTCCAGCTCGGCGACAGCGAGATCATCGTGCTCAGCGACGGCGGGCTGTCGCTGCCGGCCTCGACGGTTGCCTCAAACGTTCCGGAGGCCGAGCGCTCCGCCTTCCTGCAGGCGAATGGCGATGATCCGAACACACGGGCCAGCGCGCTCAACATCACCTTGATCCGCCGGGGCGATGCCCTGGTTCTGGTCGATACGGGCGCGGGGATGAACTTCTTCGAGAGCGCCGGCCAACTCGCCGACAGCTTCGACGAGGCCGGGATCGACCGCGAGGCGGTGACGCATGTGGTGTTGACCCATGGGCATCCCGATCACGTGTGGGGAATCATCGACGATTTCGACGAGACCGAGCGCTTCCCCAATGCCGGCTATCTGATCGGCGCGGCGGAATGGGATTTCTGGATGGATCCGGATTTCATCTCCGGCAATCCGGAAGAGCTGCATTCCTTCGCGCTCGGCGCGCAGCGCAATCTCGGTGCGGTGGCGGAGAAGACCGAGCGCGTCGGTGCGGACCACGTCGTCGTATCGGGTGTGACGATGATCGCGACGCCGGGCCACACGCCGGGCCACATGTCCGTTCTGGTGGAGGATGGCGGACAGCAGCTGCTGGTGCTGGGCGATGCGCTGACGCATCCGGCAGTGTCCTTCGCGCGGCCCGACTGGCAACCGAGCACCGACCAGTTGCCGGAGGTTGCGGCGGCAACGCGCAAGCAGCTGCTCGACCGCGCTGCGACCGACGAGCTGTTGCTCATCGGCTACCACCTGCCGTGGCCGGGCGTCGGCCGGGCGGAGGCCAAGGACGGCGCCTGGCGCTACGTTCCCGCCTCTTGAGATCGACGGGCCGGAGCGCCGCGCCGCTCCGGCCTGTGATCGTTCTGCCGCTCGCGGCGAAAAAAGCTTCCGATTGCTGCCGAAATCGCCGGGAGCAGCCCTTGGGGGGCGATTGGCGGTTTTTCGGTTAGACTGCTGGTGCTATGGCGAGATCCCGTGTCGCCAGCCTCCGGGTACGTCCCATGAAGATCAGCACCATCACCAATCTGGCCTATGCGGTGACGCTCCTGCTCACTGCCCTGTCCGGCATTGCCTTCATCGTGTCCGACCGTATGGCCGCGGCCGAGCGGCGCTCGGTGGAAGTGCACATGGCGCTGAACGATCTCGGCGCGCAGCTGGAGGTCGACGCCGAGTTGCGCACCGACGAGGCGCGGCTTTACGTGATGCGGGACGATCCGGCGCATCTGGCGGTCTTCGAGCGGGTGAACGAAGAGGAGCACCGGTTGGAGGCGCTGGCGCGCCAGGCCGGGAGCCTCGGGGCGAGCGGCGAGGAACTGGAGCTGCTGGAGCGGATCGCGGCGACCGTCGATCGGCTGGAGGAGATCGAGACAACCGCCGTCGAGACCTACCGCTCGGGCAACGTGCAGGCTGCGCGCGATGCCTTGTTCGGCGACGAACATTACAGCCAGCATGTGCGCCTGGTCGGCGATGTCGAGCGCTTCCGCACCATGGTGGACCAGCGCACCGGCCTCGAGCTTCAGCGGGCGCAGATCTGGGCCGACTGGCTGGGTATGATCGCCCGCGTTCTCCTCGCGCTTACGGCGGTGGTTTTCCTCGCCGTGCTCTATTTTGTGCTGCGGCGGAGGGTCTCCGTGCCGCTCACCCAGATGACCGGCATCGTCAAGCGGCTGGCGACCCAGGACTTCGCCGTCGAAGTGCCGCATGACGGGCGCAGCGACGAGATCGGCGAGCTGACCTCGGCGATCCGTGTCTTCCGGGAAAACGGGTTGGAGCGCGAGCGGCTCGACGCCGAGCGTCGCCGCGACCTGAAGATGAAGGACCTGATCCTGCAGATGATGCACCGGATGCAGGCCTGCCAGAGAGTGCCGGAGATCGCCGAGGTGGTGGGGCGCTTCTCGCCGCAGATTTTCCCCGAGCTCGGCGGTGCCCTGTTCGTGCGCAATGAAGCCAACACCGAATTGTCCCGGCTGGGGGCCTGGCAGTTGCCGGACGAGATGGCGGCGAACTTCAGCCCGGAAGAGTGCTGGGGCCTGCGCCGCGGCCAGCCGCATCACAGCACCAGCAAGCATGACGACGTGGAGTGCCGGCATCTGGCGAAGGCATCTGACTCGATCCTGTGCATTCCCCTGAGCGCCCATGGCGACACGCTCGGCCTGCTGTCCTTTGCCGACGTGTCGGGCAATCCGGGGACGATCCGCGAGTATCAGGCCTATCTCGGTATGATCGGCGAAAACGTCGCGCTGGCGGTGGCCAACCTGCAGCTGCGCGAGCGCTTGACCCGGCTGGCTGTGCGCGATCCGCTGACCGGCCTGCTCAACCGCCGGTCCCTCGACGAGGCGCTGGCGTGCTGGGCGCGCGAGGAGGGTGAGCCGGAGCTGACCTGCTTCGTGATCGATATCGACCACTTCAAGCGGTTCAACGACGAGTTCGGTCACGATGCGGGCGACACGGTGCTGCAGACCGTGGGCGGCATTCTCACCGACATCGTCGGCGACCGGGGCGTGTGCTATCGCTTCGGCGGCGAGGAGTTCGCGGTGCTGCTGCCGAAGGTCTCGAAGGAGGAGGCTTACCGGATCGCCGAGCACATCCGCACGCGCATGGCAACGCTGACGCTCTCCCATGCCGGGCGGATCCTCGGCACCATTACCGTGTCCATCGGCATGGCCGACAATCGCGGCGGCAAGAGCGTGGACACGGTGCGCAGCCGTGCCGATGCCGCGCTGTTCGCGGCCAAGGCCTCGGGCCGCAACCAGACCCTTGGCGACGAGAGTGTGGCTCTGCCCGCCGGCGAAGCCTGAGGCGCGGTTGGAGAGAGCCGTCGCGGCTTTCCGCTTGGCGTGGAGGGCGCAAGGCGCTATTCCAGCGGGATCATCGATACCTTTGTGACAGCCAGCCGGGGCGCTCGCGAGCCATGAACGACCTTGCCGACAGTGTGGAGAGCGACGTTCTCGCGCTCTATCGCAACGCGCCGTCCTCGGTCGGCTTCAAGAAGCTGCGCAAGCGGCTGCTGCGCGAGACGCGCGAGACCATCGCCCGCCATGCCATGGTGGAGGCTAGCGGCGAGCGGCCGCGCTGGCTCGTCTGCCTGTCGGGCGGCAAGGACAGCTACACGCTGCTGGCCGTCCTGCTGGAGCTGCAGTGGCGCGGGCTGCTGCCGGTGGATCTGCTCGCCTGCAATCTCGACCAGGGCCAGCCGGGCTTCCCCTCGCACATCCTGCCCCAGTTCCTGAGCGAAAACGGCATCCCGCACCGGATCGTGCGGCAGGACACCTATTCCATCGTCACCTCGAAGATCCCGGAAGGGCGCACCTATTGCTCACTCTGTTCGCGGCTGCGCCGGGGCCTGCTCTACCGCACGGCGCGTGAGGAGGGGTGTCAGGCGGTGGTGCTGGGCCATCACCGCGAGGATGCGCTGGAGACCCTGTTCATGAACCTCTTCCACGGCGGGCGGCTGTCGTCCATGCCGGCGAAGCTGGTCAATGACGAGGGCGACCTGATGGTCCTGCGGCCGCTGATCGCCTGCGCGGAGGACGACATCGCGCGCTTTGCCCGTGCGATGGAGTTCCCGATCATCCCGTGCGACCTGTGCGGCAGCCAGGACGGGCTGCAGCGTGCCGAGGTCAAGCGCATGCTGCAGGGCTGGGAGCAGGAGAGCCCCGGCCGCCTTGCCACCATGGCCAAGGCGCTGACGCAGGTTCGCCCCTCGCATCTGCATGACATCCAGCTGTTCGATTTCGCCGGTATACGTCCTGGTGCTGCCGATGCGGCAGCGTCCGGCGGCGAGGCGGAGGAGCCCTGCGCTGCCGGCCTTGCCATGACGCGGACGCTGTTCGCCGCCGAATAACCGACCCTTCCAGACCGCTGCCCGCGCCGGGAGGACCGCCTCCCGGCCGCGGCTTTCTTTTGCGTCCGTCGCGGCGCGACACGACACGACCCGGAACCGACCATGACCAGCCTTCGCCCTTGCGGCATCGACTTCGGCACCTCCAACTCCACCGCCTCGCTGCTCCAGGGGGACGGCACGGCGCGGCTGCTGCCGCTGGAGGGGGACAGCGTCGTGCTGCCGAGCACGATCTTCTTCTCCTTCGAGGATGCGCATGTGCGCTTCGGGCGCGATGCGGTCTCCACCTATGTGGAAGGCATCGAGGGACGCCTGATGCGGGCGCTGAAAAGCGTGCTCGGCTCCAGCACCATGTCCGAGAAGACGACGATCCGGGCGCAGCGCTGGACCTTCGGCGAGATCATCGGTCTTTACCTGGCGCAGGTGAAGCACCGGGCCGAGCAGGCCGCCGGCCATGCCTTCGAGGAGGTGGTGCTCGGCCGTCCCGTGCGCTTCGTCGACGAGAACGACGAGGCCGACAAGCGGGCCGAGGCGGAGCTGGAGGCCATTGCCCGCAAGGTCGGGTTTACCTCCGTCGCCTTCCAGTTCGAGCCGATCGCCGCCGCGCTCGACTATGAGCGCGCGGTGACGCGCGAGGAGCTGGCGGTGATCGTCGACCTTGGCGGCGGTACCTCGGATTTTGCGGTGGTGCGCGTGTCGCCGGAGCGGCGGGCGAAGACGGACCGGCGCGAGGACATTCTCGCCAGCACCGGCATTCACATCGGCGGCACGGATTTCGACCGGCTGCTCAGCCTTGCCCGGGTGATGCCGGAACTCGGCTACGGCACGCCCTCGCGCGACCCGCGCCGCGACCTGCCGAACTGGGCCTATTTCGAGCTCGCCACCTGGCACCGGATCAACTTCCTCTACGCCCCGCAGATCGACACGCGGCTGAAGGACCTGCGGCAGGATGCGGCCCGGCCGGAGCTGGTCGACCGGCTGATGTCGGTGGTGTCGGAGCGGCAGGGCCATGCGCTGGCCGGCGCGGTGGAGGCCGCCAAGATCGCGCTGTCGCACGAGGAGCTCTACCGGCTTGCGTTCCCGCTGCGTGGCGGCGCGCTCGATGTGGACGTGTCGCGGTCCGATCTGATCGACGCGATCAGCCAGGCGGTTGCGGGCGTGGAAGGGGCGTTGTCGGGGTGCTTGGCACAGGCGGGCGTTGCGGCCGGGGATATCTCCTCGGTGTTCCTGACCGGCGGCTCGGCGTCGGTGCCCTTTGTGCGGGAGCGGCTGACCGGCTTGCTGCCGGGCGCAAGGGTGGTGCAGGGCGACGTGTTCGGCAGCGTCGGGGCGGGTCTCGCCCTCGACGCTGCACGCAAATACGGATCGGGCTGAGCTGCGGGGAAGCGGCTACGATCCGTTGCTGGCGGTGGTCAGGCCGTGGTCGGACCCGGCGGGCTGGTTGCGCACCAGGATGACGAGAGCTGCGGAGGCTTCGGCGGCACCCTTGGCCGCAACGCCCCCATGGGCGCGGCAGGTGTCGGCATCGCTGAGGCCGTTGGCTGACGGGGCGAAGACGGTGAGGTTCACGCAGGAGATACGGCGCAGGCCTGCATCCGATTCCTGCGCCATGGTCGCAAGACCGAGACCCAGGCTGAGGGCGATACCGGCAACGGCAAGCTTTGCGATGCGCATCTGTCGTTCCTTTCGGTGACGGGAACCCCTGTTCAACCGAGGACTAGCACCCTCTCACTGATCCTAGCCTGAAATGCGTGTTCATCTGGCATTCATCGTGAGTGATTCGGCAAAATTTGCCTAGCCGACAATTTTTGCAAAAAGAAAGGGCGGATCGACTTCGATCCGCCCATTATTAACTCTTTATTAACCTGTTTGATCAGGCGGACTGACGGGTCGAGATGCCCTTTTCAGCGAAATGCGACTGCAGTTCCTGGTTCTGGAACATCTCGCGCACGATGTCGCAGCCGCCGAGGAACTCGCCCTTCACGTAGAGCTGGGGAATGGTCGGCCACTGGGAGAACTCCTTGATCCCCTGGCGCAGCTCGTCGTCCTCCAGCACGTTGATGCCCTTGTAGGGCACGCCGACGTAATCGAGGATCTGCACGACCTGACCGGAGAACCCGCACTGCGGGAAGGTCGGAGTGCCCTTCATGAACAGCACGACGTCGTTGGTGTCGACCTCGTTCTTGATCCACTGCTGAATGCTCATGTCACTGTCCTTTCGTTCTGCCGGGTCAAGGTCCGGCGACCGTGGAATGCCCGGTGTCCTGTTGCGGATTACTCGGGAGCGCTGGTCTGCAGGGCGAGCGCGTGCAGCTCCCCGCCCATGTTGCCCTTGAGCGCCTGGTAGACCATCTGGTGTTGCTGGACCCGCGTCTTGCCCTGGAATGCCGAGGAGATCACCACCGCGGCGTAATGGTCGCCGTCACCGGCGAGATCGCGGATTTCGACCTGCGCATCGGGCAAGGCTTCCTTGATGAGAGCCTCGATCTCGCGCGCCTGCATTGCCATGCGTTCCGTCCTTCCCTCTCCGGGGCGGCCTATGCCGGCGGCCCGCCCCGATACCCTCAAAGTTCGAGGACGGGCGCTCAGGCGCCCGTCATGTAGTGCGGGAACCAAGTCTCGTGGGTCTCGCGCAGCTT
This sequence comes from Stappia sp. G46H5W, assembly GCF_058448995.1. Classification (NCBI taxonomy): domain Bacteria; kingdom Pseudomonadati; phylum Pseudomonadota; class Alphaproteobacteria; order Hyphomicrobiales; family Stappiaceae; genus Stappia; species Stappia sp. G46H5W. Next base: position 109,498 of record NZ_JBZFLL010000003.1, on the reverse strand, counting down.
TGCAACGGATATGGTGAGAATGTCCTCAACCGTCAAATCGCTGCCCTCGACCTGGCCGATCTCGACGATCTCGAGCCCCGCGTCGAGCGCATCCTCCAGCACCGAGGCGGCCTCATCGGTGTTGAAGGTCAGCACGTAGCGGCCCTGGTCCTCGCCGAACAGCGCGGCATGGGCCGGGGCGGGCACCTTGACCCGCGCGCCCTTGTCGCCCGCCATGGCCATCTCGGCCAGCGCCACGGCAAGGCCGCCGGAGGAGATGTCGTGGACGGCGGTGACGCGCCCGGCGCGGATCAGATCGCGCACGAAGTCGCCGCGGCGGCGCTCGGCGGCAAGGTCCACCGGGGGCGGTGCGCCTTCCTCGCGGCCCAGGATGTCGCGCAGATAGGCGCTCTGGCCCAGATGCGTGCCATGGCCGCCGATCACCGCGACCACGTCGCCCTCGTTGGCAAAGGCTGCTGCCGCGCGGCGGGACAGGTCCGGCAGAAGGCCGACGCCGCCGATGGCCGGGGTCGGCAGGATTCCCTCGCCGCTGGTCTCGTTGTAGAGCGAGACGTTGCCCGAGACGATCGGGAAGTCGAGTTCGCGGCAGGCCTCGCCGATGCCCTTGATGGCCCCGACCAGCTGACCCATGATCTCGGGCCGCTCCGGATTGCCGAAGTTCAGGTTGTCGGTCGCGGCCAGCGGCTCGGCGCCGACGGCCGTCAGGTTGCGCCAGCATTCGGCGATGGCCTGCTTGCCGCCCTCGAAGGGATCCGCTTCCACATAGCGCGGGGTCACGTCGACGGTGAAGGCCAGCGCCTTGCCCTCGGTGCCGACGCGGATGATGCCGGCATCGCCTCCCGGAGAGGCGAGCGTGTTGCCCTGCACCAGGGTGTCGTACTGCTCGTAGACCCAGCGGCGCGAGGCGCCGTTGGCATTGCCGACGAGCGTCAGGAGGGCGGCGGCATAGTCGTCCGGCTCGGCAATGGCGCTGGCGGCCAGCACCTCGCGCTTGGGGCTTTCGACCCACGGACGGTCGTATTCCGGCGCCTCGTCGCCCAGCTCCTTGATCGGCAGGTCGGCGACGGTCTCGCCCTGGTGGTTGACGATGAAGCGCAGCGTGTCGGTGGTGATGCCGACGATGGCGAAGTCCAGCCCCCACTTGCGGAAGATGGCCTTGGCCTCGTCTTCCTTCTCGGGCTTGAGCACCATGAGCATGCGCTCCTGGCTCTCCGACAGCATCATCTCGTAGGCGGTCATGCGCTCCTCGCGCACCGGCACCGCGTCGAGGTCGAGCGTGATGCCGAGATTGCCCTTGGCGCCCATTTCCACGGCCGAGCAGGTCAGGCCGGCGGCGCCCATGTCCTGGATCGCGACGACCGCGCCGGTCGTCATCAGCTCCAGGCAGGCTTCCAGCAGGCACTTTTCGGTGAAGGGATCGCCGACCTGCACGGTCGGGCGCTTCTCCTCGATGGTCTCGTCGAACTCGGCAGAGGCCATGGTGGCGCCGCCGACGCCGTCGCGGCCCGTCTTGGCACCGAGATAGACGACCGGCAGGCCGACGCCCTCGGCCTTGGACAGGAAGATGCCGTCCGCGCGGGCGATGCCGGCGGCAAAGGCGTTGACCAGGCAGTTGCCGTTGTAGCGCGCGTGGAACTCGACCTCGCCGCCGACCGTTGGGACACCGAAGGAGTTGCCGTAGCCGCCAACGCCCGCGACGACACCGGAGACGAGGTGCTTCGTGCGCGGATGCTCGGGCGCGCCGAAGCGCAGCGCGTTCATCGCCGCCACGGGCCGCGCGCCCATGGTGAAGACGTCGCGCAGGATGCCGCCGACGCCGGTCGCAGCGCCCTGGTAGGGCTCGATGTAGGAGGGGTGGTTATGGCTTTCCATCTTAAAGACCACGACCTCGCCGTCGCCGATATCGACCACGCCGGCATTCTCGCCCGGGCCTTGGATGACGCGGGGGCCGGTGGTCGGCAGGGTCTTGAGCCACTTCTTCGACGACTTGTAGGAACAGTGCTCGTTCCACATGGCCGAGAAGATACCGAGCTCGGTAAATGTCGGCTCCCGCCCGATCAGCGCCAGAATGCGATCGTACTCGTCCGGCTTGAGGCCGTGGGCCTCGACGAGCTCGGGAGTGATGGCGATGTCGTTGGGGATCATGGGGGCCTGCAACCTCGAAAGCGGAAGATGCCGCCCGTTTAGCAAACCGGAGGGACAAAGGGAATTGTAGACATGCCTCTTCCGCGTTCCCATCTATCCACAAGGCGCGCTTTATGCTCCCCATCGTCGGCCATCCGCTTCCTTCCGCCGCAGCTCCTGCCTCCGCCACACCAGAACGGACCATCCGCATGCGTCGTCTCCTGCTGATCCTGAATGGCAAGTCCTCCCAGCGCGAGGACGTGCGCGAGGCCGTGGAGCGGTTGCGCACCGAAGGGCACGAGGTCCGTGTCCAGGTGACCTATGACGGGGACGATGCGACGCAGTTCGCGCAGGAAGCCGTGCGGCGCGATCCGGGCGAGCGGCCGCAGGTGATCGTCGCCGGCGGCGGCGACGGCACGGTGAACCAGGTGGTCGCGGCGGCGCTGGAGGCCGATCCCGCCACCGACTGCGCCTTCGGCGTGTTGCCGCTGGGCACGGCCAACGACTTTGCCACCGGCCTCGGCCTGCCGGTCCACGATCTCGTCGCCGCGCTGAACCTGTGCGCCACCGGAACGCCGCAGCCCATCGATGTCGGGCGCATCAACGGGCGGGTCTTCGTCAATGTGGCGAGCGGAGGCTCGGTCACGCGTATCACCCGCGAGACCGATCCGCGCGCCAAGCGCCTGCTCGGCGGCGCCGCCTATCTCATTGCCGGTGCCAGCCGGCTCGGCGAGCTGACGCCGATGCACGCCACCTTCAATGCCGACGGATTTTCCTGGGAGGGCGACTTCATCGCCATGGCCATCGGCAACGGCCGGCTGGCCGGCGGCGGCGTGCCGCTTTGCGCCGATGCGCGTATCGACGATGGCCGCCTCGACCTGACGCTGTTTCCCCAGCCCGAGGCGGAGCATCTGGTGACGCTCCTGTCCGGCCTGCTGCGCGAGGCCGACAGCCAGTTCGACGGCTATGCCCGCAAGGCGAGCTTCACCCGCCTGACCATCGAGGCCGAGGAGGATCTGGCCATCAACCTCGACGGAGAGCCGATGTCGGCAAGCCGGCTCGAGGTTGCCGTCGAGCCGGGAGCCTTGCGCTTCATCACCGGGCAGTAAGGCCCGGCGTCAGACTGCGCCGGTGTATTCGCCGCGCGCCGGATAGTCGTTCTTGCGCACGAAATCGAGTGCGCCGACCATCTCCTGGAAATGAGGGCGCACGAAGGGCATCGTCTGCACAGAGGCGAAGTAGAGCGTGCCGTCAGTCCGCACCAGGAACACGCCCGGCTCGGAGAAGAGCTCCGGCTCCTCGATGCCGATGGACGTCGTGCCGCGCCCGGCCGACGTGTAGAGCCCCCAGTCGCGGGCGACCTGCAGCGGCAGGCCGTAGCCGATGCGCAGGGCCTGCGCCCCGATCTTCTCTGCCATCGCCTCTGCTCGCTCCCTGTCGTCGGAGGACAGGGCCAGCGTCGTCACGCCGCGCTCGGCAAAGGCCGGCGTCAGGCGCTCCAGTTCCTTCAGGTAGGTGGCGCAGATCGGGCAGTGCAGGCCGCGATAGAAGACGACGAGCGTCGCGAAGTCCGGGGCCTCGGCGGCAAGGTCGAAGCGGCCGTGAGCGAGCGTCTCCAGCGCGAGAGCGGGAACCTTCTGACGGGGAAGCAGGGACATGGGCGTCCTTTCGAAACTTTGCTTGGCGGGCGGTCGTCGCCGGCCATCCTTGTTGGCCTGTGCAAGATAATGTATGAACGGAAAAGTTCAGTCCGCTTTTCATGATCGAGAGTTCAATGAACGATGCCAGCATGCCGCAAGGGCGCGTCGACCGGCTGTCGGCCCTGATCGACCGGTTCCGTATTTCCGCCTGCGTGCTGGGCAGTGCCTTGCCGCCGGGCGAGCCGGCGCATCTGTTGCTGACGGGGGACGAGACCCTCGATGAGAACGAGCCGCTGGTGCTGCGGCGGCTGGTGTTCCGTGTCGACGGCACGCGAGAGGGCTGCCGGCTGCAGGGACGCCTGGCGGTCGCGGCACGGGTCGATCTCGGCGGACCGGGTTCGCCGCTTGCGACCGCGCTGCCGGAGGAGGTCTGCATCGATCTTACCGAGGCCCCGGCGCTGGCGGCGGTTGCCGCCGTGTTGCACGAGGAGGTGACCAGCCCGCGTTGCGGCGGCAAGGCCATCGTCGACCGTCTGTGCGAGATCGTGGTGATCCGCTTCCTGCGCCATGCCATCGAGACCGGGCAGGCGCGGGACGGGCTGATCGCCGGGCTCGGCCATCCGCAGATCATGCTGGCGCTGGTCGCCATGCACGAGGCGCCGGAGCGGCGCTGGCGGCTGGAGGAGCTGGCGGGGATCTGCGGCATGTCGCGCACCGCCTTCGCCACCGGCTTCCGGCGCACGGTCGGCCAGACGCCGGGCGCCTATCTGCAGGCCTGGCGGCTGTGCCTTGCGCGGCAGGAGATTGCGCGGGGAGGGGTGTTGAAGAGCGTTGCCGGCCGTGTCGGGTTTTCCAGCGCCTCGGCCTTCAGCCGGGCCTATTCGCGGCAGTTCGGCCAGCCGCCCAGCGATCACGCCCGGGCGGGCTTTTCCAGCGCGTAGACCGCGTCCGTCGCCTCTTCCAGGCGGGCGGCAATCGCCACCTGGGCATCGAAAAGGCCGCGATTGTAGAAGGCGTTGCCGATTTCGGCGGCGATGAAGTCGAGAAAGGCCTCGGTCTCCAGCATGCCGGCCTCGGCGCCGAGTTCGTCGCGCAGATAGTCGCGCAGCCGGCGGGCGAGTTCCGCCTTTTCCTCAGCCTTGAAGGGAGACCCGGAGGCGGAACGGCTCATCGGTTGTCTCCCCTGTCTCGCCGCTTTCGCATCAGGCGGCGGCGAAGGCCCCGCAGATGCTCTCGAAGAAGGCGCGCCCGTCGGTGCTTGCCTGCTGCGCGTCGACGTAGTTTTCCGGGTGCGGCATCATGCCGAGCACGTTGCCGACCTCGTTGGTGATGCCGGCGATGTCGTTGATCGAGCCGTTCGGGTTGGTGCCGCTCGCATAGCGGAAGGCGACGCGATCCTCGCCCTCCAGCCGCGCGATGGTCTCAGCATCCGCAAAATAGTTGCCGTCGTGATGGGCGACGGGGCAGCGCCAGGTCTCGCCCTTGCGCATGCCGGTGGTGAAGCGGTTGGCCGTGGAGGCGGTCTCCAGCTGCACTTCGCGGCAGACGAAGGTCAGGCCCGCATTGCGCATCAGGGCGCCGGGCAGCAGGCCCGCCTCGGTCAACATCTGGAAGCCGTTGCACACGCCGAGCACCATGCCGCCGCGGGCGGCGAAGGCGCGGATCGCATCCATCACCGGCGCGCGGGCCGCGATGGCGCCGGAGCGCAGGTAGTCGCCGTAGGAAAAGCCGCCCGGCAGCACGACCAGATCGACGTCCGGCAGGCTGGTATCGGCATGCCACACGGCTTCGGGCTTGCGGCCGGAGACCAGCTCCAGCGCATGCATCATGTCGCGCTCGCGATTCGAGCCGGGGAAGGTGACGACGGCGGACTTCATGGCGGGAGGACTCCCTTTCGGATCACACCAGGATCGGTTCACACCAGGAACAGCGCGGCGGCGAGCGCCAGCGCGGCCGGCAGGGCGATGAAGACCGCTGCCTTGATCAACAGGAAACGCAGGACCCTGGCACTGTCTTCGTCCATGCCGGCCTCCCGCGTCTCGCTGCCCGCGTTGCGGGCGATCCCGTCAGAGGATCTCGATGTCGTAGTTCTCGATCACCGTGTTGGCGAGCAGCTTCTCGCACATGGCGGCGAGATCGGCGCGCGCGGTTTGCGCGTCGCGGCCGCCGATCTCCAGATCGAAGACCTTGCCCTGGCGCACGCTGTCGACGCCGGCGAAGCCGAGCGCGGCAAGGCCACCCTCGATCGCCTTGCCCTGCGGGTCGAGGACGCCGGATTTCAGGGTAACGGTCACGCGTGCTTTCATCGGGGAATGTCTCCGCAAGTCGGCGCCGGCGCGCGTTGGCGTCCGCCGGCTGGGCAGTTGGCCCGCTTCTAGCGCGACGACGCCCCCGATGAAAGCCCTTTTGCGACGCGCGGCCAACCGCCGCGCGCCAGGAGGTCCGGTATCGCGGCGTGCGGGGTTACTGGACGCGCTGGATGGTCGTCTGGGCGAAGAAGCGGGCGAGGTTGCGCTTGGCGATGCCCGGCGAGGTCGCAGCAGATGTCACCACAATTCCGCGGTCTCGCTGAATCACATTGCGGACGGCGAGATAGAGCTTCTTGCCATTCCTGTCCCGAAGCGTGACCAGATTTTCGAAACCCGAATAGGTGGGGGTGGTGATCTTGCGTGTCGAGGATGCGTTGACCTGCTTGCGGGATGCCACCTTCAGAACATCGAAGAGCTCGTCCACAAGGGCAGTGCTGATGATGTTCCGCTTGATCGCTTCCTCGACATTGCCCCTCTGGCGGGTGGGCGAGATGACCACCAGCTGGGGGGTGCTACAGGTCGGACGTGTGCAGAAATAGGCGGTATCGTTGCCGCTGCGTTGCGTCTTCCAGCCCGCCGGCGGGAAGTCGGTCTTCAGCGCTCCGGATTTCAATCCGCTAGTCTGGCATGCGGCGAGCATCAGGCCCGCGAAAAGGACGAGTACAATCTTCTGCCAGGAGCTCCCGGCCGACATAACCTTCATTGCAATTTCCCCAATCCATTTCAATGCGCAGGCAGATTAAGGGCCTCAGCCGAGGGTTGCAACGCGGGTGTGCGCCTGGCCGGCAGAAAAGCCTGACCGCAATCTCTAATCGGGTGTCGCGGCCCTCGTTCCCCGCCTACCAAGCCTGCCATTGCAACGGCGATGGAGGGTTTCATGCCGATACTGGAAGACAAGGTCGCGATCATCACCGGGGCGAGCTCCGGGCTGGGAGCTGCGACAGCACGGCTCTTCGCCGCGGAAGGCTGCGCCGTCGTTCTCGGCGCGCGGCGCCGGGGCGAGCTGGAGGAGGTTGCCGGGGAGATCGAGCAGGCGGGCGGCCGGGCGGCCGTGCTTGCCGGCGACGTGCAGGAGGAGGACTATGCCAGGGCGCTGGTCGATCTGGCGAAGGACCGCTTCGGCGGGCTCGACATCGCCTTCAACAATGCGGGCATGATCGGCCCCATGGCGCCGGCGCCGTCCCTGTCGCTCGCCGACTGGAACACGGTGCTCGCCACCAACCTGACCAGCGGGTTCCTCGGGGCGAAATACCAGATCCCGGCCATGGAGGAGCGTGGCGGCGGCTCGCTGATCTTCACGTCCACGTTTGTCGGCCATACGGCCGGCCTGCCGGGCATGGCGGCCTACGGCGCCAGCAAGGCCGGGCTCGTCGGCCTGACCAAGGTGCTGGCGGCCGAGGTCGGCGCGAAGGGGATCCGGGTCAACGCGATCCTGCCCGGCGGCATCGACACGCCGATGGGGCGCGAGGCCGCTTCGACGCCGGAGGCGCTGGCCTTCGTGGAGAGCCTGCATGCGCTCAAGCGCATTTCTTCGCCGCAGGAGGTCGCCGGGACCGCGCTCTACCTCGCCTCGCCGGCCTCCAGCTTCACCACCGGCACGGCGATGCTGGTCGACGGCGGCGTCTCGATCAACCGCACCTGACCTTGCGCGCAAGGCTTCCCCGAAAAGCCGAAAGCCCCGGCCGTTTCCGGTCGGGGCTTTCCTTGTCTTGTGCGTGCGAGGCGCGCGGCGATCTTACTTGACGAGCAGCTTACTTGACGAGCACCGGACCTGTGCCATTCGGCCGGTCGTTGTCGTTGAGGATGCCGAGGCGCCGGGCCACTTCCTGGTAGGCTTCCAGCATACCGCCGAGGTCGCGGCGGAAGCGGTCCTTGTCCATCTTCTCGTTGGACTGGATGTCCCACAGGCGGCAGCTGTCCGGCGAGATCTCGTCGGCGACGACGATGCGCATCATGTCGCCTTCCCACAGGCGGCCGCACTCGATCTTGAAGTCGACGAGACGGATGCCGACGCCCAGGAACAGGCCGGTCAGGAAGTCGTTGACGCGGATGGCCAGCGCCATGATGTCGTCCATCTCCTGGGGCGTGCACCATCCGAAGGCGGTGATGTGCTCCTCGGAGACCATCGGGTCGTCGAGCGCGTCGTTCTTGTAATAGAACTCGATGATCGACCGCGGCAGCTGCGTGCCTTCCTCGATGCCGAGGCGCTTGGACAGCGAGCCGGCGGCGACGTTGCGCACAACCACTTCCAGCGGGATGATCTCGACCTCGCGGATGAGCTGCTCGCGCATGTTCATCCGGCGAATGAAGTGGGTCGGGATACCGATCGCGTTGAGATGGTTGAAGATGTACTCGGAGATCCGGTTGTTCAGGACCCCCTTGCCATCGACAATCTCATGCTTCTTGGCGTTGAAGGCAGTTGCATCATCCTTGAAGTGCTGGATGAGCGTACCGGGTTCCGGGCCCTCATAGAGGATCTTGCCCTTGCCCTCGTAAATGCGCCGGCGGCGGTTCATAGGCACGTACCGTGTTTGAGAAAGAAAATCCATACTGGCGGAGACGCTCCGGTTGACTGCGGTCCCATGCCCTTTGTCGGACAATGTCTCGTTCGGCCGTGGCCGGGGTCGGGACGGTCATCGGAAGGGCGCGAGAACGGCAGATGCGCTTTCGGCCCCCCGCTCGATGGCGCGGAACCTACACGATCGCCCCGTAAAGTACAATGAAGCCGCTGAAGAGATTTTACGCGGTCCCGGCGACCCGGCAGGGTGTCCTGCGGCCCGCTCGCGGGGCGATGTCTGGACGAGCGGGAGCGGTGCGACCGATACGCGTTGATTTGGTGGGTCGCGAAGGATATGCAAGGGCTCATCGGATCCCCATATGATGGCGGCACCGCAATCGATTTCAGCGCCTGAGGGCGCCACCGCTAGAAGGCAGGAGACTGACGCATGAGCACCTTCGACCGTCGCGAGGAGGCCTTTGAATCCAAGTTCGCCCACGACGAGGAGCTGCGCTTCAAGGCGGTGGCCCGTCGCAACAAGCTGCTGGGCCTGTGGGCGGCCGAGAAGCTTGGCCTCGATGCCGACAAGGCCCAGGACTACGCGAAGGAAGTGGTCCGCGCCGATTTCGAGGAGCCGGGCGAGGAAGACGTGTTCCGCAAGATCCGCAAGGATTTCACCGACGCGGGCGTCGACCAGTCGGACCATCAGATCCGCCGGACCATGGACGAACTGCTGCATCAGGCGGTCGAGCAGATCCAGAACGAAGGCTGAGACACCCGAGGGGGCAGCGCAGGCGCGCTGCCCCTTTCGCGTTCAGCCCCCACAAGACACGAGCAGGTCCGCGCCAGGGTGCGGACCGCTGCCCGCCGGGCCCGGTTTCAAGGCCCTTCCCACCCCGCCATTTCGGAAAACCCCGCCATGACCGTTACCAAGCCCTCCCTTGCCGCCCGGCTTCGCGCCGACGAGACCGTCATCACCGCCTGGTCGACCATGGCCGTGCCGGTTCTGGCGGAGCTGCTGGGCCGCGCGGGGTATGGCGCGGTGACGCTCGACATGCAGCACGGCGCCCATGACATCGCCTCGATCCGCGAGGGCATCGCGGCTGCGCGCCTCGGCGGTGCCCATGCGGTCGTGCGTCCGCCGGTCGACGATTTCGCCACCGCCAGCCGCGCCTTCGATCTGGGCGCCGAAGCGGTGATCATGCCTATGGTCAATACGGTGGAAGATGCGCTGGCGCTGGTCGGGGCGAGCAAGTTTCCGCCCGTCGGCGTGCGCAGCTGGGGCCCGCATCGCGCGGCCATGCTGCAGGGCCTGACGCCGGCCGAGTATCTTGCCTCGGCCAACCAGGAGACGGTGGCCCTCGCCATGATCGAGACGCCGGCCGCTCTGGATGCCCTCGACGAGATCCTGGCGGTGGAAGGCCTCGACGGCGTCTTCATCGGCCCGGGCGACATGTCGCTGACCCTGTCGGAAGGGCGCGAGCTCAACCCCAGCAGCGACAAGGTCCAGACCATCGCCGCCGACGTGGCAAAGCGTGCGCGTGCTGCCGGCAAGTTCGCCGGCATCTTCTGCAACAACGCGGCGGATGCGAAGTCGGCGCGCCAGATGGGCTTCCGCTTCATCTCCCACGGCATCGAGATGTCGATGCTGCTGGAGATGGCCAAGGCCAGGCTCGCCGAGCTGGACTGACGGTCTCCCGTTCCGGAATTTCCTCGATGCGCCGCCCGGTCACCTGCCGGGCGGCGTTTTCATGCGTGGAATCCCTGATGGGCAATCTCCCCAATGGGCAAACCCCCATGAGGTCGGGTGTCGCATTATCCCCGGCGGACCGGGCACTAGGATGGCAGATGGTGACGGGGCAGCGAGCTTGAGGGAAAGACGCGCCCCCGACCCTTGATCGGGAGTGTCTGTCATGTGGAAGCTAGCTGCCGTCCTCTTCATCGTCATCGGTCCGACCCTGGCCGGCGCCTTCGCGCTGGTGCCGATGACCTTTTACGGCATCAACGCCTTCGAGCCGTGGCTGCTGGCCGTCTTCGCCGGTGTCGGCCTGCTGCTCGCCGTTCCGGTGGCCCTGCTGGTCGCCCGGCGTCTCGTCGCGATGATGGGGCCGCGGCCGCGCGCCTTGTAAGGGCGCGCGGGAAAGGGTCGGGCGAGCGCGTCAGGCGCGGCCGATATAGCTCTTGAGGTCGTTCTGCAGGTTGTCGAGCGGCGGCTTGCCGTTCTTCAGCAACGGCTTTTTCGCCGGCGCGCAGCCGGGGGAATAGGGCTTGGCCGCATCGCGCGGCAGCGGCTTCAGGACCTTCGCGGTCGCAAGGCCGAACACGTCGCCGCGCTTGGTGTCGAGCGTGAAGAATTTCTGGTTGTGGAAGCTGCCGCACTGGAAGCCGGCGGGCGCGTCCTTCATCGTCGGGTTGTAGGTGCCGGGACCGTAGTCGTAGCAGACCTGCAGCATGTCCTTGCTGTCGTCCAGCTTCCAGCGCCCTTCCAGGATGCGGGGGTTGCCGGGATACCAGAGCCAGGAGCGACCGTCCGCCGAGGTGTAGGAGATCTGCGTGCCGTGGCCGGGCATGTAGGAGACGCTGGTGCGGTCGGCCATCAACTCCGGTGCATCTGCTTCCGTGTAGCGCGTCACGCCGCGCAGCCGGTCCTTTTCCACGATGGCGCGCGCCGCCGGTGAATCGTTCTCGGTATTGCCGCAGGTGCTCTTCCGGTCGTCGATAGCGGTTCGGATTTCCCGGTATCTCGCCTTGGCTTCGGGGTCGGGACCGTCGCAGGCGGTCAGTGCCGTCAGTGCGACCAGAAGTGTTGCTTGGAAGATGGACCTGTCGCAATTCATGAAAAACCCCTGTCGAAAGATCTGTTGCATGTCGGGTTGGCGCCCGGCGTTGCACAGGCAAGCGCACTACCGAAAATGTCCGAGCAGGGTCCGTATTGTCGCGACAGCGCCACCCGTCCGGCTTGTGCATCCTTTATCATCGTGTATTGAAAGTAGCGTTTGGGTGTCAACGATTGCGGGCTACTGCCGAAAGAATTGTTGGCGGATCAATCCACTTGGGGGCGTTGTGAGATCTCTTTTTGTTTTGTTTCTCTCGGTTTTTCTGGCGTCTTGCGTCAACAGGACATCGCTCGACAAGTTCGATGAAGCCATAGGTTCAGCAAACTATCTCTCGGGCGTCTGGGGCGGTCGGGTCACGGACGAACGGATGCTGGCCTTGAGCGATATCTACCGGCGCTCGCTCGAATGCTGGCTGGCCGATCCCGCTTTCAATCCTCAGGGACTGGTCATGGGAAAATCCGACAGTTGGCGACGTTACTACTGGACCTATCTGGACTACCCGGACAAGCCGGGCTCCGAAGCGGTCAAGGTCCAGTACGGCGCATCGTCGCGCACCCCGGGGCCGAGATTCGAGGTAACCGCCATCGGGCCCGAGAGGTGGGGCCCGACGATGAAGGCGATCAAGGCCTATCACTTCGATGATCGCATCATTCTGTGCGACGGGTCCGAAATCAACGGTTTCACGTTGAGACGGTGAGCGCCCTCACAGGTCCTTCATCAGATAGGCGAAGGACATCAGGCCTTCCGGCCAGGGGCCGTGGCCGCTTTCCAGGTTGATGTGGCCGGCATCGCCCGCATCCTGGAAATGCGCGCCCCAATCCTTCGCCATCTGCTCGGCCACCTCGTAGGCGCAGTAAGGGTCGGTGCGGCTGGCCACCACCCGGGCGCGGAAGGGCAGGGGACCTTTCGGCACCTTGCTGAACTGGGCGGCGTCGAAGGCGGGCTTCGGCTCGGCGCGGTTCAGGTCCGTCGGCGCCACCAGGAAGGCGGCCTTGATCTTGTCCGTGTCGAGCCCGTGGCCATGGGCGGCATGGACGGCGGTGATCGAGCCGAGCGAATGGCCGACCAGCACCACCGGGCGCTCCGCGGCGGCGACCGCCTCCTTCAAGGCGTCGATCCACTCCTTCAGCACGGGCTGGAACCAGTTGCGCTGGGCGACGATGCGCGCCGTCGGCATCTTCTCGCACCAGCGGTGCATCCAGTGGCCGGCCGGCGTGTCGCCGTAGCCGGGCAGCAGCAGGATGTCGGTCTCGGAAATCTTCATGGGGCAGTGCTCTCTCGTCGGTCTCGCGGGGGATGTCTACGCCAGCGGCCCGTAAAAGCCCGTGCGAAGCGGCCGGGCCCAGTCGGGGCGGCCGTTGCGCTCGGCCTCGCGGGCGGCGCTCTCCCAGTCGTAGATGATGCTCTTCATCTCGAAGTGCCAGCCCTCGGGGCGGCGTTCGACCATCGCATAGCGCGCGTGGGGACTTCCCGTCTCGACCCGGTGGGGCGTCGGCGCCTCGTCCGCATAGCCCGGCAGGCCGACGCTGCCCGGATTGAGCACCGTGCGGCCGCAGGCGGCGAGGCGCACAAGCCGGGGGATGTGGGTGTGGCCGCAGCAGACCAGCCGGGCAGCCGTCTCGCCGAGACGGGCGGCGATGTCCTGTTCCGCGGCCAGGCGTGTGCTCTCGCCCGCGACCTCTTCCGTCAGGTAGACGTCGTCGCGTGTCGGCGTGCCGTGGCACAGCAGGATGGCGCCGCCATCCAGCTCCAGCGTTGCGGGTAGCGCCCGCAGCCAGGCGAGGCTTTCGGCGGACAGATCGTTCTGGGTGAAGTGGTCTGTGCGATTCGCCGGCGGTACGTTGCCGGCGGCGACCACACGGTCGTGATTGCCGCGTACGGTCGGCCAGCCGAGGCTGCGCAGGATTGTCGCGGTCCGCTCCGGCCAGAGCGGACCGGACAGGCAATCGCCGAGATTGACGACCTCGTCCGGAGCCTCGCGCTCGAGGTCGGCAACGACCGCCTCGAGCGCTTCGGCATTTCCGTGGATGTCGGCAAGCACGGCGATGCGCATTGCCGTCAGGCCTTGCCGAACACCCGGTCGAAGATCGTGCCGACGGCCTTGGTGTGGTAGCCGAGGTCGAAGCGCGAGCGGATCTCCTCTTCCGACAGGGCGGCGCGCACATCGGCGTCGTTCAGCAGCTCCTCCAGGAAGTCGACATCGGCGCTGCCGTCCTTCTGGTAGCTGTCCCAGACCTTCATGGCGTTGCGCTGGACCAGGCGGTAGGCGTCCTCGCGCGAGGTGCCGGCCTGGGTCAGCGCCAGCAGGATGCGCTGCGAGTGCACCAGGCCGCCGAGGCGGTTCATGTTGGCCAGCATGCGCTCGGGATAGACCATCAGCTTGTCGATGACGTTGGTCAGGCGCGCCAGCGCGAAGTCGAGCGTCACGGTGGCGTCCGGGCCGATCATCCGTTCCACGGAGGAGTGCGAGATATCGCGCTCGTGCCACAGGGCGACGTTCTCCATCGCCGGCATCGCGTAGGCGCGGACCATGCGGGCAAGACCGGTCAGGTTCTCGGTCAGCACCGGGTTGCGCTTGTGCGGCATGGCGCTGGAGCCCTTCTGGCCCGGCGAGAAGTACTCTTCCGCCTCCAGCACCTCGGTGCGCTGCAGGTGGCGGATCTCGGTCGCCACGCGCTCGATCGAGGAGGCGATGACGCCCAGCGTCGCGAAGAACATGGCGTGGCGGTCGCGCGGGATCACCTGGGTGGAGACCGGCTCGACGGCAAGGCCCATCGCCTTGGCGACATGTTCCTCGATGCGCGGATCGATATTGGCGAAGGTGCCGACGGCGCCGGAAATGGCGCAGGTGGCGACCTCGGCGCGGGCGGCGATCAGGCGCGTGCGGCAGCGGTCGAACTCGGCATAGGCCTCGGCCATCTTCAGGCCGAAGGTCACCGGCTCGGCGTGAATGCCGTGCGAGCGGCCGATGCAGACCGTGTCCTTGTGCTCGAAGGCGCGGCGCTTGAGGGCGGCCAGCAGCGCGTCGATATCGGCCAGCAGCAGGTCGGCGGCGCGGGCCAGCTGCACGTTGAGGCAGGTGTCCAGCACGTCGGACGAGGTCATGCCCTGGTGCACGAAGCGGGCGTCGGGTCCGACGATCTCGGCTAGGTGCGTCAGGAAGGCGATGACGTCGTGCTTGGTCTCGCGCTCGATCTCGTCGATGCGGGCGACGTCGAAGGTGGCGGCGCCGCCCTTCTCCCAGATCGTGCGGGCGGCTTCCTTGGGGATCACGCCGATCTCGGCGAGCGCGTCGCAGGCATGGGCCTCGATCTCGAACCAGATGCGGAACTTCGTCTCGGGAGACCAGATGGCGACCATTTCGGGCCGCGAATAGCGCGGGATCATGCGGGTGTCCTTCTCGGGCAGCGGCTGGGTGTGCCGGCTCCTTATCAGACGCGGCGCGAGGGCTCAATGCGCGCGAAGTACCAGGAGAAGGCGAGCATGGGCAGGAAGACGAAAGGCAGCAGCGGCCGGGCGCCCATCACGGCGAAGATGTAGCTGGTCGAGGCGCCGGTGAAGGCGAACTGCCAGAACATCTCCATGGAGATCGTGCTGGTGTGCCATTCCGAATAATAGGAGCGCAGCTGCAGGAAGAAGAACACGGCGCAAAAGCCCGCGGTGCCGAGCGTCAGCGACAGCACCATCGCGGCGAAACGCGCCGGCAGCCGGGCCTTGCGGCGGCGGAAGGTCATCAGGCTCGCCGTGCCCCACGCGCAGAAGGCGCCGAGGAAGGCGCTCACCGTGAAGACGGCGACGACCGCGGCCGAGCGGCCCGTCAGGGCTTCACCGCGCCAGAAGGTGAGCGCGGTCTCCGTCAGGCAGATCAGCACGGCCCAGGCGATGGCGAAGACGAGCGGTCGCACGTGGCAGGTCCATCCGTTCTGGTCACCCGAATCTGAAGTTCGCCACATTCGGCAGCAAGCTCTGTACGAACTTCAGATTCAAAAGCCGACTGTCGGCTGCGCCGCGAGGCCGGTCAAGCGGAAGGGGAGGTGGCTAACTCAGGCTGCCTCAGGCTGCGGCCTCGTCGGCCGCCTTGCGGATCGCCTCGATATTGGCGCGGTAGCCGGCAACGCCCTCGCCCTTGAACACGGCCGAACCGGCGACGAGCACGTTGGCGCCGGCCTTGGCGACCAGCGGCGCGGTCTGCGCGGTGACGCCGCCGTCGACCTCGATGTCGATCGGCCGGTCGCCGATCATCGCCTTGATGCGGGCGACCTTGTCGACCATCGCCGGGATGAAGGACTGGCCGCCGAAGCCCGGATTGACGCTCATCACCAGCACCAGGTCGAGGCGGTCGAGCACGTATTCGATGACGCTTTCCGGCGTTGCCGGGTTCAGCGAGACGCCGGCCTTCTTGCCGAGTGCGCGGATTGCCTGCAGCGAGCGGTCGAGATGCGGGCCGGCCTCGGCATGCACGGTGATGATGTCGGAGCCGGCCTTGGCGAAGGCCTCCAGATAGGCATCGCACGGGGCGATCATCAGATGCGTGTCGAACACCTTGTCGGTGTGCCGGCGCATCGCCTTGATGACGTCGGGGCCGAAGCTGATATTGGGCACGAAATGCCCGTCCATCACGTCGAGATGGATCCAGTCGGCGCCGGCCTCCACCACGTCGCGCACTTCCCTTCCGAAGGCGGAGAAGTCCGAGGCGAGCATGGACGGGGCAATGACGACGGGGCGGGTCATGGGCGGCGGCTCCGATGGCTGGGGTTCCGGGTGATCACCCGGGGGCTGATCTGGGGCAAGCCGCTATCACAGGCTCCCGGGAGCCACAAGCTCCCAGGCGCGCGCGATCCTGCGCCCTAAAGCCGCCCGGTGATCGCCAGGTGCCGCCCGTCCGGTCCCTCGAAGCCGACCTGCTCCACCAGGATCAGCACCGCGAAGGCGGTCGGGCCCCCGTCCGCGGGGTGGTGCAGCGCCAGCCGCTCGATCCGGTAGCCGAGCGCGCAGCCCCGGCTTTGCGGCAGGCGGGCATCGTCGTTGAGCACCCGCGTTTCGCCCTCAATCGTCAGCGTCAGGCGGAAGCCCTTCATCTCGCCGAAGCCGTCCGGGCAGCGCGCCGGGCGCTCCACGGCGTGCTCGGTCAGCCGCAATTCCACCTGCGGGCCGAAGGCGGGCACTTCCGGACGCATCGAGGCGATCATCAGGTGCGGATCGGCGCCGCGCTCGGTCGGCGGGTTGTGCGCCACCGTGTCGCCGCGGCCGGCAATCCCGGCCGAAACGATCAGGTCCCATGCCTCTTCGCGATTGGCCTCGCGGGTGCGCTCCAGTGCGGCCTGCGCCTGTGCGGGCGTTGCATCGCCCACCTCGTCGAGCCGGCGGAACGGGCTGCTGCCGAGCCAGGCGTCCCGGTCGACGTCGAACACGTAAATGTTGGAATAGGGGAAGCCGGAGCCGTCCTGCGTGCCGTATTCCTCGAAGGCGAAGCGGCTGCCATCTGCCGAAAAGCCCATCACGTCGACCCGCGCGTAGTCGCCGGCAAAGGCCGGCGTGGTGCCCAGCGTCACCAGCAAGGCGAGAGCGGCGGCCCCCAGCGGAGCGGCGGCGGCCCCCAGCGGAGCGGCAGCGGCAAGGGGCGTGGCTTTTTGTGTCGGTCGATTGCGCATGGGCCAGGTTCCCGAGGCAGGATTGCCTTGAGTGCACACTAGCTGCCGGGTGCGGCGCTTCCGTGATCCCGGTCACGTTCCGCCTGATCGGCGGCGATGCGGTTGGCCAGCGGCTTGAGCAGCCAGGGCAGCAGGTAGATCGGCAGCTGGCCGAGCCCGAAATAGAGCCAGGCGAGATCCGGCAGCGTGCCGCCGAGCGCGGCGACCAGCAGGCCCATGTTGCGGTTGCCGACCGCGTGGCCGATGACGAAGCCCTGGTCGCGGCGCACCCGCGAGAAGACCAGCAGCGTCACCCCCATCTGGGTCAGTGCGACCGCGAAGGTCAGCGCCGCCACCGCCAGGGTGAACAGGGGAGCTGCCATGAAGCGCGCGGCGACGCCGTCCATCACCGCTACGGCGAAGATGAACAGGATCAGGACGTTCAGCCCGTCGATATGCTCCTTGGCACCGACGACACGGGCATTGCCGGCAAAGCGGCGAATCAGCAGCGCCATGCCGGCGGAGGCGGCGAGCAGCCCGGTCAGGCGCAGGCCGAGCGCGAAGGCGTCGATGGGCAGGCTCTCGCCGAGCAGCAGCCCGCCGATCAGCGGCGCGGTGATCGGCGTCAGCAGCATGCCGCAGCCGACCAGCGCCAGCGACAGCGCCCCGTCGAGGCCGATCAGCGCGATGAAGGCCGGTGCCGACATGATCGGCGGGGCGGCGGTGACGATGAAGGCGGCCAGCGCGATGTCGGGATGCAGGGCGGTCAGGCCGCTGAGCTTCAGCAGCCCTCCCACCGCGAGCGGTACGGCGAGCAGCATCCACACCAGCGACAGGGCCACCAGCTTCGGCCGGCGGACATGGGCGACGACGGCGACCGGATCGACCCGCAGGAAGGCCAGCACCAGCAACACGAAGATCGCTTCCTCGACCAGCGGGCGGAACAGGGCCGAGAGCGGCGGCAGCACCAGGCCGAGCAGGGCGCTGATGGCAACAGCCCGGGTGCCCTGGCGTCCGAGCCAGGCAAGAAGGGTGAGCGGCAGGGCGAGTGCCGGCATGTCGGACACTTTCCGGAAAAGGAGGCGTGTGGCACCGCAACGGCGCCGGGCGGGAACAATTTCAGGACCTTGAGTATCGTGGAGAGCGTCTTCCACTTGCAAGGCGATTGTGAACGGTGTCGAAAAGCATATGCGCAGCTTCGACGCGATCGTCCTTGGCGCCGGCATCACCGGCACGAGTGCCGCCCTGCACCTGCAGGGGCGGGGCATGCGCGTGCTCGTCGTCGACCGCGATGCGCCGGGAGAGGAGGCAACCCGCGGGAATGACGGGCTGATCGGCTGCGATGGCTACTCGCCGCTCCCCGTGCCGCTGACCCTTCCGGCGATCCTTGCCAGCGCGTTGACCCGGCGCCGGGGCTTCGGCATCGATTCGCGCTCGCTGCCCGATCTGTCGCGTTTCTTCTCCGAATGCCGGCTGGCGGCACAACCGGCGGCGGTGGCGCGCGCCGCGCGGGCACTGGCCCCGCTGCAGGCGGTTGCGGCGGCCGAGCATCTGGCGCTGGCGCGGGCGGCCAGCGCCCTGCGCTTCTTCCGTCGCACCGGCTGGATCAAGCTGCTGCGCTCGCCGCGCGTGTGCGAGCTTGCCGAGATCGACCGGCATTTCGCCCGCATCCTCGGCGTGTCTTACGCGGATCTCGACGCGGTCGAGATCGTCCGGCTTGAGCCACATCTGCGCTCGCTGGAAGAAGCGGCGATCTACTGGCCGGAGAGCCAGTCGGTGTCCTCGCCCGGCGGCGTGACCAAGGCCTATGGGCGGCTGTTCCGCGAACGGGGCGGTGAGACGGAGATCGGCGATGCCGCCACGCTCATCGACACGCGGCAGGGCTATGCGATGCGCACCGTGCGCGGCGAGGTCGGAGCGCCGGTCGTGGTGCTGGCGCTGGGGGCGGGCATCTCGCCGGTGCTGGCGCGCTTCGGCCTGTCCATGCCGCTGGCTGCCTGCCGCACCTATCATCGCCATTTCCGCGCGGTTTCCGGCGTGTCGCTGACCCGGCCGGTCACAGATCAGGAGGGCGGCTTCACCCTCACGCCGATGGAGCGCGGGTTGCGGCTGGTCGGCGGCACGGAGCTGATGTCGACGGCCCGCGCGCTGTCCGGCGTTCCGATGCGCGCCAATGCCCTTCACCGGGCCACCGCGACGGCCCGTGCGCTGCTGCCGCTCGGTTCGGCGGTGGAGGATGTTCCGGTCGCGGGCCTGCGCGTTTTCGTGCCCGACCAGCTTCCCATCGTGGGCGAACTGCCCGGCCTGCCGGGCCTGTGGCTGTCGGTCGGCCACATGCGCGACGGCTTTTCGCTGGCCCCGGCGATGGCGCGGCTGTTGGCCGACCTCGTCACCGACATGCTGCCGCTGGCCGACCCGCAGCCCTATTCGCCCTCGCGTTTTCTGGTCGCCTAGGCGTTATCGCGCATTCCCGTGCCGCTCACGCGCCGACGTCTCTCTTCGTCATCCCGGGCAAGGCGTAGCCGCGACCCGGGACCGGAGAGCCGAGGGCGTATGAGGCGCGCTCCGGATCGAACCCGCAACCGCCGTGGCTCCCCGGTCCCGGATCTTCGGCCTTCCGGCCTCGTCCGGGATGACGCCAGGCAGGGGCCTTGCCTGCGCGCTGCCCGTCAGTCGCGCGCGGCGAACTCCGCGATCAGCTGGGGAAACTCTTCCGGCGGCGGGAAGCCTTCGTAGCTGCGCGTGACCGGCAGCTCGACCCAGGCGAGCTTTTCCGCCGTCATCGTTTCCATGAAGGGGCGCGACCAGCGGTCGTCGTCGAACATGGTCGGGCGCACGTTGACCACTGCCTCGAAGCCGGTGATGCGGGTGAACATCCAGGTCTTGCAGTGCGGGCAGAAATAGTGGTCGAGCTGCGGCCCCTGGATACCGCCCTTCACCGGCTCGCCGGCGGTGACGGAAAACGCCTCGGCCGGCACCATCGCGGTCAGCGAAAAGGCGCTGGAGCTCATCTTCTGGCAGCCCCGGCAGTGGCAGGCGGCGGTCATCACCGGATCGGCGGTGATCGCGATCGTGGTTGCCCCGCAGCGGCAGCTGCCCGTCAGCGGCCCGGCATTGTGTCCCATCGTCCTGTCCTTCCCCAAGCTGGGTTTTCCCGAATTCGCCGCACCCGATCGCGGCGGCACGGGCACCGCCCACGCGCCGCCACTGTGCCCTGTCCGCGTGCAGGGTCAAGTCGGGTGCGACCATTGGCTGCGGGAAGGCGAGGACACGGTGGTCCCACATTGCTCCTCCGCTGTCGTCCCGGGTCGCGGCTGCGCCTTGCCCGGGATGACGCGAGGAGAGGCGGGAGCGCGGGAGCTACGCCGCCCCGTCCTCTGCTTCATGCCTGCCGAGGGTACCAATGGGTCCCGGCTCTCCGGCTTCGCCTGCGGCCGGGATGACGGCCTAAGAGAGTGGCACGGCCTCGCATCCCCTCTGCCGTCACCCCGGACGAGCATCGCGAGATCCGGGGCCTATTGGTTTCCAGAGCGGCCGAGAGAGTCCGCTAACCCCTCCCTTCGTCACCCCGGACGGCGCGCAAGCGCCGAGCCGGGGCCGGAGAGCCGAGGGCGTGTGAGGTGCGCTTCGGAAACATGCCACGATCGCCGTGGCTCGCCGATCCCGGATCTTCGGCCCTCGGCCTCGTCCGGGATGACGCGAGGAGAGGCGGGAGCGCGGGAGCTACGCCGCCCCGTCCTCCGCTTCATGCCTGCCGAGGGTACCAATGGGTCCCGGCTCTCCGGCTGCGCCTTGCCCGGGATGACGGCCTGAGAGAGTGGCACGGCCTCGCATCCCCTCTGCCGTCACCCCGGACGAGCATCGCGAGATCCGGGGCCTATTGGTTGCCAGAGCGGCCGCGAGAGCCCGCTAACCCCTCTCTTCGTCACCCCGGACGGCGCGCAAGCGCCGAGCCGGGGCCGGAGAGCCGAGGGCGTGTGAGGTGCGCTTCGGAAACATGCCACGACCGCCATGGCTCGCCGATCCCGGATCTTCGGCCCTCGGCCTCGTCCGGGATGACGCGAGGAGAGGCGGGGAAAAGGAAACGGGAGCAGCACCCGTCCCCGCCCCCTCACGTCTCGCGAATCGGCAGCGCCACCGTGTGCTTCACCGTGCTGACGACGATGCGCGATTGCACGTCGGAGACCAGCGTGTTGTCGAGCAGCTTCAGCCGCAGGAAGTCGTCATAGGCCTTGATGTCGCTGGCGACGACCTTGATCAGGTAGTCGACCGCGCCGGTGATGCGCTCGCAGATCACCACTTCCGGCCAGCGCTGCAGCAGCTTGTCGAACGTCTCCATGTTCTCGCGGCTGGGCACCGCCAGCTTGACGAAGGCATAGGCGACGAAGCCGAGCCCGACCGCTTCCCGGTCGACCACGGCGACGACCTGGCGGATCACGCCGGTCTCCTTGAGCTTCTTGATGCGGCGCCAGCACGGGGTCTGGCTCATGCCCGCCTCGCGGGCGATTTCGGCGATGGAGAGGGAGGCATCCCGCTGCATGATCTGCAGCACGCGGATGTCGGACGGGTCCAGAAGGTTTTTTTCGCTCATGGGCTGTCGAGGGGAAATTCCGTGCGGTTTTTGGGTCTGTTTCGGGCACGATAGCACAGAATTTCACTCATAGAAGGAGCATATTGGGTCCCAGCAGATTGCGCGGGGTGCGGGCGCTTCACGCCCCCTCGCGCGCGACCCTCGAAGACGGATGAGGAGGCCGTCTCCATGAACGCCATCACGCGCTCTGTCTCCCTCGACGACAAATACGTCTCCAATGACGGCCGTGTCTACCTGACCGGCATCCAGGCGCTCGTGCGCCTCGCCCTCGACCGCAGCCGGCTCGACCGGGCAAGCGGACTGAAGACCGGCGGCTTCATTTCCGGCTATCGCGGGTCGCCGCTTGCCGGCTTCGACACCGAGCTCGTGCGCGCCAGGCGCCACCTTGCCCCGGCCGATATCGTGTTCAAGCCCGGCGTCAACGAGGAGCTCGGCGCCACCGCTGTCTGGGGCAGCCAGAAGGTCGCCCATCACGGCAAGGGCACCGATTACGACGGCGTCTTCGGCATCTGGTACGGCAAGGCGCCGGGCGTCGACCGCGCCGGCGACGTGCTGCGGCAGGCCAATGCCAGCGGCACGGCGGCCAATGGCGGCGTGCTGGCGCTGGCGGGCGACGATCATCTGGCCAAGTCCTCGATCCTGCCGGCGCAGTCGGAGTTCTTCTTCCAGCATGTCGAGATGCCGGTGCTCAACCCGTCCGATATCCAGGAAGTGCTGGACTACGGGCAGCACGGCTTTGCCATGTCGCGCTTCAGCGGGCTGTGGAGCGGGCTGATCTGCCTTGCCGACACGATGGACGCCTCCGCGACCGTCTCCGTCGATCCCGCGCGCCTCGACTTCGTCTTCCCCGAGGACCGCGATCCGCGCCGGCACGACGATCTCAACCGCGTGCTTCTGCTCGGCAATCGCCTGGAGACCGAGCGGCTGCTGCGCGACGTGCGCATTCCGGCCGCGCGCGCCTATGTGCGGGCCAACGGGCTCGACCGGGTCGCCTTCGGCGCCAGCCGCCCGCGCATCGGCATCGTCGCCACCGGCAAGGCCTATCGCGACCTGCGCCAGGCGTTCGAGCTGATCGGCCTCACGGAAGAGCGGGCCCGCGACATCGGCCTTGCCATCTACAAGGTGGCGATGCCCTGGCCGCTGGAGCCCATCGGCCTGTCGAATTTCGCCCGCGGGCTGGAGC
The DNA here is from genome assembly GCF_058448995.1 of Stappia sp. G46H5W. NCBI lineage: Bacteria > Pseudomonadati > Pseudomonadota > Alphaproteobacteria > Hyphomicrobiales > Stappiaceae > Stappia > Stappia sp. G46H5W. The sequence goes on along the minus strand of NZ_JBZFLL010000003.1, from coordinate 86,687 downwards.
GGCTGCTCGTCGTCGAGCACAAGCGCGCCTTCCTCGAGCCGCAGATCAAGGAAATCGCCTATGGTTGGCCGGACCATGCCCGTCCGGCGATCTGGGGCAAGATGACGCCGCAGGGCAATCCGTTCCTCTCCGACCTTCTGGAACTGGCTGTCGCCGAGATCATTCCGGCGCTGCTCGCCTTCCTGCCGGCCGACTTCGTGACCGCCGAAATGCGCGCCGTTGCCGAGCGGATGAACCGGCAGGTGATGTGGTCGCAGGGCCATGCGGAGCGCGCCGCGCGCGTGCCGTATTTCTGTTCGGGCTGCCCGCACTCCTCGTCCACACTCGTGCCCGAGGGCGCCCGCTCCATGCCGGGCATCGGCTGCCATGCCATGACGGAGATCCCGGGCCGCACCACCGACGGCCAGATCGCCATGGGCGGCGAGGGCGTCCTGTGGGTCGGCCAGTCGGAGTTCGCCCGCGACAAGCATGTCTTCGCCAATGTCGGCGATGGCACCTATTTCCACTCGGGCATCCTGGCGATCCGTCAGGCCGTAGCCTCCAAGGTGCCGATCACCTACAAGATCCTCTACAACGACGCGGTGGCGATGACCGGCGGCCAGCCGGTCGACGGCATCCTGACCGTGCCGCAGCTCACCCGCCAGCTCGAGGCCGAAGGGGTGGAGCGTATCGTCGTCGTCAGCGAGAAGCCCGACGCCTATGTCGGCCGCCGCGACCTTGCGCCGGGCACCGATGTCTTCCATCGCGACGAGCTGATGCGCGTGCAGGAGGAGCTGCAGCAGATCGTCGGCGTCACCGTGCTGATCTACGACCAGACCTGCGCCGCCGAAAAGCGCCGCCGCCGCAAGCGCGGCAACTTTGCCGATCCCGACATGCGCCTGTTCATCAACGAGCGTGTCTGCGAGGGCTGCGGCGACTGTTCGGTGCAGTCCAACTGCATCTCCATCGAGCCGCTGGCGACGCCCTTCGGCGAGAAGCGGCGGATCAACCAGTCGTCCTGCAACAAGGATTTTTCCTGCGCCAAGGGCTTCTGCCCCTCCTTCGTGGAGGTGGAGGGTGCCTCGCTGCGCCGGGCCGAGGCGAGCGGGCTCGACCTTGCCGCGCTCGTCGCCGAACTGCCTGAAGCTGAGGTCGCCGGGCTTGAGACGACGCTCAATCTGCTGATCGCCGGCATCGGCGGCGCCGGCGTCACCACCACGGCGGCGGTGCTGGCGATGGCCGCGCATGTCGACGGCAAGCAGGCCTCGACGCTGGACATGACCGGCCTTGCCCAGAAGGGCGGCCCGGTCACCTCGCATCTGCGCTTCTCCACCGCGGACCGGGCCATCGAGGGGCCGCGCATCCCGACCGCCAGCCTCGACGTGCTGCTCGCCTCCGACATGGTGGTGGCGACCAATGCCGAGCAGCTGGCGCTGATCGACCGGGAGCGCACGGCGGGCTTTGCCAATTCGCGCGTCGCGCCGACGGCCGAGTTCGTGATGAAGCAGACGCTCTCCTTCGACGAGGCGCGGATGCTGAAGACGCTGGACGAAGCCTGTCCGCTCTTTGCCGGCCACGACATCGCCCGCATCGCCGAGGCGCTGTTCGGCGATGCCATCTACGCCAACATGATGCTGGTCGGCATGGCGCATCAGGCCGGCCGCCTGCCGCTTTCGACCACCGCGCTTGACACCGCGATCCGCCTCAACGGCGCGGCGGTGGAGAAGAACCTGTCGGCCTTCCACGCCGGCCGGGTGCTCTTTGCCGTGCCGGAGAAGATCCTGTCCGCCCTGCCGGCGGCCAATGCCGTCGACCCGGCCGCGGATATGGATCTCGACACGCGGATCGCGTTCCTCGGCGGCGAGCTTGCCGCCTATCAGGACGAGGCCTATGCAAAGCGGTTCCTCGATGCGGTCGCATCCGTGCGTGCCGCCGACGAGCGCGCCGGCAACGGCACCCTGCGGCTGACGCGCACGCTCGCCGACGGCCTCTACCGGGCGATGGCCTACAAGGACGAGTACGAGGTCGCGCGGCTGTATTCGCAGCCCGACTTCCGCGCCCGCTTGGAGGCGCAGTTCGACAGCCCGCGCAAGCTCAAGGTGCTCCTGGCGCCGCCGCTGATCTCCCGCTCGCTCGACCCGCGCACCGGGCGCCCGCGCAAGATCGCCTTCGGCCCGTGGATCTTCACCGCCTTCCGCCTGCTGGCCAAGGCCAAGCGCCTGCGCGGCAGCGCCTTCGATCCGTTCGGCCGCACCGGCGAGCGGCGCATGGAGCGGGAGTTTGCGAGCCTCTGCCTTGCCGATGCCGAGCGCATCGCCGGTCTTGTCGGCACAGCGAATTACGGCCTGCTCGTCGAACTCGCCCGCGTTGCCGACACGGTGCGCGGCTTCGGTCCGGTGAAGGAAGCGAATTTCGCCAAGGCGATGGCCCGGCGCGAGGCGCTGCTGGCCCAGCTTGCGCCGCAGGGCGAGGGCACGCCTGTGATGGAAGCGGCGGAGTAATCCGCCGCCGCGGGTCCGGTCCGGCTCTATCCGCCGAAGCGCTCAGTCCACGTCGGCAGCGTGTCGCCGGGGGCTGGGCTGGCCGCATGGACGGCGCGGGCGATCGCCCGGCTCATCACGGCAGCTGCGACCGCGCCGATCTCCACCGTCTCAGGCAAGGGATCGCGCATCTCGCGCGCAGCCGTGGAGGCCGCGAAGATCAGGTCGCCGTCGAGCGGGGTATGCGCCGGCCACAGGGCGCGGGCGAAGCCGTCATGGCTCGCCACCGCCATCCGCTGCAACTCGGCCTTGGTGAGCGCCAGATCCGTCGCGATGATGGCGATGGTGGTATTGGCGCGCTCGCTGAGGCCGTCGAGCTTGGTGCGCGGTCGGTCGGGCAGGGCGGGCATCTTTGCCGGCCAGCCGAGGCCGCCGAACTCGTTCCCCTTCTCGAAGGGCGCGGCCCAGAAATGCGGACCCTCGCCCAGCACCGCGCTGCCGAGCGCATTGACCGCGACCAGCGCGCCGACGGTTGCACCCGACGACAGCTTCGCCGAGGCCGATCCGAGGCCTCCCTTCAGCGTTGCCGTCGTCGCGCCGGCACCCGCACCGAAGCTGCCGATCTGGAAGTCCGGGGCGGCTGCGGCCAGCGCCTTGCGGCCGAGCGCGCCATAGGGATTGGTGTCGCCCCAGTGCTTGTCGCCGCCGTTGAGCAGATCGAACAGGATCGCCCCCGGTACGATGGGCACGCGCGCCGTGCCGACGGCAAAGCCGCGGCCTTGCGCGGCCAGCGCCATCTGCACGCCGGAGGCCGCATCGAGGCCGAAGGCCGAGCCGCCCGACAGCACCAAGGCATCGACGCTTTCCACTGTGAAGCGTGGATCGAGCAGCGCCGCCTCGCGGGTGCCCGGCGCCCCGCCATGGATCGCCACGGAGGCACGCAGCGGCCGGTCCGCGGTCAGAACGGTGACGCCGGATTTGAGCTTCTCGCAGGAGGCATTGCCGACCGAAAGGCCCGGCACGTCGGTGATCAGGTTGCGCAAGGCGGCCTCATCGGGTCGTTGCAGGAGGCGGCGTCAGCCGGGACAGGTCAGATGCGGTGATAGGCGCGGTCGAGATAGATCAGCGCCGGGCCGCGCTCGCCGAGCTCGATGCCCAGGATCTCGCCGAAGATCACCGAATGGGTGCCGATCTCGGAAATGTCGGTCACCCGGCAGTCGAGTGCCACGCGCGCCCCGCGCAGGATCGGCGAGCCGGTCGCGAGCCGATGCCAGTCGGCCAGCGCGAAGCGGTCGTCGAAGGTGAGGTCGCCCTTGCCGGCGAAGGCATCGGAGAGCGCCTGCGCCTCGGCCGGCAGCGTGTTGATGGCGAACAGGCCGTTGGCCTTGATCGCGGCATTGATGCGGGCCTGGCGGTTGACGCAGACCAGCACCGTCGGCGGGGCGTCGGAGACGGAGGCGACAGCCGAGACGGTGGTGCCGCCGCGCCCGGCGACGCCATCGGTCGTGGCGATGTGGACCGCGGTGCCCAGCCGGCTCATGGCCTCGCGGAAGGCGAAGCGGTCGACGGGCTGCGCGCCCTCGCCGCCGAGGCCTCCCGTCCTGAAGGCTGAGCTGTTCGTCATGTCGTCCCCTCCGGTCCTTCCGGCCATGCTGATGGCCCGACCGTGCCCGTCCCTGGTTCTTTCGCGTTGCCGTCCGTCCGCGGGGGCATGTGCCCCTGGAGCATCGATCCTAACCTAGGGCGGTTTCGAATAGGTTTCACGGGGCCGGTTGCGGATTTGCGCCCCGCCGTCCGGAATCGCGCGAGCCCGGGACGCTGCCCGGCATGCGCTCGCAGATCCATTCGATGAAGCGCTGGGCGGCCGGGCCGGGCGGCTGCGTCGTGGTCAGCCAGTAGCCGCGGTCGCGGCTGCCCAGCGTGTCGGTGAGCGGGATCAGGTCGCCGCGCTCCAGCTCCGCCTCGATCATCGTTTCCACGCACAGCGCCACCCCGTGGCCGGCGACGACTGCGCTGACCAAGAGGTTGAAGTCGCTGAACACCGGGCCGTTGCCGGCAAGGTCCTGCGGCTGGCCGTTTTCCGCTATCCAGTCGCGCCAGTCCTTGCGGGTCTCGTCGTGCAGCAGGCGGGCGCCGGCCACCTTTTGCGGCGTGTCGAAGGGGCCGTGCGCGGCCAGATGCGCCGGGCTGCAGACCGGCCGCGTGTGGCCGGACAGGAGCCGCAGGCGCACCGCGTAGCGCTCGGCCAGCGGCGGGGTGTCGAACCAGTCGATGGAAATGTCGGTGTCCTGCGCCAGCCCGTGCTGGGCGTAGAGCAGGCTGAGCCGCAGGTTCGGGGCGACCTCGGCGAAGTCGACGAGGCGGGGAATTAGGTACCGGGTGCCGAAGGAGGGGACGCAGGCGATGGACAGCTCCGGCCGGCGCACCGTTTCCAGCACGTCGTGGCACACGTCGCCGATCCGCTGCAGCGAGGCGCGCGTCACGTCGGCGATGCGCTCGGCGTCCGGCGTCAGCTCGACGCGGCGTCCGACCCGACGCACCAGCGCGATGCCGAACCAGTCCTCCAGATTGCGCAGGTGATGGCTGACTGCGGCATGGGTGACGCCGAGTTCGTCGGCAGCCTTGCCGACGCGGCCGGTCTGGGCGAGGGCGGCCAAGGCCCTGAGCGCGTTGAGAGGAGGCAGGTTGCCATTACTCATGGTTAGAAAATCTAACCATGACGTCCGTAAGTTTCAATTGAAACTGGTGTTTCCTTGTGACTTTTTTCCCTAACGTTAACGGCGCGATCGGGAGGAGCCACGTCGCCGCTTCGATTCCCCGCCACAGGTCTGTCCGGAAGTCGCCGGGCGCATTGCGCGCTCTGTGGGGCCGCCGGGCAACACCGTGTTCGCGGGGAGGGCCATCGGAGTGCCGTGGAGGAACAATCGCGTTTCGTTTGCCGGCGGAGGGGAAAGATGTTCTTTTCTAAGTACCGGTTTTCGAGGGGAATTGTGCGGCCCACAGGGGCTTGGTAAGTACATGAGATCACGCGCCGCTGCCATGTCGGCGGTGCTACGGACTGAGAACGGCGAAGCCGCCAGTCCTTCAGGGGGACCACAGGGCCTATGGACTACTTCATCCAACAGTTGATCAATGGCGTTACGCTCGGGTCGATCTACGGCCTGATCGCCATTGGCTACACGATGGTCTACGGGATCATCGGCATGATCAACTTCGCCCATGGAGATATCTTCATGGTCGGAGCCTTCATCGCGCTCATCGTGATCATCGCGCTGGGCATCACCGCCGCGACGCCCTTGCTGCTGCTCATCCTGGCGCTCTGCCTCGTGCTGGTCATCGCCATGGCGCTGACCGCGGTCTGGGGCTGGACGGTCGAGCGGATCGCCTACCGGCCGCTGCGCGGCTCGTTCCGCCTGGCGCCGCTGATCACCGCCATCGGCGCCTCGATCGCGCTGCAGAACTTCGTGCAGATCTCGCAGGGCGCGCGCACCAAGCCGCTGCAGCCGCTGCTGGGCGGCAACATCCAGCTGTGGGAGACGGTCGGACCCGAGGGCAACTTCGTCGTCCAGATCAGCTACATGCAGATCCTGATCATCGTCGCGACGCTGTTGCTGATGGCCGGCTTCACCTTCCTCATCACCAAGACGCCGCTCGGCCGGGCGCAGCGCGCCTGCGAGCAGGATCGCAAGATGGCCGCGCTGCTCGGCATCAATGTCGACCGCACCATCTCGCTGACCTTCGTCATGGGTGCGGCGCTGGCCGCCGTCGCGGGCCTGATGTTCCTGCTCTACTACGGCGTCATCGACTTCTACATCGGCTTCCTGGCCGGCGTTAAAGCGTTCACCGCGGCCGTTCTCGGCGGCATCGGCTCGCTGCCCGGCGCCATGCTCGGCGGTCTGCTGATCGGCCTCATCGAGACGTTCTGGTCCGGCTACTTCTCCCTTGAATACAAGGACGTGGCCGCATTCTCGATCCTCGCCATCGTGCTGATCTTCATGCCCGAGGGTCTCCTGGGCAAACCCGAAGTCGAGAAGGTCTGAGACCATGGCCGCACAGAAACAGGATTTGCTCGCCGGCTCCGTGAAGGATGCCGCCGTGGGCGCGCTGGTCGCATTCGGCCTGTTCGCCATGCTCATCGGCATGAAGACCGAAGTCAGCATCGGCGGTCTGTCGATCGAGTACCGCTGGAGCGCGGTCGCCATCGCGGTCGCCGTCGTCTTCTTCGGACGCCTGGCTCTCAACCTCTTCGTCTGGAAGAGCGAGAAGCCGGTCACCGCCATGCTCGGCGGGCTCATGCCCAGCCAGGCGGCGGCCTTCCGCTTCGGACACCTGATCACGCCGCTGCTCTTCGTGCTCGCCGTGGTCCTGCCGTTCCTGCTGATGTACTTCCTCGGCTCGCGCGGCTCGCGCCAGTATCTCGATCTCGCGATCCTGGTGACGACCTACGTGATGCTCGGCTGGGGCCTCAACATCGTGGTCGGCCTCGCCGGCCTGCTGGATCTCGGCTATGTCGCCTTCTACGCGGTGGGCGCCTATTCCTACGCGCTGCTGGCCCAGTATTTCGGCTTTTCCTTCTGGCTCTGCCTGCCGCTCGCGGGCATCCTCGCCGCCTTCTGGGGCGTCATCCTCGGCTTCCCGGTGCTGCGTCTGCGGGGCGATTATCTCGCCATCGTGACGCTGGCCTTCGGCGAGATCATCCGCGTGGTGCTGCTCAACTGGTACGAGTTCACCGGCGGACCGAACGGGTTGTCCGGCATTCCCCGGCCGAGCTTCTTCGGTCTGGAGTTCGAGCGCGGAGAGGGCGGCTTTGCCGACTTCTTCGGGCTGGACTTCAACTCCATCCACCGGATCATCTTCCTCTACTACCTGATCCTGGTGATGGCGCTTGCGACCAACTTCGTCACCATGCGGCTGCGCAAGCTGCCGGTCGGACGGGCCTGGGAGGCCCTGCGCGAGGACGAGATCGCCTGCCGCTCGCTCGGCATCAACACCACCAACACCAAGCTGACCGCCTTCGCGCTCGGCGCCATGTTCGGCGGTTTCGCGGGCTCGTTCTTCGCCACGCGCCAGGGCTTCATCTCGCCGGAGAGCTTCACCTTCATCGAATCGGCGGTGATCCTGGCGATCGTCGTTCTCGGCGGCCTCGGCTCGCAGGTCGGCGTCGTCATCGCTGCGGTGGTGATGATCGGCGGCTTCGAGTTCTTCCGGCAGTTCGAGGAATACCGGATGCTCGTGTTCGGCCTCCTGATGGTCGTCATCATGGTCTGGAAGCCGCGCGGTCTGATCTCGACCCGTGCGCCCTCCATCGCGCTTGACCGAAAGAAGGCCAAGGGCATTTCCGCCGATCTGGTTCAGGAGGGCCACGGATGAGACGCTGGAACGACGATCCCGTCCTTCGCATCGAGCATGTGACCATGCGCTTCGGCGGCCTGGTCGCGGTGAACGACCTGTCGTTCAATGTCGGTCGCGGCGACATCACCGCCCTGATCGGTCCCAATGGCGCCGGCAAGACCACGGTCTTCAACTGCGCCACCGGCTTCTACAAGCCGACCGAGGGCCGCATCACCATGAAGCGGCGCACCGGCGAGCATTACCTGCTGGAGCGCATGCCCGACTTCAAGATCTCGGCCAAGGCCGGGGTCGCGCGCACCTTCCAGAACATCCGCCTGTTCGGCGGCATGACCTTGCTGGAAAACCTGATGGTGGCGCAGCACAACCCGCTGATGGTGGCCTCCGGCTACACGGTCGGCGGCCTGCTGGGCATCGGCGGCTTCCGCAAGGCGGAGGCCGGCGCGGTGGACCGGGCCCGGTACTGGCTGGAGCGCACCAACCTGATCGACCGGGCCGATGCGCCGGCGGCGGATCTGCCCTATGGCGACCAGCGGCGGCTCGAGATCGCCCGCGCCATGTGCACCATGCCGGAGCTCCTGTGCCTGGACGAGCCGGCGGCGGGCCTCAACCCGCGCGAGAGCGCCGAGCTCAACACGCTGCTGCACTACATTCGCGACGAGCACGAGACCTCGGTCCTGTTGATTGAGCACGACATGTCGGTGGTCATGGAGATTTCCGACCATGTGGTGGTGCTGGACTACGGCGAGAAGATTTCCGACGGCACCCCGGACGAGGTGAAGAACGACCCGAAGGTCATTGCCGCCTATCTCGGCGTTGCGGATGACGAAGTCGATCAGGTGGAAGAAGAGGTGGGCCTGTGAGCGAGAGAGAACCCCTTCTCCAGATTCGTGGCGTCGAGACCTATTACGGCAAGATCGTCGCGCTGCGCGGCGTCGACATGGACGTCCACGAGGGCGAGATCGTCACCCTGATCGGTGCCAATGGCGCCGGCAAGTCGACCCTGATGATGACGATCTGCGGCACGCCGCAGGCGCGCAACGGCACGATCCACTACAAGGGGATCGACATCACCCACATGCCGACGCACGAGATCATGCGGATGGACATCGCCCAGTCGCCGGAAGGTCGCCGTATCTTCCCGCGCATGTCGGTGATGGAAAACCTGCAGATGGGCGCGGCCGTCGTCGATCCGAAGCACTTTTCCGGCGATCTGGAAAAGGTCTTCACGCTCTTCCCCCGCCTCAAGGAGCGGCGGGAGCAGCGCGGCGGCACGCTGTCGGGCGGCGAGCAGCAGATGCTGGCGATCGCCCGCGCCCTGATGGGCCGGCCGCGGCTGCTGTTGCTCGACGAGCCGTCCCTCGGTCTGGCGCCGCTGATCGTCAAGCAGATCTTCGACGCCATCGCCGAGCTCAACCGCACCGAAGGCCTCACCGTCTTCCTCGTCGAGCAGAACGCCTATCACGCCCTCAAGCTGGCGCATCGCGGCTACGTGATGGTCAACGGCGTCATCACCATGTCGGGAACCGGCAAGGAGCTGCTGTCGAGGGAAGAGGTGAAGGCGGCCTATCTCGAGGGCGGCAGGCACTGATCCGGCGGCCGCCGGCCCTTGCGGCGCGGCGGCCGGAACCCGTGTTCTCATTCTCGCCGGCACCCGGGCCCGTCAGGGCCGGACGGCGGCACAAAGGGAGGTCCTGATGGGATTCCTCTATGACACGACCCTCGCGGGCTTCATCATCCTGACCCTCGTCCTCGGCGGGGCTGCAGCCTGGTCGACGGGCCGGGCCTGCGCCCTGACCTGGCGCCCGCTTTTCGTCCTGGTGTGGTTCATCTTCCTGCTGTCGCTGGCGGTGCGCTTCCTGAGCTTCGCGCTCTATGGCGGCACGCTGCTTTCGATCCAGCACTGGCTGATCGCCTTCGCCTATCTGGTCGCGCTGGCGCTTGCCGGCTGGCGGGTGACGCGCACCAACCAGATGACCAGCCAGTATCGCTGGCTCTACGAAAAGACGAGCCCGTTCGGCTGGCGTCTGCGCCCCGGCGCCGACGACAGCATCGCCTGACACTACGCGCATTGCGGGAAGGTTCTCCTTCCCGCTACCTGATCCGAAACGCTCGACTTTGCCCGAAAAGGGGATAGTGTTTCGGTAGATGGCCGATCCGGAAGGGACGGCCCGCGGGCAAAAAGCCCGCACAACCAGAGTGGTTCAGCTCCCGGCCCGAGGTGGGTCGGGAAAGCATCTGGAGCAAGGGGAGACTACCTTATGAAGAAGCTTCTTATGGCGAGCGTCGCCACCGTCGTCGGCATGGGCCTGTCGACCGCGGCGATGGCCGACATCATCATCGCGACCGCGGGTCCGATGACCGGCCAGTACGCCTCGTTCGGCGCACAGATGAAGGCCGGTGCCGAGCAGGCCGTCGAGGACATCAACGCCGCCGGCGGCATCAACGGCGAGAAGCTGGTGCTGCAGATCGGTGACGATGCCTGCGATCCCAAGCAGGCCGTGGCGGTTGCCAACCAGTTCGTCGGTTCGGGCGTCGTCTTCGTCGCCGGCCACTTCTGCTCGGGTTCCTCGATCCCGGCCAGCCAGGTCTATGCGGAAGAGGGCATCATCCAGATCTCTCCGGCCTCGACCAACCCGACCTTCACCGACGAGCGTCCGGGCCCGGGCATCTTCCGGACCTGCGGTCGTGACGACCAGCAGGGCCAGGTTGCTGGTGCGTTCCTTGCCGAGAAGTTCGGCGACAAGAACATCGCCATCATCCATGACAAGACCGCCTACGGCAAAGGCCTCGCCGACGAGACCAAGAAGTACATGAACGAGGCCGGCAAGCAGGAAGCCCTCTACGAGGCCTATACGGCCGGCGAGAAGGACTACACCGCGCTCGTCTCCAAGCTGAAGTCCGAGAACATCGACGTGCTGTATGTCGGCGGCTACCACACGGAAGCCGGCCTCATCAAGCGCCAGATGGCCGAGCAGGGCATGAGCACCGTCCTCGTGTCGGGTGACGCGCTCGTCACCGACGAGTACTGGTCGATCACCGGCGATGTCGGTGCCGGCACGCTCATGACCTTCTCTCCGGATCCGCGCAAGAACGAGGTCGCCAAGCCGGTCGTCGCGGCGCTCGAGGCCGCCGGCCGTACCGCCGAGGGCTACTCGCTCTACACCTACGCCGCGATCCAGGCCTGGGCCGAGGCCGTGAAGGCCGCCGGTTCGACCGACTTCGATCCGGTCGTCGGCAAGCTGAACGAGATGGAGTTCTCCACCGTGCTCGGCAACCTGGCCTTCAACGACGTGGGCGACGTGACCCTGCCGGGCTACGTCTTCTACGAGTGGAAGGACGGCACCTACGACTACATGCAGTAAGCCTTTCGGCGAGCTGCGGTTTTCTGGCCCCGCCCGGTTCGTCCGGGCGGGGTTTTTCTTTGCCCGCGGCGGGCGCGTAAACCTTAATCCGTAACCATGCGAATCGATTCAAGGGGCGGGCCTGCGCTTGCCGCTTCCCCACGCTCAGCTATTGCGTAAACTTTCGGTAAACCAATACCGGAGCGTGCGATGGGCAGGGTCGTCTGGGGTATCGTTGCGATCTATGTGGCAATCGGGGTCGCGCTGTGGAGCCATTCGGCACTCGCCGCACCCGAGCTTGTCGCCTTTTCCGACACGCGCATTGCGCCGGGCACCATCGTCATCCGCAACAGCGAGAAGCGACTCTACCTGGTGCAGCGCGGCGGCACGGCCCTGCGCTACACGGTTGCCGTGGGCAAGCGCGGCAAGGCCTGGGCGGGCCGCACCTACATCACCGGCATGCATGTGCGCCCGGCCTGGTCGCCGCCGGCCGAGGTGAAGCGCGACCTGCCGCACCTGCCGAAGGTGATCGCGGGCGGGTCTCCGAACAATCCGATGGGGGTTGCGGCGATGACGCTCGCCGGGGGCGAATATGCCATTCACGGCACCAACCGGCCCGGTTCCATCGGCCGGTCGGTGTCCTATGGCTGCATCCGCATGCACAATCGCGACATTGCGGACCTGTTCCGCCGGGTCGGCGTCAACACGCCGGTCATCGCGGTCAACTGAGCCGTTGTCCTCAGCCGAAACGGGCGGGGGCGGCGGTTTCCATCGGCTGGGCCAGCGCCGCATCCTTGCGGCTGACATCGGCAAGACCGGCGCCCAGCACCATCAGCGTTGCCGTGCCCAGCACGAAGACGATCAGCGCGGGCAGCAGCATCCGGCTGCGGCGCGGCGTGGCGGGGTCGTGAGGCTCGGTCAGTCGCATCATCGGTCACTCGGCGCTGTTTACGCGCGGCTCCTTCGCAGTCCTGCAGCAGAAAATGGCGACGATCTTGGCGATTTCAAGTCGTCCTGCCGATCGCCTTGTTCTCTACTGTTCACGTTCGTGTAACTCTCGGCAGAGTCTTTCGGTTCCGCTGCGACAGAGGAAAATGCACGCCCGCCCATCCTGCGGTGCGCGCCCTTGCCGGCGGCCGCTCGCCCTTGCACTGTGGGTGCAGTGCCGCAGGGCAAGGGTGCAAGACGGGGGAGCATGCGAATGATCGGGGCCCTGACACTGATACTGTGCTGCCAGCTCGCCGGCGAACTCGTGGTCACCGCCAGCGGCCTGCCGGTGCCGGGCCCGGTGCTCGGCATGATCCTGCTGTTCCTGCTGCTGCTCATTCGCGGCGGGGTGGGGGAGGATCTCGGCCGGGTGGGCGATGCGCTTTTGAAGAACCTGGCGCTGCTTTTCGTGCCGGCCGGCGTGGGCGTCGTCGTGCATCTCGGCCTGATCGGGCGCGAGGGGCTGGCGATCACCGCCGCGCTGATCGTCTCCACCCTGCTGACCGTGCTGGTCACCGGCCTCGTCATGAGCCGGCTGGCGCGGCAGGAGGCGGAAAGCCCCTCCGGTCCCGAGGGTGGCGCGCAATGAGCGAGCCGCTGTCGCAGATCTGGGTCTATCTGTCGGCGAGCCCGCTCGCCGCCCTGACGCTCACCCTTGCCGCCTATCAGCTCGGCTTCTTCCTCTACCGGCGGGCCGGCTTTCACCCCCTGGTCAATCCGGTGCTGGTCGCGGTGCTGCTGATCGGCGCCGTTCTGCTTGTCTCCGGCACCGCCTATCCGGTCTATTTCGACGGGGCGAAGTTCGTGCACTTCCTGCTGGGGCCGGCGACGGTGGCGCTCGCCATCCCGCTCTACCGCCAGTTCGCGCAGGTGCGCCGCTCCGCGCTGGCCATCGGCGTCAGCCTGCTGGCCGGCTCGCTCACCGCCGCGCTCTCTGCGCTCGCCGTCGCCTGGCTGCTCGGCGCCTCGCGCCAGACGCTGGCCTCGCTCGCGCCGAAATCCGCCACCGCGCCGGTGGCCATGGGCATTGCCGAGCCGCTCGGCGGGCTGCCCTCGCTCACCGCCGTGCTGGTCATCCTCACCGGCATCTTGGGCGCGGCGCTCGGGCCGCTGGTGCTGGATCTGGCGCGCATTCGCGACTGGCGGGCGCGCGGCTTTGCCATCGGCACTGCCGCCCACGGCATCGGCACCTCGCGCGCGCTGCTGGTCAACGAGACCGCCGGCGCCTTTTCCGGCCTTGCCATGGGGCTCAATGCCATAGCGACGGCGCTCTTGGTGCCGCTCGTCTGGCGCCTGATTTTCGGGTAGCGGGTCTTCGGGTAGCCGTCAGCTCGCGGCGATGCGGGCCGCGTCCTGCGCCGCATGCGCTTCTGCCCGGCGCAGCCAGGCGCGCGGGTCGGTCAGCTGGCCGCCGCGGTCGCGCTCGCCGCTGAGCGCGGTGCAAAGGTCGGCGACCGCCTCCAGCGAGTGCACGGCGCGGAACTCGTCGACATGCGGCAGCATCGCCCGCACGCCCCTTGCGCGCGCCTCGAACCCTTCGAAGCGCAGCAGGGGGTTCAGCCAGATCAGCCGCCGGCACGAGCGGTGCAGCCGGTCGATCTCGCGCTCCAGATCCTCGTCGGTGTCGCGCTCCAGACCGTCGGTGACCAGCAGCACGATGGGGCCGCCGGACAGCACCCGGCGCGACCATTGCCGGTTGAAGGCGGCGAGCGCTGTGGCGATGCGCGTGCCGCCGGACCAGTCCTCCACCCCTTGCGTACAGGCGAGGAGCGCCTCGTCCGGGTCCTTCATCCGCAGCTGCCTTGTGACATTGGTCAGCCGCGTGCCGAACAGGAAGGTGTGGACGTTGCGCCGCTCCTCGGTCAGCGCATGCATGAAATGCAGCAGGATGCGGGTGTACTGGCTCATCGAGCCGGAAATGTCGCAGAGCGCGACGACGGGCGGGCGCTTCAGGTCGTGGCGCCGGTGGCGCAGCTCGATCATGTCGCCGCCGGTGCGCAGCGAGGCGCGCAAGGTGCGCCGCGGGTCGATGCGCCCGCGCGTTGCGCTGACCAGCCGGCGCAGGCGCACCTTCTCCATCGGCAGCACCATTCGCCGGAGCGCCGCCTTGGCCCGGCGGATCTCCTCCGCGTTCATCTGGGCGAAGTCCTTGCGCTGCAGCAGCTCGCGGCCCGACACGGTGAAGCGGGCGTCCACCACCACTTCCTCGCGCTCGTGCTGCTGGCGTTCGCGCGTCGCCTGGAAGGCCTGTGCAACGCGGGTCTGGCCTGCCTTGGGCTTGTCCGGCTCGCCGCGCGCGGGCGCCACCGGCGAAAGGATCGACAGCAGCTTCTCGATCAGCCCGCGCGAGCGCCAGTAGATGCGGAAGGCCTCGTCGAAGACGGCGCGCTGCTCGCGCTTGCGCACGAAGACCGCATGCAGCGTCCAGTACAGGTCCTCTCGGTTGCGGATGCCGGCGACCTCGACCGCGCGCACCGCATCGACCACGCTGGCCGGTCCGACCGGCAGTCCGGCACGGCGCAGGGTCCGCGCGAAATGCACGATGTTGTCGGCGATGCGTCCGCCGGCCTGCTCCTGCAGCGTCGCGAGCTCGTCCGTCATCGGCTCAGGCCGCTCCGCTTCCCGTGCGGTCGTGGTCGCGCTGGATCTCCTCGATGATCTTGCGGGCGCGCGAGCCGCGCACGCGCTCGATGTCGTCCTGGTATTTCAGCAGCACGCCCAGCGTGTCGGACACCATGTCCGGGTCCAGCGCGATCTGGTCCAGCTCGGTCAGCGCGGTCGCCCAGTCCAGCGTCTCGGCAACGCCCGGCTGCTTGAACAGGTCCTCGTCCGTGCGCAGCGCCTGCACGAAGGCGACGAGTTCGCGCGACAGCCGGTCGCCGGCGCCCGGCACCTTGCGGCGGACGATCTCCAGTTCGCGCTCCGCGTCCGGATAGTCGACCCAGTGATACAGGCAGCGGCGCTTCAGGGCGTCGTGGATTTCGCGGGTGCGGTTGGTGGTGATGATGACGATGGGCGGCTCCTCGGCGCGGATCGTGCCTAGTTCGGGGATCGTCACCTGGTTGTCCGACAGCACTTCCAGCAGGAATGCCTCGAACGCCTCGTCGGCCCGGTCCAGCTCGTCGATCAGGAACACCGGCGGACCGGAGAGCGAGGGCTCCAGCGCCTGCAGCACGGGGCGCTTGATCAGGAAGCGCTCGGCGAAGACCGACTTCGACAATTCGCTGTGGTCGGTGTCGCCGGCCGCTTCCGACACGCGGATCTCGACCATCTGCGCGGCGTAGTTCCATTCGTAGACGGCGGTGGAAACGTCCAGCCCTTCGTAGCATTGCAGGCGGATCAGCTCGCGCCCCAGCGCCTGCGACAGCACCTTGGCGATCTCGGTCTTGCCGACGCCGGCCTCGCCTTCCAGGAAGAGCGGCCGCTTCAGCTTCAGCGCCAGCAGCAGCACAGTGGCCAGCGAGCGGTCCCCCACATAGCCCTGGCCGTCCAGCAGGGCGCTCGTCGCGTCGATCGTGTCCGGGAGAGGCTGCGCGGTCATCTGGGCTCCTGTTGCTCGGCTCGCCCGCGCAGCCGTCCAAAGGCGCCGGGCTCTTTCCCTGCAACATAGTGCGGGCAGGCGGGGCTTGTCAGGTGTCCTTAGGGACAAGGCGGCCGCAAACGACGGGTTAACCCGTCGTTAACCATGAAGTCCGGACACTTGACGCTGGGTGAGGGACTTCGAAAGGTTCGGATCATGAGATCATCGGATTTTTCCCGCCAGCTTGAGGGCTACGGCCTGCTCACGGCCCATATCCTCTACCACATGCCCGACCATCCGCGGCTGCTGCAGACCTTCCTGTGGCAGACGCTCGACAAGGCTCCGACCTTCCCCGAGCTCAGCCGCTTCCTGCAGTTCTGGGAGCGCGACATCGAGGGCAGGCTGCATTCGGTGCGCATCTCCCATCGCGACCTGATCGGGCCGAGCGACTGGCGCATTCTCGACGCGGAGTTCCCGATCCACTGACGGATCGGTCCTGCCTGCGGTCCACTGCGCGGGGCGTGGCGGAGTGCTATGCCCCGCCGCACGGGCATCCTATGCCGTGCGGCTACCTGCGGCGCCTATAGAAACCCAGGGCGAGCTCGAGAGAGAGCGGCCCGTGCAGGCCAATGCCAAAGAAAAAAAACAGAAAATTCAGCAGCGGATACTCGTCACTATCAAATTTGTGAAAGGCGTATATTGAAAATATTATCCAAAATAAGGAGGAATAAAATTTGTAGTTTTCATATTTTATGTAAATTCTGCACAGTCCGATCCATCTGCATGTCAGATATGAGGATGCAAATATACTGATGGCTACAAATGGCGGGTATTCTCCCAAAGCAAAAATGAGATAGGACATCACGCCGAGGCACGAAATCAGCAACAGCGACTTGATGTTGCCCTGTGCCGTTTGGGACAGACGCCATTCCATGAAACCCCTCCATCATAGGTTGCGAGGAGGGTAGGTATAAAACATGAGTAAAACAATCATGTTTTTGGGCGCGCGGTCCTGGTTCCCCAAAATCGTGCACTCCTGCATTCCGAAATGCCGCCTGCGCCGCGTCTCAGCGCGGCGGGGGCGGCGGCAGGCCGGCACCGTCGCGCATGATCGCGCGTGCCTCGGGGGTGAAATCGGAGCCGGCGCCCTCGTGCAGCACGAAGCCCGGCAGCAGGCGCATCGGCGCCCGGCTCGCCCGCACGCTGCGCACCAGGATGCGCGTTGCCGCGGCCTCAGGGCGCGGGCGCAGCGGAATGACGTCGATGGCGCCGAAGCGGCCGGGCAGCAGCTGCAGGATCTCGCCCAGCCCGTCGGCGCGGAAGATCATGGTCAGCGTGCCGCCCTCGCGCACGATGTCGGTGGCGACCCGCACCCAGGGCTCCAGCCCGCGCGTGTCCAGCACATGCGCCCCGGCGCGCGGCGCGGCGGGCGAGGCGCGAAAGCGCCCGTCGGCATAGTAGGGCGGGTTGACGATGGCGTGGTCGGCAAGGCCCGGCGTCAGGCCGGCGGCATGGCGTTCGCGCCCGCGGGCGGTGATGTCCGCCTCGACGATGGAGACGCGCGAGGCGAAACCGGCATTCTCGGGCACGGCAAGCGCCCGCTCCGCCAGATCCAGCGCCGCCCGGTCGCGGTCGACCAGCAGCACTTCCACCTCGGGCAGGCGTGCGGCGAGGCAGAAGCCGGCGGTGCCGACGCCCGAGCCGAGATCGACCACGCGCCCGCGCGTTCCGGCGGGCACGGCGGCCGCCAGATAAACCGCGTCCAGCCCGGCGCGGTGGGCGCCGCGCGCCGGCTGCAGCACCTGCACCAGCCCGCCGAGAAAGGCGTCCTTGGTGACCGCGGCGCTCTCCTGCAGCGCCTGCGCCACGGGTCCCGGTTCTGCTGCAGCGCCTTCGATGTCGGCCGCGTCCTGCACGTCGCCGCTCACGGCTGAGGGCTCCCGTCGGCCTTTTGGTGGCGGGCCAGCGTGTCGGCATCGAGCTCGTGTGCGAGCTCCATCCGGCGCATGAGACGAATGGCCGCGCCGAGGTCCTCCTCGATCACCATCACCCGGCGAGGGATGATGCCGAGCGAGCCTTCCAGGATGCTCATGTTGCCATCCAGCACGAGATGACCGATGCCGGCTTCGTCCAGAAGCGCCTCGACATAGGAAATCAGGACCATATCGTTGGTCTTGAGCAGAGGAACCATGTAGTCCTTGTCCATTGGGTCTTGCGGGTGGGGCACCTTACAAGACCAGGGCGGTCGAGGCGACATTCCCTGATGCGCCTGTGCGGCATCTGTGCGGTTTGGTCAACGGTGCGTCTCGCGAAAGACGGCTTGCCGTGGGCATGGGCCGGACCTATTGTCCCGCCGTCTCTTACTCGAAACGAGGTTGTTCAACGTGGGCGTGGTGGTTCCCTTGCGCGAAACCCGGTCAGAACCGGCCAGCATCCAGAACCTGGTCGACCTCACCGCCGGCGGCATGGAGGCCGTCAACCAGCTCATCCTGTCCAAGGCGGGATCGAATGTCGAGCTGATCCCGGAGATCGCCCGCCACCTGATCTCGTCGGGCGGCAAGCGGCTGCGGCCGATGCTGACCCTCGCCATGGCCGACATGTTCGGCTACGCGGGCGACGGTCATGTGGGCCTGGCCGCCAGCGTCGAGTTCATGCACACGGCGACGCTCCTGCACGACGATGTCGTCGACGAGAGCGACATGCGGCGCGGCAAGCTCGCGGCGCGCAAGTTGTGGGGCAATCAGGCAAGCGTGCTGGTCGGCGACTACCTGCTCGGCCAGGCCTTCAAGATGATGGTCGATGTCGGCTCGCTCGAGGCGCTGCAGATCCTGGCCAGCGCCTCGGCTGTGATCGCCGAGGGCGAGGTCATGCAGCTCGGTGCGGCGCAGGACCTGGAGACTACCGAAGAGCGCTACATGCAGGTCATCGAGGCGAAGACGGCGGCCCTGTTCGCCGCCGCCGCCGAGGTCGGTCCGGTCATCGCCGAGGCGTCCGACGCCAACCGCGCGCTCGCCCGTTCCTACGGCATGGCCCTCGGCCTTGCCTTTCAGCTCGTCGACGATGCGCTCGACTATGGTGGCTCGGCCGCCGATCTCGGCAAGGACACTGGCGACGACCTGCGCGAAGGCAAGATCACCCTGCCGGTTATCCTCGCCATCCGCCGGGGCAAGCCGGAGGACCGCGAATTCTGGGTCCGCTGCCTGGAAGAGCGCGACGTGCGCGACGGCGATCTTGACCGTGCCATCGCGATCATGCAGGAGACCGGGGCGCTCGCCGAGACGATCGAGCGGGCCCGTGCGTTCGGGGCCGAGGCGCTGGAGGCGCTGCGGGGATTACCCGCCAGCGAGCAGCGCGAGGCGCTGGCCGAGGCGGTCGAATTCTGCATCGCCCGCGTCAGCTGAGTTTTCGCGACGCCATTATCGAATTTGAGCGATTTCGAGACGGGTTTTTGCAAAATCCGTCTCGAAATTTGCAACCGCCCCGCTTGCCTTTGCGGGGCGGGTTGTCCCCGTGGCGGCACCAGCCCCGTGGGGCCGGTTATCCCCTCAGCCCATCCGCTCCGACGCGTAGCTGCCCGGGCTCGCCGGGAAGACCACCGTCTTGTTTCCGTTGAGGAAAACGCGGCGGTGGATATGCGCGTGGATGGCGCGGGCGAGCACCTGGCTCTCCACGTCGCGGCCGAGCGAGACGTAATCCTCGGGCGACTGGGCATGAGTGACGCGCACCGTGTCCTGCTCGATGATCGGCCCCTCGTCGAGGTCGCTGGTGACGTAGTGGGAGGTCGCGCCGATCAGCTTCACGCCGCGCGCGAAGGCCTGCTTGTACGGGTTGGCGCCCTTGAAGCTGGGGAGGAAAGAGTGGTGGATGTTGATGATCCGCCCGGCCATTTCCTCGCACATGCGCGTCGACAGCACCTGCATGTAGCGGGCCAGAACCACCAGTTCCGCGCCGGTTTCCTCGACGATCGCCATCTGGCGCGCCTCGGCCTCCGCCTTGTTATCCTTCGTCACCTTTATGTAGTGGAAGGGGATATCGTGGTTCACCACCAGCTTCTGGTAGTCGAGGTGGTTGGAGATCACGCCGACGATGTCGATGGGCAGCGCGCCGATCCGCCACCGGTACAAAATGTCGTTCAGGCAGTGCCCGAACCGGGAAACCATAATTAAAACCTTCATTTGCGCCTTCTCGTCATGGAACGAAAAGTCCATTCCGAAGGTCTCGGCATGGGGCGCGAAGCCGCCCGACAGCTCGTCCAGGCTTGCGCCGGTCTCGCTGTTGAAGCTGACGCGCATGAAGAAATTCCCGGTCTCGCGGTCGTCGAACTGGGCGCTGTCGGTGATGTTGCAACCATGCTCCGCCAGATAGGTGGAGATGGCGGCGACGATGCCGCGGGTCGAGCGGCAGGTGACGGTCAGGGCGAAGGCGCTCATCAGTGATGATTCCCGGCTGAGAGGACAACAGGTCCACGCGATAGCGGAGTGTCGCGGGTTGTCCAAGTGTTGTCGCGTTCGCGCGCCGGGGACATTTCGAAAAACGGCGCGTTGGCGCCGATTTGCGACGGGCAGGCGTGCGGTTTCGCCTCAGGCGACCGCCGCGACGGGCGCGGCCTGGATCCACCAGCCGGGATGCTGCGCGGCGAGCCGGAGGGCCTCCCGCTCGGCCTCCTCTATCCCCGCGAACAGCGCGAAGCATGTCGCGCCGGATCCGGACATGCGGGCAAGGCGCGTGCCGGGTGCGACGCGCAGCGCGGCAAGCACATCGGCGATCGGCGGTGCCAGCGCGAGCGCCGGTGCTTCCAGGTCGTTCCGCGTTTGCTCCAGCCAGGCAACCAGCGCATCGAAGGAGGCGAGGTCGCGGTCGGCAAGCGGGGAGAGCGGCGGGTTGTCGCGGCGCTTCAGCTGCGCGAAAACGTGAGGCGTTGCAACGGGTAAGCCCGGATTTGCCAGGAGGATCGCATGGCCCGGAAAGCGGGGAAGAGGCGCGACCTCGGTGCCGGTGCCAGAGACCAGCGCCGGCTTTGAGGTCAGGCACATCGGCACGTCGGCGCCGAGCGTTTCGGCGATCTCCGCGAGCCGCGCCATCTCGCTCTCGCTGGGCTCGCGGCCGGTCATCGCGGCGAAGCCGAGCCGCAGTGCCGCAGTCGCATCGGCCGAGCCGCCGCCGATGCCGGAGGCGACCGGCAGGCGCTTGTCGAGGGTCAGGGCGAGGGGCGGAAGGGCGGTGCCGAACGCGCGGGCGAGCGCGGCAAGCGCGCGCAGGACGAGATTGTCGCCCGCCGGGTTATCCCCGCCCGTATCGGCGGCGAGTGCGCCGGCGAAGGGCCCTGTGAGCGTCAGCGCATGGTCTGTCCCTGCAGCTCGCTCTGCCGACAGTTGGTCGCCGAATTCGGCAAAGGCGACAAGGCTTTGCAACAGGTGATAGCCGTCGGCGCGTCGGCCGGTGACATGCAGGGCGTAGTTGATCTTGGCGCGCGCGAGCAGAGGAGCGGGGCGGGGCCCGCCTACGGATATCCCCGCGCCGGGCATCTCTCCCGGCGTCGGGCTGTCCGCCGGATCGGCAGGGCTCACGGCGGCGTCAGCCGCCGTTCTGCTTCGGCTCGGCCTTGGCCGCGGGCGGCTCGCCGTCTTCCTGCAGGCCCTTCTCGATCTTCTCGAGAATCTTCGGTAGCTCTTCCGGCTCGGGGCCGAGATCGCGGGCGTGGTTCCACTGGAACCGCGCCTCCAGCCGGCGCCCGACCTTCCAGTAGGCATCGCCCAGATGGTCGTTGAGCACCGGATCCTGCGGCCGCAGCTCGACGGCGCGCTCCAGCTCGGTCACCGCCTCCTCGTAGCGGTGGAGGCGATAGTAGGCCCAGCCGAGGCTGTCGACGATGTAGCCGTCGCGCGGGCGCAGCTCGACCGCCTTGCGGATCATGTCCAGCGCCTCGGGTAGCTTAAGCCCTTGATCTACAAGAGAATATCCGAGGTAGTTGAGCACCAGCGGCTGCTCGGGCGACAGCTTCAGCGACAGGCGGAAGTCGGCCTCGGCCGGACCCCAGGTCTTCAGCCGTTCGCGGCAGATGCCGCGATAGTAGAAGATCGTCCAGTGCTTGGCTTCCGGCTCGGCGATGGTCTCGATGCCCTTGGTGTAGGCCTCATCGGCCTCCTTGAAAAGCTTGTGAGATCTCAGGACGTTACCGAGCGCGACCACGGCATCGAGGTCGCTCGGATCCTTCTCCACCAGGGCCGAGAGGTGGGCGCGCGCCTCGTCCAGATTGTCGAGGGCGTTGTAGTTGATGCCCACCTGGATCTCGGCATCGCGCTTGAGCGGAGAGGACTCCGGCACACCGGACAGAACCTCGATGGAGCGCTGGAAGCGGCCCATGCGGTCGAAGAGGCCGGCCAGCGCGATTGCCGCGACATCGGCCTCCTCGTCCAGATGCAGGGCGAGCTGCAGGAAGGTCGCGGAGAGCTCCTCGCCGCCGTCGCGGCCGATGGCCGCGCCGAGCCCGTAAAGCACCTCGGCTGCGCCCACCTGCGGGCTTGCGGCGATGCGCTCGATGGTCTCGCCGCTCTCGATCCGCTTGCGGGTGGCCACCAGCACCGGGTGGTCGGGCAGCATCGCGTTGAACTCGGCCAGCACCTTGAGCGCGGCCTCCTTGTCGCCGTTGCGATAGAGCGACAGGGCGTAGGCATTGACGACGCGCAGAGCGCCCCGGTCGGCGCTGTAGGCATCGCGGAAGTTCGCCTCCGCGTCCTTGCTCCGGCCCGCGAAGTCCTGGATCAGGCCGGTATGGTAGGCGACAAAGACGGTGTACCAGCTCGGCCCGTTCAGCCGCGAGATCCGCGCCAGGGCCTCGTCGGTCTTGCCGTCGCCGGCCAGCGCCCAGGCGGACAGGAGCCCTGCCGCAAGCTCGGCCAGCGGGCCGCGGCCGCCGTCGGAAAGATACTCGCCGGCCTTGGCGTTCTTGCCGGCACGCATCTCCTCGACCGCCAGCATCAGCCCGGCGAGGAAGTGGTCGGCCTGCTCGCCCTTGAGGCGTTCGGCCAGTTCCAGCGCTTCGGCAAGGTCGCCGTTCGCCAGCTTCAGAACGAAGGTGCGGTCGAGCAGGAAGGGGTTGCCCGGATCGACCAGAAGCGCCTCGCCGAAAAAGGTGGCGGCATTGTCGAGATCGTTGCTCTGCCCGGCAAGGCGCCCGGACAGATAGCTGCCGCTCAGCGTGATGGGCAGGCCTTCGGGAGTGCCCGAGCTGAAATCCGGGTCGATGTCGGTCGCCTGGGCATGGGTTTCGGCGAAAGCCGGAGGGGCGGATGAAAGGGCCGCGAGCGAGGCCAGAAGGGCGACGCTGCAGGCGAGGCTGCCGCGGCGGGCGGTTCGGGTGAGGCGGCGTGTTGTCATCCGGATTGTCTCAATGCCCCTGCTTTGGCGCGAATGCGGCGAGTCATCCGCCTGATTTTGCCTGCGAGGATGGCCGCAATATGTCTCTCCTGCAAGCAGGTGCGACCGGCGGAGCCGGAAAGCCGGCTCACGCTGCGCGGTCGGCGAGGCGCCAGTTTCGCATGCTGTCAGGCGATATGGGGCGCCACAATGCCGGCGGCAATGCGGCACCTGCGAGAATCGTAAGGCGTCGAACGGCCTGCCGTGCGGGCCCGGGCTCCTTTGCCGGGGGGCGGAAAACGGCCCGAACCATAGCCTGCATCAATAACCGGCCGGCCGATTGCGCAAAAAACCTTTGTTTCGTGCACTGCATCATTTATGGGGGTGGGCATCCGGGGAGGGAGGCGCACGCGACCTCAAGCGCAGGGTCCGGCGCCTCCGGGGCGCGCGATCGCAAGCCCCGAAGCGAGAGGATGCAGGCGGCATGACCAAATGGGTGTTCGGTTTCGGTGACGGCAAGGCCGAAGGCACTGCCGAAATGAGGAACCTGCTCGGCGGCAAGGGAGCCAACCTTGCCGAGATGAGCAATCTGGGACTGCCGGTGCCGCCCGGCTTCACGATCACCACCGAGGTCTGCACCTGGTTCGACAGCCACGACAAGACCTATCCGGACGAGCTGCGCGCCCAGGTGGACGCAGCGCTCGAGGAGGTCGGCCGTATCACCGGCCGCCGTTTCGGCGACACCACCAACCCGCTGCTGGTCTCGGTGCGCTCCGGCGCGCGGGTCTCCATGCCGGGCATGATGGACACGGTGCTCAACCTCGGCCTCAACGACGCCACGGTGCCGGCGCTGGCCGAGGCCGCAGGCGATCCGCGCTTCGCCTATGACAGCTACCGCCGCTTCATCCAGATGTATTCCGACGTGGTGATGGGCCTCGATCACCATGCCTTCGAGGAGATCCTCGAGGAGTTCAAGAACGAGCACGGCCGCGATCTCGACACCGATCTGACGGCCGAAGACTGGCAGCAGGTCATCACCAGCTACAAGGCCCTGGTCGAGGACGAACTCGGCACGCCGTTCCCGCAGGACCCGCACGAGCAGCTGTGGGGCGCCATCGGCGCTGTCTTCCTGTCCTGGGAAAGCGCGCGCGCCATCACCTATCGCCGGCTGCACGACATTCCCAACGACTGGGGCACGGCGGTCAACGTGCAGGCGATGGTGTTCGGCAACATGGGCGAGGACTCGGCCACCGGCGTTGCCTTCACCCGCAATCCGTCGACCGGCGAGAAGGCGCTCTACGGCGAGTTCCTGATCAACGCGCAGGGCGAGGACGTGGTCGCCGGCATCCGCACGCCGCAGGACATCACCGAGGCCGCGCGCATTGCCGCCGGCTCCGACGCGCTGTCGCTGGAGCGGGCGATGCCCGAGGCCTTTGCCCAGTTCACCGAGATCTGCGACCGGCTGGAAGGCCACTATCGCGACATGCAGGATCTCGAGTTCACCATCGAGCGCGGACGCCTGTGGATGCTGCAGACGCGCTCGGGCAAGCGCACGGCGCGCGCCGCGCTGAAGATCGCCGTGGAGATGGCCGACGAGGGTCTGATCTCCACCGAGGAAGCGGTGATGCGTGTCGACCCGGCCGCTCTCGACCAGCTGCTGCACCCGATGATCGACCCGGCGGCGGAGCGCGATGTGATCGCGACCGGCCTGCCGGCCTCGCCGGGGGCTGCGTCCGGCGCCATCGTCTTCTCCTCCGACGAGGCGGAAGAGGCGAAGGCTGCGGGCCGGAAGGTGATCCTGGTGCGCGTCGAGACAAGCCCCGAGGACATTCACGGGATGCATGCGGCCGAAGGCATCCTGACGACGCGCGGCGGCATGACCAGCCACGCGGCGGTGGTGGCGCGCGGCATGGGCAAGCCCTGCGTCTCCGGCGCCGGTGCGCTGCGGATCGACTATCGCACGGCGACGCTGACGGTCTCGGGCCGCAAGCTGTCCAAGGGCGACGTGATCACCATCGACGGCACCACCGGCCAGGTCCTGGTCGGCGAGGTGGCGATGCTGCAGCCGGAAATGTCCGGCGAGTTCGCCCGGCTGATGGAGTGGGCCGACGTCCACCGGCGGATGGCGGTTCGCACCAATGCCGAGACGCCGGCGGATGCGCGCGCGGCGCGCGGCTTCGGCGCCGAAGGCATCGGCCTGTGCCGTACCGAGCACATGTTCTTTGAAGGAGAGCGCATCGTCGCGGTTCGCGAGATGATCCTGTCGGAGACCGAGCAGGGCCGCCGCGCGGCGCTGGACAAGCTGCTGCCGATGCAGCGCGGCGACTTCACCGAGCTGTTCGAGATCATGCAGGGCCTACCCGTGACGATCCGTCTGCTCGACCCGCCGCTGCACGAGTTCCTGCCGCATAGCGAGGAGGAGATCGCTGAGGTCGCAGCGGTGATGGGCGTCGACAGCGAGGTGCTGCGGCAGCGGGCGCATGATCTCAACGAGTTCAACCCGATGCTGGGCCATCGTGGATGCCGGCTGCTGGTGACCTATCCCGAGATCGCCGAGATGCAGGCGCGCGCCATCTTCGAGGGCGCCGTTGCGGCCGGCAAGACGACCGGAGCGCCGGTGACGCCGGAGATCATGGTGCCGCTAGTCGGCGTCAAGGCGGAGCTGGACATGGTGCGCGCACGCATCGATGCGATGGCCAAGGCTGTGGCGCAGGAAACGGGCATCACCATCGACTATCAGGTCGGCACGATGATCGAGCTGCCGCGGGCCTGCCTGCGCGCCGGCGAGATCGCCGAGACCGCGGAGTTCTTCTCGTTCGGCACCAACGACCTGACCCAGACGACCTTCGGCATCTCGCGTGACGATGCGGCCTCGTTCCTCGGCCCCTACCAGCGCATGGGCGTGATCGAGCGGGATCCGTTCGTCTCGCTCGACCAGGAAGGCGTCGGCGAGCTGATCCGCATCGGCGCCGAGCGCGGCCGGGCGGCCCGCCCGGGCCTCAAGCTCGGCATCTGCGGCGAGCATGGCGGCGACCCGGCCTCGATCACCTTCTGCGAGAGCGTCGGGCTCGACTATGTGTCCTGTTCGCCGTTCCGCGTGCCGATCGCCCGACTGGCGGCGGCGCAGGCGGCGCTGAAGGCGAAGAAAGCGGCCTGAGGCCATGGCGGTCCGGCGGCCGGGGACCATCGCTGAGCTTGCCGCCGGCGGCAAGCCGGCGCTCGCCCGCACGCTGTCGGCCATCGAGACAGCCGCGGCCGACCCTACGTTCCTGCAGCTTCTCGATGAGGCGGCAGGGGCGGCGGGCGGCCGCGTTCTCGGGCTTACCGGCCCGCCGGGCGTCGGCAAGTCGACGCTGACCAACGCCTTGATCCGCGCCTATCGGGCGCGAGGCGAGAGCATCGGCGTGATCGCCGTCGATCCTTCCTCACAGATCACCGGCGGGGCGCTGCTCGGCGACCGCACGCGGCTTTCCACCGACCCGGAAGACACGGGCGTCTTCGTGCGCTCCATGGCGGCGCGCGACCGGCTCGGCGGGCTTTCCGACCATGCCATCGCTGCCGTCGTCCTGATGCGCGCGGTGATGGACCGGGTGATCGTCGAATCCGTCGGCATCGGCCAGTCGGAGGCCGACGTTGCCCATGTCGCCGACACGCTGGCCCTGTGCATCCAGCCGGGCTCGGGCGACAGTCTGCAATTCATGAAAGCCGGAGTGATGGAACTGCCCGACCTGGTGCTGGTCACCAAGGCGGACATGGGCGCGCTGGCGCGGCGTGCAGCCGCGGACGTGCAGGGCGCGCTATCGCTGGCCCGCCCGGCGGGTGCCGGTCTGCCGGCGGTACTGACCGTCTCGGCGACGGCGGAGCAGGGGATCGCGGAGGCGGTCGCGGCGTGCGATGCTCATGCGGCAAAGCTGGAGGCCGCCGGAGAACTGGCCGGGCGCCGCAAGCGGCAGCAAAGACACTGGGTGGTCGATGCCGTCAACCGGCGTTTCGGTACGGTGGGGCGCGATGCTTGCGACATCGATGCTGCGCTGGCCGAGAGCGGCGGGCCGTTCCGTGCCATTGCACGGCTGGATGCGCAGCTGCGGACCCGGATTGCTCCCTGATCACGCCCTCAGCGGCACGCTCTGCTGGTCCTCGCCCGACAGGCGGGCCTCCGCCTGGGCGATGGCTGCCGGCGGGATCGGCCGCGACAGATAGAAGCCCTGCAGGCGGTCGCAATTGGTCCGCTGCAGGATCATCGCCTGCTGTCGGGTCTCGATGCCTTCTGCCACCACCTTCATGCCCAGTGCCTCTCCAAGGTCGATGATCGTCGACAGGATCGCATGGGCGTGCGGGGCGATTTCCAGGTCGGCAATGAAGGAGCGGTCGATCTTCAGCGTGTCGAAGGGGAAGCGGCGCAGGTAGCTGAGGCTCGAATAGCCGACGCCGAAATCGTCGAGGGCGACGCGCACGCCCATTTCCTGCACCTGGGTGAGGATCTTGAGAATGTCGTTGTCGTTGTCGGCAAAGACCGACTCGGTGACCTCGATCTCCAGCCGCGACGGCTCGAAATTGCAGGCCTCCAGCGTGCCGCGCAGATCCTCGATGAAGCGCGGATGGCGGAACTGGGTCGGCGAGACATTGACCGCAAGGCCAAGATGCGGCCAGGCGGCGGCGTCCTGGCAGGCACGGCGCAGCACATAGAGGCCCAGATCGTTGATGAGGCCGGTTTCTTCGGCGATCGGCACGAAGGTCGCCGGGCTGATCGCACCCATTTCCGGATCCGTCCAGCGCAGCAGGGCCTCGACCGACAGGACCTTGGTGCCGTCGATGGTGGTTTGCGGCTGGTAGACGACGTCGAGCTTGCTGCGGGCGATGGCATCGCGCAAGGCGTGCGCAAGGCTCTCGCGGGTGCGCACATGCTCTTCCATGCAGGCCTCGAAGAAGGCCCAGCGGCCGCGGCCGCTCGCCTTGGCGGAATAGAGCGCGATGTCCGCCTTGCGCAGCAGCTCGCCCATCGACAGGCTGTCTTCCGGGGCGATCGCGGCACCGACGCTCAGGCTGACATGCAGGTGGTTGCCGCCGATATACATCGGCACGGCAAAGCGATCCTGCATGCGCTTCAGTACCTGTTCGATCAGCTCCCGGGATTCGCAGCCGGGCAGCAGCAGGGCGAACTCGTCGCCGCTGATGCGCGCGAGCGTCGCCTCTTCCGGCACCAGCACGCGCAACCGGCGGGCCGCCTCGCGGATCACCTCGTCGCCAGCGGCATGTCCGAGCGTGTCGTTGATGTCCTTGAAGTGGTCGAGATCGATATAGATCACGCCAAGCAGGCCCTTCGCGGCATGCCAGCTTGCCAGCTCCTCGCGGAAGCTGCTGGCGAAATAGTCGCGGTTGGCAAGGCCGGTCAGGCTGTCATGCAGCGCGGCGTGCTGGGCCCGGGCCTCGCTTTCGGCGAGCCGGCGCGTGTTCTGGCGGGTGTAGAACAACACCAGGCCGGTGAGGCCGGCGATGGTCGCGGCAAGGAAGAACAGGATCGGCCCGACGCCCGACAGGATCGAAGAGCCCGGGTTCTCCGCCTGCCAGGCGAGATAGCCGATATTCTGGGCGCGCGGGTTGCGCAGCTCCATGCTTGCGGGGGTGCCGGCCGGATTGGTGATCGAACGCAAGCCGGTGATGCCCGAGCGTTCGGCCAGGGCTTCCAGCCGCTCGGAATCCAGTTTCTTGAGGCTGACGACCACGGCCGGGCCGCGGCGCTTGGACAGGAATTGCTTCAGCTCCGGGCTGATCGCCGTCGCCGCCACCATGGCCGGCTCGCCTTCGAAGGATGCCAGGCCGGTTTCGTACAGCGACCGGGTGAAGCCGCTCGGCGGGCGCTCGATGTAGAACAGGCCGGACGGCAGCCGGTCGAAACTGGCGATGAAGCGGGCCCGCGCCCGGGCCACCAGCGGCTTGATGTCATCGAGCAGCGCCGCGGTCTGTTCCACCGGCATGCGCTTGCCACGGACGGAATTGTAGATCGGGTTGCCGTCGATATCGATGATGATGGTCTGGTCGTGGCCGTAGTTGGCGAAGAGCCACAGGCCGATATTGCTGTCGAGCCAGTCGATGCTCAACGTCTCGGGCCGGGCGTAGAAAAACGACTGGTCCCAGACCGCGACGCCTTCCTGTTCCTTGGCCAGCAGCTCCAGCTGGAGGTTGGTGCTGCCTCGCAGAAGGGAGCGTTCACTGTTGAGGGCGGCGATGTCGGCGGACCGGGACGTATAGGCGATCAGCGCTACCGAAAACGCAATGGCGAGCAGCACCAGTCCCACAACGGGAAACAGGATAGCATTTGCCAGACGTGCGCCTGTGTCGGTTCGTGTCGCTACCATTGCGAGCCCCTCGATAATGCGGCGAAGGTGCCATGGCGGCTGTTAACAAATGACCATCAATGCTTGGTTAATCTGCGTAAACACCTGTTTTGAATTTCTTATCATCCGCAATGACTTAGCCCGTATTCTCATGTTTAGACGGTCGGTTGCGGTTCTCCCGGCAGCGTTGGGAGCAGTGGCGGACCTCATCCCATGCGAGGCGCCATTTGCGTCGCCACGCAAAGGGACGGCCGCAGGTCGCACAGACTTTCTTCGGCAGGTCGCCAGGCTTGCGCATCTTCATGGTTTGCGATCTTCGGCGGTGTCGAGCGCCAGCGAGAGCTGGCCGGTGTCGGGGGGCGAGCGCTTGCCGCGCGCGGGTACGGAAAGGCCGCTGCGCCGGCTGCCGTGACGTTGCTGGATGCGGTCGGCGGCATCGCGAAACCCGGTGGCGGCGCGCCGTCCCCAGACAGCCTCGCGAGCATGGCGTGCCGCCGCCAGATGGTCGACGATGGGGGCAGGATAGCGGCTGCCGAGCAGGCCTGCCGCGCCCTCCCACTTCCACGGCTCGTGAAGGAACCGGTCCGGCACCGGCGCCAGTTCCGGCACCCAGGCCCGCGTGAAGGTACCATCCGGGTCCTGGTCGATGCCCTGCTTCACCGGATTGTAGATGCGCACCGTGTTGATGCCGGTGGTGCCGGACTGCATCTGCACCTGCGGCCAGTGAATGCCCGGCTCGTAATCGGTGAACAGGCGGGCGAGATGCTCGCCCGGCCGGCGCCAGTCGAGCCACAGGTGGTAGCTCGCCACCGCCATCAGCATCGCGCGCATGCGGAAGTTCATCCAGCCGGTGGCGGTGAGCGCCCGCATGCAGGCATCGACGAAGGGCAGGCCGGTCTCTCCGCGCATCCAGGCGGCAAGGCGGGCCGGCTCGCTTTCCGCCGGCGGGCGCAGGCCGTCATAGGCGCGGTGCAGGTTGCGGAATTCCAGCGAGGGCGCATCCTCCAGCTTCTGCATGAAATGCGAACGCCAGTGCAGGCGGCCGTCGAACGAGGAGAGCGACTGTCGCCACCCGCGCGCGGATGCGGGGCCATCGCGCAAGGCACGCTGGCGGGTGCGGCAGGCCTGCAGCGTCTCGCGCAGCGACAGGGTGCCCAAGGCCAGATGCGGCGAGAGGCGTGAGCAGGCGTCGAAGGCAAGCACGGGGCTGGACATGGCCGCGCGGTACGGCTCGCCCCGGCGGTGGAGGAAGCTGTCGAGGCAGGCGAGGCCTGCCGGTCGGCCGCCAGGCTGTCGGCCGGGGCAGACGTCTGTCGCAAGTCCGAGGTCGGCAGCAGCCGGGATGCGCCCGGTATCGGCAAGCGAGAGCGGGGCGAGGACGGGAGCCGCGACCTGCGGCGCGGCCATGTCGCGCTCCCATCCTGCCGCCCAGCCGTCGCGGCTGCGCAGCCGGCGGGTCACGCCGTCCTGGCGCAGTTCGTGCCAGGGGACCCCATGCGCCCGGCACCACGCGCCGACCTGCCGGTCGCGGGCGAAGGTCCAGCCGTTGCCCGTCTCCTGATGCGACCACAGGACGGCGATGCCCCGCGCGGCATGGACGCGGGCGAGGACTTCGACCACCTCTCCATGACGAATGACCAGCGGCTGGCCGAGGCGGGCGAGATCCGCGTTGAGTGCGGTCAGGGCTTCGGCGACGAAAGCCCAGTGACGGGCGGACATGTCCACTTGCCGCCACAGGTTCGGTTCGACAACGAACAGGGGCAGGACGGGCCCACGCTCCGCCGCCCGCGCCAGCGGCTCGTGGTCATGGGTTCTGAGGTCGCGCTTGAACCAGACGACCTGCAAGGCAGGGGCGGGAGGGGAGGTCACGGCAATCGTCTTCGTCGGCAATGTCGAGCGTCGGCGAGCCCGGCGTTCAGGATCCGCCGGCGGGCGAGGGGTGGGTGGCGAGGCTGCGCTCGATGGCGGCGCGCAGGCGCGGGGAATCCGGCTCGGTCATCGGCGAGTACCAGTCCACCAGCCGGCCGTCGGGGCCGATCAGATATTTCTGGAAGTTCCAGCGCGGGGCGCCGAGCGGCCCGGCTTCGCGTGTCACCCACTTGTAGAAGGGCGTTGCCGCCTCGCCGCGCACCGAGGTCTTGTTGGTCAGCGGAAAGTCGACCCGGTAGGCGGAGCGTGTGAAGTCCTCGATGTCGCCCTCCGTGCCCGGCTCCTGTCCGCCGAAATCGTTGGAGGGGACGCCGATCACGACCAGCCCGCGGTCGCGATAGGTCTCGTACAGCGCCTGCAGCGGCGCATATTGCTGGGTGAAACTGCAGCGCGAGGCGGTGTTCACGACGAGGACGGTCTTGCCGCGATAGGCGGAGAGCGGCATTGCCGAGCCGTCGATTGCCGTCAGCGAGAAGTCGTGTGCGTTCGCCTGGTCCGCCCGAACGGGCGCGGGCAAGACCGCGCCAAGGGCGATGAGTGCACAGGCAAGGCTTGCAAGCAGACGGTTCATGGCCGGATCCTCCCGTTCGTCATGTGTTACGTTGAAAAAAGGCCGGCGGATTGCCGCTGCGGTTTCCGCGCCTGCTCGTGAAGAGCGGTGCATGGTCCGGAGAACGACGGATTGCATGCTGGGGCAGGGGCCATACATGCTCCCGCGCGACCGACTGCCACCCAAAGACGAGCCGGGACCGAGCTTTCATGGACATTCGAGCGGGCGCCACCAGCCATGACATGGTGGAGAACCGGACCTTCGACGAGATCGCGACCGGCGACAGCGCCGTGTTGCGTCGTACCCTCGTCCAGCAGGATATCGACCTGCTGGCGGTGATCGCGGGTGGGGGCAGCGGCGGAGAGGGGGCCAGCGCCGGCCCGATCGTCACGGGACTGGTGTCGCTGCTGGTTGCGACGGAATTGCCTGGGCCGGGCGGCGTGACGCTGGCGCAGGAGCTTGCCTTTCAGGGGCCGGTCTCCGCCGGCGATGCCCTGGTGCTGACGCTTGCCGTCACCGGGCGGGTAGCCGAGACGCGGGAACTGGTCCTGTCCTGCGAATGCCGCACCGAGGCGGGCCGGGCGGTCGCGTCCGGCACCATCCATGTGCGTGCACCGGACGAGAAGATCCGCCGGCCGAGGGTCGAACTGCCCGATATCCGCATGAGCCGGCACGAGCGGTTCCGCGCGCTGATGGCGGAAGCTGCCTCCAGTGCGCCGCCGGTTGCCGCCGTCGCCCATCCCTGCAGCGCGCCGGCCATTGCCGCCGCGGCGGAAGCGGCGGATGCCGGCATCGTCGTGCCGATCCTGGTCGGCCCGCGCGGGAGGATCGAGCAGGCCGCGGCCGAGGCGGGCGTTGCCATCGACCGGTTCCGCCTGGTGGAGGCGCCGCACAGCCACGCGGCCGCCGAAGCTGCGGTGGCGTTGGTGCGGTCCGGCGAAGCTGCGCTGCTGATGAAGGGGTCGCTGCATACGGACGAACTGCTGCACGCGGTTCTCGACCGGACCAAGGGGCTGCGAACCGAGCGGCGCCTGTCGCATGTCTATCTGATGGACGTGCCCGGCCATCCCCGGCCGCTGCTGGTAACCGATGCGGCGGTCAACATCGCTCCCGATCTCGCGATCAAGCGGGACATCATCCAGAACGCCATCGATCTTGCCCATGCGATGGGAATCGCGCTGCCGAAGGTGGCGATCCTGTCGGCGGTGGAAACCATCAACCCGAAGCTTGCCTCGACGCTGGACGCGGCAGCGCTCTGCAAGATGACGGACCGGGGCCAGATCACCGGCGGGCTCGTCGACGGCCCGCTGGCCTTCGACAATGCGATCAGCCTGGAGGCGGCGCGGGAAAAGGGCATCGTCTCGCCGGTGGCGGGCGAGGCCGACATCCTGGTGGTGCCGGATCTCGAGGCCGGCAACATTCTCGCCAAGCAGCTGACATTCCTGGCCGGGGCCGATGCCGCAGGCGTCGTCCTGGGCGCAAGGGTGCCGATCATCCTGACCAGCCGGGCGGACGCCGAGCGTACGCGCCTTGCCTCCTGCGCGGTCGCCGCGAAGCTCGCGCGTGCCCGTCTTGCCGCCGCCGGCGGGGAGGTCGGGGCATGAGCGGGCAGGGCGATACCGGCGCGATCCTGACGCTCAATGCCGGCTCTTCGAGTATCAAGCTGGCGATCTTCGACCTTGCCGCCGACGGGGCCCTGCAGCTCTGGCGGCGGGGCGAGCTGCGAGAGGATGGGGCGGGGCAGCGTTTCCGCCTGAAGGATGCACAAGGCGGGCTCCTGACCGATGAAACCTGGGCGGAAACGCGGTTCGAGGCCTCGCTCGATCATCTTCTGGCGCGGATCGACGCAGAACTGGCCGGGCGTCGTCTTGCCGGCATCGGCCACCGGGTGGTGCATGGCGGGGCGGGCCACCGGATGCCGGAGGAGGTGACGCCGGAGCTGCTGGAACTGCTCGGCGATCTGGCGGAGCTGGCGCCGCTGCATGTGCCGCACAATCTGGCGCCGATCCGGGAGATCGCCCGCACGCGGCCCGGCCTGCGGCAGGTCGTGTGTTTCGACACGGCCTTTCACCGCACGATGCCGGCGGTTGCGACGCGCTTTGCCCTGCCGCGCGAGTTCGAGCGGCGCGGCATCCGCCGCTACGGGTTCCATGGCCTGTCCTACGAGTACGTGTCGCGGCGGCTGGCGATGCTGTCGCCGCGCGTCCATGGCGGGCGCGTGATCGCCGCGCATCTGGGCAACGGCGCCAGCATGTGCGGCTTGAGGGGCGGCGAGAGCGTCGACACGACCATGGGCTTCACGGCGCTGGACGGCCTGGTGATGGGAACGCGCTGCGGCGCGCTCGATCCGGGAGCCTTGCTGCATCTGATGCGATGGGAGGGGCTCTCCATCGACGATACGGAGCGGCTGCTCTACACCCGCGCCGGTTTGCTGGGCCTGTCCGGCATTTCCAACGACATGCGGGTTCTGCTGGAGAGCACGGAGCCGGCGGCGGCGGAGGCGATCGACGTCTTCGTCCATCGCATCGTGCGCGAAGCGGGGGCGCTGGCCAGCGTGCTCGGCGGGCTCGACGGCTTCGTCTTCACCGCAGGCATCGGCGAGAACGCGCCGGAAATCCGCGAGCGGGTCTGCGAGCGGCTGGGTTGGCTCGGCGTGCGGCTCGACAGGGCTGCGAATGCGGACGGGGCGCCGGTCATCTCCACGCCGGACAGCGGCGTCGAGGTGCGGGTGATCGCCACCGACGAGGAGGCGATGATCGCGGAGCATGTCCGCGACCTGCCGGCTTTGTGAGGAAAGACCAGCCTTCGCCGGTCAGGCGATGGCGAGAGAGGCGATCTTGAGCTCGTCGGAGACCTCTTCGGCCTCGCGCGCGACCTGCTCTGCCGTCTCGGCCGCGACCTCGGGAACAAGATTGGCGGCGCGGAAGCCCTCGCGGGCATAGTCCTCGAGCGCGTCGCTGCAGAACTCGCTGCAGGCGGCCACGACATCGCCCGGCTGGCGTGCCTGCAGCAGGCGCTCTGCGAGACGGACGTCCTTTTCCACCCGCAGGCGCAGGAAGTCGACCATCTCGACCTGACGGTCCAGCGTCGCGCGCAGCGCCTCGGATTGCATGCGGCCGATCAGGACCAGCGGGTTGCAATAGGCCATTTCGAACGGGACGAGGCTGGCATTGACGCCATCCCCGGAAACGGTCTTTCGAGTATCTGCCATTGTTGCGGACCTCCCTGCGAGCGTCCCTGTGTAGGGGACGGGATCATTGCGGTCGTCCACGACCGCGAGGATCATCCTAGCGTCGGCGTGTGGCAGAACGTTGATAAACGTCAAGCGCAGCTGCGACGGGGTGTCGCTGTCCGTGAGCTGTTTGAAGCGCGCTGCCGGAGCGTCAGATCAGCTGCAGGCCGCGGAAGCTGGCATGGCCGTCGCGCCCGACGATGATGTGATCGTGCAGGACGATGCCCAGCGTGCCGGCAATATCGGCGATCTGCTTGGTCATCTGGATGTCGGCGCGCGATGGTGTCGGGTCGCCGGACGGGTGGTTGTGCACCAGGATCAGGGCACTGGCCGACAGTTCCAGCGCCCGCTTCATCACCTCGCGCGGATAGACCGGCGTGTGGTCGACGGTGCCGCGCTGCTGCACCTCGTCGGCGATCAGCGCGTTCTTCTTGTCGAGGAAGAGGATGCGGAACTCTTCCCGGTCGGAAAAGGCCATGGCGGTGCGCACATAGTCGATCACCTGCGACCAGGACGACAGCACGGTGCGCTCGCGAACCTGGCCGCGCAGGAAGCGCTCGGCCACCGCATGGGCGAGCTTCAGCTCGTCCACCACCCGGTCGCCGACGCCGCGCACTTCCTTGAGGCGGGCCGGCGGAGCGGCCAGCACCTCGGCGAAGGAGCCGAAGCGGTCGATCAGCGCCTTGGCGACGGGCTTGGTATCGGCGCGGCGGATCGGCGAGAACAGCAGCAGCTCCAGCAACTCGTAATCCTGCAGCGCCGCGTGGCCGCCTTCGCGGAAACGCTGGCGCAGCCGGTCGCGGTGCCCATGGAAATGCGGAGCGACGCCAGCATCGGAAAAGCCGTCGTCGGTGCCGTTCATTCCGCCCCCCTCCCGTGGTGCCGTCGTCAGCTGCGACCGAAGGTCAGCGGATTGTCGAGGCCCGCGGGCGACAGGGTGAAGATCTCGCAGCCCGTCGCGGTGATCCCGACCGAGTGCTCGAACTGGGCCGACAGCGAGCGGTCGCGCGTGACGGCGGTCCAGCCGTCGCCGAGCACCTTCACATGCGGCCGGCCGAGATTGACCATCGGTTCGATGGTGAAGATCATTCCCGGCTTCAGCTCGATGCCTTCGCCCGGGCGGCCGTAATGCAGGATGTTCGGCATGTCGTGGAACAGCCGGCCGACGCCGTGGCCGCAGAAGTCGCGCACCACCGAGCAGCGCTCGGCCTCGACGAAACTCTGGATCGCGTGGCCGATGTCGCCGGTGGTCTTGCCGGGGCGGGCCATCTCGATGCCGCGGAGCAGCGATTCGTAGGTGACCTCCACCAGACGCTCGGCCGCGCGCTTCAGCTTGCCGACCGCGTACATGCGGCTGGAATCGCCGTGCCAGCCGTCGAGGATGTAGGTGACGTCGATGTTGACGATGTCGCCTTCCTTGAGCGGCTTGTCGTTGGGGATGCCGTGGCAGACGACGTGGTTGATCGAGGTGCAGGTCGACTTGGTGTAGCCGCGATAGTTCAGCGTCGCCGGCAGGGCGCCGTTCTCCACGCCGAAGCGGTAGACGAAATCGTCGATCTCCTGGGTGGTGACGCCGGGCACGATCTTCTCGACCAGTGCGTCGAGGCAGCGGGCCGTCAGCTGCCCGGCCTTGTGCATGCCGGCGAAGTCCTCCGGGCCGTAGAGGCGGATCTGGCCGGTGTTCTTCAGGGGAGCCGTTGCGGCGTCGATATAGGTGACCATGCGAGATGCTCGTCCGGGCTGTTCGTGTCGCGGGCCCCACCGCCCGCCACGCCGCCGGGTCCGCGGCTGCTCCACCGGTGCGCGGCGCACGGGTGAAGAGGTCGGGGCGGGACTGGCTCCGCCGGGATTTCCAATAGCCTTAAAACGCGCGGGCGCGGGGCGCAATCCGCTTTCGCCGCAAGGTTGAGCGGCGCCGGGCGCGGAGCTGACGCAGGACGCTTGCCGGTGCAAGGCGCGCTTCCCTCTTGCGTCCCCCCGAAGGTGCTTGTACCCAAAGCGGGCGCGGACGTGGTGGAACCGGTAGACACAAGGGACTTAAAATCCCTCGGCCTTGGCCATGCGGGTTCGAGTCCCGCCGTCCGTACCAAGGATTGCCGCCACGCATCGCAAGACGGGACGACGATCGCAGATCCCGGACGACGCCAGACGACGAAAGACGCCATTCCGTGATTTCGCTTCGCCCCGTGCTCAACGTCCTCGGTTTTCTCTATGTGGGTCTGGCGACGGCCATGCTGATCCCGGCAATGGTCGACGTCGCCGCGCGCAACGCCGACTGGCAGGCCTTCGTCCTGTCGGCGCTGATCACCGGCCTGATCGGTCTGCTGTTGTCCGTCGCCGTCGGCGGCGCGCTGACCGACGGTCTCGACATCCGCCAGACCTTCATCCTGACGACCCTGTCCTGGCTGACGCTGCCGGCCTTCGGGGCGCTGCCCTTCCTGTGGCTCGGCATCGGCTATGCGGACGCGGTGTTCGAGGCGGTCTCGGGCTTCACGACGACCGGATCGACCGTGCTGTCCGGCCTCGACAGCCTGCCGCCGGGATTGCTGGTCTGGCGCTCCCTGATGCAGTGGATGGGCGGCGTCGGCATCGTCGTCATGGCCATCGTGCTGCTGCCGTTCCTGCGCATCGGCGGCATGCAGCTGTTCCAGAGCGAGAGTTCCGACCGCAGCGAGAAGATCGTCGCGCGCTCGGTCGAACTGATCCGTCTGTTCGGGATCACCTATCTGTTCCTGACCTTCGTCTGCGTGCTGGCCTTCCTTCTGACCGGCATGACCGTGTTCGACGCGATCAACCACGCGATGACCACGATCTCGACCGGGGGATATTCCACGCATGACCTGTCCTTCGGCTATTTCACCGATCCGGCGGCCGGCTGGGTCGCGGTGACCTTCATGCTGATCGGCGCGCTGCCCTTCGTCCTTATCATCCAGGCACTGCGGGGACGCCCGCTGGTGCTGTGGAACGATCCCCAGGTGCGCGCGCTGCTCGGCCTCGTGGTGCTGACCTCGCTGGCGGTAACCGTCTATCTCGGCGCGGCGCTGGAGATGAACTTCTCCGAGGCGCTGCTCGCCTCGACGTTCAACATCGTCTCGATCATCACGACGACCGGCTTCGCCATGGGCGACTACACTACCTGGGGCCCGCCGGTGATCGGCCTTGCGCTGCTGCTGACCTTCGTCGGCGGCTGCACCGGGTCCACATCCGGCGGTATCAAGATCTTCCGCTTCCTGGTGTTCTTCGGCACGGTGCGGGCGCATGTGCGCCGGATGGTCAGACCGAACCGGGTGATGTCGGAGCAATACGCCAATACCCGCCTGACGCCGGAACTGTCCTTCTCGGTCCTTGCGTTTCTCGTCGTCTACATGGGCTCGGTCGGCACGATCACGCTGGCCCTGTCGGGCTTCGGCCTCGACATTGTCACGGCGTTGTCGGCTGCGGCGACCGCGATCTCCAATGTCGGCCCGGGGCTCGGCCCGATCATCGGGCCGGCCGGCAACTTCGCCCCGCTGCCCGATGGCGCCAAGTGGATCCTGTCCTTTGCCATGCTGATGGGCCGGCTCGAGCTGTTCACCGTGCTGGTGCTGCTCGATCCCGACTTCTGGTCGCGCTGAGCCCGTTCAACTGACTGGAGTTTTCCCTTGCGCTTTGCCTCTCCCCTCGTGCCCGGCCGGCTGGTCAAGCGCTACAAGCGGTTCCTTGCCGATGTCATCCTCGACAGCGGCGAGGAGGTAACGGCGCACTGCGCCAATCCCGGTTCGATGCTGGGGCTGCGCGAGCCGGGCGCCCGGGTCTATCTGTCGATCTCCGACAATCCGGCGCGCAAGCTGAAGTACTCCTGGGAGATCGTGGAGGCGGACGGGGCGCTGGTCGGTATCAATACCGCCCATCCGAATGCCCTGGTCGAGGAAGCGCTTCGCGCCGGCCTGATCGCGGAGCTTGCCGGCTTCACCTCGCTGCGCCGCGAAGTGAAATACGGCCGCAACTCGCGCATCGACATCCTGCTCGAGGGGGCGGATGGCCGCCCGGTCTATGTCGAGGTGAAGAACGTCCACCTGATGCGGCAGGCGGGACTGGCAGAGTTTCCGGATTCGGTCACCGCGCGCGGCGCCAAGCATCTCGTCGAGATGGGAGACATGGTGGCGGAAGGGGCGCGGGCGGCTATGGTCTATCTGGTGCAGCGGCCGGACTGCGACCGGCTCTCCTTTGCAGCAGATCTCGACCCGGCCTATGCCGCGGCCTTTGCCGAGGCGCGATCGCGCGGTGTCGAGGCCTATGCGATCGGTTGCCGGATCACGCCGGAAGAAATCGTCGCAGAGCAGCGGGTGAGCCTGCTGCCATAAACGGAAAACGGGCCCGTTGGCGGGCCCGCGACCGTGTTTTCACAAAGCAAAAAACGAGAAGCGACGCCTCCTCAGGCGACGCCGCTATTGTCCTGCAGGACGACGATCGGGGTGTCGTTCGGCACCCGTGCCGCAAGGTCGATGACATCCTGGTTCATCAGGCGCACGCAGCCCGAAGACACGGCCTTGCCGATGGTCCAGTACTCCATCGTTCCGTGGATGCGGTAGATGGTGTCGCGGTTGCCTTCGAAAATGTACAGCGCGCGGGCGCCGAGCGGGTTCTGCAGTCCCGGCTCCATGCCGTTGCGATAGGGTTCCAGCTCCGGCTGGCGGGCGATCATCTCGGCCGGCGGGGTCCAGCGCGGCCAGGCGCGCTTGTAGGCGATGCGGGCACGCCCGCCCCAATCGAAGCCGGCGCGGCCGATGCCGACGCCATAGCGCAGGGCCTGGCCATTCTCCATCACCAGGTAGAGGAACCGGTTCGGCGTGTCGACGATCAGCGTGCCGGCGCGTTCCTGGGTGCGATAGGGCACGACCTGACGGAAGTAGACCGGATTGACGCGGCGCAGATCAACGGCCGGAATCGGGAACTTCTCTTCCGGCATCGCCGCGTACATCTGCAGGTAGTACGGGTCGATCACCTGAGCCGGCGCCGTGGCAGAAGCCGCCTGGATACGCGGGTTGTTGCCCGTGCTCTGGCAGCCGGCAAGAGCCAACGCGCCGAGACCGACAAGGGCGGTGCGACGCGACATGAGGGTGTTGCCGGATGCGGGAAGAGAGCCGGCGCGCGGGAGAATCTCGTGTGTCATACCGAGGTTATAGGCTGAGAAATTGCGCCGAAATATGGGCACGGTAATAACTTTCCTGCGAGTGCAGGGCTGACCTGCACTCGCAGAAGACCTGTGTGACCAAATTGACGCTGGGTTCTTCAGCCCTGGCTGCTGGTTGCGATCGGCGGCTGGAACTGCCAGCCCATGTCCCAGGGGAAATAGATCCAGGTGTCCTGGGAGACCTCGGTGACGAAAGTGTCGACCAGCGGACGGCCCATCGGCTTGGCGTAGACGGTGGCGAAATGGGCCTCGGGCAGCATTTCGCGGACAACGCGGGCGGTCTTGCCGGTGTCGACCAGATCGTCGATGACCAGCACGCCGGACCCCTTGCCGCCATTGAGATCGACGACCTGCTTGTCGATGGTCTTCAGGACCTGCAATTCGCCCTGGTTCTCGTAGTCATGATAGGAGGCGACACAAACCGTCTCGATCAGCCGGATGCCGAGCTCGCGCGCGACGATGGCCGCGGGCACCAGGCCGCCGCGGGTGATGCAGACGATGGCCTGCCACTTGCCCTGGCTGGACAGGCGCCATGCAAGGGCGCGGCAGTCGCGGTGGAACTGGTCCCAGGAGACGGGGAAGGCTTTCGGAGCTTGCGGGTTTTCCATGCGGGTCGTGTCCTGTCGTTCGGCAGTACGTAAAGGGTTAGCGGGTGGTGGCGGCGACGGCGGCGCGCACCGCCTCGGCCGCCTGCCGCAGCAACTCTGCGTCGCGCGAACGCACGACGATCTGAGTGGAGAAACGCCCGTCGATGGAGCGCGGGTAGGAGCCGATCATCACGCCGGAATGCGCGTCCTGTATTTCGCGCAGGCTCGCTGCGATGCGGCTTTCCGGCAGATCGGCGTCAACGGTTTCCGACAGCATCCGCGTGCCGGTTTTCAGCGTCGGGGCGACGGCGTCGAGCATCGCCTGCATGATCGAGGGGACGCCGGCCATGACATGCACGTTGCCGATGCGGAAGCCGGGGGCCTTCGAGACGGAGTTCTCGATGAGATCAGCGCCTTGCGGGATGCGCGCCATGCGCAGGCGCGCCTCGGTCAGCTGGCCTTCGGGATAGAAGTTGCGAAGGATCTCGACGGCGCGCGGATC
The DNA here is from genome assembly GCF_058448995.1 of Stappia sp. G46H5W. Classification (NCBI taxonomy): domain Bacteria; kingdom Pseudomonadati; phylum Pseudomonadota; class Alphaproteobacteria; order Hyphomicrobiales; family Stappiaceae; genus Stappia; species Stappia sp. G46H5W. The sequence continues at coordinate 45,364 of NZ_JBZFLL010000003.1, read as the reverse complement.
GTGATCGATCGGCACGCCGAAGGCCTTGGCCATCGAATCGGCGGTGATGTCGTCGTGGGTCGGGCCGATGCCGCCGGAGGTGAAGACGTAGGTGTAGCGGGCGCTGAGCTCGCGCACGGCCTCGACGATGCGCTCTTCCACATCCGGCACCACGCGGACCTCGGACAGGTCGATGCCGATCGCGGTGAGATACTCGGCGAGGTAGCCGATATTCTTGTCCTTGGTGCGCCCGGACAGGATCTCGTCGCCGATGACGAGAAAGCCTGCGGTCACGATGTCCTGGTCAGCCGACATGCCCACCCACTCCTGGATCCACGTTTCGCATCCGACCCGGCGCCATCGGCATGGGCAGCTGCGCCCGCGGGCGTGGTCAGGCGCCCGGAGGCCGCCATCCATATAGCCAATCGAGCCGCGCGAGAAGACGTTCCGAAGGCAAGGACCGCATCACCATGTCGCGGGCAAAGGCCAAGGGACCGCTCATGTGGTAGATGCGGTCGTTGGAGCCGGCCAGGCGCACGACCCGCTCCGCCCGATCCTGCCGTTCGGCCTCGTAGGCGCGCAGCGCCCGGGGAATGTCGGCCGAGCCCTGGTCGAGATGACGCGCCAGCGCTTCCGCATCCTCGATGGCCATCGCGGCCCCCTGGGCGGCGAAGGGGAGCATCGCATGGGCGGCATCGCCGAGCAGAGCAAAGCGCCCGTCCACCCAGCTCGTGCCCGGATCCATCGAGCAAAGGGCCCATTTCAGCCAGGAGGCGGGAAGCGAGAGCAGCTCGCGGCAGGCGCCGGGCCAGTCGCGGAAACGTTCGAGCAGGGCATCCCTGTCGGCCGGGCCGGACCACACTTCTTCCTGCCAGTCCTCTTCGACCAGCGCGACGAGATTGAAGTACTCGCCGCCGCAGACGGGGTAGTGGACCACATGGGCGCGCGGGCCGAGCCACAGGCCGGTGACGTTGCGCCAGCGATCGGGAACGTCGCTCGCCGGGATGACGGCACGATAGGCGGTTCGTCCGGAAAACGCGGCCGGGCGCAGGCCCATGACGCGGCGGCGCACCGTCGACCAGACGCCATCGGCGCCGATCAGGGTCGCGCCGGTGTCATGATCGAGCGGAGTATCCGCACCCGCATCGCCGTCGGCGTGTTCGAGTTCCAGCTTGATCCTGTCGGCGTTCTGCGCAGCTCCGCGCAGGCGCGTGCCGAGGCGCAGCGTGATGCCGGCGGAGGCGCGGGCCGCCTTCAGCAGCACGTCCTGCAGGTCCGCCCGGTGGATGACGAGATAGGGCGCGCCATAGCGCTTTTCCGCGATCTTCCCGAGCGGGATCTCGGCGACGGGGGCATCGCTGCGCCAGGTCATGACCTCAATGGCGCGGGGGGCGACCACATGGGGCAGCAGCGCGTCCTCGAGGCCGAGTTGGCGCAGCACCTGCATCGTATTCGGGGGAAGCTGGAGGCCGGAACCGACGGGGAGCAGTTCGCTCGCCTGCTCGATCACCGTCACGGGCCGCGCGCGCCGCGACAGGCACAAGGCGGCCGTCAGGCCGCCGATGCCCGCGCCGGCGATGAAGATACGGTTCGCATCGGAGTGGGACTGCGCCATGCGCGGGCCTTGCGCCGGACGCTGGTCAGGCGGCTTCCGGGGCCCAGACGCAGTCGGCCGGCTCCGCCTGATGGGCGCTCAGGGACGGATTGTAGCGGTAAAGCGTCGAGCAGTAGGGGCAGATGATCTCGTTGTCGTCGCCCATGTCCAGGAAGACATGCGGATGGTCGAAGGGCGGGCGAGCACCAACGCACTGGAACTCCTTCGCGCCGATCTCGATCGACTCCAGGCCGCGGTCATTCTGGAAATGGGGAATTACAGCATGCGCCATCGCATCCATCCGTCGTTCAGCATGTCCTGCAGGATTTGCCGGACCATACGCAGGAAGGAGAGGTTTGAACAGGGGGAAGTGGCAGGTTCGCCACAACTGCGGCGACCGGAAGCAGGGAGGGCGGATCGACGCGCGCGACACGGCCGGCGGGCGGGATGCAGGCTTTTCATCCGCAGTCTTGCGCATTATCGTGGGACTCCGTTTTTTTACGTTTACGTCAAGGTAAAGGCCCAGATGCCCCATTTCGAATCCGCCGGTCTCCGCCTCGCTTATCTGGACGAGGGGCGGGGCGAGCCGATCCTGCTCATCCACGGCTTTGCCTCCAACAAGCATGTGAACTGGGTCTATCCCGGCTGGGTGAAGCTGCTGACGGAGGCCGGGCGCCGCGTCATCGCCATCGACAATCGCGGCCATGGCGAAAGCGACGGCAGCCACGACCCCGACGATTACGGCGCGCCGACCATGGCCGAGGACACACGGCGGTTGCTGGACCATCTGGGCATCGAGCGCACGGATGTGATGGGCTATTCGATGGGCGCGCGGATTTCCGCCTTCCTGACGCTCAATCACCCCCAGCGGGTGCGCAGCGCCGTCTTCGGCGGGCTCGGCTACGGAATGATCACCGGTGTCGGCGATCCCGAGCCGATTGCCGCGGGGCTCGAGGCCGAGAAGCTGTCGGACGTCACGGATCGGGGCGCACGCGCCTTCCGCGCCTTCGCCGAGCAGACCAATTCCGACCGGTTCGCCCTTGCCGCCTGCATGCGTTCCTCGCGGCAGAAGATCACCGAGGATGAGGTCTCCCGCATCACCCAGCCGGTCCTGGTGGCCGTCGGTACCAAGGACGAGATCGCCGGCTCGCCGGAAAAGCTGGCCGGGCTGATGCCGAGGGCGAAGGTGCTGGAGATCCCGGGCCGCGACCACATGATCGCTGTGGGCGACAAGGTCTACAAGGCGGGCGTCATCGACTTCCTGGAGAGCCTGGCGCGAGAGGGGGTTGCATGAACCGTGAAACCGTCACGCTGACCGGCGCGGAAGACAACCGTCTCGTCGCCGATGTCCATGGTGCCGGCGGGCAGCCCGTGCTGCTGCTCCATGGCGGCGGCCAGACGCGCCATGCCTGGGAGGGGACCGGCGAGCGGCTTGCCGCGCGCGGGCTTGCCGCATGGTGTCTCGACCAGCGCGGGCACGGCGACAGCGACTGGGTCGACAGCGGCGCCTACCAGTTCCGCGACTTCGGCCGCGACGTGGTGGCGGTGTGCGATCAGATCGCCGCGCGGTCCGGCGCAATGCCCATCGGCATCGGAGCGTCGCTCGGCGGTATGGCCAGCCTGCTGGCCGAGGGGAAGTTGCGGCCCGGTACGCTGTCGGCTCTTGTGCTCGTCGACGTGACGCCGCGGATGGATCCGGCGGGCGTGCACAAGGTGATCTCGTTCATGGCCGACCGGGCGGAGGCGGGCTTCGGCACGGTGGAAGAGGCGGCTGATGCCATCGCCCGCTACCTGCCGCATCGCAAGCGCCCCGAGCGGCTCGACGGGCTGGCCAAGAACCTGCGCCTTCATGATGACGGGCGCTATCGCTGGCACTGGGATCCGCGTTTCCTCGGCGACCGGCGCGGCCGTCCGGTAGACCCGGACGAGGGCATCGAAGAAAGCGTCGAGGACGAGCTGGTGCGCGCGGCGCGGTCGCTGACGATACCGGTGTTGCTGGTGCGCGGAACACGCTCCGAGCTGGTCACCGAGGCTCAGGTGGACGAGTTCCTGACCATGGTTCCGCACGCGGAATACACCGATGTCGCAGGGGCGGGGCACATGGTTGCGGGCGACCGCAACGACGCCTTCGCGGGGGCCGTGGTTACCTTCCTCGACCGGCTGCGGGCCGCCTGAGCACGCTCGCAGCTCAGGGCTTCCCGGGCGACTTTTCCCATATCCGAACCGGAGCCTGAGCGCCTTGAGGTGCGCGGAGCGCTGCCCTTCGTGCTGGGGCGGGTGCGTGCGTTCGCGCGGGCATTCCAGCGTCTTTCTTCACAAATCGATTCAGGTTTGCAGGCGGAGCAATCTCTTCGGATTTCTTCCGATAAAGCAATGGCTTGTATGGTTAATCCGAAGTTAATGTGAAGGATCGGCGCATGCGAAATGTGAACTTGAAGATTTTTCTTCAAGCTCCTGATCCTGCGATATTTTTCAGTCAGACTTAAAGTGGTCTGTCAGCTGTGCGCTGAGGATCCGATTCAGGGCCTTCACGAAGAGAATCAAGCCGGATCGGGCGACAGGGAATCATTCCGGATTCCGCCGGTCAAGTGCCCGGTCAGCAAAGCCAGTGCGTGTCCCGGGTCTTTATCGACGCTGCAAGGAATCGGTTAACAAAATGACTCCGCGTCAGCGGGCGTCGCGGTTGCGACGAAGAAAGCGCGCCCGCCACCGCCGGTATCGCCCGTGATGGTTAATTGCCGGTGAATTCCGGTGCGCGCTTCTCCATGAAGGCCGTTCGCCCTTCGACGAAATCGCGGCTGTCGAAGCAGGTATCGGCAAGAGCCTGGCAGGCGGCGAGCTCCTCGCCGGACAGGCGCGCGGTGAGGGCGTCGATGCCGGCTCTGGCCGCGCGAAGGGTGAGGGGCGCACCGCTGGCGATCTCGCCGGCGAGGCGTCGGGCCTCCGCCTCCAGGGTGCCGGCCGGGGCGACGACGTCGAGGAACCCGAAACGTTCGGCCTCCTGCACGCCGATGCGCCGGGCGGTGAAGAAGAGGAGCTTGGCGCGCGAGGGGCCGAGCAGCCGTACGACATCGGCGATCGCGGTGGGCGGATAGCCGACGCCGAGGCGGGCGGCGGGTATGCCGAAGCTGGCGCCGTCCTCGGCGATGCGCAGGTCGCAGGCAGCCGCAAGACCGAAGCCGCCGCCGAGACAGAAGCCGCGGATCATCGCCAGCGTGGGGAGCCGCGCATTGCGCAGCGCATCGAAGGCGGCCGCGTTCGAGGCCTCGTAGGCGCGCGCGGAGGCGGCGTCTTTGCGAAGGGTGGCGAACTCGGAAATATCGGCTCCGGCGATGAACGTCTCCTCGCCCGCGCCGCGCAGCACGATGACCCGCACGCGCGGGTCGGCGGCAAGCTCGGTCACCGCCTTCGGGATGGCCTGCCACATGGCAAGCGTGATTGCGTTCTTGCGGGCCGGGTTGTTTACCTCCAGCCAGCCGATGCGATCCTCGATGAAGGTGGCGATGCGGGCGGGGCGGGTGTCGGCGGGGCTATCCGTCATGTCGGGTCCGGGGCTGCAAAACGGTCGGGTCCTGACGTGGTTATCGCAAGCTGTTGCGACCCAGTCCATTCGAAGGAGACGGAAGACCTGCTCCCGAGACGGTGATGCGTACTGCAAGCTACGTGAAATGACCGTTACGGCAGGCTTGACCTATGGCCTTGCCAGCATAGATCGCGGTAGGATGGCACCAACACTCTGTGCTTGGAGGGAGCGCGATCCGCCTGCCGGACGTGGCTCCATAAGGAGGCGGACATGCCGCAAACCAATCCCCTTGCCGAGGCGCCGGCCCTGCCGCGCCATGACCCTGTATGGAGCCAGTTGCGCGAAGAGGCCGAAGCGATGGTTCGCTGCGAGCCGGCGCTGGCCTCCTTCGCCTACGAGACCGTGCTCAATCACGACCGACTGGAAGAGGCCGTCGTCCACCGGCTCGCCGACCGGCTCGGCCACGTAGTGGTCTCGCCCTCGCTGATCCGCCAGACCTATCTGGAGGCGCTGCAGGACTCGCGTGCGCTGGCCGAGGCCTTCCGCGTCGACCTGGTTGCCGTCTACGACCGCGACCCGGCCTGCACCCGGCTGCTGGAGCCGCTGCTCTACTTCAAGGGCTTCCACGCCCTGCAGACGCACCGTTTGGCCAACTGGCTGTGGAAGCGCGGGCGCAAGGACTTCGCGCTCTATTTGCAGAGCCGGTGCTCGGAAGCCTTCCAGGTGGACATCCATCCGGCCGTGCCGGTCGGCGTCGGCGTCTTCGTCGACCACGCCACGGGCATCGTCGTCGGTGCGACGGCGCAGATCGGCGACAACGTCTCGATCCTGCAGAACGTGACGCTGGGCGGCACGGGCAAGGAAGAGGGCGACCGTCACCCGAAGATCCGCAACGGCGTGCTGCTTGGTGCCGGCGCGAAGGTGCTGGGCAATATCGAGATCGGCCATTGCTCGAAGGTCGCGTCCGGCTCGGTGGTGCTGATGGACGTGCCGCCGAACTCCACCGTTGCCGGTGTGCCGGCACGGGTGGTGGGGGCGGCCGGCTGCGCCGAACCCTCGCGCACCATGGACCAGCTCCTTTCGGCGGACAGCGAGAAGGGCTGATCCTCCGCACTGGCTCGGTGCTTCTTGTGCGGAGCGCCTGCCAGTTGAGCGAACAGGCAGGGCGCGCCGTTCCTCCATTGGGGGAAAGGCGCGCTTTTTTCTTGGTTCGTGCGGCCGAATGTGTAGGTTCGGGGCCATTCCGGCATGGCCGGCAACTCGTTCGGGCGCGGATGCGATGTCCGTGCCCCAGAAAGGAGCCTTTCGTGAAGCCAGACGAGATCCGCAAGCTCGAGGCCTACCTCCAGAAGAAGTTCGAGCTTCCGAAGCTTGTCGTTCGTGCGCGCCCGAAGAAGGACGATTCCGCCGAGGTCTATATCGGCGAGGAGTTCATCGGCGTGATCTACCGGGACGACGACGATGACGACGACCTGAGCTGGAACTTCCAGATGGCGATCCTGTCGTACGATCTCGACGAGGCCTGAGCCGGACGGCATTCGCAGCGATGAGCTCCGGCATCCGGCCGGGGCTTGAAGAAAAACGGGCGCACCGCTTGGCGGGCGCCCGTTTTTCGTATCGCAAGCGGGATCGGTGATCGTTCGTGTGTAGCGGCCAACGCATGGTCACAGCTTGGACCAGAACGTGGACGTCGGCTCGCAGATATCTTGCACGCGAGCGGCCAAACGCTCCGGATGATGGATACGATCGAACCGAAAGCCTCGCGGCGACCAATTAAAGTATTGGCGCCCATCGGTGCCGTCGACCACAAGGAGGCCATGGAAATACCAGCTTGATGTCGACTTGTATCCCGAAGCCGTCGTGTAGAAAGAAAAGCCGCGCAGGTCCCAGATCGAGGTGATTTCCGAGGCAGGCGCGTGGCGGCCAATGCAGAACGGATTGCCGGCGGCAATGCGGTTGGCGCCGTATACGACCGCCGGGACCGATAGCAACGACCAGACAGCGGCTGTGGCCGACAGAGCCATGCCGGTAAATGCCAGCCACCGCCCCATCGAGCCGATGTGGCCGGCTGCCAGAAACAGAACGCTCGATGCGGCTGCGAGTGAGAGCGCGATCCCGTTGGCAAACATAAGCGTTGAGTGCGGCGATGCGTCCGCGGCGCTGAGGAGTGTGAGAAGCAGGCCGATGAGAAGCGCCGCAAGAGCTGCTGCCCGTATCAGGGGCGGGGATGCCGGGCTCGGTCGTGCCACTCTCAAGACAGCCATTGCCGCCGGCAAAACTGGAGCGAACCAGACGAGCAGATAGATCAGCCTGAAGATGCCCGTTGATCTTGCAAGCCGCTCTGTATCAAGAGCTTGGAAGAAGCCCAGGAAAATCAGCGCCGCAAAGGCCAGGAGTACAACTGAAAGCCTTTTCAAGATTCGTCGCCCGAAATTCCTTGAACGCTGCTCATAGCGAGCAGGCTGCCATGCCGCTCCGCGGGCACTCGCTGTCGTATCAGGAGGCGGGCTTGGGCGTCAGGCCGGCGACCAGGGCGGCGACGCCCTCGTCCAGCTTCTGCCAGTGCTCCAGCTGGGCCTGTCGGAAGCGGTAGGTGGCGAACAGGCCGTCTCCGAGACGGATGCTGCGCTCGCAGGTGGCGGCCAGCGCCTTGTCCCGCGGGGTGAAGCAGCGGGCGGCGAAGAGGCGACCCTGATCGGAGCGGTGCGCGACGAAGTCCGTGCCGCTGGCCGGATCCCCGGGGAGGGGCAGCAGGGCAAGGCCCGCCGGGCCGGGCAGGGGGTCGCCAGAGGCAAGCGACAGCCAGACCTGGGTCAGGCGCTCGCTCGTATCCATGATGTCGGCAGTCAGCGTCGGCTCAAGCGCAACGAGAATGACGGCGGAGGTGTCGCTCGGGTCGGCGAAGGCGCGGGCGTTGATCTCGCTGTAGCCCTCCATGGACGGCCACAGGACCGCAAGGCTCAGCCTGTCCACCGGGCCGCCGGCAATGCGCTCCTCGACCCGCCGCATCATGTTGGCGGGTACCTTCAGTTCCGTCGTGCCAAGCGTGACGGGAACGCGCTCGCGGCTGTCGCTCCACCCCGTGGGGCCGCGGGTATATGTCAGCCAGCTGCCGACCGTGTGGGCCACCAGCGCAGTGCCGGCCAGTGCCAGCGCAAAAACCATCGATGTGAAGTGGCGGGCCTCGATGCCCGTTCCGCCGGGAAGGGTCAGCGGCATCATCCGCGCGCTCCCGTCGGTGCCCATTCGGACGCACCTGCGCGCGGCAAGACGCCCTTCGGGCTGTCCCGATGCGGGACGGGTGTCCCGATCTGTGCCGGGACGCGGAGCGCTCCGTTCGCCATCTTTATGGTTACCAGTCCGTTAATGGGTTTGCGGAAACGGCATGCTATTTGCTGGATGAAACGTCGAGTTTCCGGTTAGGGTCCCAGAGAATTGGTTAACGAGGGGTTAACGGCATCATGAGTGAACTGGCACTAGCGGCATATCTTGGCTGCGCGGGCTTCGTCATTTCGGGAATTGTCGGCAGTTTCTATCAGCTTGTGACGGGAGAACCCCTGCGCTTTGCCATCTCGGTCGAGACCTGGATAAAGGGGCTTCTGTCCTGTGTCCTGTGCGTCTTCGCCGGCCCCTTCATCATCATGCGCAATGCGATTCGCGGCCGCAGGATAGAACAGCGCCCGCTCGGCTGGCTGGTGGCCTCGTCCACGATCGCGGGAATGTGGAGCCTTTGCTCCGGCATCATGGTCGTGCATGCTGCGCTAGTTGTTCTCATTTAAGGCGCCGCGCCTTTCCGCCTCCTCCTGTCCCGCGCGACACCTCAGCCCTGCCGGAGTTTCCGATGCCGCTTTATCGCCTCGACGATCACAGCCCCGTCACGCCGGAACCGGGGAGCTACTGGGTCGCCCCTGATGCCGCGGTGATCGGGCGCATCGTCCTGAAGCGGGACTCCAGCGTCTGGTTCGCGGCGGTTCTTCGCGGCGACAACGAGACGATCACAGTGGGCGAGCGCTCCAACGTGCAGGATGGCTGCGTGCTGCACACGGACATGGGCTTTCCGCTGGACATCGGGAGCGGCTGCACGATCGGCCACAAGGCGATCCTGCATGGTTGCACTATCGGCGACAACACGCTGGTGGGGATGGGTGCGATCGTGCTCAACGGCGCTCGCATCGGCCGCAACTGCATCATCGGCGCGAACGCGCTGATCGCCGAAGGCAAGGAAATCCCGGACAATTCGCTGGTGGTCGGCATGCCTGGGCGCGTGGTGCGCCAGCTCGACGAGGCCGCCGAGGCTCGCATCGCGGCCTCCGCCGAAGGCTATGTCGGCAAGTGGCGCCGCTACATCACCGGTCTGTCGCCGGTGGCCCTGGGCTGAGAAAAAAATGGGCCGGCCTCCGCGTTAGCAGAGGCCGGCCGGCAACCCGACCTAAGGGAATGGGGGAGGGGATAGGCCCGGTTGCCATCAGTGATGGCGCATTCCTTCGTGTATTTGCCAAGCCGCGAGGGGCGGGGTTCCCGACCCCGCCGACCAGGCTCAGTTTCCGATGCTGGCCAGCGTGCTGGTTCGCAGGTCGGAGATCGCGGCCCACTTTGCCGGATGTGACGCGGACTGCCGCTTCACGAACCGATAGGGGGCCGAATACCAGGGCAGAACGGCCTCGATCTGATTGTCGAGGATGACGTCGCCCTGATCGGTGCGGACCGTAAGAACGGCATGTCCCGCATTGTTGGTGTCCTTGACGACTGTGATCAGCAGCGCGCTGGCGGGCCAGCCGCGGTTCAGCAGCACGCGCTTCTTCTCCAGCACGTATTCTTCGCAGTCGCCCGCGCCGTCGACCGGATAGGTCCAGTATTCCTCGACGCCGAAGAGCTCGACATCCGTCACCGGCCGGATGCGGGCGTTCACCTCTGCATTGACGGCGATGAGTTCGTTCCAGCGCTCGCGGTCGAGCTTCACCACCACGGCGCCCTTGCCGTCGGGTTTGCACTCCGCAGGATTTTCCTGACAGAAGCCGACATGGCCGACAGGGGCCTTTGCCGCTGCGCCGGTCTCCATGAAACGGCCGGCCTGTGCATTGGCCTGGCTGATGCCAACGGCGACCATCGCGAAGGCAACGAGAGTATACTTCAGGATTTTTGCGTTCATTGTCATGTCTTCGCCCTCCCCAAGGCTGACTAGACAATGACACGTGCGTTTTTATTTGCGTCTAAGGTTGGTCGTGGAAGTTTATTTGAAATATAAGAGATTTATACGATAATTTATACTTGTTTTGATTAAAATTGTAGGGAATTGGACACGGGGGTGGACGCAGCGAGCCCAGGCGCAAAAACGCCAATGCCCGCAAGCGCTTGGGCGATTGCGGGCAGGGCGGAGCGGGAGCGATGAGATGGAAGGACGTGCGGCGCGCATGGCACCGGCGCCGCCTGGATATCGCTATCCGGCGGGAAAACGCGTGGCGGCAGCTAGGGCGTCAGGATCAGGAAATATGCTTTTCGAGGAGATCGCGGTTCTGGATGTTCGCGAACTCGACGGCGATGCCGTCCTCGGTGTGGCGCACCACGCGGGCGCGCATCTTGCCGATGCCGATGGCCATGCCGATTTCCGGCTTCACCTCGGTCTTGAGCGAGGCGCCCGACAGCGACACGTCGATGATGCGCGACTTGTAGCTGCGTCCGTCCGGCAGGACGATCTGGGTGATCGGGTTCTTCGGCGTGAAGCGCTCGTGCCGGCGATCTTCCGGCAGATTGAGCACGTCGCGATTGGCAAGCCAGGTCAGGACGTTGGCGAGCTTGTCGCGCTTGCGCAGCGGCGCGTTGATCCGCATGGCGAAGCCGCCTTCGATCTCGCGCACGACCTCGCCCTCGATGCGACCGATATGGTCGATATAGGCAATGATGCGCTCGCCGACGCGCGCCGGGACCGGGGCGATGATGGCCGCGCCGCCCGGAGACATGTCGATGATCTGGCAGGGATATTCGCGGCGGTCCTCAAGCATGAAGCGGCCGAGGATATTGACCGGTACGCGGGAATGGCGCCGACGGTCGACATTCTTGGCTGCGGCAGCTGTCGTGTACATGAGTGCCGTGGCGTGCGCCATTCGTCGTCGACCTTCCCTGGAGCGTGCGCCATGGAGGCTGCACGAACTCTGCGGGTCGAAGATATGGCGCGGCAGTTAACAGTTGGTAAGCAACCGTCTGCGCAGAGCTGCGGATGTCAATACTTTCGGCAGGACCGGTTCAGCTCTTTCCACCTTCGATGACCATCAGATGCTGGACGCGCCGCGCCTCGGCTATGAGCGGCAGGGGCGGTGCGCTCTGCAGGGCGGACGGCTGGCGGCTGAACCGCGGCACGGTGCTGACGGAGCCACGCGGCTGCGGACGCAGGAAAGCCGGCCGCTCGTCCGGCCAGATCAGCCGCACGCTTTTGATCGTCTGCGACAGGATCGGATGCATGCCGGCCCAGTAGGGCTGTTCCAGCGCGACACAGGCGCCGAGCACGCGGCTGCAGCCTTCGCCGGGAATGTGGAGCGGCAGCAGCAGCATTTCCATGTCCACCGCCTGCTTGCGCTCGGTGTAGCCGGTGACGCCGATCACCGCTGCGGCTGCATCCTCGTTCACCGCGGCGAGCAGCGTGGAGAGCGCCTCGCGGTCCTCGTCCGACCAGCCGCGCAGGATATTGCGGTTCTTCAACTCGCGGCAGTGCAGGGCGCAAAGCCGTGTCCCGGCCAGCCGATAGCGGTAGGTGTCGCGGTCGATGAGCTCCAGGATGAAGGTGTCGCCGAGCACGGAGCGGATCCGGCCCGGCTCGATCTCGCCGCGATCCGGCGCCGGCCGATCACCGCGCAGACTGTCCCAGTAGTCGTAGAGCTGCTGTGTCACCGGATGTTTCATGTCCACCAACCTTGCCCCGCTTCCGCTCCTGCCGGCAGATCCGGAGGGAGCTTCTGTCCTGTTTTTGCGCAAGGCCGGCCATCAGACCCGGCGAGTGTGCCGGAACGTGGGACGCCTTGCGCTCTTTCTCCGGCCTTTGCGGGAAACTGTCCGGTTTCGGGACGGTTTTCCCATTTGTGCCGTGTCTTGGCGCTTACGTAGCAGGGCGCATGCCAAGGAGTTGAACGGTCCGTTTTACCTCTTGTTAAGGTTAACAGGGAGTGTCGGTTGCCGTCGCGTTGATTTGAAGGGCAGGATCGAGGAGTTGGTGAACACAAGCTTACCTGTACTGCACAACGACTGACCTCGTTCGCGGGGAGCCGGCTGAGGCGCCGTTTCCCGCCACTTTTCGGGCCGCCCGGATCGCGTGACAGCGCGGCGGGCGGTTTTTCTTTGAGGCCGGCCGGGCAGCGTCCGTGGGCAGGCGACTTGACGGATCGCGCCCGGCGGTCGATCTGGTGGCTGACGATCACCGCCAGGCGCGAGACAATGCACGAACCCACACCCATCGAGAATCACGATCAGGGGCCGCCTCGGGCGGAGCCGGTCTTCAATCTGCCGAAAGTGGTGACCTGGCTGTCGCTGGTGCTGATCGGCGTCCATCTGACGGACACGTATCTGCTCTCGAGGGAGCTGCAATACGAAGTCCTGCTCGCTTTCTCGTTCCTGCCGGCGCGCTATCTGGCGGATGCAGTTGCGCTCTACCAGTTGCCGGGCGGCGAAGCGGCGAAGGTCTGGACGTTCCTGACCTATGCCTTCCTGCATGGCGGCTGGGGACACCTCTTCGTCAACGTGATGTGGATGGCGGTCTTCGGCTCGGCGGTCGCCAGGCGCTTCGGGACGGCGCGGTTCCTGGTGCTCTCGGCCGTGTGCGCCGTCGGCGGTGCGGCATTGCATCTGATGCTGCATTTCGGCGAGACGGTGCCGATGATCGGCGCGTCGGCCGCGATCTCCGGCCAGATGGCGGCGGCAACACGCTTCGTCTTCGACATGGGCGGGCCGCTCGGAGCGATGCGGCGGACGGATGAATTCGCCTACCGCATTCCCGCATCCGGCATGGCCGAGACGCTTTCCAATCCGAAGGCGCTGATGTTCCTGCTGGTCTGGTTCGGCGTCAATCTGCTGTTCGGCATCATCCCGCTGCCGGGCGCCGGGGAGGGGGGCAGCGTTGCCTGGGAGGCCCATATCGGTGGTTTCGTAGCGGGCTTCCTGTTGTTTTCGTTTTTCGATCCGGTGCCCCGCCGCAGATAGGCGCTCGTGCCCCCGCAGTGTTGCCGATTGCACGGCGACAGGGATTTGTCATGATGGAAGCGGAATCGGGAGCAGCTTGCTCCCGCCCGCAGCCAGAACCAGCCACCGGGGAGGTCGGACATGACGGTCGCATCAATTCTCAACGAGAAGGGGCGGGACGTGGTGACGGAACGTGCCGAAACGACGATGCGCGAGATCTGCGCCATTCTGGGAGCCAAGCGCATCGGCGCCATCGTCATTACCGATGGCAAGGGCGCCATCCGGGGAATCGTTTCCGAACGCGACGTGGTCCGCGCGATCTCGCAAGACGGCACCGACGCGCTCGACAAGCCGGCCTCGGCGTACATGACCGCCAAGGTGGTGACCTGTCAGGCAACGGAGACCGTGAACACGGTGATGGCCCGGATGACCGGCGGCCGCTTCCGCCACGTGCCGGTGGTCAAGGACGGCAAGCTGGACGGGCTGATCTCCATCGGTGACGTGGTCAAGCATCGCATCGCGCAGATCGAGCGCGAGGCGGAGGACATGCGCAACTATATCGCCATGACTTGATGCTGCGCGGTGCGGCGTGCCGGCGACCGGCGCGCCGCGGCTTGCGGGGCGATAGGGAGGCGGATGGCCGGGAGGCGGAGAGAGGCGGGAGAGTGCAGGAAAACCGCTACCATCATCTCGGCTGGCATCACGGGATCGAACTGTTCGAGGCCGCCTTCAGCACCCAGACCTTCGGGCGGCATGCGCATGAAGGCTTCGCCATCGGCGCCATAGCGGAAGGGGCGGGCGGCTACGTCTGCCGCGGGCAGAGCATGATCCTTCCCGCCGGCACGCTGTCCTTGATGAACCCGGAAGAGCCGCATACGGGCCACGCCGCCGCCGGGCGCGTGCGCTACAACATGCTCTATGCCAGCGAGGCGGCGGTTCGCGAGGTCCTGGGCCTTTCCCAGCTGCGCGGCTTTGCGGAGATCGCGCCGCTTGACCGGGAGCAGGTCCTGACGCGGGCGCTGGGCGTGGTGGCCGCGAGGTTGAACGCGGACAAGGGGCCCGACTGGCGGCTGGCGGTGGAAGAGGCGATCCACCGGGTTCTGGCCTGCGCCTTTTCCTTGCATGGGCGCGCGGAGCTGCGTCCTGCCGGGCGTGAGAGCGTCGCCATCCGCAGGCTCCGGGAGCGCATTGCCGCAGGGGTGGAGGCGGGAGAAAGCCTGTCGCTGGCGGAACTGTCGGCGGAAGTCGGCCTTGCGCCCTCCTATCTGGTGCGCTGCGTCGCCAAGGCGACGGGCATGACGCCGCACGCACATGTTCTCCAGCACCGTGTCGATCTTGCCCGCCGTCTGCTGCTGGAGGGAATGCGCGCGGCGGAAGCGGCGGTTGCCGCAGGCTTTTGCGATCAGGGCCACATGATCCGGCAATTCCGGCGGCACTATGGGGTCACACCCGGCGCCCTGGTCCGTCACTGACAGGTCAATTTCGTCCAATCCGCGCCGGATCCCGTCATGGCAAGGGCATCCCCTGACAACAAGGGGATGCCATGTCGATCAAGCCTGTGATCATTCTGTCCGACAGCCTGCCGGTGGGGCTGAAGGCCAATTTCGCCGCCGTGCTGGGGATGAGCCTCGGCCGGTTCGAGCCTGCCCTCGTGGGTGCCGATACACCGACGAGCGATGGTATCGCGCTCGCCGGGATCACGACGGTGGCGCTTCCGGTGCTCGGTGCTCCGCAAGAGGAACTGCCGGACCTTTTCGCGGCAGCCGAGAACCTGCCGGTTCGCCTTGCCTATATGAGGGCGGCTTTCGAGGCGCGAAACTACGAGGATTACTCGCAGCGTATCGCCGCCGCGCCGCTTGCCGGCCATACGCCGCAGGCGATCCTGCTGGCCGGGCCGCGCAAGGCGGTCGACCGGATCTGCGGCAGGCTGCCACTGTTGCGGTAGTGGGGGAGTGCGGGGAGGCGGCGGCGGTCAGCCGCCGTAGACGTCCCTGGGATCGTAGACCCGCTCGCCGCCTGACTGTTCCAGACCGACCGCGCCGTTCTCGCCCGCAACGATCCGCCGGTAGAAGCACGACCGGTAGCCGACATGGCAGGTGGCGCCGTTGCCGGCGACACGCACCTTCATGACCAGGGCGTCCTGATCGCAATCGGTGAGGAGTTCGACAACCTGCTGAACCTGGCCGGAGGTGCCGCCTTTCTTCCAGTATTCCTGGCGGGACCGGCTCCAGTACCAGGCCTCGCCCGTCTCTATGGTGCGGGCGAGTGCCTCGGCGTTCATGTAGCCGACCATCAGCACGGTGCCGTCATCGGCATCGGTCACAACGCAGGCGATCAACCCGTCGGCATCGAATTTCGGCTGGAAAACGGTTCCGTTTTCCAGCTCGTTCTTGTCGCCGCGCCCGGCGAAGCGAATGTCCGTCATCTGTCTTCCGTCGACGCCGGGCGGCGTCTTGTGCTTGCGTGCCCGATCAGTCGCGACGGCCGCCGCGAACCAGGCTCATGAAGCGTACCTGTTCACTGGGGTCGTCCCGGAACACGCCGGTGAACTGGGTCGTGATGGTCGAGACGCCCTGCTTCTGCACGCCGCGCATGGTCATGCACTGGTGCTCGGCCTCGATCATCACGGCGATGCCGCGCGGAGCGAGATGGGTGTCGATCGCATCGACGACCTGGGCCGTCAGGTTTTCCTGCGTCTGCAGGCGCTTGGCGAAGATGTCGATCACGCGCGCGATCTTCGACAGGCCGACCACGCCTTCCGACGGGTAGTAGGCGACATGCGCCTCGCCGACGAAGGGCAGCATGTGATGCTCGCAATGCGAGAAGAACGGGATGCCGCGCACGAGGACGATATCGTCGTAGCCGCCGACGTCCTCGAAGGTGCGCTTCAGGTGCTCCGCCGGATCCTGGAAGTAGCCGGAGAAGATCTCCTCATAGGCCTTGGTGACGCGCTTGGGCGTGTCGAGCAGCCCCTCGCGCTCGGGGTCGTCTCCGGTCCAGGCAAGCAGTGTGCGCACGGCCGCTTCCACTTCCTCGCGGGACGGGCGAGGGCGCGTTGCCGCTGCAGTGTCGTCGCGGGTCGTGACCGGCTTCAAGATGGCATCCATTGCGGGATCTCCCGATTGTACTGTATTCCGCATCCGTTACGCCGCCCCCGTGATTTCGGACCACTGGAGTTTCTCAAAGTGCTGGCCGCGGGCGGCGGAGGGGTCGCATGCCATGTTGTTTGAATTACGGCAATTCTTCACGACCTGCCCCGCCCGGCCGCGACCTGAGACCTGTGTGTCCATTTCTTTCCCGCGTTCCACCCTATATAAGAAATGCCAAATGGCTGTGAAGCCGGTTGTTATTGCGTCACGCTGTCTTGATGAGGCGCCCATGCTCGACGACATCTACAATTCGAAGATCCTCGAACTCGCCGGCAACATCCCCTGCCTTGGCCGTCTCGACGCACCCGATGCCTCCGCGAAGGCGCATTCCAAGTTGTGCGGCTCGACGGTGGTTGTCGACCTGAAAATGCAAGAAGGAGTTGTGACCGATTTCGCACAGGACGTCAAAGCCTGCGCTCTCGGTCAGGCTTCCGCCTCCATCGTTGCACGGCATATCAAGGGCGCGACGCTGAGCGAGTTGCGCGAGGCGCGCGATGCGGTGCTGGCGATGCTGAAGGAGAGCGGGCCGCCGCCGGGCGGACGTTTTGCCGAGGCCGCCGTGCTGCAGCCGGTGCGTGATTTCAAGGCGCGTCACGCCTCCACCATGCTGGCCTTCGAGGCGGTGGTGGATGCTGCCGAGCAGATCGAGGCGCGGCGCGCGGCCTGAGGTCTGCCGCCATGTGCTCTGCTCATCCTCACCGCAACGGCCCCGCAGGCGGGGCGCCGGGCATTCCGGCCCGCATCGGCCTGCTGCTGATCCGCATCTATCAGCTGACGCTGTCGGCCTTCATCGGCCGATCGTGCCGCTATGCGCCCAGCTGCTCCGGATACACGGCCGATGCAATCGCGCGCTACGGGTTGTGGGCCGGAAGCTGGGTCGGACTTGCACGCCTGCAGCGCTGCCGGCCGGGTGGCGGTAGCGGGTTCGATCCGATCCCCGAGTGCCTGCCGGAGAGCGCCAGATGGTACATGCCCTGGCGTTATGGCCGCTGGACGGCGGACCATATCGACCCGGCAACGCGGCTCGATTGAGGGCCACCGCTCGCCGCCATGCGAATTCCGTTGCAGCCATGCGAAAGCCGTTGAAGACGCAAGGCGAATTTGGAGATAGAGGGCTTTCAGGTCATCATCGGACCAGCGCCACGAACCGACAGGCGACAACCGGTGAGCGACCCTGCAGATTTCCCCGGAGATCCGGACTTGAACACTCCCGATACAGGGCCGGCCCCCGCGCCCGAAGCCGGACGCGAGACCGCGCCGGAAACCGATCCCGAACCTCGACCCGGCGGCGACAGCTTTACCCTGCGCGCCGCCAGACCAGAGGACCTTGCCGCGCTCGTCGAGGTTGAGGAAGCCTGTTTCACGCAGGACCGCATCTCGCGCCGCTCCTTCCGCCGCTTTCTGGAAAGCTCGGGCGCCTCTTTCGTCATTGCCGAAAGGGGAAGCAAGATCATCGGCTATGCCCTGCTGCTGTTCCGGTCCGGAACCGCGCTTGCGCGGCTCTATTCCTTTGCCCTTCGCGAGGAGGTGCGCGGGCAGGGTTACGGCCGCGCGCTGCTGGCAGCGGCCGAGGCCGACGCCTTTGCCCGCGACAGAATCGTCTTGCGGCTGGAGGTGCGCGAGGACAACACGACGGCCCGCGGCCTTTACAAGAAGGCGGGATACCGGGTGCATGGGCGGGTTGCCGAGTATTACGAGGACGGCAGCGCGGCTCTGCGGATGGAAAAGCTGCTGCACGACGAGGCCGCGCCTCCCCCCACCGTGCCCTACCACGCGCAGACGACGGAGTTTACCTGCGGGCCGGCCTGCCTGATGATGGCGCTGAAGCATTTCGATGTAGCGACCGATCTGGGCGAGAGGCTGGAGCTGCGGCTCTGGCGGGAATCGACGACCATCTATCTCGCCTCCGGCCACGGCGGCTGCGGGCCGTTCGGTCTTGCGGTCGCGGCGGCGCATCGCGGCCTGTCCGCCGAGGTGCGGCTGTCGCCGCCGGGACACCTGTTCATCTCCTCCGTACGCGATCCCGACAAGCAGCGGGTGATGCAGATCGTACAGGACGATTATCGCGCCGAGGCGCGGCAGCTGGGCATTCCCGCGTTCGAGGAGCAACTGCCGGCGCGGGCGCTGGCGGACGAGGTGCGCACAGGTGCGCTGGCCATCGTGCTGATCTCCGAATACCGCATGCTCGGCCGGCGCGGTCCCCACTGGGTGCTGGTGCAGGGCGAGGATGCCCGCCACCTCTTCATTCACGACCCCTGGCTCGGGTACGAGGGCTACGAGACGCCGCAGGACGCCTCGAACCTGCCGGTGCCGGATGCCGAATTCGACCGCATGGCCCGTTGGGGCAAGCCGCCGGTGCGCGCGCAGATCATTTTGAGAAAGGGCTGAGACCGATGGCTACATGGGTCGTTCTCGTCGACAATCCCAAGGATTTTTCCAACGCCGACACCCCCCACAAGGTGATGAGCGTGCGCGACTACATGCTGCGCCCCAAGCTCTTCACCGGCACCAACCCGAACATCATTAACCTGTCGCGGTCCTTCGCGTATCAGGGGGCGGGCTACTATGCCTCGCTGCTGGCGGAAGCCCGGCAGCACCGGGTGCTGCCCAATGTCGAGACGATGATCGAGCTGTCGCGCAAGGGGCTCTACCGGCACGCTCTGCCCGAGCTAGAAGACAGTCTCAACCGCTGCCTGGCGAAGACCGAAGACGTCGGCGACAAGCTGCTGGTCTGTCTCGGCCAGACCGAGATCGCCGCGCTGGAGCCTTTCGCACGTCTGCTGTTCGACTGGTACCGCGCGCCGATCCTGGAGGTGAGTCTTGGCAAGGACAGCTGGCGGGCGATCACCCGCATCCGCGTCGTGCCGATCTCCGATCTCGATCCGACCTCGCGCAGCTTCCTGAGCGCCAGCCTGGAAAGCTACACGCACCGCGCCTGGCGAGCGCCCAAGCAGCGCCTGCCGATGAAATACTCGCTCGCCGTGCTCGCCAATCCCAAGGAGGACCTGCCGCCCTCCAGCCAGGCTTCGCTGCGCCATCTGGCCAAGGTCGCCGCGCGCCAGGGCGTCGAGATCGTGCCGATCGGCAAGGGCGACCTCGACCGCTTGGCGCAATACGATGCGCTGTTCATCCGCGAGACGACGAATATCGACAACCACACCTATCGCTTCGCGCGCCGGGCCGTGCAGGAGCGCATGCCGGTGATCGACGACCCGGTGTCGATGATCCGCTGCACCAACAAGGTCTATCTCGCCGAGCTGATGGAAACGCACGGCATCCCGATCCCGAAGACGGCGATCCTGTCGAGCGTCAAGGAAGCGGCGGGACTGGAGGCGCGGCTCGGCTCGCCGGTGGTGCTGAAGATTCCGGACGGCTCGTTCAGTCGCGGCGTGTTCCGCGTCGCGGGCGAGACGGCCATCGCCGATAAGGTGAAGGAGTTGCTGGAAGACAGCGATATCATCATTGCGCAGGAATACTGCCCGACCGAATTCGACTGGCGCATCGGCGTGCTCGACGGTGAGCCGCTTTTCGCCGTGCAGTACCTGATGGCCAAGAAGCACTGGCAGATCGTCAAACATGAGGACGGCAAGCAGGCGAAGGAGGGTAGCTTCCGCTCCATCTCGCTCGCCGAGACGCCGCCTGCCGTGGTGGAAACGGCCGTGCGGGCGGCTCGCCTGATCGGCGACGGTCTATACGGCGTCGACCTCAAGTCCTTCGGCGACCGGGTCGTCGTCATCGAGGTCAACGACAATCCCAACCTCGATCACGGGGTAGAGGACTCGATGGAAAAGGACGCGGTCTGGGAGCGGCTCGTGCGCTGGTTCGTTCGCCGGATCGAGGCTCGGTAAGGGCGTCGCGGCCGGCTTTGTGCGCCGCGACGGCCATCCTTTGCGCGGATGAAACCGGTTTCCGCTCGTTCTTGCGAGCGGTTTTCGGAGTTTTTCGTCCGTAGGGTAAGTGTTTCTCCTTAAAGTAACTTTCTTCAAAATACGCGACCTGAAAATCCGCCTGGCGGGGAGGTTGCTTTCCCGACGGCCATTTCAGGTCTTTCTAGCGTCATGGTTGTATTATTTGGGATAATGTCGCGCGTAAATCGTTTTAATTCAATTATGGATAGAATTGATTCCATCTTGGATTTTGAGCTTTGTCTATTTTCAGCGCGCTTAATTCAAGCTTCTTTAATTTTTAATCGGTAGATCTTACAAGTAATTCGCTTTTGGAGGCGTGACGGAAATGAGTTTAAGGGCAGTTCTGATTTCGTTTACTGTGGCGCTTCTGACCGCGGTGACGACTCTTGTATGGGTTGGTCTCTCGGGTTTGACTGCAGTGAACGGCAGCGCCGAGGAAATGGCCAAGAATTGGCTGCCGAGCGTGAGTGTGGTGAACGCCATAAACACTTCCACGTCCGACTTCCGGATCTACCAGGCCGAGCACATCATCTCGGTGGATGACGCATCAATGCGTGCCGCGGAAAAGATGTTGGCAGATATCACGGCCTCCATCGCGGCAAGTTCTGAAAAGTACGAGAAGCTCATCTCTTCGGCCCAAGAGCAGGCCGTCTACGATGGGTTCAAGGTGAAATGGCAGAACTATCTGAAGCGCAGCAACGAGGTGATCGAGCTGTCGCGGCAGAACAAGAACGCGGAAGCCACGGTCATTCTGCGAGATGAAATTCGCTCCGTGTTCGATGACCTGTCCACCGACCTTGCCGAGCTGATCAAGCTCAACGAAGAAGGGTCCAGCGCTTCCGAGGTGGAAGCCGAGACGGTCTATTCCAATATCTTCTGGATCTTCACGGTTGCGGCGGTGGTCGCAGGCGTGATCGGCGTCGTTTACATCTACTACATCGTCGCCAACGTGACCCGGAACATCATCGGTATCTCTGGCGCCATGAGCCAGATTGCCGGCGGCGATTTCGACGCGCACATTCCGTGTGCCGGTCGCAAGAACGAGCTGGGCGCCATGGCGAACACGCTGCAGACCTTCCGCGACAGCCTTCGGGAAAACGAGAGGTTGCGTGCGGAGCAGGTCGAAACAGAGGCACGCAACGCTGAGCAGGCCCTGAGCCAGCGTCGCGCCATGGCCGACCAGTTCGAGGCCTCGATGGGGCAGTTGGTCCAGTCGCTGGTCCGTGCCTCCGGTGAAGTCGCCAATGCGGCCGAGGGTCTCTCAGCGAACGCCGAAGAAACCTCGCGTCAGGCTCAGGCGGTTTCGGGAGCTGCCGAGGAAGCTTCGACTAACGTTCAGACGGTTGCCGTCGGAGCGGAAGAACTGTCGGCATCCATCAGCGAGATCACCTCGCAGGTCGAGCGCTCGGTGACCATCTCGAAAGATGCCGCAACCACCGCCGAACGGACGAGCCGTCACGTCAACTCCCTGTCCGAAGCTGCCCAGAAGATCGGGGAAGTGGTCGAGTTGATCACGACGATCGCCGAGCAGACCAACCTCCTGGCGCTGAACGCGACCATCGAGGCCGCACGGGCCGGGGAGGCGGGCAAGGGCTTCGCCGTGGTCGCGGCCGAAGTCAAGGGACTGGCAAGCCAGACGGCCAAGGCGACCGAGGAAATCTCCGGCAAGATCACGGAGATCCAGGCGGCTACCCGCACGACCGTCGACTCGATCTCGCAGATCGTCACCACCATCGGCACGATCCAGGATGCGGCTCAGGCCATCTCGATCGCGGTGGAGCAGCAGGGCGCGGCGACCAACGAGATTGCCACGAACATCAACCGCGCATCCTCGGGTGCGAACGAGGTGACTCAGAACATCGCCGGCGTGGGCACGGCGGCCGAAATGACCGGCGCAGCCTCGACGCAGCTGATGGGCCTCTCCGGCGCCCTTTCGGGTCAGTCGCGGACGCTGGAGCAGGAGGTGAGCCAGTTCCTCCGCACCCTCAGGGCCGCCTGAGGCGTCAAGCTTCCCTCAGGCATTGATGAGAGCGGGCTGGACCACATGGTCCGGCCCGCTGCTTTTTTGCGCGGTGGATATTTCGGTCGCGGCGGTGGGTGCGGCTGGTCCCGGCCTGGCCCCTGACAGAAGGACTTGGCCTTCGCCCGGGTTGTAACGGTTGCCGCCCTTGCCCAAATCCTCTATTCAACCGCGGTTCAAAAACACAACGCTTACCTGCCCTGTTTGCAGGAGTGAGCCGGAGACAGACATGATCCATCTGACCTTCCCCGACAATTCGGTTCGTGATTTCGCGCCCGGTGTGACCGGCGCCGAGATTGCCGCCGGCATCTCCAAGTCGCTGGCCAAGAAGGCGGTTGCCGTCACGCTCGACGGAGAGCTGGCCGACCTGTCGCTGCCGATCGAGCGCGACGCCCGGCTGGAGATCGTCACCCGCGAGGACCCGCGGGCGCTGGAGCTGATCCGCCACGACGCCGCCCATGTGATGGCCGAGGCGGTGCAGGAACTGTGGCCGGGGACCCAGGTGACCATCGGCCCGGTGATCGAGAACGGCTTCTATTACGACTTCAAGCGCGACGAGCCCTTTACGCCCGACGACCTTCCGGTCATCGAGAAGAAGATGCGCGAGATCATCCAGCGTGGCGATGCGTTCACCCGCGAGGTGTGGTCGCGCGACGAGGCGAAGCGCCATTTCCTGGAAAAGGGCGAGACCTACAAGGTCGAGCTGGTGGATGCGATCCCCGCCGACCAGGACGTGAAGATCTATCGTCAGGGCGCGTGGCTCGACCTGTGCCGCGGGCCGCACATGGCTTCCACCCGCCAGGTGGGCGACGCCTTCAAGCTGATGAAGGTGGCCGGCGCCTATTGGCGCGGCGACAGCAACAACGAGATGCTGACCCGCATCTACGGCACCGCCTGGGCGAACGAGGCCGAGCTCAAGGCTTATCTCCACATGCTGGAAGAAGCCGAGAAGCGCGATCACCGCAAGCTCGGCCGGGAGATGGATCTGTTCCATTTCCAGGAAGAGGGGCCGGGCGTCGTGTTCTGGCACGCCAAGGGCTGGAGCCTGTTCCAGAGCCTGGTCGGCTATATGCGCCGTCGGCTCGACGAGGACTATGACGAGGTGAATGCCCCGCAGATCCTCGACACCTCGCTGTGGGAGACCTCCGGTCACTGGGGCTGGTACAAGGAGAACATGTTCTCCGTGCAGTGTGCCGATCCGGAGGCCGAGGACACCCGCCTGTTCGCCCTGAAGCCGATGAACTGCCCGGGCCACGTGCAGATCTTCAAGCATGGGCTGAAGAGCTATCGCGACCTGCCCCTGCGGCTGGCCGAGTTCGGCGCGGTGCACCGCTACGAGCCTTCGGGCGCCATGCACGGCCTGATGCGCGTGCGCGGCTTCACCCAGGACGACGCCCACATCTTCTGCACCGAGGAGCAGATGGCGGCGGAGTGCCTGAAGATCAACGACCTGATCCTCTCGGTCTACGAGGACTTCGGCTTCAACGAGATCGTCGTGAAGCTGTCGACCCGGCCCGAAAAGCGCGTCGGATCCGACGAGCTCTGGGATCATGCCGAAGCGGTGATGGAAAAGGTCCTGAAGCAGATCGCGGATCAATCGGGCGGGCGCATCAAGACCGACATCCTGCCGGGCGAGGGCGCGTTCTACGGTCCGAAGTTCGAGTACACGCTCAAGGACGCCATCGGGCGCGAATGGCAGTGCGGCACCACCCAGGTGGACTTTAACCTGCCGGAGCGCTTCGGCGCCTTCTATGTCGACAAGGACGGCGAGAAGAAGACGCCGGTGATGATCCATCGCGCCATCTGCGGCTCGATGGAGCGCTTCCTGGGCATCCTGATCGAGAACTTCGCAGGCCATTTCCCGCTGTGGCTGGCGCCGCAGCAGGTGGTGGTCACCACCATCACCTCCGATGCGGATGAGTACGCGATCGAGGTGCAGGCGGCGATGAGGAAGGCGGGCCTGCGGGCCGAGCTCGACCTGCGCAACGAGAAGATCAACTACAAGGTCCGCGAGCACTCGCTGGCCAAGGTTCCGGTCATCGTCGTGTGCGGCAAACGCGAGGCTGAAGAGCGGACCGTCAACATCCGCCGCCTGGGCTCGCAGCAGCAGTCCGTCACCGGTCTCGACGAGGCGATTGCCGCCCTTGTCGAGGAGGCCGTCGCGCCGGACCTGCGCCGAGGCTGAAACCGGCATATGCCCAAATCCAGAATGAGCCGGCCGGGATCTCCCGGCCGGCTCTTTTCGTAAGTGGGCTGGCGGAGTGTCGCGATCCTGTCACGCAAGACGGGCTAGATCGGGGTTTCTTCCGCGCAGGCGAATTCAGGGGCCGGTGGTGACGGAAACGGAACTCAGCTACGCCAACGAGGCGCATTCGTGGACCAAGCGTGTCTTGATCCGCTGGATAGAGACGCTGTCGGGACGCAATTACCTGCTCGGCTACTATCGCTATTGGCGCGATGCCATCGCTGCGACCTCGACCACAAAATGGAGCGACCTTCTGGCGCTGATCGGTGTCGATGTGGTGGTGGAAGAGGGGAGCTGGCCGCCGGAAAGCCTGCCCGAGGGACCGCTGGTGATGATCGCCAATCATCCTTACGGGCTCGGCGACGGGCTGGCGATCCTGTCGCTCGCCGAACGGCTAGGGCGTCCCTACCGCATCCTCATCAACAACGAGCTCCTGAAGGCGCCGGAGATCCGCCCCTACGCGCTGCCAATCGACTTCGAGGAGACGGCGGACGCGCTACGGACCAACATGCGCACCCGGCAGGAGGCCCTGCGCCTGCTCGCCGAAGGCGTAACGATCATCGTGTTTCCGGGGGGAGGGGTGGCAACGGCCGACCGGCCCTTCGGCCGCGCGCGTGAACTGCCGTGGAAAACCTTCACGGCCAAGATGATCCGTGCGGCCCGCGCGACAGTCATCCCGCTTTATTTCGACGGCCAGAACTCGCCGCTCTTTCACCTGGTCTCGCGGTTCTCGCTGACGCTTCGCCTGTCGATGTATATTCGCGAGTTCCGCAAGATCATGGGCTGCGACCTGCCGGTGCGGGTGGGCGCCCCAATCCCCTACGAGGAGCTGGCAGCTTTCGGCGATCAGAAAGCGATGACCGAGCATTTGCTGGCACGGGTGGTCGCCATGGCACCGGCGGTGCCCAGGCCGCGAGGCAGGCCTGACCGGCGCCGGCTGCGGCGGATCGCTGCCTGAGGCCGGCTTAGGGCTACTGCTTGAGAAGCGAGCTGGTAAGGACCTCGACCTCGCCATGGGCGGCGGTCTTCACCTCGAAGTCGCGCGAATAGAGCTTGTCCTCGTTGCGCGCGATCACCTGATATTCGCCCGAGGCCAGGACGAAGGCCGGGAAGGCGCCCGTACCTTCCACCACCGTATCGCCGCCGGGCGTCAGGACCGACCAGTTGGTATTGGCGATGGCCTCGCCGCCGGGCTGGTTGACCAGCTTCAGCGTGACGCGGGCCGCGTTGTGGTAGACGGTCGCTTCGGTCAGCTTGCCCGGCTCGACGCGGATGTCGGCACGCACCGTCGCGTTGACGGCGCCGTAGCGGCTGACGATGTGATAGGTGTCCGCATTCAGCCGCACGATGTCGCCCGGCTTGACGTTGTTCGCCACGATCTTGCGTTCGCCGCGACTGTTGAACTCGCGTTCGTAGATGTCGAAGACCAGCCGGCCGGCGCGGATAGGCTGGTTGCCCGAGAACTGCGCATCGAGCTTGATGCCGCCGGCATTCAGCACAACGGTCTGGCTGGTGAGGCCGTTGCGCACGGAGATGCGGCTGGTGCGGCCGGCATAGCCATAGGCGGTGTGGACGAAATACTCTCCCGGCGCCAGGCGGAAGTCCGCATCCCCGCCGGTTGCCGTTGCCACCAGCTCGAGCCGGCCGCTTTCATCCAGCTTGGACCGATAGACCCGCCAGGTGACGCCCTGGGTCAGCGCCGGTCCATCCTCGGAGAGACGGGCGACCATGTAGACAGGCGATTCCGTGCCCTGGTCCGGCATGCCGGTATCCGGCGTGATGGCGGGGGCATAGGGCACGACCGGCGTGGAAGAGCCGGGCACGGCATTGCCGCCGAACAGGTCGCCGAGAGGAGGCGCGGCCGGCTCTTCCGGAGCTGCCTCGACCGGCGCTGCATCCGCCGGCGCCGCGTTCAGCTCGTCGGGCTTGGCCGGAGGCGTCACGACGTCCTGCGCCTGGAGCGGGGAGATCGCCAGACCGACGGCGCAAAGCGCGATTGCAAAAGCCCTGAACACCTGCATTGGCCGGCTGCCTGCCCTTGTCTTGAAACGAAACCGCGCGGGGGAAATCCCACCTCTGGGTTCCACTCCAAAACTGGGGCAATTTCAAGTCATCTGTCGCCTCCGGCCCCGGCAAGATTGACAGGCGCGAAAAGCCGTCTAGGTCATGGAGGTGACAGCGCGTTTTGCGCCCCCTCCATCTCGTGCCGCCCCGCCTGTGGCCGGCGCCGACAAAAAGGCTGAAAATGACGACGGAGCAATCCGAAACACTGCGCCTGATGCTCACGCGGCGCTCGCATCCGGCCATGACCATGGTCGAGCCCGCGCCGGAAGGCGAGGCCCTGCGCACCATCCTGCAGGCGGCCTCTCGCGTGCCCGATCACGGCAAGCTGGTGCCTTGGCGCTTCATCCTCATTCGGGGCGAGGCCCGAGCGGAGCTCGGCGAACGCCTGCTGCCGCTGGCCGAGGCGCGGGAGGGCGAGCTGTCCGAGGAACGGCGCGATCAGGAGCTGACGCGCTTCACCCGGGCGCCGCTGGTGGTTGCCGTGGTGAGCCGAGCTGCCGTGCACCCCAAAATCCCGGTCTGGGAGCAGCAGCTGTGCGTTGGCGCCGTCTGCATGAACCTGGTGATGGCGGCCAATGCGAGTGGGTTCGCCGCCCAGTGGCTGACCGAGTGGATGGCCTTCGACGACGACGTCGCGTCTCTGCTGGGCCTTGCCGAAGCCGAGCGGATTGCCGGCTTCATTCACCTTGGCACGGCCTCGCAGCCGCCGAGCGAGCGGCCGCGCCCCGACCTCGACGATCTGATCAGCGAATGGAGTGCTGCATGAGCATGTATAGCTACGAGGTTGCTAAGGGACACGGCCTGCCGCACAACCCGTTCAAGGCGCTGGTGGCGCCGCGGCCGATCGGCTGGATTTCCAGCCGGGCCGCGGACGGGTCGGTGAATCTTGCGCCTTACAGCTTCTTCAATGCCGTCTGTGACACGCCGCCGATCGTGGTTTTCTCGTCGTCCGGCTACAAGGATTCGGTCGCCAATATCGACGAGACCGGCGATTTCGTCTTCAACCTTGCAACCGAAGACCTGAAGGACGCGATGAACACGTCCTCCGCTCCTTTCGACAAGGGCGTGTCGGAGTTCGAAAAGGCCGGCCTGACGCCGCAGGCGTCCCTGCTCGTCGGTGCGCCGCGCGTTGCCGAGGCGAAGGCCGTGCTCGAATGCAAGCATCTGCAGACGATCCGCCTGACCGCCCATGACGGCACTCCGACCAACAACTGGATGGTGCTCGGGGAGGTCGTCGCGGTGCATATCGACGAGGCCATGCTGGTCGATGGGCTGTTCGACGTGACGAAGGCGCGGCCGCTCTCGCGGCTCGGCTACATGGACTATGCGGTGGTGGACAGCGTCTTCCAGATGCGCCGGCCGACGGCCTGATCATCAGCTTCCCGCAAGGATTTACTGAAAAGGCCGGAGAGCAGGGGCTCTCCGGCCTTTTTGTCGTCAGGCGATAGCTGAAAGGCCGGCACGCGCCAGGACCTTCTCTGCCCGCCGCAGGTGCGGACGGTCGAGCATTTCGCCGTCGAGGCCGACGACGCCAGGATTGCCGGCTGCCGCAAAGGCCTCGAAGATGCGCCTGGCCTTGGCGATCTCTTCGCTCGAGGGGGTGAAGACCTCGTTGATCACCGGCACCTGGGCAGGGTGGATCGCCATCTTGCCGGTGAAACCGTCGTTCAGCGCTTCCAGCGCTTCGGCGCGCAGGCCGTCCATGTCCCGGAAGTTGGTGAAGACAGTATCGATGGGGGCGGCCTCGGCAGCGACAGCGCCGAAGAGGCAGAGGTTGCGCGCGAGCCAGAAGGGCCCCGAATAGCGCCCGTCCGCCGTCCGGTTGCCGAGTGCCCCGAGATCGGCCGACAGGTCTTCCGCGCCCCAGGTGAGGCCGGCAAGGCGCGGGCTCGAGCCGGCATATGTGCCGAGATTGAAGACGGAGGCCGCGGTTTCGGTGGCGACGACGATCACCCGGGTGGCGCCGTCGGCGAGACCTTGCTCGGCCTCGTGCACAGCGAGCTTGGCCGCAAGGTGCTGCACGTCGCGGCCGGAGATGGACTTGGGCAGCATGATGCCGTCGGGCGCTGCCCGCATCACGGCGGCGAGGTCGGCGTCCGTCTCGCCGGTGTCGAGTGCGTTGACGCGGACATAAAGGCGCGGGCGTGCCTGGAGCTCGCGGTTCTCCGCGAGGAAGGCGGTGGCCGTCTCGCGTGCCTTCGGCTTGGCCTCGAGGGCGACGGAATCCTCCAGGTCGATCAGGAGCACGTCGGCGCCGCTCGTCAGCGACTTCTCCAGCTTGCGCTCGCTGTCGCCGGGAACGAAGAGGAGCGAGCGCATGCTCAGCCCTTCTTCTTCATGAAGGCCTGACGGCGGCAGCTGGCGACAAGGATGTCGTTCTGGTTGAAGGCCTTGTGCTCGAACTCGACGATGCCGGCATCCGGGCGCGACTTCGACTCGCGCTTGGCGACCACTTCGGTCGTGCAATGCACGCTGTCGCCCTGGAACAGTGGGTGCGGGAAGCGGACATCGGTCATGCCGAGATTGCCGATGGTGGTGCCGACGGTGGTGTCGTTCACCGAGATGCCGATCATCAGGCCGAGGGTGAAGATGCTGTTTACGAGGGGCTGGCCCCACTCGGTCTGCGTCTCGCAGAAATGCCGGTCGATATGCAGCGGCTGCGGGTTCAGCGTCATGTTGGAGAACAGCATGTTGTCCATTTCGGTGACCGTGCGGGTCAGCGAATGGGTGAAGATGTGGCCGATCTCGAACTCTTCATAATAAAGTCCCGGCATGCATTCCTCCCTGCGTGCTGGCCGGCATGGGGCCGGCAAATCCGGTTTCCGGACGAATCGAGTCTCTCGATTAAAGAGATAAAGTGCAATTCGCAACGGACCTTAGCTGACGTTAACCACTCGTTAACCAAATGGCCGTGACTCTTAATCAAATCCTAAGACATGCGTTACGCAGGAGAGCGGAGCATGAAAGTCGGCGAACCGATCTCGATCGCATCCAGGATCGAGCAGGCGTTCCAGTCGGCCAGCACGACGACCGGCACCTCCTTCGAGTATCTGGTGAAGACGGCGAAGCGGGAATCCAACTTCGTCGAAACGGCCCGCGCACGGACCTCCAGCGCAACCGGACTTTTCCAGTTCATCGAGAGCACCTGGCTTGAAACGCTCAAGGAATCGGGCGCTCGCCATGGGCTGGGGCAGTATGCCGATCAGATCGAGCGCACGGCCAGTGGCAAGTATCGGGTGGCCGATCCGGCCATGCGCGAGCAGATTCTCAATCTGCGCAACGACGCCAACATCGCCTCGATGATGGCGGGCGAGCTGACGCAGAAGAACGCCTCGTATCTGACCGAGAAGCTCGGTCGGCCGCCGAGCGAGGGTGAGCTCTACATCGCGCACTTCCTGGGGGCAGGGGGCGCGCACAAGCTGATCTCGCTGGCCCAGAGCCAGCCGGACCTTGCCGCCGATCAGGTCTTCTCCCGCCAGGCGAAGGCGAACAAGCCGATCTTCTACGACCGTGGCGGCGCGCGCAGCGTCTCCGAGGTCTATGCCAATCTGGTGTCCAAGCATTCCGGCCCCATGCCGGCATTGCCCGGGACCGGCGGAACGATGGTCGCAGCGCGCCCGGAGACGAAGCCTGCGGCGGGGCCCGAGCTTGCCTACAATGGCGGCGCCGAGCAGTCCGCAAGCGATGCTCCCACCAGCCGGGTACTGACCGCCTGGTCGGCCACGGGCGACATTTCCTCGCCGTTCCATGCCTTGTTCCGCAATGGCATGGAAGCACGGCGCGTCTCGTTCGACTCGCGCTTCACGTCCGCCTTTGCAGCCCAGGAGGCCGGGCAGGCGGAAGCGCTGGAGCGGGCTGCAGCGCGTCTGGAGGCGAACTCGGGAAGCGATGCCTACGCACAGCGCCGGTCGCGGGTTCTCATCGAGGCGGGCGGCGGGCAGCAGGCCGCGAGCCTTGTGCGCAGTCAGCCGATGGACCTGACGGGCTTCCTCAACTACCAGCCGACCTTTGCGCAGAGGGAGCTTCTGCCCCCGGTGTAAGCTGCAAGACGAGCAGAGATGGACAGAGACGCGCGGACCGGGCGGTTCGCGCGTCTTTCTTTTGCGTGGCCGATCATGGTGAACGAAGGCTTTATGGTGAACGAAGCTTTAAGCGTTTCTGCCCCACACTGGTGACCTGCGCGGCGACACGCGGCGCAACCCAGGGGACTACGCATCATGATCGTGCATCAGTTTCTGCGTTGGATGGCAGATGCGCCGGTGGCCCGGCGGGCGGAGGCAACAAGCGCGCTCGCCAAGGCTTATCTCTACTCCGATATGTCCGTGGACGACCGCGATGCGGCCGAAGCGGCGATGATCATTCTTCTCGACGATCCGGCGGTACAGGTCCGCCGCGCGCTCGCTGAGGCGCTGTCGCGCAGCGACAAGGCACCGCGCGAGGTGGTGCTGGCGCTGGTCAACGACCTGCCGGACGTTGCGTTGCCCGTTCTGGAGCGTTCGCCCGTGCTTCTGGATGCCGAGCTGGTGGATGCGATCGGAGGGTTCGCGGACCCGCTGCCCGCGGCTGTGGCGCGGCGGTTCCATCTGTCGGTGCAGGTGGCCGCGGCGGTCGCCGAGGTCGGCTCGCTTCAGGCATGCCGGGCGCTTGCCGAGAACGATACGGCGGACATCCCGCGTTTCAGTCTGGTCCGCCTGGTCGAGCGCCACGGCAAGGACGCGACTTTGCGCGAGGCGCTGATGGCGCGCCCCGGCATTCCCATCGAGATCCGCCAGATGCTGCTGAAGCAGGTTGGCGACCTGTTGAGCGACCATCCGCTGGTGCGTCTCGGCCTGAAGGAAGAGCGGGCCCGCGCGGTCGTGACGGAGGCGCGCGAACGGGCGACCGTGAGCCTTGCCAACCAGGCGGGACCGCAGGAAACGGACGCGCTGGTCGGGCATCTTCTGGAATCGGGACAGCTGACCGCAGGCCTGCTGCTGCGGGCGCTGTGCACCGGCAATATCCGCCTGTTCAACGCGGCGCTGGCGCGGCTCTCCGGCATGGGCAGCGAGCGTGTGCGCGGCGTGATGGAGACGGGCAGGGGGCTTGCCGTGCGGGCGCTGCTTGCGCGCGCCGGACTGCCGCCGCGCACCCATGCGCTGATCCAGGTCGCGGTGGGCGTATGGCGCGATCTTGCCCGCGAAATCTCGCCGGACCTCGTTATCCCGTCGAACCCGGCCGTTGCGCGGCTGCTGATCGCCGAGGTGCTGGAGCGCTATCAATCGCAGGATGGGGTCGAAGCGGACGACCTGGTGGTCATGCTGCGCCGCTTCTCGGCCGAGACCGCGCGCGAGGCGGCGCGCGCCTATGTCGACCGCACGCTTGCGGCAGCCTGACACCGGACGAGAACCGGGCGGGGAGGCTCAATCCTCCTCGCCGTCTCCGTGCCGGGAAATATAGTCGTTGGTAACGTCGGCAAGCCGGTCGACCAGCGCCTTGGCGGTGGGGTTTTCTTCCTGCTGCCTGGTCTCCGCGACCATCGCGCGGATCGCCTCGACATGCTGGGCGATGAGCGTAAGCGGCAGCTTTTCCGCCGGAACATGGTCCAGCAAATGGCAGAGGCTGCCGGCGACGGAGCCGACCAGCGGGTAGCCGAAGGTGCTCGCCTGGCCCTTGATGTCGTGGGCGGCCCGGAACAGCACCTGGCGGCGCTCGGTATCGACGATGCCGTTCTCCTGGATATCGGTCCAAGCCTCGGACAGCGTCAGAGCTTCGCTCGCCATCCAGTCGTCGAAATCATGGGACAGGCGCTGGAGCGCCGCCTCGGCCGACTTGACCGGGTCGAATCGTGCCGCCTCGCGCTCGCTCAGCACCCGGACCTTTGCGCGAAGGTCACGCGGCGGCTTCACGAGTTCGTAGCCGGCATTCTGCTTGGTCGGGTCGCTGCTCATCTGTTCTTTCGCTCCCGCTGCGCGTCGTCTCCGCCAGCCTTGCCGCCGAATGACACGCCGTCCAGGCTGTCACGGGAATACGGTTTCATCCTGTCGCCGATTCCCTTTTTGCCCGCAACGACTGACTTTGCGGGAGTTCCGATGGACCGTCCAGAGCATATCCGTCCTCGATCGGCTGCCCTCGGCGTTCGTCTCCCTGGAAATTGGGGTTCTGGAAGCGGCGCCGGTCGGGCCCGAAGAAGCCTTTGGTGCGAACGAAGTCCCGCTGGTTGAGGATGCAGTTGGCGATCCGCAGGTAGAGGCCGCGGGCGGAAATCGGCTTGCACATCACTTCCGTCACGCCGCTGTCGCGTGCCTGCATCACGCGGCGCTTCTGGGTATGTGCCGTCACGGCGATGATCGGGACGAAGCAGGCCGGCGCCTGCGAGGTGCGAATCCGGTGGGTCAACTCGTTGCCGTTCACAAGCGGCATCAGCCAGTCGAGGATGATGAGGTCGGGATCGTTGCGGGAGATCTCTTCCAGGGCGTCGGCGCCATCTTCCGCCTCGTAGATGGACTTGATGCCGAAGCCCGCAACCATCGTCCGCAGGATCCTGCGCATGTTGGTGTTGTCGTCGACGATCAGAACCCGGATTCCGCTGAGGTCGAGATGGGGTAGCTGCATCTTGCGTCAGTCCTGCACGCGCGCCGTCAAGAGATCCTCGCGGGAGGATCGCGGTCAGAACTTAATTATTTGCGAAATAAGTCGATGTACTTACCGCGGTCAGTAGCGGAACATCTCGGAGAGGATGCGCTCGTCCCAATTGTGATCGGCATCGAACAGGGCAAGGCTCGAAGAGTTCTTCTCCTCGCGCACGCGCACCTCGATGACATTGCGGATCTCGGTATAGTCCGCCGCCGCGCTCACCGGACGCTTGTCCGCTTCCAGCACGCTGATGCGAACATTGACGTAGTTCGGCAGCAGGGCGCCGCGCCAGCGCCGGGGGCGGAAGGCGCTGATCGGCGTCAGTGCCAGCAGCTGGGCGTCGATGGGCAGGATCGGCCCGTGGGCCGACAGGTTGTAGGCGGTGCTGCCGGCAGGGGTGGCAACGAGCACGCCGTCGCAGACCAGCTCTTCCATCCGCACGCGCTCGTCGACCGAGATGCGCAGCTTGGCGGCCTGATGGGTCTGCCGCAGCAGCGAGACCTCGTTGATCGCGAGCGCCGAATGGATGTGCCCGAACGTGTCCGTCGCTTCCATCACCAGCGGATGAATGCGGCTGACCACGGCCCGGGCGATGCGCTCCGGCAGGTCGTCCTCGCCATATTCGTTCATCAGGAAGCCGACAGATCCGCGGTTGAGGCCGTAGATCGGCTTGCCGGTATTCATGAACCGGTGCAGCGTCTGGAGCATCAGGCCGTCGCCGCCAAGGGCGACGATCACGTCGGCCTGCTTGGGGTCATGGGCACCGTACCGGCTCTCCAGCTCGACGCGGGCACGCTCCGCCTCGTCCGTCTCGCTTGAGACGAAGGCCAGTTTCTCGATAGTCTGCGGCAGGCGGTCCATGTTTCTGACGTAGCACGGGCCGGGAAATTTGGGGACCCGTCTTTTGATGCAGGGTGAGATGGATATCCGATTGATCTACGCGACTTTTCCCGACACGGAGAGCGCTCGCGCGGCGGCCGCCCGGCTGGTAGGCGAAGGGCTGGCGGCCTGCGTCAACATGTGGCCGGGCATGACGTCGATCTATCAGTGGGACGGCGCGCTGGAGGAAAGCCAGGAAGTCGTGTTCCTGGCCAAGACCACCCGTTCGCGAGCGCGCGAGGCGATCGAGGCGGTCGTCCAGGTGCACCCCTATGACGAGCCGGCGGTCATGCTGCTGCCCGTGGAGGGCGGCAGTGCCTCGTTCCTCGACTGGATCCGCCGTCAGACGGGCAGCGAGGCCTTCGAGGGCAGTTGATCCGCGCGTGCGGCCGGTTCAGTTTGCGCCGGCGGGGATCGGCGCGATCGTCTTGAGATAGGCGGCAACCGCGGCGCGGTCTTCTGCCGGTACCTTGGCCCAGTTCGCCTGGACCGAGGCCATGCTGCCTCCGACGCTGTCGAAGTCCGGCGTGAAGCCGCTTTCCAGGTAATAGGCGATGTCGGTTGCCGACCAGGAGCCGATGCCCTGCGTAGAGGGGGTGATGTTGGGAATGGTTCCCTCGCCATCGGGATTGGGGCCGCCCGCCATCCAGCGCGCAGTGTCGAGCCCCCCGAGGAAATTGCGCGGCGTATGGCATTCGGCGCAGTGGCCGGCGCCCGTCACCAGATAGGCGCCCCGTTCGGCTTCG
This sequence comes from Stappia sp. G46H5W, assembly GCF_058448995.1. NCBI lineage: Bacteria > Pseudomonadati > Pseudomonadota > Alphaproteobacteria > Hyphomicrobiales > Stappiaceae > Stappia > Stappia sp. G46H5W. Next base: position 10,482 of record NZ_JBZFLL010000003.1, on the reverse strand, counting down.
GCGCCGGCAGTTGCGGCAAGAGCGGGCGCGCTGGTGTCCAGGAACAGCAGCTTCCACATGCCGAGCGCGCTGCGCCAGGAGAAGGGGAAGGCAAGTTCGTGGTCGGCCACCTGATTGTCCGAGGCGGGAAGCGTGTCGAGATAGGCCTTCATGTCGATCAGGTCCTCCGCCTTCATGTTGCGGTAGGAGCCATAGGGGAAGGCCGGATAGTAGTGCAGGCCCTCCGGCGAGGTGCCGTGGACCATCGCGTTCAGGAAGTCGTTGACCGACCATCCGCCGATGCCCGCCTGCGACGGCGAGATGTTGGGCACGCGGAAGAGGCCGAAGGGCGTGTTCATTTCAAGCCCGCCGGCAAGCACCAGCTTGTCGTCGCCTGTCGCGCCGGGTGCGGCATGGCATGAGGTGCAGCCGCCGGCCCAGAACATCCGTTCGCCATTGGCAAGGTCCGCCTGATGTACGGGAATCGCGGACGGGTCCACACGTTCGGGCCGCGTGAAATAGAGTCCCGCGGCGATCAGCAGCAGGAACACGCCGACGAGACGGCGGAAGGTGCGGCGGGTCATGTGCTACTCCCGGACACGTCTTTCGGAGGGCCTGCCGACGGGCAGGCCTTTGCCGCGCGCCGGAAGGTCTGCTCCGGCGCGCGGTCTGGCATACTCAAGGTCCTTGTTAGATCAGTTCTTCTTGACGCGGTAGGTCTCGTGGCAGGCGCGACAGTTCTGCGCGACCGAGCCGAAGGAGGCCTTCAGCGCATCGAGGCTTTCGCTCGCCGCGGGGATCGCGGCCATGGCGGCGGTCTGCATGTCGAGAGCGGCCTTCTCGAAGCCCGCACGGTCTTCCCAGATCTTCGGGCCGGCCTCGCTGGTCGGCGAATCGGCCCCTTCCGGGAACTGGGTGACGAAGCCGGACGGGGTGGTGAACAGGACGCGCATGGCCATTCCGGCCAGCTGGGCGTCGTAGGGAATTTCCCCTTTCACCATCTTGCCGAGCGTGCCGGTGGCGGCGCCGACAGACTTCATCATGTTCTGGCGGATCTCGATGGGGTCGGCATTGGCGAGCGATGTGGTGGCCGCGAAGGCTGCGAGCACGGCGACCGTGCGCAGGCAGGACTTGAGCATGTGATGTGTCTCCCTCAGGTGCGGCGCAACAAGCCGCCCGAGCGAGTGTCGACGCATTTCCCATCGCTTCTCAAGATGCCCGATTTCACGAAGACGTGAGACAGAAACGCTCTCCTGCGCGTCCTGCTACCGGTTGGCCAGGTCGCGCAAATGCGAGGCTGCGCGGTCTGGCCCGATGGAGGCGGCACGGATCAGCATGTCGAAATGCCGGGTGAGTGCGCGGATGTGCTCGACCGAATTCACCACCAGATAGAACGAGCCGAGAAAAAGCGCGGCGCGCTGCGGGCCGAAGACGGTGTAGGGGGGAGAAAACCGGGCGCGAGCATCATAGAGGAACAGGCGGAACGTGGGATAGAGTTCGTCCACCAGCCGGGCCATGTGGCGGAGCTGTTCGCGGCGGTCATCCTCGGGCAGTCCGGCCCAGATGCCTGTGCCGCCCGCCAGCTGGTCGAGCGTCTGCAGCGGCATGCAGACCTCCATGTCCGTCTCCGGACGGCGCGTATAGGCGAGCAGGCGCCGGCCCTGGTCGGCCTTTGCTGCGGCCTTGACGGTTTCCGGCGCGCCGAACTCGTAGGCAAGCACCGCCTCGGTGCGCAGCAGATCCGGGATCGTGCCCGGCACATAGCGAATCTTGTAGCCGACCGCCTGTTGGTGCCAGTTCGCCAGCAATGTGTCGCCGCGACCGTGGTCCGCCTGTTCGATCTCGATGGCCGGCGCGATGGTTGCCGCGTCCGAGGCGCTCTGGGTCAGCCCCAGCAGCCAGTCGGTGGTGACCCCTTCCGAGCGGGCGATGTCGCAGAGCGCCTCCGCCCGCGGCATGCGGGTGGAGGCGGAATCAAGAAAGTGGCTGAGCGCAGAGCGGTCGAGACCGACCCGTGCGGCGAACCGGCTCGGCGGCTCGCCGCGCCGCGCCATCAGGATGCCGAGCCTTTCGCGAAAAAGCGCCGCGAGCTCGCGTTTGTCGGTTCCGCTCATCGCAATGACGCCTTTCCGGTCGATTGCAGATATGCAATCTCACATCATTATTGTGAATTCACATGTATCTCGTGATTTTCCAATAAAATCACATTTGCATTTGGATATCGACACATTGTTCCGCGCGGGCGTTCCGACACTCTGTGCTGCATGCAGACCGCGCAAACCCTCTCCGCCGATGGCTTTCCCCACGACCTTCAGACCTTGCAGGAGGGAGCAGGAGCTGCCTTACCCGCCGCTGTCGAGCCCCACCTGCTCTCACGCGCTGCGTTCGAATGGCCGACATTTGCATTGATCGGCGGGGTCTATCTGGCGTTTGGCGGGCTTGTTGCGGCAGCCTCCATGGTGCAGGGGGCGGGCTGGTCGGCGCTCTCCTGGCTGTGCCTCGTGCCCATTGTCACGCTGCATTCGTCGCTGCAGCACGAGTTGCTGCACGGCCACCCGTTCCGCAATCCGCGGCTGAACGCGCTGCTGGCTGGGCTGCCGCTCGGGTTGTTCGTTCCCTATTGGCGGTTCCGTGCCTTGCACATCGCCCATCATGACGACCCGCGCCTGACCGATCCTTACGAGGATCCGGAGAGCTGGTACCTGCATCCACGCGACTGGCGAACCGCAGGGCGAGGCCGGCGTGCCCTTTTGGCCTTCAACAACACGCTGTTCGGGCGGATGCTGGTCGGGCCGGCGATCGGCATGGCGGGCTTCGTTGCTGCCGAATGGCATCTCGCGCGGAAGGGAAGAGGGGACGTGATGCGTGCCTGGGGCGAGCACCTGGTGCTTGCGGGCGTCTTGCTGGGGCTGCTGAGGCTTTTGCCGGGCTTCTCGCTGCCGGCCTATCTGGCGGTCTGCTACGGCGCGTGGTCGCTCCTGTGCGTGCGCACCTTTCTGGAGCATCAGGCGGAGGAGGCGGTCGGGCACCGGACGGTGATCATCGAGGACCGGGGTCCGCTTGCCTTCCTGTTCCTGTTCAACTCGCTGCACGCGGTGCATCACCGCTTTCCGGCCGTTCCCTGGTATCGGCTGCCGGGTCTTTATCGCCGCCACTGCGACGCGTTCCGGGCGGAGAACGGCGGCTACGTCTACCGTTCATATCTGGAGATCGCGTGCCGCCATGCCTTCCGCGCCAAGGAGCCGGTGGAACATCCGGTCCTGGCGCGGGGGCTGGAGCGCGAGAGATTTTCAAAGGCAGAGTGAGGACGGGGCGCTTCAGACCGAGAATTCGGAGATGCCGCCATGGGCGGCGGACCACTTCAGCGGCTCGTTGAGGAACGACTCGACCGAGGCCAGCGTCTTCTCGTCGAAATGGTTCTCGTCCCGGGCGACCGCCAGCACATCGCGCCAGGTGGCGAGGTAGTGCAGCGTCAAACCATTGCGGGCCATCGCCTCATAGGTCTGCGGGAAAATGTCGTAGAAGAAGAGCACGATGGCGTGGTCGACCTGGGCACCGGCCTTGCGAAGCGCTTCGGCGAAGCGGACCTTGCTGCCGCCGTCGGTGGTCAGATCCTCGACCAGCAACACCCGGTCGCCTTCCTTCAACACGCCCTCGATCTGCGCATCGCGGCCGAAGCCCTTCGGCTTCTTGCGCACATACTGCATGGGCAGGCCCAGGCGCTCGGCGATCCAGGCGGAGAAGGGGATGCCTGCCGTCTCGCCGCCGGCGACCGCGTCGAGCGATTCGAAGCCGACATTGCGCAGGATCGTGGCGGTGGCGAAATCCATCAGCGTCGCGCGCAGGCGCGGGAAGGAAATCAGCTTGCGGCAGTCGATATAGACCGGGCTGGCAAGGCCGGAGGTCAGCTTGTAGGGCTCGTCGGCGCGGAAGTGGACCGCCTTGACCTCGAGCAGCATCCTGGCCGTCTGGCGTGACACGAAGGCGGGATCCGGGAAACCGATCGGGTTCATGTGCTGTCCTCTCGCTGCTGTATGCGCCGTGTTGCGCCTTCGGCCCGGCTGTTGCGCAGCCGGGCGAAACCGTTCGACCCGCGATGCGGACCGTGCCGTGTTCGGACTGGAAAACATCGGGGAGGTAGTGGTGCCGGCAACAGGATTCGAACCCGTGACCCCCTGATTACAAATCAGGTGCTCTACCAGCTGAGCTATACCGGCATCGGAGCGGCGTTTAGCACACCTTTCGCAGGCGTGCATCCGTTTCGAATGCTGCTTTGCTCAAAAACGAACGTGTTGTGCATGAGGCAACGCCGGCTGGTCACAAGCTCTCCAGGAACGCGATCAGCGCCCGGATTTCTGCCTGCTCCAGATCGAGGCGCTTGAGGAGCGGCGAGGTGCGGGCTGCATGAGGCCAGAGCGGGTCGGCTGCTTCCGCTTCGTTGCGCGGTCGGATGCGGCCACCGCCTTGAATATAGAAGGCGATGACGTTGGCCAGGCGCGGCATGATCCCGTTGTGCATGTAGGGCGCGGTCAGCCGCACATGGCGCAGGGGAGGCGTGCGGAACAGGCCGACATCCTGCGGATCGCCCGTCTCCTCGTACCGGCCGAGATCCTGCAGCCGGCGGCGAAAGAAGGTGAGCCCCAGATTGTGCATCTTCTGGTCGGTCAGAAGAGGGCCGAAGTGGCAATTGGCGCAGCCCGCCTTGCCGCGGAAGAGATTGAGACCCCAAAGCTCCTCATCGGAAAAGCGGACGGGCAGTCCTGCGGCGAAGCGGTCGAATCGCGTACCGCGTTCCAGCGTCCGCTGGAACGCGGCCAAGGCGTCGGCGACGTGCGAAAAGGCGATGGGCGTTTCGCCGTAGACCTGGCCGAAGGCGCGGACATAGTCCGGTCTTGCGCGAAGGCGGTCCACCACCTGAGCCAGATCTTCATTGGCCATCTCGACGGGGTTCAGGAGGGGGCCGGCGGCCTGCTCCTCGAGGGTTGCTGCCCGCCCGTCCCAGAAGAACGCGTCGCGATAGGCGACCCCGAAGAGCGAAGGGGCGTTGCGCCGCCCCTCCTGGCGCCCGTGACCGACCGAAACCCTGAGCCCGTCGCCCCAGCCAAGCTGCCGGTTGTGGCAGGACTGGCAAGAGAAGTGCCCGGAAGCGGACAGCAACGGATCCTCGAACAGCCTGCGCCCGAGGCGCGCCTTCTGGAGCTCGGCGCCTTGCGGATTCGGCCGCTGCTCGAGCGGGCCCAGTTCCACGAAGGCGACCTCCGGCTCGACCAGAGCCTCAGGCCACTCGGACGGCGGTCGCGCATAGGCCCGGCGCAACGCCTCGAAGTCTCCTTCGTCAGGCTGGGAAGGAAAGGTCGAAGCGAGCCTGTTGTCGCCGGCTCGCTGCCAGCGCTCCTGTATCAAAAGCGCCGGCATGAGCAGGACAACGGCAAGGCACAGGCCCCACAGACCCGCGAAGAAACGGAAGAAAGGCATTGCTCTTCTTCAGAATGTGGTGCTGAGGCCGAGCCAGAAGCTCCGCCCTTTGATGAAGGGATTGCTGTTGTTGGCCGTCGCGTTGCCGATTTCGTTGAAGAGATTGTTGGCAACCAAGTTGAGGCTGACGCTTCTGTGCCCGTCGCGCAGAAGGACAAGGTTGGAGTGCAGGTCGACGGTGAGGGTGCCGTCGAAATCCTTGTCCTCCCAGACGTCGTGGCGAACGCCCTCGAACACCTGCGTGCGTCCCGTGTCTTCGACGCCGGTGAAGGGGAAGTTGTAGTTGGCCGCGAAGCCAAGGTTGAACCGGCCCTCGTACCAGTTCGTCATCATCGCGAGCTGGGCGCGCATGGGGATGTCCATGTTGCCGGTCACGACGGAGAAGCCTGCGACCGAATAGGACCGGCCATTGTAGAGGATCCGGTCGAGAAGATCGTCCTCGTCATAGAAGTAGCTGTCAGGCGACAGTTCCTGGGCGGACCAGGTGAAGGAGGCGGTCAGCGTCAGGTGATCGAGGAAGCGGAACCGCTCCATGTGCCAGGTCTTGGCATATTCCGCGGTGGCGGATTCGTAGGCCCCGGTGCCGGAGTTGGTCAGTTCCCAGACATTGCTGCCGAGATTCGCCCTCGCGTACTGGTCTTTCATCGCGCGGTTGACATAGCGCAGGCGGAACGCACCATCGGTGAGTGGGTCGATGACCTTGAGGCCGGCCACCCATTCGTCCGTGAAGGGGGTTCGCAGGTCCGAGGCCCTGTTGCCATAGACGCCGGTCTCTGCGCGCATCGTCCATTCGTCGGTGACATTGCCGCTGCCGTCGTGGCTGCGGATGTAGGACTGCCCGCGGGGCTGATTGTCGCGGATGGCATAGGCAAGGCTTTCGCCGGCGTAATAGCGGTTGAACCCGGCAGAGAGTTCGATCCGTTCGATGGGCGTGAGCGTCGCAGCGATGCGCGGCGCGATGTTGATGTTCTTCTGGTAGTCGTCGACCTGGAGCCGCACCCCCGGTCGGACGGTCAGCCAGCCGAAGGTCTGCTCGAGTTGCAGCCAGGCATCCGCCGAGTTGAGGGTTGTCGTGTTGTCGAAAGCCTCCCAGATCGACTTTTTGTCGGCATACTGATCGGGGCCGCAGGCCTCGCTGCCCAAGCAGGTGAACTGGCTGAGCCCGAGGGAGCGGGCGTCCCAGAGCGTGTTCACCGAGGTGTAGTAGGTGAAGTCGCTTTCGCGCGCGCGGCGGGCGTTCGTGTGGGTCAGGTCGAAGCCGGCCTCGAATGTGCCGGCCCAGATGGATCCCGTGACGCTCTGGCCGAAGAGATACTGCGTCTGTTCCTGGACCTTGTTCGCGCCAAACCCGCCGTCGTAGCAGATGACATTCGATGTCGATGTCGGGTCGAGCCGGCACCAGGAGAGGATGTCCGGATCGCTCGACGTCCATTGGCTGGCGGTTCTGGTGCCTTCCCTGATCTGGTAAACGCGGGCGGTGTCGCTGTTCGTCTGGTTCCTTGTCGAGGAGTGGGAGACGACGGCCTTGGTGTCGAGCGTCAGGCCGAGAATCTGGCCGAGCGGCGTTTCGACAGTGTCGAACGTGTAGGAATGCTCGAGCTTGCCAGCATAGGTCCGGGTGGAGACGTCGACATGCATGTCGCGCCAGTTCGGGCTTTCGTACCCTTGCGTATAGTCGGTGACCATTCCCTCGAGCGAGAACAGTCCGTAGTCCGTTCTGGCGTCGAGTTGGAGCCTAAAGAAGTTATTCAGGGAATCTTCCCTGATGTCGCCGGAATAATAGATGTAGTCTTTTTGCTTCTTGGTGGTTGCATCGGTCCTGCTGTACTGTGCAATCATCGAGAAAATTTCGTTGATTGGCCCGCTCAGCGAAAGCGATGACTTGATCTTGGTGAACTCGGGTGGTTTGCGCTCGAGCGGATTGGTGCCGTCGGTCGTCGCGATGTTGTAGCTGACGAACTTGTCGCTTTCGACCTTGACGCTTGCCGTGCCTGTCCAGCGTTCCGTATTGGGCTTCTGCAGTTCGTAGGAAACGACGCCGCCCTGAAAGTTGCCGTATCGCGCGGAGGCATTGCTGTCGACCACCGTCGCGCTCTCCACGAAATCGGACGGCACGAAGATCGTCTGGGGGTGCAGGCCGTAGAAGCGGTCGGCATTGGGCGTATTGGTGTCGCTGGCCAGCTCCGAGTTGCCATAGCGCTCGACCGAGCCGGTGACCGTGTTGGTCGGGATGCCGTTGACGATGAAGTTGTTTTCGTAGGTGCGCCCGCCCGAGATGGAGAGGAGCTCGGGCCGCGTGTCGAGGATCTTCTGGCCGTCGATGCCCGCGTCGGTATCGGTTTCGTCCTGGTATTGGACGTTCGGCAGGCCGCGCAGGGCGGAGTTGGCATCGCCGCTGCCATCCGTGCGTACGGTGAACCCTTCCTGGTCGAGGGTCGTCGTGCCGACATCCGCCCGACTGCGCGGGCTCAGCAGCTCGTAGAAGGGGACGATGATCCGGCTGAGAGGCGTGGCCTTACCCTGCTCGCCACCCTCTTTGTCGTCGGTTGCGGGAGTGCCGGCCGCTCGGGGATCCGAGTCGTCTTGCGCCTGTTCGCTGGCCAATGTGGCGGGAGAGACGGCGGGCGCCTGCGACTGGGCGAAGGAGGCTGCCGGCAGGGCAAGCACGATCGTCGCGACACCGCTGATCGCGGCGCGCTTCTTGGCATTTTGCACGATGGGGCCCTCAATTATTGTCTTGAGTGGGAGGGTAGAGAGGGTGGCTCGCGCAAAAGCTGGCTGGGGCGATCGAGCGCCCGAAGCCGGCAATATTTAACTTGAGTTATTGAGTCAAGAATTAAGAGGCGGGCTATCAAAGGGTATTTTCGGGGGAGGGGGCGGCTCTTTGGTCTCGACGCGACGCAAAGAGGGGCTCAGAGCCCCATCTTCGCGCGCGTGACATAAAGGGCCAGAACGGCCGCATTCGAGACATTGAGCGAGGCGATGGCGCCGGGCATGTCGAGCCGGGCGAGCGCATCGCAGGCCTCGCGCACGCCCTGACGCACGCCCTTGCCTTCGGACCCCAGAATCAGCAGCACCTTGTCGCCGAGGTCCGTCTCTTCGAGGCGTGCCGGTCCTTCGCTGTCGAGGGCGACGGCCTGGAAGCCGGCCTCGCGCATTTCGGTGACGAAGCGCGCCATGTTCTTCACGCGCACGTGCCGAACCATATCGAGTGCACCGGAGGCCGACTTGGCCAGCACGGAGCCTTCTTCCGGCGCGTGCCGTTCGGTCGTCACCACCGCATCGGCGGCAAGCGCCACGGCGGAGCGCAGGATGGCGCCGACATTATGCGGGTCGGTGACCTGATCTAGGGCGAGCACCAGGCGTGCCCTGGCAAGGTCGCGCGGACCGAAGGCGGGCAGGGGATCCGCCTCCAGAACGGCGCCCTGGTGGACCGCATCGCGTCCCAAGAGGTGATCTAGCTGCCGCGGGTTCACTGTTTCCACAGGAACGTCGAAGGTGACTCCGCGCTCGCTCAGCCGGCGCTGGGCGTTCTCCGTCGCCAGCAGCCGGTGGCGGCGGCGGTCGGAGTTTCGGAACGCCGCCTCGATCGTGTGCAGCCCATAAAGAAGCACTGGCCCCTCGGGCGCATCTCCCTCGCGCGGGGGGCGCGGGCGGGCCTTGGCGAAGGGGCGGCGGCCCTCTCCATCATGGGCCGCGCCCTGGGCCGCCGGCTTGCCGCCTGCTTTCCGGAAGCCGCCCTTGGCGCCCCGGCCCTTGGCGTCCCTGTAGTCCCTGCCGCCGCCTGCGCCGCCGTGGCGGGGCTTCTCGCGCGAGCGCGCGGGCGCCTCTGAACCATGATCGTCAGGGCTGGTGTTTGTGCCGGACGGGCCGGCCGGTGTGTCGGAGCGTGTCATGAGCGAGCGATTATCCGCAAGGTGATCCACCGGCAAGGAGAAACCGCTGCCGGACGGGCGGTCGTTTTTGTGTCCAAAGGCTATAAATGGGTGTTGACACCCCCAAGCCGGTTCTACATAACACGCGCCACGGGAGCGGCCTCGCGATTGTTTCGCGGGGCGTTTTCGTGAAGCCATCCAGGACGCTTCGGCGACAGGGCGGTGAAACGGAGGAGTGCCCGAGTGGTTAAAGGGGACGGACTGTAAATCCGTTGGCTTGGCCTACGTTGGTTCGAATCCAACCTCCTCCACCATCCCCCCTTGCGGCAGGCGGCGGGTGTAGCTCAATGGTAGAGCAGCAGCCTTCCAAGCTGATGACGAGGGTTCGATTCCCTTCACCCGCTCCACTTTCGAGTGACGCTGCTGCTCCTGACCGGCTTTACGACAAACGCGCATGCCCTGCTTAGCATCCACCGCCCTGGGGCGGTCGGGTCTTGATCGAAATGATGGACTTAACCGCAAGTTAACAGAGAGCGACGCCGATGGCGAAAGCAAAGTTTGAGCGGACGAAGCCGCACGTGAACATTGGCACGATCGGCCACGTCGACCATGGCAAGACGACGCTGACGGCGGCGATCACGAAGTTCTTCGGCGAGTTCAAGGCGTACGACATGATCGACGCGGCTCCCGAGGAGCGTGCTCGCGGTATCACGATCTCGACGGCGCACGTCGAGTACGAGACCGAGAACCGTCACTATGCGCACGTGGACTGCCCGGGCCACGCCGACTACGTGAAGAACATGATCACGGGTGCGGCGCAGATGGACGGCGCGATTCTGGTCTGCTCGGCGGCCGATGGCCCGATGCCGCAGACCCGCGAGCACATCCTTCTGGCCCGTCAGGTCGGCGTTCCGGCTCTGGTGGTGTTCCTGAACAAGGTCGACCAGGTGGACGACGCGGAACTTCTCGAGCTGGTCGAGATGGAAGTGCGCGAGCTGCTTTCGTCCTACGAGTTCCCGGGCGACGACATTCCGATCGTTGCCGGTTCGGCTCTTGCCGCCCTTGAGGGCCGCGACGAGGCGATCGGCGAGACGAAGATCCGCGAGCTGATGGCTGCGGTCGACGACTACATCCCGACGCCGGAGCGTCCGGT